>CAWHNT010000057.1:0-30110 GCA_963830775.1 uncultured Alphaproteobacteria bacterium | reverse complement strand
ACGGCCACGTCGTGGTGGGCGTTGATGGGTGCGGTCCATCGCACCGCGCCGTCGGCCCCGGCCCGTGCCAGCACCATGCCTGCGGGGTAGGTCTGGGTGCCCGAGATGGCCAGATAGAGATCCCCTTCCGGGGTCAGATGAACGCCGTCGATCCGATAGAAATTCTTCCACCCCGTCCATTCGACGGCCGGCGGGCTCCGCGCCACGATCGCGGCAAGATCCAGCTTCCACTGCTGCTTCGTGGTGCCGTCGCGGGCGATGATGCGGGCCTCGTAGGCCACTCCATTGAAGAGTGTGAGCAGGACATGGCCGCTCCCGGACTGCGACCCGGTCGAGGTCGGGCAGGGTAGGTGGAACTCATCGTCCCGGTACGGCCCTCTGCGGGCAAGCTGCGCCACATATACGAGGTAGCTGTAGGCGGCACTCGCCTGCGGATAGGGGAACACCCCCCGCATCGCCGCCCACATGCCGGCCAGGAACGCGGTTGCCGAGAGCAGGACCACGCCTGCGATGCACTCACCAGCAGGCCCGCAGGGCTCCGTCGAGCTTCAGCCATGCGCACCTTCCCGCCAATTCGATCGCGGGTCACGACACCGCCCAGGAAGACTAGCCAGCCGCTTCACAACTATAAAGCAACCCTGCACGCCCAGATCATCCTGGAGTGTCGCTGGCTGTGGGTGCCCGACCCAGGGACGGTGGCAGGCGCGGCCCGCGAGACAAACCGGACCGGAGCAAGCTCGAGCCGGCCACGACGATTGAGAGTCGCGCGCCGGACGTTACGTCTCCGGGCGGCAGGATCACCCTTGGGAGTGCCACCATGTCCGAGCCAGGCCGGTCCTCGACCGGGCGCTTCGACGTCGCCGCCATCGCCGCAGCCCTACCCGAGACGGCGCAGACGCTGCTCGTCGACACCTACCTCACCGACCGTGAGGCCGCGAGTGCGCGCGTCTTCCGCGTCTACCGGCCGACCCCGCCGCACTACCATGAGGGCTGCGACGAGTATCTCTACGTCCTCTCCGGCCGCGGCACGTTCTGGATGGAGGACCCCTCGACCGAGGCCGAGTTCGGCCCCGGTCAGCTGCTCTTCTTCGAGCGCCGCACCGTGCACGCCATCCCCGAGATCCTGGAGGAGCCCCTGGTCTTCCTCTCGATCGATACGCCGCGGCGGGAGCCCACCGACATCGTCTTCGTCAACCCGGAGGACGGCACGCCCGCCACCTTCATGGCTCGCAACGCAGCAGCGAAGCCTTAATCCCCGAACGAGATCCCGAGCCCTCGCGCCGTGTGGACGAGCGGGTCGTCGGGGCTGACCGCCTGGTACATCGAGCAGGCATCGGCGATCGGCACGTCCACGACGCGGCGGTTCTGCCAGCCGACCACGCGGTCGAATTGGCCCTTGGCCGCGAGGTCGACGGCGGCGACGCCGAAGGCCGAGCCCAGCACGCGGTCGAGCGGGACCGGCGAGCCGCCGCGCTGGACGTGGCCCAGCACGGTGACCCGGCTCTCGGCCCCGGTGCGGGCGGCGACGGCTTCGGCGATCACCCGGCCGATGCCGCCGTAGCGGGACTGGCCGTGCGCGTCGGTGTAGGTCTGCGCCTGGCCCTCGATCGAGCGCACCGATTCGGCGACGACGACGAGGCAGAAATTGCGCCCCGCCCGGCGCCGCTCCTCGACCTTGGCGCAGATCCGTTCCAGCTCGTAGGCGATCTCCGGGATCAGGATGACGTCGGCCCCGCCGGCGACGCCGGCCGTGAGGGCGATGTGCCCGGCATCGCGGCCCATCACCTCCAGCACCATGACCCGGTTGTGGCTGGCCGCGGTGACGTGCAGGCGGTCGAGCGCTTCGGTCGCCACCATCACCGCGGTGCTGAAGCCCACCGCCCGCTCGGTGTGGCCGAGGTCGTTGTCGATCGTCTTCGGGATGCCGATCAGGTTCAGGCCGCCCTCCTGGGCCAGCCGGCGCAGGATGGCGAGGCTGCCGTCGCCGCCGACCCCGATCAGTGCCTCCAGGCCCAGGAGCCGGTAGCCCTCCGCCACCTCGGCCGAGCGGTCGATCCGGCCCTTCTCGCTGGGGTAGGAGAACGGGTTGTCGCGGTTGGTGGTGCGCAGGATCGTCCCGCCCAGGTGCAGGATGCCCTTCACCGAGTCGGGCGTGAGCTGGGTCGCAGAGACCGGCCGCTGCAGGAGGCCGTGCGTGGCCTCGTGGATGCCCCAGACCTCGAACCCGTAGCCCTGCGTCGCCCGCAGCGTCACCGCCCGGATCACGGCGTTGAGCCCGGCGCAGTCGCCGCCGCTGGTGAGGATGCCCAGGCGCCGTGGCCGGGTCGACGCTGCCGTGGGGGCCGGCTCGGAACCGCTCACGTGTCTCTCCCCGATGCTCCAGCCGGCAAGCGCCCGAGCCGGGTCCTGGTGTCAAGCCTGCGGATTGCCGTGCACGGCCTTGACTCTTTGCGAACAAAAAGGGAACATCCTGTTCCCCCTCAGGCACCGGGAGCAGGACCGCAGGCATGGAGCTGCGACGGAAGCTCACCATTCTGGCCGATGCGGCCAAGTACGACGCGTCCTGCGCCTCCAGCGGTGCCAAGGGGCGGAACTCGCTCGGCGGCAAAGGCGTCGGCTCGGTGGACGGGACCGGGATCTGCCACGCCTACACGCCGGACGGGCGCTGCGTCTCCCTGCTCAAGATCCTGCTCACCAACTGGTGCATGTTCGACTGCGCCTACTGCGTGAACCGCAACTCCAGCAACGTGCCGCGTGCCCGGTTCACCGTCCCGGAGGTGGTCCGCCTCACCATCGACTTCTACAAGCGCAACTATATCGAAGGGCTGTTCCTGAGCTCCGGGATCATCCGCAGCGCCGACTACACGATGGAGCAGCTGGTCAGCGTCGCCCGGACCTTGCGCGAGGAGCACGACTTCCGCGGCTACATCCACCTGAAGACCATCCCCGAGGCCGATCCCCTGCTGGTCGAGGCTGCCGGCCGCTACGCCGACCGGCTGAGCTGCAACATCGAGCTGCCGCGCGAGCAGGGGCTGGCCCGCCTCGCCCCGCAGAAGAGCCAGGTGGCGATCCGCCGGACCATGGCCGCCACCCGCCTCCGGCTGGAGGCCGCCAGGGGCGAGAAGCGGCCGCAGAGCTTTGCGCCCGCCGGCCAGAGCACGCAGATGATCGTGGGTGCGGACGGTGCCGACGACCGCGAGGTGCTGGCCCGCAGTGCCGAGCTCTACGGCGCCTACCGGCTGCGGCGGGTCTATTACTCGGCCTTCAGCCCGATCCCCGATTCGAGCGCCGCCCTGCCGCTCCAGGCACCGCCGCTGCGGCGCGAGAACCGGCTCTACCAGGCGGACTGGCTGTTCCGCTTCTACGGCTTCACGGTCGAGGAGATCCTGGCCGGCGGTGCCGGCGGCATGCTCGAGCTCGGGCTCGATCCCAAGCTCGCCTGGGCGCTGAAGCACCGCGAGCGCTTCCCGATCGACCTCAACCGCGCCTGCCGCGAGGACCTCCTGCGCGTGCCCGGGCTCGGCCGCCGCAATGTCGAGCGCATCCTCCAGGCCCGTCGCCACGGCAGCCTGCGCTATGCCGACCTCGCCCGCCTGCGCGTGCCGATGCGCCGGGCCGGCGCTTTCCTCGTCACCCCCGACCACCATCCGCGGCGGCTCGACAGCCCTGCCTTGCGCAGGCTCGTGGCGCCACCGCACCAGCTCAGCCTCCTGCCCGCCCATGCCTGACATCCGCCTCGCCCACGCCACCGACTTCGACGGCTGGCGGGAAGCCGCCCGCAGCCTCGCCGCCACGGGCGTGCCGCCGCACGCCGTCGCCTGGCGGGTCGGCGACGAGCAGCCCGGCCTGTTCGAGGTACCGCCGCCTGCCGGCACCGAGACGGCCGAGCTGCGCGTGCCGCTGCGCTTCCTGCTCCTGGCGAAGCAGATTGCGCTGCACGCCGACCCCGGGCGCTGGGCTCTGCTCTATCGCCTGCTCTGGCGGCTCGTGCATGGCGAGCGCCACCTGCTCGACCTCGCTTCCGATGCCGACGTCGCCCGCGCGCAAGGCATGGTGCGCGCCGTGCGCCGGGCCGCGCACAAGATGAAGGCCTTCCTGCGCTTCAAGGAGGTCTGGACCAGCACAGGCCCGCGCTACGTCGCCTGGTTCGAGCCCGAGCACCATGTGCTCGAGGCCTGTGCTTCCTTCTTCACCCGCCGCTTCACCGGCATGCGCTGGGTCGTCGTCACCCCCTACCGCACCGCCGTCTGGGATGGTGCCGCCCTCACCTTCGGCCCCGGCGGGCAGCGCGCCGAGGTGCCGGCCGAGGACGCGCTGGATGAGGACTGGCGGGCCTATTACGCCTCGGTCTTCAACCCGGCCCGCCTCAACCCGCGCCTGATGCGCGGCCACATGCCGAAGAAGTATTGGCGCAACATGCCGGAAAGTCGCGACATCCCGGCCCTCGTCGCCGCCGCCGCACCGCGTGCCGAGGCGATGCTGGCGGCCGAGCCGACCGAACCCGCCCGCAAGGGCCGGGTGGTCCTGCTCCCCCATGCCCAGCACCGCGCCAGCGGTCCCTCGCCCCGCCCCACCAGCCTCGAAGCCGCCCGCGAGGCGGCCGCCGGCTGCCGCTCGCTGCCCGCTATGGGAGCCCGCGACCCAGACCGTCTTCGGCGAAGGCCCGAAGACCGCGCCTGTGATGCTGGTCGGCGAGCAGCCGGGCGACTGGGAGGACCTCGAGGGCCGGCCCTTCGTCGGCCCCGCGGGCCAGCTCCTCGACCGCGCCCTGGCGGAAGCCGGCCTCGACCGTACGGCCCTCTACCTCACCAATGCCGTCAAGCATTTCAAGTTCACGCTCCGCGGCAAGCGCCGCATCCACCAGCGCCCCGACACGGGCGAGGTCGAGCACTGCCGCTTCTGGGTCGAGCTCGAGCGCGAGCTGGTGAAGCCCCGCCTCGTGGTGGCGCTGGGTGCGACCGCCGCCCGCTCGCTCCTCGGCCGCGACGTCACCATCGGCCAGGAACGCGGCCGCATCCTCCCCTTCGAGGCGGAAAGCGAGCTGCTGGTGACGGTCCACCCTTCCTACATCCTCCGCCAGCCCACGGCCGAGCGTCAGGCAGTGGAGTATGCGCGGCTGGTGCGGGAGCTGCGGCTGGCGGCACCTTATCTCGCCGCTGATACTGCCAGGCAGGAGCAGGCCGCCTGATCCCGCCTCAGCGCCGCCGCTTCGCCCGCGCCTCGGCTGTCCGGACCCAGAACTCCGGGTGCTTCCTGCCCACCCAGCGGATGAAGCGCTGCATCTCCGGATGCGCGCGCACCGCCTCCGGCGTCGTGTAGAGGCGGGCCAGCTCGCGCTCGGTGAACAGGCTGTGCAGCTTGCGGTGGCAGATGCGGTGGACCCAGCTCGTCTCCCGGCCGCCCTCGCTCCTGGGCAGGAAATGATGCCGGTCGATGCTCGCACCCGGCAGCATCGGCCGGCCGCAGATCGGGCAGGAGCCGAGCTCGGCCTCAGCCACGGCGCTCCGCACCGGCAAGGATCGCCCGCGCCAGGGCCTCGTAGTCGCCGTCGAAATGATGCCCGCCGCTGGTCTTGATCCGCTCCGTCGCTGCGAGTGCCGGGTCAGAGCAAGCATTCCCGTCCTCGTCCTCGCCATAAATACATTGGACCTGGGTGAGGTCGAGGCGCCCGAGTTCGGGCAGGGTGGGGAGCGAGTCGGGCCTCGGGCCGGAGCTCAGCCACTCGCTGAGATGGATCTCGAAATCCGCCCAGTGGCTGAGCGCCAGGAACGAGATCTGCCCGCACTGACTTGCGGAGATCGGCCGGCAGGCGGTTGACCGCGAACGGCAGCACGTCGGCCCCGAAGGAATAGCCCACGAGGACCACGTCCGGCCGGTCCCAGGCCTGCCGATAATGCCGCATGATCCGGCCGAGGTCGCCGGCCAGCTCGTCCGGCGTCCTGTGCCTCCAGAAGTAGCGGAGCGAGTCGAGACCGATCACCGGCACGCCGGCCTTCTGCATGTAACCGCCGATCTCCTCGTCCAGGTCGCGCCAGCCGCCGTCACCCGACAGCACCACGGCCATCAGTCGCCCGGGTTGCTCCACCGGCAGCTCGATGATCGGCAGCTGGCCAAGGGCCGTGGTCTCCGCCTGCTGGGCACGGATCGGCGCCTCGAGCAGGGCCGCCAGCCGGTCCGCCAGGGGTGCGGCAGGATCGCTGACCGAGACCGTCTCCGGCGGCAGGCCGGAGCGGGTGAGCCAGTCGCGGGCCACGGCCAGCTCGCTCGGGCCCGCGCCGACGCGGACGAAGCCCGGCCAACGCATGGTCGGAGCATAGCTGTAGCCACCGTCGATCCGCGTTGCCTCGGCACCCGGGCACAAGAGCCGACCGGTCGGCAGCGCGGTGCCGAAGCCGTCGCTGGCAGCTCCGGCCAGGGTGGCGTCCGGAGCCTGGGCCAGGGCCAGCAGCGCCAATGTGCCGCCCAAGCCTGTGCCCGCGACGATCGGAGAGAAGTAGCGTGCCCGGCCGAGCCGGCTCTGGATCCTGCGGCTCACGGCCTCGATCTCGGCCACGAGATAGAGGCAGTCGGCGTTCAGCGTGGCATCGGCCCGGCGCAGATAGTCGCGCAAGTCCACGATGGCGACCGCAGCACCCAAGGTGGTGATCCGGGCGGCCGCAGCCTGAAGCGCTGCGTCGGGCCCGGCTTCGCCAGAGAACAGGAAGACGAGGCCCTGGGCCGGGCCGGCTGGCAGCGAAAGAGGAGCCTCGGCAAGCCCGCCCACGGGATCGTCGGCCCTGGCCGGCCACACTGAAGGAAGCAGCAGGAGCAGGGCCATGATGGCGCGGCACAGAAGCTGCGTCGGATCGGCCGGGCTCCGCTCTAGATTGCGCCTCAAGCTCCGCCTCCTGCACGGACCAGATACAGAGATGGCCGATCCGCATGCCGCCGACAGCCCCGCGACCTGGCGCGACCGGCTCATGGCAGCACGGCCCTTCGTCCTGCCCGCTCTGGGCCTCGCATTGTTCGCGGCCGCGATCTGGGCCATCCACCGCGAGCTGGGTACTGCCCATCTGGCCGACGTGGGCAAGGCCCTGCGCGGCCTGCCGGCCAGTGCCGTGCTGCTGTCCCTGCTGGCGGCCGCGGCCGGCTATGTCGTCCTCGCCCTCTACGACACGCTGGCCCTTGCCTACCTCGAGCGACCGCTGCCGGTGCGTCGCTCGATGCTGGCGGGCTTCGTCGGCTACGCCTTCAGCCATTCGATGGGTCTGCCGCTCCTGACCGGTGGAGCCGTGCGCTACCGGCTCTACACCGCCTGGGGCCTTTCCGGGACCGAGATCGCCGGCGTGGTCGCCTTCAACAGCATCACGCTGTGGCTGGGTCTCGGCGCCATGGCGGTGCTGGGCGGCCTACTGGCGCCGGCCGAGCTCGCCGCCATCATGGGCATCAGCCCCAGCACCATCGTCGCCTTCGCCGTCCTCGTGCTGGCCCTGCTGCTGGCCTACCCCGCTTTGCCACTGGTGCTCCGTGGTCCGCTCACGCTCGGCCGCTGGAGCTTCACCCTGCCTCGCCCCATGATCGCTGCCACCCAGATCGGCATGGCCGGGGTCGACTGGGCGCTGGCGGCCTTGTGCCTGTGGGTGCTGCTGCCGCCCGAGGCCGGGGTCGGCTTCCCGGCCTTCGCCTGCCTGTTCAGCGCTGCCAGCGTGATCGGGATCATCAGCCACGTACCGGGCGGAGTTGGCGTGTTCGAGGCGGTGCTGATCCTGGCGCTCCCCGGCTCGGGCCTGGACCCACGGGTGGCGGCCGCCCTCGTGGTCTACCGCCTGTGCTACTACGTCACCCCGCTCGTGGCGGCGGCCGTGCTCTTCGTCGGCCACCAGCTGCGCGAGATCGGCGACGTCGCCCGCGAGCGGATCGGGGTGGTGCGCGGCTGGGCGCATGTGGTCGTCCCCAACCTCCTCTTCATCCTCGTCTTCGTCGCCGGCATCGTGCTGCTGGTCTCGGGTGCTACTCCCAGTGCCACCGAGCGCCTGGCCTGGTTGGCACCAGTGGCGCCTCTGGCCCTGATCGAGCTCTCGCACTTCCTGGGCAGCCTCGCCGGCCTCGCGCTCATCCTCCTGGCGTTGGGCCTGCGCCGCCGCCTCGATGCCGCCTGGCTCGCCACCTCCGTGGTGCTGGGCGCCGGCATCGTCTTCTCCCTCCTCAAGGGGTTCGACTGGGAGGAGGCGCTCTATCTCGCGGTGGTGCTGGTCGTGCTCCTGCCATCGCGCAGCGCCTTCTATCGCCGCAGCGCCCTCCTCGACCAGAATCTGGGCCCGTCCTGGCTTGCCGCCGTGCTGGCCGTGGTCCTCGCCACCCTGTGGCTCGGCTTCTTCAGCTTCCGCCATGTCGACTACGCGCACGATCTCTGGTGGCAGTTCCTGGCCGAGGCCGACGCGCCCCGCTTCCTGCGCGCCACGGCTGGGCTCATCATCGCGACCGCTGTCCTCAGCATCACGCAACTGATGCGCTACGCGCGGCCGCGCGATGAGACCGCGGAGCCCGGCCCGGCGCTGCTCAAGGCGCAAGCCGCGATCCTGGCCGCCGAAGGTCCCCTCTGCAGCGCCTGGCTGGCGCTCCTGGGCGACAAGCGCTTCCTGTTCAGCCCCAGCGGCCGCAGCTTCATCATGTACGGCGTGCGCGGCCGCTGCTGGGTGGCTTTGGGCGAGCCCGTGGGCCTGCGCGCCGAGCGGCTGGAGCTCCTGTGGCGCTTTCGCGAGCTGTGCGACGAGTGGGGCGGGCGGACCGTGTTCTACGAGGTCCCGCCGGCGATGATGCCCGAGCTCGTGGAGCTGGGCCTCACCTTCTACAAGATCGGCGAGCAGGCCTATGTCGACCTCCAGGGCTTCGGCCTGGAAGGCAATGCCCGCCGCGGCCTGCGCTACACCTGCCGCAAGGCGCGCAAGGAGGGCAGCACCTTCGAGGTGATCCCGGTCGAGGGCGTGCCTGCCATCCTGCCCCACCTGCACACGATCTCGGACGAGTGGCTGGGCACCCGCTCCGCCAAGGAGAAGGGCTTCTCCCTCGGCCGCTTCGAGCCGGACTACCTGCTCCGCTTCCCTATCGCCGTGATCCGCCGGGGTGAGCGGATCGTGGCCTTCGCCAACATCTGGCAGGCACCCGACCGCAGCGAGCTCTCGCTCGACCTCATGCGCTACGGCAGCGAAGCCCCGCGCGACGTGATGGAGCACCTCTTCATCGAGCTCATGCTCTGGGGCAAGGAGCAGGGCTTCGGCCGCTTCGACCTCGGCATGGCGCCGCTCTCCGGCCTGGATGGCCGCAAGCTCGCCCCTTTTTGGAGCCGGGCGGGTGCGCTGATCTTCCGCCTGGGCGAGGACTTCTACAATTTCGAGGGCCTGCGCCGCTTCAAGGAGAAGTTCCGCCCGGACTGGGAGCCGCGCTACCTCGCGGCCCCGGGCGGCCCCGCCCTTCCGGCCGTCCTTGCCGACGTGACCTTCCTGATCGGCGGCGGGATCGCCGGCGTACTGCGGCAGCCCGCAACGAGGCCCCTTCCCCTTGGCACCCAGCCTGCCTGAGGCTAGCTTAGGCTGAGCATGCTTATGGAGATGCGAGATGGGCTTTTCGAGCGCCTGGCACTGGGTCCTGGTTCTCCTCGTGGTGCTGATCCTGTTCGGCGCCGGCAAGATCCCGCGGGTGATGGGTGACGTTGCCAAGGGGATCAAGAGCTTCAAGGCCGGCCTGAAGGACGACGACACCGTCGACGACGCGACCCCGCCGGTCACCACGACCACCGTTCCCCCGCGCGAGACCCGCACGCCGGTCTAGCCGGCCGCGACAGCGGCCCGCACGTCCAGCCCATTACGAGCAAGGCCGCCCTGCCGGACGGCCTTGTTTTGTCATGCGCGGTGACGGGCGGCTCGCGGCGGCCTGCCTGCGTGGAGCGGCCGCTAGACCGCCGTGCCCTTCCGCTTCGCCAGGTAGTCGGCGAGGTAGATGAGGATGATCGCACCCAGCGTGGCGACGATCAGCCGGCCGATGAAGCCCGTGGCGCTGAGCCCGAGCAGCCAGAACATGGCGTTGCCGACGAACGAGCCGACGACGCCGATGACGATGTTCATCAGCACGCCGAAGCCGCCGCCGCGCATGATCTTGCCGGCGAGCCAGCCGGCAAGGCCGCCGATGATCAGGGTGACGATCAGGGAAATCATGGCGGCGCGCGCTCCTCGAAGGTCTGACGACGCCGAGTAGATAGGCCCTGGCGCGGCCGGGCTCCAGGTGCGGCAGCGGCGCCGCGCTGGCGCCGCTGCTTCACGTTCCGTCTACTCGGCCGGCTGGGCTGCCAGCCCATGCCCGTGGCCGTGCTCCGGCTCGTAGTCCCGGACCGGCTGGACCTGACTGTAGCGCGCACAGCCCAGCAGGAAGGCTCCGACCAGGAGGTAGGCGAAGGTCACGGTGGGCGTCACGCCCAGCCCGTAGCCGACGCCGATCGCCTCGCCATGCATGAAGCCGAAGTAGGTCAGTGCCGCCCCGGCGAAGGTGAAATAGGCGGCCTCGTTGAACCGGCGGTCGATCACGAACACGGCGATCGCCCCCAGGATCAGCCCACCCAGGATCGAGCCCCCGCCCATGATCTCGAGCCCGTGATAGAGCACGCCCGTGCCGGCGAGCTTCTCCAGCCCCACCGCATGGGCGCTGGTGCCGGCGGCCCCGAGCGCACCGTCGATCAGGGTCTTGGCCCAGGCCGCCAGGTGCGGGGTGAGGGCAAGGGCGATCGCGGGCGCGTGACGGGCGGGCGTGGTCTGGAAGGCCTGCGCGCCGATCAGCATCCCGATGTAGAGCAGGATCGGCGAGATCGCGACGACGGGGATGAAGGCCAGCAGCAAGGGCACGATGCCGAACCAGGAGAGCACGATCACCATCAGCCCCACGGCGGCCGAATAGCCGATCCGCCCGCCCATCGCCTTCCAGCCCGGGTGGCCGATATAGACCGCGTTGATGAACGGGTTGCCCATCAGGCAGCCGATCAGGCTCACGACACCGTCGGCCGTGAGCACGCGCGTGGTCGGGAAGGCGTCGCCGCCGGCCTCGGCACTCTCGACATTGTCCATGGCCTCGACGAGGTCGTAGACGCCGAACGGGATCGCCGTGACCAGGATGATCCCTAAGAACTCGAAGCCCGAGAAGACGTGGTCGACGGCCGGCAGCGGCACCCTGAAGCCGAAGCCCGAGATCGCCTCGCCCACCTTGGCGAGGCCCACGCCACCGAGATCGAAGCCTACGGCCGCCGCGGCCCAGGCGATCAGCATGCCAGCCGCGATGGCGACTAGGCCCGCCGGGATGCCACGGGGGTAGCGCAGGCCCCCGAACCAGGCGACCAGGATCACGGCGAAGCACACGATCCCGATCACCGGCGTCATGAACATCTCGAGCGCTGGCCGCATCGAGATGAAGGTGACCGAGACACCGGCCAGCGTGCCCAGGAGGGCGGCGCGCGGGGTGATCCTGCGGATGAAGGGGGCGACGAAGCCGCCCAGCATCAGGATGAAGCTCTGCACGAACACCCAGGTGAGGCCGGCTTCCCAACCCTTGATCGGATCGCCGGTCGAGAGCGAGATCGGCAGCATGATCACGAAGGTGACGATGAACATGTGCGGCACGCTGATCCCAGAGGGCAGCGCGCAGACATCGTCACGACCGGTCTGCCGGGCCAGGCGGTAGGCCAGCCAGGCATAGTAGCAGGTGCTGAGGCACATCATCAGGCCCATGGCGGGCAGGATGCGGCCGAACACGATGTCGTCCGGCATCTTCAGCACGAAGCGCAACAGGCCGGTCAGCACCAGCATGTTGACCAGGATGTTGGTGCCGAATCCGAAGAACGCGTTCCAGTCGCCGGGCGTCCAAAGCCGCGGTCGCGTGGCGGTCATCGCCTGCTCCCCTTCCACTCCCCGGCACCCCAAGCCGAGGTGCATACAAGGAGCGTGCCAGGGTCAGCAGCGCTCTCTACGCGCACACAGGCCTCAGGCCGGGCCGCCTAAATTGCATGCAATCGTCTGCTACTCAGGCAGTCCGCCGCCGCGACTTGGCGAAGGTGTCGAAGGCCACCGCGATGACGATGATCACGCCGATGATGATCTGCTGCACGTAGCTGGAGACGTTGTTCAGCACGAGGCCGTTGAGCAGCACGCCGATCAGGACGGTGCCGATGACGGTGCCGAAGATCGTGCCGACGCCGCCGAAGAGGGAGGTGCCGCCGATCACCACCGAGGCGATCACGGTGAGCTCGTAGGTCATCCCGGCCACGGCCTCGGCCGAGTTGAGGCGGGCCGAGAGCACGAAGCCGCCCAGCCCCGCCATGCAGCCGATGATGACGTAGACCGCCAGCGTGATCCGGTCGACGTCGAGGCCCGAGAGCCGGGCGGCCTCGGGATTGCCGCCCACGGCATACACCGAGTAGCCGAACCGGGTGTAGGTCAGGACGATGTGGGCGATGAGTGCAATGACGATGAAGATGATGACCGGCACCGGCACCGGCCCCAGATAGCCCTGCCCCCACCAGCGATAGGCCTCGTCGAAGCCCGAGATCGGCCCGCCGCCGGCGAGCAGCAGCGCTGCCCCGCGGAAGGCCGACATCCCGCCCAGCGTGACCACGAAGGGCGGCACCTTGAGCCTGGTGATCGCGAACCCCTGCAGCCAGCCCGCGGCGACGCCCACGGCAAGCGCCGCCATGAGCGCCAGGAACCAGCCATAGCCTTCGGCCTCGGTCTCGGCCCCGACCGCGAACCGGCTGCCCAGCCCGCCCTTGGCGACGATGGCGGCCATCAGCCCCGCCAGCGCCACGAGCGAGCCCACCGAGAGGTCGATGCCGCGGGTGAGGATGACGAAGGTCATGCCGACGGCCAGGAGCCCGTAGATCGAGACCTGCCGCATGACGTTGAAGAGGTTGAGCGGGGTGAGGAACCGTGGCGAGAGGATGGCGAAGGCCGCCATCAGCACCAGCAGGAAGATCAGCGGTGCGAACCTGGCCATGAGGCCGAAGACGTCGAGCCCACCGCCCGCGGCCCCGGACCGCGCGCCAGCCTCACCCTGCATGCCCCTCGGCTCCGCCCTGATCCCAACTTTCTGCGCAACGGCCTTGATCTGGATTCCGCCTGCGGTCAACTCGCAGGCACGCCGTGGTGGCACCAGTAGCGGGAGGAACCTCGCATGGCCGACATCGCCCGCCTGCGCATCGAGCTCGACGAGGTCGAGCCGCGGGTCTTCCGCCGCGTCGAGGTCCCGGTCGACATCAGGCTCGACCGGCTGCACCTCGTCATCCAGGCCGCCATGGGCTGGGAGAACTACCATCTTGTGGGAGTTCCGCCGCGGCGACGCCGCCTGGGGCATCCCCGACCCGAGCTGGAGCGATCCGGAGAGGCCGGTGCACGCGGCCAAGGCGGCCTCGCTCGCCGACCTCCTTGGTGCCCGGGCGCGGAAATTCACCTACGTCTACGACTTCGGCGACGACTGGCACCACACGGTCCGGGTCGAGGCCATCGCCGGGCCGGAGCCCGAGGCACGCTATCCGCGCTTCCTCGACGGCCAGGGTGCCTGCCCGCCCGAGGATGTGGGCGGTTCCTTTGGCTACATGGACTTCCTCGACGCCATCGCCGACCCCGCCCACGAGCGCCACGAAGAGCTGCTCGAATGGTGCGGCGGGTCGTTCGACCCGGCGGACATCGGCGAGTCCGCGATCCGCAAGCGGATGGACAAGCTGGTCCCGAAGCCTCCCAGGCAGAGGACGCCGCGGGCGAGCGCTCCCGGATAACCACGCTCGAGTTCGCCGGCGGTCTTGAACCTCCGTCCACCCTCCACTTACCATCCAGACAGATGGTATGAGGATGGTGGACGATGGCTGGCAACGTGCAGGAGCTGCGCCCGAAGGTGGTCGACAGCGAGAAGATCACGATCAATCTCGGCTTCGTCGACCTGGGCCATATCGACCTCCTGGTAGCGGAGGGGTTCTACTCCAACCGCACCGACTTCATCCGCACCGCGATCCGTAGCCAGCTCGAGCGGCATGCCGAGGTGGCGAAGCGCTCGGTCGCCCGCAAGAACCTCGACCTGGGCCTGCGCCACTACAGCCGTGCCGACCTCGAGGGATCCCTCGCCAGGGGCGAGATGCTCGACATCCAGGTTCTGGGCCTGGCCAGCATCGCCGCCGACGTCACGCCCGAGCTCGCCCGCGCCGCCATCGCCAGGGTCACGGTCCTGGGTGCCCTGCACGCCAGCCCGGCCGTGAAGGCCGCCCTCGCCGACCGGATCCGCTGACCATGCGCCTCCCTTCCTTCCTTCGCCCGTCCCGCCGCGGACAGAAAGCCGATCCCATGACCGACGCCCTGCATCCCGACATGATCGAGGCCACGCGCCTCACCCGCACCGGCCGGCTCGCCCAGGCCATGGAGCTCATCCAGCGAACCCTGCGCGGCTCGCCTGTTGCCGACCCAGCCCCGGACCGGTCGCAGCGGACCATCGATCTCGCCCCCGACTCGGTCGAGGTGGCGGACCCAGCACCGTCCGAACGGTCGCCCCATGCCCATCTGCCCGAAGCGCTCCGCAGCTTCCTCGACGGTCTGGGCCAGCCCGGTGCCGGGCCGGATCTGGGCGGGCTGCTCAAGCCACGGCCGGCAGCCGAGCCCCTGCCCGAGGGTGCGAGGTTCCTCACCGGCTCCTACGGCAACGCAGCCGGGACCCGGAGCTACAGGCTCTATGTCCCCGGCAACCATCGCGGCCGGGCCCTGCCGCTCCTGGTCATGCTGCACGGCTGCACCCAGTCGCCCGACGACTTCGCCGCCGGCACGGGCATGAACCGGCTGGCCGAGGAGCACGGCCTGCTCGTCCTCTATCCGGCCCAGGACAATGCGGCCAACCCGCAGCGCTGCTGGAACTGGTTCAACCCGGAGGACCAGGAACGTGACCGGGGCGAGCCGTCGCTGATCGCCGGCATGACGCGCGAGGTCATGCGCGAGCACGCCGTCGACCCCGCCCGGGTCTACGTTGCGGGCCTCTCCGCCGGCGGGGCCGCCGCCGCCAACCTGGCGGCCACCTACCCCGACCTCTACGCCGCCGCCGGCATCCATTCCGGCCTCCCCGCCGGGGCCGCCGGCGACCTCCCGTCGGCCTTCGCCGCCATGCGCCAGGGTGCTGCCCCGAGCAGCCGCCCGGCGGGCCGGAAGCTGGTCCCCACCATCGTCTTCCACGGCGACCAGGACAGCACGGTGAGCCCGCACAACGGCGACCGGATCATCGCCCAGGCGCGCGCCACGGCGGAGGGCCTGCAGGCCACGGCCGCGGTGCAGCGCGGCGAGGCACCGGGCGGACGCGCCTACAGCCGCCGGCTCCATGCCGACGCGGCAGGACGGGTGCTGCTGGAGCAGTGGGTGATCCATGGTGCGGGCCACGCCTGGGCAGGCGGCAGCCCCGCCGGCTCCTACACTGATCCTCAGGGGCCTGACGCCTCGCGGGAGATGATCCGCTTCTTCCTCGAGCACCAGCAGCCCACGGCCGCCTGAGTCCCCGGCTTCCGGAACCTGCCCGGCGCGAAGTGGTTGTTAGGCCGGTGCCCGACGCCGCCACCGTCGAGCGCTCATCGTTCCCAGACCACCAAAGTAGATCGCCGACACTGCCGGTCCCGGACAGCGTACGGGGCCGGGCAGTGCCGTGATGGAGCACGCCCTATGGCCGAGAAGAACTTGAAGGACCTTCTCCTTCACACGCTGAAGGATGTCTATTTCGCGGAGCACGAGATCCTGAAGGCGCTGCCGGAGATGGCCAAGGCCGCCGGCAGCGACAAGCTGCGCCAGGCCTTCGAGACCCATCGCTCGCAGACCGAGCAGCAGGTGCAGCGCCTGAACGACGTCTTCGGCCTCCTGGGCGAGAAGCCCGAGGGCGTTCCCTGCGAGGCCATCCAGGGCATCCTCACCGAGGGCCGCGAGGTCATGCAGGAGTTCCAGGGCGGCCCCGCCCTCGACGCCGGCCTGATCGCCGCCGCCCAGGCGGTCGAGCACTACGAGATCGCCCGCTACGGCGCCTTGCGCAGCTGGGCCGAGCTCCTCCAGCTCGACGACGCCGAGGAGCTGCTGGAGCAGACCCTGGACGAGGAGAAGGAGACCGACCTCCTCCTGACCCAGCTCGCCGAGGAGCGGGTCAACATCAAGAGCGCCTGAGCCTACATCCGGCCGCCGCTATCCCCGGACATCGCAGCCGAGGAAGCGGCGGCCGGCGCGCTCGCAGGCCTTGAGCACCGAATAGCTCCCCGCGGCCGGATCGAGCACCACGTCACCGGGGTTGGTGAGCGCTTCGATCAGCCTCACCTGCAGGCCCACCGGCTTCGCGTGCGTGAACGATCGGTCCACGACCGGCTCGTCGATCACGTCCGGGATGTCGTGTGAGCGCCAGACCCCCTTGGCTCGCAGCGGCAGCTTCTGGATCACGACGCAGTACTCGCTGGTGCGCCGCGTTCGATAGCCCATCCCGATCCGCTTCTTGTTCCAGACCAGCAGGTCGACAATCGACAACGCAGCCGGGAGCCAGGGCCCGATGCCGGTGCAGAGGTGGAACTTGTCCACCCACAGCAGCAGGTGACCGCTCGGCATCAGCACCCGCCCGATCTCGGCGATGAAGGCCGCGATCTGCTCCTCGCTCATCTGCGGCAGGACAGAACGCTCCTGCTGCCGGGCACCCTCGTTGCCATATTTCTGGCGGTCGAGCACTCCTCGATACTGCGGATCGAAGATGCATAAGGGATAGCTGGCCGGATCCAGGGCACGGAGCAGCACCAGCCCGTCGCCGACGTTCCGCTGATCGAGCATGAAACCGTCAGGCACGATGGCCGGCGGCTGCACCAAATCGCGCGTGCTGCCGAAGACGGACGGCTGTGTGACCATGCCTGCTCCCCACCACCGTCCCGCCGGCAACCCACCCTTACCCGGATCCCATCCGGCCCGGAACTCCCTTGACAGCTCCGTGCTGGGTGGTTATTGGAACGTTCCAACAAGCAGCCTCATCAGGGAGGTTCCACCGCACCCATGCTGGCCACGGCCCCTGGCCGCGTCACCATCCTCGACATCGCCCGCGAAGCCGGCGTGTCGAAATCGACCGTGTCGCTGGTCTTGCGCGAGTCGCCTGCCATCGCCGCCGACACCCAAGCTCGGGTGCGGGCGGCAATGGGGCGGCTGGGCTATGTGTACCATCGGGGTGCGGCCAGCCTCCGGCACGGGGTCGCCGACACGGTGGGCATGGTCATCAACGACCTCACCAACCCGTTCTTCGCCGAGCTTGCCGTCGGCATCGAGCGCGGCCTTGCGGCCGCCGGCATGGTCCCCTTCCTCGCCAACACCGGCGAGAGCCCGGCCCGCCAGGGCCAGGTGATGAAGGCGATGCGCGAGCACGGGGCCGCGGGCTTCATCGTCTGCCCGGCGCTGGGCACCGACAGCGGCTTCATGCACGAGGTCGAGGGCTGGCGGCTGCCGCTGGTCTCGGTCATGCGGCGCATCCCGGGCACGCGCGCCTCCTATGTCGGCCCCGACAACCGGAGAGGGGCCGAGCGTGCCACCGCCTACCTGCTCGGGCTCGGTCACCGCCGGATCGCCTTCCTCGGCGGCCGGCAGGGCATGGTGGTCCAGGAGGAGCGTGCCGCCGGTTACGCCGCGGCCCTGGAGGCCGCCGGCCTGCCGGCCGATCCGGCGCTGGTCGTGGAGGCCGTGCCGAACCGCGAGGGCGGACGTGCGGCCTTGGAGCAGGCCCTGACGCTGGCCGACCCGCCGACCGCGGCCTTGTGCTTCAACGATGTCGTGGCCTTCGGCGTCCTCCACGGCCTCGCCGCCCGGGGCCTGCGCCCGGGCAGCGACTTCGCCGTGATCGGCTTCGACGACGTGCAGGACGCCCGGCACATGGCGCTGAGCACGGTGGCGGTCGATTCGGCAGCGCTCGGTGAGCGCGCCGCGGACATTCTCCTGCAGCAGGTCCGGCAGCCGCAGGCGGAGCCGGTCGAGCATCATGGCGAGGTGGCGCTGGTCGTGCGCGCCTCGTGCGGACAGGGACGGAGAGCATGGCAGAGCCAGTAGGCTGGGGCCTGATCGGCGCCAGCACCATCGCCCGCGAGCACGTGCTGGGCGCCATCCGTGCTGCCGGCGGCGAGGTGCACGCCGTGATGAGCACGGATGCCGAGCGCGGGGCACGCTTCGCCGCCGAGAACGGCATTGCCCGGAGCTGCACGAGCCTCGACGAGCTGCTGGCGACGCCCGGCGTCCAGGCCGTCTACATCAGCACCACGAACGAGCTGCACTGCGCGCAGACCCTGGCTGCGGCGGCCGCCGGCAAGCACGTGCTGTGCGAGAAGCCGCTGGCGCTCACCGTGGCCGACGCCAGGCGCATGGTCGCCGCCTGCCGCGACGCGGGCGTGGTCATGGGCACCAACCACCACCTGCGCAACGCCGCCACTCACCGGGCCATGCGGGCCGCCGTGGCCGAGGGCCGGATCGGCACGCCCATCGCCGCCCGCGTCTTCCATGCGGTCTACCTGCCGCCGCACCTCCAGGGCTGGCGGATCGACAAGCCCGAGGCCGGCGGCGGCGTCGTGCTCGACATCACCGTCCACGATGCGGACACGCTCCGCTTCGTCCTCGACGACGAGCCGGTGGAGGTCGTGGCGCTGGAGCAGAGCGCCGGGCTCGCCGGTGCCGGCCTCGAGGACGGTGCGATGGCCGTGATCCGCTTCCGCAAGGGCACCCTGGCCCAGGTCCACGAGGCGTTCACGGTCCGCCACGCCGGCACCGGCTTCGAGGTCCATGGGCCCGAGGGCTCGCTGATCGCCCGGGACGTGATGACCCAGCGGCCTGTCGGCGAGGTGCTGCTCCGCACCGGGCACGGCACCGAGACCCTGCCCCTTGAGCACGAGAACCTCTACGCCCGCGCCCTCACCCGCTTCCATGCCGCCATCCGCGGCGAGGGCGAGCCCGCGGCCACGGGCGAGGACGGCGTGCGCTCCCTGGCCCTGGCGCTGGCCGTCCACAAGGCGGCGCAAGAGGGCCGCCGCGTCACGATGGCCGAGATCCTGGGGGAGAGCTGAGCCGTGGCCCCGCGCATCCTCTCCGCGGCCGAAGCGGCCGGCCTGATCCTCGACAACGCCGTCGTCACCGTCAGCTCCTCCAGCGGCCTCGGCTGCCCCGACGCCATGCTGGCCGCCATCGGTGAGCGCTTCGAGCGGAGCGGCCACCCGCGCAGCCTCACCACCATCCACCCGATCGCCGCCGGCGACATGTACGGCGTGAAGGGCATCGACCACATCGCGAAGGAGGGCCTGCTGGCCCGCGTGCTCGCCGGCTCCTACCCGAGCGGCCCGTCCTCGATGCCCTCGCCCGCGATCTGGGACATGGTCACGAGCGACCGGATCCCGGCCTACAACGTCCCCTCCGGCATCCTCTTCGACATGATCCGCGAGGCGGCGGCCAAGCGCCCTGGCGTGCTGACGAAGATCGGCCTCGACACCTTCGTCGACCCCGATCGCCAGGGCTGCGCCATGAACGCCCGCGCCGCCGCAGAACCGATCGTCCGCAAGACCGAGTTCGCCGGCGACACCTGGCTCTTCTTCCCCACCATCGTGCCCGAGGTGGCGATCATCCGCGCCACCACCGCCGACGAGCGCGGCAACCTCTCCTACGAGCACGAGGGCGCCTATCTCGGCCCGCTCGATCAGGCGCTGGCCGTCCGCAACAATGGCGGGCTGGTCATCGCCCAGGTCCAGCGGCTGGCGAAGTCGGGCACGCTGAAGCCCTTCGCGGTCCACGTGCCGGGCGTGCTGGTCGATGTCATCGTGGTCGTGCCCGACCAGATGCAGACCACGCAGACCGTCTACGACCCCGCCATCAGCGGCGAGATCTTCCGCACCGAGAGCAGCTTCCGCCTGGCGCCCTGGGGTGTGGACAAGGTCCTGGCCCGCCGCGTGGCACAAGAGTTGCGCAAAGGCTGGGCCGTGAATATCGGCTTCGGCATCTCGGCCAACGTGCCCCGCATCCTGCTCGAGGAGGGCCGGCACGGCGACGTCACCTGGGTGATCGAGCAGGGTGCAGTGGGCGGCGTGCCCTTGCTCGACTTCCAGTTCGGCTGCTCGGCCAATGCCGAGGCCATGGTGCCGTCGCCTTATCAGTTCACCTACTTCCAGGGCGGCGGCTTCGACTGCTCGCTCCTCTCCTTCATGCAGATCGACAAAGACGGTAGCGTCAACGTCTCGCGCCTTGCCGCCCGGCCGCATGTCACGGCCGGTGTCGGCGGCTTCGTCGACATCACCGCACGCGCCAAACGGATCGTGTTCAGCGGCTACTTCACGGCCGGCGCCAAGCTCGGCGTCGAGGACGGAGCATTGCACATCCTCTCTGAAGGAAAGGTGAAGAAGCTGGTGCCGGAGGTGGAGCACGTCTCGTTCAGCGGCCGGCGCGCCGTGGCACAGGGCCAGGACATCACCTACGTGACGGAGCGCTGCGTGCTCCGGCTGACCCCCGATGGCCTGGTCGTCACCGAGCTGGCGCCCGGCGTCGATCTCGAGCGCGATGTGCTGGCCCAGGCCGATCTGGCGCTCAAGGTCGCCCCCGACCTGCGGACCATGGACGCCCACCTCTTCCGCCCCGAGCCGATCGGGCTCGAGCTGCCCGAGGCTGCCGGCCGATGACCGTCCGCCTGGAGATCGACGGCCAGCTCGCGGCCATCACCCTCGACCGGCCGGAGAAGCTGAACTCGCTCACCCTTGCCATGCTGGAGGAGCTGGAGGCCGCGGCCGACCGGATCGACCGTGACCGCGAGGTCCGGGTCGCGATCCTCACCGGCACCGGACCCAAGGCCTTCTGCTGCGGGGCCGACATCGTGGCCTGGGGTGCCTTGGAGCCGCTCGACATGTGGCGGCGCTGGATCCGGGACGGGCATCGCGTGTTCGACCGGCTGGCCCGCCTGCGCCAGCCGCTGATCGCCGTCGTCAACGGTGCCGCCCTCGGAGGCGGGCTGGAGCTTGCGGCCACCGCCGACCTGCGCGTCGCCGAGACGCACGCGATGCTCGGCCTCCCTGAGGTGCGGATCGGCGCCGTCCCCGGCTGGTCGGGGACGCAGCGGCTGGTGCGCCGGGCCGGCGGGCCTGCCGTGAAGCGGCTGGCGCTGACCGGCGAGGCTGTGGACGCGGCGGAGGCCCTGCGGCTGGGGCTCGTCGATTATGTCCGGCCGACCGGCGAGGGCCTCAGCTTCGCGCGCGAGCTGGCGAAGACGATCGCGAGCCGGGCGCCGGTATCGGTGCAGGTGGCCAAGCAGCTCGTGAACGCGGCCGAGGGCGAGGAGACCGGTGCCGGCCTCGAGGCGGTCGCCGCAGGGCTCGTGGCGCAGAGTGCCGACGGGCGCGAGGGTGCCGCTGCATTCAGTGGCAAGCGGCCGCCGGTGTGGCAGGATCGTTGACAGGCGCGGGCCGCTAGGGTCGGCTCGGTGCAGGATCAGAGGGGCGAAGGGAGAGCATGATGGTGCTTCGGAGAGGGCTTCTGGCCGGGGTTGCGGCGCTGACGCTGACCCTGGGTGCGGGCTCGGCACGGGCCGCGGAGTTGGTGGAGATCATCCACTGGTGGACCTCGGGCGGCGAGGCCGCGGCCCTGCAGGTCCTGCGCGAGAACCTGGAGAAGCAGGGTGTGGCCTGGAAGGACGCCGCCATTGCCGGCGGTGGCGGCGACCAGGCCCGCACCGTGCTGCAGGCCCGCATGGCCGCCGGCAACCCGCCGACCGCCATGCAGATGCTGGGTCTCGTCGTCCAGGACTGGGCGGCGCAGGGTGCCCTGGGCGACCTCACCCCGATCGCCGGGAAGGAAGGCTGGGACCAGGTCGTCCCGCCCGCACTCCAGAACATCGTCAAGTATGAGGGCCACTATGTGGCGGCCCCGTTCAACATGCACTCGACCAACTGGGTCTGGGTGAACAAGGCCCTGTTCGACAAGGTGGGCGGGCCGGAGCCCACGACCTGGGAGAACTTCGTCGCCCTGGCTGGCAAGTTCAAAGAGGCAGGCGTGATCCCGGTGGCCCATGGCGGTCAGGCCTGGCAGGAGGCCACCATCTTCGACGGGGCGGTGATCAGCGCCGGCGGGCCCGACTTCTACAAGAAGGCCTTCATCGAGCTCGACGAGGAGAGCCTTGGCCAGCCCGACCATGGCAAAGGCGTTCGACCAGCTGCGCACGATCCGCGGCCTGGTCGACCCCAACTTCTCCGGCCGCGACTGGAACCTCGCCACCGCCATGGTGATCAACGGCCAGGCCGGCATGCAGATCATGGGCGACTGGGCCAAGGGCGAGTTCGTCAACGCCGGCAAGACGGCGGGCACCGATTTCCTGTGCTTCCGCTATCCGGGCACGCAGGGGTCGGTCACCTTCAACAGCGACGCTTTCGGCATGATGAAGGTGGGCGAGGAGGCGCAGGCCGCGCAGTTCAAGCTCGCCAGCGCCATCATGGACGCCGGCGTTCCAGGAGATGTTCAACATCAAGAAGGGCTCGATCCCGGCCCGCAGCGACGTCCCCGACACCAACTTCGACGCCTGCGGCAAGAAGGGCATCGCGGACGCCAAGGCGGCCACCGGCACGGGCTCGCTCATGGGCAGCCTTGCCCACGGTCACGCCGCCAGCGAGTCGGTCAAGGGTGCCGTCTACGACGTGGTGACGGCCTTCTTCAACAGCGACGAGAGCTCGGCCGACGCCGCGAAGAAGCTCTCGGAGGCGGTGGCGAACGCGAAGTAACGGGCCCTCGCCCCTTCCCTCCCGCCCCTCTCGTCACCCCCGACTTGATCGGGGGTCCAGGGTTGCCGGACTCCGCCATGGTAGCACTGCCACCCTGGACCCCGGCTCAAGGCCGGGGTGACAGGCGGAGCGGGAGAGAAGGTACGGGGCTCGGGTCGTATACTGATGGTTCTGGGTGCCGAGCGGCATGCGCTCCGGACCGTCCCGGAGGCCCCGAGTATCTGACGGCCAAGCCGCCCTCCGACGGCCGGCGCCGGCAGCTTGGCTTCGTTGCCCTCCACGTTGGGTGAGGGCTTGCCGGCCGTTGCGGGCTTTGCCTTATCCACCGGGGCAGCGAGCCCGACCGGCGGCAGGGAGGCGAAGAATGACAACGAGCGAGGTTCTGCCGGCCGTGACGCCGGCCCGCCCGCGGGTAACCGACCGGGTGGCGGAGTATCTGCCGCAGATCGTGGTCGCACCCAGCTTCCTGATCACGATCTTCTTCGTCTACGGCTTCATCGCCTGGACGACGTACCTGTCGTTCACGAAGTCCAGGATGATGCCGGTCACCGCCTTCGACGGCATCCGCCCCTACGAGCGCCTGTGGGCGAACCCGGTCTGGTGGACGGCGCTCGAGAACCTCGCGATCTACGGCGTGCTCTATATCGGCATCGCCTCGATCCTGGGCCTGGCGCTCGCGATCCTGCTCGACCAGAAGATCAGGGCCGAGGGCTTCATCCGCACCATCTACCTCTACCCGATGGCGATCTCCTTCATCGTCACCGGCACGGCCTGGAAGTGGATCCTCAATCCCGGCATCGGCATCGAGAAGCTGATGCACGACCTGGGCTTCACCGGCTTCCAGTTCCAGTGGATCACCGACACCCGCATGGCGATCTACTGTGTCGTCATCGCCGCCGTCTGGCAGTCCTCGGGCTTCGTCATGGCGATGTTCCTGGCGGGCTTGCGCGGTGTGGACAGCGAGATCATCAAGGCAGCCCAGATCGACGGCGCCACCCTTCCCAAGATCTACTGGCGCATCATCATCCCGCTGATGCGCCCGGTCTTCCTCAGCGCCTTCGTCATCCTGGCCCACCTCGCCATCAAGAGCTTCGACCTGGTCATCGCCCTCACCAACGCCGGCCCCGGCTCCGCGACCGCCCTCCCCGCCACCTTCATGTACCAGATGACCTTCACCCGGAACGAGGTCGCGGTCGGTGCCGCCAGCGCCGTCATGATGCTGATGACCGTGGCCGCCATCATGGTCCCCTACCTCTACTCCGAGCTCCGCCAGGCAAGGAGGTCCGGGCATGGATGAGGCACCCGCGGTGCCGGTGTCATGCCGCGGCTTGGCTGCGGCATCCAAGGTGGCCGGCCAGCGGCAGCGCCGTGCTGCCACCCTGGACCCCACGGTCGGGCCGCGGGGTGACGCGGTTGCTTCATGCAGGTTGCGCGCTTCGCACTACGAACTGGCCGTGCCCACCCCCCTCGCTCATCGTGCCGTGCGGTCTCTTCCCCAAACGTCGTCAGGCTCAAGGATCACGACGGATCGACTCCACCCTCTCTCACAGCCAGAACCTAGAAGTCACTCATCAGCCGCGCCGTTGCTACTTCTGCCTCGGCCAAGTGCTTCCAGGCCTGCGAAGGCAGAGCCTGCCTTCGCAGGCCATGGCCAGCTTCCTGATCGGCGTGGGCTGGCCGTCAATGGCCTTCGGCCGGCGAAGCCGGTGCGCCGCACCCTTGACGGCCAGCCCACGCCGATCGACCCCGACTCACCCCGATCTGAACCGCGGTGACACCCATGGCAGCAGCAGCCGCTAGCAGCAGTGCTACCGTCCCCGGCACCTCGTCCCACGGCATCCTCAGAGGCCTGCTCTACGCGCTCCTGATCCTGATGGCGCTGTTCTACCTGGCACCGCTCTACGTGATGATCGTCACCTCCCTGAAGGGTGCCGACGAGATCCGTCAGGGCAACCTCATGGCGCTGCCGGTCGACCCGAGCCTGGCCGCCTGGGCCAAGGCCTGGTCGTCCGCCTGCGTCGGCGTCGAATGCACCGGCATCGGCCCCTTCTTCATCAACTCGGTGAAGATGGTGATCCCTGCGGTCGCGATCTCGACCATCCTGGGGGCGCTGAACGGCTACGCGCTCACCAAGTGGAAGTTCAAAGGTGCCGATCTCGTCTTCGCGCTGATGCTGTTCGGCTGCTTCATCCCCTTCCAGATCGTGCTGGTGCCGATGGCGCGCGTGCTGGGCCTCCTGGGCATCGCCGCCACCACGCCCGGCCTGGTGCTCGTCCATGTGGTCTACGGCCTCTGTTTTACGACGCTTTTCTTAAGGAATTACTACGCCGCCTTCCCGACCGAGCTGGTCAAGGCCGCCACCATCGACGGTGCCGGGTTCTTCCGCATCTTCTGGCGGATCATGCTGCCGAACTCGCTGCCGATCCTGGTCGTCACCGTGATCTGGCAGTTCACCAACATCTGGAACGACTTCCTGTTCGGCGCCTCGTTCGCGGCCGGCGGGGCGGCCCCGATCACGGTAGCGCTCAACAACATCGTCAACACCTCGACCGGCGTTAAGGAATACAATGTCGACATGGCGGCGGCGATGATGACCGCGCTGCCCACCCTCGTCGTCTATGTCCTTGCCGGCCGTTACTTCGTGCGCGGCCTCATGGCCGGTGCGGTGAAGGGGTAAGCCCATGGCCTCGCTCACGATCGACCGCGTCTGCAAGCGCTACGGGGCAGTCGAGATCCTGAAGGAGATCGACATCGCCATCGAGGATGGCGAGTTCCTGGTGCTCGTAGGTCCCTCGGGCTGCGGCAAGTCCACCCTGCTCACGCTGATCGCCGGGCTCGAGACCATCTCGGAGGGCGAGATCCGCATCGACCGGCAGCGGGTGAACGAGCTGCACCCGAAGGACCGGGACATCGCCATGGTGTTCCAGTCCTACGCCCTCTACCCGAACATGACGGTGGCGCAGAACATCAGCTTCGGGCTCGAGATGCGCGGCGTGCCCAAGCCCGAGCGCCAGCGCGCGATCGCGGACGTGGCCAAGCTCCTGCAGATGGAGCACCTGCTGGACCGGAAGCCCAGCCAGCTCTCGGGCGGCCAGCGCCAGCGCGTCGCCATGGGCCGGGCCCTGGTGCGCGACCCCAAGATCTTCCTCTTCGACGAGCCGCTCTCGAACCTCGACGCCAAGCTCCGGGTCGAGATGCGCACCGAGATCAAGAAGCTGCACCAGCGCCTCAAGGCCACCATCGTCTACGTCACCCATGACCAGATCGAGGCCATGACCCTGGCGACCCGGATCGCGGTGATGCGGGCCGGCGTCCTCCAGCAGCTTGGAAGCCCGCGCGAGGTCTACGACCGGCCCAACAACATCTTCGTCGCCAGCTTCATGGGCTCGCCGTCGATGAACCTGATCCCGGCCCGCCTCGCCGAGGCGAACGGCGGCCTCGCGGTGACCATGAGCCGTACGGGCGAGGGCGATCTCACGTTGCCGCTCCACAACGGGGCCGGCGACAATATCCGGCGCGAGTGGCTGGGCCGGGACGTGATCCTGGGCCTGCGCCCGGAGGCGATCGCCGACCCGCGCGAGGCCGAGGCCCACACCCCGCACCACCACCAGATCGAGGCCCGGGTGGAGGTCACCGAGCCCACCGGCCCCGACACGCTGGCCGTGATCCTGCTGGGCGGCAAGGAGGCCACTGCCCGCCTGCCCGCCGACACGCACGTGAGCCCCGGCGAGCGTGCGGGCTTCATGGTCGACATGAGCAAGGCCGTGCTGTTCGATCCTTTGAGCGAGAACCGGATCTGACGCTGGGCCCGAGACAAGGCATTGGGGAAGGCATGTACGACTATGTGATCGTGGGCGGCGGCTCGTCGGGGTGCGTCCTGGCAGCCCGCCTGTCGGAAGCCGGCGACGCCAACGTCCTCCTGCTGGAGGCGGGCGGCCCCGACAAGCACCGGATGATCCACATGCCGGTGGGCTTCTTCAAGATGACCACGGGCCCCTTCACCTGGGGCTACACCACGGCGCCTTTGCGCCATGCCGGCGGCCGCGAGATGGTGTTCCCGCAAGGCCGGGTGCTGGGCGGCGGCAGCTCGATCAACGCCATGGTCTACACCCGCGGCAACGCCCACGACTACGACCTCTGGGCCGAGGAGGAGGGCTGCACCGGCTGGTCCTACCGCGACGTGCTGCCCTACTTCCGCCGGGCCGAGGACAATGAGCGCCTCTCGGACCAGTACCATGGCGGCGGCGGCCCGCTCGGCGTCTCCGATCCGATCAGTGCCCACCCCCTCTCGCGCGCCTTCGTCCGTGCCGCCCAGGAAGCCGGCCTCCCCTACAACCCCGACTTCAACGGCGCCCGCCAGGAGGGCTGCGGGCTCTACCAGGTGACGCAGCGCGCCGCCAAGCGATGCTCCGCCGCCGTGGGCTATCTCCGCCCCGCCATGCAGCGCAAGAACCTCACCGTGCTGACCGACTGTGCCGCCACCCGCATCCTGGTCGAGCGCGGCCGGGCGGTGGGCGTCGCCTATGTCCGCCACGGCCGCGAGGAGACGGCACGGGCCGAGATGGAGGTGATCGTGGCCGCAGGCGCGATCGGCTCGCCCAAGCTCCTCCTGCTCTCCGGGATCGGCCCTGCGGGCGAGCTGGGCGAGGTCGGCGTCCAGCCCCTCCTCGACCTGCCGGGCGTCGGCCGCAACCTGCAGGACCATATCGACGTCTACTCGATCCATGAGCTCAACGGCCCGCACAGCTACGACAAGCACACCCGCCCGCACCGGATGCTGTGGGCCGGGCTGCAGTACATGACCTTCGGCACCGGGCCCGTGACCTCGAACCTGGCCGAGGCCGGCGGCTTCTGGTGGGCCGACCCGAACGAGCCCACCCCCGACATCCAGTTCCACTTCCTGCCGGGGGCCGGGCTCGAGGCCGGCGTGCCGCCGGTCCCGGGCGGCTATGGCTGCACCATCAACTCCTGCCACGCCCGCCCCAGGAGCCGCGGCCATGTCCGCCTGCGCAGCGCCGACCCGCGCACCGCGCCCGAGATCGACCCCAACTACTGGGCCGAGCCCTACGATCTCGAGATGTCCCTGCGCGGCGTGCAGTGGACCCGCGAGATCGCCCGCCAGCCGGCGCTGGCCAAATATATCCTGCGCGAGCACATGCCGGGCCCGGACGTGAACGACCGCGACAGCCTCGAGGCCTATGCCCGCCGCTTCGGCAAGACCGACTACCACCCGGTCGGCACCTGCAAGATGGGCGTGGACGAGATGGCCGTGGTCGACCCGCATTTCCGCGTCCATGGGCTCGACGGGCTCCGCGTCGCCGACAGCTCGATCATGCCGCGGCTGATCAGCTCCAACACCAACGCCGCCTCGATCATGATCGGCGAGAAGGCCTCCGACCTGATCCGCGGCAACCGGCTGCCAGCGAGACGGGAGATGGCCGCATGATCCGACACTGCGTACTCGTCCGCGCCCGCGCCGACCGCGAGCCCGGCGAGCTGGAGGCCGTCTTCGCCGGCCTTGCCGCCTTGGGCCGGCGCCTGCCCGGCCTGCAGGCCTTCGCCGGCGGGGCGGACGTGAGCCCGGAAGGGCTCCAGCGCGGCTACACCCACGCCTTCACGATCGACTTCGCGGACGCCGCCGCCCGCGACGCCTATCTGGTCGATGCCGAGCACAAGGCGCTGGGTGCCCGGCTACGGGACACAGCCGAGGGCGGCCGCGACGGCATCCTGGTGCTGGACTTCGAGAATTGATCACAGCCTCCTGACGGGAACCGCTCATCCGCTGCATGAACATGCTGTTCCTCCTGGCCCGGGAAGGCTAGGAGAGCCTCGGGTCGCGCAGCCCCCGGCCTGCGGTACCGGCGCGACGTTCAGGAGTCGGCGGATGCGTTCTGGGCTTTGCGTCGCGACCGTGGCGGGCATGCTCGCCCTCTCGGCCCTCACCGGCTGCGGGGCCGGTGGGCTGACGGCGTCCTCGAATCGGAAACTGGACGACGTCGACCCTACCAACATGAAGGTGGCGCTGAACGCATCCCGGCGCGGCAACTATGAGGCTGCGGTCCGCGCCTACACCCGCATCTACGAGAACTCGGGCCATCCGGCAGCCGCCCTCCAGCTCGCCCGCTTCTACGGCGCTGGCCGCGGCGTGCCCAGGGATCCGGCCAAGGCCGCCTACTACTATGAGATCGCGGCCGGCACGCCCTGGTCCGGGCGCGGCGACGCGGCCTTCTCCCTGGCCGGCCTCTATGCCAACGGGGAAGGCGTGCCCAAGGACCGGGCCAAGGCCCAGGACCTCTACGCTGTGGCGCTGGACCAGGGTGTGACCGCGGCGGGCTTCCCCCTGGGCCGGGCCTATGAGGAAGGCCCCCCCGAGACCCGCGACCTCACCAAGGCGGCTGCCCTCTACCGCATCGCCGCCGATGGCGGCGATGTGCGCGCGGCGTTGCGCATGGCCGAGATCGAGGCCGATTCCGGTGTCCCGCTGCCGCAGGTCCAGTCGCGCGCACGGGCCGGGATCGCCTGGCTGCGTGATCTCGCCAAGGATGACAATGAGTGGGCCGAGATGCGGCTCGCCACCATCTTCGAGGAGGGCAAGCTCGCGGCCCCCAACAAGGAGCTGGCTGACCGCTACCTCCGGGACGCCGCAAAGCACGGCAATGCCGCCGCCAATGTCCGCCTCGCGGAGCGCGAGGAAGCTGCGGGCGATCCCAAGCGAGCGCTCTGCCTACTGGCGCCGTGCGGCCGAGACCGGGCACTCCGGCGGCATGGTCAAGGTCGGCCGCGCCGACATCGACGCCGGCCGGATCCGCGAGGGTGTCGCCTGGCTCGAGCGCGCCGCCGCCACCGGCCACGGCTCGGCCGCCTTCGAGGTCGGCCGCCGCAAGCTCGAAGGCGACGGCGTCGAGCAGGACATTCCCGGCGGGCTCGCTCTCATCCAGAAGGCTGCCGACCAGGGCCATGGCGGGGCCATGTACGCGCTGGGCAAGCTCTACCGCGACGGCACCGCCGTTCCTCAGGACAAGGCCATGGCCCGCACCTGGTTCGAGCGAGCCCAGGCCGCCGGCCATGGTGCGGCGGCCGGAGCGCTGGCGAAGCTCTGAGCTTCTGCATTCGAGAAGGCGGCATGCTCACGCCAGCGGGCGCTGCTTCCAAGCAGCCGCACCTGGCTCATGCCGCAGGCTTGGAGCATGAGGTGAGCCCCATCAGCCGTCAGACTGTCCGCCCGTTGCGGCGGACCGTGGCGATGTAGGCCAGCACGCAGGCCGGGTAGACCCTTGTGGCCCGATAGGAGTTATAGAGCCGCTTGACCGTCTCCTCTTTGCTTGCCGTGGCGCCGTAGAAC
>CAWHNT010000056.1:0-135430 GCA_963830775.1 uncultured Alphaproteobacteria bacterium | reverse complement strand
CGTGCCCGGATCGGCTGCCCTATCAGCAGCGTGCCTTGGCGCAGCTCGACGATCTGATCGGCTGGATCGAAGGCGACCTGGCGCATCGCCGACGCGCGGAGACCGCCGCTGGCGTTGCGGGCGGTTCCGGCAACGACCCGCATTTCGCGCACGGCCGGCTCGAGCTGCTGCGGCGGAGCCGGGAGGTCCTGGTCGCGGAGTTTCCGGACGGAGCGGGCGAGCGCCACTGAGGCCTGCCGGCCAGACCGCTCAAGGAGCTGCCATCCTGGCGTAGTCCTGAATGGTCCAGGACTACGCTCGTGCCGTGACTTCGAGGATGTTGCCGGCGGAGTTCCGTCCGGATCAAGGTGAGCTGGAGAACCTCTCCAGGCTCAGCCATTATGACTCCGCCCCAACCGGTGAGCGTGGCACCAATCGCTGCGACTAGACCCGTGACAGGTCTGAGAGAAGCGATGCATGCTCGCCGACGGTGGGTCTGACCGTGGGTTCGGGCTAGCGTCCCTGCCGCAGACGCTCGATCAGGTGCTCATTGGCGTTGCGGGTGATGCCGGGGATGAGGAGGGCGTCGATGAGCCACCACAGGCCCAGGAGGGCGAAGCCCAGATAGCCGATGAGGATGAAGGCCAGGATCCAGGAAATGCCGTGCAGCGCCAGCATGCACAGACCCGAGACGACCCGGCCCAGGTAAAAACGGTGGACGCCGAACAGGCCCAGGAAGAACCAGATGAGGTAGGCTAGCAGCACCGACTTCTTGTTCGCGTCGTAGCGCATCATCAGCTCGGTGCCGGCAGGATCACCGGCACGGTAGGAGTTGATGGTCATCCGCAGCCCCTTCGCTCGTCTCAGCCAAGCTCACGACTTGAAGCACGGTAGGCAGACTTGAGCGCGTGGCTCCTGCGCCGCGGTCTCGAGTTCATCACCGTGCTGGCCGTCATGTCCTTCCTCATCTACGCACTGATCGGCCTCATGCCAGGGGACCCCTTGGACCTCATGCTCCAGGCCGATCCGAGCCTTACCACGGCCGACGTGGCCCGGCTCAAGGCCCTGGCCGGCCTCGACCGGCCACTCCTCGAGCGCTGGTTGCGCTGGCTCGGCCGGGCCCTCCAGGGCGACCTCGGCTACTCCAGGCTATACGCGCTCCCGGTGCTCCAGGTGCTGTGGCCGCGCCTTCTGAGCACGCTGGTGCTCATGGGGACGGCGTTTCTCGTCGCCCTGGCCCTGGCCCTCCCGATCGGGGTCTGGGCCGCGAGCCGGGCCGGCCGCCTGCCGGACACGGTGCTGAGCCTCGTCACCTTCGCCGGCATCTCGGTGCCGACCTTCTGGCTCGGGCTCGTGCTGATCCTGCTCTTCGCCGTGGAGCTCGGCTGGCTGCCGGCCAGCGGCGAGCCCGAGCCCGGGGCCACAGGCTGGCAGGCGGCCCGCCACCTCGTCCTGCCGGTGGTCACCCTGGCGCTGGCCGAGGCAGCACTCCTCGCCCGCTACATGCGGGCCGCCATGCTGGAGACGCTGGCCGAGCCCTTCATCCGCACCGCACGGGCATTGGGCGTGGGGCCAGGCCGGCTGCTCCTGCGCCATGCCCTGCGCCATGCCATGCTCCCGTTCGTCACCGTGCTGGCGCTCAATGCCGGCGCCCTCTTCTCGGGTGCGCTCGTGGTCGAGACGATCTTCGCCCGGCTGGGCATGGGCCGGCTGATCTACGATGCCATCCTCGGCAACGACTACAACCTGGCGCTGGCGGCCCTCCTGCTCGCCACGGCCGTGACTCTGCTGTGCAATCTCCTGGCCGACCTCGCCTACCAGCAGCTCGATCCCCGCATCGCCCTTCATGCGCGCTGAGCAGGCCGGCACCGGTCGCGTGCTGGCCTGGGCGGCAGGACTGTTCCTGGCAGCTGTCGCCCTCACGGCCATGGCAGCGCCGCTCGTCGGCAGCATGCTCGGCCTCGACGCCGAGGCTGTGGACCTGCTGGCCCGCCTCGAGCCGCCGAGTGCTGCCCATCCCCTGGGGACGGACGAGCTGGGGCGCGACGTGCTCCTGCGGCTCCTCTACGCCGGCAGGATCTCCCTGGCCGTCGGCGTGATCGGCGCCCTCCTCGCGGCGCTGATCGGTGCCACGGTCGGTCTCGTGGCAGGCTATGCCGGCGGCGGGCTCGATGCCCTCCTGATGCGGGTCACCGACGCCGTGATCGCGCTGCCGCTGCTGCCGGTGCTGATCGTGCTGGCGGCGGTCGACCCGGCCAAGCTGGGCCTGCCGGCGGCGTTCGGCCAGGGTGCCGGCGGCAGCATCGGCCGGATCGTGCTGATCGTGGCCCTCTTCGGCTGGACCACGACGGCACGGCTGGTCCGGGCGAGCGTGCTGTCCCTGCGGCGGCGCGACTTCATCACCGCGGCCCGGGCGCTGGGGCTGGGACCGATGCGGATCGCGCTCCGGCATCTGCTGCCGAACGCGGCCACACCGCTCATCGTCGCCACCACGCTGGCGGTGGGCAACATCATCCTCGCCGAATCGGTCCTGAGCTTCCTGGGGCTGGGGGTGCAGCCGCCGGTGCCGAGCTGGGGCAACATGCTGACGGGGGCGCAGGAGCTGCTGTTCGAGGCACCCCGCCTCGCGGTCTGGCCGGGGCTCCTGATCTTCCTCACCGTCGCCGCCTGCAACCTGCTGGGCGATGCCCTGCGCACGGCGCTCGAGCCGGGCCAACGCTGACGAGGAGCAAGGATGGAAGCCTGCCTCTGCTACGTGACCTGCCGCGACCGCGACGAGGCGATCAGGATCGGGCGGACGGTGGTGGTCGAGCGGCTGGCGGCCGCGGCCAATGTCCTGGGCGACACGGTCTCGATCTACCGCTGGGGCGGCGAGCTGCACGAGAAGCCGGAGACGGCACTCGTGCTCAAGACACGAGCGGAGCTGGCGGAACGGCTCGTCGCGCGCGTGCGGGCGCTGCACAGCTATGAATGCCCGGGCCTCCTGGTGCTGCCCGTCAGCGGCGGCAACCCGGCCTATCTCGACTGGATCGGCGCGGAGACCGAGCAGGATGGCGCAGTCTCTCAATCTTAGGTAGAAGAACTTCTGCTCAGCTTTCGGAGACCTGCGCTTGGAGCTGGTGGCGACGCCGCCCGGCAGGATGGTGCGGCTAGGGCGGGCAGCGCTCGACCTGATCCTGCCGCCGCGCTGCCTGGGCTGCGGGGTCGAGGTCCAGGGTGCGGGCTCGCTCTGCCCTGCCTGCTGGGCGGGCCTGCGCTTCCTCACCCCGCCCTGGTGCCGCATTTGTGGCTACCCGCTGCCGCATGCGGTGCCGGAAGCGCCGCTCTGCCCGCTCTGTGCCGCCGAGCCGCCGGTCTATGACCGGGCCCGGGCGGCCGTGCGCTACGACGAGGTGAGCCGGCGGCTGATCCTGGCCTTCAAGCGCGGCGCCCGGTTCGAGGGCCTGCGCAGCTTCGGCCGCTGGCTGGCCGCCGCCGGGGCCGACCTTCTGGGCGATGTCGACGCCATCCTGCCGGTGCCGATGCATCGCTGGCGGCTGCTGGGCCGCGGCTACAACCAGGCGGGCCTGCTGGCCCAGGCGCTGGCCCGCGAGAGCGGCCGGCCCTGGCTGCCCGACAGCCTGCGCCGGATGCGGGCCACGGCCTCGCAGCAGGGGCTCAGCGCCGGGGCACGGCTGGAGAACATCACCGCGGCCGCCTTCGCGGTCCCGGCCGGGCATGTGGGCCGGATCGAGGGAGCGAAGCTGCTGCTCGTCGACGACGTGCTGACCACGGGTGCCACGGTGACCGCCTGCGCCAAGGTGCTGCGGCGCCACGGTGCCGAACGGGTCGACGTCCTCACGCTGGCCCGAGTGGTAAGGGATGGCGGCAACCCCATATGATCGTTGGGTGACGGCGGACGATGGCGGTTCGGGATGGACGCGAGGGCGACGGTCGAGATCTACACCAACCCGATGTGCGGCTACTGCATGCGGGCGAAGCGGCTCCTGGACCGCAAGGGCGTTAACTATACTGAAATCGACCTGTGGCAGGATCCGTCACGGCGCGAGGAGATGCTCCGCCGGGCCGAGGGTCGCCGCACGGTGCCGCAGATCTTCATCAACGGCCGCGGTGTCGGCGGCTCGGACGACATCCACGCGCTGGACTCCCGCGGCGAGCTCGACCGGCTCCTTGCCGCCGAGCCCGTGGACTGAGCCGGGGAGCAGGGGTCGCGCATGATCCGGTTCACGCTCACCTGCAGCAGGGAGCACGAGTTCGAGGGCTGGTTCCGCGACAACGACACCTTCGAGCGTCAGGCCGAGGCCGGTCAGGTGGCCTGCCCGGTCTGTGCCGACGTGGCGGTGCGCAAGGCGATCATGGCGCCGGCCGTGACCCGCACGCGCGCCATGGAAACCGTGACACGCGAGCAGGCGCGACAGGCGCTGATGCTGCACATGGCGCGCAAGGTGCGCGAGCATGTGGAGAAGAACTTCGAGCCGGTGGGCGACCGGTTCGCGGAGGAGGCCCGCAAGATCCATTACGGCGAGGCGGACAAGCGCGAGATTTGGGGCAGCGCCACGGTCGCCGACGCCAAGGAGCTGCACGAGGAGGGCATCCCGGTCCAGCCGCTCCCGGAGCTGCCGGAGCTGGACGGGTAGCCGCGAGCGCCTGCCGAGCGGTTCAGCATGTACTGCATGGGTGAATTCGAGAGGATCGGCCTCGGTCGCTAAAGCGATCTGGCCCTTCGGGCAAGTCTCGCCCATGCACCACAGGTGAAGCGACAACACGGGCACAGCATTCAAAGGGATGCGGGCGGCCGGCGACATTGCCCGGTGACGATTGCTTCGGCCAACGCATCCACGCATTCCAACCGCATCAATGCGATACAACCGCTTCGATGAGCATTGCAGCTCGCGCACAACCCTTGGCCTGACATGAGAAGCATCGAGGTCACAGGGGCGCGGTCGCAGCAACGATTGTGACCAGCGCCACAGACCTCTGCAGGGGTCATGGCAGTTTGCTTCCCATGCCCGGGTCGCCCGCGGGACGGCGTCGAGGCAGGAGGGATCGCAACCATGACTGCCATCCACGCCGAGGAACGGGCACCGGCGAGCCCGATGGAGCTCCAGCTCAAGGGCTATCGTCTGGCCACGGCCGAGATCACCTACCGGCTGCCGGACCATCCGAGCCTGCTCCAGACCTTCATCTGGCAGCATTACGACCTCGCCCCCGACTACCCGGAGCTGCGCCGCTTCCTGGCCTTCTGGGAGCAGAACATCGAGGGCAAGCTGCACAGCGTGCAGGTTGGCCGCACGGAGCTGATGGCGCCCACCGGGTATGCCCATCTGGCCGGCGTGTGGCGCCTGCATTGAGCCTTTGGGGGCTCGTGCAGCGCTCGTCACTTGCGCCGCCGCCCCTGGCCCGGCATTGACAGCGTGCCGTGGCGTCGAGGGTAGCGATGGGCCTCTGGGACAAGCTGACGGGCGAGTTCGTCGACGTCATCCAATGGCTGGATGACAGCAGCGACACGATGGTCTGGCGCTTCGAGCGCCGCGACCAGGCGATCAAGCACGGGGCCAAGCTCACCGTGCGCGAGAGCCAGATGGCGGTGTTCGTCAACGAGGGCCAGGTGGCCGACGTGTTCGGCCCCGGCATGTACGAGCTGCACACCGCCAACCTGCCGATCCTCTCGACGCTGCAGGCCTGGCCGCACGGGTTCGAGAGCCCGTTCAAGGCCGATGTCTGGTTCTTCAGCACCCGCCGCTTCACCGACCTGAAGTGGGGGACCAAGAACCCGGTCATCCTGCGCGACGCCGAGTTCGGCCCCGTGCGCTTACGCGCCTTCGGCACCTACTCGATCCGGATCAAGGACCCGGCCGTCTTCCTGAAGGAGATCGTCGGCACCGATTCGCACTTCACCACCGACGAGGTCAGCGAGCAGGTCCGCAACCTGATCGTCGCCCGCTTCGCCACCGTCGTGGGCTCGGCCGGCATCCCGGTGCTGGACCTCGCCGCCAGCTACGAGCAGCTGGGCCGGTTCCTGACCGAGCGCATCGCCCCCGATGCCACGGCCTATGGGCTGGAGCTGCTCCAGCTCATGGTCGAGAACATCTCGCTGCCCACCGAGGTGGAGCAGGCGCTCGACCGGCGGACCTCGATGGGGATCGTCGGCGACCTCAACCGCTACAGCCAGTTCCAGGCGGCGGAAGCGATGCGCGCCGCCGCCAGCAACCCGGGTGCGGCGGGCTCGGCGATCGGCATGATGGTCGGCACCGGCCTGGGGCAGCAAGTGGGGCCATGGGGTGCCCATCCCGCGGCCCAGCCGGCACAGGCGCCGCCACCGCTGCCGGGGAGCGGTCGGCGCTACCATGTGGCCGTGGCGGGCAATCCTGCGGGTCCGTTCCCGGTCGAGGAGCTGCGCGCCCGTGCCCAGGCCGGCCAGCTGGAGCGCTCGACCCTGGTCTGGTCCGAGGGCATGGCGCAGTGGCAGGCCGCGGCCGAGGTCGAGGAGCTGAAGCCGCTGTTCGCTGCCGTCCCGCCACCGCTGCCCGGTGCAGGCTAGGCCGGCGGGGGCGCCCGGCCCCTGGGGAGCGCCACGGCAACCCGAGACGCGTCAGGGCTTCGCCTGCGAGGCCTGCGGTGCCGTTCTCAGCTACGCGCCCGGCACGTCCGAGCTGAAATGCTCTTATTGCGGGCACACCAACCGGATCGTCGAGGTGCCGGTCGCGGTCGTCGAGCAGGCGCTGGCACCAGCACTGGAGCGGCTGGGCCAGGAGGTGCCGGACTCCACGCCGCTGCACGCAAAATGCCCGTCATGCGCGGCGGAGTTCGACTTCCCGGCCAACCTGCACGCGGGCCCGTGCCCGTTCTGCAGCCGGCCCGTGGTGCTCGAATCCGGCGGGCCGCCGGCTGGTTCTGCCGCAGGCGATCCTGCCGTTCCTGATCGGCGAGCCGGAAGCGAAGCGGCTGGTGGGCGAGTGGCTGAGAGGGCTCTGGCTCGCTCCCACAGGCGTTGCCGAGCAGGCCCGGGGGCCGTCGCGGCTGCGCGGGCTCTACGTCCCGTTCTGGACCTTCGACAGCTCCACCCGCACCATCTATTCCGGCCGCCGCGGCGATGTCTGGTACGAGACCCGCCATGTCACCCGCACGGTCAACGGCCGCCAGGTCACCGAGGCCGTGCAGGTGCCGCGCATCCGCTGGACCCCGGTGAGCGGCCACACGGCGCGGGACTTCGACGATGTGCTGGTGCTGGCGGGCGAGACCCTGCCGCGCCACCTGGTGGAGCCGCTCGAGCCCTGGGACCTCGCTGGCTTCAAGCCCTACGGCGCCGACTACCTGGCCGGCTTCGAGAGCGAGCTCTACCAGGTGCCGGTGGCCCCGGCCTATGGCTCGGCCCAGACCATCATGCGCGGGGTGATCACCGGCGACGTGCGCCGTGACATCGGCGGCGACCAGCAGCAGATCGACGTCATGGACGTCACCTTCGACGCACCGAGCTTCAAGCACGTTCTGCTGCCGGTCTGGGTTGCGGCCTTCCAGTTCCTGGGCCGGCCCTACCGCTTCGTGGTCAACGGCCGCACGGGCGAGGTGCATGGCGAGCGGCCGTGGAGTGCGCTCAAGATCACGCTGGCCGTGCTGGCAGGCCTGATCGGCCTCGCCCTCCTCGCCTGGCTGTTCTCGGCCGCGGAGAGCTTCCGGGGCTACTGAGCCGGCGGGCTCAGGTTCGCGGGCGGCAGGAAGTTCACCACCGCCGCGTTGACCACGTTCCAGTAGATGTCGTGCCCGACCTGGGAGAGGTGGATACCGTCGCCGTCATGGGCGCTCGGCAGCAGGTTGCCGCCGGCCCCGGCCAGCTGACGGCTGGCATCGACGAAGTGGCATCCCGGCCGGGCCGCGCACAGACTGGCAATGCCGGCGTTGAGCTTGCCGACATCGGCGTTGCGCTGGCGGACTTCCCGCTCGTCGACAGGCAGCACGGCCAGGGCCAGGACGGGCGTGGCCTGGGGAACGAGCTCCAGGATGCTCCGATAGTTCCGGAGGGCTTCCGGGATCGGGCGCCAGACGAGGTCGTTGACGCCGACGCCGATCACCACGCCGCGCGCCGTCGCCAGAGACCGGTAGGTCTGGGAGCGCTTCAGCACGCCCGCGGTCGTGTCGGTCGGGATCGCGAGGTTGAGCGTGTGGCGCGCGATGCTGCTGGTGTCGAGATCGCGCATGATGCTGTCGCCGAGGAAGACGATCGCACCCGGCCGTGCCCTGGCGTCGCTCCTCGCGAAGGCGGCGGCGAAGCGCTTGTACGAGCCCTCGAACTCGCCGGCCTTCAGGATGCCGAGCTTGCGCTCGACCCGGGTCACGAAGTCGGACTTCATCACCGCGCCGAGCATGGCGGCGTGCAGGACCAGAAGATAGCTGGCGATTGCGCCAAGCAGGAGCCACCGCCGCCACGGCCTTGCGCTCCGCGCCGGCGAGGTAGCGACGACCTTGTCCGTGATGCTACTCGAGACGCCGTAGCCAGGGGCGGTCAATCCAGTCTCCCCATCTCCGATTCCGCCCGCGCACGCTGCGGTAGCCGCGACACCCAGCCTGCGGCGTAGTTCAGGCTAGTGCCACAAAGTTCCAAGCCGAACAACATTTGGGGTCAAGGTGTCACAATGCGGTACTCACATTGTGGCCGCAGCCACACAAAAGTCGCCCTTATGCCGGCCTGATCACGCCCTTTTTCAGGAGGACGCAGCCGTAGAGGCGCTCCTCGCCGCATGGGACCACGGCGAAGGCCTGCCGCGCCCGCTCGTAGAAGGCGAAGCGCTCGATCCGGCCGAGCCGCACGGCGCCATGCTCGGGCCGGGCCAGGATCGCCGCATACTCGCGGCAGACCTCGGGCTCGGCTTCCGGATCGTCCACGACCTCGATCCGGACCGCAGGGTCGGGCACGAAATCGTCGATCGGCAGGACCGAGAGGACAGCCTCGAGGAGGCGCGGACCGGATACGCCATCCATCCGGATCACCCGCTTGCCCATGGTGGCGGCCGGAAAGTTGCTGTCGGCCAGCACGATGTCGTCGCCATGGCCCATGGCGCGGAGCGCCCACAGGAGGTCGGCATTGAGAATTGGGTCGATGCCCTTGAGCATGAAGCCTCCCCGGCTCAGATCACGTCGCGACCGGGTGAGCTTAGCGCCGCCCGCGCGGCAACGACAGGGAGGCCCCGATGGAGAAGCTGGTGGTCGGCGTCGACGTCGGCACGGGCAGCGCCCGGGCGGGGGTCTACGATGCGGGCGGGCGGCTCCTCGGCCGCGGCGACCACCCGATCCTGATGAACCGGCCGCAGCCGCACCATGCCGAGCAGTCCTCGGCCGACATCTGGGCTGCCGTCGCCAGCTCCGTGCGGGCGGCCCTCGCCAGTGCCGGTGTCAGCGCCGACGCGGTCCACGGCATCAGCTTCGATGCGACCTGCTCGCTGGCAGTGCTCGACCCCGAGGGCCGGCCGGTCAGCGTCTCGACCACGGGCGAGGACCGCTGGGACATCATCGTCTGGCAGGACCATCGGGCGGTGGCCGAGGCCGAGGAGTGCACGGCGAGCCGCCACCGCGTGCTCGACTATGTGGGCGGCGTGATGTCGCTCGAGATGGAGGTGCCGAAGCTGATGTGGCTGAAGCGGAACATGCCCCGGAGCTGGGCCCGCGCCGGCCGCTTCCTCGATCTCGCGGACTTCCTGACCCATCGCGCCTCGGGCTCACTCGCCCGCTCGGCCTGCACCGTCACCTGCAAATGGACCTACCTCGCCCACGAGCGACCCGGCTGGCAGCAGGATTTCCTCAACACCATGGGTCTCGGGGACCTGAAGGAGAGAGGTGCGCTGCCCGAGGCCGCCTCCGCCATCGGCACCGACCTCGGCCCGCTCCTGCCCGAGGCCGCGGAAGCCCTGGGCCTCACCACCGGCTGCCGCGTGGGTGCCGGCCTGATCGACGCCCATGCCGGGGCTTTGGGCGTGCTGGGCGGCCTGGCACAGCAGGGCGCGACCAGCCTCGACCGCCACCTCGCCCTCATCGCCGGCACCTCCAGCTGCCACATGGCGCTCTCGGCCGAGCCACGCGCCGTGCCCGGCGTCTGGGGGCCCTATCTCGGCGCCGTCCTGCCGCAATACTGGCTGAACGAGGGCGGACAGTCGGCGACCGGCGCCCTTCTCGACCACATCCTCCGCCTGCACAGCGCCGGCGGCGAGCCCGACGCTGCTCTCCATGCGCGCGTCACTGCCCGGATCGCGGAGCTGCGCGCGGAGGACCCGACCTTCGCTGCCGGCCTGCATGTGCTGCCGGACTTCCACGGCAACCGCTCGCCGCTCGCCGACCCGCATGCCAGGGGCGTGATCAGCGGACTCACCCTCGACAGCTCGTTCGACAGTCTCTGCCGCCTCTATTACCGCACGGCGGTCGCGATCGCGCTCGGCACCCGCCACATCGTCGACGCGCTCAATGCCCGCGGCTACCGCATCGACACGCTCCACCTCACGGGCGGGCACGTGAAGAACCCGCTCCTGGTCGAGCTCTACGCGGACGCCACCGGCTGCCGGCTCGTGGTGCCGGAGACCGAGGACGCGGTGCTGCTCGGCACCGCGATGGTGGCGGCGACGGCGGCGGGCCTCTACCCGGATCTGCCCACGGCTGCAGCGGCGATGGCGCCCTCTGGTCTCGAGCGGCTGCCGAATCCGGCGGCGGCAGAGCTTCGAGCGGGACTACAGGGCCTTCCTGCTCATGCACGAGCAACGCCTAGCGCTGGGTGCCGTTTCGTAGCTGCCTTTCTGCTGATGTAGGCCCTGCCCCTCCCCTACTCCGCCGGCGAGGCCGCCGCTGCGGGTGGTAGGGGCTCGGGCGTTGCGCCCGGCTTGCCTACGGCACCGCGACCGGTGCGCTCGCGCAGCCACTGGAAGACGACGTAGAGCATCGGGATGACGAAGATGCCGACGAGGGAGGCGGCGAGCATGCCGGCGAAGACGGGGGTGCCGACGGCGCGGCGGCTGGCAGCACCGGGGCCGGTGGCGAGGACCAGGGGCAGCAGGCCCAGGATGAAGGCGAAGCTGGTCATCATCACCGGGCGGAAGCGCAGGCGGGCGCCCTCGATCGCGGATTCCAGGAGAGGCGTGCCCTTGTAGCGCTGCTCCAGCGCGAACTCGTTGATCAGGATCGCGTTCTTGGCGGCGAGTGCCACCAGCACGACGATGCCGATCTGAGCGTAGACGTCGAAGGCAAGGCCCGCCAGCTTCAGCCCCAGCATGGAGCCCAGGACGCCGACGCTCACCGAGAGCAGCACCGGAACCGGCACGTTCCAGCTCTCGTAGAGGGCGACGAGAAAGAGGTAAGCGAAGAGGACGGCGAGGCCCAGGACGACCGTGGTCTTCCCGGCGGCCAGCTTCTCCTGGTAGGCGGTGCCGGTCCATTCATAGGCATAGCCGTTGGGCAGGGCGGTCCGCGACAGGTCCTCCATGGCGGCGAGGGCAGCACCCGAGCTCTCGCCCGGGGCCGGGGAGCCGTTGACGATCACGGCCCGGTAGTTGTTGTACCGGCTCACGGCCTGTGGCCCGAGGATCAGGCGCGCGTTGGCGAGCGCACGGAGCGGCACCATCTCGCCGCTCTTGTTGCGGACATAGATCCGGTAGATGTCGTCCACCCGCTGGCGGAAGGGTGTCTCCGCCTGGATGTTGACCTGCCAGGTCCGGCCGAAGAGATTGAAGTCGTTGACGTAGTAGCTGCCGAGCGTGGACTGCAGGGCAGTGAAGATATCGCTGATGTTGACGCCCAGCGCCTGGGCCTTCTCGCGGTCGATGTCGAGATAGAGCTGCGGGGTGTTGGCGGCGAAGGTGGAGAAGACACCGGCCAGCCCGGGCTGGCCGTTGGCCTGCACGACGAGATTCCCCATGACCGAAGCGATATCGGTGAAGGGCTGACCCTGGATGGCCTCCAGCACATACTGGAAGCCGCCGGTGGAGCCGAGGCCGATGATCGGGGGCAGGTTCAAGGGCACGCCGACCCCGGTGCCAACGGTGGCGAACGCGCGCCGGAGCTTCAAGATCAAGGCCTGGGCGCTGAGGGCCGGATCCGCCCGCTCCTCGAACGGCTTCAGGCGGACGATGAAGAAGGCCTTGTTCGAGGAGGCGATGGTGTTGATGAAATCGTAGCCGATGACGGCGGTGACGCTCTCGACCGCCGGCTCGCGCCGGATGATCTCGTCCATCTCCGCTGCCGTGGTGGCGGTCCTGTTCTGGGAGGCCCCCTCCGGCAATTGCAGGATGGCGAAGATGGCGCCCTGGTCCTCCTCCGGCAGGAAGCCCTGCGGGGTGGCCTTGAAGGTGACGCCGATGAGGAAGACGGTGCCCGCCAGGATGGCCAGCGAGAGGATCGAGACCCGGACCAGCCGGCGCACGACCCAGGCATAGCCCGCCGTCATCCGGTCGATGCCGGCCAGCATCCAGCCCACGGGCCCGCGCGGCCGCCCGTGGCTCTTGGTCAGGAGGACGGAGCACAAGGCCGGTGCGAGCGACAGGGCGTTGATCGCCGAGATCAGCATCGAGACCGAGACGGCGATGGCGAACTGGCGGAACAGCTCGCCCGTGATGCCGGGGATGAAGGCAACCGGCACGAAGACCGAGAGCAGCACCATCGTGATGGCGATGATGGGTGCGGTGATCTCGCCCATGGCCTTGCGGGTCGCTTCCTTGACCGAGAGCTCGGGCTCCTCCTCCATCACCCGCTCGACGTTCTCGATCACGACGATGGCATCGTCGACGACGATGCCGATCGCGAGCACCAGGGCCAGGAGCGAGACGGTGTTGGCGCTGTACCCGATCGCCAGCATCACGGCGAAGGTGCCGATGATCGAAACCGGCACCGCGAGCAGCGGGATCAGCGTCGTGCGCAGCTTGCCCAGGAAGACGAACACGACGAGGGCCACGAGGATGAAGGCCTCGACCAGGGTGTGGATCACCTCCTCGATGGTGGCCTTCACGAACACCGTCGTGTCGTACATGAGGTCGTAGTCGAGATCCTGCGGGAACCTCGTCTTCATCTCGACCATGGTGGCGGCGACGCGGTCGGCCACGGCGATCGCGTTGGCGCCGGGGGCCAGATAGAGACCGATCGTCGCCGACGGTTGGCCATTGAAGGTCGAGAACCGGTCGGAGGACTTGGCCCCGAGCTCCACCCGCGCCACGTCGCGCACCCGCACCACCGACCCGTCCGGGTTGGCGCGGATGATGATGTTCTCGAACTCCTTGACGCTGGTGAGCCGGCCCTTGGTGTTGATGGTGAGCTGGAACTGCTGGTCCTGCGAGACCGGTGCCGCACCGATCCGGCCCACTGGGGCCTGCACGTTCTGCGACTGGATGGCGCCCGCCACGTCGCTCGGCGAGACGCCGTAATTGGTGAGCTTGCTCGGGTCGAGCCAGACCCGCATCGAGTAGTCGAGTGGGCCGAACAGCGTCGCGTCCCCGACGCCGTTGATCCGCTTCAGCACGTCCAGGATGTTGATGGTCACATAGTTGGACAGATACAGCGGGTCGTAGGTCCCGTTCGGCGAATAGAGTGCCAGCACCTGGAGCAGGGCCGAGGAGACCTTCTTGATCGTCAGCCCCTGCCGGCTGACCTCGTCCGGCAGCTGCGGGATGGCGAGGTTCGCCTTGTTCTGGACATTGACGGTGTTGATGTCGGGATCGGTGCCGAGGTCGAAGGTCACCGTCAGCGTGTAGCTGCCGTCCGAGCCGGAGGTCGACTGCATGTAGAGCATGCGGTCGACGCCGTTGACCTGCTGCTCGATCGGCTGGGCCACCGTCTGCTCGACGATGTCGGCACTGGCGCCGGGATAGAAGCCCGAGACCTGGACCTGGGGCGGGACGATGTCCGGGAACTGGGCGCGCGGGATGGCGCCGATGGCGATGATGCCGGCCAGCGTGATCACGATCGAGACCACGAAGGCCAGGCGCGGCCGGTCGATGAAGACGGAGGAGATCATGGCTCAGGCCCCCGCCGCCTCGGTGGCCTGCACCGTCTGGCCGGGCCGGACCTTCTGGATGCCCTCGACCACGACCCGCTCGCCCGCCTTCAGGCCGTCCTTGACCGCCATGTCCGTGCCGGTCCCCTCGCCGAGCTGGACCCGCCGCTGCTCGACCTTGCCGTCGCTGCCCACGATCAGGACGTAGGGGCCGGCCTGATCGGCGAGGAGTGCTGCCTGCGGAACCACGATCGCCGGCAGCGGCTTGGCCTGCTCCACCGTCACCCCCACGAGCTGGCCGTCGATCAGCCGGCGCTGCTGGTTGGGAAGGCTGGCCCGGACCGTTACCGTGTCCGTGGTGGGGTCGACCTGGTTGTCGACGAAGTTGACGCTGCCGACCTGGTCGTACTCGTTGCCGTCGGGCAGGCGGACCTTGACCCGCACTGCCCGCAGGTCATCGCCCCGCGCTTCCGCCTCCTGGCGCGCCGTCAGCAGCTCGCGGGAGCTCACCGGGAAGCTGACATAGATCGGGTCCTGGCTCACCACGGTGGCGAGCGGGCCACTGTCGGGGCCGACGAAGCTGCCTTCGGTGAAGGTGCTGCGCCCGATCTTGCCGGCGATCGGGGCCTGGATGTCGGTGTAGCCCAGATTGATCTGCGCCTGGCGGAGCTGGGCCTGGGCGGCCATCAGCGCTCCCTTGGCGTTGTCACGGCGGGCACGGCGCGCATCCACCTCCGACTGGGGGATATTGCGGTTGCGGACCAGCTCTTCGCCGCGCGACAGCTGGAGTTCGGCATCGGTCAGCACAGCCTGCGCCTGGGCGACCGTTGCCTGCGTCTGCTGCACGGTGGCCTCGTACTGCTGCTTCTCGATCGAGAACAGCAGGCTGTCCGCCGTCACCTCCTGGCCTTCGGTGAAATCCCGCTTCTCGAGGAAGCCGGTGATGCGGGCCCGCAGATCCACCTTGTCCACGGCCTCGACCCGGCCGGTGAACGAGAAGGCCGGCGTCACGTCCCGCTCCGCCGCGGCGACCACCCCCACGGCAGGCGCCGGGGCGGCCGGTGCCGCCGCGCGCTGCTGATCGCCGCCATCATCGCAGGCCGCGAGCACGATCCCCGCTGCCGTCAGCAACGGGATCCAGACGGCGTCAGCTCGCATCGTAACCCCCCAGCCAGACGGCTCACCGTAGAGTAGCCCACCGGCCGCCTTTTTGGCAGCTCCCGATGGAGGGCTTGGGAACAATTGGCAATCCGGCCATTGCGCGCACCGCCGGGGACAGCCGAAAGGGTGCAGGCGGATTGTGCCGACGCCCTGGCCGGTGCAGGTTTCGCCGACCCCATCATCCAGCCAGACCATGTTGATCCGCCCGGCAGCCCTCCTCCTCCTCGTCCCCTTCCTTGCCGCCTGCGGCAGCTTCGGGCCCTCGACCGTGGCGCATGATCGCCTCGGCTATGCGAGGGTCACGGCCGACTCGGCCAAGCAGCAGACCCTGCTCAACGTGGTCCGCCTGCGCTACGGCGACCATGTGAGCTTCTTCCGCGTGGGCCAGGTCGTGAGCGGCTACACGATGACGACCGAGGGCCACCTCGGCGCCGGCCTCTTCACGCCCAGCTGGTCGCTTGAGGACGATCTGAGCCTGGGGGCACTCCTGCACTTCGAGGACCGGCCCACCATCACTTACGACCCGGTGACCGGGCCCGAGCTCGCCCGCTCGATGCTTAACCCGTTCCCGCCCGGCGAGCTGTTCCTGATGCTGGCCGCCGGCTACCCGGCCGACCTCGTGCTCGGGATGATGGTGCGTTCCGTCGAGGGACTGCCCAATGCCCTGCCCGGCGACGTGCCGGCGGAGGGTGCCGTCCGCTTCGCCGAGCTCGTGGATCTCATGGGGCGGGCACAGTCGGCGGGCCTTGTCGGAGCCAAGCGGGAGGGCGGCGAAGAAGGGCCTGTCGTCCTCGTGCTGCGGGATGAGGACGGGGTGGCGGATAGATCCGTGATCGACCGGCTGCGGGTGCTGCTCGGGCTCGATCACGACGTCTCCGAACCGCATGTCGTCTACGGCACCGGCCCCGGAGCTCGGGGTCAGATCGTCGTGCAGACCCGGTCGATGATGGAGGTGCTGGCCACGCTGGGCTCCCGCGTGCTGGTACCGCGGATCCATGTCGCGGCCGGCCGCACACTCGCCACTGTGGAGGACCCGGCCGGCGTGGCGCCGGTGGCCCAGGTGCGGATCTTCTCGTCCATGCTGCCGCCGCAGACCGCCTTCACCAGCGTGCGCTACGCCGATCACTGGTTCTGGATCGACGACGAGGACTACTCCTCCAAGCGCGCCTTCACCTTCCTGCTTCTGCTATCCGCCCTGGTCGAGAGTGCCGGCGACGGCCGGGCACCGCTGGTGACGATCCCTACCGGGTGATCACCCGGCAGCGTCAGCTCGCACGACGAGCGGGTGCTGCGCGTGGCAGGCCGGCGCTGATCCGCATCGCCAGCTCGTCGACCGCGCGGGCCATGCCGGCGACGAGGGCGCCGTAGTCACGGGCCGGCAGCTCGTAGGCGTAGTCCGGGTCCGGCTGGGAGGCGGGCTCGGCCGCCAGGGACACCATCTCGTGGCCGCTCTTGAGGGTGCGCTCGTCGCTGAGCTGGTAGTAGCGCCAGGTGGCGTCGAGAACGATCTGCCCGTTCTCGTCCGCATCGAAGCGATCGACGATCACGGCCACGCCGTAGCGCGGGTTGCTCTCGAGCCGCGACGGCAGGGGCACGACGTCGCTGCTGCCGCTGGCGAGGCGCAGGCGATCGGCCAGAAGGCGGACGAACATGGGCAGGAGCGGCTCGGCCCATTTGTCGAACTCGCCGAGCACGACCTGATGCGGCCCCTCGCGCGTGACGATCTCGGGCCGGTCCAGGTAGGCCGGGAGCTCGACCGGCCCCAGGCCGAGTGCGCCGCCGCGTCCGGGCTCGACCGGCGCCGACACCGCCGGTGCCAGGGTGTAGAGTCGGCTCGGCAGGGTCGCAGAGCAGGCCACGAGCGGCGACAGCATGAGGGCCAGTACGGCAAGCCTGAAGCGCATTCTCACTGGTAGCCTCCCTGCTTGCCCCGGACGAGCGCCTCCGGATGGCGCTCGAGATAGTCTGCCAGCACGCGGATCGAGCGGGCGGCATCGTCGAGCTGTGAGACGAGCCCGCGCAGATCGTTGCCGAGCGGCGAGTTCGGCCCCAGCGAGGCGAAGGTGCCTTGTGCCTGGCGCAGTGCTGCCGCGGCCGCGTCGGAGGTGGCCTTGAGGCTGCCGACGAGCGGCCCGGCCTGCTGGTTCACGGCATCGAGCGTGACCCGCAGCGAGGCCAGCGTCATGCTCAGGTTGGCGACGGCGTCCTTCGTCTCCGGCGTACCGACCAGCGCTTCCAGCCCTTTGGCGGTGCTGGTGAGGCTCTGCACCAGCTCGGGCAGAGGCAGCGCGGCGATCTTCTCCAGGAAGGCCGAGGCCGAGGCCTGGATGGTCTCGAGCTGGGTCGGGGCCGAAGGGATCAGCGGCACCCCGCCCACCTGGCGGGTCGGGCTGCCGGCGGTCTCACGGCTGAAGTCGAGATCGATGAACAGGTCGCCTGTCAGCAGGCTTCCGGTCTTGAGCTGGGCCTGGAGGCCGCGCTCGATCAGACCCTCCATGGGCAGCGTCTCGCGCGGCTCGCCGGTGCGGGCGTCGACCGCCTGGACCCGCTCCCGCTCGAGATCGATCGCCACCTGGGTCAGCAGCGTCTGGCCCTCGACCGCGAGGCGGACGTCGCGCACGGAGCCCACGCGGATGCCGCGGATCTCGACCGGGGCACCCGGCCTCAGCCCGCGGGTCGAGCTCGCGAACTCGACCATCACCGGCTCGCGCCGGGTATAGCCCGCATCGGTGGCCGCGGCCGCATCCTCGAACAGGACGAACTCGGTGCCGACAGGCGCGGCCTCGCCATCGACAAAGGCGGCCGGTGTCTCGAACTCGATCCCGCCGATCAGCAGCGACTGCAGTGAGGCCAGCTTCAAGCTGACGCCGCCGCCATCGGTGGAGACGCTGATGCCGCTGGCGTTCCAGAATCGGGTCTGCGCGTGGACCAGCGTGTCGTAGGGCGCACGCACGAAGACGTTGATGGTGAGCGCGTCGCGGTTCTGGGTCGCCAGCTCGTAGCCCAGCACTTGCCCGACATCGATCCCGCGATAAAAGATCGGCGCCCCGCGGGCGACCGAGCCCAGGCTGTCCGCGCGCAGGACGAACGAACGGCCGGGCACGTTCGAGCGGATCTCCGGGGGCTCCTCGAGGCCCGCGAAGTCGCGCTTCGAATCACCCCCCTGACCCGGATCGATCTCGATATAGGCGCCGGAGACCAGGGTCCCCAGGCCGGACACGCCGCCGGTGCCGATCCGGGGCCGCACGATCCAGAAGCGCGTGTTGGTGGTCAGGTAGGGTGTCGCCCCCTGCACCATCTCGACGTTGACGATGATGTGGGCGAGATCGCTGCTGATGCTGATGCTCTCGACCGTGCCGACATCGACGTCACGGTACTTGACCTTGGTCTTGCCGGCCTCGAGACCCTCGGCGCTCTCGAAGGTGAGCCTGACCCTCGGGCCCTGATTGGCGTAGCTGGTCCAGGCGAGCCAGGCGGCGATGGCACCGGCCACGATCGGGACCAGCCAGACGAGCGAGATCCCGCGCTTCTTCTTGACCGCCGCTGCCGGCGGTGGTGAGGCCGCCTCAGGCGCGGGCCTGGGCCTGGCCGCCACTTCGCTCATCGATCACGTCCCAGATCAGCTTTGGATCGAACGACATCGCCGCCACCATCGTCAGGATGACGACCCCCGAGAAGGCCACGGCACCATGGCCAGGCTCGATCGAGGCCAGGGCCCCCAGCTTCACAAGGGCGGTGAGGATGGCGATCATGAACACGTCCACCATCGACCAGCGGCCGACGCCCTCGATGACCCGGTAGAGCACGGTGCGCTGGCGCGGGCGCCAGGTCGAGCGCTTCTGCACGCTGACCAGGAGAAAGGCGAGGCCGGCGATCTTCAGCACCGGTACCACGACGCTGGCGAAGAAGACGAGAAGGGCCACCGGGACCATGCCCTCGTGCAGGAGCATGATGACGCCGCCCATGATGGTGCTGGGGTCGCCCTGGCCCAGATAGATCACGGTCATGACCGGGTACAGATTGGCCGGAATGTAGAGGATGACGGCGGCGATCATGAGCGCCCAGGCGCGTGCCAGGCTGTCGGGCTTGCGGCGGTGCAGATGGGCCCCGCAGCGCGGGCAGTGGCCGTGCTCGGCCTCCTCCGAAGGCAGCCGCAGGAGCTGGTTGCAGGTGTGACAGCCGATGAGCGTCGTTCCTGGCCTCGGCCGCAGCACCTCGGGTCCGGCCTGTGGCGCAATCCGGCCCCATACCTCCTGGGCCTCAAGATTGGCGTCGCCCGCGATCATCACCAGGATGAGGACCACGAAGGCGACGGCGGCAATGCCGAGATGGAGGTCGGCGAGGTCGCCCAGCTTCACGTAGGCCACGATCAGGCCCAGAAGGTAGACCTCCATCATCGCCCAGGGCTGGATGCGCATGATCAGCCGGAAGACGGCGCCCAGGCCGGCGGGGCTCCGGTTCAGCCGCAGGGGGGCGAGGACATAGAGGTTGCCCAGGATCTTGAACAGCGGCAGGAGCGTCCCCGCCAGCAGCACGACCATGGAGAGGGCCGGAATTCCCGCGTCCCACAGCGCCTGCGAGCCGGCGATGATCGTGGTCGATTGCGTGCGCCCCTCGATCGTCATGCTCATGATCGGGTAGGCGTTGGCGACGTAGAACAGCACCAGAGCGCCCATATAGCAGGCAAGCGCACGATCAATCCCGCGGTGGACACGCTGCCCGAGGGTGGCGCCACAGGCGGTGCATGCGGCGACCTGCTGCTCGCGCATCGGCGGCAGCCAGTGCAGCAGCCCACATTCGTGGCACGCCATGACCTCGACCGCCAGCGCAGGGTCGCGCGTGGGCGGGGTCAGCGGTCTGGCCCCCTCGATCGTAGTCATCCCAACCTCACCAGCCGATCCTCCGAACTATACGGCACCATGGCAAGCTGCGATGACACGGCGACGCTTTTCGATGGGCCGGCTGTGATATCCTGGTTTCGCCTATGTCGGCAGTGACATCTTCGCCGGTCAAGGCGGCGATGCCTCTAGTCTGGCTTCTGATCGGCGACAAGCTCGGCGACAACGCGCAGGCCAAGTCGCTGGCCGACGCGCTGGGCTGGCCCTACGAGGTCCGGCAGGTCTTCCCCAAGCCCCAGTGGGTACTGGGCAAGCCGCGCTTCGTGCCGGGGCTGCATCACCTCGATCCCGGCCCGCTCGGCCCCGCTCGAGCCGCCCTGGCCCGACCTCCTGATCACGATCGGGCGACGGCCGGCGATGGCGGCCTTGTGGGTAGGCGAGCAGTCGGGCGGGCGGACGAAGCTCGTCCTGATCGGCCGGCCGCGGCGCTGGATCGAGCGCTTCGCCCTGGTCGTGGTCCCGGGCCAATTCCAGGTGCCTCCGCGGGGGAATGTCGTCCATCTCGCTTTGCCCCTGATGCGGCCGGACCGCGCCGCGGTCGACACAGCGGCCGAGAAATGGCGCACCCGGCTGGATCCGCTGCCCCGCCCCCTGACTGCCGTCCTGGTCGGCGGCGAGACCCGGCCATTCCGGTTCGACGGCCGGGTCGCCCAGGACCTCCTAGACAGGCTGCAGACGCTCGAGCATCGCGAAGGCGGCACGCTCTACGTCACGACCAGCCGGCGCACGCGGCCCGAGGTGGTGGCGGCGCTCGGTGCCGGCCTGCCCCGCGGTGCCATCCTCTATCGCTGGTCGCCGGACGCGAGCGACAACCCTTACCAGGGGCTGCTGGGCCTGGCCGACCGGTTCGTCGTCACCGGCGACAGCATCTCGATGCTGGTCGAGGTGGCCAGCCTCGGCCGCCCGCTGGCCATCTTCCCCCTGCCCGTCGCCGGCGACCCCTGGAGCCGTGGGCGCGCCGCGCTGGCCCGCACGCTGGGCGACGAGCAGCGCGCGGACGGGCCGGTCGGGCGCCTCCTGCATGCCGCCCACCGGCTGGGGATAGGCTACCCGCGCGATCTGGGTGCCGTGCACCGCCTGCTCTATCGGCGCGGCCTGGCCGTGCCGCTGGGTGAGCCCTTCCGGCCACCATCCACCGGCCTGAACGAGGAACTGGCCCCCGTGGCCACGCGGATTCGTGCCCTCGTGGCCGGCACCGCGGCCCGCGGTCGCAGCGGGGACAGGGTTGGCGTTGCCGCTTCGGGACCCGATTGATATAGGTCGAGCCTTCCTTCGCACGCGAGCCCGACACATGTTCTACTATCTCTGGAAGCGGCTCACGCGCGAGCTTGTGCTGCTGGCCACCTTCTGGATGCCGCCCGAGCGGCGCCGGGCCATCGAGCGCCGCCAGCGCGGCCGCGAGGAGCTGCGCAAGCTCAGGCTTGCCGACTGTGTCGTGGTCTCCTTCGGCAAGTCCGGCCGCACCTGGGTGCGGGTGCTGATGTCCCGCTTCTTCCAGCTCCGCTTCGGGCTCGCCCCCTCGGCTCTGATCGGCTTCGACAATCTGAGCCGCAAGAACGCCGGCATCCCGCGGATCTTCTTCACCCACGACAACTACCTGCGCGACTATACCGGCAACCTCGACAACCGCCGCGACTTCTACGACCGGCGGACGATCCTCCTGGTGCGGCATCCGGCCGATGTGGCGGTCTCGCAGTACTTCCAGTGGAAGTTCCGGATGCGGCCGCACAAGAAGGGCCTGAACAAGTATCCGGAGCACGGAGCCGAGGTCGGCGTCTACCAGTTCGTGATGGACGAGGAGGCGGGCCTGCCGAAGGTGATCGAGTTCATGAACGCCTGGACCAAGGAGCTCTCCAGCATCAAGGAGATGCTGGTGCTGCGCTACGAGGACCTGCGCGCCGACACCGCGGGCGAGCTCGGCCGGGCGTTGCGCTTCATGGGCCAGGAGCCGACGGCGGCCGAGCTTGCCGACTGCGTGTCCTTCGCCAGCGTGGAGAACATGCGCAAGCTGGAGGAGGGCAAGGTGTTCTGGCTCGCCGGCAGCCGCATGCGCGCCAAGGACAAGGAAAACCCCAATTCCTTCAAGGTGCGCCGTGCCAAGGTTGGCGGCTACCGCGACTATTTCGAGGATCACGAGGTGACCGCCATCGACCGCATGGTCGAGGAGCGCCTCCTGCCGGGCTTCGGCTACCTCGCCCACGAGCAGCAGCCGACCCCGGCCGCCATCAACGCCTGAGCCCCTCCATGGCCGCACCATGGCGGCCGTGCTAGATCAACGCTCGCCTTGAGCTGGAGAGGCCTCGCCATGAAGCCCTGCGTCTTCATCCACACCAACCACAAGCAGCAGATCGGGGCCCTGGTCTCGGCCTACTCGATGCGGCGCAACTCGAGGACGCCCGACGCCTTCGACGTCAAGCTGATCGAGCTCAAGGACCATATGGACATCTTCGGCCAGTACGAGGGCCGTGAGTATGCCCGGGACGGCGACAGCCGCGTCTGGCTGAACGAGGACCTGCAGTCCTTCACGCCCTTGCGCTTCATGCCTCCAGAGCTGATGGGCTACGAGGGCAAGGCGGTCGTGGTCGATCCCGACGTGTTCGCCGTCGGCGACGTCTGGGAGCTCCTCTCCCGCGACATGCAGGGCAAGGCCGTGATGTGCCGCACGCGCGGCACGCCCCCGCACTTCGCCTCCTCGGTGATGCTGCTCGACTGCGCCAAGCTGAAGCACTGGAGCATCGCCGAGGACTTCGACGCGCTGTTCACCAAGAAGCGCGAGTACAAGATCTGGATGAATCTCGGCTACGAGAACCCGACCACCATCGGCCTGATCGAACCCGAGTGGAACGACTTCGACAAGCTGACCGGCAAGACCAAGATGATCCACAACACCAGGCGCAAGACGCAGCCCTGGAAGGCGGGTCTGCCTGGTCGACTTCGTGCCGGCGGAGAACAACCCGTACAATCCGGTGATGCTGCTGATGCGCCTGCGTCGCAAGCTGTTCGGCGAGCTACGCCCTGCTCGGCAAGTACAAGGCCCACCCCGACCAGCGCCAGGAGCAGCTCTTCTTCTCGCTCCTGAAGGAAGCCGTGCAGAAGGGCTTCGTCGATCAGGACCTCCTCAAGGAGCACATGCGCGAGAACCACGTCCGCCACGACGCGTTCGAGGTGCTGGAGCGCACCCCGCCGCTGGAGCAGGTGCTGCCGAAGGCGGCCTGATACGGAGCTCGCGCCTGCCCTGCGGCGAGCCCGACCCGCTGGCGGGGCATCCTTCTGCGCAGTCAACCTCCCCGCGTTTGATCCGCCTCTGCTCGGGCCAGCGTAACCCTTCGCGACCAGCTGGCCCCGCGAGCCGTTGTCGGACGTTCTTGCAGCAGGTCACGGAGGTTGGCACATGCTGCAGCCCGCCGATCGGGCATTTCCGCAGGCTCTGGGTCTGATCTTCCTCGCCGTGCTGCTCGTGTCTGCGATCGGCCCGGTGGACCCGTTGATCTGGGCGCTTGAGAACCTGCTCGTGCTGATCCTCGCAGGGCTGCTCGGCTTTTATCGCCGCGAGCTCACCTTCTCGCGCGCATCCTGGTCCATGCTGTTCGTCTTCCTCTGCGTCCATGAGGTCGGCGCCCATTACACCTACTCGCACGTGCCCTACGACGCCTGGCTGCACACCCTGACCGGGCTTTCCCTGAGGGAGCAGCTCGGCATCGAGCGCAACCATTTCGACCGGCTGATACATTTGGCCTTCGGCCTCCTGCTCACCCAGCCGATCCGCGAGGTGCTGCTGCGGACCACACCTTTGCACCGGAACTGGAGCTACGTCCTGCCGGTGGCACTCTCGATGGCGGCCTCCTCCGGCTACGAGATGGTCGAGTGGCTGGCGAGTGCGGCCTTCGGTGACGAGCAGGGTGCCGCCTTCGTCGGCGCCCAGGGCGACGTCTGGGACGCGCAGAAGGACATGGCGCTCGCGGCCGCGGGCGCTGCTCTCGCCATGATCGCGGCGGCCTGGCTGGAGCGGGGCAGGCTTCCGGCCGTGATCGGCTCCACGGTCACGAGGCAACGCGAGGTCGGCCTCGTGCTCGGTCAGCGCTCGCCCTTGCGGTAGGGGACCATCAGCGCCTGCGGGTAGGCGGCGCTGCGGGAGACCGCGATGAGGGCGGCGATCGAGAGCAGGTAGGGGAGCATCAGGAAAACCTGATAGGGGACGCCAACGCTGATCGCTTCCTGCTGCAGGCGGACCTGGAAGGCGTCGAAGGCGCCGAAGAGGAGGGCGCCCAGGAGCGCCTTGCCGGGGCGCCAGGAGGCGAAGACGACGAGGGCGATGCAGATCCAGCCCCGGCCGGCGATCATCTCGAAGAAGAAGGCGTTGAACGCGGACATGGTGAGGAAGGCGCCGCCGATCGCCATGAGGGCGCTGCCGGCCATCACCGCACCGATGCGGACGGCGTAGACGTTGATGCCCTGCGATTCGGCGGCGGCCGGGCTCTCGCCGACCGCACGGACGGCCAGGCCCAAGGGCGTCTTGTTGAGGAGCAAGGCGACCAGGAGCACAAGAGCGATCGCAAGCCAGGTGAGGGCCGTCTGGCGGAAGAGGGCCTCGCCGACGAAGGGCAGGTCCGAGAGGACGGGGATGATCAGCGGCTCGAAGGGGGCGATGCGCGGCGGGCTCGTGGCCTCGGGCAGGACCATGCGGTAGGTGAAGTAGGAGAGCGAGGTCGCGAGCAGGGTGATGCCGATCCCGGTGACGTGCTGGGAGAGGCCGAGCGGCACGGTCAGGAGGGCGTGGATCAGGCCGAAGGCCATGCCGACGCCGGCTGCGACGGCGACGCCGGTCCACAGGTCGGCACCCTGATAGACGGCCATCCAGCCGGTCATTGCACCGGCGGTCATGATCCCCTCGATGCCGAGATTGAGCACGCCGGCCCGCTCGCAGATCAGCTCGCCCAGCGTGCCCAGGAGGAGCGGGGTCGCGATGCGGATGGCGGCGGCCCAGAAGGCGGCCGAGACGAGGATGTCGAGGATGCCCTCCACGCCCGTCAGCCCCGGCGCACGCGGTAGTGGGTGACGAGCCCGGCCAGCAGCATGGTGAGGAGGGCCGTGGCGACGATCAGGTTGGCGAGATAGCTGGACACGCCCAGCGCCCGGCTCATGCTGTCGGCACCGACGAAAACGCCAGCGACGAAGAGGGCCGCCAGTACGCAGCCGAGCGGGTTGAGCTGCGCCAGCATGGCCACGACGATGCCGGCATAGCCGTAGCCGGGGGCGAGATCGCGGGTCAGGTAGCCCTTGAGGCCGGCCACCTCGCAGGCACCGGCAAGGCCGGCCAGGGCACCTGAGAGGATGGCCGTGCGGATGAAGATGCGTGCCACCGGCATGCCGGCGTAGCGCGCGGCGTCGATGTTGGCGCCGACCGCGCGGGCCTCGAAGCCGCCCACCATCCGGGTGGTGTAGAGCCAGGCCAGGATGGCGGCCAGGAGCGCAAGGACCAGCCCCAGATGCAGGCGCGTGCGTGCCACCAGCTTCGGCAGCTCGGCCTCGGGCAGCACCGGCGGCGACTGCGGCCAGCCCATGCCCATCGGGTCCTTGAGCGGGCCTTCCAGCATCATCTGGACGAAGAGCAGCACGACGAAGTTGAGGAGGAGGGTCGTGACCACCTCGTCGACGCCGAGGCGGACCTTGAGGAGCGTGGGCACCAGCAGCAGCACCGCACCGGCGGCGGCACCGCCCATGAGCACGGCCGGCAGGGTGAGCGGTGCCGGCAGGGCGACGATGCCGCTGCCCAGGACGGTGGCGGCCAGCGCCCCGGCATAGAGCTGGCCTTCGCCGCCGATGTTCCAGAGCTTGGCCCGGAAGGCGACGGCGGCGGCAAGGCCGGTCAGGATCAGGGGCGTGGCGCGGGCCAGGGTCTCGGTCAGCGCGAAGACGGAGCCGCCGCACCCTGCACGAGCCGGGCGTAGGCCGCGAGCACAGGCGCACCGGCCCAGGCGAGCGGGAGGGCCGAGAGGACGAGCGCCAGGACGATGGCCGAGACCGGGGCCGCGATGCTCAGCGCCAGCGGCACCTGAGCCCGCGGCTCAAGCCGCATGAGCGTGCTCCGCGGACCCGTGCCCGGCCATCATCAGGCCCAGGGCCTGAACGGTGAGCTGCTCGGTCGGGCGCGCCGGGCTGAGCTGGCCGCGATGGAGGACGGCGATCCGGTCGGAGAGCGTCAGCAGCTCGTCGAGATCCTCCGAGATCAGCAGGATGGCGGCACCACGGGCCCGCGCCGCCAGCAGCCGCCGATGGACCTCGGCGATCGCACCCACGTCGAGCCCGCGGGTCGGCTGGTCGGCCAGGATGAAGGAGGGCTCGCGCTCCAGCTCGCGACCGAGGATGAACTTCTGCATGTTGCCGCCGGAGAGGAGGCGGATGCGCGTCTCGGGGCCAGGGGCACGCACGTCGTAGGCCTGCATCACCTCCCGGGTCCGCTCGCCTTGCGACGCCGCGGTGCAGCCAGCCCAGGCGCTGCACGGCCGGGTCATGGCGGTCGGCGAGGATGAGGTTCTCCCACAGGCTCATCTCGCCGACGACGCCGTGGCGGTGGCGGTCCTCCGGGATGCGGGCCACGCCTTCGGCGGCGAAGGTGGCGGCGTCCCATCGGCCTGCATCGCGGCCAGCCAGGCGCACCATGCCTGCCCGTGGCCGGCGCAGGCCGGAGAGCATACCGGCGAGACCGGCCTGCCCGTTGCCGGCGACCCCGGCGATGCCGACGATCTCGTGCGCGTGCGCGGTGAGCGTCGCCTTGCGCAGGAGCGGACGGCCGCGGGCGTCGTCGACCTCCACCTCCGCCAGCTCCAGAACCGGCCGGCCGGCGGCCAGCGGCTCGCGGATGGTGGGCGGCACCGGGCGGCCCACCATCAGCTCGGCCAGGCGCCCCCGGTCGGCCTCGGCGACCGGCAGGTCGGCCACCCGCCTGCCGCCGCGCAGGACCACGATGCGGTGGCTCAAGGCCAGGACCTCGGCCAGCTTGTGGGCGATGAAGATCAGGCCCATGCCGCGCTCGGCCAGGCCCCGCAGGATGCGGAACAGCTCCTCGACCTCGGGCGGGGCGAGCACGGCCGTGGGCTCGTCCAGGATCAGGATGCGGGCGTCGCGGTAGAGCACCTTCAGGATCTCGACCCGCTGCCGCTCGCCGACCGAAAGGCTGCGCACCGGCCGGTCGAGGTCGACGTCGAGTCCGGAGCGGCCCATCAGGCCGCGCAGCTTGCGCCGGGCGGCACGGCGCTTCTGGCTCAGGCTGAGCAGGGGCCGGGTGCCGAGGACGATGTTGTCGAGCCCGGAGAGGTTGTCCGCCAGCGTGAAGTGCTGGTGGACCATCCCGATCCCGGCTGCCAGCGCCGCCTTGGGCGAGCCCGGCGGCAGCGGCCGCAGCACGCCATCGCTGCCGGCGACCTCGATCGTCCCCTCGTCGGCCAGATAGTGGCCGAAGAGGATGCTCATCAGTGTGGTCTTGCCGGCACCGTTCTCGCCCAGCAGGCCCACGATCTCGCCCTGGCCCAGTGCCAAGTCGATGGCGTCGTTGGCAGTGAGCGCACCGAAGCGCTTGGTGATGCCGGCCAAGCGCAGGAGGGGGATCAAGCGCCGGCCTCAGCGAAGCACGGCGCCATGACGATCACCACCTACGGCGAAGGCTTGGGCTCGTTGTCGTCGATCTCGACCTTGAGCTTGCCGGCCATGATATCGGCCTGCTTCTGGCGGACCAGGTTCACCGTGTCCGCACCGATCAGCGATACATCTAGGTTCGACAGGGCCGAGCCGCCCTGGCCCATATAGCTGTAGGAGCCGTATTCCTCGCCCTTGAACATGCCGTCGCGGACCGCATCGATGGCGGCGTTGACCGTGGGCTCCATCAGCCACAGGGCACTGGCGATCACCGTGCCGGGATATTCGTCCTGGGTGTCGATGACGTTGCCGATGGCGAAGACCTTGCGCTCCTTGGCGGCATCCGAGACGCCGTAGCGCTCGGCATACATCACGTCCGCCCCCTTATCGATCATGGCGAAGGCCGCTTCCTTGGCCTTGGGCGGGTCGAACCAGGAGCCGATGAAGCTGACCAGGAACTTGACGTCCGGGTTCACCGATTTCGCCCCGGCCATGAAGGCGTTCATCAGCCGGTTCACTTCCGGGATCGGGTAGCCGCCGACCATGCCGATCAGGTTCGACTTGGTCTTCTTGCCGGCGACGATGCCGGTCAGATACGAGGCCTCGTGGATGTAGTTGTCGAAGACCGAGAAGTTGGGCTCCTGCGGGCCGAAGCTCGAGCCCATCAGGAACGCGGTCTGGGGATAGTCCTTGGCAACCGTGCGGGCCGCCCGCTCGACACCGAACACCTCGCCCAGGATCAGCTTCTTGCCGGCCTCGGCATATTCCCGCATCACCCGCTCGTAGTCGGTATTGGCGACGTTCTCCGACCAGACATAGGTGATGTCGCCGCGCTCCTGGGCAGTGCGCAGGGCCTTGTGGATCCGGCTCACCCACTGCTGCTCGACCGGGACGGTGTAGATCGCGGCCACCTCGATCGGCTCCGCCATGGCCGGCACGGCCGACGCCAGCATGCCGGCGGCCACCAGCACGCCGCCCAGCCATCTCCTAGTCACACGCATCGGCACCACCCGCTCTCCGTCTCTTCGTGGGCCGGCAGCACGGCTGCTGGCCCCTCCCGTCACTCGCGGCAAGCCTGCCACGGCGGCCTCACGCTGAGAAGCGCGAAGGACTGGCCGCGAAAGAGCCATTCTGTGAGATTCACCACTTTCAGTTGGGTGCGAGCAGGCGCAGGATCGACCTAAGGTAAGCGAGCCAGCAGCTTCGGGGAGGAGCGCAGATGGGTCGCATCCGCTTGGTCGGAGAGCGCGATCGCAAGCGCGAGGCGATCGAGCCCGATCTCGGCGCGCTCGCCGACCCCAGGGTCGGCGGCCGACTCCAGAAAGACTCGGTTCAGGCAGCCAAGGTCGATGCCACCCGTGCCGCCACGTCGCTCACGACGCTGGAGGGACTGAAGCCCGACACCATCGTCGAGATCAGCCTCGGCGGCGGTTCGCGGTTCTGGGTCCGCTACGACCAGCTCGCGGAGGACCTGCCGGCGGCGTCCACGCGCGGTCCGGCAGGCGAGCCCGACACGATCGACCTGCCGCTGTCGTTCGGTGGCTCGGTCACCCGGGGCGGCCCGGCCGAGCCCGACATCGAGGCCATCCGCACCTTCGACATCGACATTGCGGGGCTCCTGGGGGACGCAGGCGGCACGCTCGCCGGCCCGGAGCTGGCACGGCGCTTCGACGACTGGCGAATGGCGACCACCGGCCTCGGGCGCTGGCTGGTCACGAGCGAGAACGCCGTCGTCACCGCACCCGTGCAGGCGGACGAGCTCGGCGGGAAGGAGCCGATCCTGCTCCTCCTGCACGGCACCGCCTCCAGTGCCGAGGGCAGCTTCGGCAACCTGAAGCGCCCGGCCAGCACGCCGGACGAGCGCTGGCGCGACGAGGCATGGGCAAAGCTGACCCGCGCCTATGACGAGCGGATCGTCGCCTACGAGCACAAGACGCTGAGCGTGAGCCCGATCGCCAACGCGATCGAGCTCATGCAGGCGCTGCCGGACAACGCTCTCCTGCACGTGGTGAGCCATTCCCGCGGCGGCATGATCGGCGAGCTGCTCTGCCGCGGCCAGCGGCTCGACGGGCAGGCGCCGTTCGCCGGCGAGCTGGAGGCCCTCAAGCGCTGGATCGACCGCAAGGGCGACGCCTACGCGCTGGAACTCGCAAAGCTGGAGGAGCTGGAGCGGCTCCTGACGAGACAAGAAGGTCCGGGTCGAGCGCTTCGTCCGCGTCGCCTGCCCGGCTGCCGGGACGACGCTCGCCGGCGAGCGGCTCGACCGCTGGCTCTCGGTGACGACCAGCCTGCTCGACCTCACCGGGCTCGGCGGCAGCTTCACCTACCGGGCGATCAAGGGCTTCCTGCTGGCCGCCGTGAAGACCCGCACCGACCCGCGCGCGGTGCCGGGGCTCGAGGCGATGCTGCCGGGCTCGCTGCTCACGGCCGTGCTCAACCGGCCGGGCGTGGAGGTCGCCTCCGACCTCTCGGTCATCTCCGGTGACATCGAGGGCGATTCCTGGCTGGGCAAGCTGGCGCTCAAGGTCGGCGACTGGTTCTATGGCGGTGATCACGACCTCGTCGTCGATACGGTCGCGATGTATGGCGGTCTCGCGCGCAAGGACGGTGCCCGCTTCTTCTTCGACAAGGGCGGCGAGGTCAGCCACTTCAACTACTTCACGAACCGCAAGACGATCGACGCCGCTGCTGGCCGGCCTGCGCGGCGAGGACCGGGAGCAGGCGGGCTTCCTGAAGCTCGAGCGGCCGGCCGAGATCGACAGCCGCGTCTACGGCCGCCGCGAGGGTGCCAAGCGGCCGGTCGTGTTCGTCGTGCCCGGCCTCATGGGCTCGCATCTCGCGGTCGCGGACGACCGGGTCTGGATCGATCTCGCCGACATCGCCTGGGGCCGCCTGGGCGAGCTCGCGATCGATCAGCCCGGAGTCAAGGCGGAGTCGCCGGTGGCCCGGGCCTATGGCGGCCTGATCGAATACCTGAGCGAGATCCATGAGGTCGTGCCGCATGCCTATGACTGGCGAAGGTCGATGCGGGACGAGGCGCTTGTGCTGGCAGACCGGATCGCGGAGAGGCTGACGCCCACGGCCGAACCGGTGCGAATCGTCGGCCATTCGGCTGGCGGACTGCTGGCGTTGGCAGCATTCGCCTTGCGGCCGCAGCTCTGGCGCGAGTTCACGGCCAAGCCCGGCTGCCGCCTGCTCCTTCTCGGCACGCCCTGGCATGGCTCCCTCGCCGCCGCGCGGGCACTCCTTGGGGAGGAGCGCCTCGTCGCCTGCCTGGCGCTGCTCGACATCCAGCGCGACGAGGAGGAGCTGCTGGGATTCTCAGTGCCTATCCTGGTCTCCTGGAGCTGTTGCCGGCCGACGCCTCGCTCGACCTTCTGGCACCCGCGACCTGGGATCGGCTGCAACGGGCAAAACCCCGGGGCTGGGCCCTGCCCGCGGCCGATGCCCTGGCCAAGGCGCGCGAGACGCGCACCCTGCTCGACGGCCTCGCACCCGACCGGCAGCACGTGCTCTATGTTGCCGGTGCTGCTCCGGCGACGCCGGTCAGCATCGAGGTCGGTGAGGGCAACCTTCGCTTCCTCGCTACGGCGCGTGGCGATGGCAGGGTGCCCTGGGACACGATTCCGGCCGAGCTCGAGCGGTGGTATGTCGACGCCGAGCACGGCCTGCTTGCGGCCCACGCCGCGTCCTTCCCAGGATACGCCGAGCTTCTGCAGAATGGCACGACCACCCTGCTGTCGCGCACGCCACCGGTAACGGCGCGCGCCACCGCTGCACCCTTCGAGCTCCCGGCGGACAAGCCGCTCGTCTACCCGAACGAAGAGGAGCTGACCGCGGCGGCCCTGGGCTACCGGGTAAAGCCGCCCCGCCTGGAGGCGCGCCGGACGCGGTTGCGCCTCGTCCACGGCAATCTTGCCTTTGCACGATACCCGGTCGTGGTCGGGCACTATGTCGGCGACACCATCGCCGGCAGCGAGGGGCATCTCGACCGCGCGCTGGATGGTCGGCTCTCCCGGCGCCGCGAGCTGCGCCTCTATCCGGGGGCGATCGGCACCGCCGAGATCGTGCTCGACCGGAATGCCCAGCCACCCGGTGCGGTGATCGTCGGTCTGGGTGCCGTGGGCGAGCTTGCGCCCGGCGACCTCAAGCACACCGTCGCCGACGGCCTGCGCCGTTACGCGCTGGCGGTGAGCGAGGCCGCGACCGTGGCACGCGGCACGGCGGGGATCTCGGTCCTGCTGATCGGCGCCGGCGAAGGCGGCATCAGCATCCGGGACTCGATAACGTCCCTGCTCGAGGCGATCCTGCAGACCAATCTGGCGCTGGGGGAGGACGCCCTCGCCGATGTCGAGCTCATCGAGCTGTACGAGGACCGTGCCATCCAGGCTGCGCGCGCCATCCATCTGGCGCTGCGCGAAGAGCGTCTGAATTCCCAGCTGTCGTTCGATTCCACCGTCCAGGCAGGCGAGGGAGGCCGGCGCAGGGCAGCGGTGATGGAAGATCCGGAATGGTGGCGCCGCCGACAGGTCACCATGGACAAGCAGGGTGCCCTGCGCTTCCTCGACCTGACCGACCGTGCGCGGGCCGAGGCCAGGCTTGTTGCCGGCCAGCGCGAGCTGGTCGATCGCTTCATCCGCCGTGCCGTCACCCAGCCCACTCGGACAGGCGATGGCGATGATCCCGGTGCCACCCTCTTCGAGCTGATGTTTCCACCGCGGATCAAGGATGAGGCGCGTGGCGACCGGCACCTCGTCCTCGTCCTGGATAAGCAGACGGCCGGCTACCCCTGGGAGCTGCTGCACGATGGCGGGCGCGGCGAGACCGAGCCACCCGCTGTGCGGGCCGGCCTGATCCGCCAGCTGGTCGAGCACCGCTTTGTCGATAAGCCGATCATGGCGACCGGGGACAAAGCCCTGGTGATCGGTGACCCTCCGAGCGGCATGCCCGAGTTTCCGCCGCTGGATGGAGCGAAGGCCGAGGCCGAGGCGGTGGCACAGCGGCTGGCCGGCAGCGGCTTCACGGTGACCGAGCGCATCCGCAGCGACCCGGACGCCATCGTTTCGGCTCTCATGGGCGATCGCTGGCGCGTGCTTCACCTGGCCGGTCATGGCGACGTCGATTTCCCGTCCAAGGACGGCCCGGTGACGGGCATGGTGCTGGGCGACGGCCTGTTCCTGAAGCCGGCCACGATCGCCCAGCTGCCTGCGGTACCGGAGCTCGTCTTCATCAACTGCTGCCATCTCGGCAAGGTGAACGAGGAGGCAGAGCGCCGGGCGGAGGCCCGCTATCCCGAGCTTGCGGCTAACCTCGCGACCGAATTCATCAAGCTCGGGGCCCGGGCCGTCGTCGCTGCCGGCTGGGCCGTCGACGATGCCGCGGCGAGCCTCTTCGCGAGCACGCTCTATGACCGGCTCTTGGGCGGCGCAGCCTTCGGCTATGCGGTGCAGGTCGCGCGCCGGGATGTGTTCAACGCCTACAAGCTGACGAACACCTGGGGAGCCTATCAGTGCTACGGCGACCCGGCTTACCGCCTCGTCACTGACCGGGGCGCACCGGACGGGCGGAAGGATGTCCGGCCCTACGGGCACCTGCGGGAAGCCGCCGTCGAGATCGAGAACATCGCCCAGGACGCGCAGACGATCGTGGTGCGTGATCCCGCCGAGCTGAAGAGCCGGCTCGATGAGGTTTGGAAGCGGACGCCGGAAAAGCTGCAGGGTCATCCGGAGATCCTGAGCCGCTTCGGCGAGGCGTGCGGTGAGCTGGGCGATCTCGGGCAGGCTATCGATTGCTACGTCAAGGCGCTTGCCGCCGAGAAAGCGGCCGCACCGGTCCGGACCATCGAGCAGCTGGCCAACCTCCGTGCCCGCCAAGCCGCGATCGCAGGCGGCCCGGAGGCAAAGGCCACGGTCGAAGCTGCGATCGCGACGATCAAGGGCCTGATCGCGCTGGCGGGCGGGGAGCCCACGGTCGAGCGGCTCTCCCTCCTGGGGAGCTGCTACAAGCGCCTGGCGCAGGTGAGCGACGGCCGCGAGCGCGACCGGGCGCTGACCGACATGGCCGACCACTATCGCCAGGCGCACGAGCGGGCGCTCGCTACCGGGCGGCTGAGACCCTATCCTCTGCTCAACTGGCTGCTTGCCATGGAGCTTCGGGCGGTCCGCAACCCGCAGCTGCAAGGCGCGCCCGACGTCGAAAGCTGGCTGAAGCGGGCCGAGGCCGAGGCGGCGCTGGCCGACGCCGGCGAGCCCGAGTTCTGGAACGCGATCATCCTTGCCGACGTGCTGCTCGGCCGCGCGCTGACGAGCGGCGAGGTGGCCAAGCCGGAATGCCAGAAGGCGGTGATCGAAGCCTATCTGCGGCCGTGGAAGCGGGGCGGCTCGCCGTTGAAGTTCGCCTCCGTCCTGGAGCAGATCGACTTTGTGGCCGAAGTTCTTACCGGCGACCGCCCGGCCGCTTCCAAGGAGACGCGGGCAGCGCTGGTCACGGCACTCAGGTTCATAGCCGGACGGCTGCGGGCAGCCACGAGCGCCCATTGAGGCCGATCCGAGGGGAGTGAAGGTGATGGCAAAAGGCTACTCGCTGCATCTGGGACTGAACTTCGTCGATCCCAAGCACTATGGCGGCTGGGATGGCGAGCTTGCGGCCTGCGAGTTCGATGCCAACGACATGGCGGCGATCGCGAAGGCGGTCGGCTATGCGGAGACCACCGTCCTGCTCACCAAGGAGGCGACCTCCGGCCGGCTGATCAAGGAGATGCTGCGGCTCGCGCAGGACCCTGGAGGCAGGGCGACCTGCTGCTTCCTCACCTATTCCGGGCATGGCGGTCAGATCCCCGACGAGGGCAGCGACGAGGACGACAAGATGGACGAGACCTGGTGTCTCTACGAGCGCCAGCTGATCGACGACGAGACTCTACGCCTCCTCGGCCAGTTCAAGAAGGGCGTGCGGATCGTCAGCCTCTCCGACAGCTGCCATAGCGGGACGGTGCTGCGCGAGCGGGTCAAGGCCGGCGGGCCGTCGCCAGAAGAGCTGGCGCGGAGCATCGCCAAGTCGGCTGCCGAGACGATGCCGAAGGACTGCGGTGCCGCCCGAGGAGGGGGCGCGGGTCCGGGCTGGCACCGATCGAGGTGACGATGGACGCCTACAACGAGCACAAAGACATGTATCTGGCGCTCCAGGCCGCCACCGCCGGTGCGGAGAGCACCCCGCCTGCGGCCGGCGCGATCCTGATCTCGGGCTGCCAGGACGCCCAGGTCTCGCTCGACGGCAACCGCAACGGCCTCTTCACCGCCAATCATGAAGAAGGTCTGGAAGGAGGGGGCCTTCAATGGCGGTTACCGCGCCTTCCATCGAGGCCATCGTCGGCCGCATGCCGCCGACCCAGACGCCCAACCTGTTCCAGGTCGGCGACGTGGCGGCCGCGTTCCTGAACCGAAGCCGTTCACGGTCTAGCGCGCGCAGGCCCGGGCTTCACAGCCGCACCACTTCCCGTTATCGGCCTTGGCCAAGACTGTGGGGAGGTGGCTGCAGCCCGGATGGACAAGGGCGATATCGTTCTGGAGGCGCGCGGGCTCACCATGGAGTTCGCGGGCTTCCTCGCCGTCCGAAACGTCGACCTCTCGGTCAGACGGGGCTCGATCCACGCCCTGATCGGCCCCAACGGTGCCGGCAAGACCACCTGCTTCAACCTGCTCACCAAGTTCCTGCGGCCGACCCGCGGGCGGATCGTCTACGACGGCCGCGACATCACCGCCGCCAAGCCCTCCGACGTCGCCAAGTTGGGGCTCGTGCGCTCGTTCCAGATCTCGGCCGTGTTCGGGCACCTGACCGCGCTCGAGAACGTGCGGGTGGCCCTGCAGCGTGGCCGGGGCGAATCCTTCGACTTCTGGCGCTCGGAGCGGGTGCTGGAGCGCTATGACGAGCGGGCACGCGAGCTGCTGGAGGACGTGGGCATCGCCGATCTGGCGGAGGTGCCGGCGGTCGAGCTGCCTTATGGCCGCAAGCGGGCGCTGGAGATCGCGACCACGATCGCGCTCGAGCCCAAGCTCATGCTGCTGGACGAGCCCACGGCCGGAATGGGCCACGAGGACGTGGGGAAGATCGCCGCCCTGATCAGGCAGGTGGCGAAAGGACGCACCGTGCTCATGGTCGAGCACAACCTCTCGGTCGTGGCCGATCTCAGCGACCGGATCACCGTGCTGGCACGGGGCGAGGTGCTGGCCGAGGGCGACTACGCCACGGTCTCGACCGACCAGCGCGTGCGCGAGGCCTATATGGGCACGGAGGCTGCCTGAGATGGAAGCCGCCCTGGTCGAGGTCGTGGACCTCCACGCCTGGTACGGGGAATCGCACATCCTGCACGGGATGGGGTTCGAGGTCCGCGAGGGCGAGGTGGTGACGCTGCTGGGCCGCAACGGGGCCGGCAAGACCACGACGTTGCGCTCGATGATGGGCATGGTGCAGCGGCGGCAGGGCCAGGTGCGGTTCGGTGATGCCGAGCTGATCGCCATGCCCTCGAACCGGATCGCGCAGGCTCGGCATGGCGCTGTGCCCCGAGGAGCGCGGCATCTTCGCCAGCCTCAACGTGCGCGAGAACCTGATGCTGCCGCCCGAGGTACGGCCGGGCGGGCTGCCCGTGGAGCGCATCTTCGAGCTGTTCCCGAACCTGAAGGAGCGGCTGGGCAGCCAGGGCACCAAGCTCTCCGGTGGCGAGCAGCAGATGCTGGCGATCGCGCGCATCCTGCGCACGGGTGCGCGGGTGCTCCTGCTCGACGAGCCGACGGAGGGGCTGGCGCCGGTGATCGTGCAGCAGATCGGGCGCACGATCCGCGAGCTGAAGTCGCAGGGCTTCACGATCCTGCTGGTCGAGCAGAACTTCCGCTTCGCCTCCACCGTCGCCGACCGGCACTATGTGGTCGAGCACGGGCGGGTGGTCGACATGGTCCCGAACGCGGAGATCGGTCGGCAGGAGGCCAAGCTGCACGAGTATCTGGGCGTATGATCAAGGGAAGGGCTGACAGGATGAGACTGGGACCGTCGCTTGCCACGGCCACGGCACTGGTGGTGCTGGCCGCAGGAGCCGAGGCCGCCGAGTTCACCGACGGCAAGATCAAGATCGGCGTGCTCAACGACCAGAGCGGCCTCTACGCCGACGTTGGCGGCCCGGGCTCGGTGCTGGCGGCGAAGCTCGCGGTCGAGGACAGCGGCGGCTCGCTCGACGGCACGCCGATCGAGGTCATCTTCGCCGACCACCAGAACAAGCCCGACGTCGGCTCCAACATCGCCCGCCAGTGGTACGACGTCGATCAGGTCGACATTATCGTGGACGTGCCGAACTCGGCCGTGGGCCTGGCGGTCAACGAGGTCACCCGCGAAAAGAACAAAGTCTATGTCAACTCCGGTGCCGCCACGTCCGACCTCACCGGTCCCAAGTGCTCGCCCAACACGGTGCACTGGACCTACGACACCTGGGCGCTCGCCAACGGCACCGGCAAGGCCGTGGTGCAGGGCGGCGGCGACACCTGGTTCTTCCTCACCGCCGACTATGCGTTCGGCCATGCGCTCGAGCGTGATACCTCGGCGGTCGTGACCAAGAGCGGCGGCCAGGTGCTGGGCGCCGTGCGTCACCCGCTCAGCACGGCCGACTTCTCCTCCTTCCTCCTCCAGGCCCAGGGCTCGGGTGCCAAGGTGATCGGCCTGGCCAATGCCGGCGGCGACACCATCAACTCGATCAAGCAGGCGGCCGAGTTCGGCATCACCCAGAGCGGCCAGAGCCTGGCAGCCCTCCTCCTGTTCATCACCGACGTGCATGGGCTGGGGCTCGAGACCGCGCAGGGCCTCGTCTTCACCGAGTCCTTCTACTGGGACATGAACGACCAGACCCGCGCTTTCGGCGAGCGCATGGCCAAGGGCAACCGCGACCTGCATCCCACCATGTCCCAGGCCGGCGTCTACGCCGGCGTGCTGCATTACCTCAAGGCGCTGAAGGCGCTGGGCAGCGATGCCGACGGCAAGGCCGTGGTCGCGAAGATGAAGGAGCTGCCCACCGACGATCCGCTCTTCGGCAAGGGCACGATCCGGGCCGACGGCCGCAAGCTGCACGACATGTACCTGTTCGAGGTCAAGAAGCCGTCGGAATCGACCAAGCCCTGGGACTACTACAACCTCCGGGCGACGATCCCCGCCGACCAGGCCTTCCGCCCGCTGAACGAGGGCAACTGCCCGCTGGTGAAGTGATCGGCTGACGCAGGGGCAGAGCGCAGGAGGCACCGGCAATGCAGCAGCTTCTCGGCATCGCCCCGCAGGTGCTGTTCGGTCAGCTCCTGATCGGGCTCATCAACGGCGCCTTCTACGCCATCCTGTCGCTCGGCCTCGCGGTGATCTTCGGGCTTCTCAACATCATCAACTTCACGCACGGCGCCCAGTACATGCTGGGTGCCTTCTGCGCCTGGTTCCTGCTCACCTATCTCGGCATCGGTTATTGGTGGGCGCTGCTCCTCGCGCCTGTGGCCGTGGGCGCCTTCGGCATGCTGGTCGAGCGTCTGCTGCTCAAGCGCATCGCCAATCTCGACCATCTCTACGGGCTCCTGCTCACCTTCGGCCTGGCGCTGATGCTGCAGGGTTTCTTCCTCAACTATTACGGGTCCTCCGGCCTGCCTTACCAGGTGCCGCCCCAGCTGGCCGGCGGGCAGAATCTCGGCTTCATGTTCCTGCCCAACTACCGGGCCTGGGTGGTCGTGGCCTCGCTCGTCGTCTGCCTCGCCACCTGGCTCGTGATCGAGCGCACCAGGCTGGGATCCTATCTCCGTGCCGCCACCGAGAACCCGAGCCTGGTCCAGGCCTTCGGCATCAACGTGCCGCGGATGGTGACGCTCACCTACGGCTTCGGGGCGGCGCTGGCGGCGTTCGCGGGCGTGCTGGCGGCCCCGATCTACCGGGTGAGCCCGCTCATGGGGGCCGACCTCATCATCGTCGTCTTCGCCGTGGTGGTGATCGGCGGCATGGGCTCGATCCTGGGCTCGATCCTCACCGGCTTCGGGGTCGGCGTGGTCGAGGGGCTGACCAAGGTGTTCTATCCCGAAGCCTCGGCCACCGTGATCTTCGTCCTGATGGCGATCGTGCTCCTGATCAAGCCCGCCGGCCTGTTCGGGCGGGGAGCCTGAGATGGCGGTCGCCGCCCAGACGCTGACGGAGGGTCTCGAGACCCGGTCCGAGACGCACCGCTACGTGGCATTCGCGGTCATGGTGGCCGTGTTCGCGCTTGCCCCGCTCGTTGCCTATCCCGTCTTCCTGATGAGCGTGCTCTGCTTCGCGCTCTTCGCCTGCGCCTTCAACCTGCTGATCGGCTATGGCGGCCTGCTCTCCTTCGGTCACGCGGCCTTTCTCGGCACGGGCGGCTACATCGCCGGCCACGCTGCCAAGGTCTGGGGCCTGCCGCCCGAGCTCTCGCTCCTGGCCGGCACTGCGGCGGCGGCGGTCCTGGGCCTCGGCTTCGGGGCGCTGGCGATCCGCCGCCAGGGCATCTACTTCGCCATGATCACCCTGGCGCTGGCCCAGATGGTCTACTTCTTCTACCTGCAGGTGCCGTTCACCGGGGGCGAGGACGGAATCCAGGCGATCCCGCGTGGGCACCTCTTCGGCATCTTCGACCTCACCGACATGATGACCCTCTACTGGGTCGTGCTGGCCATCTTCGTGCTCGGGTTCCTGCTCATCTACCGCACGATCCACTCGCCCTTCGGGCAGGTGCTGAAGGCGATCCGCGAGAGCGAGCCGCGGGCCATCTCGCTGGGCTACGACACCGACCGCTACAAGCTCGTGGCTTTCGTCCTCTCGGCCGCGCTCTCCGGCCTGGCGGGCAGCACGAAGGCGCTCGTCTTCCAGCTCGCCTCGCTGACCGACGTGCACTGGACGATGTCGGGCGAGGTCGTGCTGATGGCGCTCCTGGGCGGGCTCGGCACCGTGTTCGGCCCGGTGGCAGGCGCCCTGATCATCATCTCCCTGCAGAACTACCTGGCCCAGCTCGGCGCCTGGGTGACGGTCGTGCAGGGCTTCGTCTTCATCCTCTGCGTGCTCGCTTTCCGGCGCGGCGTCGTGGGTGAGCTGGGCCGCCTCCTCCGACGGCCGCTTTAGCGCCAAGCCGCTTCGGAGCCGAACCGGCCTCCTGGCCGTTTCTTCGGCTGGCACCGTGCAAAAGGGGGACGGCTCGAGACCGTCTGGACCAGACATGCAGCTCGTCGATGGGCAGGAGCCGGAGACCGACCAGGCATCGCCGGCCGGCCTCCACCCTGCACCGACCCGACATCCGCTTGCCCAGCCCTACCGGCTGGGCTTCATCGCGCACACGAGCCAACGCGTCCTGCTGCGCCCGGTGGGGCCGGTGCCGGCGACGCTGCCGCGCGAGCTCAGGCCCGGCGAGCGGCTGGGCAGCCTGGATTTCGCCGAGCTCGCCAGAGCCTTCAAAGGCGTGGTGCAGCTCGATCTCGGCACCGGTGCCGCCAGGCTCATCGAGGAGGGGGAAGGCGCCCCACGGCGCGTGAGCTTCCGCGTGGACGGCAGCGGTGTCGTGGCGCTGCGGGCCCTCGGTGGGCACGGCTGGAGCGAGGACGTGCCACCCGGGCGGCCGGTGTTCGGGATAGCGCCCGAGTTGCTGCGCAGCGCGCGCGAGGGCGTGCTCGCCTTGGATCCCGCCACGCTCACAGCGTCGCTCGAGGCCCAGGTTGGCTGGGGATCCGCTCGGGACGAAGGCGACGGGTCGCGGTCGAGGTGGCCGCGTGCGCTGCTGGTGGGTGCCGTCGTTATCCTGGCCGCGGCAGCCGCTCTGGGCGGCTGGTGGGGCCTTGACCGGATGCAGGAGGAGCCCCCGTCCGCATTGCCGCCGCCGCAACGGCAGCAGTTGTCTTCCTCGCCGGAGGATTCGATGGCAAGGCTCGAAAGCCTTGCCGCATCTGTGAGCGACCCGAGCCTGAGGGCGGACCTTGCCGGCATCGGCAAGCTCATGCAGCGCGAACGGCTGGTGCGGGAGCGGGAGCACGGCCAGGCGGCCGTCTCGGCGATCAAGGCCGGGGCGCAGCTGGCGCGGGGTTACCGGCGGGACGTCGCGGACGTGCGCCGCCTGGAGACGGCGCTTGCCGTGTGCGGCGGCGATCAGGCCTGCCGGCAGCAGTACGAGCCGGCTCTGGCCCGTGCCACGGCCGCGCGCGAGCTCACCCGTGACGCCTATGTCGATCTCCTGCGGCAGGTGGCCGAGACCTACCCGCAGGCCCTGCTCGAGAACCGGCTGATGGCGGTCGAGGCACAGCATGGCGACCTCGACGAGGTGGGCGGCGTGCCGGATCTCGCACGCCGCTTCGTGGCCCAGGTAGCCCGCTGGCGAGGTGGCTCGGCGGGTGACCGGGAGGCGATCGCGCGCGAGCTCCTCGGAGACTAGCGCGCGTGCGGAAAGGGGGAATCGAATGACCGAACGAACCGCAACGGTCGGGCTGCTCATCGTCGTCATGAGCCTGGCAGGCTGTGCGACTGGTGCTGGCGAACCCGACGACCCCTTGGGCAGTGCTGCCGACGATCAGCGCACGTTGCAGGACTACGCCTCGAGCTACCCGGCCCGGGGTGCCCTGTACGGTGCCGGCATCGGGGCTGCGGCCGGCTGCGCCAGCGTGATCCTCAGCGACGACCGCGACCTCGGGAGCTGCCTGAAGCGCGCGGCCGTGGCCGGCGCCGTCGGTGCCGCTGCCGGTGCCGCCACGGGCTATGTCGTCCGCGACCGGCAGGACCGCTACGCCGTCGACGAGAGCAGGCTGAAGGACCGCCTGGACCAGGCAGAGCAGGACGTGGCCGACGCGCGCGAGGCCGGCGACGCGGCACAGCGGGTCGTGGCCGAGCATCGGTCCGCGATCGCCCGGCTGGAGAGCGAGGTTGCTCGCGGCGATGCCAGCCACGAGGAGCTGGAGCACGCCGTCGGCGAGGCCCGCGAGGACGCCGACCAGATCCGGCAGGCCCGCAGCGGCCTTGCGCAGCAGGTCGCATCCATGGATGCCGAGCTTGCCGACCTGCGCCAGCGCAACATCGAGACCCCGGCCGAGTTGGCCCACCGCCGCGACGAGCTGCGCCAGGAGCTGGCTCGTCTCGATCAGCAGCTCCAGGCCCTGACCGGTGCGGCCGACGTGGCGGACGCGCAGGGGTGAAGCCGGCCGGCAGCCTTGTCTGGCTTGCTGCGCTGGGGCTCGCCGGCTGCGGGGTGACGGCCGACGACTGCAACCCCGAGCGCAGCCTCGGCCTGATCACGTCGAGCATCTGTGCCCTCGGGGGTGGCTACGAGGAGCGTTCCCGCCGCCTCACGGCCGAGATCGAGGCCAAGGTCGCGGCCTACCGGTTGTCCCAGGAGGAGGTGCAGCGGCTCGATGCCGAAGCGGCCCGGCTGGCCAGCGACCGGATCGCCTGGGAGCAGCGCTTGGCGGCGATGGACAAGGACGCCGCTGCCATGGAGCAGGAGCTGGCCCGGCTGCGTGCCGCCCGGGCCAGGGACCGCACGGCACTGGCTGCCCTGCAGAACGAGGCCGGCCAGCTGCGAGGCGAGCTCCAGCAGGCGCGGCAGGGCGACGGCACGGCGGAAGCCGAAATCCGCCGCCTGACGGTCGAGGTCGAACGGCGGCGTCAGGCGATCAGGGACATCCTCCAGGGCATGGCGAGCGAGTGAGGGTCAGAACGCCACCTGGTCGCCGCCCTTGAGTGCCAGGATCTCGCGGGCGTCCGCAGGCGTTGCGATCTCCAGCCCAAGCCCCTCCAGGATCGACCGCACGCGCCTGACCTGGGCGGCATTGCTTTCTGCCAGACGGCCCGGGCCGTCCCACAGGCTGTCCTCGAGGCCGACTCGAACGTTCCCGCCCATGGCGGCCGCCATGGCGGCGATCGGCATCTGGTTGCGCCCGGCCCCCAGCACGGACCAGCGGTAGGCGTCGCCGAGCAGCCGGTCGGCCGTGCGCTTCATGTGCAGGACGTCGTCGGGGTGGGTGCCGATCCCGCCCAGGATGCCGAACACGGTCTGCACGAACAAAGGCGGCTGGACGACGCCGCGATCGAGGAAGTGCGCCAGGTTGTAGAGGTGGGCGGTGTCGTAGCACTCGAACTCGAACCGGGTGCCGTTGTCCCGGCAGGTGGTCAGGATGTGCTCGATATCCTTGAAGGTGTTCTTGAAGACGAGGTCGCGGCTGCCTTCGAGGTAGGGCCGCTCCCAGTCGTGCTTGAAGCTCCTTGTAGCGGGCCAGCATGGGGAACAGGCCGAAGTTCATCGAGCCCATGTTGAGCGAGGCCACTTCCGGCTTGAAGGTGGCGGCCGGCAGCAGCCGCTCATCCACCGTCATCCACGGCGCGCCGCCGGTGGTGAGGTTCACCACGCAGTCCGTGCGCTGCTTGATCACCGGCAGGAAGCGCCCGAACGCCTCCGGCGTCTGGTCGGGTCTTCCGGTCTCGGGGTTGCGCGCATGCAGATGCACGATCGCCGCCCCCGCCTCGGCCGCCCCTATGGCAGCGTCGGCGATCTCCTCGGGCGTGATCGGCAGATGCGGCGACATCGACGGCGTGTGGATGGCACCCGTCACGGCGCAGGTAATGATGACTTTGCGAGGTCCGGCCACGTTCATGCTCCCTGAGACTCACCTGCCTTGCGCCGGCAGTCTGCTCTCGATTCCACCGAGGCGCTGCTCCGCGCCCCCTAGTCGCGCTTCGATTCCTCCGAGCCGCTGCTCGACCCCGCCGAGCCGTTCATCAATCCGCCCGACTGTGCTGGAGAGCGTCACAAGCTGCCAGAGCACTCCCAGCAGGAGCACTGTTGTGATGCCACCAAGGGCCTGGACCACGCGCAGCTCTGTCCGCAGCACCGCAATATCGCGCTCATAGGCCGCGACCTCCTCTGCGGCCTCGCGAGCCTTGGACTCCGGGATCTGCGCATCACGCAACGCATCATAGAGTTTGCCGAGCATCAGAGCCATGAAGACCTCCGTGCTCCATATGGAACCAAGCGGACAGGAAGTCAGTCCCCGATCTCGGCTGCAGCTACCCGCTTGTGCGCGGCAAGCGCCATCAGCCGCCGGTCGCGCCAGCGCTGGCGGGCGCGGTTGGCCTCGGCGCCGCGCGGCAGGTGTTCCGCGCGCTCGGCCTCGATCCGGTCGATGACGGGGCCGGTCCAGTCGGGGCGGGGCAGGTCTGTCTCGTGGATGCCGTCGAAGACGCTGCGGTAGCGGGTGACATAGTCGCGGATGCCGCCCGGCGCGTTGAGGTCGCCGGTCTCGAACGGGCCCATGAAGCACCAGCGCAGCGCCAAGCCCTGCTTCAGGCCGATGTCGATGTCCTCAGCACCGCAATAGCCCTCGGCCACGAGCTTGAACGCCTCCTCGACCAGCGCTGCCTGGAGGCGGTTCATGACGAAGCCGTCGATCTCCTTGCGCATCATGATCGGCGCCTGGCCGATCCCGCGCATGATCGCCTCGGCGCGCCGCATGGCCTCGGCACTGGTCCAGGGTGCGGGGACGAGCTCGATCGCGGGGATCAGATAGGGCGGGTTGAGCGGGTGGGCGATGACGCAGCGCTCGCGGCCCCCGAGTTCCTCGGTGAAGCGCGAGGGCACGATGGCCGAGGTGGAGCTTGCCAGGATCGCCTCGGGTGGTGCGGCCTTGTCCATCCGGCCCCACAGCTCGCGCTTCACCTCGACCCGCTCCGGGGCGCTCTCCTGGACCCAGGCCACGCCGGCCAGGGCCGCCTCGAGATCGGGCATGGGCCGGTAGCGCGCCCGCACCGCAGCCGGCGGCTCCTCCAGCAGCTGCTGCGCCGCGAGATCGGCCAGCAGCTCGTCGACCATGCCGAGGCAGGCATCGACGGCACCTTCGATCGGGTCCCAGAGCCGGGTCTCCCACCCTGCCCGCGCGAACGCGATGGACCAGGCGCGGCCGACCAGGCCGCAGCCGACGATGGCGACGGTCCCGGGCATCAGATCGTCTCCACGTTACCGCAGACGCCCAGCGACTGGCCGGAGACGTTGCGGCCCAGGGGCGAGACCAGGAAGAGCACCATGTGCGCCACGTCGTGGCCGGTCACCATCCGGCGCAGCGAGACCCCTTCCAGGTAGCGCCGCTCCATCTCCTCGTGCGCAATGCCGAGCGTTTGCGCGCGGGCCTCGATGACGCGATCGATCCGAGGCCCCTGCACCACGCCCGGCAAAACGGCGTTGACGGTGATGTTGGCGGGCCCAAGCTCCTTGGCGAGGCTCTGGGTCAGGCCGATGACGCCCCACTTGGCGGCGGCATAGGGGGTGCGGAAGGCATAGCCGAGCCGCCCGGCAGCGGAGGAGAGGTTGACGATGGCACCGCCCCCGGCAGCTTTGAGCATCGGCACCGCGCGCCGGGTGCAGAGGAACTGGCTCGTGAGGTCGACCTCGATGCAGCGCCGCCAGTCCGCCGCCGTGATCTCCTCGATGGGCCCGGTGGGCCCTGCAATCCCGGCATTGTTCACGAGCACGTCGAGGCCGCCCAGGCGCTGCTCGGCTTCCGCGAACAGGAGGTCGACCTGATCCTCGTCGGCGACATCCGTCACCGTGGCACCGACCGAGGGCTGTGCCTCGCGGAACGCCGCCAGGGCAGCCTCGTCCACATCGCAGATGTGCACCCGCGCCCCGGCCTCGATCAGCACGTCCACGATGGCGCGCCCGATGCCCGAGGCGCCGGCGGTCACGAGAACGCGCTTCCCGTCCGCCCTGAGCTCTGCCATCCGTCCTGCCTCCCGAGCTGTCCTTGACGGGGAGACATCGCGCACCGCGGCCCGGCCGGCAACCCGGCAGGACCGCATCGGCGCCATCCGCAGGCGGTCCGGCAGATAACGTTTTCATCCTACAGGCTCGCAGCGCGGCCGGCGATTTGCCTGTCATTATGGCAGCTCCGCCACAGTCCTGTGACAGCCCCGGCGGTATTACGCAAATGCAGCATAAACCGCGAGGGCTGCTAAACGACTTATCATTGTACGGCCAAGCTGCGGCAACGACGGGACTTATCGATTCCACACTACGCTTCTGGGTGGCAAATCCAAGTGGTGTTCGCCTTGCGCACAAACTCGGCCCAACCAGCAATTCGCACTTGCACGAGTAGCCCGATTGCCCATCTTGGCAGCCTGAAAAAAGATTGAAGGCCCTCAGCATGGCCGATGGAGTGGAGGGATCGCGGCGGCAGAAAGCGGCCGTTCTGTTCGCCGACGTGCATGGATTCAGCATGCACCTGGCGCGGGACGAGCGCCGCACTTATGGCCGCATTCTCGATGCGCGCCGGCTCTGCCGGCGGCTCGTGGCCGACTATGGCGGCCGCGTGATGCAGACGATCGGCGATGGCATCTTCGCCCTCTTCAACGAGGCCGAGCAGGCGGTCCGCTTCTCGCTCACCTTCCAGCGCGACATGGCGAACGACACCGTCTGGAGCCTGGAGGAGCAGCCGCTGCGCTTCCGGATCGGCATCCATTGGGGTGAGATCACCTACGCCGGCGAGGAGGCGTACGGCTACCACATCAACATCGCCGAGCGCCTGCAGCGGCTGGCGGCACCCGGTGGCGTGTGCATCTCGGACGCCGTGCGCTCACGGCTCGCCCCCGCGTCCGATCTTTGCATCCGCCCGATCGGCTGGCGCCGCCTGCACAATATCGACGACGCCATCCTGGCGCACGAGATCTCGACCTACGGCAACGGCAACGGCGGGGCACCCGCCGACGAGCCGATCGTGCCGCCCGGGCCCGAGGCCGGTGAGGACACGGCCTCGATCGCGGTCCTGCCGCTCACCCCACTCTCGGCTGAGTCCGCCGACCGCCATCTGGCGTATGGGATCGCGGCCGACCTGATCCACAATCTCACGCGCTTTCGCGAGCTGATCGTCATCGCCCGCCACTCGGCCTTCCCTTTCCGCTACGCCAAGGACGACCAGACCACCGGCCGCAAGCTCGGCGTCCGCTATCTGTACAAGGGCACGCTCCAGCGCCAGGGCCGCCGCCTCCGCATCAACTGCCACCTGATCGAGGCCGAGACCGGCGCCAGCTTGTGGGCCGACCGTTTCGACGGCTCGCTGGACGACATCTTCCTCTTCCAGGACGAGACCACGAGCACGATCGCCGGCCGCATGGCCATCCAGATCGCCGCCGCCGAACGCCGCCGCCGCGTCCGGACCCAGCCGCCGCTCTCGGCTTACGGTCTCGTCCTCCGCGGCGAGGAGCTGAGCCTGATCCTGCGGCCCGACACCGTCATGCATGCCCGACGCTTGTTCGAGCAGGCAGCGGCCCTGAGCCCGGATTATGGGCGCCCATACGCCGCCCTGTCGCGCACCTTCAACTACGAGTGGCGCTACTCATGGTCATCTGATCCACAGCACGCGCTGGACGAGGCGCTCCATCTGGCGCTCACCGCCTCCCACCAGGACCCGTCCGACGCCCGCGGCTTCTCCGAGCTGGGCTATGCGCACCTCTATCGGAAGGAGCACGAGGCCTCGATCGATGCCTATGAGCGTGCGATCGACCTTAATCCAAACGATGCCGACATCCTGGCCGAATATGCGGACGCCCTGGTCTATGTCGGCGAGAGCGAGCGTGCCGTTGACCTGATGAACCGGGCGATGCGGCTCAACCCTTACTATCCGGACTGGTATCTCTGGTACCTTGCCGACGCCTACAGCACGCTGCGCCGACATGAGGATGTCATCGCCACCATCAACAGGATGCGCAATCCTGCCGAAGGGCGTCGGATGCTGGCAGCACACTACGCCCATTTGGGCCACATCGAGCAAGCGCAGCAACAGGCACAGGAGATACTGCGCCTGCATCCCGCGTTCCGGGTCTCGGAGTGGGCCAAGCGGCCGCCCTATCGAGACCGGCAGGCCCTCGAGTTCTACATGGAGGGACTTAGGCGCGCAGGCCTGCCGGACTGAACGGCAGGCAAGGGAAGGCGTCAGTCGCCGGACCCGCCTCCACGCAGCCTGACATTGGCGCCGGCGTAACGAACATTGGCTCCCGCTTGGCGGAGGCGCACGTTGGCTCCGGCCTGACGGACATTCGCACCCGCGTAGGCAGGTCCATCCAAGGGGAGCTCCGCCTCCAGCAAGATGCGCTCGAGGGGCCCCACATCCAGCTCGAGCCGAAGCGAGAAGTCGGCCCGATCGTACTGCCATATCCGCACGTCATCGGCGAACGCAGGCGGCTCGCCCACGGTCCCGGTCTTCGCCAGCTTGTTAGCAGCCTGCTCCCCTTCACCATGAACCAGGAAGACCGCCGGACGGACGAGATCGTAATACTGGCCCTCGAAGCTGAACCCGTAGATGCGGGCAAGGCTCGGCTGCCTATTGTCGCCAGCAGGGCTCAGGCGAGCCAAGCCGCCGCCTAGGCTGCTGCCGGCCACTGTCAGGTCGATCGTCAGGCCGGCCACCTTGCGGCCGAAGAGACTGATCCCCGTGCCCGCAAGCAGCGGTTCCGGGACTGTTGGCTCGTCCGCCATTCGACCTCTCCCCTGCGCAGCTTGTCCCACATTAGCCACATACCCGCGAGCCGCAAGTGTGGAATGGTGGCTTCTCTGGCGGAGACCTGCCTGCTGCTTCGCCCATACTTGTAGCTTTGGCCTTGCGCCGGGGTTGGTCGACGATCATCATGCGCGGGTTGTTAGGGAGGTTGAATGATGCAGAACGTTTCAGCGACCACTCAGACATCGATCAATGATGCCGAGCAGCAGGTCACGAGCCACGATGCCCGGCCGGTTCCGGTCAGGAATCCGCGCCCGAAGCCGATCGGCCAGAACATGCGCCCCTGACGGTCCGACCCGTTAGGTGGCACCGGGCGATCGGCGGCCTTGCCTTACGCGGTTCATGACTGCTCCTGCTGCGGCGCGCCCCTCACGCATGAGGCGTGCGCCGCAGCTTCTGCCCCGGTGAGGGTGGACCCGTGGATGCGGTCAGTCTCACGGCTGTGCGTGACCGCATAGGCAGCCTCAAGGCCTATCTGGACGGCACGCATCGGCTGGTTCACCCATCGGTCACGGTGGCCCGTGTCCGTGCCGTGGCTCATGAACTCGGTATAACACGCGTCGCCAATATCACGGGGCTCGACCGGCTGGGGATTCCGGTCGTCTCCGTCTGCCGGCCGAACTCGCGCTCGGTCGCGGTATCGATGGGCAAGGGGCTTTCCCTTGAGGCGGCCATGGCCTCCGGCATGATGGAGGCGGCCGAGGGCTACCACGCCGAGCGCGTCGCCAGACCGGTCCTGCGCTCGACCCTCGAGGAGCTTGATGCCAAACGCGCCGTCGTCGATGTGTGGCGCCTGCCAGCGCTTCCCGACACCTCGTTCCGTCCCGACCTCCCGATCCTCTGGGTCGCCGGGACTGACCTTGCGCGCGGTGGCGAGCGCTGGGTGCCCTATGAGCTGGTGCATACCGATTATCGAAAGCCGCTGCCGGAAGGCTCCGGCTGCTTCACGGCCAGCTCCAACGGCTTGGCCTCCGGCAACCATCCGCTGGAAGCGATCCTGCACGGCCTGTGTGAGGTGGTCGAGCGCGACTGTCTCGTGTGCTGGGACGAGGCCACGCCCAACGAGTGCGACGCGCGCCGGGTGGACCTCGCCAGCGTCGACGATCCCGCCTGCCGGGAGCTTCTGGGCCGGTTCGTGGGTGCGGGCCTCTCGGTCGGCGTATGGGACATCACCAGCGAGGTAGGCCTGCCCACCTTCATGTGCTGGCTGGTCGAAGCAGGCCCGGCCGCCACGGCGGCCTGCCCGGTCTCCGGCCAGGGCTGCCATCTCGTCCGCGAAGTGGCGCTGGCGCGAGCGCTGACCGAGGCCGCCCAAGCCCGGCTCACCGTGATCACGGGCGTCAGGGACGACTTGACCCTTGCCGAATACGACGAGGCTGCCCGAGCTTCCGACGGAGAACGCTGGCTCGAGATCCTGGAAGGATGCCAGGGACGCCGCGCCGTCGCTGCGGCACCGTCCTGGCCCTCCGACAGTCTCGAACACGACCTCGACACCGCCCTGCGACGCCTTGAGCGCGCCGGTTTTCGCGAGGTCGTGGCAGTCGATCTCACGCTGCCCGAGATCGATATCCCGGTCGCGCGCGTGATCGTGCCGGGCCTGCGGGTCGCGGACGACTGAGGGCGCTGCAGGCATGGCCGCCGAAGCCGTCGTCTTTGTCGGGCCCACCCTCCCGGGAGCTCTCCCGGCTGGGATCGCACGCCGGCCGCCGGCCGCGTTCGGCGACGTCTACCGGGCGGCGGCGGCAGGCGCTCGGATCATTGGGCTCGTCGACGGCTACTTCGAGCAGGTGCCCTCCGTCTGGCACAAGGAGGTTCTGTGGGCGCTGCAGGAGGGCGTGCAGGTGCTGGGCAGCGCCAGCATGGGGGCGCTCCGGGCAGCCGAGCTGGCGCCGTTCGGCATGGACGGCGTAGGCTGGATTTTCGAGGCGTTCCGGGACGGCGTGCTCATGGATGACGACGAGGTGGCGGTCCGGCATGGGCCCGCGGAGCTCGGCTATCCGGCCATTTCCGAGGCGATGGTGAATATCCGCGCCACTCTCGACCGGGCCGTGCGCGAGGCGGTCGTGAGCCAAGCCTGCGCCGACACGGTGGGTCAGGCGGCGAAGCGGCTCTTCTACGGCGAGCGCAGCTTTGCACGGGCGATCGAGATCGCAGCCGGCGCCGACAGTGCCCTGAGCGCGGATCTGGGCCGGCTCCGGGCCTGGCTACCGACCGGCCGCGTCGACCGGAAGCGGGAGGATGCCCTGCAGATGGTGGCCGAGATCGAGCGGCGTCTCCAGCTCGGCCTCGAGTGCAAGCGTGTCGAGTTCGAGCTCCAGCGCAGTTCCTTGTGGGAAGCGGCCCGCGCCGCGCTCGACAACGGGTCCGGCGGCACTACCGCTGCCGCAGGCTAAGGGGCGCTCTGAATGCGGTGGCGGGCATTCGCCCCGGCAGGAGGAGCCGCCGCGGGAGGCGTGCTTCTCTATGCCGTGGCAACGGTCTTCAGCTCCGCGAAGGATGCTGGGATCAAGCTCCTGAGCCCGTCCCTCCCGGTAAGCGAAATCCTGTCCGCTCGTCTTCTAGGTGACCTGATCCCCGTGCTCACCCTGCTCGCCCTGTCGCGTGGCGCGGGCCTCATGAGGCCGAGGCAGTGGCCGCTGCATCTTGCCAGAGCGGCCTGCATGACCACCACCATGCTGCTGCTCTATCTCAGCATCCGACGGCTGCCGCTGGCACAGGCGATCGCCCTCTTCATGCTGGGGCCGGTGTTCCTCGCGGTACTGTCGCCCGTCCTCCACCGGGAGAGGGTGGGGCTGTTGCAGGGCATCGCCGTCCTGCTTGGGCTCGCCGGCGCTCTGATCGTCATCGAGCCCGGCTTCAGCACGGCGCGCCTCGTGCATCTCCTGCCGCTGATCGCAGCCCTTACCTACGCCTTCGTGCAGCTTCTTTCGCGGGAGCTTGCAAAGGAGAACAGCAGCATCGCCATCACCTTCTACGGCAGCCTGGGTCTCGTGGCGCTTCTGTCCCTCGGCACCTCCTCGGCCTGGATCGTGCCGACCGCAGGGGAAGGTTGGGCGCTGGCAGCCGTGGCCGTCGCCGGCGGGCTCAGCAGCCTCCTCTACGTCGCAGCTTGCCGCCGTGCGCCTCTGCCCGTGCTTGCACCGGTCGACTATCTGGGCCTGATCTGGGCCGGCAGCTGGGGCTATCTGGTGTGGGCCGAGGTGCCTAAGAGCAGCCTTTGGCTGGGCGGGAGCCTGATCGTCATGGCCCTGGCGCTCTCGTCACGGGCGGCATTCCAGCGTTCGGCCGAAGACACCCCGACCTTGGTCGACCGGGGCCACCGTGCGTAGGGAGCTGCCATGGCTCCGCTTGTCCGGCCGGGTGAGGCGAGGCCCGATCTCTACCCGGCCGATATCTCTCCAATGAGCGTTGTTGCGGATGATGCGGGCACAACGGCCGCCCGTCTCCTCGCGGTCGATCAGGAGGAGCTCGCGGATGATCCCGTCATAGGTCACGGGCCTGCCGCGCAGGCGGGGCCAGCACCGGCCGAGATAGCGGCCGAGCAGGTCGCGCGCATCGGCGAAGGCTTCCTTGAAGCCGGCCTCGTTCCGGGGATAGGCGGCGTCGAAGAGGGCCTGGAGGACCGGGAAGGCGCTTTCGTCGCGCTCGATCAGGTCGGCCAGGTGCTCGGCCGCGGGGTCGATCAGGCCTCGCTCGACGAGGCTCTCGTGGAACAGGTCGACCAGGATGTCGAACAGGCAGCCGGTGAGCGGCAGCGAGAGGTCGTGCTCGTCGGACCAGCCGCCCTCGAAGCTGCGCAGGCGGGCCCAGTTGTTGGCGACGCGGATCTGCGTGTTCGGCGACAGCTCGGCAAAGGTTGCGAGCCGGTTCATCGCCGCGAGGTTGCCCTGTGTCTGGTCGAACATCTCGTCGACCACGCTGCCGAAATGGGCGGCGGTGAGGAGAGCCACGAGATCGCCCGCCGATTCGTGGAAGCCGTAATAGTCGCCGGTGTCGTCGATCGGGTCGGGCATGCCGACCACGCCGTAGACGATCAGGTGCCCGGTCTCGTGCGCCACGATGTCGAGATTGAGGGCGAAGGGCTCGTCCGTGCCGTCGGGCCAGGTCTCCGAGCCCAGCTCGAGATAGCCCCAGCCGACCCTCGAATTGTCGAATCCGCGGAAGATGGTGATCTCGAGCTCGTCATACTCGGCGCTGAAGTGCCAGGGGAACGGGCCGCCCAGATAGCCTTCCCAGATGTCCAGGGTGAACCGGACGAGGCCATAGCTGTGGGCAAGCTCGAACTGCGGCGTCCCGAGCGGGATGCGGTCGAGATGCCCGTCCGGCCCCGGCATGGCGGGCGCCTCGATGGGTCCGTCCCAGGGCGGCCAGCTGTAGAGCGGCAGCGGGCCGTGCCCCATGCCCCGCACGGGCCCGTAGGGCTCGGGCTTGCCCACCGGCCAGAGCGTGTACATGCGCGGGTCGGCCGGGCCCGGCCTGACGCTGCCGACGGGTACCGACAGGGTGATGGTCTCGGGCCGGGCATAGCGGGCAAGGAACGGCGCCTGCGGGAAAAGGCGAACCCTCGTCCCTTCACTACCGACGGATCCTGCCCGCCCGTAGCGCATGCCGCTCCCCCTCCGGCGAGACACGGTTCACTCAGAACTCTGCGTGTATAAGTGCTCGGCAAGCAGAACGCGATAGAGTTCTTCCACGGTCGAGAAGCCAAGCCTGGCGGCGATCTCCGCTGCACTGGCGCTCTCGCCGTGACGCTGCCGGAGAGCCGCAAGTGCCGAAGGAGGCGGCGAGCGCACGCCACGGGCGGCGGCCTCCGCGAGCAGGGCCTCCTTGCGCCGGGCTCGTGCCAGCGCCTCGGGGAAGGCGGGCGAGAGTCGCAGCTCATCGAGGCAGAGGCGCTCCAGCTGCGGGCGCCTGGCCGCCGCCATGGCTTCGACCGCCAGCGCGTCGCGGGCCTGCCGCTCGAGCCAGGTGCCGTCGACCTCGCGCAGGGCGAGCCAGGCCTCCAGCTCCGCCCGGCGCAGCAGGCCGGCTTCCAGCCGCATCCGCTCGATCCTGCGCCGGACCTCGGCGGCACCCGGCTCGGCTGCCAATGTCGTAGCGGCCAGACGGGCCAGCGCCCGGTCATGAAGTGGCCGATAGCGCTCCGGATCGAGCCGAGCCTCGCCCACGAGCAGTGCCGTCAGCGGATCCTCGGCACCGTCCCCGACCTCGCCGGCAATCTCGTCCCAAATCTGCGTGTGCTCGAACGGCGGGGTCTCGTCGGCCGGTGACGGCTCCTCCCTCAGGAGGGCCTGCACCCGCTCGAGCAGGAGACGGGCGTCCTCCCGTTTGCGGTCGACGCGGCCGGCGGGCAGCCAGTCGGCGAGGCGTGCCAGAACCGCCGGCTCGACATCCTCGCTCGCCGCAAGAATGGCCTTCCAGCGCCGCTCCTTGTAGAAGAGGGTCTGGGCCGCCCGAAGGACGGCTGCCGCCGCTGCGGCGTCGAGGACACCTGCGGCTTCCGCTGCCGCAAGCGTGGCGCGCACGTTGACCAGGGCCTCGCTCAGCGACAGCCAGTCCGACTCGGCGGGCCCGTGCAGCACCGCGACCTCGTCGTCACCCTCCAAGGTGCCGTCGGCATAGTCCCGCCAGATCGCACCGACGCCCTCCATGCCGAAGGGCGCCAGCTCGGCCGCGCGCAGAGCCCCCATGCTGGCGGCACCGAGGACGCGGATGCCCTGGTCCAGCGCCCACAGGATCTCCTTGTGCGCCACCGCCGGCACGCCGTCGAAATAGCCGTCGATCAGGCCGATCACCTGCGGGCCCGCCAAGGCTGCGCGGTAGAGATCGCCGCGCGCCGCGGGCGGCAGGACGGCAAGCTCGTCGCCGGAGGCAGGGGCATCGGAGCCGAGGCTTGGCCCCACGAAGACGCAGGCCTTCACGGTACCGTTTCCCCGACGCGACGAGCGCGTGCCCCGGGCGTGTAGCTCGGGTGGTCGTCGGGACCTTCCAGACCCGGCACGAGCGCACGGACGACGGCAACGCCGATCTCCGGCCGGTCCAGGTCGACGATCACCACGGGCCCCACGCCAGCGGCCGCCAGACGTGCTTCGATCACGGCGAGATCGGCCTCGAAGCTCGCCTCGGCACAGCCTGGCAGTGACTGGAAGTCGATCCCACCCCGGCTGCCGGCAGCGAGCCGTGTCGCCTGACGGAGCCGCTGGACACGGGCACCGTCCGCATATTCGGCGGCCGAGAGATCGTCCCGGGCACCGCTGACATAGGTCATCCGCACCTGCACGGCCTCGGTCAGCGCCCGCAGCAAGGCCACCTCGCGGGCCGGGTGGCAGCCCGAGCCCAGCCCGCCATGGCCTTGCGGGTCGCGCTCGTCGAGCAGGAGGCACTGGAACGCCGGCACGCCGACATCGCTGGTGACGTTCCAGATCACGATGGCGCAGCCGGCCTCGGCACAGCGATCCAGGACCTCGCGGCAGGCCGGGTCATCGACGCTGTCCGGATCCACGGCCGTGGCCGCTCGCGACGTGGGCTCGCTTCGGAACCACAAGCCCACGGCATCGCGCTCGATGAGCTCGCACACGGCATGGATGACGGCTTCCGCGCGCACATTGCCGGAGGCGAGCCCGTTGGTGCTGGCGAGGAAGAAGCCGGAGCCCGCCGGCTGCGGCAGGGTATAGTCCGTGTGGACCGGCTCATAGGGCACCCAGACCGGCTCGCCGCTGCCGAGCTCCTGGCCTTGCAGCCACAGGATCAGGCGCCCGGGATCATACTCCGTGCCCGCGACCCGCGGCAGCCGGCCGGTGTCGATGACCCGTGCAGCCTGGGCGAGGTCGCGCTCGCGCGCCAGCCGGAGCGGGCGGTCGATCCGCTCCGCATGCCAGGTCTCGACCGCCTCCATCAGCGCCGAGGCCCGGGCGGCGTCGGGGTCGAGCCCCTTGCCCTGGCTCACCGAGACCGACCGGGAGAGCGGGCGGATGGCCTGGAAGACCGGCACGCCGATCCGGTCGAGGCCGGTGACGTCGGCGAGCCGCGTGATTCCCATGAGCGGCAGTAGTGGGCGGAGTCGTGCCACCGTCTCGGCCGGCGGCACCGCCCGGTGGCTGCCGAGCCGCCAACCCTTTTCCATCCTCAGTTGACGGCCGCGGTGCCCCGCGGCCTACCAGATACGCTCGGCCAGGCGGTGGCGCTCGTCGAGCTCCTTGGCCATCGAGCCCAGCTCCAGGATCGGGATATCGCGCACCGAGAGGACGCCCAGGACCCGCTCGCTGTCCACCACCGGCAGGTGGCGGAAGGCACCCTCGTCCATGCGGCGGATCGCTTCCTCGATCGATTCGTCGCCGCCGATGGTTTCGATGTCCGTCGTCATGACGTCGGCGAGCCTGGTTTCGGCCGGGTTCCGGCCCGTGGCCACCACACGGACCAGGAGGTCGCGCTCGGTGAAGATGCCGAGCAGCCGCTCCCGGTCCATGATCAGGATGCTGCCGCACTTGTTCTCGGCCATGCGCTTGGCGGCATCGCACACCGTCTCGTCGGCGCGCGCGGCCACCAGCTCCGGGCCCAGGCGGTGGCGTCGGAGGATCGAGCGCACCGGTCGCTTGCGCATGGAATGCCCCCTGTGCTTTCGCACTCCGGTCATGCCGGAGCTGCCTTTACTCCTTGATCCAGTATGACCCGACCACGGGCCACGGCCAAGCCTGCATCGACACGTCAGGCACGATCCGCGCGTAGGGTATAGGCCATCTCGGTAACGATCCGGGCCGCCTCGACCGCCCCGTTGGCGGGGTCGAGCCGCGCCATGCCATCCTGGAGCGCCGCCCGGCGGTCGGGATCGAGGAGCAGGGCCAGCTTGCGGCCGATGGCATAGGGATCGTCGGCGGCGGCCGCGAAGGCAAGCCCGCGCCGCTCGGCCCAGCGCGCCCGTGCCCCCTGGTCGTCCATGATCGGATGCTCGTTCGGTACGAACAGCGTGGGTACCTGACCCAGCAGCAGCTCGTGAAAGCCGTTATAGCCGGCGGCGCTGACGGCGAGGTCGAAGGCGGCGAGGTAGCGGCCGAGCGGGTAGACGGCGAGGTGGCGGACGCCGTCGGCTGGGACGAGCGGCTGGGCGGCGATGGGGGAGGCGATCTCCACCGGCGTCATGTCCGGCACCGCCAGCAGGAGCTGGCGCACCCGGGCCCGTGCCGCGGCGTAGTCGTAATTGTTGCCGGAGCCGAGCTGGACCAGCGCACACAGGCCCGAGGCCGGCAGGTCGAGCGCAGCCCGGGCCGCCTCCCGCGTCAATGACTCGTCCACGAGCCGCACCGGCGCCAGGGACCGGGTGCGCTCGCGGCTGGTGGTGGTGGGGCCGGCATCCATGGCGGCGGCGAGCTCGCCGGGCTCCAGCACCACGTCGAACCCCGCTTCGCGCTTCAGCGCCTCGGCCCCGCTCCCTTCGCGCCACAGGCCCCGCCGCAGCCACGCGGACCAGGCCCGCGGCCGGGTGCCGAGGGCCGCCATCAGACCGCCATAAGGCATGTTGCCGTCGAAGACGATCACGGCCGGGTCGTGGAAGCGGAAGATCTCCTCGAGCTCGAGGCGCAGGAAGTGGTTCCAGCGGCTCACGTCGACGCCCGAATAGTCGTGATAGGGCAGATGCTCGACCGTGATCCCGGAGGCACGGACCAGGGCCACGGCCGACGACATGGTGGCGACCACGGGCTCGACATCGGGCGGCAGGCGGCCGGCCACGGCCAGCACCCGGGTCAGATGACCGAGCCCGATCCCGTTCGAGGTCAGGAACAGCACCCGTCGCGGCCCCCGCCTCGCCCAGCCGCGGTCGCGCAGCGCCATGCCCGGCACCAGGCGGCGGGCCGGCTTCCCCACAAGCTCGCGCAGTCGGGCACGATGGACCTCAGGCCCGAAGCGCTCGCGTGCGGTTGTGACCGCGGCCTCGCTCCGCGCCGTGAATGCCGCGAGGTCGCCGCGAAGTGCCAGGGCCAGACCCGCCGCCGCCGCGGGCTCGGCGTAGAGGGCGCCGTCGCCGAACAGGGGGGCCATGCCGGGCGGCAGGATGACGGCGCAGCCGGCCGCCATCGCTTCCAGCACCGTGCGCCCGAACGCCTCCACCCAGCGTGGGTGGTGATAGTAGAGGTAGAAGTCGAGCCGGCGGAGGAAGGCGGGTGCGGCTCCCGGCGTGAAGGCCAGCACCTCCCAGGCCGCCGGCGGCGGGCCTCCCAGCACCTGGTCCAGGAAGGGACCGGCGCCGAGGATGCGGACGAGGTAGCGCGGGTCGTCGGGATAGACCTCGAGCACGGCCTCACGGTCGGCCGGCCATTTCAGCGGGTCCGGCCGGCTGTGGCGGCCGATCACGCAGCGTTGCCCCACGAAGTCCTGTCGCAGGACCCGCCATGGCTCGGGGTCGAGCACGTTGACCCAGTCCGCCGCCGTGAGCGGCGGGCCGTCCGGCAGCCGTGCGAGCTGGGCCCGCACCATGGGCCCCACCGGCGCCCAGCGCACGGGCCCGCCCAGCACCTCGGCCGCAGTGCCGTGGATGCGGGACCAGTCGTAGAACGGCGTCCCGTCGGCATCGAACGGCGGATGGTGGGCCACGATCAGGCGCTGGGCCGCGCGCAGCCGGAGCGGCGCCTGCGGGGCGTGGGTCAGGAGCTGCGGGTGGTGGACGAGGAGCAGGCCGCACTCGACCTCCTCCAGGGGATCGACCAGCTCCGCCGAGCCTGCCGCGATCAGGGCGGCGATCTCGGGGTGCATCGGGTGCGGCCGGCGCAGCACCGGTCCCTTGAGCGGCAGGATGGCCGTCCGGTAGCCGCCCGCGGCCGCCGCCTTCAGCTCCTCGGCGAGCGCTGCCGAGGTGCCGCCCGGAAAGCGCAAGTCGGCCAGCACCGCGACGTCGTAGCGTGCCGCCATGCTACGCCCCGGCAGGCCCTTGGCGCGGACCCTCGGGCCAGCGTGGCCACGACCGCGGCTGCCGCCGCTGCCCCGTTGCGACGGTCTGCCAGCGCCAGCGACGCCCGCATCGCCTCCTGCCGCGACGGCTGGAGCAGGCGGGTCAGCCTCTCCGGCAGGAGGGCGAGCTCGGCTTCGCGCAGGCACAGGCCCAGGCCCTCCCTCTCGGCCCAGCGCGCCCGTGCCAGCTGGTTGTCCGCCTCCGGGTGCTCGTTGGGCACGAACAGCGTCGGCACGCCGGACGCCACCAGCTCGTGGAACAATCCATAGCCCGAGGCGGCGACCGCACCGTCGAAGGCAGCGAGGCAGCGCGCGTGCGGAAAGGCCCGCCAGCGGCGGCCGGAGGCCGGGGCCGCGAGCGGCCGGTCGCTCATCAGCCATTCCGCCACCACCACCTGGACGCTCCGGATGGGACGCCAGAAGGCGCAGGCAGCGCCCGTGGATCGCGTCGGTGGGGTCGCCGTTGCGGCTGCCCAGCGCCAGCAGGACCGCCGGCCGATTCGGGTCGAGCCCGATCTCGGCACGGGCGGCCTCGCGCGTGAGCAGCTCCTCGTCGTCCAGCAGGCGGATCGGCGGCACGGTCACCGTGCGGCCGCGCCATCGCCGCGTCGGCCCGTCATCGAGCTCGGCTGCCAGCTCTCCTGGCTCGAGGACGAGGGTGAAGACCTCCTCCTGCTCCAGGAGTGCTGTCTCCGGACGCTCGTGCCACATCCCGACCCGGCACCAGACCGAGGGCAGCCCCGGCCGCGCGCGCAGGAGGTCGATCAGCCCGGCATAGGGGATGGTGCCATCGAACAGCAGGAGCCGGGCCGCGTAGCTGTCGAGCAGCAGGCCGAGCTCGTGCGTCAGGCTCGCGTTCCAGCGCTGCACGTCGCAGCCCAGGTAGCGGTGATGCGGCAGGTGCTCGGCAGGGATGCCGAAGGCACTGCAGGCCGCCACGGCCTGCGAGAGCGTCACCACTACCGGGCGGAAGGCGGGCCCGAGCCTGCGCGCGATCGCCAGTGCCCGGGCCAGATGGCCCATGCCGATGCCGTTGCTGGTGAAGCAGAGGATGGTGGCCCGCCCGCTGCCCATCGCGGCCTTGTCGTTCCCGTCCATGCGCGCCATCGTGCGGCCGCTTCACCGGGGCGGCAACCTCGACCGCTCCCGCCAACAGCCGGACCTTGAGGTTGCCCAGCGAGCACGAGAGCGGCCTTGCGGCCATAGGTGCCGAGCTCGCCGACACCCGCACCCGGCTCGCCGCCACCGAGCGCGCCCTGCGCGCGGCCGAGCAGGAAGCCCGCGACCTGCGCCGCGAGCGCGACCGCGTCCTGGAGCTGCTGGCGAAGCAGGAGTCCTGGCTGGCAGCCCGCGCGCCGGAGCCCGACCGCACCCGTGCCCGGCACCGCACGGGCTCACTCCTGCCCAAAGTCCGGGCCGTGGTCGCGAGGGCTTGGCAGCAGTTCCGGCCACCGCCACTGCCCGCACCTGCGGTCCCTCCACCGGCCAAACCGCCGCCTGCGCGCAGAGAAGCACCCCTGGTGCCGCACGCAAGGGACGGCGCCCCGGCACGGCCGGTGCTGTTCGCCGCCGTCTGGGGCCTGGTCCCGGCCGAGCTGGAGCGGGTCGTCGCCCGCATCCAGACGAGCGCCGCGCAGGCCGGGGTTCACCCGGTTTTCCTCACCGACTGCGCCCGGCTCGAGATCCTGCGCGCGCATCGAGCACTCTTCGAGTACCTGCCTCCCATGGAGGAGCTGGCCCGGCTGGCGCCGGCCGACGACGCACTGCTCTATCTCGTGCGCCGTCTGGACCTGCTGCGCCGCAAGTGGCAGCCGGTGCGGATCGTCGCCTGCGGCGAGGAGGCGACGGCGATCCTGGCCCGGCTCGCGGCCAGGGAGGAGGCGTCGGACGCCCTGCGCGATCTCGTCGGCAGTGCCGAGGGCGAGCCCCTCAGATGAAGCCCAGCGCCGGCACCGGGCCGATGCGGGCGAGTTCCTCCTCCAGCCGGCGGTCGATGCCGGCCCGGGCCTCCGCACTCAGCCGCGGCTCCAGCCTCGCTGATGCCCTGTCCGCCTGCGGCAGGGAGAAGCGCTGCTCCCGGCGCAGTCCCGCCTCGCGCGCCAGCCGGTACTGGAAGTAGGCCTCGGCCAAATCCTTCCGCGTCCCGTCGCCCGCCTCGTACATGGCCGCCACGTCGGCATAGGCCTCGACGAAGCCGCGCTCGGCTGCCAGCCGGTAGTAGCGCAGTGCAGTGGCCGGGTCCTTCTTCACGCCCCAGCCCTTGCGGTACATCTCGGCCAGTTGCCGGGGCGCATAGGCGTTCCCGGCATCGATCGCCTTCCCGTACCATTCCAGCGACGCCGGGACGTCCTTCGTGACACCCTCGCCCTCGCGCAGCATGCGGGCGATGTTGTTCATGGCGTTGCTGGAGCCGAGCTGGGCCGCCTTGAGATAGGTCTCGTAGGCCTTGGCATCGTCCTTCGCGGTCCCCTGCCCGCGCCGGTACAGATTGCCCAGCTGGTCGAGGGCGTTCATCCAGCCATCGTCGGCGGCGAGCCGCACCCAGCGGAACCCGGTCTCGGCCAACTCGGGCACGCCGTTGCCGCGGATGTAGAGCGTGCCCAGCAGGTTGCGGGCGCCCAGCAGGCCCAGATCGGCAGCCCGGCGCGTCAGCTCAGCGGTCTTGCCCAGGTCCGGGGTGAGGCCGCGCCCCACCCAGTAGGCATAGGCGAGGTTGCCCATCGCCGCCGGGTATTCCTGCTCCGCCGCCTGCTCGTAGAGCTTGCGCGCCTCGTCGAGGCGGCCGGCGATGTCGAGGACGCGGCCGAGCTGGAACAGCAGCCGCGGGTTGGCGGGATCATCCGCCAGCGCCTCGGCGCAGACGCGCAAGGCGAGCCGCGTGTTGACGAGCCCGGAGGGCACCCCCTCGGCCACCCGGCGCATGTCGCCGGGCTTGCTGGCCGCGACGTCGCATGGCGTCACCTCGGTCGGGCCGGCCTCCGGCACGATGCTGGCGAAGTCCGGCAGAGGTGTCGTCGGCGAGCCCTGCGCCACCAGCGTCTGCTCGCGCGTGCGCGCCTCGGAGGCCAGCGGGTGCTGCGGGTAGGCGGTCATGAAGCGGCGGAAGTCGCCGGGATCGATGCTGCTCTCGATGCTGGCCCAGTACATGGTCGGCACGCCGACCTCGCCGGTCGCCACCGCCGGGACCACGCGCGCCTCGCGAAAAACGAAATTGCTCTCGATCGAGCCCGACACCCAGGGGATCTGCTGCCCCTCGGTTGCCTCGCGCACGAACCCGCGCACCATCCTGAAGACGTCGTAGACGTCGAGGCCGGGCCGTTCCAGGGCCGTGACCAGGGCCGCCGTGAACGGGCTGTTGCCGCTGAGGCCGTCCGAGGCCACGGCCCCGGCCGAGGTGGCATAGGCGATCAGGGTCTCGCCAGGCGCCCGCTCGATCGCGGCCAGGCCCGGCCCCAGCGCCTCCTCCGGTCGGCCGAACGGGTTGTCGCGGCATGCGTCGAGGACGACCAGCGCCAGCTTCACGCCAGCGGCGTGCATCGCTTCCAGGATGTCGTCGACCAGCGTGGCCTCGCGCGGAAGCTCGTCGCTGCTGCTGAGCTGGAAGTCGACCGGGAGGAGGTAGTTCAGGCCACGGTGCTGGAGCGCGTGGCCGGCATAGTAGAAGAGGCCCACCGAGCCGCGCGGGAAGGAGCCCTTGATGGCGTCGGGAACCCGCCTGAGATCGTCGCGGCTCGCGTCCTCGAGCAGCACGGTGGAGAAGCCGAGCTCGCGCAGGCTGCTCGCGACCTGCCGTGCATCGTTGCGCGGGTTCAGGAGCGGGCGGTTGTCATAGGCCGAGTTGCCGACCACCACCGCCACCCGCGGCTCGGCGGCACCGGCGGCCGTCGCGGCCAGGGCCAGCACCACCACCGACAACCAACGTGCCAACCGGGTCAGCATCGCCCTCGTCCCCACGACCGCTGCCGGCCCTCCTCGGCAGCCCGCCTTTTCTACCCGCTCGACGGCGCCACGGCCAGGGTGCGATGGCCCGCTCGCCTCGATCCGGCGGAGAAGCTATAGCCGCGTCGCGCATGGCGTGGAGGATCGGATGAGCAATTCCGCGAACGCGGAGATCATGGAGCTGCTGGAGCGCCGGCTCGCCGACCGGGTGAGCGACCGGGTCGAGCGCACGCTCAAGGTGCGCTACGGGGCCGTGGTGGCAGCCGCCCTCTTCGTCATGGGCCTCACCGGCTACAGCATCGTCAACAATCTCGTCCGCGAGCTGGTCGGCGGCACCGTCACCCCGGTGACCAAGGAGGCCGAGCGCAGCATCGCCCAGATGCAGGTCCAGCTCGATCTCGCCCGGGAAACCAAGAAGCGCCTGGACATGCTGGTCGAGCAGATCGGCACCGATGCCGACGCCGCCCAGCGGCGGATCGAGAGCTTCCAGGTCAGGCTGGGCAAGACGCAGGAGGAGTTCCAGACCATCCTCGAGAGCCTCCAGGACCAGCTCAGCGCCGTGACCGTCCGCCGGCGCGAGCTCGAGGCCGACCTTGCCGCCAACAGCCAGGGCCTGGCTGCCGCCGTGGGCCAGAACCGGGGCGAGCTCGCCCAGCTCGCCGAGCAGGTGGCGGCCCTGGCCGGCGCCGCTGCAGGTGGCGGCGATCCCACCCGCGTCGCGGCCGATGCCCAGGCTCTGGCGGAGAGGGTCCGGGCGGCTGCGAGCCGCGAGGTCCGCGCCACCGTGTTCCTGCAGTATGGCGGCGGTGCCACGGCCGAGCTCGTCACCGGCCTCACCGCCAGGCTGCGGGATGGCGGCTACATCGTGCCGGTGGCGGAGGCGTTGCCCACCGACGCGCATGAGGTGCGCTACTTCCACGCCCCCGACCGCGACGCAGCGTCGGCACTGGCCAAGGACACGATGGAGGCGCTGAAGGCCCTGGGCGGCCCGCCGGTGCTGGTCGAGGTGCGCGACTTCACCACCTACCCCAAGGCCAAGCCGCGCGCCGGCACGGTCGAGCTCTGGCTCGGCCTGCCCGAGCAGGCGGGCTAGGCCCCATGGAGGATGGCGTCAGGAACGCCCGCGTCGTCACCCGCGACGCGGTTCTCACTGGCAGCGTCGCCTGGCGGGATGGCCGGATCACCGGCGTCGACCGGGGCAGCGCGCGTACCGGCATCGACCTCGACGGCGACTTCCTGCTTCCCGGCCTGATCGAGCTCCACACCGACAACCTGGAGAAGCACTACGCCCCCCGGATCGGCGTGGTCTGGGACGCGGTCTCGGCGGCGGTGTCGCACGACGTGCAGTGCGCCGGCTCCGGCATCACCACCGTCTTCGACAGCCTCGTGCTGGGGGCCGCCCCGGGCTGGGAGATCCGCGACGAGTGGCTGCGGCCGATGCTGGACGGGCTCGCCACGGCGCGCGCCGCGGGGATGCTGAAGGGCGAGCATCGCCTGCACCTGCGCTGCGAGGTCACCCACCCCGACATCGTTCCCTTCCTCGAGCGCTTCCTGGCCGAGCCCGCCCTCGGCTTCATGTCGCTCATGGACCATGCGCCGGGGGACCGGCAGTCGCCGGACATCGAGGCCTACAAGCACCGCTATCGCAACACCTTCGGCCTCAGCGAGCAGGCGGTCGAGGACCATGTCGAGGCCCTGCTCGAAGGCTCGCGCCGGCACGCGCCAGGGAACCGGCTGGCACTCGGGGCGCTTGCTAGGGCGCGCAACATACCGCTCGCGAGCCACGACGACGCGCGCGAGGAGCATGTGCTGGAGGCCCTGAAGCTGGGTGCGGTGCTGACGGAGTTCCCGACCACGCTGGAGGCGGCGCGCGCCGCCCATGGTCACGGCCTCAAGGTCCTGATGGGTGCTCCGAACCTGATCCGCGGCCACTCGCATTCCGGCAACGTCGCGGCAGCCGATCTGGCCCGGGAGGGCGTGCTCGACATCCTCTCCTCGGACTACATCCCGGCCTCGCTGCTGCAGGCTGCCTTCCGGCTGGCCGATGACCCGTTCGGAATCCCGCTGCCCGAAGCCGTGGCCACCGCTACGGCCAACCCTGCCGAAGCAGCAGGGCTGGACGACCGGGGCGTGATTGCGGAAGGCAGGCGGGCCGACCTGGTGCGGGTGCGCGTGATCGAGGGCAGGCCGGTGGTGCGGGCCGTGTGGGTGGAAGGAGAGCGGGTGGCATGACGGAGAGCACCCAGGACTATCAGGGCTACAGCTTCGGCGACGCCCGCTACGCGATCTATGCCGTGCCGCCGCTCGGCAGCCCGCTCAAGGCGTTCGGCGATGCGTGGCTCGGGCGTGATCCCGACATCGACGAGCCCCTGCCGCACCCCACCATCGAGGGCATCGAGGCCGAGCGTCTGAGCGAGATCACGGCCTCGCCGCGCCACTACGGCTTTCATGCGACGCTCAAGGCGCCCTTCGGCCTTGCGCAGGATGCCGAGGCCGGAACTCTGGTCGATGCGCTCACCACCTTCGTGGCCGGCCGCGAGCCGATCGATGTCCGCCTCAAGGTCGCGAGCCTCGGCGACTTCATCGCCCTGGTGCCGGCCGAGCCCGTCCCCGCACTCCAGCGGCTGGCCGACGATGCCGTGCGCGACTTCGAGTCCTTCCGGGCCCCGCTGACGCCCGAGGACCGCGAGCGCCGCCGCCCGGAGCGCCTCACCGCCCGCCAGCGGGAGTATCTCGACCGCTGGGGTTATCACTGGGTGTTCGAGGAGTTCGTCTTCCACATGACGCTCACCGGCCGCCTCGACGAGCCGGAGCACAGCCGGGTTCGGGCCCTGCTCGAGCGGCTGACGGAGCCCTTCCTGCAGGAACCCCTGCGGATCGACCAGGTGGCGCTCTTCACCCAGACCCACCGCGTGGCCCCGTTCCGCATCGTCGACCGCTACCGCTTCGGCCGCTAAGCCCTTCTCGTGTCCGAGGCTCGCAGGCACCCGGCACAGCCGGGTTCGTGGCGCTGATCGCCGCCGTGATGACGGTCACGGCGATGACCATCGACATCAACCTGCCGGCCATCCCCTCCATGGTGGCAGACACTGGGAACGGACCTCACCCGGGCCCAGCTCACCGTGACCACCTTCTTCGTGGGCTTCGCGCTGGGCCAGGCGGTCTGGGGCCCGCTCTCGGACCGTTACGGGCGCAGGCCGGCACTCCTCGCCGGCATGGCTGTCTATATCGCCACGACCGTCGGCTGTGCCGTCAGCCCCACGATGGACGCGCTGCTCCTGCTGCGGGTGGCCCAGGGCTTCGGTGCCGGGGCAGGCCCCGTGGTCGGCCGTGCCGTCATCCGCGACCTGTTCGAGGGTCCGGCCATGGCACGGGTGATGAGCCTGATCATGGCCGTGTTCATCCTGGCCCCGATCGTGGCCCCAACACTGGGGGCCATCTTCCTGACCTTCACCGGCTGGCGCGGCATTTTCGTCTTCCTTGCCGTCTACGGCATCGCCATCACGGCCCTGGGCGCCTTCATGCTGAAGGAGAGCCTGAAACGACCCGATCCCGAAGCCTTGCGCGCGCACCGGCTGACAGGCGCCTTCGCCGCCATCTTCCGCAACCCGGCCTCGCGCTCGCCCGCACTCGTCGTCGTCCTCACCTACGGCACGCTCACCATCTACCTCGCGACCTCGGCAGCCATCTTCATGGACGGGTTCGGCCTCTCGCCCGAGCAGTTCGGCCTCGTCTTCGCCGTGGTGGCCCTATCCTCGGCAGCAGGCAGCCTCCTGAACTCGCGCCTGGTCCGCCACGTCCCGCTGGCCAGCATCGTACGGAGCGCCCTCATCGTCGGTGTGGCCGTCGCAGCGCTGACACTCGCCCTCACCCTCGGCGGGCTCCGCGGCTACTGGCACCTGATCCTGGGCTTCGCCGCCTTCTTCGTCTGCTTCGGGCTCGTCTCCTCGAACGGCATGACCCTGGCCCTTGCCCCGCACGGCCACATCGCCGGCTCGGCAGCCGCCGCCCTGGGCTTCAGCCACACTCTGGCCCCAGCCGCGATCGCGAGCGTCGTTGCCGCCGCCTATGACGGCACCGCGGTGCCAGCACTCGTCGGCACCCTCGTCCTCTTCGTCCTCAGCCTCGCCATCTTCCGCACGGGCGGGGTCGCGGGCGGCCACGGTTTGCGGCAAGCTGGCGGCGGATGAGGAGGCTTCGGGCATGGCGGAGCTGTTGGCGGGCCGCAAGGCGCTGGTGACGGGGGCCGGGGCGGGCATCGGCCGCGCCATTGCGCTGGCGCTGGCCCGCGAGGGGGCCCGGGTCGTCGTGACCGACCTGGACGGCGAGGCCGCGGACCAGGTGGCAGCCGAGATCGGGCCCGAGACGCTCTCCTTCGCCCTCGACGTCACCCGGGCCGCCGAGGTCGAGGAGGTGATGAACCGCGCCCGCAGCCGGATGCGCGGCCTCGACATCCTCTGCGCCAATGCCGGCGTCTCGACCATGAACCCGGTCCGCGACCTCAGCGAGGAGGAGTGGGACTACAACATGGCGGTCAACGCCAAGGGCGTGTTCCTCACCAACCAGGCGGCGATCCGCCTGTGGGAGCCGGTCGGGACGCGCGGCGTCATCGTCAACACGGCCTCGCTCGCGGCGAAGCAGGGGGCACCGCTGCTGGCCCACTACTCGGCCAGCAAGTTCGCCGTTCTGGGCTTCACCCAGGCGCTGGCCAGGGAGGTGGCTCCGTTGGGCATCCGCGTGAACTGCGTCTGTCCCGGCTTCGTGCGCAGCTCGATGCAGGAGCGCGAGCTGGTCTGGGAGGCGGGCCTGCGCAGGATGACCGTCGATCAAGTCCGCGACGAGTATGTGAGCCTCACCCCACTGGGCCGGATCGAGGAGCCCGAGGACGTGGCCGACACGGTCGTTTTCCTGTGCTCCGACCTCGCCCGCTTCATCACCGGCGAGGCGCTCAACGTCACCGGCGGCGTGCGGATGGACTGATGCCCCTCGGCCTCCTCCGCTACGGCCTTTCCCGTCGCTATCCGGCCCAGCGTTTCTTCCCCGAGCCTCAGCCCCTCAAGCCCAGCTACGACGTCGTCATCATCGGCGGCGGCGGGCACGGGCTGGCTGCCGCCTACTACCTCGCCAAGGAGCACGGCATCACCGACGTGGCCGTGCTGGAGCGGGGCTGGCTCGCCGGCGGCAACACCGCCCGCAACACCACCATCCTCCGCTCCAACTATCTCACACCGGAGGGAGTGCGCTTCTACGACGAGTCCATGCGCCTCTTCGCCGGCCTCTCGACCGAGCTCGACCTCAACCTCCTCTACTCCCCCCGCGGTCATCTCACGCTTGCCCACAACGATGCCGCCTTGCGCACCGCCCGCTGGCGCGCCGAGGTCAACAAGCATCTGGGCGTGCGCTCGAGCGTTGTCGGCGTCGACGATCTTCGCACCTTATGCCCCGAGCTCAACCTCTCCCGCGAGGTCCGCTACCCCATCCTGGGCGCCCTCTATCACCCGCCCGGAGCCATCATCCGCCACGATGCGGTCGCCTGGGGCTACGCCCGTGCCGCCTGGCGGCGCGGGGTCGAAATCCACCAGCACACCGAAGTGACCGGCATCCGGATCGAGCAGAGCCGTGTGACCGGCGTGGAGACCACCCGTGGCACCATAAGCTGTGGCAAGGTGCTCCAGGCCGTCGCCGGCATGAGCTCGGAAGTAGCCCGCCTCGCGGGCCTGCGCCTGCCCATCCGCACCATCCCGCTCCAGGCCTGCGTGAGCGAGCCCTACAAGCCGATCCTGGACCCGATCATCGTGTCGGGCTCGCTCCACGTCTACATCTCCCAGTCCGCCCGCGGCGAGTTCGTCATGGGCGGCCCGGTCGACCCCTACCCGCTCTACTCCACGCGCTCGACGCTCGACTTCAAGGAATCCTTGATGGCCCACATGCTGGAGCTCTTCCCCTTCCTCGCCAAGGCCAAGGTGCTCCGCCAATGGGCCGGCCTCGCCGACATGACCCCGGACTTCAGCCCGGTCATGGGCCAGACCCCCGTCCGCCACTACTATATAGACGCCGGCTGGGGCACCTGGGGCTTCAAGGCCACCCCCGTTGCCGGCAGGCGCATGGCCGAATGCATCGCCACCGACCGCACCCCCGACCTGCTGGCGCCATTCTCTCTCGCCCGCTTCGACCAGTTCACGCAGCTGGGCGAGAAAGGAGCGGCGGCGGTAGGGCATTGATGAGCATGATGCTTCGAAACTCAAGTACAGCTCGAATGTCTCGAGCGCAGGTGCATGCTGGAACGTAACATCTCCAGGTAAGCGTCCCGTGCGAGACCTGGGAGAATCAGAAACTGATCCTTGGCGGACCATCAAGTCGAAGATTGAGACAACCAGAGGAGCCAAGCCCTCTAATGGACGGGACACATGGTGCCGAGCTGCTCTGTCCCAAGCGTCCAGAAGGCATCCTGGAACCGAGCGGAGATCAGTGTCACGTGGGAACAAACCGACGTGCGTCCGCCAAGCCGACCGGCGAAGCAATGTCCTTCCAGCTCCCGCCGGAGCGCAATGGCGACAGCCATGGGTCAGGCCGTGAGAGGATGGGATGAGCGGTGCGATATTCCTCCATTTCTCGTCCGGCCTGGCTCGTCCGTTCCCTCGCCGCTGAAGGCGAAGTGGGGCTTGGCGCCGGTCTCGCCGGTTGACCAGGCATAGACAGCGCTGATCTGCGCCGCCTTTCTCTGCCAGGTGAACAGGTCGTCGACACGTCGCTGGCCCGCAGCTGCCATCGTCGCGCGGCGGGCCGGAGCTGCCAGCAGCTGTTCCAGGCCGGCATTGGAGACCCCTCACGATGGCGTCCCGCTCGGCCAGGGGTACCTTGATCCCTGTTGTCTCCGTCACGAGCTCACCGGGGCCGCCATAGTCCACGACGAGGGGTACGACGCCACAGGTCAGGGCTTCGAGGACGACTCCGCCCCCGAACTCGCGCACGCTCGGGAACAGCAGGAGATCGCTTGCCGCATAGTAGCGATGTACTTCGGCGGGGGCGGTCCGTCCGGCGAAGTGGACCTTCTCGGCCACACCTTCCCTCGCGGCCAGCGCCTCGAGCGCCGGACGCTCCGGCCCGTCGCCGACCACGGTGAGCCGGAGCCGGCCCTGGCGGAGGGCAGGGGCAGCTGCTCGGATCGCCATGTCGCAGCCCTTGTAGGGCACCAGCCGGCCGATGAAGAGGGCCTGCAGCGGCAGCTCGCGCTGCGGATCGCGTCGGGGCCTGGGGAAGCGGGTCGGGTCGATCGCATTCTCGGGCAGGTAGATCGTCTTCGCGCGACAGGCCGCTGGGAGCTGGCGCAGGGTCTCCATCGAGCCCGCCAGGATCGCGGCCGCGTTCCGCCGGGTAGCGGCATAGCCCGGCACGAGCCGGTAGAGACCCCGGACATAGGCTAGCCACTCCCGCTCCGCACGGCGCAGGTCCGGGAACTGGGCGGGCCAGGGCAGGCCGCCATTGATCGGTCCGAGCACGAAGGGGACGCCGGCTGTGCTGCAGCGGCCGGCCATCAGGCTCGGCATGGTCGGGCTGACCGGCGTGATCCGGTGTACAAGATCGAAGGCCCCTGCCCTCAGCCGGTCGGCGAAGGCTCGCCAGACGGCATGCTCGAACGCGTAGTAGATCGGCAGCGACAGGGCCATCAGCGTCGTCCAGCCCTTGTCGGCACCGCCGCGCAGGCGGCTTGCCATATCGAGGACCGGCCGCTCGATCCGCTCGAGGTCGATGGCGGTGAAGTCCTGTCCCTCGCGCAGGCCCGTGGCCAGGATGGCGTCCCGGTTCGCCCAGCGCGTGACCAGGTGCACGTCGTGCCGCTCGGCCAGTGCCCGGGTGAGCGCCCAGCCGATCCAGGACACGCTCTGCGCTTCGGGATGGGCGGACTCGGCGAGCACCAGAACCCGGCGCCGGGGAGCGCCGCTCATGCGCTGGCCGGCACTGGGCTGGCGCCATAGCTCTGGCCGCGAAAGCGCCGGACGAACAGGATCTTGCCCAGTCCAGTGGCGGCCATGCACAAGCCCTGCAGGCCGCGCGGGCGACTGATCGGAAAGGCGAGCAGGCCTGCCGTCAGCCCAATCCCAATCTGGGCAAGGCCGATGCCGAGCCAGCCTGCGAGCTGGCGGTAGTCCGGTGGGTCGAGGAGGAGGCAGGTGGAGGAGGTGATCTGCCCGTCGCGGAACTTGCGCTTCAGCATGAAGCGCGGGGTCAGGCGCTCGGGCGGGATCCGCTCGGTCACCAGCGCTTCCTTGCACCAGACGATGCGCCGCCCGTTCCTGTGCAGCCGGGTGAAGAAGAGCGTGTCCTCGCCGCCGGTGAGGCCGAGGCGAGGATCGAACGGCTCGGGCTCATCGAGGCAGCGTGCCCGCACGAGCAGCGCGTTGTTGGAGGCGAGCGGGCGGTAGCAGGCAGGGTCGGCTTTGAGGCGGAATGGCCGGTTGGGGCTGACCGGAGTGCCGGTCTCGGCCTCGCTCGTCTGGCTGAAGAAGCGCCGGAAGGTCTCGACCCAGCCGGCCGGCACCTTGTCGAACACCGGGCGCACGGGTCCCAGCACGGCATCGGCTCGGTAGGTGCGCTGGGTCTGCAGGAGTTCCTCCAGCCAGCTCGGTGCCGGCAGCTCGTCATCGTCGATGAAGACGACGAAGTGCCCGCGTGCGGCAGCCACCCCCGGTTTCGGGCGTGCGAGATCCCCGGACGCGGCTCGTGCTGGTAGCGGATGCGCACGGGTGAGCCTGCGGCGGCACGCTCCACGAGGGGACGCGCCGTGGCTTCGGGCGTGTTGTCGACGACGATGATCTCCAGGGCCTCGGGTCCGAGGCCGCCCTGACCGGCGCAGCGCTCAAGGAGGCGGGTCAGGAGATGCTCACGACGGAAGGTCGGGATCACGATCGAGACCTCGACAGGCACTTCCTGGACCCGGCGCTGCGCCATCTGCCGCGCGGCGAGGCGGAAGATCGCCGGACCCTCGACGAGGTAGCGGCGCCAGAGCCGTCGCGGCTCGCTTGCCAGCCGGTGCAGCCACTCGAGCCGGGCCTGGCGCATCCAGACCGGCGCCCTTTCCAGGTCGCCCGAGAGGAAGAGGAGCGAGGCGCCGACACAGAGGCCGATGCCGGTGGCCCGCCCGCGCTCCTTGATGACCTGCGCCAGCAGCTCCTGCTGCGGCGAGCCCACGGCGAGCAGGACGAACCGGGCCGGCTGGCGCTCGACGAAGTTGGCGGCGTCCAGCACCGCCTCGCGGTCGCGGATGAAGCCCATGGGCGGGTTGTGGTGCCGGATCTGGCGCAGGCCGTAGCGCCGGCGGAGCTTCTCCACCACCTCCTCGGAGCCGCCGATGATGGTCAGCCGCTCGTGCGGGTTGGCGATGTACTGGAGAAGCACCGTCGTCAGGTCGGAGCCCGTTACTACCGGCAGCTTCGTCCCGCATAGGCGGGCCACCAGGCCCAGGATGCGGCTGTCGCACAAGGAGAGGTCGGCATCCTCGTAGACCGCCCGCAGCGCCTCTCCTTCGCGCCAGTGGCGCACGACGTGGTCCACATTGGGGGTGACGATGTAGCTGAAGGGATCGGAGGAGCGGCGCTGCTCCAGGTATTGCAGCACGGCCGCGGCATCGACGGCACTGAACGGCATCCGGCAGAAGCTCGTGGTCCAGAACCCGCCGGGCCGGCTCTCCTCGTGCCGGGCGGGCGGCGCCAGCGGACCCAGGCTCAGGCTGGTCATCGGCCGCGCCCGAGCAGGGTCTGCAGGCTGTTCAGCACCTCCTCGATCGTGACCGGTTTCGTCAGATACTCCTGCGCGCCATAGCGGAACCCGGTCAGCACATCGCCGTGCCGGTCGCGCATGGTCAGCATGATGACCGGGATCCCGGCCGTCTGCCGCGTGCGCCGGAGCTGCTTCAGCGCCTCGAACCCATCCATCTCGGGCATGCTGCCGTCCAGGATCACCGCATCCGGCAGCACCTTCCGGGCACCATCCACAGCCAAGCGACCGTTCTCGACAGCGATCACGCGGTAGCCTTGCCGGCTGAGTGACGCCTGCAGCAGCTCGCGCAGCAGGGGATCGTCGTCGGCGATCAGGATCGTGCCCGCCGCTCCGGCTGCCGCCGGCTCCGGCTCGGGCGCGGCAGCTACCCGGAAGGCTGAGACGAGCTGCTTCAACATGACTTTGACACCGAGCCAAGGGCGCGACTTCCCGGTTCGGGATGCCGCCACCGGGTGGATCGGTGATCAGGCTACGCAGCAAATCTTAGGAATACGTTAGTATGCCCGCACTTGGCGGCGCATCCGGCTACGCGCAGCAGTGACGGTTTGTTCACCCAAAGCGGCTATTCAGGTGCCCGCCAGCTTAGTGGCAGGGCGGCAAGGGAGCATGGATGCGCGGGCAGCAACGATGCTGGCGCCGGCGGATGGCCGTCGGGTCCATGCTGCTGGCGCTCCTGCTGGTCGGCTGCGTGCAGGTGAGCGCCGCTTCGCCGAAGCGGCCCTATCCGCAGCATGTGGCCTATGTCGTCGGAACCGTAATGCCGAGCCACCTGTCGCGGACCGTGCTCGACCAGCGGGTCAAGCGCTTCTACGACGCCTGGAAAGCGAGTTTCCTCCGCTCCGGCTGCGGTGCAGGCCGCTATTATGTCTGGCTCGGGCCGCAACCCCCGGCCCAGGGCGGGACACCGATCAGCGTCTCCGAAGGCCATGGCTACGGGATGATGATCGTCGCCCACATGGCCGGCTACGACAAGTCGGCGCAGCAGATCTTCGACGGTCTTTACAAGTTCTATCGTGACCATCCGAGCCAGCATGACCCGGCCCTGATGGCTTGGCGGCAGATGAGCGACTGCCGCAGCAGCGCCGACCCGAACTCGGCGACGGATGGAGACCTCGATCTCGCGTATGCTCTACTGCTGGCGGACAGGCAGTGGGGCAGCAAGGGTGCCATCAATTACCGTGCCCAGGCGCTGGCCATGCTGGCGGCGATCCGGCGTCGCGAAATCCACGCTGCCACGAGCCTGCCACAGATGGGCGACTGGGTGCACCCGGCCTTCCCGCGCGAGTACAATGCGGTCCGCAGCTCGGACCTGGCGCCCTCGCAGTTTCGCAGCTTCTGGCGGGCGAGCGGGGATGGCAGCTGGAAGGCCACGCTCGACAGCTCCTACAAGCTGCTCGACCAGATGCAGCTGTCCTATGCTCCCAAGACTGGGCTCCTGCCGGACTTCATCGAGGACAGCGCTACCGCACCGCGCCCTGCCGATCCGGGCTTCAACGACGAGCCACGCGCGCGCAACCTTTGCCTTCAACGCCTGTCGCGTGCCTTGGCGGGTGGCGATGGACTATCTTCTCAGCGGCGAAAGGCGCGCCAAGACGGTCGTCGACCGGCTGCTCGACTGGATCCGGCCTGCTACCGGCGACGACATCTACCGGCTCTACGCCGGCTACACGCTCGATGGCTCGGCCACGGTCGGCTACAATCACGTCTGCTTCACCGGTGCGGTCGGGGTGGCCGCCATGAGCGATGCGAGGCATCAGGCACTCGTCAACCGCATCTGGGACGATATCGCGCTGACCAGCATCGACACGCCCTCGGACTCCTACGGCGCCTCGCTGCGGCTCCTCTACATGCTCGTCATGTCCGGGAACTGGTGGCAGCCCACCACGACCCGGTGAGGGCTGCCCGAGCAGCCGGCCTGCCCGCCGCACGCAACCCGAGCGGGTCCGGGCACGTTCCCTATCCGTGAGCCTCGAGATCCATCCCCGCCTCGGTTTCTGCTGCCGCTTCGTCCCGCCCGATGGCGACCGGGCGGAACTGCGGCGCATGAACCTGACCTCGACCACGATGGCGGCACTCGGCCGGCGCGAGCGGCCGGCCGTGCTGGAGCGTCTGCTCGAGATCGTCCGGCACAACATGGCGGCACTTCAGGCCCAGCTCACCTGGGTCGCGGGCCGACCGCCGCTGGAAAGGCTGCTGCGCATCGAGAGCAGCGTGCTCCCCGCCTATACGCACGAGGTTGGCCGATGGGCCTATGAAGAGCCGGCGATGCGCGGGATCATCGAGCCGGAGCTGGCTCGGGCCGGCGGGATCGCCCGTGCTGCCGGCATCCGCCTCAGCATGCACCCGGGCCAGTTCTGCATCCTCGCCACGCGGAGCGAGGCAGCGTTGCGCAACGCCGTGCAGGAGCTGGAGTATCACGCCGAGGTCATGGGCCTGCTCGGTTTCGCCGGCGCCTGGCATCCGGCCGGGGCGCACGTGAACATCCATGCCGGCGCCAAGGCTGCCGGGATCGAGGCTTTCCGTCAGGGCCTGCAGCTTCTGTCGGTCGCCGCACGCGGCCTCGTGACGGTCGAGAACGACGAAGATGCCTACGGTCTCGACGATCTGCTCCCGCTCGCCCCGGACCTCTCCATCGTCGTGGACTTCCATCATCACTGGATCGCCAGTGCTGGCGAGTATCTCAGCCCCGACGACCCCCGCCTCGGCAGCGTGATCGCCTCCTGGCGTGGCGTGCGTCCGGTCAGCCACATCAGCCAACCGCGCGAGGAGCTGCTTGCGGGCCATTCGCCCGGCCTCCTGCCGGACTTCCGGGAGCTGCTGGCACGCGGGGTGAAGCGCCGGGACTTGTGCGCGCACTCGGACCTGATGTGGAACGACGCGATGAACGCCTGGATGGCAGAGCACCTGGCGTGGACGGACATCGAGGTGGAAGCCAAGCTCAAGAACCTAGCCTCGACTTAGCTCGCCGACAGGGTCAGGCAACGGAACGGAGCGGACATGCACACCGGCGGCTCAGGCTGAGCCTGTGTCTGCCAAACGCGTCCTCGTCCCATCCCTTGATGACCCTCGACAACGGAAAGGGCGGAGCCGAGTCCGCGCAACTGCTCACTCGGGGGCCAGGCAGAGCAGGATGTGACCGGCCTGAGCGATCGGCCGGTCACGCCCGTCGAGTCACATGCCGAGGGACGAGGTCGCCTGCTCGATCTGGGCTCGGCCTTCCTGGACCCTGCCGGCCTGGCAGGCCTCCATGCCCTGGTTGCGCATCTGGGTGGCGCTGGCGACCTTCTCGCTCATGCCGGCCATGCCGGGCATCATCATGTGCGAGACCTTCTGGTCGAACATCATCGCCTGGGAACGACAGGGAGCGCGGGGCCCCTCGTCACGTGCTCCCTGGGCCAGCGCCGGTCCGGTTCCGAGAGCGAGCCCGGTCAGCGCCGCGACAATGAACAGCTTGCGCATGGTGGCACCCTCCTCGCTGGAGAACTCCAGCTTCCACTAGAACGCCGCAACAGCGATGTGGTTCAGCCGGGTGCTACCTCAACTGTGCCCGAACACGCGCTCGAAGATCCGGTCGACATTGCGCAGATGGTGCTCGAGGCCGAAGAGCACGGCGAGCTCGGCCGGCGGCAGCACGGCCGTCACCTCGGGATCGGCTTCCAGAATCTCCAGCAGCGGCCGCTCCTCGCTCCAGGCCTGCATGGCGTTGCGCTGAACCAAGCCATATGCCTGCTGCCGCGGCAGCCCGCGCTCGGTCAGGGCCAGGAGCACCCGCTGCGAGTTGTAGAGCCCACGCGTAGCCTCGAGATTGGCCAGCATCCGCTCGGGATAGACGGTGAGGTTCTCGACCAGGCCGGCCAGACGGTGCAGCGCGAAGTCGGCGAGCAGGCACGCGTCGGGCAGCATGACCCGCTCGACGGCGCTGTGGCTGATGTCGCGCTCATGCCACAGGGCGACGTTCTCGAGGGCCGGGATCACGGCCGCCCTGATCATGCGGGCGAGCCCGGTGAGGTTCTCCGAGAGCACGGGGTTGCGCTTGTGCGGCATGGCCGAGCTGCCCTTCTGCCCGGCATGGAAGTACTCCTCGGCCTCGCGCACCTCGCTTCGCTGCAGGTGCCGGATCTCGATCGCGACCCGCTCGATGCCGCTGGCGATCAAGCCCAGGGCACTTACGAAGGCGGCATGGCGGTCGCGTGGGATCACCTGGGTGGAGATCGGCTCGGGCCGCAACCCGAACCGTTCGGCGACATGGGCCTCGACCGCGGGCTCGATGCTGGCGAAAGTACCCACGGCACCGGAGAGCGCGCAGGTGCCGACCTCGTCCCGCGCCCGCAGGAGGCGCTCGCGGTGGCGGCGGAACTCAGCGTGGAAGGAGGCCAGCTTGAGGCCGAAGGTAGTGGGCTCGGCCTGGATGCCGTGGCTGCGGCCGATGCAGGGTGTCAGCTTGTGCTCGAAGGCGCGCCGCTCCAGGGCGGCCAGCACCCGGTCCATATCGTCGAGCAGCAGGTCGGCCGCCCGCCGGAGCTGGATGGCCAGCGTGGTGTCCAGCAGGTCGGAGGAGGTGAGCCCCAGGTGCAGGAATTGCGCGGCCTCGCCGCAGACCTCTTCGACATGGGTGAGGAAGGCGATCACGTCGTGGCGTGTGACCTGCTCGATCTCGTCGACCCGAGCCGGGTCGATCAGCCGCTCGCGACTCCCCTCCGCGGCCTGCCGCAGGCTCACGATCGCATCGGCCGGTACCGTACCCAGCTCCGCCATGGCCTCGGCGGCCGCGAGCTCGACCTCCAGCCAGATCGCGAGCTTCTCCTCGGGCGCGAAGAGCCGCGCCATCTCCGGGCGGGTGTAGCGTGGGATCATTCGTCGATCGTCCTCTGCCGCAGGGCGGGCGGCTTCTAGCAGCCCGGGGCCGGCCTCGCGAGCCAACCCTATCGCAGGCCGGCTGAGGAGGTATCGGGTGGCGCTCAGGGTGCGGCAACCGCGTCTGCCGATCGCGACCTTCCTCTCGGTCGTGCTCGTGATCCTGGTAGCGGCGCCCATGCTGCTGGTGGGCGCGCTCGGCCTCGGCACGGCGGCCAGCAACACGAGCCGGCTTCTGAACGAGCGCAGCCAGCTCTTCCGCGACCAGATGGTGACCAGGACCCGCGATTTCCTGGCGCCGGCCCAGGCGCTGCCGGGCTTCGTCGCCGAGCGGATGGAGCTGGGCGAGCTGGATGCCGCGGAGCCGGGCCCGGTCTCCCAGGCGCTGCGCTATGCTTTCGGGGCGGCACCGCAGCTGAGCTCCGTCGCGTTTGCCAGCGATGCCGGCTGGGTGGTCGCCGCCTACCGCGAAGCCGATGGCCAGGTCGGGACCAACGAGACCGACTGGCGCAGCGACGCGGAGATGGCGAGCCTCGTGGCCGATGCCAAGGCGCAAGGCACCAGCGCCCAGTGGGGCCGGCCGATCTACATCACGCCGGCCGGGGTTACGGCCGTCAACTTCATCCGGCCCGTCTACCTCGACGGCCATTTCACCGGCTGCGTCATCGCCGCCATCCGCATCACCACGCTCTCGCGCTTCGCAGCCGAGCTCGGCGGCGAGACTAGCCGGGCGGTCGGTATGGAGCCGTTCATCCTCTACGACCGAGAGTACGTGATCGCCCACCGCAACCTGGTGGAGCCCGATTCCCGGCTGTCGCCCCAGCGCCCGATCCCGCTCCTGGGCGAGGTCGGCGACCCAGTGCTGGCCCAGATCTGGCGGCCGGAGGGCCGGGACCGCCTCCTGTTCTCCGGGCGACCTGGCCACATCCTGGATATCGCCGATCAGGACTACGCCTTCTTCTACGAGCCGTTGAACCTGCCCTCCCAGGCCCCGTGGCTGGTCGGCGGCTACCTTCCGCTGGAAGATCTCGGCGACGAGGTCTTCCGTCTCCTGGCGGCAGGCGTGGTGGCCGTCGTGGCGCTGGCGGCCGCGGTGCTGATCGCGATCTACATTGCCCGCCGGCTCAGCCGCCCGGCAACCGAGCTGGCACTGGCCTCCGAGCGGGTGGCCCGGATCGAGCTCGACGCCGTGCCGACGCTCAAAGGCTCCCACCTCAAGGAGCTCGATGCCGCGGCACGCGCCTTCAACAGCATGGTGGGCGCCTTACGCCTCTTCAGCCGCTATGCGCCGGCCAAGCTCGTGCGCCGGCTCATCATCGGTGGCGTCGACGCAATCCCCTCCGAGCGCCGCACGGTCACGGTCCTGTTCACCGACATCGCAGGCTTCACGGCCGCCGCCGAGACCATGCCGGCCGAGGCCGCGGCTGCCCTCCTCAACGCCCACCACACGCTGGTCATCGCCTGCGTCGAGGAGGAAGGCGGCACGGTGGACAAGCTGATCGGGGACGGGCTGCTCGCCTTCTGGAACGCGCCGGATCCTCAGACCGACCATGCCGACCGGGCACTCCGGGCGGCGGTCGCGATCCGGGCCAAGCTCCGCCTCGCCAACCGGGAGGCGGCGACGCCCGTCTGCATCCGCCTCGGCATCCATACCGGTACCGCCGTGGTCGGGAACATCGGCTCGCCGACCCGCCTGAGCTACACCATCGTCGGGGACACGGTGAACGTGGCGAGCCGGGTCGAGGAGCTGAACCGGATGCTCCAGCCCGAGGCGGAGGCCGCCATCCTCCTCTCCGGTGAGACCGTGCGGGCGCTCACCGGTCGGCATGAGCTGAGCCCGGTAGGGTCCCATGTCCTGCGCGGCCGCAATGCCTCGGTCGAGCTGTTCACGGTGCCGGGCGAACCCTCACCCGAGCACCTGCCGCCGGCGAGCGAAGCCATGCACGTCGATGATCCCGACCTCGCCTCGGCGGACAGCCTGCTCGCCTTCTGGTTCGCGCCGGGCACCAGCGAGCGCTGGTTCGTGAAGGACCCGGCCTTCGATGCCGAGCTCGGCCGCCGCTTCGGCACACTCGCGGAAGCGGCCGCCCGTGGCGAGCTCGACCATTGGGCCGCCACGCCGCGCGGTGCCTTGGCCCTGGTGATCCTGCTCGACCAGCTTCCGCGCAACCTCCATCGCGGCCGGCCGGAGGCCTTCACACAGGACGCCAAGGCCCGTGCGGTAGCCGCCGCCGCCATCGAGGAGGGGCATGACGCCCTCCTCACCCCACCTGAGCGGATCTTCCTCTATCTGCCCTTCGAGCACAGCGAGGATCGGGCGGATCTGGACCGGGCGGTAGAGCTGTTCACGGCTTTGGGCGATGCCGAGCAGCTCGACTACGCCCAGCAGCACCGGTCGATCATCCACCGCTTCGGCCGCTACCCGCACCGGAACGCGGCACTCGGGCGCCGGAGCACGGACGAGGAGGTGGCGTTCCTCGCCGGCCCCAACTCCAGCTTCTGAAAGGGCCTAGCCGGGCTCGGTCTCGAGGCCTGCGTCGGCCGCGGCCTTGAACCCGCCAAGGTTGTAGACTTCGGCGTAGCCAAGCTCCTTCAGCGCCTTCCCGGCCAGCGCAGAACGACCGCCCGACGCGCAGTAGACCAGGATCGGCCGCTCCGCCGCGAAAGCCGGGTCGCGCGCGGGGCTCTCGGGATCGGCCTTGAACTCGAGGAGGCCGCGCGAGATGGTGACCGCACCCTTGAGCTTCCCCGACTGCTTCACCTCAGGCGGATCGCGCACGTCGAGCAGGAGCACGTTCCCGGACTCGATCATTGCCCTGGCCTGCGCCGGATCAATCCGAGGTGCGGCCTCGTTAGCGGCCGCTAGCATCTCCTTCACGGTCGTCGGCATCGCTCGGCTCCTCCCTTGCTTCCGGTGCAGGAGAGTCTAGCAGGAGGCCCGGCCGTGCTCCACCAGCCTGCAGGCGTGGAACTTACCCGAGGCCGGCGACGTTCCCGCAGTCTCGCCTCGACCGAGGCCGGGCCACTGCCCTCCGGGGGACGCTATGCTCAAATGGGCGCTGATCTTCCTCGTGATCTCGATCGTTGCCGGTGCCTTGGGCTTCAGCGGCGTCTCCGCGGTGACCTCGCGCATTGCCAAGGTCCTGTTCTTCATTTTCCTCGCCATCTTCCTGGTCTTCCTCGTCCTGGCGCTCATGGCGGGCCAGGCAATCTTCTGAGCGCTTGCCGGCTCATGGAAGGTTGCGGCAGCCGACGGCCGAGTGTGCCAGCGGTGACGCACTGGCGGGTGTCTTCGCACGGTCAGTGACAGCGGGAGGGCCGGTGAGCTTGCTCCCGCGCATGACCGTTGCTAAGCTCTTGGGCTGCCAAATCCGTTCATGAGGGCCACTGCTCGCGGCATCGCGAGCGGTGGCCGCACCGTGTCGCGGGACCCGGGAGAGACCAGTTTGATCGCCACGCTCGTCACCGGCCGCAGGCCGGTCGGTATACTGGGCCGGGTGGACTGGCTGTTCGGCCAGATCCTCTCCTTCGAGGCGGCGTTCGCGCTCTTCCTCTATTCGAACGAGCTCAAGACCATCATCCCGTTCCCGTTCGGGAAGCTGGACGAGACGGTGGTGTTCGGAGCGCTCGCCGTCGGTGCGGCCGCGATCGTCATCTACCGCGAAGGCATCTATCTGCGCGGGATCCCCATCCTCTCGGCGGTCCTGGTGTTCATCGGCTGGGCGGTGCTCAGCGGCCTCGTCTGGTCGCCGTCGCGCACGCTGGTCTGGAAGAGCATCTCCTACCTCCTGACCTTCACCACCTTCAGCGTGGTGGCCGGCTGCCTGATCATTGCCAACCGGCGCGAGCGGGCGGTCCGGTTCTTCTTCGTGGCGCTGACCATCTCCGCTGACGATGGCGCTCTACGGCCTCTATGTCGACTTCGCGTTCGGCAACTTCCGGCGCTGGGCCGGCTGGCATGATGTCGACGGCCGCACCTATCTCGCCTTCGGCCATACCATCGTCAACGGCGCCGGCATCGCTTTCTGCATCGCGATCTTCTCCCGGCTGGGCTCGATCCGGCAGGCCGCCGGCGTCGCGATGTTCGGAGCCTGCCTGCTCTTCCTCCTGGTCGGCGGTGGACGCGGGCCGTTCCTCGGAGCACATCCTCGCCGCCATGGTCGCACTCGCCACGCGGCCGCCCACGGTGACGAGGGGTCGCTTCGAGGTTCCGCACGCCACCGTGAGTAGCGCTCGGCATGTTCACCGTGGCAGCTTGGCTATATCGCCTACATTCTGCTCACCGGCGAGCTTACGGCCACGCTTGACCCGCTTCACGAGCATGGCCCAGCAGGTTGAAGTTGCGCGGCGAGGAACTCGGGGCCGAACCGCATGAAGTACTGGCTGACGGCCTACAAGCTGTGGCTCAGCCGCGCCCCTGATCGGGCACGGGCTCAACAGCTTCTCCATGCTACTACACTGTCGGCCACAACGAGGCCCCGGGTTCCCATCCGCACGACATCTTCCTGCAGATCGCGGCGGAGATGGGGATCGTCGGCCTGTTCCTGATCGCGGCCTTCATGTGGACCGGCCTGCGCTACTGCACGGTGAACCGGCTGCGGCGCGACCCGCTGCTGGTCTGCGCGCTGCTCTTCGTCATCACCTCCTCGATGAGTGCTCTCTTCGGCCGCGACATCGTGGGTTCGCGCAAGTTCTTCTTCGCCCTCAGCCTGCTGGTGCTCCGCCCGCCGACCTTCTCCCGGCAGGCCGTGAGCGAGCGGGAGGCCGACGAGGAGGACGAGGAGGTGCCATCAGCGCCGCGCCGCCTCGGTGCCCCGGCTGGCCCGCGTCCCGTCGGCTACGGGCATGGCGGGGCCGGGGCCATCTCGTAAGGTGAAGGGTCAGGAGGCGGGTGTGGGGCGGTCGGCCGATGCGGGGCAGGCCTGCCCATCCTTAAGGAAGTCGGCGTAGGAGGCCGGGTAGCGGGTCGCCTGCTCGACAATGGCGACGCGGCGATCGTCGTAGCGGTTGATGAACTCCCAGACGATCTGGCCGCCTGGTGCCAGCTCGAAGGCGCGGCCGGGATCGGGCTCGGTGACCAGGATGTTGCCGTTCGGCAGGCGCTGGTTCTTGCCCATCCGGAACACGTAGAAGGGCTCCTCCCTGCTGCCCTCGTACAGCACCTCGGTGTGCTCGGTCCTGGGGTCGAACTCGAGGATGCGGCTGGCCATCGCCGGCCGGCCCTCGGCCTCGTGGTTGTAGTTCTCCATGCTGCGGTTGTCGTAGACCAGGATTTTGCCGCTGGCCTCGAAGTGCGGGTCGTGCTGGCGCATCCAGGGGCCGGTCTGGGTCCACTTCACCGTCTCGGTGACTGGGTCGATGACCATCAGCAGGTTGAGCCGCCGCAGCGACACCAGGAGGTCGCCCGCCTTGAACATGGGAAAGGCCGGTGCGAGCTCCGGGCTCAGCGCCTCGACATGGTTGAGATGCAGCGCATCGCCCTCGAGGTTGGCGTTCGGCTTGCCGGTCGGGAACAGCACGCCCTCGTAGCGGGAGCGGTAGATGGCGCCGAGGATCGAGATCTCCCGCAGCAGCTTGCCGTCGGGCGAGACCTCGAGGATCACGTCGTCCGGCACGTTGGCCTTGAGCCCCGGCGGGCGCGGCTTGAAGCCCTCGTCGAGGGTGCGGCGCCCCGACACCCAGAAGTGACCGTTGGCGTCCTCGGAGATCGAATGGTGCGTGCGGTAGGGCAGCCGCCAGACCACGCTGCCGCAACGGTCGAGCTTCACCAGGCCCAGATAGTCGTAGTTGAAGATGACCGAGCCGTCGGGATGCAGGAGCGCCCCGTGCAGGTGCGTGTCCCAGTCGTTGGTCGGGACCTGATCGGCCGGAACGAAGCTCCGGTCGGGGAACTGCTGCGAGTAGGCGGCGGGCCAGCGGTGCAACTCGGTGCCGTCCATGGCGCGGAGCGAGAGCGAGACCTCGTTGCCGAAGAGGCCGGTCATCAGGGTCACGCCATCGTAGGCTTTGGCCTTGTCGTAGGTGACGACGCCGAACCGGTCGGAGCGGGCCCGATCCAGATGCTTGGTCGGCTCCCAGCCCAGATAGACCTTCCAGCTGGCCCGCAGGTCTCGCACCGCCGCCAGCGCATCGGCGAACGCGGGAAAGGGGAACATCTTGTAGTGCCCCACGCCCACGCCGGCCGCGAACACGAAGGCCAGCACGCCAGCAGCGAACAGCAGCTTCTCCAACCGGGCCAGCATGCCTCGTTCCTTCTCGTCGAGCTTTGTCGGAGCACCGGTCAGGAGCGTGGAGGGCACGCGCTCGCGGCGAATTCACCGTATTCGGGCGGATAGCGGGTGGCCTGCTCCATGATGGCGACCCGGCGCTCGTCGAAACGGTTGATGTATTCCCAGACGATCTCGTGCTGGGGCGTGATCTCGAAGGCGCGGCCCGCCATGGGCTCGGTGATGAGCAGGTTGCCGTTCGGCAGGAGCTGGTCCTTGCCGAGCGTGCCGCTGAAGAACGGCCAGTCCTTGGTGCCTTCGAGCAGGACGTTCACCTGACCGCTGGCGGGGTCGACCTCGAGGACGCGGCTCGAGAGGCTGGGCCCGCCGGTCGCCGCGTGATCGAAGCGCTCGAGCGGCCGGTTGTCGAAGACCCGGATGCGCCCGTTCGGCTGGAAGTGCGGCTCGTGCTGGCGCAGCCAGGGGCCGGTCTGCGCCCATTTCACGAGCGTGGTCTCGCCATCCAGGACCATGAGCAGGTTGAGGTTGCGCAGCGAGACCAGGATGTCGCCGGCCCTGAACATCGGGAAGGCCGGCGCCATCGCCGGGCTCAGCACCTCGATATGGTTGAGGTGCAGCGCATCGCCCTCCACGCGCGGAGCGTACTGCGCCACGGGGAACAGCACGCCCTCGTAGTGCGAGCGGAAGATCGATTCCAGGACCGAGATCTCGCGCAGCAGCTCGCCATCGGGGCTGAGCTCCAGGACCATGTCGTCCTGGACCTCGCGCGCCACCCCCGGCAAGTGCCCCGTCCGGTTGCGCCGCCCGGGGACCCAGAGATGGCCCTGAGCGTCCTCGAACACCGAATGGTGGGTGCGGTACGGCAGCCGCCAGAGGACATTATCGCAGCTGTCGACCTTCAGGAGGCCGCGGTTCTCGAAGTTGAAGACGACGCTGCCGTCCCGGTACAGCACGGCACCGTGCAGATGCGTGTCCCAGTCGCTGAGCGGCGTCTGGCTGCCGGAGAGGTGGGTGGGGTTCGGCCACATCCGCGAGAACGAGGCGCTCCAGCGGTGCAGCTCGCTACCGTCCAAGGCGCGCAGCGAGAGCGCCACCTCGCGGTCGAAGAGGCCGGTCATCAGCGTCACGCCGGGATAGGCCTTGTCCGGGACGTAGGTGACGGTACCCGTGCCCTCCCTCGTCGAGCGCCGCAGGTGCTTGACCGGCTCAATGCCCAGATAGGCCTTCCAGCTGCTGTGCCAGTCCCGGCCGGCGTCGAGGGCATTGTTGACCACCGTATAGGCCACGGTCTCGTAGTGCCGTGCGGCCATGCCTGCCAGGAAGACAAGGACGAGAACGCCCAGGGCAAACAGGGGCTTTTCCAGCCGAGCGAGCATCCTCTATCTTTCCAGCAGCGAATCGGAAGGGGCCGATCGGTCCTTCAGGGACAGGACTGGCCGACGAAGGTGGCGGCCTCGAGCGGGATCCGCTCGGCTTGCGTCACGAGCCCGATCAGGCCGGGCTCTGGCGAGTTGGTCCAGTCCCACACGATCTTGTTGTCGGGGCGCGTGACCTCGAACACCCGGCCGCGGTTGAACTCGCTCACGAGCACGTTGCCGTTCGGCAGCAAGGCCGAGCGTCCGCGCGAACGGGTGTAGAACGGTGCCTCGTCGGTGCCCTGGTACTGCCAGACCACGTTCCCGGTGGCCGGATCCATCTCCATGACCCGGCTATAGCCCCAGACCCGGTCGATGCCGCCGTCACGGTTGTCGAAGACCAGGATGTGGCCATTCGGCATGAAGTCCGGGTCGTGCTGCCGGATGTAGGGACCCTGCTGCAGCCACTTCACCTTCTTGCAGCGAGGAATCGATCACCATCAGCATGTTCAGGCCGCGAAAGGAGAGGATCACGTCGCCCGCCGTGAACATCGGGAAGGCCGGCGCCATCTGCTCCGTCAGCACCTCGATGTCGTTGGTATGGAGCGGGTCGACCACGTTCTGCCACTGCGTGGACTGGGTCATGATCCGCGACAGCAGCGCCTCGCGGCCGTTGTTGTAGAACAGGTCCCAGACCGGCAGCTCCTCCAGGATCTTGCCGTCGGCCGAGATCCGCATGATCTCGTCGCGCCAGATATAGCCCCGGTCGGGCATGGTCATGCCGGGACGGAACTCCTTCTCGGTCGCGAAGGTGCGCGAGAGGGTCAGGATCTCGCCGTTGGGCAGCACGTCGACCGCGTGATGCGTGATCCGCGGGATCGACCACTCCACCTTGGCGCAGCGGTCGAGCTTGGCCAGCCCGTAGCCCGACCAGTTCAGCAGCACGCTGCCGTCCGGGAAGACCTCGGCACCGTGGACAACGGTGTCCAGGTCGTCGACGTCGTAATCGAGCTGCGGCGGGTCGGGGAACGCGTCGCTGTAGGCGATCTTCCAGCGGTGGACGACCTTGCCCTGCATGTCCATCAGGGCCGGGTAGAACCCGTCGGCGAACATGGTGGTGACGAACGTGTAGCCCGGGAAGGCGGCCGGGTCGTTGACCGTGACCCCGCTGGCGGCATTCCGGGAGGCCGGCTTCAGGTACATGGCCCGGAGGCCCAGATAGGAGCGCCAGTTCTGCCGCCAGTCGCTGGCCGCCCGGTCCGCTTCCTTCACCATCTGGTATGGCGCCAGGTTCGCGTTGGCCGAGATCAGGCCGCCGACATAGGCGAGCAGCCCCACACCGACCACCATCGCCGCAACCTCGACCGGCCGAATTGTCGCCATCGTTTCCCTAGCTCCGTGACGTTCCCGACGCCGAGTCTCAGCTCGCGCGCGGCACCTTGACCATCATGCTCCGGATGTCTGCTTAAGCTTTCGCCACGCCGTCCGATGCGCGCCGGACTGTGCCCGCCGCGCATCACTGCCGGTGCGCCGTGCTCCGCTAACCGGCCGGCGCGGGGCTCCTGCTGCCTGCGCGGCTGCTGCCGACGGAGCGGCAAGCCGCGGAAAGACCTGACCTTACCGGTTCGGCAAGGTGTTGCTTCGCTCTCAAGCGCACATACCCCAAACCAACGATCTATGCTTCAAGCGTGCCTTGACCCTGGCCCGAATGCAACCGGCAAGCGCGCGCACCGGCTGCGCCACTTGTCCCGCCATCCGGCCCCGAATATAAGCCCCACCCATTGCCATTTATGCGGAACGCGGCTGCACGGCCTTGCCAGTCTCAACGTTGCCCGCGCTTCCATCCCCCGACCAGCAGGCATGGCACTCCGGCCCGGGCGGCAGCCCGGCTTGGCCGGGACTGGGCCAGCGACGGCGAGGTCGGACCTTCCCGAACGAGGGTAAGCATATGCCGGCCACGGGGTCCCTTTCGCCTTCCTGGATGGGCACCGGATGCTGACGGCCGAGATCCGCCCCCTCTCTGTCGGGACTACGATCGAGCCGGCCCGCGAGCCGGCAGCCAGCGATCGGATAGCCGTGCTGATCCCCTGCTACAACGAGGAGGTCACGGTCGCCCAGGTGATCGAGGGCTTCCGCCTAGCCCTCCCTGGTGCGGCCATCTACGTCTTCGACAACAACTCCACGGACGCCACTGCCCGCGTCGCCCGCGAGCACGGGGCGACGGTGGTATCGTCCGTGCGACAGGGCAAAGGCAACGTCGTCCGGCACATGTTCGAGACGGTGGAGGCCGACATCTACGTGCTGGTCGACGGCGACGCGACCTACCCGCCCGAGTCGGCACCGGCCCTGATCGCCATGCTTCAGAGCACCGCCGCCGACATGGTCGTCGGCACCCGCCTCTCCAGCTTCGGCGGCGAGTCCTTCCGCCGCTTTCATCTGTTCGGCAACCGGATGATGTCCTGGATCATCTCCCGCCTGTTCGGCATCCGGCTCACCGATGTGCTCTCCGGCTACCGCGTCTTCTCGCGCGACTTCGTCAAGTCCGTGCCGCTGGTGAGCCAGGGTTTCGAGATCGAGACCGAGCTGACGCTCCAGGCAGCCGCCAAGTCGTTCCGGCTCGTGGAGCACCCGGTACCCTACGGCAGCCGGCCCGAGGGCAGCGTCTCCAAGCTCAGTACCTTCAGCGACGGCTACATCATCCTGCGCACGATCTTCGCGATCTGCAAGGACTACAAGCCGCTGATGTTCTTCCTGACGCTGAGCCTTGTCCTGGCTCTGGCGTCCATCGCCTGCGGCATCCCGCCGATCCTCGACTACTACCACACCAAATTCGTGACCCACGTGCCGATGGCGATCCTGGCGGCCGGGATCGGGATCACCTCGGTGATCTTCTTCGTGGTGGGCGTCATGCTGGACACGATCAACAAGTACCACAACGAGAACTTCGTCATGCACCGCCGCCTGATCCGCCTCGTCGGTGAGGCGGCGCGGGACGGCGGCGAGCCGCGCGCGGGCTGAGGCGAGGAAACCGGTAATGTCAGCCCTCCTGGCCCGTCTGACCTGGCTCGTCGAGCGACGATTCCTGAGCCTGACGCTCGGCGTCGTCGCCCTCTTCGTCGCCTGCCTGATCGTGGCGGCCCTTCTCACCTGGCCCAGGATGCGTGGCTTCGAGCCCGAATGGATCGCGCGCAATCTGGCTACCGGCCACGGCTACAGCTTCGACGGCGTCAACCGCTGGCTGTTCGCCGACACCTCGCCGGACCAGTACTATCCCACCGCCTGGGCCGACCCGGTGTTCACGGTCGTCTACGCTGGGCTGATGTACCTCTTCGGCGAGACCAGCCGGCTTCTCATGATGCTGGTGTCGCTTGCCAGCGTCGCCGGCGCTGCCGTCCTCGTGGCGTTGACCGCACGGCGCATCGCCGGGCCCTGGGCCGGGATCACCGCCCTCCTTCTCTTCCTGGTCACCGCCCGCGACCACTCGATCAAGCTCAACGCCTCTCTGATGGCCGGCTTCTGCGTCGCCCTGATGCTCTACTATTTCGTCCGCCATGCCGACCGGCTGACGCCGAGGGTCGGCGGCCGTGCTCGGCGCCATGCTGGCGCTCACCGTGCTGACCTGGTCGAGCGCCATGATCCTGCTCCCCGCCATGGTGCTCCTCCTCTTCCTCTTCGCGCCCAGCCTGGGCGCGGCCCTGCGCCTGTCGGCGGTGACGGCACTGGTGGCCGTGCTGCTCGTGGCGCCGTGGACGACGCGCAACTATCTCGCCTTCGGCGAGGTCGTCCCGGTGCGCAACGGCTCGGGCCAGATCGCCTTCATCGGCACGGTGGCACTGGCCAAGACCTTCGCACCCGACAGCGTGGCCATCCCCGTCCCACCGCCCTGGACCGCCAGCAGCGCGTTCGACGCTACATCCCGCATCACCCGTTCCCTGGGCTGGCAGCCGCAGGACGAGCGGCGGGCGCTGGAAGCTTGGCAGCGGCAGGTGGCGCTCACTGTAGGCGGGCCCGATTACCAGGCCATGAACGAGGCCCAGCGCGACCGGTGGTTCCTGGACCAGGCCAAGGCGTTCGTCCTGGAGAACCCTGCCCTGATGCTCCAGATCGGAGCCGCCAACCTGCTCCAGTTCGTCCTTTACGGCAGCCTGCCGGTGGTGATGGCAATCTTGGGCATCTTCGGCGTGGTCATGGGCCTCCTCCTCGCCTTCCGCCAACGGCTCCTGCTCATCCCGCTGACCCTGCTCGCCGCCTACGCCGCCCCGTTCGTGATCGTCCCGGCCTACTTCTTCCGCTACCGCTACCCGATCGAGCCTGCGATCACCGTCCTGGTCGCAGTCGCCGCGATGCACGTTGCCCAGCTCAGCACACGCCGGCTCCTGCCGGAGCTGCAGCTCAGCCGCCCGGGTGCAAGCCTGGGCTGACCTGAGCGCCTCGGCGCTATCCGATCTCGGCCTTACGCTCGCGCGCCTTGGTCTTGCGCAGGTTCTGGCGGTTCTTGGCCGGGCTCTCCTGGTTCGTAGCGCCCGCCTCGTGCAGCGCGATCGCGATCGCCTGCTTTGGGTTCTTCACCTTCCGGCCGCCGCTGCTCTCCAGCTCGCCATGCTTGAACTCGTGCATGACGCGCTCGACGGTCTCCTGCTGCGCCTTCGACTGCCTGGCCATGACCGGCACTCCTGCTGCCGGACGATGAACATCCTGCCCCCGGCGCCGGTTTCGCGATCCGTGGCGGTGGAAACATGCCGCCTCTCACGGGTTTACCCTCCAGCGTGATCGCCGGAGGAGGAGCAGTCGTGAGGTCGGCCGTGCTGGCCCTGTTCGGCCGGGCTTCGACCCGCAGCCGCCCCCAGTGGCTGGGTCCGGTGCTCACGCGCTCGGCCCAGCTGCTCGCCGTGCTCGCGGTCGTGCTCCTCGCCGCCTTCGGCTGGCTGGCGCTGAGCTTGCCCGTCACCGGACCGCCTGACCCACCCCGCCCGTCACTGCTGCTGGAGTCCACTGACGGCCGCGTGTTCGCGACCCGCGGCGCCTTCCGGGGCTCACCGGTCGATCTCGCCACCCTTCCGCCGCATCTGGCCGACGCCGTGCTCGCGATCGAGGACCGCCGCTTCCGCAGCCATCTGGGCGTGGACCTCCGCGGCATCGGCCGGGCGCTGGTGGCCAACCTCACCGCCGGCGGCGTGCGCGAGGGCGGCAGCACGATCACCCAGCAGCTCGCCCGCCTGCTCTATCTGTCCCAGGAGCGGACCCTGCGCCGCAAGCTGCAGGAGGCGATGCTCGCGGTCTGGCTCGAGCTGCGGCTGAGCAAGGACGAGATCCTCGAGCGCTATCTGAACGGGGTCTATTTCGGCGCCGGTGCCTACGGCGTCGAAGGTGCCGCCCGGCGTTACTTCCGCAAGCCCGCCCGTGAGCTCTCGCTCAGCGAGGCCGCCATGCTGGCTGGCCTGATCCAGGCACCGTCGGACTACGCACCAACCCGAGACCTGACAGTGGCCCAGGAGCGGGCCTCCGTCGTGCTGGGCGCCATGGTGGACGCGGGCGTCCTCGCCCAGGAGGCTGCCGACGCGGCACGGGCGAGCCCGGCCGTGCCCGTCGTCGAGCCCGAGGCCGTGCCGGGGCGAGCGTACTTCGCCGATTGGGCTGCCGGCGAGGCCGGCGAGCTCCTGGGTCCGCTCTCGGCCGATTATGCCGTGCGCACCACGCTCGACCTCGAGCTGCAGGCGCTGGCCGAGCGGGTGATCGAAGCGCATCTGGCGGCCGAGGGCGCGGAGAAACGGGTGAGCCAGGCGGCCCTGGTAGCCCTCGGCGCCGACGGTGCCGTGCTCGCCATGGTCGGCGGCCGGGACTACCGGGAGAGCCAGTTCAACCGTGCCACCCAGGCGAGGCGCCAGCCCGGCTCGCTGTTCAAGCTCTTCGTCTATCTGGCCGCCTTCGAAACCGGGCTCACGCCGGACACGGTGCTGATCGACGAGCCGGTCCAGGTCGGCGACTGGCAGCCCGAGAACCATTCCGGCCGCCACATGGGCCCGGTCGAGCTGCGTACGGCCTTCGCCCTCTCGCTCAACAGCATCGCCGTGAAGCTCATCCAAGAGGTCGGCCCGGAGCGCGTGATCGAGGTCGCCCGCCGCCTCGGCATCGCCTCGCCGCTGGAGCCGAACCCGAGCCTGGCCCTCGGCACCTCCGGCACCACGCTGCTCGAGATCACCCGCGCCTACGCCGCCGTCGCCACCGGCCGGCTCGACATCACCCCCTACGGCATCGCGGCCGTTCGCGGCGGCGAGCATGAGATCGACCTCCGGCCCAGGCCCGTCACGGAGCCGGCACCGTCCATGCCCTGGCGCCGCGAGCTGCTCGACATGCTCCTGGCGACGGTGCGCTCCGGCACCGGCCGCGCTGCCGCCCTGGACCGCCCCTCGGCCGGCAAGACCGGCACCACCCAGGGCTACCGCGACGCCTGGTATGTCGGCTTCACCGCCGATGCCGTCGTGGGCGTCTGGGTCGGCAACGACGACGCCAGCCCCACCGCCCGCGTGAGCGGAGCCGACCTGCCGGCCCGGATCTGGCACGACTTCATGCAGCAGGCCGACCACCTCAAGGCGGCCCCGCCTCCCCAGCCTTGACGCCGTCGGGCGGTCGCGGTTGTGATAGCGGGTCGCATCGTTCCTGTGGGAGTGCCCGCCATGCCAGTCATCCGACGCCGTCTGCTCCTGGCCGGGTTTGCCCTGGTCGCCGCCCGGCCCACTCGTGCCGCCGGGACGCCGGTGCTCGAGCTGTGGAAGAGCCGGGGCTGCACCTGCTGTGCGGCCTGGGCCGGGCACTTCGAGGCGGCCGACTTTCACGTCCTCGTGCACGAGCTGGACGATGTCGACCCGATCCGGGCCGAGCTCGGCGTGCCGAAGGAGCTCACCGGCTGCCACACGGCCAGGGTCGGCCGCTACGTCGTCGAGGGCCACGTGCCGGTCGAGCCGGTCCAGCGCCTCCTGACCGAGCAGCCCGACTGGCTGGGCCTCGCCGTCCCCGGCATGCCGTTGGGCTCGCCGGGCATGGAGGTCGAAGGCACACAAGGCGACCCCTACGACGTGATCGCCTTCGCGGCTGATGGCCGGCGCGAGGTCGTGCTGCGGGTCAGGCCGTAGGCGCCTATCCGTAGTGGTAGCGGCACTGGAGCACGATCAGCCGCTCGCCCTCGACCCGGTAGACGATCCGATGCTCACGGTCGATCCGCCTCGACCAGCAGCCGGCGAATTCGTGCTGGAGCGGCTCGGGCTTGCCGATACCCACAAACGGATCGCGCAGGCATACCGCGATTAGCTCCATCACCTTCAGCGCTTTACGGCGATCCTGCTCTATCCAATGATGCAGGTCCGCCAGAGCTCTGGGGCTGATCTCAAGCCTCAACGAGGCTTCGCAGCTCGTCTATGTCCATGACTATACGCTCCTCCGGCTTCTCGTTGAGTGCCGCGCGGAGGCGGCGAGCGTTCGCCGGCGACCGCAGGAGGTAAGCCGTCTCGTCCATCGCCTCGTAGTCCTCGCGCGCGAGGATAACGACGTCGCCGCCATTGCGGCGGGTCACGTAGGCGGGCTCGTGCGTGTCGCAGACCTCGTCGAGGACCGACTTCAGCTCGGCCCGGAGCTGGCTGTAAGACAAAGCGCGAGACATCGACTTCTCCTCAAAACGGTACAGACATACTGTACGATGGCTCTGCCGTCCAGTGCTCCCCACACGCGCCGGGCTCCCGCCGGCGTTGACAAATGCCGGCCTGAAAGGCCTTCTCCCCGCAACGGCTTCGAGGCCGAAGAAGGATCGGGGGGCAGGCGGATGTGGGGCACGCGACGGGTCGCGGGCGTTCTCTTCCTTACGGCGGCACTGGCGGTAGGGTTGCCCGGCCGGGTGGGCTGGGCGCAGGGCACACTCGCGGAATCGGGCCTGATCGGGGAGATGGAGGGGGCCACCGTCCTCCGCGACCCGGCGCAGTGGCCCAAGAGCTTCAAGGAAGCGCCGCAGCTGGCCGAGCAGGTGAAGGCCGGCAAGCTCCCGCCGGTCGAGCAGCGCATCCCGGAAGAGCCCATGGTGCTGAAGCCGGTCCACGAGATCGGCAAGTATGGCGGCACCTGGCGGCGCGGCTTCACCGGCCCCGGCGATGTCGAGAACGGCAACCGCATCAACGCCAGCGACAAGCCGCTCTTCTGGGACTACACCGGCACCCAGATTGCCCCCTCGGTCGCCAAGGACTGGAAGCTCGCCGACGACGGCAAGAGCTTCACCCTTACCTTGCGCAAGGGCATGAAGTGGTCGGACGGCGCCCCCTTCACCGCCGATGACTTCGTGTTCTGGTTCGAGGACCTGTACAGCAACAAGGAGCTGGTGCCGACGCCGATCGCCGACATGCAGCCGCAGGGCAAGCCCGGCCGCGTCGTCAAGGTCGACGAGACCACCGTGCGGTTCGAGTTCGACGTCCCCTACCCGCTGTTCCAGGACATGATGGCGGGCGACACGCTGATCGGCGGTGGCCAGTCCGTGCGCCAGGCGCAGAAGTTCACGTTCGGGGCCTACTCGCCAGCTCACTACCTGAAGCAATTTCTTCCCAAGTATTCATCGGTCGATGAGGTCAACGCCAAGGCCAAGGAGGCTGGCTTCGAGACCTGGGTACAGCTCATCCATTTCAAGAAGGACTGGTCGCTCAACCCGGAGCTGCCGACGATCGGCCCCTGGCACATGGTGCAGCCGATCAACACGCCCACCTGGGTGCTCGAGCGCAACCCCTACTACTGGGCGGTCGACTCGGAAGGCAACCAGCTGCCCTATATCGACCGGGTGGTGCTGACGCTGGCCGAGAATCTCGAGATTCTTAACCTTCGGGCAATAGCCGGCGAGTACGATCTCCAGGAACGGCACATCGACATCAGCAAGCTGCCGGTGATCCTCGAGAACCAGGAGAAGAGCGGCTACAGGGTTCATCTCGATACGGCCTTCAACGGCTCGGACGCGGTCCTCCAGGTCAACCAGAGCTACGAGTCCGATCCCGAGGTCGCCAAGTACCTGAAGAGTGCGGACTTCCGTCGCGCCCTTTCGATGGGCATCGACCGCGACCAGCTCAACGAGACCTTCTGGCTGGGCGTCGGCACGCCGGGCTCGGCGGCGCCGGGCGAGGCTTCGGCCTACAACCCGGGGCCGGAGTGGCGCACCAAGTGGTCCACGCATGACGTGGCCCAGGCGAACGCGCTCCTGGATGGGCTTGGGCTTACCAAGAAGGACAGCGACGGCTTCCGCCTGCGCACGGACAATGGAGAGCGCCTCAGGATCGAGATCGCCACGATCCAGGCCTTCCTGCCGTTCCCCAAGATCGGCGAGATGGTGGCCGACCAATGGCGGCAGATCGGCGTCTATGGCGAGGTGAAGGAGTACGAGCGCAATCTGGCCATGACCCGGGTGCGCAACAACGAGCACCACATCCTGATCTGGACCAATGGCGGGACCGAGCTGCTCTACCTCTTCCCACGCCATGCCATCCCGGTCGACCAGACCGAGGCCTACATGGGCCCGGCCTATGCCATGTGGTATTCGTCGAACGGTGCGCAGGGCAAGAAGCCGGACGATCCTAACCTTCTCAAGATCTACGACCTGTTCCGCGCCGCCGCGAGCCTGCCCGAGCCCGAGCGGATCCGGAACGCGCAGGAGATCTGGAAGATCCTGGTCGACCAGCAGTACGGCATCGGCACGGTGGGCCAGTCGCCGGCCTTCATGGGCGTGCGCCTCGCGAGCACCAAGCTCGGCAACATCCCGGCCCGCGTCTGCATCGCCCAGCACTGCCGGGCACCCGCGGCCTCGCATCCGGAGATGTGGTACTTCAAGCAGTAGCCTTAGCTCGACAGGGCGACCGCATGAAGGACCATGATCTCCCCCCAGGCCCTCCTCTGTCATGCCGCGGCTTGACCGCCGCATGCACAGAAGTTCGCTGGCCGGAAATCACCGGCCCTCATGCCCCGTCCTCCTGTCACCCCCGACTTGATCGGGGGTCCAGGGTGGGCGGACTCGGGCATCGTCGCGCGGCCACCCTGGACCCCGGCTCGGGGACCGGGGTGACAGGCGGTGCGGTATGGGCGTCGAGGTTCGTCGTGGGGGGCTTGTCGGCGCTCACGCCGAAGTGGGCATGCCGTAGGGTCAAGCCGTGGGGTGACAGAAGGCAAGTAAGGCAGGCTGTCGCTACTGCTCGGCAGGTTTCTGTTCGTCCGATCCACATAAGCCCATGAGCCTCAGGTCTCATCGCCCACTCCCTCTGCTACCCGTGATTCCGGCCGGGGAGGCCGTGTTGAGCGGGCTCGGACCTCGGGTCGGAGGGGCTCCTGGACAGCCGAGTCAGGCGGTGACTTAAGCTCATGGCCGCCTTCATCATCCGTCGCCTGCTGCTCGGCATCGTCACCCTCTGGGCGCTGACGATCGTTACGTTCGTCATCATCCAGCTCCCGCCTGGCGACTTCGTGGACGCCTATGTCGCCCAGGCCTCGGCGATGGGCAGCGCCATCTCGGCGGCGGAAGCCGCGGCCATGCGGCAGGCCTACGGGCTCGATCAGCCGCTTTGGGTCCAGTACGTGAAGTGGGTGTCGCTGATCTCGCGAGGCCAGTTCGGGCTTGCCTTCGAGTATGGCCGTCCGGTCAAGGAGGTGATCGGTGACCGCCTCTGGCTCACCATCGTCATCTCGCTCGCTGCCCTTATCGTCACCTGGGCGCTGGCGCTGCCGATCGGCATCTACTCTGCCGTGCGGCAATACTCGATCGGCGATTACTTCTTCACCTTCCTGGGCTTCATCGGTCTCGCCGTCCCCAACTTCCTCCTGGCGCTGATCATCCTCTATCTCGGCTTCAAGTATCTGGGCATCAACGTTGGTGGCCTGTTCTCGCCCGAGTACGAGCTTGCCCCATGGTCCTGGGGCAAGGTCTGGGATCTCGCCAAGCACGTGCCCGTGCCGGCGATCATCCTGGCACTCGCCGGCACGGCCCAGCTCGTCCGCATCATGCGCGCCAATCTCCTGGATGAGCTGCGCAAGCCCTACGTGGTCACGGCCCGTGCCCGCGGCCTGCCCGAGCGGCGCGTGATCATGAAGTACCCGGTCCGCGCCGCGCTCAATCCCTTCGCCAGCACGATCGGCTACCTGCTGCCGTTCATCGTCTCGGGCAGCATCATCGTCTCCGTCGTTCTGAGCCTGCCCACCGTCGGGCCGCTGCTGCTGCGGGCGCTGGTCGCCCAGGACATGCTGCTCGCCTCCACGATCATCATGCTCCTGGGCGTGCTGACCGTGATCGGCACCTTCATCTCCGACCTGCTCCTGATGTGGATCGACCCCCGCATCCGCCAGGGGATCCACGGGTGAGCACGGTTCTGGAGCCGGCTGCCGCCGCACCCATGGCCGAAGCCCTGCCGGCCAGCGCCGCCGAATCCAAGGTCGCGGTCGCCAGCCAGCTCCAGCTCACCTGGTGGCGGTTCAAACGCCACAAGGTGGCGCTCGCCAGCGCCGTCATGGTCATCCTGTTCTACCTCGTCGCCCTCTTCGCCGACTTCCTTGCCTACTCCAGCCCGTTCACCACCGACGCCACCCGCAGCTACATCCCGCCCCAGCCGATCCACTGGTTCGACGACGGCAGCTTCCGCCCGCACGTCTATGCGCTGAAGGGCAAGCGCGATCCGCGCACCTTCAAGCTCGCCTACGCCATCGACCCGAACGACAAGCGCGAGCTGCAGCTCTTCGCCCGCGGCTATTCCTACACGTTCCTGGGCCTGTTCCCGACCGACATCCATCTGCTGGGCCTCAAGAACGGCAAGCCGGAGGAAGGGCTCTTCCTCCTCGGCACCGACCTTCTCGGACGCGACGTGTGGTCGAGACTGGTCCTCGCCACCCGCACCTCGCTCACCATCGGCCTTGTCGGCGTCAGCCTCTCCCTCTTCCTGGGTGTGCTCCTGGGCGGCATCTCCGGCCTCTATGGCGGCTGGGTCGACACGCTCATCCAGCGCATCATCGAGGTGCTGCGCTCCGTCCCCACCATCCCGCTGTGGATGGGTCTGGCCGCCGCCCTCCCCGCCACCTGGAGTGTCACCCAGGTCTATTTCGCGATCACCGTGATCATCTCGCTGATCGGCTGGACCGAGCTTGCCCGCGTCGTCCGGGGCCGCTTCCTGGCGCTCCGCACCGAGGACTTCGTGACCGCGGCCGAGCTTGCCGGCGCCTCGCAGATGCGGATCATCTTCCGCCACATGGTCCCCTCCTTCCTCTCCCACATCATCGCCGCGGTGAGCCTTGCGCTGCCCGCCATGATCATCAGCGAGACCACCCTCTCCTTCCTGGGCCTGGGCCTGCGCCCGCCTGCCATCTCCTGGGGCGTCCTGCTCCAGGACGCGCAGAACCTGCAGGCGCTGGCGAGCGCCCCCTGGCTGCTCGTCACCGCCGTGCCCGTCATCATCGTCATCCTCGCCTTCAACTTCCTGGGCGACGGGCTCAGGGACGCGGCCGACCCCTATGGCTGAGCCGATCCTGAGCGTGCGCAACCTGCGGACCTACTTCCGCCAGGACGAAGGTGTGGTCCGGGCGGTCGACGGCGCCAGCTTCGACCTCCAGCCGGGCACGACGCTGGGCATCGTCGGCGAATCCGGCTGCGGCAAGAGTGTGACCGCCCGCTCGATCCTGCGCATCGTCGAGCGGCCAGGGCGAGTGGAGAGCGGCGAGATCTGGCTCAACCGCCGCTTGGCGGACGGACGCGAGGAGCGGGTCGACCTCGTCAAGCTCGACGGCGAGAGCCGTGAGATGCGCGACATCCGCGGCGGCGAGATCGGCCTCGTCTTCCAGGAGCCGATGACCTCCTTCAGCGCCTTCCACACCGTCGGCAACCAGATGATCGAGGCGATCCGCCTCCACATGCCGCTGTCGAAGAAGGAGGCCCGCAACCGCGCGATCGAGCTCCTGCGCATGGTCGGCATCCCGCGCCCCGAGCGGCGGATCGACGAGTACTCCTTCGAGCTCTCGGGCGGCCTGCGGCAGCGGGTGATGATCGCGGTGGCTCTTGCCGCCGATCCCCGCATCCTGATCGCCGACGAGCCCACCACGGCTCTCGACGTCACCACCCAGGCCCAGATCCTGGAGCTGATCCGCCGCCTGCAGGAGGAGCAGGGCCTGGCCGTCATCCTGATCACCCACGACATGGGCGTCATTGCCGAGATGGCCGACGAGGTGGTGGTGATGTATCTCGGCCGCGAGGTCGAGAAGGGGCCGGTGGACACCATCTTCCACGACCCCAAGCATCCCTATACCCGCCTCCTCCTGCGCTCGATCCCGAGCATCCTGGCCACGCCGCGCTCGCGCCTGCTGACCATCGCCGGGTCGATCCCGCACCCCTACAACCGTCCCGCGGGCTGCCCCTTCCATCCGCGCTGCCCGAGCGTCATCCGCGGCACCTGCGACCGCGAGTTCCCGCAGGCCGTCCAGGCCGGCCCCCGCCAGGAGGTGAGCTGCTTCCTCTACACCCAGGCGACGGAGCAGGCGGCGTGACCGCTTCCGCCACGATCCTCGAGGTCGAGAACCTGCGCAAATGGTTCCCGATCCGCCGCGGCCTGCTGCGCCGGACCGTGGGCCAGGTGCGCGCGGTGGACGAGGTGAGCTTCACCATCCGCAAGGGCGAGACCCTCTCGCTCGTGGGCGAATCGGGCTGCGGCAAGACCACGACCTCGCGCTGCATCCTGCGCGCCGTCACGCCCACCGCCGGTGCCATCCGCTTCCGCACCGAGGAGGGCCGGCTCCTCGACGTGGCGGGCATGCCCAAGAAGGATCTCAGGCCGCTGCGGCGGCAGATGCAGATGATCTTCCAGGACCCGTTCTCCTCGCTCAACCCGCGCATGACGGTGATGGACATCATCGGCGAGCCGTTGCTCGTGAACGGGATGAGGCAGGTGGAAGCCCGTCGCCGCCGGGTGCGCGAGCTGATGGAGCTGGTCCAGCTTCCCTCGGCCTACATGAACCGCTTCCCGCACGCCTTCTCGGGCGGCCAACGGCAGCGGATCGGCATCGCCCGTGCGCTTGCCCTCAATCCCGCCCTGATCGTGGCCGACGAGCCGGTCTCGGCACTGGACGTCTCGGTCCAGGCACAGATCGTCAACCTGATGCTCGACCTGCAGGATCGGCTGCACCTGTCCTATCTGTTCGTCGCCCACGACCTCTCGGTGGTGAAGCATGTGAGCGACCGGGTGGCCGTGATGTACGTGGGCAAGATCGTCGAGATCGCCCCCACGACACGGCTCTTCGCCCGGCCGCTCCACCCCTACACCGAGGCCCTGCTCTCGGCCGTGCCGGTGCCCGACCCGCGCCGGCGCAGCGAGCGCATCATCCTCAAGGGCGAGATCGCCGACCCGGCACACCCGCCCTCAGGCTGCTACTTCCACCCCCGCTGCCCCTACGCGATCGAGCGCTGCCGGGTCGAGCCGCCGGCCCTGCGCTCCCTCGGCCCCGACCATGAGGCCCGCTGCCATCGGGCCGAGGAGCTGACCCTCCAGGGCGTCAGCGAAGGTGTGGCGCGACCCCAGCCTGTGCCTGTGAACTGACGAGGTAGGAGCCGTGACCGGAACCCGCGTCTTCTTCGAGCCCCGCATCGCACTCCACGACCCGGAGCTCTACAACTTCGAGCGCACCGATCCCGGCATGGCGGCTGAAAATGCCGGCAGCGAGCAGGCGCTGGATCTCTATCGCGAGCAGGGCTTCCTCAATGTCCGCGGGCTCCTCTCAGCGCAGGAAGTGACGGCCGCCCGGGCCGAGCTCGAGGCCATGGCGCTCTCGGACCGGCCCGGCTGCGACATGCTCTGGTACGAGGGTGCGATCCGCGACCACATCCGCCTCGACCCCGTCGCGCGACCACCATGTCGACGGCCGGACCACGGGCCAGGGCTTCGCCGCCGGCCAGGAGGGCAGCCTGCCCGACCTCGACCCCGCGTTCCGAGCCCGGTACGTGCGCAAGTTCATGGGCTTCGTCGAGCGCCAGCCCGCCCTGGCCCACCTGGCCCGCCAGCCTGCCCTCCAGGCCATCGTCCGCCGGATCGTGGGCGGTGAGCCCGAGCTCTTCCAGGACATGGCGCTGGTGAAGCCGGCCCAGGGCCGCGAGAAGCCCTGGCACCAGGACCACGCCTACTTCAACGTCGCCCTCGACACCCCCATCGTCGGCGTCTGGATCCCGATGGGCGAGGTGACGCCCGAGAACGGCTGCATGCACATGCTGGCCGGCGGCCACAAGGAGGGTCCCCGCGCCCACTTCAAGCGCCGCGACTGGCAGATCTGCGACACGGACGTGCCGGGTGCCGGCCGCGTCGCCGTCCCGATGCGCCCCGGCGACGTCCTCCTCTTCGACGGCAAGCTCCCGCACGGCACGCCCATCAACCGCACGGGCGAGCAGCGCTGGGCCGTGCAGTACCACTACCGGCCGGGCACGGCGGTGACGGTGGACGACGCGGCCCGGTTGGCCGCCTTCGGGAACGAGGGGCGGATGTGACGTGCTGAGCGTGGAGGGCGGCTACGCGCTCAGCACCTACACCACGAGCCTCACCAGTGCTGCGAGCGCCTCTCGACCTCGCCGAGATGCGAGGGCAGTCAGGTCGTGTGCCGCGGAAGTGGCCGATCTGACCAGCAGGTCTCGGTCGCCTGTCACCAGCCAATGGAGCTCCTCCCGCAAGGGCAAGTTCAGAGGAGAACTTGTTGTCCCTGGGGTCCGAGCACAGCGTCACGCGTTCAGTGGGCTCGGGCCTGCTCCGGGAGCGAGCCAGGGAAGTTCAATGCGCTGACGAGGACATTCGTGTCGATGACAAAGCGCGTCTCATCTGTCCTCATCGAGGATTTCTCGGCGCTTCCCCTCCGTCAGTCCGCGCGACTGCGCGCGCTGACCGATAATGTTCATGAGCTCGGCCAGCGACCCTGCGCTGGCAAGCTCCGGGTCGACAGGCTCGATCCTGCACCATGACCTGCTCGTTGGGCGCGAAACGCCCTTCTTCCTGCCATGAGGCAGGAAGCTCTGCGCGCTTCAATGGTCTTGCGCAGTGCGACGCCCATGAGCCGAGCCTAGCAGAATGGCAGGAGCGTCGGGAACAGCCTCCGTCGCTCAGCTCAGTCAGCGCACGCGACAACCCCACTTCCCTCGGCCTCCCCGGCAGGTCGAGCCGGCTCCGTCGTGGCGGGGCACTGGCGATGACCTTCCCCCGCCGCAGCACATGGAGCCGCGCCGCCTTCGTCCGGATCGCGTCGATCGGGTCGGCGGCGTCGAGGACGACGAGGTCGGCGTGGCAGCCGGGCGCCATGCCGTAGCCATCCAGGTGGAGGATCGAGGCTGGCGTTGCCGTCACCGCCTCGAAGCAGGCGCGCATGGCATCCAGGCTCGTCATCTGGGCCACGTGGATGGCCATGTGCGCGACCTCGAGCATGTCGCCCGTGCCCAGCGAGTACCAGGGGTCCATGACGCAGTCGTGGCCGAAGGCGACCGGGATGCCCATGGCCAGCATCTCGGGCACGCGCATCATGCCGCGGCGCCTGGGGTAGGTGTCGTGGCGGCCCTGGATCGTGATGTTGATCAGCGGGTTGGCGATCGCCGAGACGCCTGCCTCGCGGATCAGGGGCAGGAGCTTGGAGACGTAGTAGTTGTCCATGCTGTGCATGGAGGTGAGGTGCGAGCCGGTGACGCGGCCGCCCAGGCCCAGGCGCTGGGCCTCGAAGGCCAGGGTCTCGATGTGGCGGGAGAGCGGGTCGTCGGTCTCGTCGCAGTGCAAATCCACGAGCAGCCCGCGCTCGGCCGCGATCTCGCACAGGTCGCGGACGGAGGCGGCACCGTCGGCCATGGTGCGCTCGAAGTGCGGGATGCCGCCGACCACGTCGACCCCGAGATCGAGTGCCTCGAGGAGAAGCTCGCGGGCACCGGGATAGCGGTAGAGCCCATCCTGCGGGAACGCCACGAGCTGGAGCGAGAGGTAGGGCGCCACCCGGCGCTTGACCTCGAGCAGTGCGCGCACGCCCGTGAGCCTGGGGTCGCACACGTCGACATGGCTGCGGATGGCGCCGATCCCCTGCGCCACGGCGAGGTCGCAGTAGGCGAGCGCCCGCTCGGCCACGGCCTCCTCGGTCAGGAGCGGCTTGAGCTCGCCCCACAGGCCGATGCCCTCGAGCAGGGTGCCGGACCGGTTCAGCCGCGGCAGGCCCAGGGACAGCGTCGCGTCCATGTGGAAGTGGCTGTCGACGAAGGGCGGCGTGACGAGCCGGCCGGTGCAGTCGAGGGTGGCCTCACCCTCCAGCGATGGCCCGAGCTCGGCGATCCGGCCATCCTTGATGCCGATATCGACGCCGCAGCGCCCGTCAGGAAGGCTCGCCTGCTTCAGGACAAGGTCGAGAGCCATCCGAACGCTCCACTGCCGCCGCGCCAGCTCGTTCGCCGGAGAGTGAACGACCGGTAGCGGCAGGGCCAGTGAATCCGGGCCGCCTCTACGCCCGTTCTACAGCTCGAGTGCGTGGGCCACTCCGCCCAGCATCGGCGGTCGCGGCTGGGCGGCGATCGACCCGTCGCTGCGCGTGCTGTCGACGATCGGCATGGGCATCCGCGCCACTGGTCCGTGCCGGAACGCCGCGTCGTCATCGTCGTCGTTCGCGTGACCGGGCGGCGTGGGCTGGATGGGCTGCATCGGCTGGGAGGGTACCAGCGGAACGGGGCTGCCGGGAACCGGAAGGCGCCCTGCCGCCACCGTGCCGACCAGTCCGGCCAGGCGGTTGATGGCCGCGAAAGCTTCCTGCGTGGCGGCGGCGTTCGGGTTGGACGAGTAGGTGAAGCCCAGCCCCTCGGGCCCGGTGAAGGTGGCGCTCGTGTCGGTGAGGAAGCGCTGGAACGAGACCTTGCACGCCCCCTGTCGGAGGTCCGCGCAGTCGAGGCTGCCGGTTGCACAGCCTGCGAGGCCCAGGAGCAGCACAGGGGCGAAGCGGATCATGAGGCTTTTCCTTCCGACGCGTCGGGCCAGCATGAGCGCAGCTGGCCCTATCTCAGGTTGAGCGCATAGGGATCATATACCGATAAAGTGGCCATGAATGTGAAAAAGATCACAGACTCTCGCCAAATCGTGTATGATCATCGCGGATGTGCAACAACCTCTGGACGACCCCCATGCGCGCCATGGAAGCGGCACCCGACACGCTCTGGTCGATCCTCACCGGCCAGGCACGTGGCCCCTCGCTGGAACCCGGCGATGCGATCCTGCTGGCGGAGAGCGCTGAGTTCTCCATGCCGATCGAGTCACCCGTGCCCGGCTTGGTCCTCCGCTCGGCCAATACCCGGGCACCGGCGGTATTCACGAAGACCGTCCGTCTCACCCAGGCCGGCCAGAAGCTGGAACGGGTGAAGATCGTGCCCGGCGCCGAGCCGGCCGCGGTCGAGATTTCGGCCCCCAACTGCGAGGTCGCGTGGTGCGAAGTGACGGGCTTCGCCGCCCGGGGCATCGTGATCCAGAAGGGCGGCACCGGCGCCCACATCCACCACAACTGGGTGCACGACCAGGCACCGCTCGTCGGTGCCGCCGTGGCCGGCATCATCGCCGGCACGGGCCGCGGCACCACGGCCGACTCGATGAAGGCCCTGATCGAGCTCAACCTGATCGAGCGACTGCGCGCCTTCCAGGCGATCGAGTTCAAGAGCAGCGACAACACCGCCCAGCTCAACACGGTGCTGGACGGCGGCGAGATCGTGGTCCGGCACGGGTCGCGCAACCGCACCATCGCGAACTGGGTCGAGAACGGCCTGATCGGCCTCTGCGGCGACGATCCGGTGAGCATGTTCGATCGCGTGTTCGGCCGCACCCCCAACCGCGGCCCCTCGGGCATCGCCATCCGTGCTGGCACCATCCCGCCCGGCCCGCCTCAGGCGAGCGAGTACGTCCCGGCCCGACGGGCGATCATCATCGAGACCGACAGCGATATCATCGACGGCTGGATCAAGGGTGACGGCTGGACCGTGGCCCCGGTCGACAGCCGCTCGCGTCGCTTCCGCGGCCGGATCGAGCGGGGCGGACGGCCGGGCGGGGTCAGGGTCGACGACGACGCCTCCGACGCACGCCGGATCGTGCCGCGCAAGCTCACGCCGGCCATGGTGGGCCCCAACGGCCGGGACGACGGCGGCAGCGCCGAGCCGACCACGCCCACGCAGCCACTGCCCGGCCCCCTGCCCACCGACCCCGGCGAGCCGCTTCCGCCTGCCACGATCGCGCAGATAGCGACGGCACTCGAGGCGGCACGCGCGGCCAGCGGAGACCTCGACGACAAGATCAGGGCGATCCGTCAGGCACCCTCGAGCGAGGGTCGCAAGCAGGCCGAAGACGTGGCGTTGGAGGGACTGGTCGCCTTGCGCAAGGCCATGCGGCAGGCGGCGAGGCAGCTACGCGCGCTGGAGCAGGGCGAGGACGACGCGGGCTGACGCCTAGGCAGCCACCTCCGCCGCAAGGCCGCCCTGTCGGTCGGCAAGCGCCGTCAGCACGGTGAAGTGGTTGCAGCCCGGCACCTCGACATGGCGGCCGGGCAACCCGCGCTCGGTCCTCAGCCGGTGGAACTCGTGCGACTGGCGGCGGAACTCGGCCGAATTCCTCGCCACCGACGGCCACGGTGAGCGGCGGGGACGTGCCCGGAACATGGCGCATCGGGCTCTGCCGGAGCACCTGATCCCAGGTGAGCTGGAGCGAGGGCTGCAGCCAGCTATAGGGGAAGGGGGCGAGGTCGAAGAGGCCGCTGATCGCGAGGCCGGCCTTGATGACGTCGCTCGGCAGGTCGTACTGCCCCGGCCAGTCGGTGGCGAGCGCCATCGCGGTCAGGTGACCGCCGGCCGAGTGGCCCGAGACGGTGATCCGGTCGCGGGCACCGCCGAACGTGGACGCGTTCGTCCAGGTCCAGGCGATCGCTGCCCGGACCTGGCGCACGATCTCGTCGATGGAGACGCCGGGGCACAAGGCGTAGTCGACGATGACGGCCGTCGTCCCGGCCGCGACCAGCGCTTCGGCCACGAACGAGAAGTCGGCGGCGGCGAACCGGCGCCAGTAGCCGCCGTGGATGAAGATGTGGACCGGGGCCCCCTCGCCGGCGGGGAAGATGTCGACCCGCTCGGCCCGGGTCGGGCCGTAGCGCACGCCGATCCGCCCGCCAAGCCTGTGACGGGTGGCCTGCTGCGCTCGGTCCAGGCGGCGGTCAGGTCGGCACTCCCGGGCACGGCCGCCCCGGCATTGTACTCGCGGTCGATCTCGTCCTGGCTCGCGAACTCGCGATAGAGCTTCACGCGTGGCACCTCCCGGGGCTTCGAGCCGTTCTTGGGGAACCGGTGGCACGACGGTGGGGCACGGCGCAACGGCCGCGCTTGCGCCGGCCGACCGTACACCGCAAAACCCGCCCACTGGGCAGCAACGGCGAGGCGATGATGGCGCTCTCGGAGGCGGAAGGCGGCGGCGGGGCCGGGTACCGGATGAGCCGGCGTGCCTGGCTCCTCGCGGGCTCCGGCATGGTCGCGGCCCTTGCCGGCCCGGCGGTGGCAGCCCCGCAGATCCCGTCCGACGACAAGCGCGTAGTCGCCCGCAACATCATCATCCCCGGCGCCTCGGGCCCGATGCGGGCTTACTATGTCCGTCCGGCCACGCTCCGGGCCAAGGCACCGGCCGTGCTGATCGTGCACGAGAGCCGCGGCCGCACCGACTATGTCGACGATGTCGCCCGGCGCCTGGCCGTCGCGGGCTACCTGGCCCTCGCACCCGACTTCCTTTCCCCCCTTGGCGGCACGCCGCCAGAGCCCGAGAAGGAGCGGGAGAACGCCACCAAGCTCGAGAGCGACCAGGCAACCGCCGACGCGGTGGCGGCTCTGGTCTGGCTCAAGGGCCGGGACGAGGGCACCGGCAAGGTGGCCGCCATCGGGTTCGCCTGGGGTGGTGGCATCGTCGGCCGGCTCGCCGTCGTGGCCCCCTCGCTCGATGCCGGCGTCATCTTCTACGGCAAGCTCCCGCAGCCGAAGGACGTGGCCCAGATCCGGAGCCCTCTGCTCCTGCACTACGCCCAGCTCGACGAGAAGGCCGGCGAATCGGTGCCCGCGTTCGAGCAGGCCCTGCGCGATGCCGGCCTGCCCTTCGAGAGCTACGCCTACAACGGCGCCCACGCCTCCTTCCACAACGACACCTCGGACCAGAAATTCAACGCCGACGCCGCCAAGCAGGCCTGGGACCGGACGCTGGCCTTCCTGAAGGCGCGGCTGGCCTGAGGCTCAGCCGGCAGGCAGCAGGGGCGGATGCTGCATCCGCATCTGCTGGGCAGGACATCCACCCATCTTCTGTCCGCGAGCCGATCGCTGATGAGCGACGCCCTGCTCGTCGCGGGCTCGTCGTGGACGCCGTCGCGTGTGCCGTGCGGCGCGCGCTGCTCGTGCTGCTGCTCGCTCTTGGACTGCCGGCTTCGGGACATCGCCCGAGGCTCTGCGTTTCGACTGTCCGATGTTCCGGAACGGCATCCGCTGCCTTCAATGCTCTCGGTGTGGCCAGCCGCCTGGCCGTCGCCATCACGCCTGAGGAGTTCATCACCAGACCTCGGCGCTGCCGAGCTGGAGCGGCTGCGGGCGGTCACTGCACCAGTCGTACACGCAGCTCCGGCCATGTCTGCGAGCACCTGGACACTGGCGCTCCAGGCCGAGGTGGCGGAGGCGGCGGGGCTGAGCGCCTACATGGCGGCCCTACGAAGACCATCGCCCAGGCGAGACGCCGCCTGGAGCACGGCTGGACGCGGGCCATAGCGCTGGATCAGCAGCCCCGATCCTGCCTACGCGCATACTTACGCCGCCGCGACCGGCTGATCGGCCTGGCGCCGGCGCCTCCCCGGCTGGGCTGCAGGGCTTCGAGGCCGAAGTCGAGCTCTCCCGGCTGCGCGCAGGCCGCCCTGCCCGCCTATGCTGCCGGCGGACGAGCGGCCGAGGCGGAGGATGCACGCGGGCCATCCGGAAAACCCCGAACATCCACGTCGCTGGCCGCCGACGTCCTGTCGCTCGCCGGCGCCCGAGCCGGGGCGCTGCTGCGCTTCGCCGACCGTGCCGCCCGGATCACCGGCGTCACCTTCGCCTTCTTCGCCTGGGTGGCCGAACGCCTCGCGGCTCACGCCGTCCGAGCGCTGGCACAGGTCTGGGACAATGCCCCTTGGCATGTCAGCCGCGAGGTACCGCCCCTGGATCAGGGACCACATTCGGCCGACCAGGCGCAACGGCGGCTGCCGCCTCCTGGTCTGCCGCCTGCCTAGCCGAGCCCGTGGCTCAACCCGATCGAGCCTAGCTGGGCGCAGGCAGTTGGGCTGGGCTGGCTGTAGCAGCTCCTCCGCGCTTGTGCCCACGGGCCCTGCAGGCCATGTTCGCCTCTTGAGGCACCCCGTCATGGTATCGGCATGAACCCGCAGCAGCAGGCGCTCAACGCGCTCGATGTCCTCAAGGCCGCGGTGCAGAACCCGGACCTGATCCAGCGGCCCGAGGCCGGGCGGCCGTTCGAGCTGGTTTCCGAGTTCAAGCCGGCGGGTGACCAGCCGCAGGCGATCGGCGAGCTCATCGCGGGCTTGCGGCAGGGCGAGCAGGATCAGGTGCTCTTGGGGGTCACCGGCTCCGGCAAGACCTTCACCATGGCGCACGTCATCGCCGAGCTGCAGCGGCCGAGCCTCATCCTCGCACCCAACAAGATCCTGGCGGCCCAGCTCTATGGCGAGATGAAGAGCTTCTTCCCGAACAACTCGGTGGAGTACTTCGTCAGCTACTACGACTACTACCAGCCCGAGGCCTACGTCCCGCGCACGGACCTCTATATCGAGAAGACCTCGAGCATCAACGAGCAGATCGACCGGATGCGCCACTCGGCGACGCGCGCCCTGTTCGAGCGCGACGACGTGATCATCGTGGCCTCGGTCTCCTGCATCTACGGTATCGGCTCGCCCGAGACCTACGCCAAGATGACGCTGACCCTGAAACGCGGCCAGCGGGTCGAGCGGCAGCGGCTCCTGCGGGCGCTGGTCGAGCTGCAGTACCGGCGCAACGACCTGGCATTCACCCGCGGCTCGTTCCGGGTGCGCGGCGACACGGTCGAGATCTTCCCGGCCCACCTGGAGGACCGCGCCTGGCGGCTCTCGATGTTCGGCGACGAGGTGGAGGATCTCTCCGAGTTCGACCCGCTCACCGGCGAGCGCTACGGCCGCATCGACCAGATCCGGCTCTATCCCAACAGCCACTATGTGACCCCCAAGCCTACGCTCCAGCAGGCGGTCGAGGCGATCAAGGAGGAGCTGAAGGAGCGGCTCGAGTTCTACCGCAGCACCGGCAAGCTGCTGGAAGCCGAGCGGATCGAGCAGCGCACGGTGGCCGACATCGAGATGATCCTCACCACCGGCTCCTGCCCGGGGATCGAGAACTATTCGCGCTATCTCACCGGCCGCAAGCAGGGCGAGCCGCCGCCGACGCTGTTCGAGTACATCCCGCAGAACGCGCTGCTGTTCGTCGACGAGAGCCACGTCGCGGTGCCGCAGGTGGGCGGCATGTTCAAGGGCGACTGGCACCGCAAGTCGACGCTGGCCGAGTTCGGCTTCCGCCTGCCCTCCTGCACCGACAACCGCCCGCTCAAGTTCGAGGAGTGGGACGAGATGCGGCCGCAGACGATCTTCGTCTCGGCCACACCGGGCCCCTGGGAGCTGGAGCGCACCGGCGGCGTCTTCGCCGAGCAGGTGATCCGGCCCACGGGCCTGGTCGACCCCGAGGTCATCGTCCGCCCGGTCGAGCACCAGGTGGACGACCTCATGGCCGAGTGCCGGGAATGCGCGAGGAAGGGCCTGCGCGTGCTGGTGACGACGCTCACCAAGCGCATGGCCGAGGACCTCTCGGAGTACCTGCACGAGAACGGCGTCAGGGTGCGCTACCTGCACTCCGACATCGACACGCTGGAGCGCATCGAGATCGTGCGCGACCTCCGGGTCGGGAAGTACGACGTGCTGGTCGGGATCAACCTCTTGCGCGAGGGGCTCGACATCCCGGAATGCGGGCTGGTCGCCATCCTGGATGCCGACAAGGAGGGCTATCTCCGCTCCGAGACCTCGCTGGTGCAGACCATCGGCCGGGCAGCGCGCAACGTCGAGGGCCGGGCGATCCTCTATGCCGACACGATGACCAAGAGCCTGAAGGCCGCCATCGGCGAGACCGACCGCCGCCGGCAGAAGCAGGTTGCCTGGAACGAGGCGCACGGCATCACGCCGCAAAGCATCAAGAGGAACATCCACGACATCATGAAGTCGGTGGCCGAGCGCGACTACGTCACGGTCGACGTCGATACCGGCGGGGCTGCGGCGCTCACCGGGCTCGACCTCCAGGCCTATATCGGCCAGCTCGAGAAGCGGATGCGGGAGGCCGCCGCCAACCTCGAGTTCGAGGAGGCGGCGCGGCTGCGCGACGAGATCAAGCGGCTGGAGGACAGCGAGCTGGGCCTCCCGGCCCCGGCCCGGCCGGCGGGCCCCCGTGCCGGCGCTGCCGCCTGGAAGCCCCAGGGCGGCAGCCGTGCCGACAAGCGCCAGGCGGCGCAGGCGAAGTCCCGCGCGAGGCGGCGGTCCGGAGCCTAGACCAGCCTCAGGCGACGATGACGTGGTCGGGGCTGGCCAGCGCGAAGGCGGCCTCGCGGTTGGGCTCGGGCGGGTAAATCCACTTGGTGTTGATCTCGCGCTTGGTGGCCTTGCCCACCTCGCGCGTGAGCTTGACCTGCCGGTCCCAGCCCTCGGTGAAGATGGCACCCCAGGGACCGAGGTCGAGGCAGGTGACGTACTTGGGCTGGCTGTAGGGGTGGAGCGGCAGGCCCACGAGCTCGGCCGCCGCGTTGTGGCCGGCGACACGGCCGAGGCTCAGCGCGTGCTGGCACGACATCGAGGCGACATGCCCCTGATCGTCGGTGGCGGCCAGCGCCACGTCGCCGGTGACGAAGATGTCCCGCGATCCCTTCGCGTGCAGATGCGGGTCGGCATGGACGCGGCCGAAGCGGTCGTGCTCGCCTTCGATCTGGGCCGCCAGCGGGTTGGCCCGCATGCCGGCCGTCCAGATCACGGTGTTGCTCGGGATCCGCTGACCGGTCGAGGTGGTCACACCCTCGGCGTCGATGGCCACGGCACCCGCTGAGGTGATCACTTCCACGCCGCACTCGGCCAGCGCCTGCTCGATCACCGGCCGCGGCACCGGGCCGAGGTCGGGGCCGACGACCGGCGCCTGCTCCAGGAGCACGACGCGGATGGCCGTGTCCTGGCCCAGGATCGCGCGCAGCCGCTCCGGCATCTCGGTCGCGGTCTCGAGGCCGGTGAAGCCGGCACCTGCCACGACGACCGTGTTGCGGGCCGCCGTCTCCGGCCTGCCGGCCAGCGCCTTCAGGTGGGCATCGAGTGCTTCCGCACCGGCGAGCTGGTCGACGTTGAAGCCGTGCTCCTTCAGGCCCGGCACGGGCGGCATGAAGAGCTGGCTGCCGGCGGCCAGGATGAAGCGGTCGTAGGGCAGCGCGACGCGCTCGCCGTCCGTGCGCTCGACCTCGACCTCGTGCCGTTCGGCATGGACCCTCTCGACCGTGCCGGCGAGGTGCCGCACGCCGATGGCCTCGAACAACGGCAGGAGGTCCGGCGCCATGCCGTCGAGAATGCTCTCGTAGAGCCGCGGGCGGATGTGGAGGTGAGGGGTCGGCGAGACGATGGTGATCTCGACCTCGTCCTCCATGCCGGCCAGCGACGCGGCGCGGGCTGCGGAGATGGCCGACCAGGTGCCGGCAAAGCCGGTGCCGGCGATGACGATCCTCTTGCTCATCGACGTTTCCTCCTTGGGAGCCGGACGCAGCTCGCCGTTCCGTCGTGCTGGTGCGCGACGGCCATCCCGGTGGTCCGGCCGGAGCCCGGGAGGCGGCTCAGAAGCTCGAAGGGATCACGGCACCGCCGCGAGGGGTGGGCCTAGGAAGGTGGCTCGCGCTTGCGCGCGGCCCGCGAGCCGGTCCGGTCCTCGACCCAGTCCCGGAACTGACCCTCGAACTCGGGCGGGGTCTTGCGGCCGAAGGTGGTGGCGACGGCGGCGAGCGTGGTCCGGGCCAGGGTGTCGCGCATCGACTTCTCCGCCTGCAGCATCACCGCATGGACGGCGCAGACCCCTGCCATGGCCCAGGCCGGCGGCCTGTCGCCGAAAAGGGCGCAGCGGCCGCGTATGTCCTGGCAGTCGAAGAGCGGCTTCCGGCCCTCGATCGCATCGACGATCTCCAGGAAGCTGATCTCGTCGGGCGGCCTGGCCAGCCGGTAGCCGCCGCGCACCCCTTCGCTGGCGGCCACGATCCCGGCCTTCTCCAGCTTGGGGAAGATCTTGGCCAGGAAGCTGGGCGAGATCCCCTGCAGCTCGGCAAGCTCGCGGCTGCTGAGCGCCCTATCGCCGGAGGAGACCAGCCAGAGCAGGCAGTGGATGCCGTACTCGACGCTGACGGTCAGGTGTGCCATAACGAGGACAATATCAGTCCGCGTTCGGCGGCGCAAGTGAATAACGCGGACTTTTTGAGTCCGCGTTATTCATAAGGGAGTGTCAGGCGGCAGGGGCGCCGAGCCCGGCGTGGAGCTGCTGGACCGTGCCGGCGTCCAGCCTCAGGGCTCCGGCGAGCCGGCGCAGGTAGGTGCGCTCGGCGTCGGTGTCGACCTCGATCGCGAGCAGCGAGGCCGCGTAGACCTGGGCCGCCTGCTCGGGGCTGCGGGCCTGGGCGGCCAGGCCCTCGGGGTCGAGCGGCTTGCGCATCTCGGTCAGCAGGAGGTCCTTCTCCTCGGCCGAGGCGCCGCCCTCGTCGAGCTTGCCCATGATCCGCTGCATCTCGTTGCCGTCGATCTGGCCGTCGGCCTTGGCGGCGTCGATCATCGCCCGCAGGACGAGGGCTGCCGCGTCCTCCGACACGGTCTCCTCCGGCAGCGCCTCCGGTGTGGTGGGAGCGCTCTGGCCGCCGCGGCCCTGGAGAGCCTTCATGGCGAGCATCGCCAGGAGTGCGAGACCGCCGGCGCCGACGGCCCCGCGCATGTTGCCGCCCATCATCCCGCCCCCGCCGGAGCTGCCGCCGCCCAGCATGCCGCCGAGGCCACCGCCGCCACCGCCCAACATGCCGCCAAGGCCACCGCCGGCACCGCCCAACATGTCACCGAGGCCGCCGGTGCCGCCGCCCATGCCGGCGCCGGCCGGGAAGCCGCTGGTCGGCATGGCACGGGTTCCGGCAGAGGCGCGGCCGCCGCCGAGGCTGCGGGATAGGCCTGAGAGCTGGCCCAGTATGTCACCGGTCCCGGCGGGGGCGCCGCCACGGGCCGGCCCGCCGCCGAGCTGGCCCAGGATCTGGCCCAGCATGCCGCCGGACCCACCAAGGCCACCGCCGCCCATCGCATGCTCGAGGCGGCCCATCGGCCGGCCGCGCATGCCCGCCTGAAGCAGGCCGCCCAGAATATCGGTCGTGTTCATGATCAGGCTCCTCCCTGAATGCTGTGGCGCACGCGGCGCCTCGCATGAAACAGACGGGACAGGCTCAGAGCACCGAGCCGAAACGAAAACGCCGCAATCTGGGCCCCAGCAGCCGGCCGGTCCGGCGTGGGTAGAGGCGAGATGGCGGTAATCAACGGCACTCCTTACGACGATCTCGATGCCAACAAGCTCGTGGGCACGTCCAAGGCGGACCAGATCTTCGGGCTCGGCGGAGGTGACGAGGTGGTGGCGCTGGCCGGGAACGACCTGCTCGAGGGCGGACCCGGCGGCGACTATCTGGATGGCGGCGAGGGTATCGACACGGCGAGCTATGCCAGCTCGGCCAGCGACGTCTGGGTCATCCTGAACAACAGCACGCCCGAGCGCGACGGCGATGCCGAGGGCGACTACCTCACCAGCATCGAGAACCTGATCGGCAGCGCCTACGAGGACTCGCTGAGCGGCGACGGCCTGGCCAACCGCATCCAGGGCGGCGATGGCGGCGACTATATCAGCGGCGGCGGCGGCAACGACGAGGTCGAGGGTGGCAAGGGCGAGGACCTGATGGCCGCCAACGAGGGCGACGACAAGATGGTCGGCGGCGACGGCAGCGACGTGATGAGCGCCGGGGCCGGCAAGGACGAGTTCGACAGGCGGCAAGGGTGCCGACGTGTTCTGGTTCAACGACGGCGACAGCGGGGTGACGAGCGCCACCCGCGACCTGATCAAGGACTTCAAGCAAAGCCAGGACGACCTGCTCTACTTCCGCGGCGGGCCGTTCGACGAGGATCTACGAGTTCGTGGGCAAGGCCGAGTTCGACGGCAGCCATCAGGCCCGCTACGAGCATGGCGGCGGCAAGACGATCGTGGAGGTCAACACCGATGCCGATCCCGACGCCGACATGACGATCGCACTCACGGGCAAGATCAACCTGACCGCCGGCGACTTCGCCTTTCACAGCTAGAGAGCGGGGCGGAGCAGGGCCTTTCGTCAGGGCGCCCGAGCGCGCGGCGTCGGCGGCTCGTCGGGCGCCGCGTTCTTCAGCAGCAGCAGGGCCTCGATGGCGCGGCTCTGGTAGCCGCTGAGCAGCGGGGTCGAGGAAGGCCGAGGCCAGCGGCGCTGCCGCTGCGGCGGCTCCGGCTCGGGGACGCCGCCTCCTCAACGGGAGGAGCTTCATCCGCCGCCACCGCCGCGTGAACCGCCGCATGCTCCTGCTGCAGCTCGCCGCGCAGCCGGCTCTCCACCCGCTGCATCGTGCGCAGCTCGGGATCGTCGGACGGGCGATGCGCGCGCGGCGAGGGGCTGGGCGTGCGCGGGGCAGGAGCTGGCGGCAGCCGCACGCTTGTTGGCGGCGATCACGCCATCCGCCAGCGTGCGGGCCGGGTCCTTGCCCATGCGCTCCTGGAGCAGGATGAACATGGCCACCCGCACGTCGCCCAGGGCCGTGGCCTCCATCAGCAGGTGGCGGGCGAGCTGGGTGAGGATGCGGCGCTGCTCGTCCTCGGGCATGGCGTGCAGGGTGTTGTAGCCGTCGATGAGGGCCTTGAACTCGGGCTCGGCGACGAGGGTCTCGACGTCGGCCGGGACCATGCCCTCCAGCCGTGCCACCTGCTTGGGCGTGAGGCCCATGGAGAGCTTCTGGCCCATGCGGCGGTCGCGGGCCGTGACCCGGGCGAAGGGGCGGTTCAGGCCCTTGCGGGTGGCGTAGTGGGCGGTGGCGAGCATCGGGCGCATGGCGGGACGGGATAGCGGAATCCGGACCGCAGATCAAGGAATATATTCCGGAGCGCTAACTGGCGGACTACGACACGCGCTTGTCGCCGGGTGCTGCCGGCACTACCGGCCGGTGTCCGCTCACCTCGGCACCGGCATCGGCGGGCAGGCGCAGGAAGACCAGGACCGAGAGAGCGCTTGCCACGGCGACGGTGCCGAAGGCGACCGCGAAGTCCGGGACGGCGGGCATGGCGGTCCCGTGCCCGCCGGCCGCCAAATGGAGCACAAGGGCACCGGTGCCGGCGCCGATGCTGAGCGAGAGCTGCTGCGCCATGCTGGCGAAGCTGGTGGCCCGGCTGACGCGCGAGGACGGCAGGTCGGCGTAGGCCAGCGTGTTGATGCTGGTGAACTGGAGCGAGCGGAAGAAGCCGCCGGCCAGGAGCAGGGCCAGGATCAAAGCGTGCGGTGTCGTGGGCTGGAGCAGGCCGATCGCACCCAGGAAGGCGGCGCTGACCAGCCCGTTCACGATCAGCACCCGGCGGAAGCCGACATGGCGCAGGATGGTGGCGGCCGTGGTCTTCATCAGGAGCGCACCGGCCGAGGCCGCGAAGGTGAGGAGGCCCGAGGCGAAGGGGGTGAGGCCGAAGCCGAGCTGCAGCATCAGGGGCAGGAGGAAGGGGACGGCGCCGATGCCGATGCGGAAGATCGAGCCGCCCAGCACGCTGACGCGGAAGGTGGGGTAGGCGAGGAGGCCGAGGTCGATCACCGGGGCGGCCACGCGGCGGGCGTGGAGCACGTAGGCGGCGATGCCCACGGCACCGGCCGCCATGAGGGCGAGCGCTGCCTGGGCGGGGATGATCCCGCGGCCGATGCTCTCGAAGCCCGCCACCACGCCCAGGAGGCCCAGGCCGGCGATCAGGAATCCCCGGAAGTCGAAGGGCGGCGGGTGCTCGGCGCGCTCGTCCGGGATGTAGAGCGAGACCAGCACCATGCCGAGGATGCCCACGGGCACGTTGATCCAGAAGATCCAGCGCCAGGAGAAATAGGTGGTGATGAAGCCGCCGAGCGGCGGGCCGATCACCGGGCCGATCAGGGCCGGCACGGTGAGCCAGGCCATGGCGTTGACGAGCTCGGACTTCTGCACGGTGCGGACGAGGACCATGCGGCCCACGGGCGTCATCATCGCCCCGCCGATGCCCTGGAGGGTGCGGGCGAGGACGAAGCCCAGGAGCGAGCTGCTGAGGCCGCACAGGATGGAGCCGATGGTGAAGACGAGGATGCCGCCGCGGAAGACGGTGCGGGCCCCGAACCGGTCGGCCACCCAGCCGCTGGCCGGGATGAAGACGGCGAGGCTGAAGAGATAGGAGGTGATGGCGAGGCTGAGCCGCAGCGGGCTCTCGCCCAGCGAGGCCGCGATCGCCGGCAGGGCGGTGGCGATCACCGTGGAATCGAGGTTCTCCATGAAGAGAGCGCTGGCGACGATGAGCGGGATCAGCACGCGGCGCTGCAAGGACGGTCCCCGGGGACGGAAGGCTGCTGGCGGACGAGCTAAGTCTCTGGCCCGGCCTTGCCAGAGTACCCGGCACGCAGGGCTGGCCCGTGCCCGGCGGGCCCTGTAGCTGGTGCGGTCATGACCGATGCCCGACCGGCCTTGCCGCTCACCTTCCTCGCCGGCCCCTGGCGGCTGACCATGGGGCTGAACGCGCTCGACCTCGAGGACTGGCTCCTGCCCGACGAGCGCTACGCCGTGGAGATGGCGGAGCGTCGTGAGCTGATCGAGTCACGGCTCGACGATGTCCACGCCATGCTCCCCGAAGCCGCGGAGGCGTCGGCGGAGGTGCTGGAGCTGATCGTGGGCTGGCTCGCCCTGCGGCAGCCGCAGCGGTTCGAGCGGGCGGGCGAGGCGCTGGTCGAGCGGGAGAGCGGACGGCGGGTGGCGCTGGACGATCCGCTGCCGCTGCGAGCCGCCGGCAGGCTGGTGCAGGAGGATCTGTGCCTCATGCAGAAGCGGCCGGATGGCGCCTACGCGCTCACCGGTGCGGTCTTGTGCTTTCCGGCGCACTGGCGGCTGCGGGAGAAGCTGGGCCTGAAGCTGGCCGACATCCATGCCCCGGTACCGGGCTTCGCCGAGCGGCTGGGCGGGGCGGCGGACCGGTTCTTCACGAGCCTCGCCGTCCAGCGCCCGGTGTGGCGGGCCAACTGGTCGCTGACCGACGACCCGGCCCTGCCGCAGCCCTATCGGGGCGACCCGGTGGCCGGCATCTCAGCCGAGAATGCCGGCCAGAAGCTGTGGCTGCGGGTCGAGCGCCAGACGCTGCGGCGGCTGCCGCGGACCCTGGCCGTGCTGTTCACGATCCGCACCTTCGTCAGGCCGCTGGCGGGCGTGGCGGCCGATCCGGCCGTGGCCGCGGCCCTGGCCGCCCGGCTGCGCGAGATGGAGCCCGGCATGGCCGCCTACAAGGCCCTGCCCCGGATCAGGGAGGCGCTCCTCGGCTGGCTCGACCGGCAGGCCGGCAATGCTGCTTCCGTCGGCCCGGAGCAGCTCGCCGCCCTCGGGCGGTAGCTCGGCACCGCCCAGGGTCGCGTACTGCACCCGGCCCGGCGCCTCGTCCGGCATCCGGATCGACGGCGGGACCACGGCGAAGCCGTGCTGGGCGTAGTAGGCGGGGTCGCCGACCAGGAAGACGAGCCGGTAGCCCATGGCCTCGGCCTCTGCGAGGCTGGCCCGGATCAGCGCCCGGCCGATGCCCTGGCCGCGCAACTCGGGGTCGATCGCCAGCGGACCCAGGAGCAGGACCTCCTCAGCCACCCAGCAGCATCGGCCAGTAGCGGATGGCACCCACCAGCCGCCCGCCCTCGCGAGCCACGAGGCACAAGCGGGCGATCGGCGGGATGCCGGGCCGGTAGCGGTAGGAGACCTTCCGCCGGCGATCCTCGCCGAAGGACAAATCCAGGAGATGCTCGATCTCGGCCCCGTGCTCGGGGCCTTCGGGAAACAGCTCGGGCATGACGGTCTCGACGCGCGGTGTGGACGGGAGGTCCGCGCGTCGGCCGTGGGCTCAGGACGCGCGGGGGCTCGACGGACCGCGTCGTCGTCGGTCGATGGCTAGGGCAGCGGATTCGTGCCGGCTGAGCATGCGCGGAGCCATACCAGCCTGCGGGCTTGTGTCAATGACGAGCCTTGCCCCGGTCGGCCTCAGGCTTGGCCGTCATTGCCACGCTGGGCGGCCTCGAACAGGAACCAGGTGCGCTGCTCGGTCTCGTCGATGAAGTTTTCGAGCAGGCTCGCCGTGGCCACGTCCTTGTGCTCGTCGCAGACCTCGTGCGCGTCGCGCATCGCCCGGGCCATCGCCTTGTTGTCGTTCATCAGCTCGCTGCAGCATGGCGGCGGGCGTGACGAACTCCTCGTCATTGTCCTGCACGCGCTGGAGCCGGGACACGTGCCCGATCGAGCGCAGCGTGGTGCCGCCGATCTTGCGGATCCGTTCGGCCAGCGGGTCGGTCATGGCGAAGATCTGGGCCGCCTGCTCGTCGAACAGGAGGTGGTAGTCGCGGAAGTGCTTGCCGCTCAGGTGCCAGTGGAAGTTCTTGGTCTTGAGGTGGAGCGCCAGCCCGTCGGCCAGGAGGCCGTTGATCGCCGTGCTGATGTCGGCCACCGCGTCCGATGAGAGGTCGTTGGGGGTGGCCAGTGCTCCCGGAACCTGGTCGCGCGCAGCGTCCGACTGCCGCTTCGCCATCGTCGTTCTCCGTCGTGTCTGATTGCCGGCCGGATGAACGGCCGAGCGGCGAGCTGGGTTTCACACCAGGGAAGGTATCTGCACCCTGCCTGGAGGCAAGGCGGTCAGAGCGAACGGCCGTCGAACTCGATCACCCGCACGGCGGCGAGGTCGAGGCCTTCCAGGCAGCGTATGTTGACGTAGGCCATCCGCTCGCTCTTGGACTGCGCGTCCTCGGCGAAGGGGTGGATGCCGCAGGTCTCGCAGAAGCGGTGCTCGAAGGCATGGTTGTTGAAGGTGTAGGTGCCCAGCCCAGCACCGGACGTGATCAGGCGGAGCTGGCCGCGCGGCACGGCCCAGAGCAGCGCGCCCTTGCGCGAGCAGATCGAGCAGTTGCAGGCGACGGCAGCGGTGAGCTCGCCCTCGACCTCGAAGGCGATCCTCCCGCAGTGACAGCTGCCCCGGTGGATCATCCGGCTTTCCTCACAAGGTGGCTGTGGCACCGGCGGTCTCGCCTTCCGGGTTGAAGACCGTCTCGAAGGGCGGGGTTGCCGCCCGCAGCTCGCGGGCGCGCTCCAGGACCCAGTGCACGGTCGGGAAGGCGAGGTCGGCCCACGGCACCTCGTCCCAGCCGACGAGGCGGACCTCCAGGCTCTCAGGTCCCGGCTCCACGGCGGGGTCGAGCAGGCGGGCGCGGTAGAGGAGCTGCACCTGGCCGATCCGCGGCACGCTGTAGACGGCGATCAGGCCCTCGATCTCGATCCGCGCCCGGGCCTCCTCCCAGGCCTCGCGCAAGGCCCCCTCCTCGGCGGTCTCGCCGAGCTCGAGGAAGCCCGCGGGCAGGGTCCAGAAGCCGCGCCGCGGCTCGATCGCCCGGCGGCAGATCAGGATGCGGCTCCCCAGCGTGCAGACCGAGCCCACCACCACCTTCGGGTTCTGGTAGTGAACGGTGCCGCAGGCGGCGCAGACATGGCGGTCGCGGTCCTCGCCCGGGGGCTGGCGCAGCTCGAGGTCCCCGCCGCAGGAGGGGCAGTAGCGCATCAGGGCTCCGGCACCGCCCCGGGTTTGCGGAACAGCGCGTCGGCCGCCCCGCGCACGTCGCGCCGGCGCACGATCTCGCCCTCGACCCGTGCCATCTCGGCGCGAAGCTCGACCACATAGGCCTCGAGCTCGGCGATCGAGAGCGTCTTCAGCTCGCGCTTGACGCCGGCCGGTGCGCGCGGGCGCAGCTCCTCCTCCTCGATCGCCATCATGAGCCTCCGGAACGCACACGCATGGGCGCCGACTCTAGCCAGGGGGCGGCGGGCTGTACAGGAGTTGAGCCCTGCCGGAGCTTGACAAGGCGAAACGCGCCGGACCACTTGCCTCGGCGCGAGGTGGACAAGCACCGGAGGCTGCGGTGAGCGAGGGTGCCAGGCGCTATTTTCCCGTGTCGTGGAACGAGCTGCACCGCGATGCCAAGGCGCTGGCCTGGCGGCTGGCCGAGAAGGGACCGTGGAAGGGGATCGTGGCGATCACGCGCGGCGGGCTGGTCCCGGCCCACATCATCGCCCGCGAGCTCGACATCCGCGTCATCGACACGGTGTGCATCAGCTCCTACGACAACGAGGCCCTGCGCGAGCCCGTGATCCTGAAGTCGTCGGCCGACGGCGACGGCAGCGGCTGGCTGATCGTCGACGACCTGGTCGACACCGGACAGACCGGCCGCATCGTGCGCGAGATGCTGCCACGGGCGCACTTCGCCACGGTCTACGCGAAGCCGGCCGGCCGGCCGATCGTCGACACCTTCATCACCGAGGTGAGCCAGGACACCTGGATCCTGTTCCCCTGGGACACCGAGCCCCAGTACGCCCGGCCGATCGCTGCCGGCCGGGCGGGCGAGGGCCCGGCCTAGAGGATGAAGTCGCTGCCGTTCAGGTTGATAATGCCTTCGAGCTGGATCTCAAGGTCGGCGCCGGCAGCAGCGCCGCTGTGGTTGACCTGGACGATGGTGTCGCCACCGCTTTGGAAGTAGCGGACCTGGTTCACGCTCGAGAACGCGGCTTGGCCGATGAAGTCGAGGTCGCCGATGTCGCCGATGTCATGACGTCGTTCTGCGCTTGGCTGAAATCCGTGATGATGTCGCGGTTGCCGGCGCCGACGCCGCCGTCCGTCCCGTACTCGGGATCCGCGTAGAAGCCGAAGCTGTCCTCACCCGTGCTGCCGGTGAGGACGTCCACTCCATGCCCGCCGAGCAGCGTGTCGTTGCCGCCGCCGGCGTTTAGAGTATCGTTGCCGCCCTGGCCGGCGACGAGATCATCGCCGCCACCTGCCGAGAGCAGGTTCGCGACGTCGTTGCCGTGAACCGTGTCGTCCCCGTCGCCGGTGGTGACGTTCTCCACGAGTTCCAGCGTGTCGTTGCCCAGGTTGCTGGTGGCGGTGCCAAGCTCCAGGGACACCTCAACGTCCCCGGCCGTGTTAAACACCGCCTTGTCGACGCCCGAGCCACCGTCGAGGTGGTCGTCGCCGGCGTCGCCGTACAGGCTGTCGCTGCCATTCCCGCCTTCGAGGGTGTCGTCGTCGCCGCCGCCGAGAAGATCGCTGCCCTTGAACCCGCGCAAGGTGTCATCCCCGAACGAGCCCTGCAGCGTGTCGGCACCATTGCTGCCGAGCAGCAGGTCGTTGCCGAACGTTCCGATCTTCACGACCATGATTTGCATCCCCGGTGACTGTCCCAGCCGCTACGAGCAGCGGCGTGTTCTTGCTAAAGGGACGATGTTTCCGGCTGATTTCTGCCTCGGTATCGCCAGCGTTTCAGTTTTTTCAGAGGCCGAAACGGGCCACGAGCACGGTGGCGGTGGCGCTTCCCATCGGACTGATCTCAGCGTTCCTAGAACTCACGCCCCAGCGCGCCGTCCGCGGAGTAGCGCCCGCTGCCGCGGATTACGAAGGAGGGCGACCATCGCCCATAGCAGCGGATACTCGAACCCGCCCTCGTTCCAGAAGAACCCGCGCGGCAGGTGGTGCACGGTCGCCGTCACGAGGGAGAGGAAGATCGCTGCTGCCGCCGGCCAGGTAAGCAGACCCACCGCCAGCAGGAGCCCGCCCGCGAACTCGGTGAGCGCCAGCAGCACCGCCCAGAGCCAGCCCGGCTCGTACCCCGCCTGCCCCAGGAACTGCGCCGTCCCGGCCAGCCCGCCCCCGCCGAAGGCCCCGAACAGCTTCTGCGCCCCATGCGGCACGAGCACAAGCCCGCCGTCACCCGCACCAGCGGCAGGGCCAAGGGGGTCAGGCCCTCGCAGAGGGACCCAAGTGCCGGGATGCGGTAGCGGTTCGCAACGGTCGTGGTCGCCACTGCCATCGGCTCGGTCGCCATCTGCCGCCATTACGCCATGACCTTGCAGATGAGGAAGCCGAGCCGAGGGCAGCAGCGGCGCTGGCGTGGAAAGTCTGTTCCCAAGCCGCCACGTCAAAGAGGCGGCGCCGCCGGCGCGTCACTCTCGAAACGACCCGTAAAAGCTGCCTCAGTCGTCGACCCTGCGGGACGTCGCCCTTGACTCATACCCCGCCGACACGGTCCCGGAATTGGTCTGGATGAACGCGAATGTGCTGCCGTCCGGAGCGAGGAACTGATCGAAGTTCGTACCGTCCGAATACTTGACGGAGCTGGTACAATCCGCGTTGACCGTATACTTGCCGGTGACGTGGATGCTTTTGACGATCTTCCCGTTCGTGCTGATCGTCTGGACGCCGCGCACTTTGCCGTGGCCGTCATACACCTCGTAGCCTGCCCCAGCGGACGGGCCTTTGGACTTCCCGCTGACCGTGAGCCCGTCGGAGGCGAACAGGTACGTCCCCTGCAGCGTGGCCACGGAGCACTTCACCCCGGCAGCGTCAACGTCCGCGGCTAGCGCGCTCCCCGCACCCGCCAACGGCAACAACAGAGCGAAGGCGCTGAGATAGGTTTTCATGTCGTTCCCAATTGATACCGATGTTCTTCAAAGCGACAAGCGCATGCATAATGAATTCCTGAGTAGCCTGGAGAAGCAGCAATTTTGCTCTATCTGCTCAGCGGGTTAGCTTTCGCTGGGAGGTGGGTATGGCGGGAAAGCTGGCGTCCCAGGTGCGGGGCCTGAGCGAGGCGCAGTTCCGCGAGGCTTACGGCACCGAGGAGAAGTGCCGGGCGGTGGTGGAGAAGCTGCGCTGGCCGGCTGGCTTCGTCTGCCCGGTCTGCGGTGGCTGCGAGGGCACGCGATTGAGCACCCGGCCCAAGATCCAGTGCCGGGCCTGCCGGCACCAGGTCTCGCTCACCGCCGGCACCATCTTCCACGCCACCAAGCTGCCGCTGACCAGCTGGTTTCTGGCCATGTGGCTGATCGCGACCGCGAAGAACGGGATCAGCTCGGTCGAGCTCGGCCGCCGGCTCGGGATCAAGCAGACCAACGCCTGGAGCCTGAAGCAGAAGATCATGGCGGTGATGGCCGGACGCGAGGACAAGAGGCGGCTGGATGGCCGGGTCGAGATGGATGACGTCTATCTGGGCGGGCATCGGCCGGGGAAGCGGGGCCGCGGTGCTGCCGGCAAGCAGCCCTTCGTGGCGGCCGTGTCGACCACGGACGACCGCCGCCCGCGCAAGATCAAGCTCCTGCCGGTCAAGGGCTTCCGCAAGAAGGAGGTCAAGAAGCTTGTGGCCAAGCACCTGGCTTCGACCAGCCGGCTCGTGACCGATGGGCTGCGCTGCTGGACCGCTGCTGCCGAGGCCGGGCTGGAGCACATCGTGATCGTCACCGGCAGCGGCAAACGGGCCGCCCAATGGTCACCGTTCAAGTGGGTCAACACCACCCTGGGCAACGTCAAGGCCGCGATCACCGGCACCTATCGCCACGTCAGCCCCGACCATGCCGGCCGTTATCTCGCCAGCTTCGCCTGGCGCTTCAACCGCCGCTTCCAGCTCACCAGCCTGATCCCGCGCCTCGTCCACAGCGCCGTCAGGACCGCCCCGCTGCCTTACCACCAGCTCGTCACCAGCTGACGATGCGGGCTACTCGGAATGAATCCCGTGCGGGGAGGCCGCAAGCCAAAGGCGCCTGATCCAAGCGTCGATCCGGATGCGGTGGCGAACGTCACCGATCCCGAGAGTGGCATCATGAAGACCCGCCAGGCTGGGTCCAGGGCTACAACGCGCAGCTCGTGGTGACGCGCGACCAGATCATCCTCGCCGCCACGTGACCACCGAGGCCAACGACCGCCATCAGCTCACCGGCATGCTCAACCAGGCGCAGGCGAACGTCGAGATCGTGCTGGGCGAGGACGCTGTGCTGGTGTTGCCGTGGCGGACGCGGGCTACTGGTCAGACGCGAACGCTGCCACCGAGACCGAAGAGCGCGAGCCGCTCATCGCCACGCAGAAGGACCACAAGCAACGCGCGGCCCTGCGCGAGGCGCCGCCGCCGCGCGGGCGCATGCCGAAGCGGATGACGGCGCGGGCGCGCATGGAGCGCAAGCCGCGGACCAGGCGGGGCCGCAGCCTCTATCGCCAGCGCGGGCAAAGCGTCGAGCCGGTTTTCGGGCAGATGAAGGACCGTCAAGGCGCAGACCGGTTCAGCATGCGTGGGACGGACCGCTGCCGTGGCGAGTGGCAGCTCGACGCCGCGGTCCATAACCTACGCAAGCTACACCGGGACTCCGTCCAGCGCGCAAAAGCGGGCGGAAGAGGCGCACAGACCAGCCACAAAGCAGCCGCCAGAGGGACATGATACCGCCCTCCCTACCGTGCCGAGCCGCCCACGGCGCACCACGCACCGATCCGCTATATAATCCACCGCCCCAGCGTAAATCTAGTCTCGCCGCGAGAGATAGGCTAAAGCCGCCGCCTTTCCAGTGCTACTCCAGCGTAATGATTAAGCCAGCAACAATGTATAATATGAGCTGGTAGCCAATCAATCTCATGCCTTTTGGTAGAAATGTAGAAAAGGGACGACAGGTTGGTGCGGGCGGTCGTTGCCGCCCGCCGAAGCATCAAGAGCTTGCTTCCAGGCAGGCGCTCAGTTCACATAGTATTTCTGGTACTTGCCGTAATACTGCCCGACGTCGCCGTAGCCGTACTGGGCGTGCTTGACCACGTCGACCTGGGTCAGCACGGCACCCGCCACGCTGGCCCGGATCTCGCGCAGGTGGGCCAGGCCGTTGCTGGCGGTGTCCTTGGTGGTCTTCTCCCACTGGGTGACGAAGAGGACCTTGTCGGCGAGCAGTGCCGCCACCTTGGTGTCGGTGACGCCAAGCAGCGGTGCCGAGTTGATCACGACATAGTCGTAGGCTTCGCGCAGCTGCCGGATCAGGTGGCGCATCTTCTGGCTGCTCAGGAGGTCGGTCGGGTTGGCGGTCTGCCGCTTGACCGGCAGGTAGTCGAGCCCGGTCTCCTCGTCGTGCTGGATCACCTCCTCGATCGTCCGCTCGCCCGCCATGTACTCGACGAAGCCGGTGGTGGGCGTGACCCTGAGCTCGCGCTGGATGCTCGGGTGGCGCAGGTCGAGGTCCATCAGGATCACCCGCTGCGAGGAGCGGGCGACGAAGGTGGCGAGGCTCACCGCCAGCGTGGTCTTGCCTTCCTGCGGCAGCGAGGACGTCACCAGCACCACCTTGGGCGGGTTGTCGACGTCGGAGAGCTGCATCGAGGTGTAGATCGCCCGGATCGCCTCCGCGTAGGCCGAGAGCGGCTTGGCGATCAGATACTGGTGCGGCTTCTGGTTGCGCTTCAGCCGCTCGACCCGCGGGACCAGGCCCAGGGCCGGCAGGCCCAGCGAGGCCTCGAGCTGCTTGCCGCTGCGCAGGCCGCTGTCGAGCCGCTCCAGGAGCAGCGCCAGGAGGGTGCCCAGCATCAGGGAGGCGGTGAAGCCCACGGCACCGAACAGCTTGGGGCCCGGCGTGCTGGGCTTGTCCGGCGGGGCCGCCATCGAGATCACCTTGGCGTCGGCCTCGACGATCTTCTGCTGCTCGGTGGTCTCCTTGAAGCGGTCGAGGAGCGATTCGTAGAGCTGCCGGGTCGCCTGCGCCTCGCGCTCGAGCTGGCGCAGCTTGACCCCGACCCCGCGGTCGACCGTGGTCCGGTTCGAGAGCTTGTCGATCTCGGACTCGATCGCCCGGATCCCGGTCTCCTGCACCCGGACCTCGTTCTCCAGCGTGCGGATGATGCGGTCCACCTCCTGCTGGATCTTGGCCTGCGAGATTGGCCTTCTCACTGGTCAGGTTGAGGATCCGGGGGTGACGCTCGCCGAAGCTGCTGCGCAGCTGCGTCTCCTCCTTGACCAGCTCCGCTTCCTGGCGTGCGGAGGTCGATGATCACCTGCGAGCTGGCGACCTCGCCCACCGTGTCCAGGTCCTTGCCACCGTTCGCCCGCAGGTCGCGGGTGAGCTTCAGCTTGGCCCGGCTCTCCGCCAGCGCGGCGCGGACGATGACCATCTGCTTGCTGAGGTCGGCCAGCTCCTGCTCGCGCAAGGAGACGCCGTCGGTGCTGATCAGGTTGTGCTCGTTGCGATACGCCTCGACCCCGGCCTCGGCTTTCTGCACCTCCTCGCGCAGCTCCTGGATCCGGTCGCCCAGCCACATGGAGGCCCGGCCGGTCGCATCCGTCTTCGCGTCGACCTGGTTCTGCACGTAGAGGTGGGCCAGGATGTTGGCCACCTTGGCGGCCTTGTCCGGATCGACCGAGGTGAAGGAGATGCCCATGACGTAGGAGCGGCCCTCCTGCGCCACCTTCAGCCGCGTGTCGAAGCGGTCGATGACGTCCTCGCGCTCGCCCGAGGCTTTGCTCACCGAGCCCACGACCGGCTCGCTCGCGAGCCCGGAGGCGATCAGCCACTCGTCGGGCACCCAGCCCAGCACGGTCTCGAGCGGCCCCGCCACCTTGAGCTCGGCACTGCGCTGGGACTTGCGCAGCGCGGGGTTGAACTCCGGGTCGTCCTGCAGCCTGAGCTTGTCCATCACCTGCTCGGCCAGTGCCCGGGACTTGATGACCTTCAACTGGGTCTCGACCGACGATGCATCGGTCGTCAGCCCGGACATCACGGCCTGCACGTCCATGACCTTGGCCTGCCGGGCATCGATCATGACCATGGTCTTGGCGGTGTATTTCGGCGTGATCTGCAGGCCCGCCAGCACGGCCAGGGTGGTGATGACGAGGACGGTGGTCAGGATCACCCAGCGTCGGCGGCGCAGCACCGCCAGCAGGTCCTTGACGTCGATTCCACCCTCGGCCGGCTGGGTGGCGTAGTACTCCGGCGCCTGGCCATAGGGCGACGGACCCGCCTGCGCTGGAATGGGTATCTGCACGGACCACCGCCTCCTGGGCACACGCGACGCTACCGGCCCATCTTACCCACGCGCGATATGGATGCAAGGCGACACTACCGTTAGGCTAATTTAATGCTGATCCGCCGCGGCGCGCGGGCCAGGGTCCGCGAAGGCATTCGCCACCCGCGCGACGTGGTGTCCCGTGACAGGGCAGCCGCGCCTGTGCGAGCTAACGGCTGGTGGGCATCGACAGGCCGGAGGCGGCATCCTTGGTGGACGCGACCCTTGTCGCCGGCTCCGGCGGGCCCGGTCAGGGCGAATGGGAGCGGCTTGCGGCCGGCGTGCTGAAGGGTGCCTCGGTCGAGAAGCTGGTCCGCTCGACGCGGGACGGCATCCCGGTCCGGGCTCTGTATACCCGCGAGGGTGCGGCAGGGCTGACGGCGACCGCCGGTCTGCCGGGCGGGGCTCCGTTCATCCGTGGTGCCGGCGACGCGGTACCCGGCTGGGACGTCCGGGTGCATCAGGCCCATCCCGACCCGCGACGGGCCAATGCGTTCATGCTGGAGGCCCTTGCAGGAGGAGCCGCCTCCCTGGACTTGGCCTTGTGGGACGGGGCGACCGGGCGGGGGACGGTGGCCCTGGACCTGCCCGAGCTGGAGCAGGCGCTGGCCGGCGTTCATCTGGACATGGCGCCGCTGGCGCTGGACGCGGGTGCCCTTTTCGCCGAGGCCGCCGCCCTTGCGCTGGCGCTGGCCGAAGCCCGTGGCCACGACCGCAGCACGGTGCGGCTGGCGCTGAACGCCGATCCGATCGGGGCGGCGCTGCGTGCGGGCGGACCGGAGCCGGAGGCGGGACTCGCCATCGCCGCCGACCTTGCGCGGCTGGTGCTGGCCGAGTGGCCGGAAGCGACGGCACTCCTGGCCGACGGCCGCCTTTGGCATGCGGCCGGCGCCAGCCCGGCGCAGGAGCTGGCGGCCGTGCTCGGGACCGCCCTCGCCTATCTGCGGGCGCTGGAGGCAGCCGGGCTGCCGCTCGACGAGGCAGCCGGGCAGATCGCCTTCACGCTCGCCGTCGATGCCGACCTCTTCATGGGCGTCGCCAAGCTGCGTGCCCTGCGGCGGCTCTGGGGTGGCGTGCTTCAGACGGTGGGTGCGGAGCCTGCCATGCGGCGGATGCGGGTCCATGCGGAGACGGCCGCCAGCATGTACGCGCGCCGCGACCCGTGGGTGAACATCCTGCGCGGCACGGTGGCCTGCTTTGCCGCGGCCACGGGCGGGGCGGACAGCATCACGGTGCTTCCTTTCGATCACGCGCTGGGGCTGCCCAGTCGGCTGGCCCTCCGCCTCGCGCGCAACACCCAGCTCATCCTCCTGGAGGAGAGCAATCTGGGTCGCGTCGCCGATCCTGCGGGCGGCGCCTGGTACGTGGAGACGCTGACGGAGGAGCTGGCGCAGAAGGCCTGGGCGCTCTTCCAGGAGCTCGAGGCTGCGGGCGGGATGCTGGCCGCGTGCCGGGCGGGCCTGCCGCAGGCCTGGGCGGCCGAGAGCTGGGCCGTGCTGGCGCGCGATATCGCGACCCGGCGCCAGCCCCTGACCGGGATCAGCGAGTTCCCGAGCCTGCACGAGCTTCCGGTTGCACCGGAGGCGTTCGACGCCAGCGATCTGTTTGCCGCCGCGCGTGATCGCCGAGCCGCCGCGGTGACCGCCGGCAGCTTCGACGAGCTGCTCGCCCTGGCGCGCGCCGGGAAGGTGCCGGCTGCTGCGCTGCCGCCCAGCACCCTTCCGTCGCTTCCTTCGCATCGGCTGGGCGAAGCTTTCGAGCGGCTGCGCGACCGGAGCGACCTCGCCCTTGCCCGCGACGGGCAGCGGCCACGCATCTTCCTCGCCAACCTGGGGCCACCGGCCCAGCACACTGCGCGCGCCACCTTCGCCAAGAACCTGCTCGAGGCCGGCGGGATCGAGACGGCCTGGAGCGGGCCGCTCTCGGATGCGGCCGGCGCCGTCCAGGCCTGGCGTGAAAGCGGCACCCGGATCGCCGCCTTGTGCTCCAGCGACGAGGTCTATGCCGACCTTGCGGCACCCGTAGCGGAGGCTCTCGCCGGGGCCGGCTGCGAGCTGGTCTGTCTCCTGGGCCAGCCCGGCGAGCGGCGCGGTGCCTTGGAAGCGGCCGGAGTCGGCCTGTTCGTGCATGCGGGGTGTGATATGGTCGAGATCCTGACCGGGCTGCATGACCGGCAGGGCACGCCTCGCCTGGAGAGCGCGCCATGACCCGCATCCCGAGCTTCGCCGACCGGCCGCTGCCGGAGCGCCGCCCGGTCGAGGCCGCAGGGCGGCTCGCCGAGGCTGCAACCTGGGAGACGCCGGAGGGCATCCCGGTCCGGCCGCTCTACACGGCGGACGACCTTGCCGGCCTCGACTTCCTCGACACCTGGCCGGGCCTGCCGCCGTATCTGCGCGGCCCCTACCCCACCATGTACGCCACCCAGCCCTGGACGATCCGGCAGTATGCCGGCTTCTCCACGGCCGAGGAATCGAACGCCTTCTACCGCCGCAACCTCGCGGCCGGGCAGAAGGGGCTTTCGATCGCCTTCGATCTCGCCACCCACCGCGGCTACGACAGCGACCATCCGCGCGTGGCGGGCGATGTCGGCATGGCCGGGGTGGCGATCGATTCCATCCTCGACATGCGCACCCTGTTCCAGGGCATCCCGCTCGGGCAGATGAGCGTGTCGATGACCATGAACGGCGCCGTGCTGCCGATCCTGGCCCTCTTCATCGTCGCCGGCGAGGAGCAGGGTGTCCCGCCCGAGAAGCTCTCCGGGACCATCCAGAACGACATCCTCAAGGAGTTCATGGTCCGCAACACCTACATCTTCCCGCCCGGGCCCTCGATGCGGATCATCTCCGACATCTTCGCCTACACGGCGAAGCGGATGCCGCGGTTCAACTCGATCAGCATTTCCGGCTACCACATGCAGGAGGCCGGGGCGACCGCCGACCTCGAGCTTGCCTACACGCTGGCGGACGGCGTCGACTATGTCCGCGCCGGCCTTGCCGTGGGCCTCGACATCGACCGTTTCGCGCCCGCGGCTGAGCTTCTTCTGGGCCGTCGGCATGAACTTCTACATGGAGGTGGCGAAGCTCCGCGCGGCGCGCCTGCTCTGGTCCAGGCTGATGGCGCAGTTCCAGCCCAAGGATCCGCGCTCGCTGGCGCTCCGCACCCACTGCCAGACCTCCGGCTGGTCGCTCACCGCGCAGGACGTCTACAACAATGTCGTGCGCACCTGCGTCGAGGCGCTGGCGGCCACGCACGGCCACACCCAGTCGCTCCACACCAACAGCTTCGACGAGGCGCTGGCCCTTCCCACCGATGTCTCGGCCCGCATCGCCCGCAACACCCAGCTCCAGATCCTGCACGAGACCGGGATCACCCGCACGATCGACCCCTGGGGCGGCAGCTTCTACCTGGAGCGGCTGACCGGCGACCTCGCCGCGCGCGCGCAAGCTCATATCGACGAGGTCGAGGCCTCGGGCGGGATGGCGCGGGCGATCGAGAAGGGCATCCCGAAGCTCAGGATCGAGGAGGCGGCCGCCCGCACCCAGGCGCGGATCGACAGCGGCCGGCAGACCGTCGTCGGCGTGAACAAGTACCGGCTCACCGAGCCCGAGCAGATCGAGGTGCTGAAGGTCGACAACTCGTCGGTCCGTGCCCGCCAGCTGGCCAAGCTGGCCCAGCTCAAGGGCTCGCGCGACGAGCTCGCCTGCCGCCGGGCGCTCGACGCCCTCTCGCGCTGCGCGACGGGCAGCGAGGGCAACCTCCTGGAGCTGGCGGTCGAGGCGGCACGGCATCAGGCGACGGTGGGCGAGATCACGACGGCGCTGGAGAAGGTGTGGGGCCGGCACACGGCCGAGATCCGCTCCATCACCGGTGTCTATTCCAAGGAGGTGGGGAAGCCCTTGAGCGTGATGCAGGCACGGGACATGGTCGAGGCGTTCGCCCATGCCGAGGGCAGGCGGCCGCGCATCCTGATCGCCAAGATGGGCCAGGACGGCCACGACCGCGGGCAGAAGGTGATCGCCACCGCCTTCGCCGATCTGGGCTTCGACGTCGACATCGGTCCGCTCTTCCAGACTCCCGGCGAGGCGGCGCAGCAGGCGGTCGACAACGACGTCCACGTGGTGGGCGTCTCCAGCCTCGCCGCCGGCCATCTCACCCTGGTGCCCGAGCTCAAGGCCGAGCTCGAGCGCCTGGGCCGCCCCGACATCCTGATCGCCGTCGGCGGCGTGATCCCGCCCCAGGACCATGCGGCGCTCTACGCGGCGGGTGCGAAGGCGATCTTCCCGCCCGGCACGGTGATCGCGGAGGCCGCCATCGACCTCCTGCACAAGCTGCAGGCGGAGCTCGGCCTCGAGATCGAGGTGCGGGCGGCCGAGTAGGCTCTTTCCCGGCTGGCGATGGCGGTCCGGCACGGCCTCGCCCCGCGTTGCCGCTCCAGCCTACTGGCTGACGAGCGTGGACCGCGCGCGGAGTGCGGTGTCGGGGAAGTCGGTGAACAGGCCGTCGACGCCCAGCTTGAAGAACTGGTGATACTCGGCCACCGGGTCGTTGTCGTAGGCCTTGACCAGGAAGCTCGGATCGTCGCGGAAGGTGTAGGGATGCACCTTCAGCCCGGCCGCATGGGCGTCCTCGATCAGGGTCGTGGCAGGCTGCAGGGCGCCGTTGGCGTCCTCGGGCAGGATGGTGCGCTTCCAGGGGCCGATGCCGTAGGCATAAGTCGCAAGCTGCTTGAGCTCGGCCGGAGCCATCAGGTCCTTGTAGGTGCGGGGATCGCCGGCCTTGACGAGGTCATGGGGCCGGGCGGTGACGTTGTCGAACAGCTGGACCAGACGGACCTTGGTCAGGGTGGCGAGCTGCTTCAGGTTGCCGACCTCGAAGCTCTGCACGATGACAGGCGAGGTGGCCTCGGTGAGCCCGTTGGCATTCAGCACCTCGACCAGGGCCTTGTTGATGTCGAGGCCCTTCTCGGCGAAGTAGGTGGGGTGCTTGGTCTCGGGATAGATGCAGACCTGCCGGCCGGTCTCGGCGTTCTTCCGCTTCACGAGGTCGATCACCTCCTGCAGCGTCGGCACCTCGTAGAGGCCGTCCCAGGCCGAGGCCCGGGTGTTGCGCGGCTGGATGGCGCGCAGCGTCTTGATCTCGGCCAGCGTGAAGTCATCCGTGAACCAGCCCTCGATCTCCTTGCCGTCGACCGGCTTCCTGGTCTTGCGATCGGGGAACTTCGTGGCGACGTCGGTGGTCAGGCCGATCTCGGGCTCGTGCCGGGTGACGAGAGCACCGTCCTTGGTCATCACGAGATCGGGCTCGACGCAGTCAGCACCCATGTCGAAGCCGAGCGCATAGGAGGCCAGCGTGTGCTCGGGCCGGTAGCCCGAGGCACCGCGATGGGCGATGACGAGCGGCTGCTCGGCGGCGGGCTGCGCCGCGGCCCGCGGGCTTGCGGCGGCGAGCACCATCAGGGCCGGGATGAGGATGGTCTGGAAGGATCGGGGCATGCAAAGGGCTCCTGTCGGACGGTGACTCCCGCCAGCCTGCCAGCCCACTGTGACGCGCTGATTGCGGCCCGCTGCCGTCAGCGAAGCCGGCGCGACGGTCGTGCCGGGAGGAGCAGGCGGCGCAGGCTGCGGACGCCGCGCCTGACGAGGCCACTTTCGCGCTCGACCCTCGCCTGGAGCGCCAGTGCGTCCGCATGTCCGGGTGCCGCCGCAAGTGCCGCCCGGCAGGCCTCGCGCGCCTCCCCGTACCGGCCTGCCTTCAGTTGCGCCTTGGCCCGGTCGAGGTGGAGCTCGAGGCCGTCGCGCCTGGGTGCGACGCCGATCGACCGGAACAGGGTCTCGTAGCGGAAGTAGAGCGACTTCTCGGCCAGCCTCTGCAGCCGTCGGGCAGCCTTGGGCTCGCCGACCACGCCATGCAGCTCCGTCAGCGCCGCCTGCTCATGACCCTGGTCGTGGAGCAGCAGCGCCAAGCCGATCCTGGCCGCCAGATGGGCCTCGGACGGCAGCGGCTCCAGGACGCGCTGGCGCCAGTGCCGGATCGTCGTTTGCGCACTCCAGCGCAGGAGATCCATGGCCCGGCGCCGCTCGGTATCGAGCGACGGTAGCTTGCGGACCTCGAACAGCACCGTGGCACCGGGCAGGGCCACATCGACCAGCCGGAATGCCTCCGGGAAGCAGCCGAGCAGGGCCGGGAGCGCGTAGGACGGCTCGTGCAGATAGTCCTGGAAGGCGACCAGGCTCCTGCCCGGGATGAGCGACGGACCGAACACCTCGAGGAAGCGCTCCACGTCCGCCCGCCGCTTCGGCGCGTCGACGACCAGGATCTCGATCGGGCCGCGGTCCCAGCGGAACTCGGCGAGGTCGGCGCGGACCGTCTCGATCCAGGGCTCCAGCTCTCGCGTGTGAGCGCGCAGCAGCGGCTCGAAGTCCTCCCCGTCGGCGAGGCCGGCATCGAACATCTGGGGGTGATGGCGGGCGTTCCAGCGAAAGCGGTCGACCGCGACCACCCGTGCGCTCGAGCCCTGATCGCGCAGGCCCGCCGCCAGTGCGGCCGTCCCGGCGCCGAGCCAGCAGCCGAGCTCGACCACGGCCCCGGCACCGGTGAAGCGGTGCCGCGTGAGCCAATAGAACAGTTGCCGCTCCGCCGGCGTGGTCATGGCCGGGACCTCGGGCACCGTGACCAGACTGACATCGCGCCAGGAGAAACCTGGAGCGGGTCTGGTGGTCGTTGGTTCGGCTAGGAGCATTCCGGCGTCAGTCAGAGAGGTGCGGGCGGTCGGTCGGCAGGATTGCCCGAGGTACGAGCCATGCTGCCATGCGCATCGTAGGCTTTAATCCGCAGATTGGAGCGTTTCCAGTAAAGGCGGTACACTCGTTCTAAATTGGCGGCCGGCTTGTTGTCCGGGAGGTGGAGTTTCGTAGACTGATCCCTGGCCGGGAGCCGGGCCTGGCACCGGTTGGTTTCGCTTGGCCAGGGATCCTTCGAATGAATCGGAAGAAGCTGCTTTCTCTAGCCGCCTTGCTCGCGGCCGCCGGGCTGGCGAGCCCCGCCGCTGCCGCCGTCAGCACTGCGGCGGTGCTCACGACCTATGGCGACGTGGCGGCGGCCATGTATGACGACGCGCTGACCACCGGGAAGCGGCTGCAGGCGGCCGTCGACGCCTTCCTGGCCGACCCTTCGGAGGCCACCCAGACGGCGGCGAAGCAGGCCTGGCTCGCGGCCCGGGTGCCCTACCAGCAGACCGAAGGCTTCCGGTTCGGCAACGCCATCGTCGACGACTGGGAGGGCAAGGTGAACGCCTGGCCGCTCGACGAGGGCCTGATCGACTACGTGGCGGAGAGCTACGGCGAGAGCTCGGACGAGAACCCGCTCTACCGGCTGAACGTGATCGCCAACAAGCAGCTCCAGGTGGGGCCGGAGAAGGTCGACGCCTCGGTCATCAACCGCGACCTCCTGCGCGGTCTGCAGGAGGCGCTCGACGTCGAGAAGAACGTCGCCATCGGCTATCACGCGATCGAGTTCCTGCTCTGGGGCCAGGACCTGCACGGCACCGGGGCCGGCAAGGGCGAGCGCTCCTGGAGCGACTTCAGCCTGGACAGGTGCACGAACGGGAACTGCGACCGGCGGCGCGACTACCTGCGCGTCACGACCGACCTGCTGGTCGACGACCTCGGGGAGATGGCGGAGAACTGGCAGGCCGGCGGTGCGGCCCGCAAGGAGCTGGAGGCCAAGGGCGAGGCCGGCGGGCTCGCCACCATCCTGACCGGTCTCGGCAGCCTCTCCTATGGCGAGCTCGCGGGCGAGCGGATGAAGCTGGGCCTCCTGCTGCACGATCCCGAGGAGGAGCATGACTGCTTCTCCGACAACACCCACAACTCGCATTATTACGACCAGGCCGGCATGGTCGCGATCTGGAACGGCAGCTACACGCGGGTCGACGGCTCGAAGGTCGAGGGCCCAGGCATCGCCGACCTTGCGGCCGAGCGCACGGGCGACGCCAAGGCCAAGGTCGACGCGCTGCTGGCGGATACCACGGCCAAGCTCAAGGCGATCAAGGACAGCGCCGACGGCGGGGCCATGGCCTACGACCAGATGCTGGCCGAGGGGAACGAGAAGGGCGCGGCCATGGTGCAGGCGGCGGTCGACGCGCTGGTCGCCCAGACCCGCGGGATCGAGGCCGTGGTCGGCGGCATCGGGGTCGAGATCAAGGTCGAGGGCTCCGACAGCCTGGATGACCCCTCGCTGGTGGTCCAGTAGGGCCAGGCATGCGGCTTGCCCGTCGCGGCGTGCTGGGCGGCCTCGCGGCCGCCGGCCTGGGCCTCGCTCTGCCGGGGTCCAGGGCAGCGCTGGGCGAGGCCGCGGGCATCGAGCTGGTCACGGCCGAGCGGCCGTTCCGCCTCCTGGGTGCGGAGCGGCCGCCGATCCCCTTGTGGACCTACGCGGAAGGGCCCGCACCCTTCCCGGTCCACCGGGTACGGCGCGGCCAGCGCGTCGTGGCGACACTCGAGAACCGGCTGAACGAGCACACCACGATCCACTGGCATGGGGTCCGCCTCCCCAACGCCATGGACGGCGTGCCCTGGCTGACGCAGCGGCCGGTCTATCCGGGCGAGCGCTTCACCTACGAGTTCACCCCGCCGGATGCCGGCACCTTCTTCTTCCATCCCCACTGCAACACGGTGGTGCAGCTGGGCCGGGGGCTGGCGGGCGTGCTCGTCGTCGAGGGTGACGAGCAGGCCCCCTATGATGCCGACCTTGTCATGGTCCTGAAGGACTGGCGGCTGAAGGAGAGCGGCGAGTTCGACGCCTTCATCACCGAGAAGGGAGCGAGCCGGGCCGGCACGTTCGGTCAGGTCCGCACGGTGAACGGCATGATCTGCCCGACACTGGACGTACCGGCCGGCGGTGACGTCCGTCTGCGGCTCCTCAATGTCGACCCGACGCGGGTGGCGGAGATAGGCTTCGAGGGGCTCGAGGCGGCGCTTATCGCGATCGATGGCAATGCGGTGGGGCCGCTGCCGTTGCGTTCCTGGCGGCTGGGCCCGGCGATGCGGGTCGACCTCGTGGTCCGCGCACCCGCTGCCGGCGCTACGGCCACCCTCTACGACTATTTCTCCGCCCAGCCGGTCGAGCTTGCCCGCCTGCGTGGCGTGGGCCCAGACCGGCCGCAGCGTCCCTTCGAGCCGCGCGGGCTGATCGCCAACGACCTGCCCGAGCCCGACCTCGCCAATGCCGAGCGCCAGCGCTGCCTCTTCAGCGCCACGGCCACGGCCGGCGACATCCCGCCCGACACCACCCTGCCGGACGGCAGCGTGCTGCGCTATGCCGACGGCTTGTGCCTGTCGCAGCAGGTGTTCTGGGCGATCAACAGGCAGGTCTGGCCGCTGGCCGGTCACGAGCGCCTGCCGCCGCCGCTGGGCACGCTCGTCCGCGGCCGGACCTACGTGCTGGAGCTGGTCAACGGCACTCCCCAACAGCACCCGATCCACCTGCACGGGATGAGCTTCAAGGTCGTCAAACCCAACCGCGGCCTGCCGGTGCACTGGGCCGATACCGTGCTGCTCGGCCCCAAGGACCGGGTCGAGGTCGCCTTCGTCGCCGACAATCCGGGCGACTGGATGCTCCACTGCCACATCATCGAGCACCAGGAGACCGGGATGATGGGCTACGTGCGGGTGGCATGAAGCCTCACGCAGCTCTCTCTCGCCTGCCTGCTCGGCGCCGGGCCGGCGCTCGCGGACGGGCTCGACCGGGCCGTGGGCAAGGCCCTGTTCGAGCGCTTGTGGGTGCCTGCCCCGGCCTCGACCGGCGCCACCGACGGCCTCGGCCCTTTCCACGACGCCCGCTCGTGCGCCGCCTGCCACCCCGCCGGGGCCGGGGCGGCCCGCCTTCATGTGGAGGGGGATGGGAGCCTTG
>CAWHNT010000055.1:0-88422 GCA_963830775.1 uncultured Alphaproteobacteria bacterium | reverse complement strand
CGGCCAGCTCCCCCGCCACCTTCCGCGCCGCCTTGAGCCTGTCGGCCGGGCTCTTCGTCTCCCGCAGCATCACGAGCCTATGATCCGGCCGGACACGCATCTGGCCCCTGCTGTCGCCGATGAGCTGGACCAGGCGCTCGGGCCGGGCAAAGCGGTTCTCGCGGAAGGCCAGCACGATGCCCTTGGGGCCGGCGTCCAGCTTCTGGATGTTGGCCTGCTTGCAGAGCTGCTTGATGGCGACCAGCTGGAGCAGGTGCTCGGTCTCGGGCGGAAGCTTGCCGAAGCGGTCGATCAGCTCGGCGGCGAAGGCCTCCAGCTCCTCCGCCGTCTCCAGGCTGGCGAGGCGGCGGTACATGGAGAGGCGCAGGTCGAGGTCGCCGATATAGCTCTCCGGCATCAGCGCCGCGGCGTCGATCGTGATCTGCGGGGTCCACTCGCCGGCGTTCGTCTGCTCCTCGCCGGCACCGCGCTGGCGCAGCTCGGCCACGGCCTCCTCCAGCATGTGGTTGTAGAGCTCGAAGCCGACCTCGCGGATCTGGCCCGACTGCTCCTGGCCCAGGAGGTTGCCGGCACCGCGGATGTCGAGATCGTGGCTGGCGAGCTGGAAGCCGGCCCCCAGCCCGTCCAGCGACTGGATCACCTGCAGGCGCTTCTCGGCGGTCTCGGCGAGGCCACGGTCCGAGGGCACGGTGAAATAGGCGTAGCCGCGCACCTTGGCGCGGCCGATGCGGCCGCGGAGCTGGTAGAGCTGGGCCAGGCCGAAGAGCTCGGCCCGGTGCACGATCAGCGTGTTGGCGGTCGGGATGTCGAGCCCGCTCTCGACGATGTTGGTGGCGATCAGGAGGTCGACCTTGCGGTCGTAGAAATCGCCCATCACCTCCTCGAGGTCGCGGGCGGGCATCTGGCCGTTGGCCACTCCCAGCTTCAGCTCGGGCACCAGCTTGGCCAGGTCCTCGCGCAGACGCATCTGGTCGCTGATCCGGGGACAGACATAGAAGGTCTGCCCGCCGCGGTAGTACTCGCGCATGATCGCCTCGCGCAGCACCACGGGATCGGTGGGCATGACGAAGCTGCGCACCGCCAGGCGGTCGACCGGCGGGGTGGCGATGATCGAGAGGTCCTTCATCCCGCCCAGCGCCATGTGCAGGGTGCGCGGGATGGGGGTGGCGGTCATGGTCAGCACATGGACCTCGGCCCGGAGCTGCTTCATCCGCTCCTTGTGGCCGACGCCGAAATGCTGCTCCTCGTCGATGATGACGAGGCCCAGGTTCCGGAAGCTCACGTCCTTGGCCAGCAGCGCGTGGGTGCCGACCACGATGTCGATCCGGCCCTCGGCCAGGCCCTTCTTGACCTCCTTCACCTCCTTGGCGGTGACGAAGCGGGAGAGCTGCGCCACCCGCACCGGCAGGCCCTCGAAGCGGCTCATCAGCACGCGGTGGTGCTGGCGGACGAGCAGCGTGGTGGGGGCCAGCATCGCCACCTGCTTGCCGGCCATGGCGGCCACGAACGCGGCGCGCAGCGCAACTTCTGTCTTGCCGAAGCCGACATCGCCGCAGATCAGCCGGTCCATCGGCCGCCCTGAGCCCATGTCCTCGAGCACGGCCTCGACGGCCTTGAGCTGGTCCTCGGTCTCCTCGTAGGGGAAGCGGGCCGCGAACTCCTCGTAGATGCCGGGCGGCAGCTCCAAAGCTTGGCCTTTGCGCATCTGCCGCTCGGCCGCGATCTTGATCAGCTCGTCCGCCAGCTCGCGGATGCGCTGCTTGACCTTGGCCTTCCGCGCCTGCCAGCCGACCCCGCCCAGCTTGTCGAGCTGGACCTCGGCGTCCGCGTTGCCGTAGCGGGAGAGGATCTCCAGGCTCTCGACCGGCACGTAGAGCTTGTCGCCGCCGGCATAGATGAGGCGCAGGCAGTCGTGCGGCGCCCCGCCCACCTGCAGCGTCTCCAGCCCCTCGAAGCGGGCGATGCCGTGCTCGGCATGGACCACGTGGTCGCCGGGCGACAGCGCGCTGAGATCCTGGATGAACTTGTCCGCCCGGCGGGCACGGCGGGCGGCAGCGGTCGTCAGCCGGTCGCCCAGGAGATCGTGCTCGCCCAGCACATGCAGGCCGGGGGCGGTGAAGCCGCGGTCCAGCGGCAGCACGGCGATCCCGGCCACCCCGACCCGGTCCATCTCCGACCAGCGCTCGATCCGGGTCAGCGCGTCGAAGCCGTGGTCGGCCAGCACCTGCTTCAGCCGCTCCGCCGTGCCCTCGCTGTAGGCGGCGAGCAACGGCTTGGTGCCGGCCCCGGTGAGTGCCCGCAGATGCGCCACGATGGCGTCGAACAGGTTGACCGAGCGGTCGGCGCGCTCGGCCGCGAACTCGCGCGCCGGGTGCCCACCCAGGTCGCGGACGGCCGCGATCCCGGCGGGCCGGGCCGGCGGCACGCCGAAGGTCGAGAACTGCCAGCCGGCATGCGTCTCGGCGAGCCGGCCGAAGCTCTGCTCGTCGAGATAGAGCATGTGCGGCGGCAGTGGCCGGTAGGGGGCAGCACCGAAGCTGGTGGAGGCCTCCGGCGGGTGCCGGCGGGCCTCGTAGTGCTCGCCGATCAGGGCGGCACGGGCCCTCACCGCGTCCTGGGCCAGATGGTCGAAGCTGATCTCGGCCCCGGGCTCGAGATAGGCGAACAGCGGCACCAGCTCGTCATGGAACAGCGGCAGCCAGTGCTCCATGCCCGGGAAGCTGCGGCCCACCGCCACGGCCTCCAGGAGCGGGTCGTTGGTCACCGCCCCGAACTGCTGCAGGAACCGACCGCGGAAGCGCTCGGCCGCCGCCGCGTCGAGCATGACCTCGCTCACCGGCCGGAGCTCCAGCTCCTTCACCTTGCCCTGCGAGCGCTGGCTCAGCGGATCGAAGCTGCGGATGGACTCGACCGTGGTGCCGAAGAAGTCGAGCCGCACGGGCTCGGCGCTGCCGCTGGGGAAGATGTCGATGAGGCCGCCGCGCACGGCATACTCGCCGGCCTCGACCACGGCACTGGTCCGCCGATAGCCGTTGCGGTCGAGATAGGAGAGCAGCGCATCGCGGTCGCTGCGCCCGCCGGCCGTCACCCGCAGCGTCGCCCGCCCGACCACGACCGGTGCCGGCACCTTCTGCAGGATGGCATTGGCCGAGGTGAGCACGAGGCGCGGCTTCTGCGCCGGCCCCTGCGCCAGCCGGGCCAGGGCGGCCAGCCGCTCCGCCATCAGGCCCAGATTGGGCGAGACCCGGTCATAGGGCAGGCAGTCCCAGGCCGGGATGCTGACGATCTCCACCGCCGGCGCGAAGAAGCGCATGACCCGGGCGATGAACGCCATCCGCGGCTGATCGCGGGCGATGTGCAGGATGGTCCGTGCCTGGCCGCGGCCCAGCCGCTGGGCCAGGAAGCGCCCTTCCAGCCCTTCCAGCGCGTTGGCGAGCAGCGTGGTCCCGGGCCGGCCGGGCGCGCGCTCGGGTTCGGCCGGCTGGGCCTCGGGAGAGATCGTCTCGAGCATCATCGGATCAGTCGTGGACCTGGAAGCCTCGCAGCATCGCGAGCACGTCGTTGTCGTGCCGGGCCGGCACCGGGCCGGCGGCCGGTGACCCAGGCCAGGAGGTCGGCGTCGCTCTCGTCGAGGAGCGCCTCGTAACGGTCGAGCTGGCCCGGCGTCAGCCCGTGCAGATGGGCATCGGCGAAGCGCCCGAACAGGAGGTCGGCCTCCAGCACGCCGCGATAGCGGCTACGATGCAGGAGGCGCTTCTTGCGGGTCTCCGGGCTCTCGGGCAAGCGGCACCTGCGGTCTGCTGCACAGCTAGGGAATATGGGCTCAAATTCGTTAGCGAAAACCGAATCGGACGCGAACGGGCGTGCGACAGAGCAGATCGGCCACAGCCCGCGGCCGGAACCGCTCTTCGCGCTGTTCGCACCCGTGCAGGGTTTGCCGGGCGTGGGCCCGGCGACGGTGCGCCGGCTCGCCCGCCTCCTGGGCCGGGCCGAGCCGCGGCGGCTCGACCTGGTGGCCCACCTGCCGGTCGGCCTGATCGACCCGGAGCCGCTGGCGACCCTGGCGGGTGCCGCGGAAGGCGATGCCGTGACGTTGGAGGTCCTCGTCCACCGTCACCACCCGGCCGGTGGCGGGCGGGCGCCGTCGCGGATCGACGCCGAGGCCGCGGGCCTGCGGATCGAGCTCGCCTTCTTCGGTGCCCGCGGCGACACGCTGGAGCGCCGCTTCCCGGTCGGCGAGCGGCGGCTCGTGCATGGCCGGCTCGGGCGCTTCCGCGAGCGCTGGCAGCTCACCCACCCCGAGCTGGTCGAGCCTGCCGCCGACGGCAGCTCCGTCCCGATCTACCGGCTCAGCGAAGGGCTGACGCAGGGAGGCCTGCGCCGGATCGTCCGCGGCGCCCTCGATCGCCTGCCGCCGCTCCCCGAGTGGCTGGAGCCCGAGGCCGTCGCGGCCCGGGCCTGGCCCGCCTGGAGCCAGGCCCTCGGCACCGCGCACGCGCCGGCCACGGCCGCGGACCTGGAGCCCACCGCACCGGCCCGCCAGCGCCTCGCCTACGACGAGCTCCTGGCCGGGCAGCTGGCGCTGGCCATCACCCGCCGGCGCCGGTCCGCCGCACCGGGCCGGCCGCTGGCGGGCGACGGCCATCTCCGCACCAGGCTGCTGGCCTCCCTCCCCTACGCGCCGACCGCCTGCCAGGAGCGCGCGATCGCGGAGATCGGCGCCGACCTCGCAGCTCCGGCGCCGATGACCCGGCTCCTCCAGGGCGATGTCGGCAGCGGCAAGACGCTGGTGGCGCTCGCCGCCATGCTGCAGGCCGTGGAGGCCGGCGCCCAGGCGGCCCTGATGGCGCCGACCGAGGTCCTGGCACGGCAGCACGCGACGACCCTCACCGCCCTGCTGACCCCGCTCGGCATCGAGGTCGAGCTGCTGACCGGGTCCGAGCCGGCCCCCCGCCGCCGGCAGGCCCTGCTCCGCATCGCCGAGGGCCGGGTGCCGATCGCCGTCGGCACCCATGCCCTCTTCCAGGCCGGCGTCGCCTTCCGCGCCCTGGGCCTGGCCGTGGTCGACGAGCAGCACCGGTTCGGCGTGGCGCAGCGGCTGGCGCTGCTGGACAAGGGCGAGGCCGCCGACCTGCTCCTGATGAGCGCCACGCCGATACCCCGCACCCTGCTCCTGGCGGTCCACGGCGATGTCGCGGTCTCGTCCTTGCGCACCAAGCCGCCCGGCCGGCAGCCGATCGAGACCAGTCTCGTCAGCACGGAGCGGATGGACGAGCTGCTGGACGGCATCGAGCGTGCCCTGGCCTCGGGCGAGCGGGCCTACTGGATCTGCCCCCTGGTCGAGGGCTCCGAGGCCGTCGACCAGACCGCGGCCCTGGAACGCCATGCCAGCCTGCGGGAGCGCTTCGGGGCAACCGTGGACGTCGTCCACGGCCGTCTCCCGGCACCCGAGAAGGCGGCAGCGATCGCCTCCTTTGCCGAAGGCCGGACCCGGCTGCTCGTCGCCACCACCGTGATCGAGGTCGGCATCGACGTGCCCGAGGCCGGCATCATCGTCATCGAGCAGGCCGAGCGCTTCGGCCTCGCCCAGCTCCACCAGCTCCGCGGCCGGGTCGGTCGCGGCGGGCAGAAGGCCCGCTGCGTCCTGCTCTACCGCCCGCCGCTCGGCGCCACCGCCCGGCAGCGCCTGACCACCCTGCGCCGGACCGAGGACGGCTTTCGCATCGCCGAGGCCGACCTCACCTTGCGCGGTCCCGGCGAGGTCCTGGGCACCCGGCAGAGCGGCCTGCCGCAGCTGCGCTTCGCCGACCTCATGGCCCACGCCGATCTCCTGGAGGAGGCGCGCGCCGATGCCGAAGCCATGCTGGCGCATGACCCCGCCCTGCGCAGCCCGCGCGGCCGCTCGCTGCAGCTCCTGATGCACCTGTTCGAGCGCCAGGAGGCGCTGCCGCTCCTAGCCGCGGGCTAGCTCGGGCTCCGGCGTGAGCGGTGCCGGTGCCGGCCGCTGCACCGGCTCGCGGCCGGCGGAGGGACCCACGATCCCGCCCGAGATCACCATCTTCATGCCCTCCTCGACCGACATGTCGAGATGGACGAGCCGGCTCTCCGGGACGAAGAGCAGGAACCCCGAGCTGGGGAAGGGCGACATCGGCACCAGCACGTTCACGAGTGCCTCGGAGCGCGCAACCTGCACCACCGGGTCGGAGTTGCCGGTAACAAAGCCCAAGGCGAAGGCACCCCGGTGCGGGAACTCGATCAGCACGACCTCGCGAAAGGAGCGCGACGACTGCTGGAAGATGGTCTCGAATACTTGCTTCAGCGTGCCGTAGATCGCCCGCACGACCGGCGTGCGGTCGAGCAGACTCTCGCTGGCCCGCATGATCGTGCGGCCGACCAGGCCCGCCGTGAACCAGCCGGCGATCATGACGAAGCCCAGCATGACCAGGAAACCGATGCCGGGCAGGCTGAACGGCATGTAGGTCTCGGGGTTGTAGCGCTCCGGCAGCACCACCGCCAACGTGGTGTCGAAGTAGCGGACCACCTCCCAGACGATCAGCAGCGTGATCCCGATCGGTGCCGTGACGATCAGTCCGGCGAAGAAATAGGCACGCAGGCGCTGCGCCAGGCTCTGGCGCCAGCTCACCCGCGCCGGCCTCGCGACGTTCGCCATACCGGCCTTGTGCTTCTGCCCCAGCCTCATGCTCGCCCCGAACCCGGCCGCCACTCGGCCATCGAAACCCGTGCTGAAGCATAGGTTGTGCCGGCCGGCCCCGTCCAGCGTGGCTCGCGGCCGGCCCGGTCCTCTCTCCCTGCGGCGGCAGCCCCGAAACGGTTTGCCGCAAATTTTAACCATCTTCTATTTAAATCAAGATCGATCGAATTAGAGCAATCTTTGTGTAAACCTAGTAATCGCGAAGATATGGTAAAGATTTTGTTGACAGACTATTGGGCGGCATGCTGTGACTGTGAAGACGTTAATGGAGCCGCTGTGACCCTATTCGCTCGGCGGATCCGAGGAGGGACAGGGATGGCCCGCTTCTTCCGCGAGCCGGACCGCCAGCAACGTTACCTGCTGCCGATCGACATGATGGACTGGCTGCCCGAAGGTGACATCGTCCACCTGATCGTTGATGCGGTGGCGCTGATGGACCTGTCCGGCTTCGAGGCCACCTGCAAGGTCGGCAAGGCCGGCCAGGCGCCCTTCTCCCCGCGGGTTCTGCTGGCGCTGCTGATCTATGCCTACAGCCACGGCATCCGCTCGAGCCGCGGATCGAGCGGCTCTGCGGGCGCGATGTCGGCTATCGCTTCATCGTCGGCGCCGCCGTTCCCGACCACAGCGTGATCGCCCGCTTCCGGCAGCGGCATGTCGAGCGGATGAAGGCCGTGTTCCTGGCAGTGCTGGAGCTGTGCCGTGCGGCCGGGTTGATCCGGCTGGGGCTGGTGGCGCTCGACGGCACCAAGGTCAAGGCCAATGCCGCCCTCGATGCCAACCGCACCGCCAGCAGCATCGAGGCGGAGATCGCCCGGATGCTGGCGGAAGCGGAAGCGGTGGACGCCCGCGAGTACCGCCAGTTCCAAGACCAGCGTGGCGACGCGTTGCCGGAGGGGCTGACCAAGGCTGCGGATCGGCAGGCGCGCCTGATGGCGTGCAAGGCGAAGCTGGAGAAGCGTGCGGCTCAGGCTGTGGCCCGCCAGCAGGCGAAGATCGATGCCCGCAGGGCGGAGGAGCAGGCGACCGGCAAGCGCCGGCGAGGCCGCAAGCCAAAGGCGCCTGATCCAAGCGTCGATCCGGATGCGGTGGCGAACGTCACCGATCCCGAGAGTGGCATCATGAAGACCCGCCAGGGCTGGGTGCAGGGCTACAACGCGCAGATCGTGGTGACGCGCGACCAGATCATCCTCGCCGCCGACGTGACCACCGAGGCCAACGACAGCCATCAGCTCACCGGCATGCTCAACCAGGCGCAGGCGAACGTCGAGATCGTGCTGGGCGAGGACGCTGTGCTGGGTGCTGCCGTGGCGGACGCGGGCTACTGGTCAGACGCGAACGCTGCCACCGAGACCGAAGAGTGCGAGCTGCTCATCGCCACGCAGAAGGACCACAAGCAACGCGCGGCCCTGCGCGAGGCGCCGCCGCCGCGCGGGCGCATGCCGAAGCGGATGACGGCGCGGGCGCGCATGGAGCGCAAGCTGCGGACCAGGCGGGGCCGCAGCCTCTATCGCCAGCGCGGGCAAAGCGTCGAGCCGGTTTTCGGGCAGATGAAGGACCGTCAAGGCGCAGACCGGTTCAGCATGCGTGGGACGGACCGCTGCCGTGGCGAGTGGCAGCTCGACGCCGCGGTCCATAACCTACGCAAGCTACACCGGGACTCCGTCCAGCGCGCAAAAGCGGGCGGAAGAGGCGCACAGACCAGCCACAAAGCAGCCGCCAGAGGGACATGATACCGCCCTCCCTACCGTGCCGAGCCGCCCACGGCGCACCACGCACCGATCCGCTATCAATTCAGCAACAGGCTCTGTGAAGGCCGATCTGGTGGGAACGGCGGCGGTGGCATCAGGTGGGGAGAAGGACGATGACCGTGATCACCAATACCACGTTGCTGGTGCGGCGGATCGGCGACCTGCAGCGCAAGCGTCAAGCGCTGCTCGATCGTCAGGACCGGCTGCGGCGCAGCCTGCCGGATTGGGCCTTCGCCCCGCTCCAGCTGGTCGGCATGTCGGCGGACGAGATCCGCGGCCTGATGACCGACCTCTCCAAGGCCGAGACCGACGCCGGGCTGGACGAGGTCGACAAGGGGCTGGAGCAGATCGACCAGCAGCTCGAAGAGCTGGAGAACATGCTGCTCAGCACCCCGGCCCGCTCGCTGGACAGCGTGCAGTCGGTGCTCGACCTCGCGATCGCCCGCTTCCGCAGCCAGGTCACGACCGACCCGAACGACGTCTTCTACGACTATGGCGACGCCCGGGTCCTGGCCTTCCTCGAGCGGGCCGCCGACGACCTGCGCGGCATCCTGGCCCAGTACGAGCGGAACGTCGGCTAGGAGTGGTCCTCCACCAGCCGCTCGGGTGCCACCGGCTGGGCAGCCTCCTTCTCCTGCTCCTCGCGTAGCCGCTCCCGGGCGGCTAGCGAGAGCTGGATGTGGAGCTCCTTCAGCTGCTTCTCGCTCACCGGCGAGGGCGCACCCAGCAGCAGCTCCTGCGCCTGCTGGTTCAGCGGGAAGGCCGTGACCTCGCGGATGTTGGGCGTGTCGGCCAGCAGCATCACGATCCGGTCCACGCCGGGTGCGATGCCGCCGTGCGGCGGGGCCCCGAAATGCAGGGCCCGGAACATGCCGCCGAAGCGCTCCTCGAGCACCTGCCGGTCGTAGCCCGCGATCTCGAACGCCTTGACCATGATGTCGGGGCGGTGGTTACGGATCGCCCCTGAGGACAGCTCGATCCCGTTGCAGACGATGTCGTACTGGTAGGCCAGGATCTCGAGCGGATCCCTGGTCGTCAGCGCCTCCATCCCGCCCTGCGGCATGGAGAACGGGTTGTGCGAGAAGGCGACCTGCTTCGCTTCCTCGTCCCACTCGTACATCGGGAAGTCGACGATCCAGCACAGCTCGAACCGGTCCTTGGCGACCAGGCCCAGCTCCTCGCCCACCCGCGTGCGCACTGGCCCTGCGAGCTTCCAGACCGCGTCCGGCTTGTCGCAGGCGAAGAACACCGCATCGCCCACCTTCAGCCCGGCTGCGGCCTTGAGCTGCTCCAGCCGCTCCGGCCCCAGGAACCGTGCCACCGGCCCGCGCGGTGCCGCCTCCTCGAGCTGCACCCAGCCCAGCCCGGGCGCCCCCAGGCTCTGGGCATAGGCCACCATCCCGTCGAAGAAGCTGCGCGGCCGGCCCACCGCACCTGGTGCCGGGATCGCCCGCACCACCGCCCCCTGCTCGATGGCCCCGGCGAACACCTTGAAGTCCGAGCCGCGGAAGACCTCGGTCACGTCCGCGATGCGGATCGGGTTGCGCAGGTCGGGCTTGTCCGTCCCGTAGCGCAGCAGCGCCTCGCGGAAGGGGATGCGCGGGATCGGCATGGCCGTCACCGGCCGGCCCTGGCTGAACTCCTCGAAGACGCCGTGCATCACCGGCTCGACCGCGGCGAAGACGTCGTCCTGCGTCACGAAGCTCATCTCGACGTCGAGCTGGTAGAACTCGCCGGGCGAGCGGTCCGCGCGCGCGTCCTCGTCCCGAAAGCAGGGCGCGATCTGGAAGTACCGGTCGAAGCCCGACATCATGTAGAGCTGCTTGTACTGCTGCGGCGCCTGCGGCAGCGCGTAGAACCTGCCGGGATGCAGGCGCGACGGGACCAGGAAGTCGCGCGCACCCTCGGGCGAGCTGGCGGTCAGGATCGGCGTCTGGAACTCGGTGAAGCCCTGCGCCATCATTCGCCGGCGCAGGCTCGCGATCACAGAGGAGCGCAGCATGATGTTGCGCTGCATCTTCTCCCGCCTGAGGTCGAGGAAGCGGTAGCGGAGCCGGATGTCCTCGGGATAGTCGCGCTCGGCATTCACCTGCAGCGGCAAGGGCTCGGCCGCCGACTCGACGCCGAGCCCGCGCACCCGGACCTCGACCTCGCCCGTAGCCCAGCGCCGGGTTCACGGTCTCCTGCGACCGGGCCACCACCGCACCGTCGATCGTGACCACGCTCTCGAGCCGGAGCCCGTCGGCCGCGGCGAACGCCTCGGTGCCGGGCTGGAAGACGAGCTGGACCAGGCCCGCATGGTCGCGCAGGTCGACGAAAAGAAGCTGGCCGTGGTCGCGCTTCCGGTGTACCCAGCCCGACAGCCTTACCTCGCTGCCGACGTCGGACGATCGCAGGTCACCGCAGCGGTGCGTACGGTACCGATGCATGTGGCATTCCGCATGTGATGAGGCGCGCCGGCCCGGCGGCGCAGAAGGCGCCGTAAAGGTCACGAAGGCCCCCACCCTGTCAAGCAACGGCCCCGCCTCTCCTGCATGACCCTGATCACCGACAGCGCCACGCTCGCCGCCTTCTGCACCCGGCTCAGGGGCGAGAGCTTCGTCACCGTCGACACCGAGTTCATGCGCGACCGCACCTACTGGCCCAGGCTCTGCCTGGTGCAGGTGGGCGGCGAGGAGGAAGCGGCGGCCATCGACCCGCTGGCCCCCGGCATCGACCTCACGCCCCTGCTCGACCTCATGGGCGACACCGCCGTCCTCAAGGTCATGCACGCGGCCCGCCAGGACCTCGAGATCTTCTACCGCCTGGGCCGCATGCCGCTCCCCCTCTTCGACACCCAGGTGGCGGCCATGGTCTGCGGCTTCGGCGAGGAGGTGGCCTACGACACGCTGGTCGAGCCGCCTCGCCAAGGCCCATCTCGACAAGAGCTCCCGCTTCACCGACTGGGCAAGGCGCCCCCTGACCCCGGCCCAGATCACCTACGCCCTGGGCGACGTCACCCACCTGCGCACGGTCTACCGGGCCCTTGTCGAGGAGATCGAGCGCCGCGGCCGCACCGCCTGGGTCGAGGAGGAGCTCTCCGGCCTCACCGACCCCGCCCTCTTCGAGCCCCCGGCCGAGGAGGCCTGGAAGCGCCTCAAGATCCGCACCCGCGACCGCCAGTTCCTGGCCATCGTCCAGGAGCTCGCCACCTGGCGCGAGCAGGAGGCGCGGCGCCGCGACCTGCCGCGCGCCCGCATCATCCGCGACGACCTCCTCATGGAGGTGGCGGCCTCCCGCCCCCGCTCGGCCGAGGAGCTGCGCTCCCTGGAGCGGGTCAATGTCGACCGCGAGAGTGCCGCCGGCATCGTCGCCACCGTGGCCAAGGCACTGGCCATCCCCAAGGACCAGCTGCCCCGCCTGCCCGAGCAGGTCCAGCTCCCGCGCGGCATCGGCCCCACCGTCGACCTCCTGCGCGTGCTCCTGAAGCAGCGCTCGGAAGCCGAGGACGTGGCCCAGCGCCTGATCGCCACCGGCAGCGACCTCGAGGCCATCGCCGCCGACGACCAGGCCCAGGTCCCCGCCCTCCACGGCTGGCGCCTCGACCTCTTCGGCCGCGACGCCCTGGCCCTCAAGCGCGGCGACCTCGCCCTCACCACCGGCGAAGGCCGCGTCACCCTCCTCGCCCGCGACGGCGAGACATGGCGCCCCGCCTCCTGATCCTAGGCCGCGGCTTCATCGCAATGCGCCAGCCGGCGCCGGCTCTGTTGTTGCCGCATACCGCCGTCCACGACGGCAGCCTGCCGCCCGACATCGACGCCGTGCTCTGGGGTGGCCGCCATCCGGCGTTGGGCACCCCGGAGTGGCGCCTGGAAGACGAGCTGGAGCTGAAGGCCGCCCGCCTCGCCGCCGCCCGCAACCTCCCCTTCCTCAGCCTCGGCACCCGCAAGGTCTACGCACCGTCGGCCGAGCCCCTGCACGAGGACAGCCCGCTCGGCCCCACCGACCGCTACGGCGAGCAGAAGCTCCGGATCGAGGAAGCCCTCCAGGCCATCCTCGGCGACCGCCTCACCCGCCTGCGCCTCTCCAACCTGTTCGGCCCCGAGCGCGGCCGCACCACCTTCATGGGCCGCATGCTCACCACGCTCGTCGAGCAGGGCGAAATCCGCTTCGACATGAGCCCCTTCACCCGCCGCGACTTCATCCCGGTCGAGACCGCCGGCCGCGCCATCGCGGCCCTCCTCCAGGCCCCGCCCGGCGGGATCGTCAATGTCGGCTCCGGCATCGCCCTCGAATGCGGCCGCCTCGCCTTATGGCTCCTCGAAGGCTTCGGCCGCGGCCACCTCGTCTGCGAGAGCTGGCAGGAGCGCGACGCCTTCGTCCTCGCCGTCGACAGGCTTCGACGGCTCACGGGCGTGGCGTGTGACGAGGCGGTGCTGCGCGAGACCTGCCTCGGGCTCGGGCAGGCAGCGCGGGCAGCCAGATCAGTGCGCAGGCTGACGAAGCAGTTGCGGGCGAAGGTGCGAGAGCTGCTACAGCGTACTTGCCCCTGCAGCTCGATCAGCTGCTCAGCCCGGCTGGGTGCCAGCCTCTGCCGATGCCCGAGGACTGTGATCGAGCCTCGAGAAGCGCTGCCATCAGGGCTGCGAGCTCGGCGCGCTCGAAGCCGATACGCGAGGCCTCATACCAGGCATCACAGTCGGATGATCGGAGTGTCAGCCTGTGCCCAGCCAGCTCGGCGATGGCGCGCAGCCAGACCCGTTGGGTGCGTCCGTTGCCGTCGATGAAGGGGTGAGCGGCGTTGATCTCGTTCACGATGGCAGCGGCAGCTCGGGCAAGGCGGCAGCGTCTAGGCCGCGGAGGAAATGCTGCTGGCGGAGCAGGGCGAACTGCTTCTCCATCCAGGGGCGGATGTTCTCCGGCGTGGCGAAGGGAGCGGGCCTCGACCGGTCGTGTAGGTGCGCTCCTGCCTCGCCCAGCCAAGACGTCCTGGAAGAGATGATGGTGAATGGTCATGAAGCCGGGGTAGGTGCGAGGGTCGGCCGCCCTGGGCAGGCCCTCGCGCAGGCGGGTACGAACTAACCGGCGCTCGGCCACCTCAAGCCGCTTCGGGTCGCGGATACCGAGCAGGTTGATGAGCGTCTCGGTCCCCGGATAGTGGAACCGGCGGAACTCGGAATCCTCGCGGCCGGATCGTCCCGGTCCGATCATTCAGCCGCCGCGAGGCGGCGTTCCTGCTCCTCGAAATAGACCTCTAACCGGCGGCGCTGCTCGTCTGGAGGCACGTTCTCTGCTTCCATCCGGCGGAGCAGCTCGGCACTGCCAGGGTCGTCGGCAAGGCCCTCGATATCGGCGTCTACTTCCGCCTGCTCGGCCCTCCATGTCATGGCTTCGGGCAGCATTGAGGTCATGAAGTCGACCCCGGCTGATCCTCGGCCTCATGAGGGGCTCGACGCCGCAGGGCGTTGGTCGCTCGGGCGTTCATGGTTTGTCCGATCTGCTCAACCTGCGTGCGCCAATCCGAGGGCGGACAGCTGGCATGGCCCCTCGCAGTATAGTCACCGAAACATCACCGAGAAAGCTCGAGCGGCCCGCCGCCTACCGCACCCTCTCCGCCCTGAACTGCCGCCTCGGGTTCACGAGCTGGTCCTGCGCCGCCACCAGCACCAGCTCCCTTGACCGCTGCTCGTGCGTCGCCTCGACCAGCGCGTACATCCCGCTCACCGCCCGCTCCAGCGTCTGATCCAGGCGCCCCGTCGTCAGCCAGTGACCGAGAAACAGAGCCGTAAACGCGTCGCCGGTGCCGTTCAGGGTGACGGGGAGCTTGGGGGTCCACACGACCCAGGTGGACCCTGCGCTGTGGGCCAGGATGCCCAGCTGGTCCTCCGGCCCGACGAGGAGGCTGGTGCAGACGACGATGGAGGGGCCGGCTGCGGCGACCTTGGCGGCAGCGGCGACCGCGTCCTCCATGGACGCGATCGGCTGGTCGGCCAGCCAGGCGAGCTCGAACTGGTTGGGCGTGACGAGGTCGGCCGCGGGAACGGCCTGGGCCTTGAAGAACTCGGGGATGCCGGGACGGACGAAGAAGCCCCTGCCCTCGTCGCCCATCACCGGGTCGCAGGCATAGACCATGTCCTTGCGGACGGCACGGACCTCGCCCACCGTGTCCAGCACGGTCTGGCCCAGCGTGGCGTCGCCCAGATAGCCCGAGAGCACGGCGCGGCAGCGGGCGGGGAGAGCGCCGCGGTCGCGGATGCCGGCCAGGATCTCCTCGACCCAGCCGAGCTCGACGCCGCGCCCGCGCCAGGCGCCGTAGCCGGTGTGGTTGCTGAACAGCACCGTGTTGACCGGCCAGACCTCGAAGCCCAGGCGCTGGAGCGGGAAGACGGCGGCACTGTTGCCGACATGGCCGTAGGCCACCGCCGACTGGATGGAGAGGATGCCGTCCTGCATCGCCTTGCCCTCGACGCTGGCGTGAGCGGTGCGCCGTTGAAGCCTGCGCCGGGCGGCGTTGCAAGGGGCGGGTGCGGGGCTTACCTCGTGCCACGGCTGATGGAGACGGGCGATGGCGGCACCTTCGGGGTTGCGGCAGGAGTATGACCGGGAAGTGCTGCTGGAGGCGGAAGCCGAGCGCGACCCGTTCGTGCAGCTCGGGCGCTGGTTCGAGGAGGCGGCGGCGGGCGAGATCTACGAGCCCAACGCCATGGCGCTGGCGACCGTCGCTGCCGACGGGCGGCCCTCCTTGCGCATGGTGCTGCTGAAGGGGATGGACGAGCGCGGCCTCAGCTTCTTCACCAACCTGGAAAGCCGCAAGGCCCAGGAGATCGCCGCCAACCCGAACGCAGCGCTCCTCTTCTGGTGGGACCGCCTGCACCGCCAGGTGCGGGTGGAAGGTGCGATCGAGCCGGTCGGCCCGGACGAGGCGGAAGCCTACTTCGCGACCCGGCCCTATGGCAGCCGGATCGGCGCCTGGGCCTCGCCGCAGAGCCGGGTGATCGAGGGGCGCGGCTGGCTCGAGGCACGGGAGGCAGCCCTGCGCGAGCGGTATCCGGAGGACGAGGGCCGTGCCGCGGCCGGCGCATTGGGGCGGATTCAGGCTGCTGCCGGAGACTTACGAGTTCTGGCAGGGTCGCCGGAGCCGGCTGCACGACCGGTTGTGCTATCGGCGCCAGGAATTGTCTTGGGTGATGGAGCGCCTGGCGCCCTGATCGTGTAGGCTGCATCGCAGCAGCATGGGAGTGGCGTGATGAGCGAGCGCAAGACGGTGTTCATCACCGGGGCCAGCCGTGGCATCGGGCATGCGACGGCACAGTACTTCGTCCGCCAGGGCTGGCGGGCGATCACCTGCTCGCGCGACGTGGTGCCGGCACAGTGCCCGCGCAACGAGCGGCACGCCCACATCACGGCCGATCTCGCCGACACCGAGCGGCTGGAGGAGGCGATCGAGGGCCTGCACCGCGTCCTGGCGGGCGAGCCCCTGCACGCGCTGGTCAACAATGCCGGCTACTCGCCCAAGAGCGATGGCGGCAAGCGGCTGGGCTGCCTCGACGGCGATCTGGGTGTCTGGGAGAAGACCTTCGCCATCAACTTCTTCGCCGCGGTCTATTTCAGCCGCGCCTGCTCCTCGCTCCTGGCCGAGACCAAGGGTGCGATCGTCAACATCACCTCGATCGCGGGCAGCCGCGTGCATCCCTTCGCCGGCAGCGCCTACAGCACCTCGAAGGCGGCGCTGACCGCGCTGACCCGCGAGCTGGCCGCTGATCTCGCCCATCTGGGCATCCGCGCCAACGCGGTCTGCCCGGGCGAGATCAACACCGCCATCCTCTCCCCGGGCACGGCCGAGATCGTCGACCGCATCCCGATGCGCCGGCTGGGCTCGCCCGAGGAAGTGGCCTCGGTCATCCTCTATCTGTGCAGCCCCGGCGCCTCCTACATCACCGGGGCGGAGATCCCGGTGAACGGCGGGCAGGACGTGTACTGATAAACTAGGGGAGGCCGTCATGAGGGTTCGGGCATCGCTGATGCGGGCCGCTGCGGGCGCGGTCCTGTCGCTGGCGGCGTTCGCCGCGGCGGCAGCCGACTATCCAGCACCCAAGGAAGGCACCTTCGTCGCCAAGGACTTCCGGTTCCACACCGGCGAGGTCCTGCCCGAGGTGCGGCTGCACTACCGGACGGTGGGCGAGCCCACCGGCGAGCCCGTCATCGTGCTGCACGGCACGACCGGCTCCGGTGCGAGCATGCTCACACCCGCCTTCGCGGGCGAGCTGTTCGGCGAAGGCCAGCCCTTGGATGCGAAGAAGCACTTCATCGTCCTGCCGGACGCGATCGGCCACGGCAAGTCGACCAAGCCCTCCGACGGGCTCAAGGCCAAATTCCCCAAGTACAACGCGGAGGACATGGTCGACGGGCAATACCGGCTGCTCACCGAGGGCCTGGGCCTCCGGCACGTGCGCCTGATCATCGGCAACTCGATGGGCGGCATGCACGCCTGGATCTGGGCCGGGAAGCATCCCGACTACATGGATGCCCTGGCGCCGATGGCCTCGCAGCCAACCCCGATGGCGTCGCGCAACTGGATGATGCGGCGGCTGATGATCGAGACCATCCGCCAGGACCCCGGCTACGAGAACGGCGACTACACCGCCCAGCCCCGCGCGATGCGCCTCGCCAACGTGTTCTACGCCACCGGCACCAATGGCGGCTCGCTGGCCTACCAGAAGCTGGCACCGACGCGCGAGCTGGCCGACAAGCTGGTCGACGAGCGCATGGCCGCCCCCTTCGATGCCGACGCCAACGACTTCATCTATGCCTGGGAATCCTCGGCCGACTACGATCCCACCCCGTTGCTGGGGGCGATCAAGGCCCCGCTGCTCCTGATCAACTCCGCCGACGACGAGCGCAACCCGCCCGAGACCGGCATCACGGAAGCCACCATGAAGCTCGTGCCGAGCGGCCGCCTCTTCCTGATCCCAGCCAGCCCGGACACGCGCGGCCACGGCACCACCGGCATCGCAAAGCTCTACGCCAAGGAGCTGCAGGCTTTTCTGGAGACGGCGCCACGGCGCACGCCCTGAAGCGGCTCAGCTCTGATAGGTTTTTCTTCCTTGCATGGCGGCGGCAATTCCGCTATCCGTCCGCCATGCGCCCGATGCTCGCCACCGCCCACTACGCCACCCGCAAGGGCCTGAACCGGCCCTTCGCCCGGGTCACGGCCCGCGACCGCCGCATGGGCCAGAAGCTCTCCATGGGCCTCACGCCCAAGCAGGTGGCACGGCTGGAGGGCATGGCGTCGGCCGACGTCGAGTCCCTCGTGGCCGAGCCTGAGTTCAAGGCGCTCATCGACGGCTACAACACCCTGCACGCCATGCCGGAGGAGGAGCAGCGCCGCATCCTCACCCAGCTCGCCCGCCACCTGCTGATGGAGGCGACGGCCCTGGGTGACGTGCGCGTCGCCATGTTCATCCTGCTCCAGGAGCGCATGGGCAAGGACCCGGCCCGGACGCTGGCGGATGGCGTGATCGCCGCCAACAGGCGCGCGGCCCAGCCGGCACCGGCTCCTCGCACCCCCAGCCCCTCGCCCCGAGCGCCCCGCCCGTCCGACGACCCCGACCTGCGCACGATGCAGCGGGTGGAGAGCCGCCTGCGCGGCGAGCTGCAACAGGAGCATGCGGCGGTGCACGCCGCTGTGGCCGTGGACGAGGCCCCTTCCATTGAAGAACCAGCCCCCGAGCCGGAGCCACCCCTGCGGCAGCGGCGCTCCCCTCGACCTTCCTCGACCCCGATCCTCAGCGACTACCAGAGCCGCGCCATCGAGGCCCTGCTGCTGCTGAAGAACGCCGCTCCCGACGAGCAGCCGACGCCGCGCGCTCAGGCGCCCTAACCGGGCGTCGATCCCACGCCAACCCGTTCCGTCTCGTCCGCAGCGTGGGCAGCAGGTGCCCAGGCATGGCAATGCCGTTGCGGTTACAGGACGAAGTCGTTGACCTTCATCGAGACTTTTGCGTCGAGGATGATCTGCATCTCGGCACCGGCGGCCTCGTCGGTGGTGTTGACCTCGACCACCGTGTGGTCGCCCTTCATAGAGAAGCGGACCTGACCGGGTGCGGTGAAATCCTTCTGTCCGATGAACTTGAAATCCGGGTCGCCGCCACTCTGCTCGTTGGTCTCGACGGCGGAGAGGTCGATCCGGTCGCCCTGCTTCGAGCTGAAGTCCTGGATGTGGTCGGACGCCGAGACCAGGCTGTCGTAGGTCTGGACGTAGACGAACCGGTCGGCACCGCCCCGGCCGGCCAGCATGTCCGCACCCGAGGCACCCTGCAGGACATTGGCCAGATTGGTCCCGAAGAGCTGATCGTCGTAGAGCGTGCCCTCGACGTTCTCGATCGAGACGAGGCGGTCGCTGCCCAGGGTCGCCCCACCCTGGGCGATGCCGGTGATCAGGTCGACCGTTACGGGCACATGGTTGTAGCTGTCGAGGAAGGTGGCGGTGTCCATGCCGGCACCACCCTGGAGCATGTCGTTGCCGGCACCACCCTCCAGGAGGTCGTTGCCGTCGCCGCCATCCAGCAGGTCGTCGCCGGCGAGGCCGACCAGCCCATCGTTGCCGGCGAGCCCGTAGATCTCGTCGGCGGCCTCGGTGCCGAACAGCGCGGGTGCGATGTCGTTGCCGCTGGTACCGGTGATGATTGCCATGCTCCGCTTCCCCGATCCGGGCGCCCGCCATCCGGGCACCCTGGGCAGGGAGCGTGCAGGGTGATTGTTGCCCGCCTATGTCGCGCCGGCACCCCTCTGTTGGCAGCGTCGCATCCGCTCGCCGGCCGCAGGGTTGAGCGCCGTTCCGCCCCCGGCTAAGTAGGCGGCGCCGGGTTGCCGGTCGGCCAGGGGGCGCGCGGGATGGCGGTGGAGCGGCGGATCCTGGTCGTCGACGTCGGCGGCAACAACGTCAAGTGCTGGACGCCCACGCTCGACGAGCGGCGCAAGACGCCCTCGGGGCCGAAGCTCACGGCCGAGGCCATGGCGGCCGCCGTCCTGGCGCTCACCAGCGACTGGGACTACGACGTGGTGAGCCTGGGCGTGCCGGGGCCGGTGGCGGCGAACACGGTCGCCCGCGAGCCGGTCAATCTGGGGACCGGCTGGGTCGGGTTCGACTTCACGGCCGCCTTCGGCCGGCCGACCCGCGTGGTCAACGACGCCGTGATGCAGGCCCTGGGCTGCTACGAAGGCGGCCGGATGCTCTTCCTGGGTCTGGGCACCGGCCTCGGCAACACGCTGATCAGCGACGGCCACGTGGTCGGCATGGAGCTGGGCCACCTGCCCTACCGCAACGGCAAGACGTTCGAGCAGCATGTGGGCCAGCGCGGGCTGCTGCGCCTGGGCAAGCGGCGCTGGCGCAAGGTAGTGAACGACGTGGTCCAGCGCCTGAAGGACGCCACCGTGGCCGATTACGTGATCCTGGGCGGCGGCAACGCCAAGCTGGTCGATCCCTTGCCCAAGGGCTGCCGCCTCGGCGACAACCGGCACGCCTTCATCGGCGGCTTGCGCCTGTGGGACGAGCCCCCGCCAGCGCCCGCCCTCGTTCAGGCGGCGTAGGGCCGGCTGCGGGCGCGGAGCTCGGCGGCCTTGGCACTCCCCGCATGCACGTAGTGCCGGCCGCAATACTTGCACACGGCCTCGCCGCCACGCTCCAGGGTGATGAACTCGACCGGATGGCCCAGAGAAACGTTGCCGCCGTCGCAGCGGACATACATGTCGGGGGTGATGACCACCTCGCGCTCGTCCACCAGAAGCCGCTCGTCGCCCGCCATGACCCGTTCCCCTGCTAGCGGCCGGCTCGCGTGAGCACCCCGCCCGTGCACGCATTGCCAGCCCACGCCATCGAGCTCAAGGGCCTGCGCAAGACCTATGCCGCCCGTGGCAAGCAGCCGGCCAAGGAAGCGCTCAAGGGCGTCGACCTCGCCATCCCGCGCGGCTCGGTCTTCGGCCTCCTGGGCCCCAACGGCGCCGGCAAGTCGACGCTGATCAACATCCTGGCCGGCCTCGTCATCAAGACCGCCGGCACGGCCCAGGTCTTCGGCATCGACATCGACCGCCACCCGCGCCGGGCGCGGCGTGCGATCGGCGTCGTGCCGCAGGAGCTCAACCTCGACGCCTTCTTCACCCCGCGCGAGACCCTGGAGCTCCAGGCCGGCCTCTATGGCGTGCCCAAGGCCGAGCGGGCCACGGACGCCATCCTCGAGGCCGTGGGCCTGGCCGACAAGGCCGATGCCTATGCCCGCTCGCTCTCGGGCGGGATGCGGCGCCGGCTCCTGGTCGCCAAGGCCCTGGTCCACCGCCCGCCGGTCGTGATCCTGGACGAGCCCACGGCCGGCGTCGATGTCGAGCTGCGCCGCTCGCTCTGGGCCTACATGAAGGAGCTCAACGGCAAGGGGGTCACGGTCGTCCTCACCACGCACTACCTGGAGGAGGCCGAGCAGATGTGCGACCGGATCGCGATCATCGACCGCGGCACGGTCGTCGCCTCCGACACCAAGGAGGAGCTGATGCACCGGATCGACGAGAAGGAGCTGGTGCTCACCCTGGAGCAGCCCTGCACCGTCATCCCGGAAGCGCTCGCCGCCTGGGACTGCACGCTGGGCCCGACCGGCCGTCTGTCCATCCGCTACCGGCCGAGCAACGCCAATGTCGGCCGGATCCTGGATGCGGTCCGCGGCGCCGGGCTCGTCATCCGCGACCTGCAGACCCGCGAAGCCGACCTCGAGGACATCTTCATCCGCCTGACCGGCCACGATCCCGAGCCCGCCCCGGACCCGGTCCCGGCCGATGCCGTGGCGGAGATCACCCCATGAACATCGCCGGGCACGTGGCGATCGTCACCGGCGGCGGCTCGGGCCTCGGTGCCGCGACGGCAAGGATGCTGGCGGAGCAGGGCGCCAGGCTCGCCGTGCTCGACCTCGACCGGGCCGCGGCCGAGCGCACCGCTGCCGAGACCGGCGGCCGGGCCTGGGCGCTCGACGTCGCCGACGGACCGGCCGCGGAAGCCGCCCTGGCCGAGATCGAGGCGTCGCTCGGCCCTCCCCGCCTCCTCGTCAACTGCGCCGGCGTGGCCCCGGCCGGCCGCATCGTCGGCCGGGACGGCCCGATGGCGCTGGAGGCGTTCGAGCGCACGGTCCGGGTCAACCTGATCGGCACCTTCAACATGATGCGCCTCGCCGCCGCCGCGATGAGCCGCCTGGAGCCCATCGGCGACGAGCGCGGCCTGATCGTCAACACGGCCTCGATCGCCGCCTTCGAGGGCCAGGTCGGCCAGGCCGCCTACGCCGCCTCCAAGGGCGGCGTCGCCTCGCTCACCTTGCCGGCCGCCCGCGAGCTTGCGGCCTCCGGCATCCGTGTGGTCGCCATCGCTCCCGGCCTCTTCGGCACGCCCATGCTCTTGGGCATGCCGGAGAAGGTGCAGGAGAGCCTGGCCGCCACGGTCCCGTTCCCGCACCGCTTCGGCCGGCCGGAGGAGTATGCGGCCCTGGTCCGCCAGGTCGTGGAGAACCCGATGCTGAACGGCTGCACGATCCGCCTCGACGGTGCCTTGCGCATGGCGCCGCGATGAGTGCGGTCTCCCTCCAGCGTGCCCCATCGGCCGACGACATCGTGACGGTCGGCAAGGCAGTGCTCGACGGCCTGCCCGCGGAGCTGCGCGACCTCGTCAGTCACGTGCCGATCCGGGTCGAGGACTGGCCCGACGAGGCGGTGCTCGACGCCATGGAGATCGACGACCCGCTCGACCTCACCGGCCTCTACCAAGCCGTGCCCATCGGCGAGCGCTTCGGCAACCTCGTCCCCTCGCCCGAGCCCGAGATGATCTTCCTCTACCGCCTGCCGATCCTGGTCGAGTGGTGCGAGCGCGGCTGCTCCCTGGAGGAGGTCGTGTTCGATGTGCTGACGCACGAGATCGGCCACCATTTCGGCATGAACGAGGACGAGGTGCTGAGGATGGAGGGCCGGGCGCTGGAGGATGAGTGAGGAGAATGGCCGCCGGCCGGACTAAACCGCTGCGTGGAGCGTATACCGTGCATGTCAGCGATCCATGCGCCGGATGCGGCGACCCTCACGGCATCTCCGGACCTCTCCCGGCCCGGAGGCCAGGCACTGGCCTTCTTCATCAGGGCCTATCCCTCCGCCCTGCGGGCCACCGTCCACCGCGCCGACTGCCCGCACTGCCGCAGCGGCCGCGGCCACCCGCGGCAGGGCCACAAGCCGAAGCACCAGCACTGGCTGGGCCCGCACGCGACCCAGGAGGCGGCCATGGAGCGGGCCCTGCAGGGTGGCCTCTCCAAGGTGAGCAGCTGCGGCCATTGCCTGCCCTGAACGTGAAGGCTCGGTTGCACATGGCGAGAGCACAGTAGCCGATGCCCATCACCAGCCTCGACCATCTGGTCCTCACCGTCCGCGACGGTGCCGCCACCCGCCGCTTCTATGTCGACGGGCTGGGCATGCGCTGGACCGAGTTCGAAGGCCGGCACGCCCTCCACTTCGGCAGCCAGAAGATCAACCTGCACTATGCGGGCCGCGAGTTCGAGCCCAAGGCCGCCCACCCGGTCCCGGGCTCGGGCGACCTCTGCCTGCTCACGGACGAGCCCTTGGAGGCCGTGCAGACGAGGCTGGCCGGCCTGGGCTTCCCGGTGATCGAGGGCCCGGTCGAGCGCACCGGCGCGGTCGGGAAGCTCCTGTCCCTCTACTTCCGCGACCCTGACGGCAACCTGATCGAGGTCAGCCGGCTGGAAGCCGACCCCGGCCCGCCGCCATGAGGCCGGCAAGCAGGACCGTGTCCCAGGCCGTGGCGGCGCACTCGCGCAGCACGTAGTAGAGCCAGCCGCGCAGTCCCATGGCGACGCGCTCGGCCGGCATGGGCGTGCCCTCGGTGCGAAAGCCCAGCATGCGCAGGAGCAGCCGGCAGCGCGGCTGGTGGAAGGCGCTGGTGCAGACCACGACCCGGCCGGGGGTGGGCAGCGCGTCGAGGATGGCGGCACAGCGGCGGGCCTGCTCCAGCGTGTCCCGGCTCAGCGTATCCTGCCGGATGGCGGACTCGGGCACGCCGTGCTCCAGGAGGGTCTGCCGCATGACCATGGCCTCAGGGACGCCGTCGCCGGCGGCGGCACCGCTCACGACGTAGAGCGGGTCCTTGGCCCGCTTGCCGGCCTCGACCGCGGCCTCGAGCCGGCGCCGCAGCACCGGGCTGGGCTTGCCGCTCCGGCGGATGGCGGCACCGAAGACGAGGAGCACGTCCTGGCGGTCGAGGGGGCTGCGGCCCTGGGCGCTCTCCCTCACCCGCCCACGAGCTCGATCGCCAGCCCGTGCGCCTCGCCGGGCGGGATCAGGGCACCCTCGCGTGTCCGGCGGAAGGGCACGCCCTGCTGCCGCAGCCAGGCGGCCGCCCGCTCCGCGTCCGCGACCTCGATCGTGGCGACGCGCAGCTGGGGCCGCGGCACCGACCCCTCGATCGCCGCTGCCGGGTGCATCAGTGCTGCGTCCTCGGGCGGGGCGATCAGGAGCACGGCCGTGCCGCTATGGACGGCCAGGACATTGTCGGTGTCGGTGACGGCAGCGGTGCCGAACACGCGGCTCATGGCCTCGACGAAGGGGCCGGTATCGTCGACCACCACGGTGCAGGAGCGCAGACCGCGGGCGCCGTTCGGGTGCTGCAGCCAGGGCGGCTGGCGCAGCAGCTCGGGCGTGAGGTGCTCGCAGGCGAAGAGGCCGAGGTCCAGCGTCGCCTCGCGGTCGAGCATGATGTTGCGGAAGCGCAGCTCCTGCGGGCCGCTCGCGGTCTCGAGCACCCGGCCCAGCTGCCTGGGCTCGGCCGGGTGCAGGCCCCGTGTGGTCCAGGCCGCGGCCGTGCCCGGTGCATCCAGCGACCGCACCGCCAGCCCCAGCCCGCCTTCGCCCCGTTCCTCCAGGAAGAGGTCCAGATTGTTGGTGAAGGAGGCCGGGTCGACGATGCCCAGGAGCTCCAGGTACTCGTCCTCGAGCATGATGCAGTAGTTCGCCGTGCCCCAGCCCACATGCCGCCCGCGCGGCGTGAGCGCGAAGCCGAGGCGGGCATAACGCTCCCGCGCCGCCTCCAGATCGCGCACGCCCACGATCAGGTGGTCGATGCCGTCGAGTTTCCGGTCCAAGGTCCAGGCCCTTCCGCTTGCGACGATAGTCGGGCGCTGGTGGGCTCCGGACAAGCAGCGTAAGACCACATCATCGCGAGCGAGGGGTCTGTTATCGTGACCATCGGCCTGATCTGCGCGATCCCGCAGGAATTGGCGCATCTGCGCAACGCCCTGGCCCATGCCTGGAGCGAGGAGCTGGCGCATGCCCGCTTCGACAAAGGCGGGCTCGACGGCCGCGAGGTCGTGCTGGCCGGGGCCGGCATCGGCAAGGTCAACACAGCACTGGTCGCCACCCTCCTGGCCGACCGTTTCCGCTGCCGCGCCATCGTCTTCTCCGGCGTTGCCGGCGGCCTCGACCCCGACCTCCATATCGGCGACGTGGTGATCGCCGACCGCACGCTCCAGCACGATGCCGGCGTGATCGAGGACGAGCGCCTGCACACCTACCAGGCCGGCCACGTCCCCTTCTTCAACCCCACCGACCGGCTGGGCTACCCGGTCGACCCCGATCTCCTGGCCCGCGTCAGGGAGCGCCTGGAAGGCTTCACCCTGCCGCCGCTCTCCAAGGCCGCCGGCGGCCACGACCAGCCGCCCCGCATCGCCTACGGCACCATCCTCTCGGGCGACCAGTACCTCCACTGCGAAGTGACCCGCGACCGCCTCCACCGCGAGCTCGGCGGCCGGGCGATCGAGATGGAGGGCGGTGCCTTGGGCCAGGTCTGCGAGGCCTTCGGCATCCCCTGGCTCGACATCCGCGCCCTCTCCGACCTCGCCGGCCGCGACTCCCGCTTCGACTTCATGGCCTTCGTCGACGAGGTGGCGGCCAGCTCGGCCAGCATCCTGCGGCAGATCCTGCCGGTGCTGTGAGGGACGGTGCAGCGCACCTGCCTACAGGCGTGCGCTTCAGCTCAGGCGGCAACCGATACCGGCCGCACATTGGCGGTGATCTCGGCCTGCCGCTCCCTCGCCCTCGCCAGGCTGTAGTCGGTCTGCATGCCCAGCAGCATCCGGGCTTCGAGCCCGAAGGCAGCTTCCAGCTTCAAGGCCAGCTCGGGCGAGAGGTCGATGCGCTCGTTGAGGAACAGGGACAGATTTGGGCGGCTCATGTCCAGGATCTGAGCCGCTTTGGTCACCGTTAGCCCAAGCTCCCGTAGAACGTCCTCGCGCACCAGCTCGCCAGGATGCGGCGGGCTCTTCATCGGACCCAAGGACTCTCTGGTCATCGCCTCAGCTCCTCAGTGGTAGTCGACCAGATCGAGGTCGTAGGCGTCGCCGACGTCGAACCGCACAATCAGCCGCCAGTTGCCCGAAACGCTCAGGCTCCAGAACCCCGCAAGGTCGCCTTTCAGCGCGTGCACGCGCCAGCCCGGCAGCGCTGCTGCGGCCAGCCTCTCAGGGTCGGAGGTCTGATGCAGTGTGGCCATCATGCGGCGAAGCTTTCGGGCCGCATCGGCAGGAACACCTCTCGAGTCGTCCTCATCCCAGAGCCGACGCAGGCCCTTATGCCGGATCGAGCGTATCGCCATGGCGCAGCATGTAATATGACGTATGACGCCATGGGGCAAGCGCTGTTGCGACTCGCTGCGGTGGCCTCCTGCTTCCCGGTCAGGACTGCCCGCAGCTCCTCAATACCACCACCGCCGCGGATAACCCGGCGTGCTGATGTCCTGGTCGATGAAGCGCAGGCGGCGCTCGACCGAGTCCAGGCGGTCGTTGGTCTGCTGGATGAGGAGGCAGAGACGGAAGGCCTCGGTGTCGGACTTGAAGCCGGCGGCGGTGCAGTCGGCGTTGAGGCGGGCGGTGCGCTCCTCGGGGGTCTCGCGGGCGGCAGCGGTGCAGCCGGCGAGAAGGAGGAGTGCGGCGAGGAGGGCTGCCGGCCGGGTCATGAGGCGGGGCCTTGCCATTCGTGGACGAGGTCGTCGACAGGGGGGCGCTGGGTCGGCTCCTGCGGGTGGGCGTAGCTGCCGAGATAGAGGAAGCTAAGGAGCCGGTCGTCGGGCCCCAGTCCCAGGCCCTTGAGGATCGCGGGCTCGTAGGCGTTCCGGCCGGTGGCCCACTTGCCGGCGAGGCCCAGGGCGTGTGCTGCCAGCAGCATGTTCTGGACGGCCGCCGCGGCTGAGGCCACCTGCTCGACTGCCGGGTGCTTCGCCTGCGGGTCGACCTTGGCGACCACGATCACCAGCACCTGGGCACGCAGGGGACCGGAGCGCTGCTTCTCGAGCTCGCTCTCGCTCACCTGCCCTTCCACGGCACTGGCGAAGAGCTCGCCCAGCCGCTCCCGTGCGGCCCCGCGGACGACGAGGAAGCGCCACGGCCGCAGCCGGCCATGGTCGGGGGCGGCGGCCCCGGCCTCCAGGATGCGCCGGAGCTGCTCCTCGTCCGGACCGGGCGGGCCCATCTTCACCGGCGGGACCGAGGTCCGGGTCAGGATCGCCTCGAGTGCGTCCATTGGCGACAGCTCCATGCAGGGTGCGCAGGAGGCATAGAGCGAGGTTATTGCCGGTCAAGCGGCACGATGGCAGCCCGCCTGCTCGTAGCTCTTGATGATGCGCTGCCACATGCTCCATTTTGCAGCGCAGAAACACGCTCGGGCAAAGAGCCACCTGGAAGGTCAAGCATGTCGCTCGACGGCTATTTCATCGAGGATCTCGAGCCGGGAATGACGGCCACGTTCGGCAAGACGATCACCGATGCCGACATCCTCATGTTCGCCGGCGTCTCCGGCGATACCAACCCCGTCCATCTGAACGAGGAGTTCGCCGCCGGCACGCCGTTCCACGGCCGGATCGTGCACGGCATGCTGACCGCCAGCCTGATCTCCACCGTGCTCGGCACCAAGCTGCCGGGCCCGGGCTGCATCTATGTCAGCCAGACCATGCGCTTCCTGGCCCCCGTCCGCTCCGGCGACACCGTGCGGGCCGAGGTGACCTTGCGCACGGTCGACCGGGAGAAGAAGCGGGCCATCTTCGATACCGCCTGCAAGGTGCTGGGCAAGAACGTGCTGGAGGGCGAGGCGGTCCTGTTCGTGCCGCGCCGGCCGGCCCCCAAGACCAGCTGAGGGCTGTGGCCCCGGGGCCGCGGCCGCGGGGAATCGGCTTTACAGGCCACGGCCTGCATGGAAGAAACGCGGCCATGCGCATTGTCCGGGCGGGCGCCCGCGCACCGGGGGCTGGGCTCGGTGCGGCGGTGGCGATCGGCAATTTCGACGGGATTCACCGCGGGCACCGGGCCGTGCTCGACGCGGCGCGCACACTCGCCCGCGAGCTGACTGCACCATTCGGCGTCATCACCTTCGAGCCACACCCGCGCGAGGTGCTGCATCCGGACCGTGCCCCCGCCCGCCTGACCCCGCTGCGGCGCAAGATCGAGCTCTTCCGCGATCTCGGGGTCGAGGTCCTCCACATCCTCCGCTTCGACGCCCGGCTGATGCAGCTCGGCCCCGAGGCGTTCGTCGCGGAGGTGCTGGTCGGGCGGCTCGGCATCCGGGCGCTGGCGGCGGGACAGGACTTCCGCTTCGGCCATCGCCGGGGCGGCGACATGGACCTCATGGCGCGGCTGGGCCGCCGAGCACGGGTTCCGCGTGCGGGCGGTCCCGCGGGTGGAGGCCGAGGGGGCCGACTGCTCCTCGACCCGCATCCGCACCGCCCTGGAGGACGGCGAGGTCGGGCTGGCGGCGCGGCTCTTGGGCTATGCCTACGCCGTGGACGGCATCGTCCGGCCGGGCGACCGGCGCGGCCGGACGCTGGGCTTCCCGACCGCCAATGTCGATCCCCTGGGCCGGAGCCCGCTGCTGCCGGCCAAGGGCGTCTATGCGGTGAAAGCGGGTTTGCGCGAGCCGCAAGGGATGACATCACGGCCCGCCGTCGCCAATTTCGGGCACAGGCCCACGGTCGACGGGACGAAGCTGCTCCTGGAAGTGCATCTGCTCGAGGGTGGCGGCGATCTCTATGGCCGGCGGATGCAGGTGGCCTTCCTCGAGCGACTGCGCGGCGAGCGCAAGTTCGCCGGCCTCGACGAGCTGAAGGCGCAGATCGCGCGCGACAGTGCCGAGGCCCGGGCGATCCACGGCCTCGTCCCGGCCTGAACCGGATATTCGATCGATGAGCCAAGACTATCGCGACACGGTGTTCCTGCCGCGCACCGACTTCCCGATGAAGGCGGGCCTGCCGCAGCGCGAGCCGGCCCTGCTCGAGCGCTGGGAGCGCATGGGCCTCTACCGCCGCCTGCGCCAGGAGTCCGAGGGCCGGCCGCTCTTCATCCTGCATGACGGGCCGCCCTACGCCAACGGCCACCTGCACATGGGCACGGCCCTCAACAAGATCCTGAAGGACGTGATCAACCGCGGCCAGCAGATGCTGGGCAAGGACGCGCCCTACGTCCCGGGCTGGGACTGCCACGGCCTGCCGATCGAGTGGCGGATCGAGCAGGAGTACCGGAAGAAGGGCAAGGACAAGGACGCGGTGCCGATCGTGGCCTTCCGCCAGGAATGCCGCGAGTTTGCCGAGAAGTGGCTCGACATCCAGCGCCAGGAGTTCAAGCGCCTGGGCGTGGTCGGCGACTGGGACGATCCCTACGCCACCATGAAGCTCAAGGCCGAGGCCGACATCTTCCGCGAGTTCGCGAAGTTCCTCTGCTCGGGCGAGCTCTATCGCGGCAAGAAGTCGGTGATGTGGTCGGTGGTCGAGAAGACGGCCCTCGCCGAAGCCGAGGTCGAGTATCACGACCATACCAGCCCCACGATCTATGTCCGCTTTCCCCTGACCAGAGCACCTCGGCCGGAGCTGGTGGGGGCCAGTGCCGTCATCTGGACCACGACACCCTGGACCATCCCGGCCAACCGCGCCGTCGCCTATGGCGAGGACGTGGACTACCTGCTGGTCCGCGTCGACGACGCGGCCGAAGGCAGCTCGGCGAGGGTTGGCGAGCTCCTGATCCTGGGCGCCCAGCTCGTCCAGGCGGTGGCGGCCGCGGCCGAGATCACCCACTACACCGAGGTCGCGGCCTTCAAGGGGGCGGAGCTTGCGGGTGCGGTGGCGTCGCACCCCTTGCGCGGCCATGCCGACGCCTACGGCTTCGACGTCCCGCTGCTGGCCGGCGACTTCGTCACCACCGACCAGGGCACCGGCCTCGTCCACATCGCCCCCAGCCATGGCGAGGACGACTACGAGCTGGGTGCGAAGCACGGGCTCGAGGTGCCGGACACGGTGGCCGAGGACGGCAGCTATACCGAGGCCGTGCCGGGCTTCGCCGGGCTCAAGGTGTTCGACGGCCGGCGCTGGCCCGCCAACGAGCCGGTGACGGCGGCGCTCGCCGAGCGTGAGTCCCTGCTGGCGCGCGGCACGCTCCAGCACAGCTACCCTCATTCCTGGCGCTCCAAGGCGCCGGTGATCTTCCGCGCCACCGCGCAGTGGTTCATCCCGATGGAGGGTGCCGGCCGCCTGCGCGACAAGGCGCTGGCCGCCATCGACGAGACCCGCTTCGTCCCGGCCCGCGGCCGCAACCGCCTGCGCTCGATGATGGAGACCCGGCCCGACTGGTGCATCTCGCGCCAGCGCGCCTGGGGCGTGCCGATCGCCGTCTTCGTCCACAAGGCCACGGGCGAGGTCCTGCGCGACCTTGAGGTGGTCGAGCGCATCGCACTTGCCTTCGAGGAGGAGGGGGCGGACGCGTGGTGGACACGCGACCCGCAGAGCTTCCTGGGCGAGCGCTACCGGGCCGAGGAGTACGAGAAGGTCGACGACATCCTCGACGTCTGGTTCGAGAGCGGCTCGACCCACGCCTTCGTCCTGGAGCGGCGGCCTGAGCTGCGCTGGCCGGCCGACCTCTATCTCGAGGGCTCGGACCAGCATCGCGGCTGGTTCCACAGCTCCTTGCTCGAGAGCTGCGGCACCCGCGGCCGCGCCCCCTACGATGCCGTGCTCACCCACGGCTTCGTGGTCGACGGCGACGGGCGCAAGATGTCGAAGTCCTTGGGCAACGTGCTCTCGCCCATCGACCTGATGAAGACCCATGGCGCCGACATCCTGCGCTTGTGGGTGGTCTCGTCCGACTATGCCGAGGACATCCGGATCGGGAAGGAGATCCTGGACGGGATCGGCGACAATTATCGCCGCCTGCGCAACACGCTGCGCTATGTCCTGGGCAACCTCGCCGGCTTCAACGAGGCCGAGCGGCTGCCGCGCGAGCGAGATGCCGGAGCTGGAGCGCTGGGTGCTGCATCGGCTGGCCGAGCTCGACGCGCTGGTCCGCGAGTGCAACTGGAGCTTCGACTTCGCGAAGCTCTATGGCGCCATCCACAATTTCTGCGCCACCGACCTCTCGGCCTTCTACTTCGACGTCCGCAAGGACAGCCTCTACTGCGACGCGCGCGAGAGCACGACGCGCCGGGCGGCACGGACGGTGCTCGACGAGCTGTTCCGCTGCCTGACTGCCTGGCTGGCGCCGGTGCTGGTGTTCACGGCCGAGGAGACCTGGCTCGCCCGGTATCCCAGCGAGGACGGCAGCGTGCACCTGCGCACGTTCCCCGACCTGCCGGGCGAGTGGCTCGATCCGACGCTGGGCGAGCGCTGGGAGCGCGTGCGCCGGGTCCGGCGGGTGGTGACCGGTGCGTTGGAAGTGGAGCGGCAGGAGAAGCGGATCGGCTCCAGCCTGCAGGCGGCACCGGTCGTCTATCTCGGGGCCGAGGACCGGGCGGCGCTGGAAGGCCTCGACCTTGCGGAGCTCGCGATCACCAGCGCCATCGAGCTGCGGGACGGCGAGGCGCCCGAGGGTGCCTTCCGCCTCGCCGAGGTGCCGGGCGTGGCGGTGGTGCCGGGCCCGGCGGAAGGCGACAAGTGCGCCCGCTGCTGGCGGGTGCTGCCGGAGGTGGCGCTCGAGAGCGGGCAGCTCTGCGACCGGTGCAGCGACGTGCTCGGTCGGCAGGCGGCCTAGCGATGCGGCTCGTCGTCGGCCTCGCTCTTGCCGTCGCCGTGCTGGCGCTCGACCAGCTGACCAAGCACCTGGCACTGCTCCACCTCGACCCCGTGCTGCCGGTGGTCGTCACCCCGTTCTTCAACCTGGTCCTGGTCTGGAACCGGGGCGTCAGCTTCGGCATGCTGAGCGGGGCCGGCCATGCCGCACCCTGGCTGCTCGTGGGCTCTGGCCCTGGTCATCGCCGCCTTCCTCGTCGCCTGGCTCTGGCGCGAGCAGCGGGTGCTGCCGCAGACGGCCTTGTGGCTCGTGCTCGCCGGGGCCGTCGGCAACATCATCGACCGGCTCCGCTTCGGGGCGGTGGTCGATTTCCTGGACTTCCATCTCGCCGGCTACCACTGGCCGGCCTTCAACGTGGCCGACAGTGCCATCGTGATCGGTGCAGGCCTGCTGCTGATCGACAGCTTGTTCCTGCGCCGCAACACCATAACTGAGAGGCGGGGAGAGACGGATGCGCGGGCGTGAGCTCGGCCGGGCCGCGATGATGGGTTCGGTCCTGCTGCTTGTCGCGGGCTGCGACACGACGGTGCAGGAATCGCTGGGGTTGGGCAGGCGCTCGCCGGACGAGTTCCAGGTCGTCCGCAGGGCACCCTTGGTCATTCCACCGGACGCCACGCTGCGGCCGCCGCAGCCGGGTTCCGTCTCCACCGTCCAGCCCGATCCGTCGCGCGAGGCGCGCTCGATCCTGACCGGGGACGAGACCGCCGCGGTCGGCGGCACGCTGAGCCCGGGCGAGCAGGCGCTCCTCCAGGCCAGCCCGGTCGCGGCCGAGCCCGACATCAGGAACCGGATCGTGGCCGAGAACGGTGAGCTGGCCCAGCTCGACCGGCGTACCTTCCTCTACATCCTGAGCTTCCAGCAAAAGCAATTCGAGCCGCAGGACGAGGTGCTGAACCCCTCGGCCGAGGCGGCCCGGCTGAGGTCCGGCACGGGCAGCGTGGTCACCGCGCGGACCGGCAGCACCCCCCTTCCGGCCCCCTGAGGCCGGCTCCCATAGGAGAGAGAGTTGCGAGCCACCCCGGCATCCATCGCCCTGAGCCCGACCGAGATCGCCCCGGAGGAGATCCCGGCCTCCCTGTTCAACCCCGAATGCTTCACGCTCGACAACGGGCTCGAGGTGATCGTGGTCCCGAACCGGCGGGCACCGGTGGTGGCGCACTGGCTCTGGTACCGGGTCGGCACGGCCGACAGCCCGATCGGCAAGTCGGGCCTGCCGCATTTCCTCGAGCATCTGATGTTCAAGGGAACCGAGCGGATCCCGCCCGGCGAGTTCTCGAAGATCGTGGCCCGGCACGGCGGCAACGACAACGCCGTCACCAGCCACGACTTCACCGCCTATTTCCAGATGATCGCCAAGGACCGGCTGCCGCTCATGCTGGAGATGGAGGCCGACCGCATGGTCAACCTCCGCCTGAACGATTCCGAGGTCTATCCCGAGCGCGACGTGATCCTGGAGGAGCGGCGGCAGCGGATCGAGAACGAGCCCGCGGCGAGCCTGAGCGAGCAGCTGGCGGCGGCGCAGTGGCTGCACCACCCCTACCGGCTGCCGGTGATCGGCTGGGAGCACGAGATCGCGAGCTATACGCGGCAGGACTGCGAGCTCTTCTACGAGAAGTGGTACGCCCCCAACAATGCCGTGCTGGTCGTGGTCGGCGACATCGACGCCGCCGAGCTCCGGCCGATGGTCGAGGCCACCTACGGGAAGATCCCGGCCCGGCCGCTGCCGGAACGGAGCCGGCTCAAGGAGCCGCCGCAGCATGCCGAGCGGCGGATCATCCTGCGCGACGGCCGCGTCCGCCAGCCGAACCTCATCCGCTCCTGGCTGGCCCCCAGCCTGATCTCGGAGGGCCGGCAGCACGCCTACCCGCTGGAGGTGCTGTCCCAGTGCCTGGGCGGCGGGGCCACCGGCCGGCTCTACCGGGCGCTGGTCGTGGAGCAGGGCCTGGCCGCCGGGGCGGGCGCCTTCTATCGCGGCGGCAGCCGCGACGACACCTCCTTGCGCCTCTATGCCAGCCCGCGGCCGGGGGTGGAGATCGAGCGGCTGGAGGAGGCACTCGAGGCCGAGGTCCAGCGCCTGCTCAAGGACGGTGTGACCGAGGAGGAGGTGACCCGGGTCAAGCGGCGGATGCTGGCCGAGACCATCTACGCCCTCGACTCGCTGAACGGGGCGGCGCAGATCTTCGGCAGTGCCCTGACCACCGGCCTCACCGTGGCCGAGGTCGAGAGCTGGCCCGCCAAGGTGGCGGCCGTGACCGCGGCCGAGGTCGCGGCCGCGGCGCGCGAGGTGATGCGGCCCGAGCGCTCGGTGCTGGCGATGCTGCTGCCGGCGCAGGAGGAGGCGGCATGACCATGGTAGGTGAGCGGATCACGCTGCGCCCGGCCGCGGCACCCTCCAGCGCCCGTGTCCACCCCGTCGAGGAGGTGGTGACGAAGAAGGGTGTCCGCGCCTACCTGATCCACGAGCCGGCTTTGCCCTTCCTCTCCATGGGCTTCTATTTCCGCGGCGGTGCCGCCGTCGACCCGTCCGACCGGCCGGGCCTGGCCTACATGGCGATGGGCCTGCTCGACGAGGGTGCCGGCCCTTACGACAGCCAGGCCTTCCGCGAGCAGCTCGAGGACAACGCGATCCGGCTCCATTTCGATGCCGACCGCGACGGGCTCTCGGGCGAGCTGAAGACGCTCTCCTCCCAGCGCGAGCACGCCTTCGAGCTGCTGCGGCTGGCCCTGCACGAGCCGCGCTTCGATGCGGAGCCGGTCGAGCGCGTGCGCGGCCAGATCACGGCCGAGCTGCGCCGCCTCGAGGCCGAGCCCAACTACCTGGCCTCGCGGGCCTGGTTCGAGCGTGCCTTCCCGGGCCACCCTTATGGCCGGCCGACCCGCGGCACGCCCGAGACGGTGGCCGCCCTCACCCGCGACCAGCTCATAGGCTTCCCCGCCAGCCGCCTCGGCCGCGACAATCTCTGCGTGGGCGTGTCGGGCGACATCACCGCCGAGGCGCTCGCACCCCTCCTCGACCACGCCTTCGGCGACCTCGCCTCACCGGGCGTGCGCCCGGAGCCGGAAGCCCTGGCTCCGGTGATCGGTGCCACCGTCATCGTCCGCCTGCGCAACCCGCAGAGCGTGGTCACCTTCGGCGGCCCGGCCCTGCCGCGCCTGCATCCCGACTACTATGCCGCCTACGTCGCCAACTACATCCTGGGCGGCGGCGGCTTCGCCTCCCGCCTCACCGAGGAGATCCGCGAGAAGCGCGGCCTCGCCTACTCGGTCTACTCCTACCTCTACGACCTCGACCACTCGCCCTTGTGGCTGGGCGGTGTCGCCACCAAGAACGAGCAGGTGGCGGAATCGATCCGCCTCATCCGCCAGGAGCTGCAGGGCCTGGCCCAGGGCCGGGTCGAGGAGCAGGAGCTGACCGACGCCAAGACCTATCTCACCGGCTCGTTCGCGCTCCGCCTCACCAGCAACGACCAGGTCGCCAAGACGCTGGTCTCGATGCTCGATGTCGGCCTGGGCCGCGACTATCTCGAGCGCCGCAACGCGCTGATCGAGGCGGTCACGCTGGACGACGTCCGCCGCGTGGCGGCGCAGCTCTATGGCGTCGAGCCGCTGTTCGCCATCGCCGGGGCGCCGGAAGGGGTGAGCGAGGGCACGTGACCAGGGTAGGCTGCCGGCAGGCTTGGCGGAGGGCTCCATGACGGATGATGGACCCGACAGCATCGTGCTCCGGTACCTGCGTCGGATCGACGAGCGGACCGAGCGGATGGAGAGGCGGCTCGACGAGCTGCCGGTGCGCACCGGCAGGCTTGAGGAGCTGGCCGCTGGTCTGCACGTCGACGTCGCGGCCCTGTCGGTCCGGTTGGACCGCCTCGACGTGCAGATGCGGCGTGTCGAGCGCCGCCTGGAGCTGCATGAGAGCGAGCCTGCCTGAAGCGTCTCCTTGCCTGCTGCGCGAAGCCGCCCTCGCACGCGCGGTACGCCGGGGCTTCTTGCCCTGGCGCAAGCGGCCGTGCTGGGCTAGGCCGCCTCCAATCCCAACAGGCCTGGACCGCGACCCGCTGTAGCCTTCATGCCCACCATCCGCCGCCTGCCCGAGCACCTCGTCAACCGCATCGCCGCCGGCGAGGTGGTGGAGCGGCCGGCGTCGGTGGTGAAGGAGCTGGTCGAGAACGCGATCGATGCCGGGGCGTCACGGATCGCCGTCGGCGATCGAGGCGGGCGGCCGGGGGCTGATCCTGGTCGAGGACGATGGCTGCGGCATGGGCGAGGCCGAGCTGCCGCTGGCCATCGAGCGGCACGCCACCTCGAAGCTCGCCGACGACGCGCTGATCCGGATCACTTCCATGGGCTTTCGCGGCGAGGCCCTGCCCTCGATCGCGGCCGTGAGCCGGATGCGGCTCGTCAGCCGTGACCGTGACGCCGGCAGCGCCTGGTGCCTCGAGGTCGAAGGCGGCGAGGTCGCCCCGGTGCGGCCGGTGGCGGGCTCGCCCGGCACCCGGGTCGAGGTCCGCGACCTCTTCTACAAGGTGCCGGCGCGCCTCAACTTCCTGAAGAGCGAGCGGGCCGAGGGCGAGGCCATCCTGGAGACGGTGCGCCGGCTGGCCCTGGCGCGGCCGGGGATCGGGCTCAGCCTCTCGCTCGACGGCCGCCAGGCTTTCCGGGCCGAGCCCTGCGCCGACCTCCTCGGCAGCGGGATCACGCCGCGCCTTGCCGTCGTGATCGGGCGCGAGTTCGTGGCCGATGCGGTCGAGATCGAGGCGGAGCGCGACGGCATCGTGCTTACCGGCTTCATCGGCCTGCCCACCTTCAGCCGCAGGGACGGGCGCTCGCAGTACCTCACCGTCAACGGCCGCCCGGTCCAGGACCGGCTGCTGCGCCAGGCGCTGCGGGCCGGCTACAGCGACCTCCTGTTCCACGACCGCCAGCCGGTGGCGGCCCTCTACCTCGAGCTTCCGCCCGAGCAGGTCGACGTCAACGTCCACCCGGCCAAGGCCGAGGTGCGCTTCCGCGAGCCGGGGGTGGTGCGCGGGCTGGTGGTGGGGGCGCTGAAGCGGGCCCTGGCCGAGCACGGGCACCGGGCGGCCGCCCATAACGGCACGGCGGCCCTCGGCAGCTTCCGGCCGGGCGGGGCCGGCTGGCGACCCGCGGCCGGTGCCGCCCTGGCCGAGGCGCCCGCCTCCTTCGCCCACGACGCGGCCCTGCTCGACCTCGCCCCTGCCGCCCGGCCGATGCCCGAGCCCGCTTCCGCACCCGCCTATCCGCTGGGTGCGGCACGGGCCCAGCTCCATGCCTCCTACATCCTGGCCGAGACGGCGGACGGGCTGATCCTGGTCGACCAGCACGCGGCGCACGAGCGGATCGTCTACGAGCGGCTGAAGGCGGGCCTGCGCGAGCGCGGCGTCGCCCGGCAGACGCTGCTGCTGCCCGAGATCGTGGAGCTGGAGGCGGCCGAGCGCGCCCGGCTGATCGAGCGCGCGGACGAGCTGGCGGCCCTGGGCCTGCTGCTGGAGCCGTTCGGGGCCGATGCGGTGCTGGTGCGCGAGGTCCCGGCCATGCTGGGTGCGGCCTCGGCCGCGGGCCTGGTGCGCGACCTCGCCAGCGACCTCCTGGAGCTCGAGAGCGGCCTCGCCCTGGCCGAGGCGCTGGAGCGGGTCGCCGCCACCATGGCCTGCCATGGCAGCGTGCGCGCCGGGCGCCGGCTGAGCCTGGAGGAGATGAACGCCCTCCTGCGGCAGATGGAGCGAACGCCCTTTACCGGCCAGTGCAATCACGGCCGGCCTACCTATATCGAGCTTACGCGCCAGGACATCGAGCGCCTGTTCGGCCGCCGTGGCTAGAAGGCTGCACAGGCGGTCAGTATGATCGGCTCCCGCCACCATGGTGTGGCGGCTGACCCATTCCGCCGAGGACGGAGAGATCGATGACCTACGTGGTCACCGAGGCCTGCATCAAGTGCAAGTACATGGACTGCGTCGAGGTCTGCCCCGTGGACTGCTTCTACGAGGGCGAGAACATGCTGGTGATCAACCCCGACGAGTGCATCGACTGCGGCGTGTGCGAGCCGGAATGCCCGCCCGAGGCCATCAAGCCCGACACCGAGCCCGAGGCCGAGAAATGGCTCGGGCTCAACCGCGACTTCTCGAACGGTGCCTGGCCCAACATCACCCGCAAACGGCCGGCCCCGGAGGATGCGGACGAGTTCAGAGGGCTGGACGGCAAGTTCGACAAGTTCTTCAGCCCGGAACCAGGCCAGGGAACCTGACAGGGCCCGCAAGGGGCACCTGAAACCGGTGGCTGCCATGCAGCTATCGCATGGTACGTTTTCGCGAAACTGTGTGCGCGAAACGCTGGAAATTTGCCACATTTTGTGCTAATAATCACACAGCAAGGATGGAGAGGCCCAGATCGGGGCCCGCGTGCTTGCCGGAACAGCGCCCTCAGCGCGTGTATCCCTGCACCGGTCGATGGTGAAGGGCGGGCTTCGCGGCCGGCCTCAGGGATAGCCGCGTCACCGGGCGCTGCCGTGACCCGCGACGGCAGGCCTTAGGCGGGCGCGCCGCCGTGAGACAGGAGAACAAGCCTGATGGGCAAGAAACTCGCCTTCGCTGCCGGGGACTATATCGTCTATCCCTCGCACGGCGTCGGCCGGATCACCGGCATCGAGACCCAGCACATCGCCGGGATCGAGCTCGAGATGTACGTGGTCTCGTTCGAGAACGAGCGCCTGATCCTGCGCGTGCCGGTCGACAAGGTGGCGAAGTCCGGGATGCGCAAGCTCAGCTCGCGCGAGAAGATCAGCTCCGCCCTCGAGGCGCTGAAGGTGCGGGTGCGGCCACGGCGCAACATCATGTGGAGCCGCCGCGCCCAGGAGTATGAGGCGAAGATCAACTCAGGCGACCCGGTGGCGATCGCCGAGGTGGTGCGCGAGCTGCACAAGGCCGAGGACGCCGAGCAGTCCTACAGCGAGCGGCAGATGTACCGTGCGGCCCTCGAGCGCCTGGCCCGCGAGGTGGCGGCGATCGAGCGCATCGACGAGCAGGAGGCGAGCCAGCGCCTGGAGAAGGTGCTGCAAGCCGCCTGAACCGCTGAGGCCCGGCTTGAGAAGGAGGGGCGCCCCCGGGTGCCCCTTTTCTGTGTTCCAAGCGGCCCAGGGAGGAGAGCGATGCTGGTCCAGGCCTGCCTCAACGGTGGCCGCAAGCACGGCTACCATCCGCGGCTGCCGCTGACGCCCGAGGCGCTGGCCGCGGATGCACGGGCCTGCGTCCGGGCAGGTGCGGCCGAGCTTCACCTCCATGTCCGCGGCCCCGACGGTGCCGAGAGCCTGGCCCCGGCCGCGGTCGACGCCACCGTCGCCGCCGTCCGTGCTGCCGTCCCCGGCACCTTCATGGGCGTGAGCACGGGTGCCTGGATCGAGCGCGACGACGACCGCCGGCTGGCCATGATCGAGGCCTGGCGCGAGCTGCCGGACCACGCCTCGGTCAACCTCGCCGAGCCGGGAGCACCGGCCGTGATCGAGCGCCTGCGCCGCCGCGGGATCGCCGTCGAGGCCGGGCTCGCCACCCCGGCCGATGCCGAGCGCCTGGTCCGCCTGGGCCTGGTCCCGCTGGCCTTGCGCATCCTGATCGAGCTCGACGGCGAGGATCTGGCGGGAGCCATGGCGGCGACCGACGGCATCCTCGCCGCCCTGGCGGCGGGGGGCTGCCGCAAGCCGATCCTGCTGCACGGCTTCGACGCCACCGTCTGGCCGTTCGTCGAGCGCTGTGCCCGCGAGGGCTACTCGACCCGCGTCGGCCTGGAGGACGGCCGGCTCCTGCCGGACGGCTCGCCCGCCGGCTCGAACGCGGAGCTCGTGGCCGCTGCCGTGGCGCTCATGAGCTCGACCCCCTGAGAACGGCCCGGGGCTAGGCCGAAGGCGCGTGCGGCCCGCGGCGGACCTTGGACTCGATCGCGTCCCACACCTTCCCTTCCAGGCTGACGCCGTCGAAGCGGTCGATCTCCTGGAGCCCGGTGGGCGAGGTGACGTTGATCTCGGTGAGGTAGTCGCCGATCACGTCGATCCCGACCAGGATCAGCCCGGCCCGCTCCAGCGCCGGCCCCAGCGCCTCGCAGAATCTCCTGGTCGCGCTTGGTCAGCTCGGCCTTCTCGGCCCGGCCGCCGACATGGAGGTTGGCGCGGGTCTCGTGCGCCGGCGGCACCCGGTTCACGGCCCCAGCGGGCTTGCCGTCGATCAGGATGATGCGCTTGTCCCCGCGCCGCACCTCCGGCAGGTAGCGCTGCACCATCAATGGCTCGTTGAGGTAGGTGCGGAAGAGCTCGATCAGGCTGGCGAGGTTGGTGTCCTCGGGCCGGAGATGGAACACGCCGGCACCGCCATTGCCGTAGATCGGCTTGACGATGATCTCGCCATGCTCGCGGCGGAAGGCCTTGATCTCCTCGAGGTCGTAGGTGATCAGCGTCGGCGGCATCAGCTCCTGGAAGTGGGTGACGAAGAGCTTCTCGGGCGAGTTCCGGACCGAGCTCGGGTCGTTGACGACCAGGGTCTCGGGGTGGATGCGGTCCAGGAGGTGGGTGGCCGAGATGTAGGCGAGGTTGAAGGGCGGGTCCTGGCGCATCAGGACCACGTCCATGGCGGCGAGGTCGACCGTCTCGGCGGCACTGAAGGTGACGTGGTTGCCCGCCTCGCGCCGCACCTCGACGCCCCTCGCCTTGGCCAGGACCCGGCCGTTGCGGTAGCTCAGGTCGCGCGGCAGGTAGTGATAGAGCCCGTGCCCGCGCCGCTGCGCTTCCAGCGCCAGGGCGAAGGTGGTGTCGGCGTCGATGGCCACGGTCTCGAGCGGGTCCATCTGGATCGCGACGGCGAGCGACATGGCCGCGAGGTCTCCGGCTGGGCGGTACGGGCGTTGCGCGAGGCTGCTGCTTGCCAGCGGGACCAGCGGTTGACAAGCCGGTCGCCCCTGCCGCCGCCTCCGTTGCTGGCCCGGACCCGGGCCGCTATCTCACCCCCCAGCCCCGCCGGAGGACACTGGAATGGCCTACGATCCCACGAACGCCTTCGCCCGCATCCTGCGCGGCGAGCTGCCCTGCCGGAAGCTGTACGAGGACGAGTGGGCGCTGGCCTTCCACGACATCAACCCGCTGGCGCCCGTCCACGTGCTGGTGATCCCCAAGGGCCAGTATGTCTCGATGGCGGACTTCGGCGCCCAGGCCTCGCCGGAGGAGGTGGCCGGCCTGTTCCGGGCGGTGGCGAAGGCGGCGGAGGAGGCTGGCCTGGTCGAGGGCGGCTACCGCATCCTCGCCAACACCGGCACCAATGCGCACCAGGAGGTGCCGCACCTCCACATCCACATCTTCGGCGGGGCGCCCTTGGGCCCGATGCTGAAGCGGATCAGTGCTGCCTGAGCGGCTGCTCGCGGCCGCGCACGACCAGCATCACCCACAGCAGCGCCAAGGCACTGCCCAGCATGGCGCCCGCCGTGTTGGCGGCGAGATCCATGAGCTCGAAGCTGCGATACGGCAGCAGGCCCTGCATGCACTCCACCATCCCGCTGGCGGCAATGGTGGCGACGGCCAGCAGGACCAGCACCGGTGGCGCATGGCAGAAGCCGGCGGTGACCAAGGTCATCAGCGCATAGCCGACCAGGTGCCAGAGCTTGTCCGGCATGCCCATGAGGTCGGGATTGGGGCGCAGCGACAGATAGAGGGTTGCACCCCAGCCCATGAGCCAGAGGCCGAGGAAGGCCGCTCGCAGCCGAAGGTCACGCAAAAAGGATTCGACAACTCGCAACAGCGGCAGGCTCCTCCGCGGAGGATCCAGGCCTAGACGCTGGTCGCAGGCGCGTCAAATTACAGCCAGGGCATAATCGGAGGCGGTGGATGCGGATCGTGGTCATGGGTGCGGGCGGTGTCGGCGGCTATTTCGGGGCACGGCTCGCACAAGGCGGCTGCGAGGTCGCGTTCGTGGCCAGAGGTGCCCATCTGGCAGCCTTGCGCGAGCAGGGCCTTCACGTCCGCAGCCAGCACGGCGACATCCACCTCGAGAAGGTGGAGGCGAGCGACGACCCGGCGAGCCTCGGCCCCGCCGACATCGTGTTCATCACCGTCAAGCTCTGGGACACCGAGGCCGCGGCCCAGGCGATCCGGCCGCTGCTCGGCCCTGGCACCGGCGTGGTCTCGTTCCAGAACGGCGTGCAGAAGGAGGAGGTGCTGCGCCGCGTCCTGGGTGACAACGCCGTCATGGGCGGCGTCTCCTACATCGCGGCCACGATCGGCGGGCCCGGCCTGATCGAGCATACCGGCACCATGGCGCGGCTGGTCTTCGGCGAGCTCGACGGCAGCCGCTCGCCCCGCGCCCTGGCTCTCCTCGAGGCCTGTGCCGGTGCGGGGATCGACGCCGAGCTCTCGGCCGACATCACCCGTGCCGTCTGGGAGAAGTTCGTCCTCCTGGCGGCCCTCTCCGCCACCACCACGACCATCCGCACCCCGATCGGACCGATCCGCGCCAACCCCCAGGCGCGCACCCTCCTCCACGACGCCATGCGCGAGGTGGTGGCCGTCGGCCGTGCCCTGGGCGTGGCGCTGCCCGAGGACTTTGCCGACAACCGCCTCGCCTTCGCCGACGGGCTGCCTGCGCAGATGACCTCGTCGATGCACAACGACCTGGAGCGCGGCAACCGGCTCGAGGTGCCCTGGCTCAGCGGAGCCGTGGTCGAGCTGGGCCGCAAGGCCGGCGTGGCGACGCCCGTCCACCGGGCGATCGCCGACATCCTGGCCGTCCACGCCGACGGCCGGCCGTCAGTCTAGGCGGACGATCCGCCCCTCCACCTTGGCCGCGACGGTGCCGCGCGCCGCCACGTACTCGATCACCTGCGAGGCGATGAGGCGGGCGGCCGCCGGGTCGATCACGCTGCGGCCGGCCTTCAGCGCCGTGTAGTTGTCGCCGCCGCGGGCCATGTAGTCGTTGGTGGCGAGCGTGTAGGTCGCGGCGGGATCGAGCGGCTGGCCGGCGATCCGCACCTCGACCACGCGGCTGCCGGCCGGGCGGGCGGGATCGAAGCGCACCGTGAGGCCCGACACCTGCGGGAACCTGCCGGCCCCCTCGCCGGCCTGGGAGAAGCCGTTCTCGAGCGCGGCCAGGATGTCGCTGCCCTTGAGCTCCAGCTTCACGGTCTTGTTGCCGAACGGCAGCTCGCTCTGGATGTCGCGTCGGGTGAGCTTGGTCCCGGCGGGATACTCCCGGTTGGCGCGGATGCCGCCGCCATTGATCATGGCGACCTGGGCACCCACGGCCTCGCGCATCGCATCCGTGATCAGGTTGCCGATCGCGGCCTCATGGTCGCGCACGGCCGCACGCCGGCTGTCGAGCCCGGTCTCGGTGGTGCCGATGACGATGTCGAGCTCCTTGCTCAGCCGCTCCTCGTAGGTCTGCACGAGTGCGGCGGCCTCAGGGTCGGGCGCCACCTTCCCGGTGTCGATCGTGCGGTAGGTGGGCCGCCAGACCACCTGCTCCCTGTCGTTCTTCTTGACGCGATCGACGGTGAGCTCGACCGCCATCACGTAGTCGGCCTGCGAGGCGCTCTCCGACATGCCGACCGCACCGTCGTAGATCACCCGCAGGTCATGGTCGTGGCCGGTGAGGACCAGGTCGGCCCCGCTCTCGCGCGCGAGCAGCAGGTCATCGCCGAAGCCGGTGTGGCAGACGATCACGACCAGATCGGCCCCGGCACTGCGCAGCTTCCCCGTCATGGCGCGCGCGGTCTCGATCAGCGGCTTGAAGCCGGCATAGCCCGGGCTCGAGAGGAAGCTGGTCTCGGGCGTGGTGAGGCCGAAGAAGCCGAGCTTGTAGCCCTGGACCTCGATCATCCGGCTTTCGACCGTCCCCGCCAGCAGGGAGCCGTCCCGCTCGGTGACGTTGCTGTTCAGAACCGGGAACTTCGCCTCGCCGATCCGCTCCTTGGCGACGTCCGGCCCGAAGTCGAACTCGTGGTTGCCCAGCACGAACACGTCCAGCGGCACCCGGTTCAGGAGCTCGACCATGTGCGCCCCCTTGTCGAAGCCCGAGAGCAGCGAGGGCGAGATCGCGTCGCCGGCATGGACGAGCAGCACGTCGGAGGCGGCGGCATTCTCCTGCTTCAGGACCGAGACGAACCGCGCGTAGCCGCCGCGGCCGTCGGACTCCTGGATCCGGTCCCAGTCATTGACCTGGAGGATCTTGATGGTGACGGGATCGGCGGCGGCCGGGCTGGCAAGCAAGATCAGCAGAGCTCGCCGCGCAATGGCGGCGAAAGAGAACAGGCGCATCGACCCCTCAATCTTGACGGCAGCCGTTCCTCGGGAGCCTATGCCAATCTTGCAGGACACGAGCTTCCAGGCCAGTAGTCGCGGCTGAAGCTCCGTATTTCCTTCCGCTCCGTGTCTAGCTCCACTCCGCTATGGACGGCACCCTTAGCTTAACGGCTCCTTTCGCTCCCAGACCAGCTTTGGCCGGGAAAAGGTGCGGAGCCTCTTGCTGAAGGTGCTAAAAAGGCCGTGAAGGACGATCTCCTCGCCAGATCTCATCTCTCGGCGAAGAGTTCTTATGCTGCCAGTTCTCATATCAAGTTCATCCGTGATCTGGAAACTTACGGCGTAAAAGTAAAATCTGCACATCGAAGGTATATCTGGTCAAGCGTATAGTTTTTGATCGCTGTGAACGCTCTGCGACGAGTGTCCTCAATCTCTTCGATGGTGCCATAGGGTCTTGCGCATGCTTCAGAAAGCTCTGCCAGTTCTCTTACGCCAGCCGTCAGCTCTACCCAGACATTCGGCTGAACCTCACTTTGAACTCTTCGCGCACAGAAAGTCGGACCTGGTCGGATCCGGGACTCGCCTTAGTTCCCTGGCAATAATCTCATCCCGACGGGCCGGAGAGATCATCGGTGTCTCCTCTCGATGCGGCTGCAAGCGCGTAACATGAGAACTTGTCTACTTGTTCGAAATAGAGCTGAAGCATCTCAAGCTGCTCTTTGCTGCATCTAGCTTGTTATCAAGGTCGCTCGCCGAACTGTCGACAGTATCGTCGTAAACCGCGCTATCAGCATTCCGGACAGGCCTCCACCGGCAACCCCCGCGCCACCCATCCCGGCCCGAGATTGCTCCCGAACAGCCCCTCGCCCACCGCGAAAGCCTGCGTGAAACCCTGCGTCGCCAGCAGGCGGGCAGCGTAGTTGGCGCGGCGGCCGTCGGCGTCGATGAGGGCGATCGGGCGGGCGGGGTCGTCGCCGGCAGCCTTCAGGACCTCCTGGGCGAAGCTGGGGCGGAAGTTGCGCTCGTCGTCCTGGAGGGGGATGCGCAAGGCGTCCTTGGGCACGCCGGTCTCGCGCTGCTCGCGCGGGGTGCGGACGTCGATCAGGAGGCCGCCCGCACCGGGCAGGCCGGCGGCAGACGGAGCATCCATGATCGGGGCGGTGCCCTGGGCCTGGAGGCGGCGCGGGCCGAGGAGAAGAGGCAGGGCGGCGAGCAGCGCTGTCCTTCGGGGAAGCATCATGGGGCGGCCGGCATCTCGTAGGTGATCCACATGGTCCGCGTCGCGACGCGGTCGTAGAGGGTGCGGGCGCGGTAGTTGTCGTCGGCCGTGATCCAGCGGACCTTGGCCCAGCCGCGCCGTGCCGCCTCGGCCGCCACCGCCGTCGAGGAGCAGCCGGGCGACAGCGCCGCCGCGATGGGCGGGGTCGACGAAGAGGTCGTCGAGGAAGCCGATCTCGTTGCCGCCCAAGGGGCGCGGCATGGCGCGGAAATGGGCGAGACCAATTGGCGTGCCAACCTCGTCGCGGGCGAGGAAGGCCTCCATCACGTGCGCCGGGTCGTGGATCCAGGACCAGAGGCGGCCGGCGATCGCATCGTCCATCGGCACCCGGTAGAAGGCCGCATAGCCCTCGTAGAGCCGCCGCCAGTGCGGCCAGTCATCCGGATGGGGCCGGTCGATCGTGACGGTCATGCCCGCCCTCAGAAGGCCAAGCCCAGCCGGGTCACGCCCTGCCAGCCATTGTCGTCGTCGGCGTTCACGACCTCGCCTTCGACGTCATTGTCGAAGTAGCTCACGTCCGCGGAAAGGACGAGGCCGGGCATGAGGCCGAGATTGCCGGAGAGGATCACGGTCCATGGATTGTCGAGCTCGTTGCCGTTGACCACGAGCCCGTCCGTGTCGAGGAACTGGCCGTAATTGAGCGAGATGTCGCCGCCCTCGAACTTGGTGGCGAGGCCGACCGTGAACGAATCGGTCTCGATGCCACCCACCTCCTGGGTCAGGTAGGAGCCGGCCAGCTCGAAGCCGAAGGCGCCGAGCACCGCGCCGCCCTGGGCTGCCCAGTAATCGTCGCCACCAGCCTCGTCCTCGTTCTTGATGTCGCCATAAAGACCAGTGGCCATGACCGAGACGTCGAGGCCGCCGAACGAGCCGGCATAGCCGACCGCACCCTCGCCGACATCCCCGGCCTCCACATCCTTGAGAGCCAGCAAGTCGCCGTTGTTCGAGCCGCTGCCGATGGCGTCGAGGTTCGGGGTGTAGCTGAAGCCGAGCTGGAAGCCGGTCTTGGGCGAGAAGCTGTAGAGGATCTTGGTGGCGTCGCTGGTGCCGATCGGGTCGTAGGTCGTGATCCCGCCGGCGAACACGTCGATCACGTCGCCGTCGAGGCCGCCCGTGCCGGCCCCGATGCTGGCAGCGCTCACGGACATGCCGTCGAAGTCGGCGATGCCGTCGGTGTCGCCGAGCTGCAGCTGGCCCCAGCCGCCCATCAGGAAGAGGAAGTCTCGTCGGCATTGTCGGTGCGGTTGGTGTCGGCCTCGAGCTCGATCGTGCCGCCATAGCGGAGCCCGGTCGGCTCATGCCGGCCCATCACCTTGAAATGGACCTCGGTGTCGTTGAAGAAGTCCGGCCCGCTGGAGACGTTGTCGTCGAGCCGGGCGTTGTCGCGCTCGCCCAGCGCGGTAAGGAAACGGGTGAAGCCCGAGACCGTGATGTCCAGCGCACCGCCCGGCTGCACCGTGGCAGCTCCGGCCGGCGGGGCCAGCACGCCCAGCCCGACCAGGGCGCTCGTGCCGAGCAGCAGTCGCCTCATGCCTCGCACTCCCTCCACCCGGCTTGACCGGCCGCGGGCGGGCTCAGAACTCGAGGCCCAGCCGGGCCGATCGCCTGCCAGCCATTGTCCCCGCTGGGCCCGTCCCCGTCCTTCACGTCGTTGTCGAAGTAGCCCACGATCGCCGTCCAGCGTCAGCCCCGGCATCAGCGGCACTGTCCCGGACAGAATGACGAGGTCCAGGGCTCGTCGAGCTCGTTGCCGTTGACCGTCGAGCTCCGTCCGTGTCGAGGTGCTGGCCGTAGGTGAGGGCGAGGAGGAAGCCGAGCCGAAATCGGCGGCGAGATGCCGGCCGAGAACCACATCGACCTCGAGTGCCACCCGCCTCCTCCTCCTGGTAGGAGCCGCCGATCTTGAACCCGACCACACTCGAGGACCGCACCCGCCCTGCCACTGCCCAGAAATCGTCGCCACCGGCCTCGTCCTCGTTCTTGATGTCGCCATAAAGCCCAGTCAGGCCATCGACCGAGACGCCGAGTCCGCCGAACTGAGTCTCGCATAGTCGATCGCACCCTCGCCGACATCGCCGGCCTCGACATCCTTGAGTGGCCAGCGAGTCGCCATTGCCCGAGCCGCTGCCGATCTCGTCCAGGTTCGGGCGTGTAGCTCAAACCGACGCTGGAAGCCGCTCTTCGGCGAGCAGATGTAGCGGATCTTGGTGGCGCTCGCTGGTGCCGATCGGCCTCGTAGGTCTTCATCCCGCCGGCGAACTCCTCCCACTGACATCCCCCTCGAGCCCGTCCGTGCCGATGCCACCGACATGCTGGCAGCACTCACCAACATGCCCGTCCACATCGGCCACACCGTCCGTCGTCGCCGAGCTGAACCTCGCCCCAGCCGCCCTTCAGGAAGAGCCAGGTCTCGTCGCTATTGTCGGTGCGCGCTGGTATCACCCTCGAGCTCGATCGTGCCGCCATACCCGAGCCCAGTAGCTCATGCCTGCCCTTCACCTCGACATGCACCTCGGTGTCGTTGAGAAGTCGAGCCCGGTGCTCTGCTCTCGTCGAGCCGGACAGTCGTCGCGCTCGCCCCGACCGTGAGGAAGCGGGCGAAGCCCGAGACCTTCACGTCCAGGGCACCACCCGGCTGCACCGTCGGCAGCTCCGGCCGTGGCCGGCAGCAGGCCGACCCCGACCAGCGCCGTCGTGCCGAGAAGCCGTCTTGCGATCATCGCAATCTCCCGCAGGCCATGAGACCTTTCCCGCCTGCGCTCCGCCGCCCAGTGTAGCTGGCCGGGCAGCAAACAAAATCGGGCCGCCGCACTCGGCCCGCTTGTGTGGTCCGGCGGCTACGCGCTCAGTCGGTCCACGGCCCGTCATCGGCCGGTCACAGCATCCCGAGTGCCGCCTTGTAGACCTCCAGCAGCTCGTCCTGCTCCGCCCGCATATGGGGCTTCATCCGGCGCAGGCGCAGAAGCTGGCGCAAGACCTTGGTGTCGTAGCCTTCGCCTTTCGCCTCCGAGAGGACCTCCTTCAGCTGGTCCTGCACGGCGCGCTTCTCCTCCTCCAGGTTCTCGAGCCGCTCGATGAACGAGCGCAGACGATCAGCGGCTACGCCGCCGGTCTCAGCCATCCTTGCCTCTCCGCTGCAGGGCCTCGCGTTGGGCCAGCGCTGTTAGCGCCGGCCCGGCGGCGGGGCAAGCAGGATGCTCTGCGCTGGACGATGCGGGCTCGACAGGCAGGCCCAGCTAATGCTAATTAATAACTGACCAGTCAGTTAGAACGAACATGGATCAGGACATACGCCCCGCCCGCTGGCGGCGCCGTCGCGAGGCGCGGCCGCAGGAGCTGCTCGAGGCGGCTCTCTCCGTCTTCACCGAGAAAGGCTTCACCGCCGCCAGGCTGGACGAGATCGCCGCCCGTGCCGGGGTGAGCAAGGGTACGCTCTACCTCTATTTCCCGAGCAAGGAAGCGCTCCTGGAGGCCCTGATCGACGCCGCGATCCTGCCCCGGATCGAGCGGGTCGAGCGACTGGCGGCACGATGGCCCGGGTCCTCGGCCCTCCTCCTGCGGACGATCGCGCGGATGGTGGCACGGGTGCTGCGCCACGAGCGGATCGTGGCCTTCCCCAAGCTCGTCATCGCCGAAGCCACGAACTTCCCGGCCTTTGCCGAGCGCTACCGCCGCCGGGTGATCGACCGCGGCGTCGCCCTCCTGGCCGGGATCATCGCCCGCGGCATCGAGCGCGGCGAGCTCAGGCCGGTCGACCCGGCCACGGCGGCCCGCCTGTTCGTGGCACCCGTCCTGTTCGCCGCCATCTGGCAGACCTGCTTCGCCCGGCCCGACGCACCCGCCCTCGATCCCGAAGCGCTGCTGCGCACGCATCTCGACATCTTCCTGCGCGGCCTTGCCGTGGATGAGCGGCCATGAGGGCGGCCGCTCTGGCGCTGCTCGTCCTCCTGGCCGGATGCGACGCACCTGAGGAGCCGGCCGCCCTGCCCGGCTATGTCGAGGCTGAGGACGTGATCGTGGCCGCACCGGAGGCGGGCTGGCTGGAACGGGTCGAGGTCCGGGAGGGCGATGCGGTCGAGCCTGGAACGGTGCTGTTCCGCCTCGACACCACCGACCAGGCGGCCCGCCTCGCCGACGTGCAGGCCCGGCTGGCGGAGGCCCGCGCCCGCCTGGCCGACCTCATGACCGGCAAGCGGCCCGAAGAAATCCGCGAGCTCGAGGCCCAGCTCGCACGGGTGCGGGCTGAGGAGGCCTTCGCCCAGGCCGAGACGAGCCGGGCCGAGCGGCTCGTGAAGACCCGTGCCGGCGACCGGCGCTCGCTCGAGCAGGCGACAATGAGCCTGGGCACCGCCCGGGCCCGGATCGCCGAGCTGGAGGCGAGCCTGGACTTGGCCCGGCTCCCGGCGCGCGCCGACCAGATTGAGGCGCAGCGGGCGGCCGTGGCCGCTCTCGAAGCCCAGCTCCGTCAGGCGCAGTGGGAGCTCGACGAGCGGGTCGTGGTGAGCCGGGTAACGGCCCGGGTCGAGCAGCTGGTGCGCTTTGCGGGCGAGCGGGCACCCGCCGGCGGGGCCGTGCTGCGCCTCCTGCCGCCGGACGCCTTGAAGGTCCGCTTCTTCGTCCCGCAAGGAAGGCTCTCCGAACTCGCACCCGGCAAGCCGGTCGCCGTCACCTGCGACGGCTGCCCTCCCGACCTTGTGGCCACCCTCGGCTTCGTCGCCGACGAGGTCGAGTTCACCCCGCCCGTGATCTTCAGCCTCGAGGCAAGGGCGAAGCTGGTCGTCATAGCCGAGGCGCGGCTGCCGGCCGGCACCGTGCTGCGCCCCGGCCAGCCGGTCGAGGTGCGGCTGCCATGAGCCCGCCGCTCGCCATCGACGTCCACGGGCTCACCAAGCGCTTCGGCCAGCGCACCGTGGTCGAGAGCCTGTCGATGCAGGTGCCGGCAGGGCAGGTCTGGGGCTTTCTCGGGCCCAACGGCAGCGGCAAGACCACGACCATCCGCATGCTCTGCGGGCTGCTCCGCCCGGACGGCGGTACGGGCACCTGCCTCGGGCTCGACATCGTCCGCCAGAGCGACGCGATCCGGCACCAGGTCGGCTACATGACCCAGCGCTTCAGCTTCTACGAAGACCTGACCATCCGCGAGAACCTCGATTTCGTGGGCCGGCTCTACGCGCTGGAGGGCCGGGCGATGCGGGTGCGGGTCACGCTGGACGGCCTGGGCCTCACGAGCCGGCAGCACCAGCTCGCGGGCCAGCTCTCCGGAGGCTGGAAGCAGCGGCTGGCGCTGGCCGCCTGCATGATGCACGAGCCCCGCCTCCTCCTGCTGGACGAGCCCACGGCCGGCGTCGACCCCCAGGCCCGGCGCGACTTCTGGGAGGAGATCCACAAGCTGGCGGCGCGCGGGATCACGGTGCTGGTCAGCACCCACTACATGGACGAGGCCGAGCGCTGCGACCGGATCGTCTATCTCGCCTACGGCACGCTCCTGACCCAGGGCACGGTGCGCGAGGTCGTGGCCGGTGCCGGCCTCACCACCTGGCGTGCCTCCGGCGAAGGCCTGCGGGAGCTGAGTGCCGCCCTCGCCGGTGCCCAGGGCGTGCGCACCGCCCTCTTCGGCACCAGCCTCCATGTCAGCGGCGAGCACAGCGACCTGGTCGAGGCCGCGATCGCCCCCTGGCGCCGCGACCAGCGCTTCACCTGGGAGCGGGTCGAGCCCTCGCTCGAGGACATCTTCATCCACCTGATGGCACCCTACCGCGGCAAGGCGTGAGCCCCATGCGCCTGCCCGAGAGCCTCGGCCGGATCGTGGCCATGCTCCTGAAGGAGCTGATCCAGATGCGCCGGGACCGGCTCACCTTCGGGATGATCGTCGGCATCCCGATCATCCAGCTCCTCCTCTTCGGCTACGCCATCAACACCGACCCCAAGCACCTGCCGACCATGGTCCAGCTCCGCGACCCCGGCCCCGAGGCGCGCAGCCTGCTCGCGGCCTTACGCAACTCCGCCTATTTCGACCTCGTGGGCGTGGTCGGCAGCGAGGCCGAGACCGAGCAGGCGATCGCGGCGGGCCGGGCCCTCTTCGTCGTCACGATCCCCGAGGACTTCAGCCGTAAGCTCCTGCGCGGCGAGCAGGCCCTGGTCCTGGTCGAGGCCGACGGCTCCGACCCGCTGGCGGTGAGCACGGCCGTCAGCGCCCTCGACCAGCTCGACACCACGGCCTTGCGCCACGACCTCGTAGGCTCTCTGGAGAGGACGGCGGCGCCGCCGGCCGCTCGAGATCAGGCTGCACCGGCGCTACAACCCGGAGGGGATCACCGCCTACAACATCGTCCCCGGCCTGCTGGGCGTCATCCTCACCATGACCATGGTGCTGATGACCGCCCTTGCCGTCACCCGCGAGCAGGAGCGCGGGACGATGGAGAACCTGCTGGCCATGCCGGTCCGCCCGTTCGAGGTGATGATCGGCAAGATCCTGCCCTACATGCTGGTCGGCTGGATCCAGGTGGCCGTGGTCCTGGCCGCCGCCACCCTCCTCTTCGGCGTGCCCATGCTGGGCTCCTTCTGGCTCCTGGCCGGCGCCCTCCTCCTCTACATCCTGGCCAACCTCACCGTCGGCTTCACCTTCTCCACCCTCGCCCGCAACCAGCTGCAGGCGATGCAGATGACCTTCTTCTTCTTCCTGCCCTCGATCCTGCTCTCGGGCTTCATGTTCCCCTTCCGCGGCATGCCGGCATGGGCGCAGGCGATCGGCGAGGTCCTGCCGCTGACCCACTTCCTGCGCATCGTCCGCGGCATCATGCTGAAAGGGACGGGTCCGGCGGAGATCTGGCCGGACGTGTGGCCGCTGCTGCTGTTCCTGCTGGCGGCGGGGACGTTCGCGATGGTGCGGTATCGGCGGACGTTGGATTGAGGGGTGAGGTGAGCTCAGCGCGCATCTCCGAGCGGCGCTGGAGCCAGACCCGGCTACCAGGGCAGGCCGCGTTGCAGAAGCATGCAGCCCGCCAGGGCTCGGCCTTTACTACCCGCGCTACGACGGCGACGGAGCTGAACCGGTTGGGCGAGCAGATCGTGCGCGAGACTCTCGTCGGTCCTCGCGCCGTTCGGAAGCCGAACCGACGCGGTGGCATGGACGTCATTGCGGTTGACGGACGGGGCGTGCGATACGACCGAGACGGAGCCTTCTACTCATTCCTGGAGCCCTGATCATGCCACCAAAAGGGCACGATCTTGACGTCCGGGTGTCCTTCGACCCGGACTACGAGGACATGGTCGCCGAGATCTATCTCGACGGCCGCTGCCTTGCCTTGATCAGCCAGGACGAGGGACGGGATCGACCCACCATCGAGATCTATTCCGAACCGTCCATGGGCGTCTGGAAGCTCCCGCTCGCAGAACTCGAGGCGGCGATTGCTCTCGCCAAAGGTCGGCTTCTCCAGCTGCGGCCGGAGGCGCATGAGCATGCCGTCGCGTAGATGGTCAGTTACTGCTGCACTGAGGCGCCTTGCGTGCTCAGCCCTCCAGCAACCGCCGTGCTATCACCTGCGCCTGGATCTCCGCCGCCCCCTCGAAGATGTTGAGGATCCGCGCGTCGCACAGCACGCGGCTGATCTGGTACTCCACCGCGTACCCGTTCCCGCCGTGGATCTGGAGCGCGTTGTCAGCCGCGGCCCAGGCAACCGACGCCCCCAGCAGCTTCGCGAGGCCGGCTTCCAGATCACACCGCCTATCCGCATCCTTCTCGCGCGCAGCGTGGAGCGTGAGCTGCCGAGCCAGCATGATCTCCACCGCCATCCAGGCCAGCTTCTGGTGGACGCGGGGGAAGGCGAAGAGAGGCTTGCCGAACTGCTGCCGCTCCCTCGCATAGCGCAAACCCAGTTCCAGCGCGTTGCGGGCGACGCCGATGGCGCGGGCGGCGGTCTGGATGCGGGCACTCTCGAAGGTGGCCATGAGCTGCTTGAAGCCCTGGCCGGGCACGCCGCCCAGGAGGTTCGCCTCGGGCACGCGGAAGCCGTCGAAGGAGAGCGTGTACTCCTTCATGCCCCGGTAGCCGAGGACCTGGATCTCGCCGCCGGTGAGGCCGTCGACCGGGAAGGCGTCGGCGTCCGTGCCGCGCGGCTTCTCGGCCAGCAGCATGGAGAGGCCGCGATAGCCCTTCTCGTTCGGATCGGTGCGGACGAGGAGGGTCATCAGGTCGGCGCGGGCAGCGTGCGTGATCCAGTTCTTGGCACCGGTGACGTGCCAGAAGCCGTCCCGCAGCGTGGCCCGGGTCGTGAGCGAGGCGAGGTCGGAGCCGATATTGGGCTCGGTGAAGACGGCGGTGGGCAGGATCTCGCCCGAGGCGAGCTTCGGCAGGTAGTGCGCCTTCTGCTCGTCGGTGCCGCCCAGCCGGATCAGCTCGGCCGCGATCTCCGAGCGGGTGCCGAGCGAGCCCACGCCGATATAGCCGCGGCTGAGCTCCTCGGTGACCACGCACATGGCCTCCTTGCCCATGCCGAGGCCGCCGTTCTCCTCGGGAATGGTGAGGCCGAAGATGCCAAGCTCCGAGAGATGCTCGACAATGGGCAGCGGGATCAGCTCGTCGCGCTCGTGCCAGCCATGGGCGTGCGGGACAACCTCGTCCTCTGCGAAGCGGCGGAACTGGTCGCGGACCATGTCGAGGCTGTCGTCGGTGAGGCCCCAATCGCCGAACTCGCCCTCGGCGATCAGCTCGGCCAGGCGGGCCTTCTTGGCGGCCGTCGCACCCTCGGCGATCAGCCGGCGGACGGGCTCGGTGCGGAAGCCGGCCGCTGCCTTCTCGGACAGGCCCAGGTCATGCGGGCGGACGATCTCGACCTGGCTCATCGGAATGCCGCCGACGATCCGGGCAAGGTACTCGGCGAAGCCGATCTCCAGGATCAGCCGCTCGCGCTCGCCCAGCCGGCCGCCTTCCCGCAGCCGCTCCGCCCAGCCATGGGTCTGACGCAGGGCCTCGACATAGGTCCTGAGCCAGGCGAGCCCGTGGGTGTAATGCTGCTCCTCCTCCAGGGCAGCAGCGTCGAGCCGCTTCCCGGTAAAGAAGTGCTGGCGGGCGCCGTCCACAGCCTGCCGCAGCAGGCTGTCGGCAGCGGCCACGGCGGCCGCGGTGTCGTCGAGCAGGTCGGCCGGCTGCGGCCGCAGCTCGGCAAGGCGTGTCGCCATGGTCGCTCCGTCACGTCACGAGAAACCCTCTCCCGCCACGTCCGGGCGGGAGAGGGAGCGGCAAGACGATGGCTAGTCCTCGACCGCCTCTTCCAGCGTCCGCATGCCCGGCCGCTTGGCCTGGACCAGCACCGCCATGTTCCCGGGCTTGTGCTGGTTCTTCCACATCTTCATGTGCGCGCGCGGGATGTCGGCCCAGGCGAAGACCTCGCTCATGCAGGGGTCGACCTGGCGGTTGATGACGAAGCGGTTGGCCGACGAGGCCTGCTTGAGGTTGGCGAAGTGGCTGCCCTGGAGGCGCTTCTGCCGCATCCACAAGTAGCGGGCGTCGACCGTGAGCTTGTAGCCGGTGGTGCCGGCGCAGATCACCACCATGCCGCCGCGCTTGCAGACCAGGGCCGAGACCGGGAAGGTCGAGGCGCCGGGATGCTCGAAGACGAGGTCGACGTCGTTGCCCTTGCCGGTGAACTCCCAGATCGCCTTGCCGAACTTGCGCGCCTCCGAGACCCACTTGCCGTAGGCCTCCTGGTCCATCGGGTCCGGCATCTCGCCCCAGCAGTCGAAGCCCTTGCGGTTGATGGCCCCCTTCGCACCCAGGGACATCACGAACTCGCGCTTCTCCTCCTCGGAGATCACGGCCACGGCGTTGGCGCCCGACGCGGCGATGATCTGGATCGCCATCGAGCCCAGCCCGCCGGCGGCACCCCAGACCAGCACGTTCTCGCCGGGCTTGAGGCGGTGCGGGCTGTGGCCGAACAGCATCCGGTAGGCGGTGGCCAGCGTCAGGACGTAGCAGCCGGCCTCCTCCCAGGTGAGGTGCTTGGGCCTGGGCATGAGCTGGCGGGACTGGACGCGGCAGAACTGGGCGAAGGAGCCGTCCGGGGTCTCGTAGCCCCAGATGCGCTGGCTGGGCGAGAACATCGGCTCGCCGCCATTGCACTCCTCGTCGTCGCCGTCGTCCTGGTTGCAGTGGATGACGACCTCGTCGCCCACCTTCCAGCGCTTCACCTTCGAGCCCACGGCCCAGACGATGCCCGACGCGTCCGAGCCCGCGATGTGATAGGGCTGCTTGTGGACGTCGAACATCGAGACCGGCTTGCCCAGGGCCGCCCAGACGCCGTTGTAGTTGACGCCCGCCGCCATCACCATGACGAGGCATTCGTCGTCGGCGATCTCGTGGGTCGGGACCACCTCCTGCTGCATGGCGCTGATGGGCTCGCCCTGCCGCTCCTTGCGGATGGCCCAGGCATACATGTTGCGCGGCACGTGGCCCAAAGGCGGGATCTCGCCCACCTCGTAGAGGTCGCGGGCGCCGATGCGGTTCACGTGCGGCGTGCGAAGCTCGATGACCTCGGCGGTGCCGGCGCTCGATGCGGTCATGGCGGTGCGCTGTCCCTGGTCGGGTGTGATTCGGGGGTCGGGCATGATGCGGGCCTGGGCGAGGCCGATCCGGGGTGGCGGCGCCAGCCCCGTCGTCCCGTCGGCGCGTTCAGCCTCCCCGAAGAAATCGGCGGGCGAGAGATCGACGCCCGCGCGTTTGGCGGCCGTGAGCAGCTCCTCCTGCCGGCGTGCCGGAATGGCGCCGCGCCGTACCCAGCCGGATACGGCCGTCTGCCAGATGCCCAGCAGCTCGGCCACCCGCTGCTGCGAGCCGAACTTGCGGATGACCTGCTCGACGTGTTGCTTGTTCATGACGGCCCGTGTTTCCGTCGCTATTGACGCTCAACACCTCGCACGGTGCGTGTTGGACGTCAACACGAAAAGAGCTTTGACGCGTCTGCAGCAAGGATGTTAGGTAGGCCACGGGAGCGGCAGGCCCAGTCAACACTCGCCAGCTCGCCGCAACGCACAAAGGTGTTGAGATGCCAACACGCGAGCAGCCCTGGCTCTTCCGCACCTATGCCGGACACAGCTCGGCCCGGGCCAGCAACGAGCTCTACCGCACCAACCTGGCCCGCGGGCAGACGGGCCTCTCGGTCGCGTTCGACCTGCCGACCCAGACCGGCTACGACAGCGATCATCCCCTCGCCCGCGGCGAGGTCGGCAAGGTCGGCGTGCCGATCAGCCATCTGGGCGACATGCTGGAGCTGTTCGAGGGCATCCCGCTCGAGCGGATGAACACCTCGATGACCATCAACGCCACCGCCCCCTGGCTCTTAGCACTCTATGTCGCGGCAGCCGAGCGGCAGGGGGCGGATCGCACCAAGCTCCAGGGCACGGTGCAGAACGACATCATCAAGGAATACCTCTCGCGCGGGACCTACATCTTCCCGCCCAAGCCGTCCTTGCGCCTGATCACCGACGTGGTGAGCTTCACCTACCGCGAGATCCCGCGCTGGAACCCCACCAACGTCTGCAGCTACCACCTGCAGGAGGCAGGGGCGACACCGGTCCAGGAGCTGGCCTATGCGCTGGCGACCGCCACGGCCGTGCTCGACGCCATCCGCGACGGCGGGCAGGTGCCGGCCGACGAGTTCTCGAAGGTGGTCGGGCGGATCAGCTTCTTCGTCAATGCCGGCCTGCGTTTCGTCACCGAGATCTGCAAGATGCGCGCCTTCGCCGAGCTCTGGGACGAGCTCTGCCGCGAGCGCTACGGCGTGGAGGAGCCCAAGTACCGGCTCTTCCGCTACGGCGTGCAGGTGAACTCGCTGGGCCTCACCGAGCAGCAGCCCGAGAACAACGTCTACCGCATCCTGCTCGAGATGCTGGCCGTCACCCTCTCGAAGAACGCCCGGGCCCGCGCGGTCCAGCTCCCGGCCTGGAACGAGGCCCTGGGCCTGCCGCGCCCCTGGGACCAGCAATGGTCGCTGCGCATGCAGCAGATCCTGGCCTACGAGACCGACCTCCTCGAGTACGGCGACATCTTCGACGGCTCGTCGGAGATCGCCGCCAAGGTCGAGGCGCTGAAGGAGGAGGCGCGCGAGGAGCTGGCGCGCGTGGAGGCGATGGGCGGTGCCCTGGCGGCGGTCGAGGCCGGCTACATGAAGAGCCGGCTGGTCGAGAGCAACACGAGACGTGTTGGCGCCATTGCCGCGGGCGAGCAGAAGGTGATCGGTGTGAACTGCTACACCGAGACCGCACCCTGCCCGCTTACCACCGGGGAGGATGCGGGCTTCCTCGCCGTCGATCCCCGGGCGGAGGCGGAGCAGATCGAGCGCCTGCGGGCGTTCCGGACCGGCCGCGATCAGGCCGCGGTCGAGACCGCGCTGGCCGACCTCAAGGCCGCTGCCGTCGACGGCCGCAATGTCATGCCGGCCTCGATCGCCTGCGCCCATGCCGGCGTCACGACCGGCGAGTGGGGGCAGGCGCTGCGCGAGGTGTTCGGCGAGTACCGTGCGCCCACCGGTGTCGGCTCCGCCCGCAGCGCCACGGTCGAGGACGTGTTCGCCCCGGTCAGGGCCAAGGTCGAGCACGTCTCCCGCCGCCTCGGCCGCCGGCTCAAGGTTCTGGTCGGCAAGCCCGGTCTCGACGGGCACAGCAACGGGGCCGAGCAGATCGCCGTGGCCGCGCGCGACAGCGGCATGGAGGTGGTCTACGAGGGCATCCGCCTCACCCCGGCCCGGATCGCCAACGCGGCGCTGGAGGAGGGCGTCCACCTGGTCGGCCTCTCGATCCTCTCCGGCTCCCACATGCCGCTGGTGAAGGAAGTCCTGCGCCGGATGCGCGAGCAGGGCATCGGCGACGTGCCGGTGGTAGTCGGCGGCATCATCCCGGCCGAGGACGCCCGCGAGCTGAAGGCCGCCGGCGTCGCCCGCGTCTACACGCCCAAGGACTTCGCCATCCACGAGATCATGGCCGATCTGGTGGAGATCGCGGGTGCTGGGCTGGAGAAGGCGGCCTGATGGCCGGGCCGTTGCCCCGTTGCGCGTCGCTGGGACCGGGCCTATGTCACCTGTGACGGATTTTGGGCGACGCCGATGGCCGTACCGCAACCGAAGCCTTCTCGAGATCGAATGCGAGCTTACCGGGAGCGGCTGCGTGCGCGTGGCCTGAAGCCTCTAACCATCTGGGTCCCTGACCTGAGCAAGCCGGAGGTCCGCGCGCAGCTTGAACGGGAATGTCGACTGCTCGACCGCAGCCCCGACGAGCAGGAGGTGCTGGCCTGGATGGAGAGCCTGGCGGACGAGGAGGTCGACCGGCTGGACAAGCTCGAGAAAGGATGAAGCGGGGCTCACTGGTGACCATCGCCGGCGGTGCGGACTATGCCGGGAAACCGCGGCCAGCCCTTGTCGTGCAGTCCGATGCGTTCCCCACCCCGGCCTCGGTAGACCGTGTGCCCGCTGACGACCAAGGAGGTCGAATCGTCCTTGCTCCGCATCGGCCTGCTCCCGACCGCTGAGAATGGGCTGGCGGGTCCATCCTGGATCATGGTCGACAAGATCCTGACCGTACCGCGCACGAAGGTCGGCCAAACCATCGGCGAGATCACCTTGGCCCAGCTGCGCGAGGTCACGGAAATCCTCACGGCCTTCCTTGGCGCGGGCGAGCAGAGCGCTTGACCACGAGCGGCATACCTCCCTCCCCCGCCGGTGCATTGCGGCACCTCGCCACCCGCGCCTAGCCTCCGCGCGGAGCTCGAGGGAGGCACATCATGGCAGAGCCGTCGTCGTTCGCAGGCAAGGTTGCCGTCGTCACCGGTGCTGCTCAGGGCGTCGGCGAGGCCACCGCACGGCTGATGGCGGCGCGGGGCGCCGCCGGCCTGGCGCTGATCGACCGGCAGCCGGAACGGCTGGCCGCCGTGGCGGCCGACCTGACCGCACGAGGCTGCCCCACCGAACCGATCGTGGCCGACTTGGCCGATGTCCAGGCCTGCCTCACTGCCGTCGACCGGGCCGCCGCCCGCTTCGGCGCCCTGCACTGCCTCGTCAACGCCGCCGGTGCCACCGACCGGGGCACCATCGACGACACCACGCCCGAGCTCTTCGACCGCATCATGGCGGTCGATGCCCGCGCGCCCTTCTTCCTGATCCAGCGCTGCCTGCCGCACATGCGCAAGGCGGGTGGCGGCACCATCGTCAACATCATCTCGATCACCGTCCACGGCGGTGCCGGCTACCTCGCTCCCTACGTCGCCGCCAAGGGCGCCCTCGCCGCCATGACCCGCAACGTCGCCGGCTCGATCCTGCGCGACCGGATCCGCGTCAACGGCCTCAATCTCGGCTGGACCCTCACCGACAACGAGCGCGTGATCCAGATGCAGGCGCACGACCAGCCGGCGGACTGGCCCGAGCAGGCCGCGGCCACCCTGCCCTTCGGCCGCCTGCTCACGCCCGAGGACGCGGCACGCGCGATCTGCTTCATGGCCTCGGACGAGTCGGGCCTGATGACCGGTGCGCTGATCGACTTCGACCAGCAGGTGGTCGGCTTCTACCCGGCCGCCCGCACCTCGCGCTGACCGGCGGGGCGCTGGCCCCGCCTCCGGCGCAGAGCGGCCATGCTGCCTCGCCGCTACTCCCGAGCCGCGGCACGCCGAGATACGTAAGCAAGCTCATCATCAGGCAGCTTACTATGACCTCGGCCAAGGAATGGAGCGAGCGGACGCTGGGCTTCCTCGCCCACGACGTCGCCCGTCTCATGCGCAAGCGGCTGGAGCAGCGCGCCCGGGCGGCCGGGATCGGCCTCACCCGGGCGCAGTGGCAGACGCTGGCCTATCTCGCCCGCAGCGAGGGCATCAACCAGACCTGCCTCGCCCAGCTCCTCGACATCGAGCCGATCACGCTCGTGCGCCTGCTCGACCGGCTCGAGGCCATGGGACTGGTCGAGCGCCGGCCCGACCCGCGCGACCGCCGCCAGCGCAACCTGTTCCTGACCGAGAAGGCGCTGCCGGAGCTTGCCCGGATCAAGGCGCTGGGAGCCGAGGTCCGCGAGGAGGCACTGGTCGGGCTCGATGGTGACGAGCGCGAGCGCCTGCTCACGATGCTCACCACCGTCAAGACGAACCTTCAGACGAGCCTTGCCGTTATCGACGAGGACGAAGGGGACCGCAGCCATGGCTGAGGCAGCCGAGACGACCAAGGTCACGGCCTTGCGGCCGTCATCGCCCCCAGCGGTCGCCACCGGGCAGCGCGGCTTGCCTGCCGAGCGCAGGAGCCGCCGCCAGCTCGTCCGCTGGGGCCTGCTTCTGGGTGGGCCGCTCCTGGTCGCCATCGTGGTGGGCTGGCTGTGGCTTGCCGGCGGCCGCTATGTCGGCACCGACAACGCCTATGTCCGCGCCGACACGGCCAGCATCGCCACCGACGTCAGCGGCCTCGTCGCCAGAATCGAGGTGAGCGAGAACCAGCAGGTGAGACAGGGCCAGGAGCTGTTCCGGCTCGATGGCTCCAGCTACCGCATCGCCCTCGACCAGGCCGAGGCGGAGCTGGCGATGGCCCGCTCCGACCTCGAGGCCCTGCGCGCGAGCTACGCCCAAAAGCAGGCCGAGATCGCCAAGGCCCGGGACGACATCGCCTTCTACGAGAAGGAGTTCGCACGTCAGCAGGACCTGGCCGGCCGGCGGGTGAGCCCGCAGTCGCAGCTCGATGCCGCTACCCACAACCTCGATGCCGCGCGCAACGAGGTGGCGGCCCTGAACGAGCAGCTGGCCGGCATCGCGGCCCAGCTCGACGGCAAGCCCGACCAGGCGGTCGAGCTGCACCCGCGCTACCGGGCAGGCCTGGCTGCGCGCGACAAGGCCGCCCGCGACCTCGACCACACCATCGTTCGCGCACCGGTGGACGGGATCGTGACCCAGGTCTCGGCCCTCCAGCCCGGCGAGTACCTGCCGGCGGGCCAGGCGGCCTTCGCGCTCGTCGCCGCCGACCATGTCTGGATCGAGGCCAACCCGAAGGAAACCGACCTCACCAACGTGCTGGAGGGCCAGCCGGTCGAGGTCACGGTCGACACCTACCCCGGCCATGAGTGGCACGGCATCGTCGAGAGCCTGAGCCCTGCCAGCCAGGCGAGCTTCTCCGTCCTGCCGGCCCAGAACGCGAGCGGCAACTGGGTCAAGGTCGTGCAGCGCATACCCTTGCGGGTGCGGGTCGAGACCAGGGCGGACGAGCCGCCGCTCCGAGCCGGGATGAGTGCCGAGATCGAGATCGATACCGGCCACCAGCGCAGCATCGGCACGCTCCTCTCGTCGCTGACCGGCAGCGCGCAGGGCTGAGCTCGCATGGCCGTGATACCGGGCGCCGGCGGCAGCTACTGGCCGGTCACGATCTGCGTGATGCTGGCCACGATCATGCAGGCGATCGACACCACGATCGCCAACGTGGCCCTGCCCTACATGCAGGGCAGCCTGTCGGCGAGCCTGGACCAGATCAACTGGGTGCTGACCTCCTACATCGTGGCGGCGGCAATCATGACGCCGCCCACGGGCTGGCTGGCCGCCCGTTTCGGCCGCAAGCGCCTCTTCCTCACCGCGGTCGCCGGCTTCACCGTGGCCTCGATCCTGTGCGGCATCGCCCAGTCGCTCACCGAGATGGTGCTGTTCCGCCTCCTCCAGGGCATCTGCGGCGCCTCATTGGTGCCGCTCTCCCAGGCCGTCCTCCTCGACACTTGGCCGCGCGAGAAGCACGGGCAGGCGATGGCGATCTGGGGTGTCGGCGTGATGGTGGGCCCGATCCTGGGCCCCACGCTCGGCGGCTGGCTGACGGAGGCCTATAGCTGGCGCTGGGTCTTCTACGTCAACCTGCCTTTCGGCATCCTCACCTTCCTGGGCCTTTCCACCTTCCTGGCCGAGACCGACCGCCGCTCGACGCCGTTCGACTGGACGGGCTTCCTGGCGCTGAGCATCGCCATCGGCTCGCTCCAGCTCATGCTCGACCGCGGCCAGGACGCGGACTGGTTCAGCTCGACCGAGATCATCGCCGAAGCCACCGTGGCCGGCCTCGCCTTCTACATCTTCCTCGCCCACACCTTCACGGCCGAGCGGCCGTTCGTGAACCCGCGTCTCTTCACCGACCGCAACTTCTCGACCGGCCTGGGCTTCATCTTCGTGGTCGGCGTGATCCTGCTGGCGACCCTGGCGCTGCTCACGCCCTATCTCCAGAACCTCATGAACTACCCCGTGCTCACCGCCGGCATGGTCCTGGCACCCCGCGGTGTCGGCACCATGATCATGATGTTCCTGGTCGGCCGTATCATCGGCAGGGTCGACGCTCGCCTGCTGATCGGCACCGGTCTCGTGGTCACCGCCATCTCGCTCTACGAGATGAGCGCCTTCACCCCCGACGTCTCGCAGTGGGCCATCGTCCGCACCGGCTTCGCGCAAGGGCTGGGCTTCGGCCTGATCTTCGTGCCGCTGAGCACGGTCACCTTCGCCACCCTGCCGCCGGCCTGGCGGACCGAGGCCACCGGGCTCTTCAGCCTGATGCGCAACATCGGCAGCAGCATCGGCATCTCGATCGTGATCAGCCTGCTCGCCAGCAACACCCAGGTGAGCCATTCCGAGCTCGCCGCGCACATCACGCCGTTCAACCCGATGCTGCACCTGCCGGCCGTGGCCCAGTACTGGAACCTCGCGACGGAGCAGGGTGCCGGCGCCCTCAACACGGTGATCACCCAGCAGGCCCAGATCATCGCCTATGCCGGCGACTACCGCCTGATGATGTGGCTCACCCTGGCGGCCCTGCCGCTGCTCCTCGTGATGCGCAAGCCCGGCGGTGGTGGTGGCGCCGGCGCCCACGCGGCGGTCGCGGACTGAGGCCCGGCTAGAGAACGAAGTCAGTGGCTTTGGCTACCAGCGGTGTGTCGAGCACGATCCTGAGCTCGGGGCCCTCCGTGGCCCAGCTGGTGTCACCCTCGACGATGGTGTCGCCGTTCTGCTCGTAGGCGCGGAGCTGGCCCGCACCCGTCAGCGGACCCTGGCCCACGAACTTGAATGCCTGATTGCCGTTGGACTGCTGGTTGGCGTCGATGCCGGCCAGATGGACCTTGTCACCCTGCGAGCGGCTGAAATCGACGATATGGTCCGTCGCACTGGCCGTGCTTTCGCCGTCCTGCTCGTAGAGGAACTTGTCGGCGCCACCTCGGCCAGTGAGCATGTCGGCACCGTAATGGCCGTCGAGGATGTTGGCGCCACCATTGCCCTTGAGCTGGTCGGTGTAGGGCGTGCCTTCCAGGTTCTCGACCGTGAACAGGCGGTCGTTGCCGACGTCGCTGCCCGAGGCCGTGCCGCTCGCGAGATCGGCCACCACGCCGCTGCCATAGTTGAAGAAGCTGACGGTATCGTTGCCGGCGTCGCCATAGATGTCGTCGTTGCCGAACGCGGCCGAGAGCAGGTCATTGCCGGCCCCGCCATGGACCTCGTCGTCGCCGAGCTGCCCGGCGATCTGGTCGTTGCCGCCCTCGCCGTAGAAGATGTCGCGCCCTTCGCTGCCGTAGAAACTGTCCTTGAAGGCGGAGCCGATCGCACCCTCGATGCCGGAGAGGCGATCGCCCTCGGCGTGGCCGTACTGGCCCACAAGGTCGTTCAGGCTCACATAGACGCCCACGTTCGAGCTGCGGTAGCTCGCGAAATCGATCCCCTCGCTGCCGAAGAGCTCATCGGCACCCGCACCGCCCTCGAGCTCGTCATTGCCAGCGAACCCGATCAGCACGTCGTTGCCGGCAAGGCCCAGGATCTTGTCCGCAGCGCTGGTACCCTCAAGCTCGCCGGGGTAGCGGTCGTCGCCGTCGGTGCCGGTGATGATGGCCATGGTCGCAGCTCCCTGTCTCAAGCACCCGCGCTCCGGGCACCCGCTGAGGGGAGAGATCGCAGCCCATCGTTTCGCGGCTGTGTCGCTCTTCTGGTGCCGTGTGTCCACGATGTCGGCCGCTACTGGCAGGGCTGGAAGCTGCACTCCTTCTTGCACACGCAGCGATCGCCGCAGCAGCAGCACTGCATGTCGCCCGGGCAGCTGTCCCAGGAGCAGGACCTGCCTTCCGCACCGGTCCGCTGCGAGCGCCCCGAGAACAGGTCGAGCAGGCCCTCGAAGGGGTTCTCACGCGCCTTGTCGTCCGGCTTGTCCTGCCCCCGGCCGGGTTCGGCCGTGTCGATGGGCCGCCGGTCCGGGCTCAACTGCTGGGCGCCGACCGGCGTCAGCTCCAGCGCCGACACCAGCATCACCCAACCTATCCAGCCCACGATCCGCATCGTCTCCCTCGCGCACCTGCAGTCTTAACGCGGCTGAGGAGCCGAAGTTCGCGCAAACAGGAAATGTCTTGGTGAGGGAGCACCTAAGTTCCTGCGAGTAGGAACTTGGGAGACCCACGGGCCCATGAGGTCCCCCTCCAATCAACCCAGCCGGCAGCTGTGGAAAATCTCACAGCCGCCGCTCGCAAGGCCATTAGGCTTGGCCACGTACTGACCTTGGAAAGAGGACCACCATGTCTTTGCTCGATCCGTTGAAGGACGTGCACAATCAGGTTGCCCATGGGATCCGCACTGGCGTGCCCGGCTTGGCTCAGATCAGGTTCGGCCTGCAGCCAGTCTCGCTTATCCGGGAAAACGGCCATACCAAGATCTGGGGCGTGGTACCCGACAAGATGACCATCGAGGAGGTCCGCGGAGCCATTATCGACGACCTGGTGGACGACACCACGGACAGCGGAGCCATGGCGTCTCGCAAAGACATGTTCACCAAGCAGGACTTCCTCGACCGCTCGAGATATTATGAGACCAGATACGCCATCCCGACGCTGAAGGACCAGCGATTCGCAGAAGCGATCCGCACCTATGCCGACAAGTGGCTGAACTAACCGCTCAGGCAGCAGGCCTGGCTCGGCCGACCAAAATCGCCGGTCGAGCCAGCGGCCTGCGCCGGCTTCTCACGGCCGCAGGCCGCACCCACGCAGCAGCAGGCCCACCAACTGCTCCGTCGCCAATTCCCGGTCCCCGGCCGTCTGCTCGCGGCCGAGCACGGCCGTGATCTGAGCGTCGAAATCGGCATAAGTCTGGGTCGCGGCCCAGATCGTGAAGAACAGATGGACCGGCTCGACGGCCGCCATCCGGCCCTGCCCGGCCCAGGCCCTGATCACCCGCACTCCGCTCCTCCACCCACGAGCGCAGCTCGCCCGCAAGGAAGTCGTGGATCACCGGCGCCCCGCGGATCACCTCGAGCGCGAAGATGCGCGACGGCAGCGGGTGCTCGAAGCTGTGCCGCATCTTGCGCCGGATATAGCCGCCCAGCGCCTCGGCCGGGTCGTCGTCGGGCGCGATATGATCGAAGAGCGAGAGCCATAAATGCAGCGTGTCGGCGATCACCGCGCGATAGACCGCCTCCTTGGTCGCGAAGTAGTAGTGCAGGTTGGCCTTGGGCAGCCCCGCGCGGGCCGCGATCTCGGCCGTGGTGGCGCCGTCGAAGCCCTTGGCGGCGAACACCTCCTCCGCGGCCTCGAGGATCAGCGCCCGGTTGCGCCGGCGGATGCGGCCGCCTTCCCGGCTGCTCGGCGCGTGCAGGTTCAAGGCCCGTTCCTTGGAATCTTTCTTGACCGGCTGGTCAGGAAGTAGCTAGCCTCGCCCGTCATGGGAAGCCCGCAGATTCGGGCTCCCGCACGAAGGAGGCCCGAGGGTGAGCGAGCAGGTCGACATCCGGGCCGGGCGCCTCGCGCCAGAGGACTACGCCCGGAACTTCGACGAGCTGCACCCACCGCTCGACCGCAAGCTGGCCCTGGTCGAGGCCAGCCGCTGCTATTTCTGCTTCGACGCGCCCTGCCTCGAGGCCTGTCCCACCGGCATCGACATCCCGCGCTTCATCCGCGGCATCCAGACCGACAACGTCAAGGGTGCCGCGCTCACCATCCTCGAGGCCAACATCATGGGCGGCGCCTGCGCCCGGGTGTGCCCGACCGAGGTCCTGTGCGAGGGTGCGTGCGTCCGCACCGCCCAGGAGGGCAAGCCGGTCAAGATCGGCATGCTCCAGCGCTACGCCACCGACTGGCTTCTCGACCGCGACCTCCAGCCCTTCACCAGGGCACCCGCCACCGGCAAGCGCGTCGCCGTCGTCGGCGCCGGTCCCGCCGGCCTGTCTTGTGCCCACGCCCTGGCCCGCGAAGGCCACGACGTCATCGTCTACGAGAAGCGCGCCAGGTCCGGCGGCCTCAACGAGTACGGCATCGCCGCCTACAAGGTCCCGCACGACTTCGCGCAACGCGAGGTCGACTTCATCCTCGGCATCGGCGGCATCGAGGTGAAGCACGGGGTCGAGCTCGGCCGCGACCTCCATCTGGCCGACCTGCGCCGCGACCATGACGCCGTCTTCCTCGCCTGCGGCCTCGGCAGCGTGAACGCGCTGGCCTTGCCCGACGAGCAGCTCGAAGGTGTCATCGACGCCGTCGACTACATCGCCGCCCTGCGCCAGGCCGAGGACAAGGCCCGCCTGCCGATCGGCCGCGACATCGTGGTGATCGGCGGCGGCAACACCGCCATCGACATCGCGATCCAGACCAAGCGCCTGGGTGCCGAGAACGTCACCATCGCCTACCGCCGCGGGCCCGAGCACATGGGTGCCACCGCCTACGAGCAGGAGCTGGCCCAGACCAACGGCGTCACCATCCGCCACTGGGTCCGGCCCGCCCGCCTCCTGGGCGAGGACGGCCACATCCGCGCCGTCGAGCTCGAGCATACCCGCACCGGCGCCGCCGGCCGCCTCGAAGGTACCGGCGACTTCGTCGTCCTCCGCGCCGACATGCTGTTCAAGGCCATCGGCCAGCAGCTCGCCCCGAGCCAGCTCGACGGTGCCGGCGAGCAGCCGGCCCTGGAGCGCGGCAAGATCCGCGTCGATACCGAGCGCCGGACCTCGCTCCCCGGCATCTGGGCCGGCGGCGACGCCATCCCCCTGGGCCAGGATCTGACCGTGGCCGCCGTCGAGGACGGCAAGATCGCCGCCCGCTCGATCCACGCCTTCCTGACAGCGAAGTAGAGGCAGCCATGGCCGACCTACGGTGCGAGATCGCGGGCGTGAAGGCGCCCAACCCCTTCTGGCTCGCCTCCGCCCCGCCGACCGACAAGGAGTACAACGTCGTCCGCGCGCTCAAGGCCGGCTGGGGCGGCGTGGTCTGGAAGACGCTGGGCGAGGACCCGCCGGTGGTGAACACCACCTCGCGCTACGGGGCCGTCCAGTATCGCGGCACCCGCATGGCCGGCTTCAACAATATCGAGCTGATCACCGACCGCCCGCTCGAGGTCAACCTGCAGGAGATCAAGCGCGTCAAGCGCCTCTTCCCCGACCGCGCCATCATCGTCTCCCTCATGGTCCCCTGCACCGAGGAGAGCTGGAAGGCGATCCTGGCCCGCGTCGAGGAGACCGACTGCGACGGCGTCGAGCTCAATTTCGGCTGCCCGCACGGCATGTCCGAGCGCGGCATGGGCTCGGCCGTGGGTCAGGTGCCGGAATACATCGAGATGGTGGCGCGCTGGTGCAAGCAGCACACGCAGCATGCCGGTCTTCGTGAAGCTCACCCCCAACGTCACCAACATCCTGGCCCCCGCCCGCGCCGCCCGGAAGGGCGGTGCCGACGCCGTCTCCCTCATCAACACCATCAACTCGGTCACCGCCGTCAACCTCGACACCATGTCGCCCGAGCCCTCCGTCCACGGCAAGGGCGCCCACGGCGGCTATTGCGGCCCCGCCGTGAAGCCCATCGCCCTCGCCATGGTCGGCGAGATCGCCAAGGACCCCGAATGCCAGGGCGTCCCCATCTCCGGCATCGGCGGCATCGAGACCTGGCGCGACGCCGCCGAGTTCATCGCCATGGGCGCCGGCTCGATCCAGGTCTGCACCGCCGCCATGCATTACGGCTTCAAGATCGTCGAGGACATGGCAACGGGCCTCTCCAACTGGATGGACGAGAAAGGCTACCGCACCCTCGCCGACTTCCAGGGTGCTGGCCGCCCGCAACTACGTCAACTGGGGCGAGCTCGACATCAACTACGAGATCATCGCCAACATCAACCAGGACCTGTGCATCAAGTTGCGGCCTCTGCCACATCGCCTGCGAGGACACCTCCCACCAGGCGATCGCCAGGCTGAGGACGAACGGCACCCGCCGCTACGAGGTGAAGCCCGAGGAGTGCGTCGGCTGCAATCTCTGCATGCACGTCTGCCCGGTCGAGGGCTGCATCACCATGGTCGAGGTCGACAACGGCAAGCCCTACATGACCTGGGGCGAGGACCCGCGGAACCCGCAGAACATGCGGGTAGCGGCGGAGTAGCCGTCTACACCTCGGCGCCGCGCTCGCGTAGCCAGGACTCCACCTCAGCTTTCGACGGGTCCTCAAGCACACGTTTGATTTGCAGGGACTCCTTCGCACACTCGATCGCCTGCTCGCGACGGCCAAGTGCCTCCAGTGCGAGCGCTTTGGACCACGGGTCAAGGTCTCGCTCGTCCGCCGCCGCGCACGGCCGGACCTGACAGTGTCTCGGTCAGCCGGACGCAGGATCTTGCCGGCCCCAGCCCATTGCTTCGCTGCGCCCACCGCCTCTGCGGCGAGCTACAGCGAGTTGCAGCTCGCAGTACTCGAATGCTCTGCCAGGTTGACCGAGATCCCCTCCAAGCATTGGCCATGTTTTCCAACACGCTGGCTGCTCCGTCCCAGTCACTAATCTGTTCGGCAATCATAGAGTCTCTGCTCGTAACATTCGATCGCCTTCAGAGGCTTGCCTAACTTGCGCCAAGCGACCCCGAGATTGCCGAGATCCTGTCCTTCCGCTCGCGGGTCACCTATCTCTCGCGAGATTGCAAGTGCCTTCTGATGACAACGAATGGCCTTCCGATTCATACCAAAAACTCCAGGCGCTCCCAAGATTGCCCTGCGCATTACCTTCACCACGAAGGTCGCCGACGGCTCGCGCAATATATAGATGCTGCTCTGACTGCCTGTTTGAGTGCGGTTCGGCATGCCGTCCCCATCTGACCGACGCGGCTCGAGATGGGCCACTCGGATATGCACGCAAGGAGTGACGGGCAGGTGTGGACGGAGGCGCAACGGGCGCGGCACGAGCCGCGTTTGAAGGAGCTGGTATCGGGCCGCTCGGCGGACGAGATCGCAGGATGGCTGGGCCGAGCTGACCCGCCACGGAGCGGGCGCGCAACCCCGACCCGGCGCGTGGTCGGCGCGATCGCATGGCACTTGCGGGTGGGCGGCCCCTGGCGTGTCCTGCCGCAGGGCTTCCCGCCCTGGCGGACCGTCTACGGCTGGTTTCGGCGCTGGCTCGACCTGGGTCTGTTCGACGTACTGCTGCGGGACGTGGCGCGCCGTCGCCGGCGCAAGGTCGGCCGGCGACGGGGGCCGAGCCTGGGCATCGTCGACACGCAGACGGTGAAGTGCATCGCCGTGCGCGGCCCGCGAGGGTACGACGCAGCCAAGGGCGCGGTCGGGCGCAAGCGGGTGGCGCTGGTCGACGCCGAGGGCCACTGGCTCGCGGTCGCCGTCGTGCCGGCTTCCGTGCAGGACCGGGACGCGCTGGAGGCGCTGGACGCCGGCAAGGTCCGCTGGCCGACGCTGCGCGAGGGCGTCTACGACGCTGCCTTCGCGGCCGAGCGCTGCCGCACCTGGTCGAACCTGCACGGCATGCGCCACCGGGTGGTGACCCGTGACCCGGCCGCCAGCGGCTTCGTCGTGCTCGCGCGCCGCTGGGTGGTGGAGCGGAGCTTCGGCTGGCTGTCCCATTGGGGCGGCCTCGCCCGCGATCGCGCCGGTCGGCTCGACGTCGCCGCCGCGCGTCTCACCTGCGCCTGCGTCCTTTCCGGCTTTGAGGCACTGCTCAACCCGATGCCGATTCGCACCCAGTGATCTTACTCAAACAGGTTCTGAGTACTCTATGGCCTTCCACGCACTGCGAAGCACGAGCCACGTGACACCAAGGTTGCCCAGATGTGACCCCTCAGCCTCTCGGTCGCCGTTTTCTCGTGCAATCGCGAGCGCCTGCTCGTGACACGCGATCGCCTGCCGCGCATCACCGAAGGTGTTCCATGCATTGCCCAGATTGCCCAGTACACCACCCTCGCCCCGCCGGTTGCCCGTCCGGCGGCAGCCTACAAGGGCAATCTCCAGCCAGTGGATCTGCTGCTGGAGGGTGAGTCGGAGCGGAGGCACGTACACGCCAGCATTAGTGTACTCAAAGGCGAGCCAGGCAGCGTCATTGTTCGTCGCAACTCGCGTTGCTGCCCAGGCCTGACCCGCCTCGATATTGGTCCGCTCGGCGTCGAAGAGGCGGAGGGCCTCCAGCAGCTTGTCGGCACCTGCGAGATAGAGATCTTGTGTCATGCTGAGAACGACCAAGTAGTGCTCAGCGTGCCGCTGTTCGGCTTCTCCCAGGATCGGCGGATCAGCCTTTTCGCGGGCGAGGTCGCGCAGGAGGTCGTGCAGGCGGTAGCGGCGGAGCTCGCCTGCGAACTGGAGGAGCGAGCGTGCGAGAAGTCCGTCGAGCGCTGTCTGCGCCTCGACCGACGACAGCTCCCAGACCGCGGCAGCCGCGTCTGCGAGGAAGTCGGCCGGGAACACGGCGAGTTGGGTGAAGCGCTGCGCCAGGTCCTCCGCCTCCTCAGCCAGCCGATCGTAGCTGAACGTGAGGACGGCGCGGACATCGAGTTCGGGATCGTCGGCGCTAACACGGGAGAGAAGGGCGAGGCGCTGCTCGTGCAGGACGGCGAGGTAGGCCTCCACTGGCCAGCTGTAGGTGAGGAGAAAGGTCCCCGCGGCGCGCAGGGCGAGCGGCAGGCGGCCGCAAGCCAGGGCGAGGCGCTCCAGCGTGGGCTCGTCGGGCGCCGCGTCGCCCAAGATTTCGCGCAGGAGGCTCACGGCGGTCGGCAGCTTCATGGGGTCGAGCTGGACCGGTCGCAGGCGCGGCAGGCCTTCAGCCACAGCCGTGTCGTACTCGATCTCGGTGAAGGAGCGCTCGTCGTCGGGCGGCCGGGAGCCGTAGCAGTGGCCGAGGATGCCGATGAAGAGCTGGCTCTCCCGCACCTGCGCCTCGCAGACCGCGCGCGGCGTATCCGGCCGCGCAGTCCAGTTCTCCATCCGGACACAGTGCAGATCCTTCAGCCTGTGGATGGCCGTGTCGACGGCCTTGCGGAAGGGGTCGAGATCCTTGCTGGTCGAGCTCAGGAACACCTTCAAGACCATGGCAGCGCGACCCCGAGATCTACCTGGGCGTCCTCAATAATCATGCCATTAGCGCTGGAGGGGCAGCTTCTTGCAAGAGTGCGGGAGCGGAGGCGAGAATGCGCAGCCTCAGCCGGCAGCTATTCAGTATATCGTTGGCCTCCGACGCACATGAAGCTATCATGCTAGCAGCAATGGAGCACGAGCCATGGCGCAGCTCTTGGTACGTGACGTCGCCGACGAGACTGTCCGCCGCCTGAAGGAGCGCGCGAAGGCGCACGGGCGTTCGGTGGAAGCAGAGCATCGGGTGATTCTGGAGGAGGCGGTCAAGCCGCCGATGACGACCCAGGAGTGGCTTGCCGGCCTGCAGGAGCTTTCCTGGCTCGGCGAGCTCGATCCGGAGGAGCTGCGCGACCGGGACTATCTGGGCCGCGAGTTTGACTACGATCCTGAGAACGGCACGACGGTGCGGCATGTCTGGCGTTCTTCTCGACACGACGGTGATCATTGATCTCTGCCGGGCCTTCCGGCCGACCGTCCTCTGGGCGGAGCGCCAGGGGCCCGGCAGCCTGTTCCTGAGCACGGTCTCGGTCGGCGAGATCATGCGTGGGGTCTATCGCTCTGCGGCCGCATCGAGCGAGCGGCTTGCCCAGGCGCTCAGCGACACTCGCACCATGCTGCTGCCACGCTTCGACGGGCGGATCCTGAGCTATGATCTCACCGCCGCCGAGATCTGGGGCCGCCTGATGGCTGAGGGTGAGGCACGAGGCCTGCGACCGGCGGCGGACGACGCCAAGATCGCGGCCATAGCCCTGCGTCACGGGCTGATCGTCGCCACCTCGAACACGAAGGACTTTGCTTCTCTCTGCCCGATCGTTGATCCTCGGAGCGCATAGCGACGATAAGCCTGGGCTTCGGTCGACCTCTCTCGAAGGTTAAGTGGCATGTCACGCAGGCTGCCGACGGGAGACCCCACCATGCGCTGGCTGAACGCCGCTCTCGCGGCCATCCTCCTCTTCTTCGCGGCCCTGCAGTACAATGACCCCGACCCCCTGGTCTGGGGCCCGATCTACGGCCTGGCCGCCGTCTGGTCCCTGCTCGCCGCCTGGCGACCCGCCCTCCTGGGCGGCTTCCTCGTGCGCCTCGGCGCCACGGTCAGCGCCGTCCTCTTCCTCGTCGGCTTCGCCTGGCTGGCGCCGACCATAGGGCGCGACTGGATCCATGTCGAGGAGGCGCGCGAGGCGTTTGGCTACCTGATCTCCGCCGTCTCGACGGCACTCGCCTTGTGGACCGGGCGGCGCCAGCGCGATGACGTGCAGCCCGCGGCAGGCTAGGGTCCGCCCAGCACGCACCGCCGGAGAAGCCGCCATGCCCGCCAATCCCAGCAACCTGAAGGTCGACGGCCAGCGCTTCTGGGACTCGCTCATGGAGATGGCCAAGATCGGCGCCACGCCCAAGGGCGGCTGCAACCGGCAGACCCTGACCGACCTCGACCGGGAGGGCCGCGACCTGTTCAGGCGCTGGGTCGAGGCCGTGGGCTGCACGGTCAGTGTCGACGAGATGGGCAACATGATGGCGCTGCGGCCGGGCAGGCGTCCCGACCTGCCGCCGGTCGTCATCGGCAGCCATCTCGACACCCAGCCCACGGGCGGGAAGTTCGACGGCGTCGCGGGCGTGCTGGCCGGCCTCGAGGTGCTGCGGACGCTGAACGATGCCGGCTACGAGACCGACCACCCGGTCATGGTGGTGAACTGGACCAACGAGGAGGGCACCCGCTTCTCGCCCGCCATGCTGTCCTCGGGCGTCTGGGCCAAGGCGTTCGAGCGTGACTACGCCTATGACCGCACCGACCGCGAGGGGAAGCGCTTCGGCGACGAGCTGGAGCGGATCGGCTACAAGGGCGCCCTCCCCTGCGAGCCGCAGAAGTGGAAGTGCCACTTCGAGCTGCATATCGAGCAGGGCCCGGTCCTGGAGGCCGAGGGCAAGGAGATCGGCGTCGTCAAGGGCGGCCAGGGCATCCGCTGGCTCGACGTCACCATCACCGGCCAGGAGAGCCATGCCGGCTCCACACCCATGCCCCGGCGCAAGGACGCGCTGGTGGCGGCCTCGCGCGTGATCGCGGCCCTCGACCAGATCGCCCGCGAGCACGCCCCCCACGCCGTGGTCACGGTCGGCGACATCCGCGTCGCCAAGCCGTCCCGCAACGTGATCCCGGGCGAGGTCTGGTTCCCGGTCGACATCCGCCACCCCGAGGAGGCCGTGATCGAGGAGATCGACCGCCGCCTGCGCCTCGAGGTCGAGGAGGCCTGCAACCGCGACGCCCTTCCCCACAAGGTCGACCAGCTCTGGCACTTCCCCCCGGTGGCCTTCGACGAAGGCTGCATCGCCGCCGTCCGCCAGGCGGCCCAGGAGGGCGGCTACGGCTGGCGCGAGATGATCTCCGGCCCCGGCCACGACAGCTTCTACACCGCCCGCCACGTCCCCACCTCGATGATCTTCATCCCCTGCAAGGACGGCCTCAGCCACAACGAGGCGGAATGGGCCGAGCCGGCCCACCTGGAGGCGGGGGCCAACGTGCTGCTCCGGGCGGTGCTGCAGATGGCGCAGGCCGGGTGACCATCCACGACCGCGTCCGGGCCAAGATCGAAGCCGGTGAGCCCTGCCACGCGCAGGCGACCATCAACGGCCAGCTCGTCTCCATGCACCCCGGCTTCACCGGCTTCGACATGACCTTCTCCGGCAACCTGGTGGTGCGGCGGCCACTCGCGAGCGGGGACCGGCTGGGTTATGCCCGGGGGGTGATGATCGACCTCTGGGTGCAGGGCGAAGCGGCCGTGAGCCCGGGGACCTTCACGGCGGAGCAGCTCGAACGGCGGGCGCGGGAGCATGAGCACGGAAACGGGCCGGGTATCCTCCGCGGGGCCAGCGATGCCGCGTTCGCCGAGCGCATCCGGGCCTTCGCGCAAGGAAACGCCGATGCGCTGGCTGCCGAGCCCTGTCCGCACTGAATGAACGTGGCTGCTGAGCCCGGCACGAGGAGCGCAGCCGACGCGCGAGCGCCGGCGGTCGAGGCTCGCCGCCTGGGCCTCACCTTCGTCACAAGCGACGGCCCGGTGCAGGCGCTCGTGGACGTGGACATCGCCATCGCACCCGGCGAGTTCGTGGCCCTGATCGGTCCCTCCGGCTGCGGCAAGACCACCCTGCTGCGCGCCATCGCCGACCTCGAGCGCCCGACCTCGGGCGAGCTGCGGGTCAATGGCACGACACCCGAGGCGGCCCGCCTTGCTCGCGCCTACGGCTACGTGTTCCAGGCCCCCGCCCTCTATCCCTGGCGCACCGTCGAGCGGAACGTGATGCTGCCGCTCCAGATCATGGGCCTGCCCGCCGCCGAGCGCCGTGAGCGCGCCAGGTCCTGGCTCGAGGTCGTGGGCCTCACCGGCTTCGAGCGCAAATATCCCTGGCAGCTCTCCGGCGGCATGCAGCAGCGGGTGTCGATCGCCCGCGCGCTCTCCTTCGACCCCGCCCTCCTGCTCATGGACGAGCCCTTCGGCGCCCTCGACGAGATCACCCGCGACCATCTCAACGACCAGCTCCACCGGCTCTGGCGACGCACCGGCAAGACCGTCGTCTTCGTCACCCACTCGATCGCCGAGGCCGTCTATCTCAGCACCCGGATCGTGGTCATGTCGCCCCGTCCCGGCCGCATCCTGGAGGTCATCGACAGCACCCTGCCGCCCGACCGCGAGCTCGACCTGCGCGAGAGTGCGGAGTTCGCGCGCATCGCGCACCGGGTCCGCGAGGGGCTGAAGGCCGGCCACAGCTACGAGGACTGAGGCCGCGCGTCAGCCGCGGATCATCATGGCCCCGGCGGGAGCGGGCTCATCGACGTCATCCGGCACCTCGCCCGGCTGGTCGATCCGGTCGAGCTTGGCACGCCAGAACCGGGCCTGCTCCACGAATTGGTCCATCAGGCCCGAGAAGCGGGCCGGGTCTAGCCCGGCCGTCTCCAGCGTCATCACCAGGAACATTCGCCCGACCCCACTGTCGCAGCCGAAATAGGCGGGGCCGGTGGCGCGGCCGAAGAGATGCGCCTCCATCAGCTCGCGATAGACGAGGGCGTGGTCGGGCGACGGCAGGCCCGCAAGGTCGCTGTAGACGTGCAGCCAGTCGCTCCCGGCCATGGGCTCGAGGTCGACCGTGAGGTCGCCGTCGAACAAGAGCCGGCACACACCTTGGCCGTCAGGCGCCAGGTCCGGAAGGCCCAGACTTCGGCCATAGCCCGCAAGCAGTGCGCCCACCTCCATGCCATCCCTCCAGCACTGGTCAGCCGGTCGTCGACCTGGTCTCGTCGAGCTCGAAATGGATGTTGAAGCTCGGCGGGGTCAGCACCTCGTAGCGCAGGTCGCCCCGCTCCAGATCCTCCGCCCGCACCTTGATCCGCAGGCCGAGCTCGACCGGGCTGCTCTTGGGGTCGGCATTGAGGAACATCCCGGCCCCGGTGAAGGCCTTGAGCGAACCCTGGTAGGCGTAATCGACGATGTAGTCGCCCTGGGGATCCCTGCTCACCGTCACCTGGGCCGGCTTGCGCCCGTCCTCGCTCGAGCGCCGCGCGAAGCCGACATTGATCGGCTCGCCCATTTCGTTGCCGAGCAGCGTGCTGACGCCGTTGTGCAGCGCGTTGAAGGCGCTCTGGCTCAGGAACTTGGAGAGGTGCAGCGTCTGGTTGGCGCTCCCCGTGAAGCCGTGCAGCGCGTCGCGGGCGCTGCCCTTCTCGCTGTCCCGCAGCAGCACCTTGCCCTGCGGGGTCCGGATCCAGTTGTCCTGGCGCTCGAAGTCGGCCTCGAACTGGTTGGCGACAACGGGCCGGTCCCCGGAGCCGTCCGGGCGCGGCGAGGGTGCCGTCGGGACGGCCTTGGCGAGCAGCTTGTCGAAATGCTCCAGCGTGCGCTCCAGCGTTTCCTGCGGATAGCTGCCCTGAAGGTCGCCGACGAACGCCCCATCGCTGTCCGGCATACAAGGTCGAGGCCGCGCGGGACCGCGTCGGACACCTCCCGCAGCACCTCTTCGCCCCTGGCCTGCCGCGTGTCGCGGAGTTCGACCTGCCGTTCGCCCTGCAGCGCCTGGCGCTCCTGGGCGATCTGGCCCTCGAGTGCTGTCAGCTCCCGCAGCTTGGCCGCGTCCTTCCGGTGCCCGCGCCCGGCATTGCCGGCCTTCCAGTCGGCAACCCGCTGCTCCAGCTCGTCGAGCCGCGCCAGCTTCTGGCCGGCCGTTCCGCCCGCCCGCTCATAGCCCTGGAGCCAGGTGAGGATCTGCTTGTAGAGGCTGGGCTCCCGGAACGGCAGGCTGTTGAGCCAGGTAGGCTTCCCAGCCTGCGCCTTGAGCTCGGCCGCGGTCATCAGCTGCGACGGACGCTCGACTACCTCCACTCGGCCCGAGCCGCCCACCCCCTCCTGGCCAGGCGTGCCGAGCCGGCTCGCGAGCGGCACCCCGCCCGAACCTTGCCTGACCCTGCCCTCGCGCACCTCCGTCTGGCCGCCCAGCCTCGCCTGCAGGTTGGCCGTGACCCGTTGGTTCACATCCGAGCGCGAGAGCGCCATGCCCCAGCTCCGTCGAGCTTGCCTGCGGGCAATCCTCGCATGTCGGCAGTGGCGCTGCCAGCTCCTACGAGGGTGACTGTACCTGCGTGCGACCCACCTCCAGAGATGCCACCGGACCCACCGAGTCGCAGTCCAGCGCCGGCTCCCGGAGCGGCTCGCCCTTGCGGTAATGGGTCATGAACACGTGCGAGCCGATCCGTGCGGTCCGCTTCAGCGTCGCGAACCACGGGCAGCGGGCCGGGTCCATGAGCGCCGGGTTGACGAAGTAGAGCGCCCCGCCCGTGGGATCCGGAGCGGCCAGCCGCGCCCGGGCCAGCCGATGGGCCGTGGCCAGCAGCCGCCTCGCCGCCGGCGAGCGCACGCCCAGCACCTGCGGGATGCTGTATCCCTCAGGGTCCATCGCCACCCGGCGCAGCACCGCCGACTGGGTGACGGGCTGGAACTGCCCGCTCTGCGCGATCACCGCGCAGGCATCGCCCGGAAAGCGCGGGTCGGCCATCCGGTTGCGGACCACCCGCATCACCGCCGTCATCCCCGGCAGTCCGTCGACCGCGGCCTCCGCATAGGCGACCATGGCAAGGCAGCGCACCTCGCGGCCGGAGACCGTGTCGGCGGCCACCGCTGTCCCGCCCGCGAGCACCAGCAGAGCGAGCCCAGCCATGATTCTCGTCGCCGCCAACCGCATTCCTTCCTGCGAGCCCACCCTGAGGTCGTCCGCCGGTCCGCCCATGGCAAGCCGGCGTGGACTGCGCTAACGGACCCCGCATGGTAGCACGCATGCAGCTCACCCCCGAAGAAATCTCGGCCGGCGTGCTGGCCCGCGACCGCACGCTGCTCTCCCGCGCCATCACGCTGGTCGAGAGTGCCCGGCCCCTGCACCAGGAGCAGGCCCAGGCCGTGCTGCACGCGATCCTGCCTGCCAGCGGCGGCGCGCACCGGATCGGCATCACCGGTGTCCCCGGCGTCGGCAAGAGCACCTTCATCGACGCCTTCGGCACCATGCTCACCTCGGCCGGCCACCGGGTGGCCGTGCTCGCGGTCGACCCTTCCAGCAGCCGCACCGGCGGCTCGATCCTGGGCGACAAGACCCGGATGCCGCGGCTGGCCGTCGACCCCGCCGCCTTCGTCCGCCCCTCCCCCTCCTCCGGTGCGCTGGGCGGCGTGGCGCGGATGACCCGCGAGACAATCCTGCTCTGCGAGGCCGCCGGCTACGACGTGGTCCTGGTCGAAACCGTTGGCGTGGGCCAGTCCGAGACCATGGTGGCCGATATGGTCGACGTCTTCCTGGTCCTGGCCCTACCCGGTGCCGGCGACGAGCTGCAGGGGATCAAGAAGGGCCTGATCGAGCTCGCCGATCTCATCGCCGTCAACAAGGCCGAGGGCGAGAACCGGCTCCGGGCCGAGCAGGCTGCCCGCCACTACCGCAACGCGCTCCACATCCTGGAGCCGGCCTCCTTTGCCTGGCAGCCCCTCGTGCTCACCATGAGCGCCCTCACCGGCGAGGGCCTGGACGAGCTCTGGACCGAGATCCGCCGCCACCACGCGCAGCTCGAGGCCGCAGGCGAGCTCGCCGCCAAACGGCGTGGCCAGCAGGTGCGCTGGATGTGGTCGATGCTGGAGGACCGGCTGCTCGCGAGGTTCCGGAGCCACCCCAGCGTCCGCGCCCTCCTGCCGGAGCTCGAGCCCGCGGTGGCCGAAGGCCGGACGACCCCCACGGTCGCCGTAGCGGAGCTGCTGCGGGCTTTCGCCGAGCGTTAGCCAGGAACCACTCAGAGACAACATCCACGAGGTGCTGAATGCGCTCTCGAACGGCCTCCTGCTCCTGCGGCCAGCTGCGCATCGAGGTCCAGGGCGAGCCACTCGGCGTCGGCGTCTGCCACTGCCTGGCCTGCCAGCGGCGGACGGGCAGCGTCTTCGCGGCCGTGGCCAGCTTCGCCGCACCCTACACGGTCGTCGGCACCGCCACCGAGTACGTCCGCGTCGGCGACCAGGGAGCCAGCTTCAGGTTCCGCTTCTGCCCGGTCTGCGGGACGACGCTGTTCCACACCGAGGAGGGGCGGGGCCAATCGTCCGTGGCCGTCGCCGTTGGCGCCTTCGCCGACCCGAGCTTTCCACCCCCTCGGGCCTCCGTCTACAACTCCCGCCGACACGGCTGGGTTCAGCTGCCGCCCGGGATCAGGACTTACGAAAGAGACCCGACCTGATCGCCGGTCTACCGCACGAGCTTCTTGAAGTTAGGTTCATATTCCTGTAAACAGCTCGCCCATGCGCCCCATGCTCGCCACCGCCCACTACGCCACCCGCAAGGGCTTGAACCGCCCCTTCGCCCGGGTCACGGCCCGCGACCGCCGCATGGGCCAGAAGCTCTCCATGGGCCTCACGCCCAAGCAGGTGGCACGGCTGGAGGGCATGGCGTCGGCCGACGTCGAGACCCTCGTCGCCGAGCCTGAGTTCAAGGCGCTCATCGACGGCTACAACACCCTCCACGCCATGCCCGAGGACGAGCAGCGCCGCATCCTCACCCAGCTCGCGCGCCACCTGCTGATGGAGGCGACGGCGCTGGGTGACGTACGCGTCGCCACCTTCGTCATCCTCCAGGAGCGCATGGGCAAGGACCCGGCCCGCACCTTGGCGGACGGCGTTATCGCCGCCGCCAGGCGAGCGCCTGCCCCGGCACCCGCTCCCCGCACCCCCAGCACCTCCCCGCGTCCTGCCCGCCCGTCCGACGATCCCGACCTGCGGGCGATGCAGCGGGTCGAGAGCCGCCTGCGCGGCGAGCTGCAGCAGGAGCATGCGGCGGTGCACGCCGCTGTGGCGGCGGACGAAGCCCCTCCCGTCGCGGAGGAGGCGGCGCCTGGAGCCGCCGCAGCGGCAGCGGCGCTCGCCTCGGCCTTCTTCGACCCCGATCCTCAGCGACTATCAGAGCCGCGCCATCGAGGCCCTGCTCCTCTTGAAGAACGCGGCCCCCGACGAGCAGCCAACGCCCCGCGCCCAGGCGCCCTAGCCCGGTCTCCGCCACGCACCGCCTTGCTCTGGCCGGTCCGCCTCTCTAGACCGACGCCAAGCGGAGAGGGGCCATGGCGACGGCGCTGAAGGACGATCTCGAGCGACGCATGCACGATCTGGGTCTGGCTGCCCGGGATGCCGCGCGCGAGCTGGCGCTGGCCCCACGGCCGGCCAAGGACGCGGCCCTGCAGGCGGCAGCCCGGCTGCTGTGCCACGAGTCCGCCGCCATCGAGACGGCCAACGCCGCCGACATGAAGGCCGCGGAAGCGAAGGGCCTGGCCCCTGCCCTGCTCGATCGTCTGCGCCTCGACGGCAAGCGTATTGCCGCGATGGCGGACGGTCTCGCCACGATCGCCGATCTGCCGGACCCCGTCGGCCGCGAGCTCGCCCGCTGGACGCGCCCCAACGGCCTCGACATCGCCCGGGTCGCGGTACCTCTGGGCGTGATCGGCATCATCTACGAGAGCCGCCCCAACGTGACGGCCGACGCCGGTGCCTTGTGCCTCAAGGCCGGCAATGCCTGCATCCTGCGCGGCGGCTCGGAGAGCTTCCACTCCTCGCGCGCCATCGTGGCCCGCCTCCAGGGCGGCCTCGAGGCGGCTGGCCTGCCGTCGACCGCCATCCAGCTCGTCCCCACCACCGACCGCGCCGCCGTCGGCCACCTCCTGCGCATGGAGGGCCTGATCGACGTCATCGTCCCCCGCGGCGGCCGCTCGCTGATCGAGCGCGTGCAGACGGAGAGCCGCGTTCCCGTCTTCGCCCACCTCGACGGCAACTGCCACGTCTACCTGCACCGCAGCGCCGACCCCGGCCTGGCACTCGACGTCACCCTCAACGCCAAGCTCCGCCGCACCGGCATCTGCGGTGCCGCCGAGAGCCTGCTCTGCGACCGCGACGCCGCCGACCGCCTGCTCCGCCCCGTCCTGGCCGCGCTGATCGAGGCCGGCTGCGAGGTCCGCGGCGACCCCGCCGTCTGCGCACTGGAACCCCGCGCCGTGCCCGCGACCCACGCCGACTGGTCGACCGAGTACCTGGACCGGATCATCTCGGCCAAGCTCGTGAGCGGCCTGGACGAGGCCATCGCCCACATCAACCGCTACGGCTCGCACCACACCGACAGCATCCTCGCCGGCGATCAGGCGGCGGCCGAGCGCTTCCTCGCCGAGGTCGACAGCGCCATCGTCCTGCACAACGCCAGCACCCAGTTCGCCGACGGCGGCGAGTTCGGCATGGGGGCCGAGGTCGGCATCGCCACCGGCCGCCTGCATGCGCGCGGGCCGGTCGGCCTGGAGCAGCTCACCACCTACAAGTACATGGTCCGCGGCACCGGCCAGACCCGGCCCTCTTGACCGCCCTCTCCCGACCCTCGAGCTTGCGCTTCCCGGCTGCCCGGCCGGCACCGAAGCCACCCTCCCCACCCGACCCGGGCACCCTGCGGGTGGGCCTGCTCGGCGGCTCGTTCAACCCGGCGCACGAGGGCCATCGCTATGTCAGCACCGAGGCGCTGAAGCGGCTGGCGCTCGATCAGGTCTGGTGGCTGGTGAGCCCGCAGAATCCGCTCAAGGCCAGGGCCGGCATGGCGCCGCTCGCCACCCGGGTCGGCCGGGCCCGGGTCGTGGCCGGCCACCCGCGGATCAAGGTGCTGCCGCTGGAGAGCCGGCTCCACACAAGCTACACGGTCGACACGCTGCGGCGGGTGACGGCCTGGCGAAGCCATGCCTTCGTCTGGCTGATCGGGGCCGACAACCTGGCCCAGCTGCCGCGCTGGCGGCACTGGCGGCAGGTGCTGGCGGCCTGTCCGGTTGCCGTCTTCGAGCGCCACCCCTATTCTTATCGTGCGCTGGCGGGCCCTGCCGCCACGGCCTTTGCCGGGCGGAGGCTCGAGGAGCGGGATGCCGCGGCCCTGGCCGGGAGCCCGCCGCCGGCGTGGGTGTTCATGCGCTTGCGCCCGCATCCGGCCTCGGCGACGGCGCTGAGGACCGGTGCAAGGGCCGCTGGCTGAAGGAGACGGATCATCGTCGACGGGGACCAGCCGGGCGAAGCGGACCGGGTGCTCGAGAGCGTGCTGCGCTCGCTCGAGGACGACAAGGCGATCGACGCCACCGTGATCAACCTCGCCGGCAAGACCAACATCGCCGACTACATGGTGGTCGCCACCGGCACCTCGCAGCGCCATCTGGCCTCGATGGCGGAGAAGCTGCGCGACCGCCTCAAGGTGGATGGCGTCGCCACGCCCTCGATCGAGGGCATGGAGGAGGGTGGCAGCCCCTGGCTCCTGATCGACGCCGGCGACGTCATCGTCCACCTCTTCCGGGCCGAGACCCGCTCCTTCTACGACATCGAGAAGCTGTGGTCGGTGGCCCCGCCGCGCCGGGCGGCCGCCGGCGGCACCGGCTGACCGGACTTGGACCTCCTGATCCTGGCGGTGGGCCGCTGCCGTGAGCCCGCCGTCTTGAGCCTTGTCGAGGACTATAGCCGGCGCTGCGCCTGGGTGATGCGGGTGCGCGAGGTGTCGGCCAGGAGTGCGGTCCGGCCGGAGCGCCAGGTCGAGGCCGAGGCGGACGAGCTGCTTGCGGCCGTCCCGCCGGGTGCCGCCCTGGTGGCCCTCGACGAGCGCGGGCGCGACCTGACGAGCGAGGCGCTGGCGGGCCAGCTCGGGCGCTGGCGCGACGAGGGTGCGCGGGCGGCGGCCTTCCTGATCGGCGGGCCGGACGGGCTGGGGGCGGCCGCGCGCGAGCGGGCCTCGCTCGTCCTGTCGCTGGGGCGGATGACCTGGCCGCACATGCTGGTGCGGGCCATGCTGGCCGAGCAGCTCTATCGGGCAACGACAATCCTGGCGGGCCACCCGTACCATCGGGCCTGAGCCGGAGGGGGAAGAGATGCGCGCGTTCGACGAGCCCGGCCGGTCCACGGCCTATGGCCGCGAGGGCATGGCGGCGACCTCGCACCCGCTGGCGACCCTGGCGGCCCTCGACCTCCTGCGCGCCGGTGCCAGCGCCGTCGACGCCGCCGTGGCCGCCGTCGCCACGCTCTGCGTGGTCGAGCCGCAGATGACCGGCATCGGCGGCGACTGCTTCGTCCTCCTGGCCCCGAGCTCGGGCGGCGTCGTCGCCCTCAACGGCTCCGGCCGGGCACCGCAGGGCCTCTCGATCGACCGGCTGCGCGCAGCCGAGGTCACCGTGCTCGGGCCCACGAGCCCGCACAGCATCACCGTGCCCGGCGCCATCGCGGCCTGGGACGCCCTATTGAGCGCGCACGGCACCCGCAGCCTGGGCGAGCTGCTCCAGCCCGCCATCCGCCACGCCGAGGAGGGCTTCGTCGTCACCCCGCGCGTGGCCTGGGACTGGCAGGCGCACCAGGGCCGGATCGGCCTCACCGAGGCCGGCCGGAACTTCTACCTCCCGGGCGGCAAGGCGCCCGAGGCCGGCCGCGTCATCCGCCTGCCGCTCCTCGCCCGGACCTTGCGCCGGATCGCCGAGCAGGGTGCCCGCAGCTTCTACGAGGGCGAGCTCGCCGCCCGGATGGTGGCCACGCTCAACGCCGCCGGCGGCTGGCACTCGGTCGAAGACTTTGCCGCCGCGCGCCCCGAGTTCGTCGAGCCCATCCACACCGCCTACCGCGATCTGCGCGTCTACGAGTGCCCACCCAACGGCCAGGGCGTTGTGGCCCTGCTGATGCTGAACATCCTGGAGAGCTTCGACCTCGCCGGCCTCGATCCCCGCGGCGATGCCTACCTCCACCTCCTGGCCGAGGCCACGCGCCTGGCCTACCGCGACCGCGACGCTCTCCTGGCCGACCCCGCCTCTGTCGACGTCCCGACCGCGCGCCTGCTCGACAAGGCCTACGCCAAGCGGCTGGCGGAGCTGATCGACCCTGAGCGTGCCCTGGGCAGCCTCCCGCCGCCACTGCTCGAGCCGCACCCCGACACGGTCTACGCCACGGTCGTCGACCGCGACCTGAACGCCGTCTCGTTCATCAACTCGATCTACGATTCCTTCGGCTCCGGCCTCGTCTGCCCGGAGACGGGAGTCCTCTTCCACAATCGCGGCAAGTCTTTCCGCGTCGACCCCCGGCATCCGAACGCCGTGGCGCCCGGCAAGCGGCCGATGCACACCATCATCCCCGGCATGGCCTTCCGCGGCGGCGAGCTGTGGTGCAGCTTCGGCGTCATGGGTGGCGACTACCAGCCGGTTGGTCATTCCCATCTGCTCACGAGCATGGTCGACCATGGCCTCGACCCGCAAGCCGCCCTCGACCTGCCCCGGATCATGGCCAGCGGCACGGAGATCGAGGCCGAGGCCGGCGTGCCCGCCGGCAGCCGGCGCGGGCTCGCCCGGCGTGGGCACCGCCTGGTCGATGCCGCCTCGCCGCTGGGAGGCGGTCAGGCCATCGTGATCGACCGCCGCCGCGGGGTGCTGATCGGCGGCTCGGATCCGCGAAAGGACGGCTTGGCACTGGGCTACTGATCCAGAGCTGCCAGCCTAGCTTCCCAGCGCGGTACGTTCGAAGCGTTGGGAGATGGGATTGACGAGCGCCAAGCCGGCCCTGCGCCGACTGCTGCGACCGGTCGAGCGGTTCCTCGCCACCGAGAGTGCGAGCGGAATCGTGCTGATCGCGGCCGCCCTCGTGGCGTTCGCCTGGGCCAACTCCCCCTGGGCCGCACTCTATACCGGGATGCAGCACATCTACGCGGGCTTCCACGTCGGCTCGTTCGGCCTCGAGCTCTCGCTGGCGCATTGGGTCAACGACGCGCTGATGGCGCTGTTCTTCTTCGTCGTCGGCCTGGAGATCAAGCGCGAGCTCCTGGTGGGCGAGCTTGCCGGCTGGCAGCGCGCCGCCCTGCCGGCCGTAGGCGCCCTGGGCGGCATGGTGGTCCCCGCCCTCATCTATGTCTGGTTCAACCTCGGCCAGCCCGGCATTGTCGGCTGGGGCGTGCCGATGGCGACCGACATCGCGTTCGCGGTCGGGATCCTGGCGCTTCTGGGCCCGCGTGTGCCGCTGGCGCTCAAGGTCTTCCTGCTGGCGCTGGCCATCGTCGACGACCTGGGTGCCGTCCTCGTGATCGCCGTCTTCTACACCCGCGACCTCGACACCATGGCTTTGGGTCTGGCCGGTCTCGTCTGGCTCGGAGCACTCGCCTATGGCCGCGCCGGCGGCTGGCGCCCCACCGTCTATCTGCTGCTGGGCGTGGTCCTCTGGTACTTCACCTACAAGTCGGGCGTGCATGCGACCGTGGCGGGCGTGCTCCTGGCGCTGGCGATCCCGCTCGGGCAGCCCCAGGACGAGGACAGCCTCGAAGCCGAGCTGGCGACCGAGCCCACCGGCGGCGACTTCGAGGCCACGGAATTGAGGCTCGAGCATATCGAGGGCGTGATCGACCGCCGGCAGAGCCCGCTCCTCGACTTCGAGCACGCGCTGACACCCTGGGTCGCGTTCCTGATCATGCCCGTCTTCGCCTTCTTCAATGCCGGCGTGCCCTTGGGCGGCGAGACCGGCGGCGGCTTCGCCAACCCGATCACGCTGGGCGCCTTCCTGGGCCTGCTGGTCGGCAAGCCGATCGGCATCACGCTCTGCGTGGCGGCGTCCACGATGCTGGGCATCACCCGCCTGCCCGCAGGCGTGGGCTGGGCAGCGCTCACCGGCGTGGGCTTCCTGGGCGGGATCGGTTTCACCATGGCGCTCTTCATCGCCATGCTCGCCTTCGGCGAAGGTGCCGTGCTGGACCAGGCCAAGATCGGCGTCATGGCCGCGTCGGTGCTGGCGGCAATGCTGGGCTACGGCCTCCTGCGCATGACGCTGCCGGAGCCGATTGCAGCCGCCGCACGCCCTGCCACTGCGACCTAGTGCATGATCAAGGACCTGTTGTGCGAGCGGCGGGAGAAGCTGGATTGGTAGTGCTCGCACAGCCGCTGCTTGAGCTCGGCGCCGGTGAGCTTGCGCGCCGGCTCGACCACCGCTCGCTTGCCGTGGACCCATTTGGGCTCGATCGGGTTGAGCCACGGGCTTCGGCTCGGCAGCCGGCAGATCAGAAGGCGGCAACCATGGCCGGTCCGCTTGACCTCGCGATTGTGCCTCCTGACCCAGTCCTGCACCTCGCGGCTGATGTGCCAGGAGGCGTTGTCCCAGATCAGCGCCAAGACCCGGACGCCCTCGGCCGCGAGCTGTTCGGCGACCCAGGCAAGGAAGGCGCAGGTCACCGGGCTGATCGGTCGCCCGTTGACGAAGCGCAGCAGCATCCGCTCGCGTGCAGGCAGCCACAGGCCGTAGCAGGCCAGGGCCTTCGGCTCAGGATCGGCGCGATCCACGGGGTGCAGGCCAAGGCGCAGGGGCTCGCCCGCCGTCCAGGCATGCAGCGCCGGCTGCGCCAGGCGGGAGAACCAGACCTCGTCCTGAAAGCCGAGCGCCCAGCCCGGCTGGCTTTGCGCCCGCCGGATCAGGCGGTCGCGGCGACTTTTTTACGCGCGTAGTCGGGATCGGGGCTGGTGAGCCAGCGCTTGGCGCGCTTCCAGCCCACCTCCAGCCGCGCCAACGCCCGCCGGATCGTCTCGTCCGACAGGACGGTCGCGCTCAGCCCCTGTTCGTGCACGACCTGCGCCAGCAGGGTGAGCGTCCAGGTGCTCCTGGCATGGCCGAAGGCGCGTGGCGGCTGGTGCAGGAGACTGCGCAGCTGCTCCAGCTTGGCTCCATCCAGCACCGGGGCGGCGCTCTTGGGCCGCGGGGAACCGGCGGTCAGGGCCGCAAGGCCGCGGGCGTTGAAAGCGCGGATGGCGTTGCGCACGGTCTGCACCGCGCAGCACAAGCCCTGCGCAATGGCCCGCGGCGGACGCCCTGCCGCGCTCAGCCGCACGATCTGGGCACGCCGCACGGTGAACGCGCTTGGGGAACGCAGGCTGGCCTCGAGCTGAGCGCGCTCCGCGCCGCCTAGCTCACGAACGAAGATCGGTGGGTGCATCCCGAGCAGATGCGGCCCGCAATGCCCTCGCACAAGAGCTCTTGTGGGATTGCACTCGGTACCGGCCAGCGGCACGGCCATCAGCCCGCGAACCGCACGACCCCGTAGCCCCAGATCACCCGGTTCATCCCGCCTTTGCCGCTGCGGCTCTGGAGCGGGCGGCCAGTTCCTGCAGCAGCCCGTCGATCCCGCTCCGTGCGACGATGGCGTCGAACTCCGAACGGGTGGTGACCACCATGCTCCAACGCCCTCGACGGCTACGTCCACGATCCTGGGCTGGCCATCCCCCCGGACCCGCCACTCACAGGATCAGCGGCGGGTAGCCGACATATTGGTGCTTGTATGCTTCGCTAACTATAGGACGGCCTGCTGACATGAGCCGTAAATCCCAGCTGATCTGGTCATCACGGGTGGCGCCTCAGAAGGCGGTCGTTGTCTGCCGGCAGCGCCCACGGGCAACCTCTGCGGCGTAGCGGTTGTTTTCCCTTCCTGAGTAGCCTGCATCGTCAGCTGGTGACGAGCTGGTGGTAAGGCAGCGGGGCGGTCCTGACGGCGCTGTGGACGAGGCGCGGGATCAGGCTGGTGAGCTGGAAGCGGCGGTTGAAGCGCCAGGCGAAGCTGGCGAGATAACGGCCGGCATGCTCGGGGCTGACGTGACGGTACGTGCCGGTGATCGCGGCCTTGACGTTGCCCAGGGTGGTGTTGACCCACTTGAACGGTGACCATTGGGCGGCCCGTTTGCCGCTGCCGGTGACGATCACGGTGTGCTCCAGCCCGGCCTCGGCCGCGGCGGTCCAGCAGCGCAGCCCATCGGTCACGAGCCGGCTGGTCGAAGCCAGGTGCTTGGCCACAAGCTTCTTGACCTCCTTCTTGCGGAAGCCCTTGACCGGCAGGAGCTTGATCTTGCGTGGGCGGCGGTCATCACTGGTCGATACGGCGGCCACGAAGGGCTGCTTGCCGGCGGCGCCACGGCCCCGCTTCCCCGGCCGATGCCCGCCCAGATAGACGTCATCCATCTCGACCCGGCCATCCAGCCGCCTCTTGTCCTCGCGCCCGGCCATCACCGCCATGATCTTCTGCTTCATGGCCCAGGCGTTGGTCTGCTTGATCCCGAGCCGGCGCCCGAGCTCGACCGAGCTGATCCCGTTCTTGGCGGTCGTGATCAGCCACATCGCCAGGAACCAGCTGGTCAGCGGCAGCTTGGTGGCGTGGAAGATGGTGCCGGCGGTGAGCGAGACTTGATGCCGGCAGGCCCGGCACTGGATCTTCGGCCGCGTGCTCAATCGCGTGCCCTCACAGCCACCGCAGACCGGGCAGACGAAGCCAGCCGGCCAGCGCAGCTTCTCCACCACCGCCCGGCACTGCTCCTCGGTCCCGTAAGCCTCGCGGAACTGCGCCTCGCTCAAGCCCCGCACCTGCGACGCCAGCTTTCCCGCCATACCCACCTCCCAGCGAAATCTAACCCGCTGAGCAGATAGAGCAAAGTTGCTGCTTCTCCAGGCTACTCAGG
>CAWHNT010000054.1:0-8320 GCA_963830775.1 uncultured Alphaproteobacteria bacterium | reverse complement strand
TTCAGAACGACCGCCACGGCGCCAGGATGGGCTCCAGGCTCGCTCGCCAGACCCGGTTGCCCTCGATGCTCGATGCAGGCCCTCGTGACGCTCGTGATAGCGCGGGTCGAGATTCCCGGTCGCGTCCTTCAACTTGTCGCTCGTATCGACCCAGGTGCAGTTCGGGTGCGCCGCGCACATGCGCGCCATCACCGCGTTGGCGGCCGCAATGTCGGCGTTGGTGTAGGCGTCGAAGAGACGCTCATCGATCGGCAGGATGGCGTTGAGCATCACCGGCACGTTCTGCGGCAACGTGCGGAAGATGCGGGCGAAGGGCTTTTCCATTTCCGCCGGCGTGCGGAAGAACAGGTCGTTGGTGCCGACATGGAGGAAGATCAGCTTGGCTTGGTCCATCTGCCAATAGTCGCGAAGCCGCGTGGCGACCCGCCGGGACGTGTCGCCCGGGATCGCCAACTGTACGGCACGGTCGGTCAGCGCGCTGGTGTCCAGCGCGGCAAGCTGGCTGTCGCCGATGAAGAGCACGGCACCGGGCTCGACCGCGTTGGCCCGCCGCTCGGTCTGGTTCCGCCGAGCCTTGAAGAAGCGGTCGAGCTCGACCCAGCGCGAGCCCATGCCCAGCTTCCACACGATCAGGCCCGGCCATTGCGACTGCCAGAAAAGACCCAGGGCCACGACATGGATGCCCGCCAAGTAGAGCGCCATGCCGGCCACGATGAGCGGCCGATGCGCAAAGTAGAACGCCCAGGCGGATTGCAGGAGGCGGCGTCCAAGGTCGCGCAGCGGGCCGGGCCGGCCTGCGCTCACGCGCGAACCGAGCATGCGGGATTTCCACTTACTGTCGGCATCGAGGCGCTATTCCACACCGGTCCCGGCAAGGCAAGCCACAACGCCGCTGCGATCACGCCGGCTGCCCAGCCGCTCAGCCTACTGTCGCCGCCGGGCGACGTGCCGCGTAGGCCTCGGCCATGGCGCGGATGCGGCCGACCATGGCGTAGAGCCCGTTGGCGCGGCCGGGGGTGAGGAAGCGCTGGAGCCCGATCTCCTCCAGCACGTCGGGTGGGTTCTCCAGGATCTCGGCTGGCCGGCGACCGTCATAGAGGGCCAGCAGGAGGGCGATCAGCCCGCGCACCAGGATGGCGTCGCTGTCCGCCCGCAGGCGCAGCCGGCCCGACCCGGGCTCCATCTCGGCCACCAGCCACACCTGGCTCTGGCAGCCACGCACCTTGTTGCCCTCGGTCTTGAGCTCGTCCGGCAGGCCCGGCAGCCGCTTGCCGAGGTCGATGATGTGCTCGACCTTGTCGCGCCAGTCGTCGAGGAACCCGAAATCCTCGCGCAGCCGGTCGGCGGCCGCCTGGACGCTCGCTGCCTGCTCCATCAGCACTCCTCTGGGCTCGCCCGAGATATGCGCGCGCCCAGGTCCGCCTTCAACCAACGCCCTGCCAGGCTTCGAGCCGGTCATGCGGCACTCGGAACACCCGCTCGGCCCCCAGCAGCATGGCGGCGAACCCGCCGGGAAACAGCCCGGCGATGGCCGGGTGCATCACGTCGAGCCCGCCCGTGTAGCTGCCGAACGCCGGCAGCACGAGCCGCATCCCGTCGCTGACATAGCACGGCCGCGACAGCCGCAGCCTGGTGCCGACCAGCCGCGCCTTCGGATGCAGGTGGCCCGCCACCTCGCCCGCCTCGCCGCACGGCGCATGCCGGAACAAGAGACCGGCCACGCTCAGCTCGGCCACGGCCCTGCCGCCCAGGCCGGCCGGCGGGTCCGGGTCATGGTTGCCCCTGACCCACACCCACTCGACGCTCCCGGTCAGCCGCCGCACCTGCCGGGCCAGCTCCGGCTCCAGCAGCTCCGCCCCCCGCCGGTCGTGGAAGCTGTCGCCCAGGCTCACCACCGTCCGCGGCCGCAGCCGCGCCAGCACCGCCTCCAGCCGCAGCAGCGTCGCATGAGTGTCGTAGGGCGGCAGCATCAGCCCGCGGCGGGCGAAGGCGCTGCCCTTCTCCAGGTGCAGGTCCGCCACCACCACGAGGCCCCGCTCCGGCCAGTGCAGCAGGCCCGCCGGATCGAGCTCCAGCGCCTGGCCGCAGAACTCGAGCCTCACGGGGCCGCCGGCTCCGGCTCGCCGAACGCCTCGGCCACCAGCTCCTGCACCAGCTCGTCCAGGCTGTCGTCGAGCGCGTCGTCGGCGACGAACTCCTTGCCGATGCCGGCGATGATGGCGATGGCGAAGGGCGAGATCCGGCGCAGGCGCTCGTGCCGGATATGGCCCTGGACGCCGACCAGGAAGTCGGCGAGGCGGCGGATGTCGGTCATGCCGAAGGCGGCCTCGGCGCGCGCGGCCCGCAGCAGCACATGGTCCGGCTCATACTTGCGCAGCACGTCGTAGATCAGGTCCGAGCTGAAGGTGACCTGCCGCCCCGTCTTCTCCTGGCCCGGGATGCGGCGCTCGATCAGCCCGGCGACGACGGCACAGTTCCTGAAGGTCCGGCGTACCAGCGAGCTCTCCGCCATCCACTCCTCGAGCTCGTCGCCCAGGATGTCGACGCTGAACAGATCGGGAACATCCTCTACCGGGCGCAGGCTCCAGACGGCAAGGCAGTAGTCCGTGGCCGAGAAGCCCTGCGGCCTCAGGCCACGCCGCTCCATCCGCCGCGTGAGCAGCATGCCCAGCGTCTGCTGCGCGTTCCGCCCGGCAAAGCAGTAGGCGACCAGATAGTGCCGACCCGCGCGGGCGAAGGTCTCGACCAGGAGCTCGTCCGCCGCCGGCACCGCCGCCCGACGTTCCTGGGCCTGCAGCCACTCGCGCACGGCTTCGGGCAGACCGGCCCAACGCTCCCGGTCCGCGATCAGGGCCCGCACGCGATCCGCAAGGTGGGTGCTGAGCGGCAGCCGCGCCCCGGCATAGGTCGGCACCTTGGGATCGCCACGGTCCTTCGCCAGGGTGACGATCGCCTCGCCGTCGCGAATGCTCTCGAAACGCAGCAGCTGCCCTGCGAACAGGAAGGTGTCGCCCGGCGCCAGGGAGGCGATGAACATCTCCTCCACCTCGCCCAGCCGCTTCCTGCCCAGCCGGATCCGGATCAGCGGTGCTTCGACGATGGTGCCGATGTTCATCCGGTAGCGGCGCAGGAGCTGCGGATCGGCCAGCCGCCAGCGCCCGTCCTCGCCCTCCTCCAGGCGCCGGTAGCGCTCGTAGGTCCGCAGCGCGTAGCCGCCCGTCGCCACGAACTCGACCGTGTCGTCGAACTCCTTGCGCGTCAGGCCAGCGAACGGTGCCGCCGAGCGCACCTCCTCATAGAGCTCCCCGGCCTCGAACGGCCCGGCACACGCGACGCCGGTGATGTGCTGCGCCAGCACGTCGAGCCCGCCCGGGAAGATCAGCCCGCCGTCCAGCGTGTGCTGGGCCAGCGCATCCTCGGCCGCCATGCATTCCAGCACCTCGAACCGGTTGCCGGGGATCATCACCGCCCGGCTCGGCTCGTCCAGGCGGTGGTTCGCCCGCCCGATCCGCTGCAGCAGCCGTGCCGCCCCCTTGGGTGCCCCCACCTGCACCACGAGGTCGACATCGCCCCAGTCGATGCCGAGATCGAGCGACGAGGTCGCCACGACCGCGCGCAGCACCCCTCGCGCCATCGCCGCCTCGACCTTGCGCCGCTGCTCCACGTCGAGGCTGCCATGATGCAGGCCGATCGGCAGGTTCTCCCGGTTCAGCCGCCACAGGGCGCCGAAGATCAGCTCCGCGCGCGCCCTCGTGTTGACGAAGACGAGCGTCAGCCTGGCACCTTCGATCAGCCGGTAGAGGTCCTCGGCCGCGTAGAGCCCGACCGTGCCGCCCCACGGCATCGGATGCTCCGGGTATCAGCAGCCGCACGTCGGGCTCCGCACCCGGCGGCCCCTGGACCAGCACCGCCCTCTCCGGATCGGGCGTGAGATAGCGGAGCAGTGCCCCCGGATCGGCGACGGTCGCCGACAGACCCGCGAACGTCGCCCGTGGCGCCAGGCCCCGCAGCCGGGCCAGCCCCAGGCTCAAAAGCGCCCCGCGCTTGCTCTCCGCCAGCGCATGCAGCTCGTCCAGGACGACCCGCCTGACGCCGCCGAAGAGGCCCGGCGCCTCGGCGTAGGACAGCAGCAGCGCCAGCGATTCCGGCGTCGTCAGCAGCATCTGCGGCGGGTCCCGCAACTGCCGCTTGCGCCGGTTCTGCGGCGTGTCGCCGGTGCGGACCTCGTAGCGGATGGGCAGCTCCATCTCGCTCACCGGCAGTGCCAGGTTGCGGGCGATGTCGTTGGTGAGCGCCTTCAGCGGCGAGATGTAGACCGTGTGCAGGCCCGGCCCGGCCGCGGGCCCGGCCAGCTCGACCAGGCTCGGCAGGAAGCCGCCCAGCGTCTTGCCGCCGCCGGTAGGCGCTATCAGCAGCGCGTCCCGGTCGGCGGCCGCGGCCTCCACCATGGCCGCCTGGTGCGCCCGCAGCCGCCAGCCGCGCCGGGCGAACCAGTCCCGGAACAGAACCGGCAGGCCTGCGGCCTCGTGAACGCTTGCGGAGACGGGCGTGGCTGCGTCGCCTGACCTCACCACGGGAACCGCTCCGACCTGCCCAGGGTTGACCTTTGCCACAGACTGCATGGCGTTAGGACGACATTAAGCATGCCCGTCTACGATCGACAGTCTGGGATACGGAGCGAAGGCATGCTGCCGGACACGTCGCTGCTGATGCTCAAGGGCGGGCTGGCCCTGGGAACCTCCAGTGCGGCCTTGGGCCTGGCGGCCCACTCCGCCCTGGTGACCGCCGGCCTGGCGCTGCTGCGCCCGGTCACCCTCGCCACGGCTGCGGCCTTCGGCCTGGGTCGGCCGCTTGCCGAGGCGGCTTGCCCAGCTCGTCAATCCTCAGCCGGCCCGACCGTGACCCTCGGCGCCCAGCCGGTGGTCAGCATCGGCGACGGCAGGCCCGTCGCCGCCGTGGCGCTCGAGCCGTCATTCCGCACCGCAGGCGGGGAGGAGATCGGCGCCACCGCGGTAGAGTGGCAGCGCATCCCGCCGCGCCTCCTGGCCCGTCTCGACAGCACCATCCTGGCCCGCGGCCTGGCCCTTGCCTACCATATGGCCGGGACCGGACGGCGCGAGACGGTGATGCTCGGCATCGCCGCCCGCAGCCTCGCCGACCGCACCGTGCTCCAGCTTCTGGCCCACGCCTTCCAGGCCGAGGAGTCCGCCCGCCCGCCTCTGCTCGTGCTGATCCGCGGCGGCCCCGACAGCAGCCAGGCCATCCTCGGCCTCCCCTCCTCCTGGCATGCCCGGATCGGCCTGCACCTCGACCTGCCACCGAGCGACGAGCCGGCCCTGCGCCGCTGCCTCGAGCTGCCGCTGGGATGCCTCGAGGTCGAGGCCGGCCTGCTCGACGGCAGCGCTCGCGGCGCCGACCTCACCGGCCGCCTCGTCAGCCGCGTGGCCTTGGGCCCCGTGCCGGTGGTGGTGAGCGGCGTCAGCGAGGAGCGCGTCGCCCGCAACCTGCGCCGCTGCCCCAGCCTCTTCGCCCGCGGCCCCTGGTTCGGCCGCCCCGCGGCCTTCGCCGCCTGAGAATGGCTGGCCGCGAGTGCGGGCCCTAACGTCCCGTTAATACCTGCCCCTCACCATGGCGCTCCCGAACAGGGAGCGTGCCATGCCCCTGCAGTGGCGTGCCGGTCCAGAGTCCGAGCCCGAGGTGCGGCTGCGGCGGCTGCAGAGCCGCTTCCGCAAGGCCTCATCGCGTATCGAGCTCGCCACGAAGCTCCGCCGCCTGCGCCGCGCGGCCCGGACCTGGGGTCCGACCGCCATCACCATGCTCGCGATAGCCATCGCCGTTGTCGGGCTCGTCCCCTGGCCTGCGCTGGTCTCGATCAGGCATCTCGCGGCCTTCCCCAGCTGTGCCGCCGCCCGGGCCGTCGGGTTCGACAAGCCGCGGCGTGGCGAGCCCGGCTACTGGCAGCGCAATGACGCGGACAGGGACGGCGTGGCCTGCGAGTGGAACTCCTATCCATTCAGGAGCGCTCGCTTCTTCTTCTGGCACATAACCGGCGACACCGACGCCTCCCACGGCGGCCGGCGACGGCGTCGCTGATGCCGGGCCTTCGCTGATCAGCCCGGCTCGACCACCAGCACGGCCAGCCGCTTCGGTGCTGTCAGCCGGTAGCTCCGCCGCACCAGCAGCGCCACCTCGTCCCAGTCCGGCTTGCCGTCGAGCCGCATGCCCACCCAGCCCTTGTGCCCGACATAGGGCGGCACGAAGAAGCGCTCCGGATCGGCCGCCCACCAGCACCATCTGGCTCCCCGGCGGCGCCTTGCACCACAGCGACTCGCGCCCGTCCCCGCGCTTCGCCATGGCGAAGATCTTGTCCCTGACCCGCCAGCGTCGGATCGCCCCACGCCTCCTTCTCCACCGCTTCGGGCAGAGCGAGGCAGATCGCGCGCAGGCGCTCGCGGGGCTCGTCAGGCATGACGCCGATTGTAGCCGCACCCGCGGCGCAGCGGAACTTCGCCTACCCTGACGCGATCCGCCCTTCCGTTCAGCCCGCCTCTCCCACGTACTTGAGCCCGACGATCCCGATCAGGATCAGGCTCAGGCAGAGCAGCCGTGCAGGCGAGGCGCTCTCGCCCAGGAGGAGAATGCCCGCCCCGGCAACGCCCAGGGCACCCACGCCGACCCAGACCGCATAGGCCGTGCCCACCGGCAGGACCTTCAGCGAGGCCGACAGCATGACGAAGCTCACGATGGCGGCGGCGATCCCGATCAGGCTCGGCCAGAGCCGGGTGAAGCCGGCCGCATGCTTGAGCGCCATGGCCCACACGATCTCGAGCAGGCCGGCGCCGACGAGCAGGAGCCAGGCCATGGGCTCACGCCGCGTAGCCGCCGTCGACAGCGAAGGCGGCACCGGTGATGTTGCGCCCGCTCCGGCCGGCGAGATGGACCACCATCGCGGCGATGTCCTCGGCCTCGCCGTAGCGCCCGAGCGCCGTCAGCGCCCGCTGGCCGTCGGCATGGGGGCCGTCGGCCGGATTCATGTCGGTGTCGATCGGGCCCGGGTGGATCAGGTTGGCGGTGATGCCGCGGGCTCCGAGGTCGCGCGCCAGTCCCTTGGTCAGCCCGCTCAGCGCCGCCTTGCTCATCGAATAGAGCGTGGCCCCACCGTGCGGCACCCGTTCGGCAAGGCAGCTGCCGATGCTGACGATCCGTCCGCCCTCGCCCATATGCCTGGCCGCCGCCTGCGCCGCGACGAAGGCCGCCCGGACATGGACCGCGATCGTCCGGTCGACATCCTCGAGTGCAACCTCCTCGAGCGGCCCCAGCACCGCAATGCCGGCATTGTTGACCAGGACATCGAGCCGTCCGAGTTCGGCGGCCGTCCGCTCCACGGCCGCGATCACGTCCTCGGCCCGGGCGCTGTCCGCGCGAACCGCAAGCCCGCGCCGGCCCGCCGCCTCGATCCGGGCCACCACCGCCTGCGCCTTCTCGGGTGCCGAGACGTAGGTCACCGCCACGTCCGCCCCCTCGTTCGCGAGCGCCACCGCGATCGCGGCTCCGAGCCCACGGCTGCCACCCGTCACCAGCGCCACCTTGCCCTGCAGGTCAGACATGCCCTTCACCTTTCTGTACCGATTGGTACAGCCTAGCTAGGTGGCTGGCCTGCGAGCGTCAAGTGAATTATATCTCGTTCGGTACAGAAAGGCAGGGTACATGGCGGAGCGGGGCAGACCGCGCGCGTTCGACCGCTCGGCGGCCCTCAGGCGGGCGATGGAGGTGTTCTGGCAGCATGGCTACGAGGGCACCTCGCTCAGTGACCTCACGGCTGCCATGGGCATCAACCGGCCCAGCCTCTATGCCGCGTTCGGCTGCAAGGAGGCGCTCTTTCGCGAGGCCGTCGACCTCTACGAGGCCGAGGAGGGTGCGGAAGGCGAGCGGCTCCTGCGCGAGTGCGGCACCGCACGCGAGGCGATCGAGGCGATGCTGCGCGACAAGGCCCGCGCCTATGCCGATCCCGACAAGCCGGCAGGCTGCATGATCGTCCTGACGGCGGCCATCGGCGGGCTGGAGAGCGACGCCGTCCGGGAACATATGGCCGGCCGCCGCCGCGCCGGGGAGGCAGCTCTCCTCGCCCGCCTCGACCGCGCTGTGGCGGAGGGTGAGTTGCCCGCCGGCACCGACACGCGCGCGATTGCCGCCTTCTACACCACCGTCCTGAACGGCCTCTCCATCCAGGCCCGCGACGGCACCTCCTGCGCCACCCTCAACGCCGTCGTCGATTGCGCGATGGCGGCCTGGGACACCCTCTCCGCGCGCCCCACCTGAC
>CAWHNT010000053.1:0-60110 GCA_963830775.1 uncultured Alphaproteobacteria bacterium | reverse complement strand
TATGGCAAGGGATTTGTACTAGGAAGCTACGTTCCACTGGCGAGGCCGAGTTTCAGTCGAAGCTCCCTCGCTGTCTTCTCCACACGCTGTAGTCGACGCATCAAGCGCTCCCGCTCTGCTGGAAGTAATCTATCTCTATTCTCCTCTCCTTTGATCTCGAGGAAGCGCTCGATCTCCCGTACTGTCACCTCAGGCCGGAGCACACCAGCATCGATGAGTCGGTCAATGGAGGCAGGAGGTAAGGTAGTCGCATAGTAAGCTGTCCTAATCGCAGCCGGAAGAAGGTCAAGCGGAATCTTTCCGTTCTCTACCGCTTCTGCAACCTTGCGCAGCTTACTAGCGGTGACCTCACTGATCGGCACAAGTCCCGCCCGAAACAAAGCTCGGTAACCACGCGCCCCGGCAGCACGGGTAATACGCAACAGCCGCCGTCCTGCCTCGATCATCTTGCCCTTTATACTATCAAGGTCACGGCCAAGGCCTTGTAGGGCACTTACAACCTCATCTAGGGCAGCCTCATCGACATCTGCGTCAACCAGTGCGGCCCTTGTCCGATCGCGGAGGAGTTCATCCTGGGCCGCGATTTTCGGCAGTACCCGAGCCCGTTCATCATCGAGGACCACGACGTTTTCACGCCGTGAAAGCGGCACGTCCGCCACTTCGTCCCAGGTGAAAGCTTTGCCTTTGCGCGCCATTACGCTGCCTCTGCCCGAAGCGCTAGACGTTCAGCTGCGAAGTGCCACAAGCTGAGCAACGGAGTGGCACCCGGCGCCCGTGGGTCTTCCACAACAGCTTCGCCAATGTCGATCGCACGCAGGATTGCGTCGCGTTGTGGGATCTCAACCGGACACAACATTCCTCGGCGGTGGAGCAACTCTCTAGCGTCCGCCACAATGCTCCGCCCAGCGATCGTTTGATTTAACACAAAGATAGCGTCGACTCCAAACCGGTCGCGGAGTGCCACGCCGAAGTCCACGAGTTTTCTTAAGCTAGCTCCGTGAGGAAGAGTGGGAATAAGCACCAAGCTCGAAACGCGGGCAAGCTCCAGGATGGCAGCCAGCCGTTCATCGTCGTCAACACCCGGCGGAGTATCGGTGACGGCTAAATCTCTCCTCCTCTCTTGGGCGAATACATCACGCCAGTCGGATACTCGGGCAGCAATGACCCGCGCCTCCGGGTCGCGGTTTTGTCGAGCACGGTCCTGGCCCCACGTCTGGAATGATCCTTGCGCATCAAGATCAATCCCAACAGCATCGAGCCCCTCTAGCCTGGCGGCCACAAGCAAGTTGGTGGCGAGAGTGCTTTTCCCTACGCCACCCTTAGGTGCGAAGATGGTGAGGGTACGGCCAGGCAGGAGCATGCGAGCGTTCCGGCATGATGAATGCGGAACGCTAATAGGGGTAGCCAAGCGAAGAAAGGCTGAGAGGAGCGCGGTAAGGAAATTGTGGCTGGTTGTGGCGAGGAGAGCATCGTTTTCACGGCGTGAAAACAGGACCACCGGCCTCCTTGCTATCCGGCAGAAAGCCAGTGCCGGCTGCACACTTTGGTCGCCAAGGCCCAGCCAGCCTCCCCTTTGCAGGTATCAAGAGTGCGGTCGATGTCGTCCTGAAGCTCCAAGGACGAGGCGATCAGCAGCGCCTTGCCGGGATACGGAAGGTGCCGCGCGACGATAAGACTGGGCGCAAGCGACGATCAGCTTGGACCTTGAGCGCGCAGCAATAAGGCGCCGGCGACACATTCGACAGCAGCGATAAGCTGGATAGACCGGCTCTACCCTCGCGCGGCTTGCCAGGAGAGCTGGCCAGCTTCTTGAAACTGCTTGTGGAGAAGGGCAAGGCCACCGATCATGGCGCTGCCCTGGCGCCATGGGCGGGCTCGGCCTTTGCCCGCCACAACCCCGCCGGGCCCATGGAGGAGACCAGCATGAGCTAGCAGCAGCCCGTTCGCACATCCCCCAGAAATGCCACGAGCCCACCGTTGGCGCGGCGGGCTCGAGCGATGTGCGACAGAACTCAAAATGGCTGCCCGTTTCTATAGGGCGTGCTGGCGCTTAGCGCAAGCACGAACGGTGGTTCTCGTCGCACATCTCCCTCCTGCAGGAGCACGCCTTCGGGCGTGAACGGGAGCATGCGACCTCATCACGAGGACGATCGACAGCTGGACGAGCAAGCTCGGCCAGCCCTGGGCGTGGCCCCGCGCAGCGCCGGGGCGGCGATCGCGCGGGAGCGTGCCGCAGCCTATCAGGGCTTCACCCCCGCCCTGCCGCACGCCGCAGCCGCACGCCGGGTGCTCGAGGAAGGCGGACGTCAGCTCGGCCTGCGCGCCGGCGTGGTCCGCACGCTGGGTGCGCTCTTGACCCTCTACCGCGGCTGGGGCCTGCGCCGCCCGCCGGTGCTCACCGCCAGCAATGCCGCGATCGCGCGCCTTGCTGCCTGCGACGAGCGCACCGTGCAGAAGCACCTCGCCACCTTGCGCGAGCAGGGCCTGATCCTGGTCGAGTACGGGCCCTACAACCGCCGCCGGCCGGACGAGGAAGCCAGGCCCGACGATCTCACCGGCATCGACCTGCGCCCAGCCGTAGTCGTCGCCCACGAGCTGCAGGCCAGGCTTGCCCTGCTCGCCAAGCAGCGCCAGGCCGCGACCCTGAGCCTGCGCCGGGCCCAGCGTGCCCTCCTCCAGAGCCGCGCTGCCCTGGCCGCCAGACCCGAGCCGGAGCCATCGGCCTTGGAGATGCTGGAGGCGCACCGGCGCACGCTCCGCCGCCTGCGCCGGCAGCTCATGCACCCCGCCACCGGCCCAGCCGAGCTCGGGCCCATCCAGGCCATGATCGAGGAGCTGGCCCGGACCCTCGAGAACCCTGAGGCGGGGGAGGGAAGGGTGGAAAAGACCACGGATCCGTCACCCCGGGATGTCGTTTCGGCCATCCATAAGACAGAGACAAACTCCGTTGAGGAGTCGGACGGATTCAAGGCTGCAAGGTCGGACGAGGAGGAAGAGCCCGACCAGCACCGTCTCAGCCTGGACGAGACTACCGAGCGCGAGATCGAGGCCCGCCAGCAGGCACACCGGCTCGGGCTTGCCACCCGCCACCTCAACCAAGCCATCGAGCGGCACGGCACAAGCCCCGTGGTGCAGGCCGTGGCGCATGTCTGGCAGCAGCGGGAGAAGGGCAGGGTGCGCAATCCAGGCGGCCTGCTCGCCAGCCTGCTGCGCCGGCCTCAAGGCCAGCTCACGCCCGAAGGCTTGCACGCTACGCGGCCCTGGCGACTGCCGCTTGCAGCCGAGGAGGCGCGCGCCATGGCGGCCGAGCTCGCCCCCTCGCACAACCCGCACTGGCTCTGGCAGCGCTTCGAGAGCTACCGCCGGCAATGTGGGGTCGAGCTACGTGACGAGCGCCGCGCCTTTGCCGGTTTCGCCCGCAAGTGCCAGCGCGACCACACACGGCTCCCTTCCTGGAGCTGAGCAGACCGAACAGTCTCGTGTGAGCTTGCGAACCAAGCAGGAACGTCCCTAGGCTTTTGTTCAGAGATAGCTCAAGCAGCTTGGAGAACATCATGGCGGTCAAGAAGGCGCAAAGCGGCAAGCCAGCATCGGGCAGCACAGGGGGCAAGAAGCCCAATGCGCTGCAAAAGCCCTTGCAGCCGTCGAAGGAGCTTGCCGCCGTGGTCGGCTCCGAGCCTTTGGCCCGCGGTGAGGTGGTGAGCCGGGTCTGGGACTACATCAAGAAGAACAACCTGCAGAACCCGGAGAACAAGCGCGAGATCCTGGCCGACGCCAAGCTGGAGCCGGTGTTCGGGAAGAAGAAGGTGACCATGTTCGAGATGAACAAGCACTTGGCCCAGCATCTGAGCTGATCATGGCGGGTAGGGCAGGGGAACTGCTCTCGCGATCTCGAGAGCCCTTGAGTAGCTCCCCGATGTGCCGTTCTCTGGTCAGGCTCAGGAGCCGGCAGTGACAGGTCGGCTTCTCCCAGCAACGGTCCTAGCCCGCCACTCCCCGGCCTTTCGCTCTCGCGCGAGCTCGTGCAGGTAACCGTCGAAGTCCACCTGCATGGTGTGCCGTTGGAGGCCACATAGCGCGCGGCAAGGCGGCGCCGCTCCCGCTCCATCTCAGCCCGCATCGCCTCGGCCGAGGGCAGGGCGTAGCGCCCGATCAGGAGGTCGCCGATCAGCTTTGCCTGCGCTTCGGCCAGCGGCATGGTGGCGCCCAGCGGCTGCAGCAGGCCGACGAAGAAGAGGTCGTCCTCGCCTGGCCGGGCCATCCGCCGCCACAGCGGCAGGTCGTTGCCCGGTGCTGCCAGGAACTCCGGGTCGAAGAACGGGAAGCTGACCTTGTACCCGGTGCAGTAGACGATCACGTCGGCTTCGACCGAGGACCCGTCCGCGAACCGCACGAGCCCACCCTCCAGCCGCTCGATCCCGGGCTTGGGCAGGATGTCGCCGCGGCCGAGCCGGACGAGCAGGTCCTGGCTGATCGTCGGATGGGCAGCGAGCGGCGGGTGGTCGGGTCGTGGCAGGCCGAACCGCCACGGCACCCCGATCATGAGCCGTAGGAGCAGGCCCGCCACCAGGCTCTGCACCCGCCAGGGTAGCAAAGGGTGGGTCAACCCGAGCCCGTCGAGCGGACGGCCGAAGAGGTAGTTGGGCATGATCCAGGCGCCGCGCCGGGCGGAGAGGTAGAGGCGCTCCGCGATCCCGGGCCGGCACAGCTCGCAGGCGATGTCCATCGCACTGTTGCCCATTCCGACCACCACGATGCGCTTGCTGCGCATGTCCACGGGCTCGCTAGGGTCGACGTAGTCGTGCGCATGCAGCACCGTGCCGTCGAACTCACCGGGGACTGGCGGGTCGGGCCAGCGCGGGTCCCAGTGGTGGCCGTTGGCGACGATCAGGACCGCGTACTCGCGTTCCTCGCCGCTACCGAGCGTCACCCGCCAGTGATGCGGGGCGAGGCGGACCGCGCGGGTGACCTCAGCGTTGAAGGTGATCCGCTCCCGGAGGCCGAAGCGGTCGACATACTGGTCGAAGTACCGGGCCACCAGGCTGTGGTGGGGAAAGTCGGGGTAATGGCGCGGCATTGGCAGGTCGGCGTAGGCCATGCGGTCGCGCGAGGTATTGATGTGCAAAGAGCGGTAGGCGGCGGAGCGACCGTTCGGGTTGCGGAAGGCCCAGTTGCCGCCGACCCGGTCGGATATCTCCAGGCAGTCGAACGGGATCCCGCGGTCGGTGAGCGCCTTGACCACGGCGATTCCGCTGGAGCCCGCGCCGATGACGCAGACCTTGAGCTTGGGCGTCACGGCGAGACCTCCGGTCGAGGTTCGGCCGACCCCCCGACCGTGGTGAGAGCCGAGATCCTGATTGCCCCGCGAAGGGCGGTGTAGGAGGCGGTGAGCCGGTCGGCCATGCGGCGCCAGTCGGCCTCCGTCATTGCCTCACCCTGTATGTCGTGGTCGTGCATCGCTGCCGCCCTGAGCTAGGCCTAGTCCGCCAGCTTCATGGGATCGAGGCCGTAGACATAGCCTGTTGCGGCCGCGATTGCCGGTGCGTAGCTCGCGAGCTCGAGGTCCTCACGGCGGAGCTGCCACCAATCGAGCTCGAGGTGGGCGGCCTAAGCCGGGTCGAACCGGGCATCGGTGGCCCTGGCGACCACGGCGAAGTGGTGGGTCAATGAGGGCAGGGTGGTCATCGCCTCCGGACGGGAGCGGGAGGCCTGGAAGCGCCAAGCTGCACGGGCAGCTGCGAAGCCCGAGCGCACGCTGTCCCACGGTGAGGAGCCGAAGTGGCGGTGGTCCGAGAGGATGATGCCCACCACAAGGTCGAGGCGACGGCGCTCGTAGTAGGCCCGCCAGAGTGCCGCTTCGGCGCGACCCAAGGCGGCCGGCTCGAAGCGGCGCAGGTCGGCGTGGCCCCTGGTACGAGGGGCTGCGGGTCTACGGATGGCAAGGCTGGGCGAATGCAGGTCGGGAGGCTTGCGGGGCGAGAGCTTACGTCACGCCATGCCGGCCAGGCCCAAGGCCTACACCGTCGATGCCGGCTCGAGCGGGATTGTGGCTGAGACACTCGCGGTGCGCACTAGGGTGCACACTGGCTTGAACCCCACCAGAATGAGGCCACCCATCAGCAGACCGGGCAGCGCGTGACCAGTCCGAGGGGGCGACGCATGTGGCAGCGTTGGCAGCGGGCAGGCGACCTGCTGCGGGCGATCCAAATGAAGTACGTGCGCTTCGACCCCGTGCTGCGTTGGACGCCCGAACAGCTGGCGGCCTATCAGGAACAACGATGGCGCGCGGTGGCGCGAACCGCAGCCGAGCGGGCGCCATTCTATCGCGAGCTCTACCGGGGCATCGACCTGGAACGAGCGCCGCTCCGCGAGCTGCCGCCGGTGACCAAGGCAGAGCTCATGGAGCGGTTCGACGAGGCCGTGACCGACCCGGCGCTGCGCCTGGCCGACATCGAGGCCTTCCTGCGCACCGCCTCGGCAGACGACACCTTTCGCGGGCGTTTCCAGGTTCTGCTGACGAGCGGATCCACCGGGCGGCGTGGCATCATCGTCTACAGCCACGAGGAGTGGATCGCCACGCTGGCAGCGTCCTTGCGCAGCAATCAGGCCTTGATGCAGGGCCGGATGGTCGAGCGGCTGGCAACCTTCACCTCGACCCACCCGTCCTACATCTCGGGCCGCCTCCTCCGTGCCACCGACCTGGGTTACCCGCCCCGGCTCACGATCGATCCGGAGGAGCCGCTGGAGGACGTCCTGCCACGCCTGGAGCGGTTCCGCCCGGAAGTTCTGTTTGGCTACCCCTCTGTCGTTGCGACCATCGCCCAGGCCCAGGCAGACGGCCGCGTGCGCCTGGAGCCGCGGCGCGTGATCGGCGGCGGAGAGGCTGTCACGCCCTCGTTCCGCAAGGCGGTACAGGATGCCTGGGGCTGCGAGGTGCTCGATCTCTACGCGACCACCGAGACCGGCGCCCTGGCCGTCGAGAGCCCTGGCCAGCAAAACCGGTACCTGCTGGAGGATACGACCCTGGTGGAGGTCGTCGACGAGCAAGAGCGGCCGGTCCCGGATGGCAAGTGTGGGCACCACCTGCTCATCACCTGCCTCGACCGCACCGCCCAGCCGTTGATCCGCTATCGTGTCTCGGACCGGCTCGTTCTCGACCCGCCAGGTGGGTCCAGCTCCCCGCCATTCCGCCGGGTGCGGATGATCGAGGGGCGCCAGGAGGATGCGTTGCGGCTTGAGAACCAGCGGGGGCAGAGGATCGAGATCCACCCCTCCCTCGTCCTGGGCGCGCTGCTGGAGCTGCCGGGCGCACGCCAAGTGCATGTCGTGCAGGAGGTCGACCGGATCGAGGTCTCGCTGGTTGCAGCCGGGGACCGGGCCGCCGACTTGCCCGCCGGGGTGGAGCGCTGGTTCGAGGCCCTCGCGCGCGAGCGGGACCTGCGGCTCCCTCGTCTCGTGGTGCGGGTCGTGCCTGGCCTTGGCGGCACCGCGGCAACGATGGGCAAGTTCCGTCCTGTCGAGTGCCGCCTGCCGGCCTGACCAGGCAGGGCCCATGTTCTGCCGTCGCCACCAGGGAGCAGGTGAATGCCGGATCTCATCGTCGAGAAGAGGGTCTTCGAGCTGCCGAGCTTCGCCACCATGGGTGGTGCTGTCATCAAGCAGGTGCGTGTTGGCTGGGAGAGCTATGGCGAGCTGAACGCAGCCAAGGACAACGCGATCCTCGTCACCCACTTCTTCAGCGCCAACTCGCATGCCGCCGGCAAGTACCGGCCGGATGATGTGCTCCCGGGCTATTGGGATGCGATCATCGGCCCCGGCAAGCCGCTCGACACCAACAAGTACTTCGTCATCAGCTCCGATACCCTGGTAAACCTGAACGCCAAGGACCCGAACACGATCACGACAGGGCCGGCCTCGACCGATCCGGATACCGGCAAGCCCTACGGCATGCGCTTTCCGATCGTGACCATCCGTGACTTCGTCAACGTGCAGAAGGCGCTGCTCGAGCATCTCGGCATCCGCTCGCTGCACGCGGTGGCTGGGGCGTCGATGGGTGCGCTGCAGGCGTTCGAGTGGGCCAGTGCCTATCCGGACTGGGTGAAGCGCGTGGTCGCGGTGATTGGTGGGGCTGAGGAGAACGCCTTCCTGATCGGCTGGCTGAACCTGTGGGCAGCACCGATCCGGCTCGATCCAGACTGGAACAACGGCGACTACTACGGCAGGGCGGAGCCGATCCGCGGCCTGACCGAGGCGCTCAAGATCATCACGCTCCAGGCGCAGCAATGGGGCTGGATCGAGCGGTTCGGGCGCGCGTGGGCGGAGGACGGAAAGGACCCAGGCACCGCCATGGACCACCACTATGCCGTCGAGGCGTGGCTCGACCGGACGGCGGCGGCACGGGCAGCCCTGAGCGACGCCAACCACCTCCTCTACCTGGTCAAAGCGAACCAGCTCTTCATGACGGGGCATGGGCGCAGCCTCGAGGAGGGCTTGGCAGCGATCACGGCCCCTCTTCTGCTGATCGCCTCGGCGGACGATCTGGTCTTCCCGCCGCCCCGGCATATGCGAGCGCTCAAGGACAAGCTCGCAGCCATGGGCAAGACGGTCACCTACAGCGAAGCGATCACCACTGATCTCGGCCATCTGGATGGCATTGCCTACATCGCCAAGGCCGGCGACGCGATCGCAAGCTTCCTTGGAGAACCGCTTACGGCCTGAGGAGAAGGCCGGATCGGGCTTTTGCCGTGCAGGGAAGGGCGGGCGAAGTGCATGAAGGAGCGGGAGGCTTCCGAAAGGCAAGTCCCCCGGTGGCGGGGGTGCATCCCGTTGGCTCTTGAGGAGGGCCAGGGAGCGACAGACCGGAACGGCTCCCTGCGCTGCTGGTTCTACCCGGTTCGATGGCCAACGAAGCGGAGGGGCTGACATGAAGGTAGGCGAGATCATGACCCGCGGGGTCGAGATCGCGAGCCCGGACGACACGGTCCAGCAGGCTGCAAGTCGGATGGCGGAGCTCGACGTGGGCGTGCTGCCGGTGGGCGAGAACGACCGCCTGGTCGGCATGCTCACCGATCGGGACATCGCGATCCGCGCCGTGGCCCAGGGCAGGGGCCCGGACACGAAGGTGCGCGAGGCGATGACGCCCGAGGTCCGCTACTGCTTTGAGGATGAGGACCTGGACGATGTCGTCCAGAACATGGGCGAGAACAAGGTGCGCCGCCTGCCGGTGATGAGCCGGGACAAGCGGCTGGTCGGGATCGTCTCGTTCGGCGACGTGGCGCTCTATGGCGACAGCGAGCAGGCCGACACGGCCGTGACTGCAGTCTCCGAGCCGGGTGGGCCGCATACCCAGAGCAGCTGAACCGAGGCCTGTGCCGGTCGGCGACGATGGCCTTGCGCAGGAGCACGCGCATCCAGCAGCTTCACGCATCGGCCACTATAGGCAGGCGCCTTCGTGTGCCGATGTGCCGGCTGCCGCACTGCCCACTCGCTACCGTGTGGTGGATCAGCAGGTAGTACCGCATGTCGCACGCGACGTGTGGACCAAACCCATCGCTAAAGGCCGCCGGCGTCGGCCCCAGCCGCCGGGCGGGTCTCGAACACGCCAGGGCAGTCCTCGCCGCAGCGTCCGCACCGCCCGTCTTCGGTCAGCCCCCACGCGGTGATCTCGTGCCAGTCACGGCCGATCAGAACGGCCCCGCAGCCGCTGCAGTAGGTGGTCTGCGTCGCCTCATCATGCACGTTGCCCGTGTAGACGTAGCGCAGCCCACGCGCCATCGCGATCCGCCGCGCCTCCAGAAGCGACCGTGCCGGCGTGCGTGGCCTGTCCAGCATCCTGTAGTCGGGGTGGAAGGCCGTGAAGTGCAGAGGCACGTCGGGCCCCAGCTTCTCCAGCACCCAGTCGCTGAGTGCCGCGACCTCCGCGGGTCCGTCGTTCTCGCCTGGGATCAAGAGCGTCGTGATCTCGAGCCAGACGTTCGTCTCGTGCTTGATGTAGACCAGCGTGTCGAGCACGGGCTCGAGCTGGGCCGAGCAGAGCCGCTTGTAGAAGCCCTCGGTGAATGCCTTGAGGTCGATGTTGGCGGCATCCATCTGCGCGAAGAACTCACGCCGCGGCTCCTCGCAGATATAGCCCGCGGACACCGCGACATTCTTGATGCCGTGCGCGCGGCAGGCCTTCGCGACGTCGACCGCGTATTCGAGGAAGATGACTGGATCGTTGTAGGTATAGGCGACCGAGCGGCAGCCGCTTCGCACTGCGGCCTCGGCGATCTCCTCGGGTCCGGCCTCGGCCTGCAGGCGGTCAAAGGCACGTGCCTTCGAGATGTCCCAGTTCTGGCAGAACTTGCAGGTGAGATTGCACCCCGCCGTGCCGAAGGAGAGCACCGCCGAGCCGGGCAGGAAGTGAGCGAGTGGCTTCTTCTCGATCGGGTCGATGCAGAAGCCCGAGGAGCGGCCGTAGGTGGTGAGCACGATCCGGTCGTCCTGCCGTGCCCGCACGAAGCACAAGCCCCGCTGGCCCTCGTGCAGCTTGCACAAGCGCGGGCAGACGTCGCATTGGATGCGGCCATCCTCGAGCTGGTGCCAGTAGCGGCCCGGATGGCCGGTGATGACCTCGTCGCTGGTCTGATCGGGCATGGCAGGTCGGCTGCTGGGCTGAGCGACCGAGCTTATGATCGGAGGCCTGAAGTGTCGAGCGTGCGGCCTTGCGCGGTGGCCGGAGCGTTCTATCCGGCGGATCCAGGCGCGCTGTGCGACGAGGTGGACCACCTGCTCGAGGAGGCGCCGCACGGTGGCAAACACGACCTGCCGCGGGCGCTCATCGCACCACATGCCGGCTATGCCTATTCCGGTCCGGTTGCGGCCAGCGCCTTCGGGTGCCTCGCCGAGGCCACGGGAAGGCGGCTCACCCGCGTCGTCGTGATCGGCCCATCGCACTACGTGGCGTTCCGGGGCATCGCTGTACCGCGCCATGTCGGTGCCTTCCGCACGCCGCTTGCCGAGGTGCCGGTCGACCGCGAGGCACTGACAGCGATAGCGGGTCTCCCCGGTGTGGTCCTCGCCGACGAGCCGCACCGGCGCGAGCACGCGATCGAGGTCGAGCTGCCCTTCCTGCAACGAGCACTCGGCGATGAGGGCTTTGCGCTTGTACCGCTCGTAGTTGGCGATGCTCGGGACGAGGAGGTGGCGGCGGTCCTGGAGCCCTTCGCCGATGATCCGGCAACGCTGATCGTGGTCAGCTCGGACCTCTCGCACTTCCTGCCCCACGAGGCTGCCCAGCGACGCGACAGGGCCACGGCCCTAGCGATCGAACGGCTCGAGGGCGGAAAGCTTGGGCCCGATGACGCCTGCGGCTACCTGCCAATCCGCGGCTGGCTGGCTGCGGCCCGGTGGCGCGAGCTGAAGGTCAAGCGACTTGACCTCCGCAACAGCGGCGACACGGCTGGAGACCGGCACAGCGTGGTCGGCTACGGCGCCTGGGCATTCACATGAGGACGTCGGCAACCGCCGCGGGCTGACGCCCCTCGGGTGTGCGTGCAGGTGCAGGTGATTGCGCACGCGGCATCGGAAGCGGGAAGAGGCCTATCGTCGGGTCAGACCTCCTCGAGCACAAGGGCACTTCGCCCTGGCTCTCGTCCCCACAGCTTGCCGCGCATTCTCCCGGTCCTACCGCTTGCTGTACTGCGCTTGGCAGGGGAGGGTAGGGCGGCCCGTAGGCACCTACTCCTTCAGGCGGCGCAGCCTGGCCGTGCGGCGGCCCATTCCACCGGTGCCGCGAGGCAGCTCCGGACCGCTTCATTGAGCTCGAGCTGCTGCCGGGCACGGGTCACGGCGACATAGAGCAGGTGCAGCTCCTGGTCGCGCTCCTCGGGCGTGAGATAGGGCAGCCCATCCTGGTCCAGAGCATCCAGCTCCTCCAGGCTCGGGAAGTCGTCGGCCAGCCGCACCCGCGGCCACTCCAGGCCCTTGGCCTTGTGCGCCGTCGCCAGCACCCGCTCCGCTGCCGCCGGGTGCGGCACCGCCCGCCGGCGCAGGTCCGCCACCAGGCCCGGCAGCGCGCGGCCATAGTGGACGATGATCTGCACCAGGAAGCGCAGCTCCGGGTCGCGCGCCTCCTCCGCCTCCTCCAGGAGCTCGTCCCAGCTGCGGAAACGGGCCAGGCTCGGCAGGTCCGGCACCGGCTGGCCCTGGTAGAGCTGCCAGCCGCCCAGGACGAGCCGGGCCAGGGGCTCGAGCCCGCCCAGGATGTGGATCCGGTCGCGGCCGCGGATCGCCGCCTCGAACAGGCCGGCATTGGTCCGGCACAAGACCGTGCAGGGCGGGCGCACGGGCCCGAGCAGGGTGGCGATCGTGGGATCGCCACGGAGGGCCAGGGCAGGGGGCTCGCTCGTGTGGGCTGAGGATGGCACGGGCGAGGCACGCCAGGTCCTCGCCGAAGCGCCAGGAGCGGCTGAGGTGGCGCTGCGGGGCGGCGATCGCGCGCATCGCGTTCACGCTGCCGCGGAAGCGGTAGATCGACTGCCAGGGATCGCCGACCCAGACCGTGGGCCGGCGCTGGGCCTGGAGGATGGCCAGGGTCACCGGGTTGGCGTCCTGCGCCTCGTCGACATAGAGCACGCCAGCCCCGCCCGGCAGCCGGGCTCCCTGCAGCTGCCACATCTTCAGGTAGGCATCGTGCTCGAGCGGCACCTCGTCCGCGGGATCGCGCATCCTGGCCCAGAGCCTGCGGGCGAACGTGACCACGAGCTCGGCGCGATCGGGCCCTTGCGGCAAGGGCGGCAGATGCCGGGCGCCGATCTCGCGCGCGGTGTCGTGGGTGAAGCTCCGCACCGTGACGACGACGCAGTGCCCCCAGAAGGACGGGCGCAGGCCGTCGAGGGCCGGGATCGCCAGCAGCTCGGCCACCTCGCCGCCGGTGAGCTTGCGCTCGAGCCGGTGCTGCTGCTCGAACATCCGCATCGCCCGGTAGGCCAGGCTGTGCATGGTGCGGCAGGCGACATGGGCCGGGAAATGGGCCTGGGCCGCGAGCTGGGTGCTCTTGTTGTAGGCGAGGTAGAGGGCAGGGGTGCTGTCGGCCTCGGCCAGGAGGCGCAGGGCCGTGGTCTTGCCGGAGCCGGCGAAGGCCACCACGCGCAGCGAGCCGCCGGGGTCGGCACGCCGGGCTGCGATGATGGCGGCCTGCTCCGGGCTGGGCTGCAGGGAGGTCTCCAACGGCACCTGTGCCGCTGGCCGCAGGATAGGGCGGTCGGGACCGACCGCCAGGGGGAGAAACCTGGCCGGTGTGAAGGTGCTCGGGTTGCCCTATCCCATGCCCTTGGGAGTATCGCTCACGCCCTCGCCTCGAAGGCCCACTGGCGTGAGACGCAGCCGTTAGCCGCATCGACCTGAAAGACAATCTCGCCCGTGGCCACGTTCAGGTACGCCGTCTCCCACAAGCCGGCGTCCTCGTAGAACTGGCAGCCGAGATAAACATCGTCCCCCACCAGGACGACCAGCCCCGGACCCTCGCGCGAGGGCGGCAGCTTGAACGTGATGTGCTGCGGCTCGGTCGAGAAGGTGAAGGCGAGCACGCCAGTGAGGTCGATTACCGCCAGCTGGCGGATGACGTGCGGCTCGTAGACACCGGGATTCCCGCCGTCCTCCTCCCGGAAGGGCCCGACGGTGACGATCTTGCCCGCACGGATGCCTGACGGATTCAGGTAGAAGGCCTTCACCGCCCGGACGATCGGCCCGCCGTCGAAGTCGGCCAGAAACACCGATCCTTCCTTGAGATCGGCCAGATCAACGATGCGACCCTTGTGCACGACGTGCATGAGGCGATCCTCCGGTAAACTCCGTCCCGGAAGTAAGCTGCCCGCCGACGAGGCGAAGACGAGCGGGCCTTTCGGGGTCGGGCCTGCGCTGCTGCGGGGCGTTGCCGACTTTGGCCTTGAACTGGACTTCGATCCCTACGGCAGAAGAGACATGGCGACGCTCGTGCCGAAGGAGTTGCCATCGCCTGACCGAGCCAGAAAGGTCGTCAGTCCTCTTCTCTGGGCGGGGTTCCACGTGCGTACGCCTCGGCCACCACGGCAAGGTCGGTGGCAAGGCGAGCCAGGAGCAGCCACCCTTCCGAGAGCGCCTGGTCCGGACGGTCCAAAGGAGCACGGGGACGGACCGTCACCATGACCGGCTCGTGCGCCGGACCGGACAGGCCCATCAGGCGGAAGTCGACGTGCCACTCCTGCCAGCCCGGACCAGCCGAGCCTGGACGCAAAGCGAGCAGCTTGACCGGGAGCGGCATCCTTCCTCCACTAGCCTGGAGCAGCATCGAGCTTAGGCCGTGGTTCGAGCGGCATGTCCAGAGGGGCTACTCAAAGTGAGCTCGCGGCGCGGACGGTTGAGGGTGAGGGCGGACCCAGCTCAAGGCCGGCCATGCCAGGCAGGATGATGCAGCGGAAGAAGGGCTTGCCCCAGGGCCCGATCCAGCAGGCATGGGCCGAGCCGTCAGGCGAGAAGAAGGGTAGCACCTTGTCGTACTCGACCGGCCACCACGCCTCGTTCGCCTCGATCTCCTCCCGCCCCGTCTCCGTGTTCAGCCGATAAGGCACAGGCCGGCAATCCTGCCCGCCACAGCAGTCCTCGCCCTTGGGAGAGCGCAGCCCCTTGTACCAGTCGTGGGCATAGGAGGGCAGGGGAGTGGCCGCTAGAAGCAGGATGGCCGCGATGGGCAGGCGCATGTCCGCCTCCGAAAACCGGGGTCGGCGATCAAAGCATTGGGTCCGGACAGGTGATCTGCCCTTCCCGCCCGAACTGCGGAGCAAGCCAGGCACCAGTCCGATGGGGGTTGGCGGGATCAGAGACATGGCGGCTGCATGATAACAGACCAGACAGCCTGATATGATCTTGCTGGCCAGGCAAGAACGCCGATAGGCTCTTCTTCTGAGATGGCTGAAGCAGCTTGGAGAACATGATGCCGACCAAGAAAGCGCAGAGCGGCAAGGCAGCGCCGGCAAGCACAGGGGGCAAAAAGCCCAATGCGCTGCAAAAGCCCTTGCAGCCGTCGAAGGAGCTCGCCGCCCTGGTCGGCTCCGAGCCTTTGTCCCGCGGGGAGGTGGTGAGCCGGGTCTGGGACTACATCAAGAAGAACAATCTGCAGAACCCGGAGAACAAGCGCGAGATCCTGGCCGACGACAAGCTGGAGCCGGTGTTCGGGAAGAAGAAGGTGACCATGTTCGAGATGAACAAGCACCTAGCCCAGCATCTGAGCTGACCCTGGCGGGCAGGGCAGGGGAGCCAGCCTCGTGCGCTGCGTTGCATGCGCTGCGGTTCGCGCGGGTTCGCGACGGTGCTGGTCAAGGCGTCACCCCTGCGAGCTGATGGACCAACCCCTCCAGTGTCTTCGCCTATTGCTGGGCGAGCTCGGCCCGCATAAGCGCTTCCTTGTAGGAAGAGGCGTAGACGAGCTCCACGATCCGGTCCTGGCAGACGCCGATGCAGGGTTGTGGCCCCTCGAGCCAGCGGCAGCCGATGCACTCCAGCGCCTTCAGGTAATCAACCACTACTCGTTTCCTGTCATGAAAACCGCCATCGGATGGCAGCAGAGCCCTCATCTCAAGACCGTGCACCTACGAGAGCAGGACTTGGAGGCACGCCGCTCACTGGGTGAACACTACCTGCCGGATGGAAGGGAGGAGCTTGGGGCTGAGGGTGGCCGGGCGCACGGCCAGGGCTGTAGAGAAAGCGTCGGCGAGCATCGCGGTGTCGGCAACAACGGTGATCGCGCCCGTCGCGACTTGTGCTGACACTGGCGCTGCCGCTGCCGGGTCGAGGAGGTGGGAGAAGCGGCCCGCGCGGTCAAAAGCCAACGCGGTCGGGCTCGATGTTGCGACCGCCCCTTCGGCGAGCTCGAGGATAGGGCCGGCCTCGCTCACACCTCGCGCCTGCACCCGCCAGCCGGCCCCGCCCGGCGCTGCGCCCACGGTCGCGATCTCGCCCACATCAAGCAGAACGCTAACAGCAGCTTCCTCGCGCAGCAGCGCTGCGAGCCGGTCGGCGATAAAGCCTTGGGCAATACCGTTCAGGGTTACGGCCATGCCGGGGCGGACGAGCCGCACCGTGCCGGGTGCTGCCTCAACCATACGGTGCCCGACCAGCCGAGCGCAGCTCTCGACTGCGTACAATGGCGGGCCGGCGGGGTCGGGGTCTGCTTGCGCGAAGTGGTCGGCGTAAAGACGCCAGAGCGGCTGGACCGTGATGTCGAAGGCACCGCCGGTGATCTCGGCTGCGCGCGATGCGGTTTCGAGGACCAGGACCAGCTCCGGCGGCGGTCGGAGCAGGCGGCCCTCGCGGTTGAGCGTCGAGAGCGCCGAGTCCCCGCGCTGCAGGCTGAAAATCCGCTCCAGCCGGTCGATCTCGGCGAGGCATAGGCCGGTCAGTCGCGCGGCACGGGCCGGGTCGTCGAGCCAGAAGTCGATCCGGGCCTCCGCCCCGAGCGCAGACCCGCGCCAGCGCCAACGAGGTGGCAGTCGGCTCGAGCTGCCGGGAAGAGGGCAGAAGGCAAGCCCTGCACCGGCTGCGAGGACTCGTAGGCAGCGACGACGACGCATGGCAGGCTGCTCCCCTCGCCGAGACCATAAACTAGATGGCTGCGGAGAGGCGGCGCATTGACGCCGGTCAAGGTTCTCCGCGCGCTCCGGCCCGATGGTGTGGGTTGATCGATCACCTGCCACACGGAGCCCCCGTCGTGCCGAGCACAGCGCGGCCGGATCTGCCGCCCTTCCTCCAGCATGGTTTCCGGCCCTTCTTCTTCCTGGGTGCCCTCTGGGCGGCGCTGGCCCTGTTCCTGTGGTTGGGCGTGCTGGCCGGTGCTCTGAGCCTGCCGACCGGCATGGATGCGACGGCCTGGCACCGGCACGAAATGCTGTTCGGCTATCTCTCGGCCATTATCGCGGCCTTTCTGCTCACCGCGATCCCGAACTGGACCGGCCGCCTGCCCCTGCGCGGAGCACCGCTCGCCGGGCTGGTCCTGCTCTGGGCACTGGGCCGCCTTGCCGTTCTGCTGAGTGGCTGGACCGGGTCCTGGCCCGCCCTCCTGCTCGACGTTGCCTTCCCGGCCACGCTCGCCTTCGTCGCCGCCCGCGAGATCGCGGCCGGGCGGAACCTGCGCAACCTCCCGGTCGTGGCGCTGGTTGGCCTGCTCGCTCTCGCCAGCCTCCTCTCGCATCTCGAGGCAGCTCCGGCCACAGGCCTGGAGCTGCCGACGGAGATGCTGGGCGACCGGCTGGCGGTGGCCGTGGGTGCTGCGCTCGTGACCCTGATCGGTGGCCGGATCGTCCCGAGCTTCACCACCAACTGGCTCAAGGCGCGGGGTGCCGCAGCGCTGCCCGCCCCCTTCGGGGCGCTCGACAAGGCGATGATGGTGCTGAGCGGCCTTGCCCTCCTGGCCTGGCTTGCCGCGCCCGAGAGTGCCGCCGCCGGTCTGCTCCTCCTGGCCGCAGGCCTGGGGACAGTGGTCCGGCTCGCCCGCTGGCGGGGTGCGGCGACGGTGGCCGAGCCCCTGCTCCTCGTCCTGCATCTCGGCTACGCCTGGCTGGCCCTTGCCCTCGCGGCACTCGGCCTTGCCGCACTCGGGGCAGTGCCGCGCTCGGCGGCACTGCACGCGATGACGGCCGGCGCCTTCGGCACCATGACGCTTGCAGTGATGACCCGGGCAGCACTCGGCCATACCGGCCGCGCGCTCACGGCCGATGGCTGGACGGTCGCGATCTATGCCCTGGCCAGCCTGGGTGCCCTGACCCGGCTGGTCGCGATCGGCGTGCCGCAGGCCTACCTGCCAATCCTTGACCTTGCCGGGCTCGCCTGGGGTGGCGCCTTCCTCCTCTACGCCATCCGCTATGCGCCGGTCCTGCTGGGTCCGCGGCCTAGCCGCCCGCGGCAGCCTGCTTGAGGTAGGCGATCACGTCCGCCACCTCGTCGTCCTTCTTGAGCCCGACAAAGGCCATCTTGTTACCGGGGATGTAGCCTTTGGGATCCCTGAGATACTGGCCCAAGGTCGCGTCGTCCCAGGTGATCCCAGAGTTCTTCATCGGGTCGGAATATTTGAAGCCCTCGACCGCACCCGCCTGGCGGCCCATCACGCCCACAAGGTGCGGGCCGATCTTGTTCTGCTGCTTCGCGACCTCGTGGCAGGTCTTGCACCGGCCGAAGACTTTCTCGCCCTTCGCCGCATCCTGGGCCCAGGCCGCTGGGGCGGCGGCGAGAGGCAGGAGGGCCACCAGGGCCGCGAGAGCCGGACTGTAACGTCGCATGTGCTTCCTCCTCTGGGTTGCTGCTCGGGGAAACCTGAGGGCTCAGCCCGCAACCTGGCGGTAGATCCGCGGCAGGGCGTCGGGCAGGCTGCCGATCTGGGCGACATGGGCATAGCCGCCGCGGCCGAAGACGTGGGGGACATAGCCCTCGGCCTGCCGGTCCACGGTGACGGCGAAGACGGCGGCACCCTTACGGCGAGCCTCCTGGACCGCCTTGCGCGTGTCCTCCAGCGCGTAGCGACCCTCGTAATGGTCGATGTCGTTGGGCTTGCCGTCGGACAGCAGCAGGAGGAGACGGTGGCGCTCGGGGCGCGCCTCGAGCAGGCTCGCGGCGTGGCGCAGGGCGCAGCCCATGCGGGTGTACTCGCCGGGCCGAAGCGCGGCGATCCGATGGCGCACTGCGGGACCCAGCTGCTCGCCGAATGTCTTCACGAGGCTGACCCGGACCTGGCGGCGCCGCGATGTGAAGGTCAGGATCGCGAACGGGTCGCCGCAGGCCTCGATCCCCCAGGCCAGGGCCGTCAGCGCCTGCTTCTCGACATCGAGCACCCGCCGGCCCTCGACCCAGGCGTCGGTCGAGAGCGAGGCGTCGACCAGGATGAGCGACGGCAAGATCGCGGGCGCGGGTGCGAGCCTCGAGATAGATGGCGTCGCTGCCGCTCCCGCCGGCGCTAAGGTCCATCCGCGAGCGGACCAGCGCGTCGGTGTCGAGCTCGTGGCCGTCGAGCTGGGCACGCAGGAGCTCGCGCCTTGGCCGCAATGCCTCGAACTGGCGGCGCACGCGGCGGATCTGGCGCCGGGCGGGCTCATCCGGCTCCCAGAGCTCGCCTTCCTCCAGAGCAGCCTCGACGACGAGCGCGCAATGGTTCGGCAGATACGCCTTTCGGCGGTGGTCCCACTCGGGATAGGCGAGCTCGGCGCGGACGGGTGCCGCATCGACCTCGCCGCTATCGAGGTCGAGCCCGATCTTGAGGCGGCTCGCACTCTTCCGGTCGCGGCTGCCGATCGCGAGCTCGTCCATGTCCTCCGCCGCACGGCGCGCGGCTTCGGGATCTTCCTCGTCGTCCGGCCGGTTGACGTTGACCATGTCGGCCGCAAGGAGCAGCAGCTCGCCCTTGTTGATCAGGGTGAGCGGGTCACGGCGGCGATCCGCGTCCAGCTCGCGTCGACGGCCGCGGCGGTGCGGCGCCTCGCGCTCCTCCTCGCCTTCCTGCAGGCTCGGATCGCCCGGATCCTCACTGTCCGTGCCGAGCCGGCTGCCGGGCCGCACCTCGCCCCACAGCGGTACCGGCAAGCTGGGCTTGTAGAAGGTGCCTGGGCGCAAGCCGGCGGGTGGGCCAGTGCCCAAAACGACCGCGGCCCAGAGCTCCGGGTCAGGTGAGGGTGCTCCCAGGAGCCCCTGCGCTACGCTTTCCACTCGCCGCTCCAATGGCGGCAGCCGGCGCCGAGGCCACAGCTCCAGGACGGCACGCGCGAGCTGCTCATGGACAGCCCGCAGGCCGGGAAAGAGCTGGAGCACGCGGACGGTGGTGAGGTGTGCTGCGCGCAGACGGGTCAGGTCCTCGCTTAAGGGATCGGTGGCTGGCGCAGGCGGCCGTGCATTGGCGAGGAAGGCGGCGAGCCAGAGATAGAGGATACGGTTGAGCCCGGGCTCGGGCAGGAGGTCGAGGCGCGGCGGAAGGAGCACCAGCTCGTCGGTCCGCTCGGCCCGTGTCACGCGCTCCTCCAGCATACCTAGGCGCTGGCGCAGTCGCAGCCGGTGGCCGGCACCGCGAGCCGAGGCCGGGGCGAGCTCCAGGCCAGGCTCCCCGCCGGTGCCACGAAAGAAAACGGCAAGGCTGGCCTTGAGCGGTGCCAGCTCGACCGCGGCCTCGGGGAAGGCGGACCAGGTCGCCTGCTCGCCGATCAGCCGGTGCCAGAGCCGGCCGACCTTCTCCTCGTACTCGAGGAACTCGAAGGCCACCTGTCTCTATCCCAGGCTCGCGCGCACGAGCTCGCGCAAGCCCCGCTTCACGTCGGCATCATCGGTGAGCGGCTCAACGATGCCGGCCTCGAGCGCGGCCTCGAGCGGCAGTCCAGCCCGGATCAGGGTGGCGGCGTAGACCAGGAGACGGGTCGAGACCGACTCCTCGAGATCCACGCCCTTGAGCTGGCGGAGCCGGGTGGCGAGATTGACCAGCGGCCGGACCCGTTCGGCCGCAAGACCGCTCTCGGCCGCGACGATCGTAATCTCCTGATCGGGTCTCGGGAAGTCGAGCTCGAGCGCCAGGAAGCGCTGCCGTGTGCTCGGCTTCAGGGACTTCAGAATGTTCTGATAGCCTGGGTTGTAGGAGACCACGAGCATGAAACTGTCGGGTGCCTTGAGCAGCTCGCCCGTGCGCTCCAGCGGCAGGACGCGGCGGTCGTCCGTGAGCGGATGGAGGATGACCGTCACGTCCTTTCTCGCCTCTACCACCTCGTCGAGGTAGCAGATGCCCCCTTCGCGCACGGCACGGGTGAGCGGACCGTCCGCCCACACGGTCTCGCCGCCCTTCAGCAGCCAGCGCCCGGTGAGATCGGCGGCGGCGAGATCGTCGTGGCAGGCGACCGTGTGCAGCGGCAGGCCCAGCCAATGGGCCATGTGCGCCACGAGCCGGGTCTTGCCGCAGCCGGTCGGGCCCTTGAGCAGGAGCGGGAGACGGTTGCGCCAGGCAAGCTCGAACAGCTCCCGCTCCCTGCCTTGGGGAAGGTAGTAGGGACCGCCGGTGCCGAATGCGGTCTGCGGCTCCGGCGCGCCCTGAAGGTTGAGCACCTCCATACCGCTCGCTACTCGGCGGGAGAGGCAGCGGCCATCGAGTCCGCGATCTGCCTGCTTGTCACCTGCTCGCGTGCCCGGCCAAAGATCGCCCAGAGGAAGACCACGACCCCGACCAGGACCATCACGCCGGCTCCGAGCCGCATCCAGTAGAAGAGGGCGAGCTGCTCCTGCACGTCCATGTAGCTGTAGCCACCCACCACCCGCTGCATGTGGGTCTGCACCACCCCGGCGAAGGTGAGGGTGAAGGTCATGAACGACATCGCCGAGGTCATGATCCAGAAGCTCCACATGTTGAGCACCTGGTTGTACGGCATCAGGCCGCGCAGGCTCGGCATGGCGTAGGTGATGATGGCGAGATTGATCATCACGTAGGCGCCGTAGAAGGCGAGATGCCCGTGCGCCGCCGTGACCTGGGTGCCATGCGAGTAGTAGTTGATGCCGTGCAGCGTGTGCATGAAGCCCCAGACACCGGCGCCGAAGAACGACATCACCGGGCAGCCTATGCTCCAGAGCAGCGCTGCCTTGTTCGGATGGTCACGTCCGCCACGATAGACCAGGTAGAAGGCCCAGATCACCATGGCGAAGAACGGCAGGATTTCCAGCGTGCTGAAGATGCTCCCAATCCACTGCCAGTATGCCTGGCGTGCCGATCCAGAAATAGTGATGGCCAGTGCCGAGCAGGCCGCTGAACAGCGACAGCCCGACGATGATGTAGAGCCACTTCTCGATCACCTCGCGATCGACGCCCGTGACCTTGATCAGCAGGTAGGCGAGGATGGCGGCCATGATCAGCTCCCACACCCCCTCCACCCAGATGTGGACCACCCACCACCAGTACATCTTGTCCAGGACGAGGTTGGCCGGGTTGTAGAAGGCGAACAGGAAGAAGACGCCGGCACCCCACAAGCCTAGGAAGAGGACGCTTGCTACGGCCGTCTTGCGGCCGCGGAGCAGGGTCATGGTGATGTTGAAGAGGAACATCAGGACCGCGACGGTGAGGGCGATCTTGACGTAGAGCGGCTGCTCCAGGAACTCGCGGCCCTCGTGGATCCGGAACAGGTAGCCGACGACAGCGACCGCGGCTGCCGCCACGAAGATGACGAGCTGCACATAAGCCAGCTTGGTGCTGTAGATGTCCCGCTCCACCTCTTCCGGCAGGAGATAGTAGGTGGCGCCGAAGAAGCCGAGCAGAAGCCAGACGATCAGCGCGTTGGTATGGATCATCCGCAGGATGTGGAACGGCACCGTCTCGGCCAGGAAGTTCTCGAAGACGTAGACGGTGCCGGCCAGCACGCCGAACAGCACCTGCGCCAGGAACAGCGCCATGGCGCAGACGAAATACCAGTAGGCGACACCCTGGCTCGGATAGCGCAGCATTCCGTTGTTTCCTTTGCGGGAGCCTAGCCAGCCTCGTTGGGCGGCCAGCCTTGCGTGTCGATCTTGCTGACCCACTCCAGGAAGCTGGCGAGGTCGTCGTGCTCCTGGTCGGTCAGCACGAAGTGCGGCATCTGCCGGCGGCCCGGGATGCCGGTCGGCATCGAGTTCGATCCAGGCCTTGAGCGCTGCACGTGCCGCCTCGGGATCATCTCGGCCGCCGTACCGCACCCAGACATTGCCGAGCTCGGGCGCAAAATAGGCGCCTTCGCCGAGCAGAGTGTGGCAGTTGATGCAGGAGTTGCGCTCCCAGACGTGCTTGCCGCGTGCGACCGCCTCGTTCAGCCCGGCCACGTCGATCGACTTGGTCGAAGCGTACCAGTGACTGTGCAGGACCAGTGCCACGAAGACGACGAGGAAGAAGATCGAGCCGCCGTAGAAGATGTTGCGTGCGGCGGCTCTGGTGAGTCCCTCACCCATCGCTCGCGGTTCCCCCGATCTTGCTGGCCCTGTGCGGTGCCAGGCAGGTCAGCTCTGACTCGGAGGCTAGAGTGAGCGGTCCGGCCGGTCCTTGACCGCCGTCAAGGCGGCCCGGCCGAACTGCGCCAGACTGGCGGCCGCGATGCCGCAGACTTCGTAGGCCGCGACAATGACGATGTTCCTGGGGGGATGTGTGATGACGGAGAGGCTGCGGTGGCGCTGCCGTCCGGGCGCCGGGCTGCTGGCGCTGGGCTTTGCGATCGGGCTCCTCGCCGCAGCACCATCCGGGCGTGCCGCCGAGGCCATCCCGGCGCTCAGCACCGCCGATGTGAGGCAGGCGACCTCGGCGGCCGGCGAGCGGCTTGCGCGCGAGCTGGAGCAGCTCACCCAGGGCCGGGCACGGATCGAGTTCGGCCAGCCCGGTGCCACCGATACCGCAGCCGTGCTCGATCGCGTGCGGGGAGGCGAGGCGACGCTTGGGCCTGGTGCGAGTGGCGGAGATCGCCGGCATCGCACCTGAGGTGGCCCTGCTCACGGTGCCGTTCCTGTTCCGTGACCAGCAGAAGGCGATGGCGCTGCTGGAAGCCACTTGGCTCGGGCCGCTCCTCCAGGACGAGCTGCGCGAGCACGGCCTGGAGCCGCTGGGCTTCCTGAACGGCGGCGCTCTTCGCCTTGCCGGGCGGCAGACCGCCCCGACCCTGGGGCAGGGGCAGCAGGTAGAGGCAAGGCCCGGCGAGCTGCGTGTGGCTGCGTTCCGCGCCCTGGGCCTGGAGCTGGTGACAGGGCCACAGGCGCCAAACCAGCCTAGCGCAACGGCGGCCCCGCTGGTCGAGGTGCGCACCGACGATCTCGCGGCTTCGGTGACTGCAGGCCAGGGCGGGCTGCAGGTCGTCGAGGCGCCGCACGCCTACGATCTCGTGGTCCTCATCGCCCACCGGGAACGGTTCGGTGAGCTTCCGCTGGACATCCGCGAGGCCCTACGCACCCGGATGCAGGACGTTGCGAGCTGGCAGAACGGAGCACTGCAGCAAACCGAGACACTGGCCATGGCCGGTGTAAAGCAGCAGGGCGGGCGCCTCGTGGCGCTGCCGGATGACCAGCTCAGGCAGGCGCACGAGCTGGTCAAGGCCGCGGTCGTGGCCGCGCTGCGCGACGCCGACCCATCCATCGTTGGGACACTCATGGCCTATGCCGACTGAAGCCGCTTCCCCGGTCGCGGCGCGGCCCGCTCCTTCAGGCCCGACCGCGGCCCGTCACCCCTTCGCCGAGGTGCTGCGCACTGTCGGCCGGGGGCCCACGCTCTCGCGCCCGCTGCACGAGGACGAGGCCGAAGCAGCGATGGGCATGATGCTCGACGGTGCGGTCGAGCCGATGCAGCTCGGGGCCTTCCTCCTGCTCCTGCGCTACCGCGGCGAGACCGCCCCCGAGCTTGCCGGCTTCGTGCGCGCGGCACGAGCCCGGATGGCGAACGGGGTCGGGACCCCTGCCGTGGATCTCGACTGGCCCTCCTACGCCGACGCCCACAAGCAGCTTCCCTATTTCCTGCTCGGCAGCACTGCTGCTGGCCCGCAATGGCTACCGGGTCCTGATGCATGGGCTGGCCGGCGAAGGACCCGCCGCGACCCGGCACGGCCTCGCGGTGCTCGGCGTGACGCCGGCGCGCTCGACGGCCGAGGCGGCTGCCCAGCTCGCCGCCACGAACTTCGCCTATCTGCCGATCGAGGCGATGCTGCCGGAGTTGCATCGGCTGCTCGGCCTCAAGCCGCTCCTAGGCCTACGCACCTTCGCCAACACCATGGCGCGCGAGCTCAACCCCTTCCACAGCGCCTGCCAGATCCAGGGGGTGTTCCATCCGCCCTACCTCGAGCTGCACCGTGGGACGCAACTGCTCCTCGGCCAGCCGCGCGCCGCCACCTTCAAGGGCGGGGGCGGAGAGGGGCAGCGCAATCCGGAGAAGCCTTGCCGCGTGCTCGATCTCGTGGACGGCGCTGAAGCGGGCGAGACCGTCTGGCCGGCGCTGACCCCCGGTGCCGGCTATCCCTGGCGCGACGAGCCGCTGCAGCCCGAGCGGCTCGCGGCTCTCTGGCGGGGCGAGCTCCGGGAGCCCGCGCTTGATGCCGTCGTGACCGGCACGGCGGCGATCGCGATCCGGCTCATGGGCCGGGCGCGCGAACCGGCGGAGGCGCAGGCACTGGCCGAAGCGATGTGGCGTGAGCGCTGCCGGCATCTCGCCGCCTGAGCCGCAGGGCGGCCGCAGCGCGCCCTCCACCGCCGGTGCCGGCCTGCCGGGCAACCTGATGATGTGGGTGCTGATAGCGAGCGAGCTGCTCGCTTTCGGCGGCTTCTTCATCGCCTTTGCCGCCTCCCATGCCAGCGATCCCGCCCTGTTCCGTGCCGGCCAGGCGCAGCTCGACCGCCAGCTCGGCGTGATCAACACGCTGGTGCTGCTGACCAGCGGCCTCTTCGCGGCCCTCGCCGTGCGGGCGCGACTATGACGGTGACGTTCGGGCGACGCGCGGTTGGCTGGCCCTTGCGGCCGCGCTCGGCCTCGTGTTCCTCGGCGTGAAGGCGGCCGAGTACGCGAAGAAGATCGCGCACGGCCTCACCATCACCACCGACAGCTTCTTCGAGCTCTATTATCTCCTCACCGGGTTCCACGCGCTGCACGTGGTGGCGGGGATCGTGATCCTGGCCCTCGTGGCATGGCGGTGCAGCGCGGACAATGTCGAGACCGGTGTCGCCTTCTGGCACATGGTCGACCTCGTCTGGGTCCTGCTGTTCCCGATCGTGTACCTCCTGCGATGACCAGCCCCGACACGTTCCCCTCGCGGCGGGCACTCCTCGCCACCTGGGCGGCGCTGGCAGCGCTGACTCTGGTCACGGCGGCGGCAGGCGGGACGCTGCTCCCGACCGACCCGGCCGCACCGCTCGGGCTCGCCTCGGCCGCAGCACTGCTCCTCGCTGCCGGCCTGAAGGCAAGGCTGGTCCTGATGCGCTACCTGAACCTGCGCGCGGCGGGCGAGGGCTGGCGCGTCCTGTTCACGGTCTGGGTCGGGCTGGTCCTGCTGATCGTGCTGGTGATCGTCTACGGACCGGCGCTGGCGGACGCCATCAACTCGTTCTCGTGAGCGGTGGCACGCTCGCCGCCGTGGCGGGCCTCGGCGACGATCAGGTCGGCGAACGCTGGGTCGCCGCCAATCGCACCGGTGTAGGCGACCGGCACCCCGGCTTCCGCCAGCCCCGCCAGCACGTCATCGCGCCCATGCGGGCCGTCGTCGACGAAGAGGCCGACAGCGACGCAGGGGCGCCGCGCCAAGTGCAGCACCTCCTGGGTGAGGAAAGATGCTTGGTCGAGGAAAGCGGTGCGGACATCGGCGAAGCCCGTCTGCGCCACGAGGTCGCGGGCGTGCCGCCGTGCCGTCGCCGCACTCTCAAGGTGCCGGTCGGTGCCGTGCGCGACGAGAAGAAGCGTGCTGCCGGCCGGAGTCCAGCCCCGCGCCGTGCACGATGCCACCGCCCTGGCCTCGATCAGCCTGGCGACCCGCGGGTCGGTCCCGACCGGCCGCCGCAGCTCGACCCCGGGCGTGCCGGCCAGCCGGCTGCGCAGGAGCTGCATGATGAAGCCGTCGGCCATCAGCAGCGGCACGGCCGTCACCGGCCTCTCGGCCCCTGCCAGGGCATCGGCTAGGCCCGGCTCGCCCTTGACGCAGGCCACCCTGACCTCGGCGAAGATGCCGGCCGCGCGGATCGCCGTCGCGTGCGCCGCCGCAACCCCGGGCCGACCCTCGATCCCGTGGCTCACGAGCAGGAGGCAGCCGGCCTCAGTGGCTGGTGCCTTCAGAGCGGCTGATCTTGTTGCCGACATTGTACTTGCCGAGGGGCCGCCGCATCGGCAGCCGCTTGACCTCCTCGAGCGTCCCCGCGTCGTAGACCACGAGTGCGCCGTCCGGGGCGGACACCGAGAGCAGCGCGTAGCGGCCGTCCCGGGTGAACTCGACATGGCCCGTGGGCTTGCCCGGCGCCGGCTGGAGGGTCGCCGCGACCTCGAGCGTGTCGCGATCGATCACCTGCACCTTGTCCTTCTCGGGACCCATCGACACGTCGGCCCAGACATAGCGGCTGTTCTCGTGCCCGCGGAGGAAGAAGCCCGGCCCGAGCACCGGGATCCGCTTCACCACCTCCCACGTCCTGATGTCGATGACGCTGACCACGGGCTCCTTCAGGTGGGTCGTGGCCATCACCTGCCGGCCCTGGCGATCCCAGGTGATGCCCGAGCCGAGATGCGGCAGGCCCAGGAGCGGCAGCTCCTTGATCACGCGGCGTACGTCGAGGTTGACGACCACGCCCTTGCTGCCGTCGCGCGAGGAGCCGATCAGATTGTCGTAGGAGGGATCGAAGAAGAAGTCGTCGAGCGGCTCCTTGAGCTCGTCCACCCGGCGGAACGGGAATCGGACCTGGCTTGCGCCAGTCCCTCCTCCATCCCGGGCTCGTAGTTGTGCACGAGCCCTGAGAAGATGCGGGGTGGGTTGGGATCATAGGAGACCTCCCAGATCTCGGGCAGATCCTTGAGAGCCACGACGAAGCTCTTGCGCGGCGCAGCCTGGTAGACGGCGCTTACCCGCGAGGTCTTCTTGTGGAAGGCGTCATCGACGGTCATCACCGCGAGCGGCTCCAGCGTGGCCGCGTCAAGCATGACCAGGGTGTGCGGCAGGTAGTTGGCGACCGCGATCACCCGACCGTCATCCGAGATGGCGATGTTCCGGCTGTTGATCCCGGCCCGGACTTCCGCGACCGGCGTAAGTCCCCACAGGTCGTAGCGCGTCACCCAGCCGTCGCGCGACATCAGGTGCACGAAGCGGCCGTCGGGCGAGAACTTGGGTCCGCCATGCAGGGCAAAGCGGGTCGGGAAGCGCGTGATCGGCTCGAAGCGGTCGCCGTCGAGGACGGTGATATGATGGTCGCCCGTCTCGACCACGACGAACAGGTTGAGCGGATCGGCGGCGAAGACCGGCCGCTCGGGCAGCCTCGCCGGATCGGCAAGCTGGCGGCGGGAGGCGCGGATCTCGGCTTCGCCCCAGGCCGGCATCTGCGGCAGGGGTGTCAGCGCATAGGCCGCGAGCGCCGCCACCTCCTCGGGTGCCAGCGCCTGGCCGAAGGCCGGGCATCTGCGTCCCGGTCCGGCCGTCGCGGATCACGGCGGCCACGTGCTCGGGCTTGAGGCGGCCCAGATTTTCCGGCAGCAGCGCCGGGCCTGTGCCGCCCAGCCGATCCGGGCCATGGCATGCGGCACAGTTGGCGGCGTAGAGGGCTGCCGGATCCGGCGCTGCGGCTGCCGGAGCGGCAAGGGCGAGGAGGGCGCTAAGCCAGAGCGGGCGCACGCTGCGCTTCCTTCCCGCGGCTCTGGGAGACGAGCCCGATCTCCTCGTCCGTGAGATAGCAGGCCGGGTCCTCGGCCCAGGGGTCGCCGTGGATGCGCATCGCGCGCACCCGCGTGTTGCCGCCGCAGATCGCGAACTGGCCGCACGCGCCGCAGCGGCCCTTGACCTGCCTCGGCCGGGCCTTGAGGCCGGCCATGATCGGGTCGGAGAGGTCGTGCCAGATCTCGCCGAACGGGCGCTCCTTCACGTTGCCCAGGCTGTAGTGCCACCAGAAGGTGTCGGGGTGGACGTTGCCCAGATTGTCGATGTTGGCGACGTTCACGCCGCTCGAGTTGCCGCCCCAGGCCTCCAGCTTGGCGCGGATATGGTCGGCACGGCCGGGGAAGTGCCTCTCCACCCAGCGCAGGAAGTACACGCCGTCGGCGTCGTTGTTGCCGGTGACGAACTCCGTGTGCCGGCCCTCGCTGCACATGCCGCCAGCAGCGCTCGAACATGAGGTCCATCACCGCCCGCGTGGTGCGGTGATAGGCGTCGGCGTCGCGGTAGCGGTTGCCGCGGCCGGCATAGACGAGGTGCGAGAGGTAGAACTTGTCGAGACGCTCCGCCTCCATGAGGTCGAGCATGGCGGGCAGGCTTTCGACATTGCGCTCGGTGACGGTGAAGCGCAGGCCGACCTTGATGCCGTGCTTCCTGAGCAGGCGGACGCCCTCAAGCGAGGCGTCGTAGGCGCCCGGGACGCGGCGGAACCGGTCGTGGACGGCGCCGATGCCGTCCAGGCTCACGCCGACATAGTCGTAGCCGATCTCGGCGATGCGCTGGGCCGCAGGCTCGTCGATCAGCGCCCCGTTCGAGGACAGGCCGACATAGAAGCGCATTGCCTTCGCCCGGGCCGAGATGGCGAAGATGTCGGGCCTCAGCAGTGGCTCGCCGCCGGAGAGGATCAGCACCGGAACGCGCGTGGCCTTCAGGTCGTCCATGACCTTGAAGACCTGCTCGGTCGTGAGCTCGCCCGGGAAGTCCACGTCGCTGGAGAGCGAGTAGCAGTGGATGCAGTTCAGGTTGCAGCGCCGGATCAGGTTCCAGATCACCACCGGGCCCGGCGGCTTCGCGTGGCGCACCGGCGTGGGCTCGATGAGCTCGCGCATGAACTGGCTCAGGCGGAACATGATCTTTCTCCCTACCCGGCGAGCCTGAGCCCGGTCTTCTTCAGGATGCGGCTGCTGTAGAGGACGTCGTGGGCGCGGGACGCCCGGCCGAGCAGAGCTGCGATCTCGGCCGCCTTGTCCTCGACCTCCTCGTGCGTCCGGCCGTGGACCATGGCAAAGAGGTTGTAGGGCCAGAGCGGCGGGTGCCGGGGACGGCGGTAGCAATGGCTGACGAAGGTCAGAGCGCCGACCCTGGGACCGAGCTTCGAGACCTGGGAGTCCTCCACATCCCACACGCTCATGCCGTTGGCACGCCAGCCGATCGCGTAATGGTTCGGCACGGCGCCGATGCGGCGCACGACCCCCACGTCCAGCATCCGCTGCAGGCGGGCCATCACCTCCTCCGGCTCGAGGCCCAGCCGCTCGGCTACGGCATGGTAGGGCCGCTCGGTGAACGGCAGGCCCGCCTGCGTCGCTCGGACGATCGCGCGATCGGTGTCGTCGAGGGGGGGCCGAGCGGTCATGCGGCGAGCTTGAGCTCGAGAAAGTACTCCTCGAGCTTGGGCAGGTTGAGGACGGCAAGGCCGGCTGGCGGCCTCGATGCGGGCGATCGCGTCGGCGATGCCCTCGGGCGTCTCGGTGGCGAGCACGAACCACATGTTGAGCGCATGCTCGCGGCGATAGTTGTGGGCGACCTCCGGGAAGGCGTTGACCAGCCGGGCCACCTCCTCGAAGCGCTCCTCCGGGACGGCGGCGGCGCACAAGGTGACCGCCCCGCCCATCCGCTCGGCGTCGAACATCGGCCCGAAGCGGGAGAGCACGCCGGCCTCCCGCAGGCTGCCGAGACGCCCGATCACCTCGGCCTCGGACAGGCCCAAGCGCCTCGCCCACGGCAGCGAAGGGGCGCTCGCAGAGCGGGAAGCCGCCCTGGAGCGCGTTGACGAGCCGACGGTCGGTGTCGTCCATCTCAGGCGGCCTCGCGGCACGTAGCGGGCGCCACGCTGCTTGAAGCGGCGACGGCTGAAGAGCACCGCGCGCTCGCATTCCCCCAACCCGGCGGCGGCGGTGGCCTCGTCCGCCAGGGCTTCAACCTTGGCGCGCTCACGGCCGTGAATCATGCAGAACAGGTTGTAGGGCCAGGCAGGCGGGCGGCGGGGGCGGCGGTAGCACAAGGTGACGTAGGGCAGGGCACGTAAGACAGCGCCGGCCTCGCGCACGCGGGCATCGGGCACGTCCCACACCACCATCGCGTTAGCGCAGATACCGAGCTCGTGGTGGCGGACGATCACGCCGAAGCGCGAGATCACGCCGGCCGCGATCAGCCGTCCCAGCCGTCCGATCACCTGCTCCTCCGACCAGCCCAGCACCCGGCCCAGGGCCTCGTAGGGGCGCTCGACCAGCGGCAGGCCATCGGCCAGGGCGGCGACCAGTGCCTGGTCCTCATGGTCCAGGGTCATCGCAGGGGAAACCCGAGATCAAGCCGGTACGCCTCGACCAGCGGCAGGTCGATGACCGGCAGCGAGGTCCGGTACTCGATCGCGGTCAGCACCTGCCAGACCCGCTCGCGACTCGTTGCGGCCACCACGAACCAGAGGTTCAGCCGGTGCTCGCGCTGGTAGTTGTGGTTGACCTCGGGGAAGGAGCTAACGAAGTCCGCCACCGGCTCCAGCATGTCGTCCGGGACGGTCATCGCGGCGAGCGTGCTGTAACCCGCGGTATGTGGCGTCACTATGGCGCCGACGCGGGAGACCGCACCTCTAGCCGTGAGCTCGCGCAGGAGGTCGAGCACGGCAGCCTCGTCCACGCCCAGGCGCTCGGCCAGCACCGCGAACGGGCGGGGGACGAGCGGGAAGTCGCGCTGGAACTCGTCGAGGAGGCGGGCTTCGGTCGTGGTCGGCATGGGCTATGACCCGATCCGATTGGCCCGGGCCGTGAAGAAGATCCCCGACGGCTTGTCCGCCCTGATCTCCCGCAGGACCGACCGTGAGCGGGTGTCGTAGACCACCACCTTGTCGTCGTCCCGTGCCGAGACCCAGGCCTGCTCGCCGCGCGGCGTGAACTCGATGTGCAGGACCGCCTTGCCGGGCCGGAGCTCGGCCGTGACGGCGAGGCTCGGCACATCCACCACCTGCACGACGTCGTTGTCGGGATGGGCGAAGTTGACCCAGACCTCGCGGCCGTCGGGCCGGGCGACAGCGAAGACCGGCTGGCCGTGGACGGGGATCCGGGCGCGCTCCTCCCAGGTCCGTCGATCGACGGCCAGAAGCTCGTGGCGGCCGACGGCAGGGAGAAAGAGCAGCTCGCCCGCGGGCCCCCAGCCCTCCAGGTGCGGCATCTTGTAGACCGGCAGGGGCTGCTCGCCTTTGCCATAGCCAGCCAGGATACGGCGCACGCCGGCTTCGGGGTTCCACAGGTCGAGCAGCGCCACCCCGTCCTCGCCGAACAGGCCGGCGAGGTAGTAGCGGCCGTCCGGCGTGACGTTGCCGTCGTAAGGCAGCCTGCCGATGGCCGGAAAGCGGCGGACCTGCGGCGTGCCGCCGGCCGGATCGAGCCGGGCCGTCCAGATCTCGCCCGCGTCATAGAGGGTGAAGGCAAAGCCATCGGGCGCGTCCACGAGGCCCACGACCTTCGAGCGCCGGCCATCGTCGGCGTAGGTGGCCGGGATCTCGGCCAGCGGCGCCAGGGTGGCGGCATCGAACAGGCGCACACCGCCTGGCTCGTAGTTGGAGACCGCGACCACCCGGCCGTCGTCGGAGATCGCGCCGCCGATCGCGTTGCCGGCCTGGACGATCCGGCTTCTCAAGTTGCCGGCCCAGCAGGTCCACCTTGGAGAGCCCGCCATCGCGGCCGAAGATGTAGGCGTGCCGGCCGTCGCGGCCGAACACGGCCGAGGCGTGGGAGAGGTCGCCCAGGCCTTCGACGCGGCCCAACGCTGCTGATGCCAGTGGTCTCGACGATGGTGACGGCGCCAGCCGCGCGCTCGACCACGATGCCGAGGTCGCCGGTACCGCGGAGCGGAGGCTCCTCGGCCAGCGCGTGAGCGGCCGCGAGCGCGGCGGCGGCAAAGCGCCAGAGGCCGGAGCCGCCTCATCGCACGCCCTCCTTGAGAAGCGCCCGCAAGCCAGCGCGCCTCGCGCCTCCGAGAGCTCAGGCGCCCAGGGCGGCATCGGGGTGCCGGGGACACCGCGCAGGACGACCTGCGCCAGGCTCTCGGCGTCCTTGCCCTTGAGCGTTCCGGGAGGAGCGCCGGGCCGAGGCCGCCCTTGAGCGTCAGCCCGTGGCAGGAGCCGCAATCCTGGAGCAGCAGATGGCGCAGCTCCGCCTGCCGTGCCGCTGACGGCTCTGCTGCCGCGACCGCCGGCAAGGTCCAGCCCAGGGCCAGCAGCGAGGATGGCGGCACGCTGGCTAGGTGGCATGGATCACCCGCTCCAGCAGCGCGCCGGCGGAGCAGCAGGAGGCCTCGTCTGTGGCCGCGTCCTGCAGCACCGCCACCACCCGGCCGATCACCACGAGCGTGGGGGGCTGGAGCCCGGCCGTGCGCACGGCCGTGTCGAGGCCCGCGAGGCTCGACCAGACCGCCCGCTCGCGCGGGGTCGTCCCCGCCTCGACGGCGACGGCAGGCGTGCCGGCCGCCAGCCCAGCTTCGATCAGACGGGAGGTGATCTCCTCGAGCTGGCCAAGGCCCATGTAGACCACGAGCGTGGTCTCGGGATCGGCCATGCCGCGCCAGTCGAGGTCCAGCCACCAGCCCTCGCGGCAGTGGCCCGTCACGAACCGCACCCCGGTGGCGAGGCCGCGGTGGGTGAGCGGGACCTTGAGGCTGGCCGCACAACCGGCAGCGGCCGTGACGCCGGGCACGACCTCGACCTCCACCCCGTGGCGCATCAGGAAGAGGGCCTCCTCGCCGCCGCGGCCGAACACGAACGGGTCGCCGCCCTTGAGCCGGACCACGATGCGGCCCGGCTGCGCCAGCCCGAGCAGCAGGCGGTTGATGCCGTCCTGGCTAGGGTATGGGCGCCGGCCGACTTGCCGGCCGGGATCAGCCGGCCCCTGGCCGGACCATCGCCAGCACCCCTTCGCCTACCAGCCGGTCGTGAACCACCACCTCGGCCGCCGCCAGCACCCGAGCCGCCTTGAGGGTGAGCAGCTCGGGATCGCCCGGGCCGGCACCCATGAGGTGGACGACTGGCGCGCTCGCCACCATCGCCGCTGCCATTGCCGCGCATCGGCTTTCGATCCACCCGACCGTCTCAGTAGATGTCCTTGCGCGTGTTGAGGACGTTGAACTTGCCGGTTGGCGTGACGATGCGCGGGTCCTTGATCACCTTCTTGAGCTTGAGCGTCTTGTCGTCCACGACGACGATGGCGCTCTCCTGGTCCTTGGCGTTCCACACCGAGAACCAGACCTCCGTGCCGTCCCGGTTGAACTCCGGCTGGACGACGCGGCGCACGCCCTGCTCGATCCCGGACCACTCGCCGATCGGCAGCACCTGGTAGGGCTTGTCCAGGTCGTCGAGGCTGAACACCGCCACCGACGAGGCGATCTCGGCCTCGGGGTTCAGCGTTGTGTCGACATAGAGGTTGCGGCTGTTCGGGTGGGTCTTGATGAACAGCGAGCCGCCGCCCTGGCCCTCCAGCACCTTGACCACCTTCCAGGCGTGATCGGGGTGCTTCTCCGGGTCGGCTCCGATCAGGGTGACCTGCTCGCTGCCGAGATGCGAGGTCGCCCAGACCAGGCCGAACTCCTTGGTCTCGAAATTGGCGCCGCGGCCGGGATGCGGCCGGTCGCCCTGGGTCTCGACGACGGCCGCGAGCTTGCCCTCCTTGGTGTCGATGATCGCCACCTTGTTGCGCGCATTGGCGGCGACGAAGAAGTAGCGGCCGCTGCGGTCGAAGCCGCCGTCATGCAGGAAGCGCTCGGCCGCGATCGAGGTCACCTTGAGGTTCTTCAGGTCGGTGTAGTCGACGAGGTCGATGAAGCCCGTCTCCTTCACGTTGACCACGAACTCGGGCCGGTAGTGCGAGGCGGCGATCGAGGCGACACGCGGCTCGGGATGGTAGGTCTGCTCGTCGTAGACCATGCCGCGCGTGCTGACGATCTTGAGCGGCTCCAGGGTGAGCCCGTCCATGATGACGTACTGGGGCGGCCAGTAGGCGCCGCCGATGGCGTACTTGTCCTCCCAGCCGTGCATCTTCGACGTCTCAACCGAGCGGGCCTCGATGCCGATCTTGATCCTGGCCACCTCGGCCGGCGGGTCCATGTAGAGGTCGATGACGTTGATGAGCGCGTCGCGGCCGATCACGTAGAGGTAGCGGCCGGAGGCCGACATGCGCGAGATATGGACCGCGTAGCCGGTCTCGAAGACCTTCACGATCTCGTAGGAAGCGCCGTCGATCAGCGCCACCTGCCCGGTGTCGCGCAAGGTCACCGAGAACAGGTTGTCGAGATCGAGCTTGTTCTGCTTCTCCTTCGGGCGCTGGTCCAGTGGGACCACGACCTTCCAGGATTCGCGCATCTCCTTCATCCCCCATTCGGGGGGTGCCACCGGCTCGTTGAGCAGGTAGCGGCTCATGATGTCGATCTGGGCCTCGGTCATCTCGCCCGAGGTGCCCCAGTTCGGCATGCCGGCCGGGGAGCCGTAGGTGATGAAGTTCTTGAGATAGTCGTAGCCGAGCTCGCGGGTGAGATCGGTGGTGAGTGCCTTGCCGGTCGCACCCTTGCGCAGCACGCCGTGACAGCCGGCGCAGCGCTGGAAGTAGATCGCGTTGGCGATGTCGGCCTCGGCCTGCGTCAAGGACGGAATGCCGGGCACGGCCCCTGGGGCCGGGAGCTGCGCCTGCTCGGGGAGCACGTTGAGCTCGGGCTCATAGCGGTCCTCGGCCTCGGTCTCGTGCGCCTTGAGCTTGTCCTGCTCCTGCGGCGGCGCCCCGGGCGTTCCCTCCGGGGTTGTGGCGGCTCCGGTCTGCGCCTGCTGCGCTGCCTGGCCCGCCGCCGGCGAGCTGGGATCGGGCTGGGTCACAGGCCGCTGCTGGGCCAGGGCCGGCTGCGTTGTGAGGCTGAGCGAGAGGGCAGTTGCCCCCAGCAACAGGCCGATGCAGAGGCGGACGGACCCGGCGTGCATGAGCTTCCCCCACTGACCTTATTCTGATGAGAAGCTAAAGGCCGGATGGGGGCCGTCCTTGACCATGGTCAAGGCGGAGGTGCGGCGGGAAGGCTCTTCTAGTCGTCCTTCCGAACCGGTCCGATGCCGAGAGCAGCGCTGGTGCGCCTTCTTTTTCTCATCCTCGCAGCCCTGGTCTCGCTACTGCTCCCGGCGGGTGCGGCGCGCACGGCCCCGGCACCGCCTTTCCCCGATCTGTTCCCGGAGGCGACGCGCTACGCGAGCGAGCCCGGGCCGCCGCCGGTGATCGCCGCCTATCGCGGTGATGAGTTCCTCGGGTGGGCCTTCTCGAGCCAGGAGGTGGCGGGCTCGGTCGGCTACTCGGGCCGGGCGCTCGACCTGCTCGTCGGCCTCGCTCGCGACGGCAGGCTGACCGGTGTCGAGCTCGTCTCAGAGGCGGAGCCGATCTTCTTCGCGGAGCGGATGCGGCGCGAGCTGGAGCGGTTCCTCGCCGACTATCGCGGCCGGCCGATTGCGGAAGCTGCCGAGCTCGGCCGCCGGCACGACGGTGGGGACGATGACGACGAGGAGGAGGAGGAAGGAGGCGACCACCACCATGGCCGTCGCATCGACGCGGTCAGCGGTGCCACCGTCTCCTCGCTGGTCATCAACGATGCCGTCCTGCGCGCCGCGCGCGCGGTGGCCCGGGCCAAGGGCCTGCTCGGCGGCTCGGACGGCGGGATCAAGCTGGAAGGCTTCGCCCCCGCCAGCTGGGAGGAGCTCACGGGTGACGGCTCGATCGTCGGGCACCGGTTCACGCGCGGCGACGTGGCGGAGCAGCTCGCCCGGCAGGGGCTGCAGCCGACCGAGGCTGCAGAGGGCGACCCGAGCGGCCTGTTCGTCGAGCTCTTCCTGGCCCTGGCCTCCCCGGCGCGAATAGGGCGGAACCTCGTCGGCACGCGGGACTGGGCTCGGATCGCCGCCGGCCTCCGGACCGAGGACCATCTCGTCTTCGTCGGCTCGCGGGGGCGCTACTCCTTCAAGGGCACAGACTGGGTCAGGACGGGTACGTTCGAGCGGATCGCGCTGGTCCAGGGCGATCGGACGATCCGCTTCTCGCGCGAGGACAATATCCGGATCGACGAGCTGGAGCTTGCCGGCGCGCCGGAGCTGCGCGAGGCCGCGTTCTTCGTCGTCCGCGCCGGGCAGGGCTTCCGCCCGACCGAGCCGTGGCGCTTCCAGCTCCTTGTCCCCGGCCGCGACCCGGCAGATGGCAGCGGCCACGCCATCCTTGAGGCCGGCTATCGCATCCCGGCCGTCTACGTGAGCCCGGCCCCGCCCGAGGTCCCGCCAGCACCCGCCTGGCGCGAGGTCTGGCTGGACCGCATCCCCGATCTCGCCGTGCTCGGCGTAGCGCTCGCGACCCTGACTGGCATCCTCTTCTTCCAGGACCAGCTCGCGCGCCGGCGCCGGCTCTGGATTCCGCCTGCGGCTGGCCTTCCTGACCTTCACCCTGCTCTGGATCGGCTGGTACGCCACGGCCCAGCTCTCAGTCGTCAACGTGCTCACCTTCGGCAACGCGCTGCGCTCGGGCTTCAGCTGGGACTTCTTCCTGCTCGAGCCGCTCATCTTCGTGCTCTGGTGCTACGTCGCCGCCGCCCTCGTGTTCTGGGGCCGGGGCGCCTTCTGCGGCTGGCTCTGCCCGTTCGGCGCGCTCCAGGAGCTGAGCAATCATGCGGCACAGCGCCTGGGCGTGCGCCAGCTTCCGATCCCGTTCTGGGCCCACGAGCGGCTACGCACCATCAAGTTCCTGATCTTTCTCGGCCTGTTCGCCGTGGCGCTGGGCTCGATGGGGCAAGCGCTCCGGCTGGCCGAGGTCGAGCCATTCAAGACCGCGATCGTGCTCCGTTTCCTGCGCGAGGTGCCGTTCACTGCCTACGCGCTGGGCCTCATCGTCATCGGCCTCTTCGTCGAGCGCTTCTTCTGCCGCTACCTGTGCCCGCTTGGCGCCGCGCTGGCCTTGCCGGCCCGGCTGCGGCAGTTCGAGTGGCTCAAGCGCCATTGGCAGTGCGGCCGCGAGTGCCGGATCTGCCAGGTCCAGTGCCCGGTCCAGGCAATCCAACCGGAGGGCAACATCCATCCGGGCGAGTGCATCTACTGCCTGAAGTGCCAGTGCAACTACCATGACGACCATCTCTGCCCGCCAATGGTGGAGCGCCGCAAGCGGGCCGAGCGCCGCGCTGCGCTCGCCGTACAAGGGGCAGCCAGCCGAGCCGCGCCATGAAGTCCGTGCCTCTTCTCATTGGGTGCTCTTTTCCTACTCTCGCAGACTGCCAACCAAGTAGGAGCAGGGGAACAGTTTGCCGCTGCGATGGGAGGAGGAAGCCGGCGGGATAGCAGCGTCGAAGCGGACGCTTGGGCAGCTCGGCCTCAGTTCTGCGGAATTCCGACTGATCCGTGAGCTGCCGCTGTTCGCAGGTCTGGACGACCTACAGCTCGCCCGATTACTGGCCGGAGCCGTCGTGCGCCGTTACGACCGCGGCGCCGTCCTGTTTCTTCAGGGCGAGCATGCGGAGCGATTCTTCGTTGTGCTCGACGGTTGGGTCCGCCTCTTCCGCGGGATGCCGGACGGACAGCATAGTACTATCGCCATCTTCGGGCGCGGCGACGGCCTCGCTGAAGCCGCCATCTTCGATGGCGGCGCCTACCCGGTGACGGGCAGCGTCGTAGCACCTTCCCGCCTCTTGGTGGTACCGGCCAGGGACTTCATCGAGCAGCTGCGGAGCAGTCCTGAGCTCGCGCTGAACCTGCTGGCCTCGATGTCGCGACACCTGCGCCGACTGGTTCGCCAAGTGGAGCAACTCACCAATCGTTCCTCAGTGCAGCGAGTTGCGGACTTCCTGCTCCGCCAGTGCCCAGAGGGCGAGCAGCAGGTCGAGCTCGAGCTACCGCTCGAGAAGGTCCTGGTCGCAGCCTATTTGGGGATGCAGCCCGAGACCCTGTCCCGATCGCTGGCCCGCCTAAAGGAGACCGGGGTGGAGACCCATGGCAGCCGCATTGTGATTGGCGACGTAGCCAAGCTCAGGCGGCTGGCTGCCCAGCCACCACCAGCACCACCAGGAACCAGTGGAAGAGCCGGGTCGGCAGGTCCCAGACTTTAAATCCGCTGCGCACCGACTGCGGCTATCTCCACAGCAGGCGAGGCGGGATCACGCATGATCTCGATGCCCATGCCAGCTCGGGCGCGCGACAAGGCTTCGGCCTCCAGGAGCGATCTGAAAGCGGCCTGCGCTCGACCGCTTACCGGAAAGTGAGGTCATCGTCGTCCAGCCGGGCGACCCCACGCAGCGTGATCCGGCCGGCCGGGCCCGGCAGCTCGATCACCGTGTCGCCGCCTTCCGTGCGCACGCTCACCTCCGCCTGGACGAACCCGCTGAGTAGGATCGCGTCGCCGGCGGCACCATCGAAATCGGTGACCATATCGCGGCCATTGTCGACCGGCTTGTCGTAGTCCTTGGCGTAGTAGGCGAACACATCCCGGCCCGGCCCGCCGGTGAGCGTGTCGTCGCCCTCACGCCCGTCGAGGTAGTCGTCCCCAGGACCGCCGTCGATGGCATCATTGCCGTCGCCGCCGAACAGCTCGTCATTTCCCGGCCCACCGTCGAGAACGTCGTCGCCGCCGCGGGCCTGGATGTCGTCGTGCCCCGCGAGCGCTGCGATCCGGTCCGCCTCGGGGGTGCCGGAGAACAGGTCATCGCCGGGCGTGCCGGTGATGTCCTTGGCGAGGGCACCCATGGCGAGCGTGCCGAGCACGAGCGCGGATACCGCAAGTGGAATGGTCCGCACGGTCATCCCCCGGTGTGTTGCCCTCTCCTGGCGACGGCGGTTCCTTTTATCACGTCACGCATGCAGTCGAATTGATGGCGGTCAAGCACCGCCGACCGATGACGCTCGTGATCACCTCGATCCGGCGATACCGGTCGGTATGGAGACCAGTGCCGGCACTGTGGTCTCGTAAAGAGCCAGGGCCCGTACTTCTCACCGCAGGCCTTTGATCCTCGTCTCTGCTAGAGCTTCACGATGTCAGCTCGGGGACGGCATGAGGGCGATCGAAGCCTGGATTGCCGCCCGCACGACTGGCATGAGGAGCTCAAGGTCGTGCTCGATGTGGGTCCGCTACTGCGGCCTTTTGGCGAGCCATCCGAGCAGGAAGGTGATCTCCGCCTCCTGCGCCTTGATCACCTCCTCGGCCAGCTTGCGGATCTCGGGGTCCTGACCGAAGGCGAGGATCACCTTGGCCATGTCGACCGCACCCTGGTGGTGCGCAACCATCGCCTGGGCGAAGGCGCGGTCGGGCCCGCCAGCGTAGACCGCCATGTCCCGGTGCATGCGGCGGTTGATGGCGGCGAACGCGGCCTCGACCGGGTCCGTGGGACCGCCCATCGCACCGGGGCCCGCCGCGTCCCGGGCGGCCATGCCCTGCCCCATCGCCATGCAATGGTCGCCCATCATCATGGAGCCCATCGAGCCAGGGCCCATCGAGCCGCTGGGCATGCCCGCCCTACCTTGCATCGTGCGTGCCGTGTCCGGGCTCACCGCGCCAGGGCTCGTCGTGCCCGGCGCGGGCTGGGCCGGCGCAACAGTAGAAGGCCCGGCCGGATGGTGCTCCTCGTGCTCGCCCCCTTGCGCCGCGGCGGGGGACACGTCGGCCATAGCGAGGCCGAGTAGGAGCACTGTCGAGGTAAGCAAGGTGGCTGAGCGCATGGTGAGGCTCCTCTCGTTCACGAGCTCCATCACTCGGCAGCGGGGGTCCGACTGGAACGCGGACTGCGCTCCCGGAGCTCGGCGAAGAGCGCCGCGTTCGGGCAGAAGGCCGATGGCGGCTCGCTTCCCTCGACACCGGCAAGGAAGCGACGGCAGCGCCCGGTCTCCGTGCACGTGGCACAGTGCATCTCCGCTGACTGCATCTCGGATCGATAGCGCTCCCGCACCGACGCAGGGTCCAGCCCGAAGTGACGCAGCATCGCCGCCAGGTAGGCCTCGACGCGCTCGCGCACCCAGGGTGCCGCCGTGGTGTCGAGACCGAGCGCGTGTGTCAGGCGATCGCCGTCGTCCTGCGGTGTGGCCGGCACATCCCACGTACCTCCTGTCTGGGGGCGAGGCTCTGCCGGCCCATGCCGGTCCGGGTGGGTCTGGACGAAGTGCTGCAGTACGAGCCTCAACTCGGCGGCTGCCTGCGTGTCGCCGCGCTCGTTCGCTTGGCCGATGTCGTCGAGGATCATGCGCCGGATCAGACCCTTGCCCTGCGGCGTCCCGCACAGATACCAGCCCATCTCCAGGGCGACGATCTCGGGCAGGTGCTCGTGCTTGGCGACGACGGCGATCTCCTCCGGCGTGAGCTCGCTCAGTCCCAAGCAGTCGTCGTAGGTCAGCATCGAAGCCTCCCTCCCAGTGCTCCTGTTCTCTGTCTAGGGCAGCCGCAAGGCGGGGCATTGATCTGGCGCAACGCTGCCGCTTCCGGCCCAGCTGCTAGCTCACAGGGTAGCGCTCTCCGCAGGCCCGGCCAGGATCACCCGGCAGTCCCGTTGCAGGGCGTGCCTGTCCGTCGACTATTCCGGATCGGCAAGGGAGCAGTACTCGCTGGAGGGCAACCACCTACCAACCTGGTCGCGGCTGCGACTGGCCCGAGATCCGATGGCTTTCGCCGAGCGGGGGTCGTCACCGGCTATCGGCCGGCCACGGCTTGACCGGGATCAAGGAGGCACGAGCCCGGCGCAGAGGCCTCCCGGCGCACGACCGACGGAGGAGGCCGGTTCCGGCCAGGTCGCGATGGATCACCGGTGCCACCGATGGTCGGAGGCCGGGCGCTTTACCTAGCGAGCAGGGCATCGGGTCTTCGCGGAGGCGCGGCGCCCCCAGGCGGTGGCGGACGCCCAGCCGCGAGCGACATGGCTCAAGGTAGCACGCCGTTGCAGCCCGACGCGACGGCCACGGCCTCGGCCGAGGCGGCGGTCCAGGACGTGCTCGGCCGCCGGCCTGATCGCACATCCTGATCATCAACGGGCTTCCGCCTCGTCTCGACGGTGGAGCAGGCCACGGACGGGAGATGTCGCGACAGTTCGACGCGCACCTGCTAGGCTTGCTCCGGATGTGCCGGGCCGGCTGCCGGCGATGCGGGTCGGGCTCCGGCGTAATCGCCAACATCAGCTCCGTCCTGGGCCGGATGGCGATGCCGCTGCTCGGGATCACATCGCAGCAAGTACGCTGTCGAGGCGATCACCGACTCCTTGCGCGCGAGGTCGGCCCGTTCGCGGTCCGGGTCTACTCGGTATCCCGGCCCGTTCGGGACCGAATCCGTATAGCGGGGCGCCGCGTCAGCCACACGCGGGACCATGGCCGGGACGGGCCTTATCGGAAGCGCGCAAGCACATGGTCGATCACGCGGCGACCGACGGCAGATTAACACGGCCCGGACGACGACCCAGCGGGCGCGGCCGTCGGATGCCGACCACCGTGCGTGCCGCCATCCGGACGCCGGTGGGCGTCGAAGCCCGCCGAAATTCGTGCCGAAGTTCAAGCAGATGACGGCCGAGGAGTTCGAGCGGAAGGTGCGGGAGACGTTCGGAGGTCCGCCATACCGATCTCCATGCCGCCGAGGTCGACTAGGCCGGTCCAGGCCCCAGCCCGCCCTTCTCGTCAAACAGCACGATCCTGGGGCATTGTGTCAGGCCAACCGAGTTCGCCCGCGGCGATTGGTTTGGCGGCCAGCGTTGGAGACGCTGGAGTCGCACCACCCTCAATCTCTCCATCCCGGCTCCACTCAATCCCACCCGCAAACCCTTGTCCTGGCTGGCCCGGGATCTGGAGGCTGAGCCGCCGGCGGGGGCTGCGGAAAGCGGCTCCATCGCCGGAAAAGCCCGCTCTGCAGCAGCTTAGGCTCGTTTGCTTGTCATAATTCAAGTTATCGCTCAATAAGGGCACAACACAGAACGCCGCGAGGGTTGAGAGGTCGGGACATTTCGGAAGCCATCTCGACCTCGGAGCCTCAATAGCTCCCGCCGCCCTCCCGTGCTTGCGACTGCACCCCTCCATCGCCCGTCCCGCCCCGCTCGTCTCTCAGGATCGCCCGCATGCCCTCGCCGTTGGCACGCCACCAGTCGTGCAGAATGCGAACGTCCCAGCCGATGCAGAAGTGCTTGACGCCCATCTCCAGGTACGGGCCGGCGCGGGTGATGTCGCCGAGCTCGACGCGCGGGTGGAGGCCTTTCTTGAGCGCGGTCTCGATGGTCCGCAGCTCGGCCTTCTTGACCTCCGGGTGGGTGGTCTGGCCGGTGAGGCCGAGGCTCATCGAGTAGTCCGAGGCACCAAACTGGACCATGTCGAGGCCCGGGACGGACAGGATGGCGTCCAGGTCCTCCACGCATTCGCGCTTCTCGACCATGATCGCGATCACGACCTGGTTCAGCGCCTCGACATAGGCGGGCGAGCCGGCCTCGCGCACGGTGCCGACGTCGCGCCGCATGCCGACCCCGAGGCGCCCGCCGGTGCCCGGCGTCTCGGCGCGCACCGCCGCGACGCAGGCGCGCGCGTCCTCGACCGTGCGCACATCGGCGAACAGCACGCTCTGGAAGCCCGAGCCGATCGCGCGCATCGCCTGATGGGTCCATTGGGTCTGCTCGACCTTGATCATCCCGGCGAGGTTCATCAGCTCCAGCGCCCGGCCGAGATTGTCGAGGTCGTGCATGTGGAACGGGGCGTACTCGGCCGTGAACTCGACATAGTCGTAATTGCCGGCCTGGCCGACCAGCTCCACCAGCGTGGGCCAGGTGGAGAGCAGATGCGTGCCGACCGTGGGCTCCCCGGCATTCAGCAGCGCACGCAGGCGATTGGGGCGCATCTCGTTCAACCTCCTCCACCAAAGCCAGTTCTTCTACTGTAAATGCTGGTGGCCGGCCCCAATAGGTGGTCCGGGGTGAATGTTGGTGCGTGACCGGTCGTAGGACCATGCTGGCGTGGTTGGTGAGGCTGGCCGAGGTAGCGCAGCCGTCTATGAGGCAAGGGCCGGCACGAGCACCTGCGGTGCCGGTGCGCGGTAGCCTGCCCTTGCAGCGGCCACCGCGAGCGACTGAATACCGGCAAGGAGCCCTTCCCCATCCTTCCGACGCAGAGAGCCTATGGCCTCCAAACCCCACGTCGTGGTCGTCGGCGCCGGCACGCTCGGCATGGCCACGGCGGTCAACCTGATCGAGCGCGATGCGCAGGTCACTGTCCTCGAGGCGAACTCCATCGCCTCGGGCTCGTCGGGCCGGTCGGTCGGCGTGATCGGCACCCAGGTCACCGACCCGTTCGAGATCCGCATCCGCACCCACTCCTTCCGCCAGTTCGGTGCCTGGGAGAAGGACGGCCTCCGGATCAACCATATCGGCTACCTCCGCCTTGCGCGGACCGAGGCGCAGATGGAGCTCTTCGCGAAGTCGGTGGCCCTGCAGACCGAGTGCGGCTTCACCTCGCGCCTCTGCCGCCCCGAGGACATCCGGGCCCTGGTCCCGCACATGTCCCTCGACGGGCTGGCGGGGGGCCTGTTCGGGCCCAATGACGGCTTCCTGGACCCGCACGAGCTCTGCGTCTTCCTCGCGGAGCGGCTGCGTGCGCAGGGCGGCGTGCTGCGCCAGAGCTGCAAGGTCGAAGGCGTGAAGCGGGTCGCGGGCGGCTACGAGCTGGCGACGGCCAAGGGCGACATAAGCTGCGACATGGTGGTCAACGCCGCAGGAGCCTGGGCACCGAGGGTGGCAGCACTCTTCGGCCAGACGCTGCACGTCACGCCCGAGCGCCACGAGGCGGTCGTCGTGCATCTCGACCGGCCGCTCGACTACACCATGCCGATGGTGATGGACCTGGTGAATGGCGAGGGCACCGGCCTCAACTTCCGCCACGAGAAGCCGGGCGAGCTGATCGCGGAGGTGCACCAGGTGACCTCTTGGGCACCTGAGGACCCGGACCTCTACAACGACCAGTGCGAGGAGGCGTCCAGGTACAAGCTGGCCGAATTGCTGCTCGAGCGCGTGCCGGATCTGCCGGGTGCCTCGCTGGGGCGGGGCTGGGCCGGCCTCTACCCGGCGACGGCGGACGGCAAGCCGCTGATCGGGCTCGTCGATCCCGCCGAGCCCGGGCTCATCACCGCAGCGGGTGCCGGAGGCTACGGCATCCAGCTCGCCCCAGCTATCGGCCAGATCGCGGCGGACTGGGCGCTGCGGGGCGCTCCCGAGTCTGCACCCGAGGCCATTCGCCTGGCACCGACACCTGAGCGCAACCGGCCGAGGCCAGACCGCTCTCCATTACCATCCCTCTCAAGTCCCAGATTGTGAAACATACATCCTTTATGGCAAGAGCAGTGGCTGTCTCTTCGTCCAGACACTTCACTCTGGAGATAGATTGCGGGCCCAGCATGACTTGCTGGCACAAGCTTGGTGCTTGCCCCAATCCGGAGAGGACCTCGTCCAAGTACACTTGTAATCTGGCCGCAGCGGGCATTTTTTAAATCGCTCCGGGTTGCATTCCCCGCTGCTTGCGGCGTCAAGCGCTCGCGTAAGCGAGCCCGACGTCTTGGCTCACCGCCGTACGAGAACTGCTCACCGTCTCCTCTCCGAATACCCCGCCCCTTGGGGCGGGATCCTTTACTTTACGCTAGCGGCCGGAAAGCAGAAGCCACCGTACGGGTCAGGAGTCGTCCTCATGCCCAGCACCCTGCCACGCTGCTCCGGCCTACGCCAACCTGACAACGCCTGCTCCGCTCCATGCGGCAGGGATGCCGCCTGACGCATGCCACGTCCTCGTGCCCGGCTTGCTCGTTGTCAGCCGCGGCTCGCCTCACTACGGTCGTCGTGACGGGGGCATGATTGTGAGAGAGGGAAGGCGATGCTGTGCAGGTCCGGGCTCGATCGGCGCGCAACCCTCAAGCTCGTTGCCAGCGGCGGCGTGGCGCTTGCCGGCATCAAGTCCTTCGTACCGTCGGCCCGAGCCGCCACCGCGCTCACCTTGTGGACCGGCTATCCGGAGCTGGTACCCTACTACAAGGCCGTCGCCGAGGCCTATGCCAAGAGCAATCCGGGCTTCAGCCTCGAGGTGCTGAGCACGACCTTGCGCGAGGCCGAGCAGAAGCTCGCCGCTGCCCTGCCCACGGGCACCGGCCCCGACATTTTCGATGCCGGCACGGCGGTCAGCATCAAGTTCATCACGGCCGGGCTGCTCGAGCCCAACCCGCCCGCCATCGACCAGTACATGAAGAGCGGGGCCTGGGACGACTTCACCGTCAACTTCCTCAGCGTCGACGGCAAGACCTACGGCCTGCCGCTGCTCGAGGGGCGGGCGGCCATGTACTACAACAAGGCGATGTTGGCGGAAGCCGGCCTTGCCGGGCCACCCTCGACCTTCCCCGAGCTGATGGACGCCGCGGTCAAGCTCACCAAGCGCGACGCGGACGGCAAGATGACCCGCAGCGGCGTCAGCATGCGGCTCTCGGGCCAGGGCAGCGGCATCTGCGAGAAGTTCCGCTTCGTCCTCGAGCCCGCGGGCGGCTCACTTCTCGTGCCGGCCGGCAACGGCAAGTGGCACAGCGGCTTCGACAACGAGGCCGGGCGCGGAGCGCTGCAGTTCTATGTCGACGTGGTCCAGAAGGAGAAGGTCGACGATCCGCGCGTGCCGCACGACGCGCAGGCCTTCGTCACCGGGGCGACGGCGATGCTGTTCCGCGAGGCCTGGGTGATCGGCGAGGTACGCGAGAAGGCCCCGAACCTGGAGTTCGGCGTGGCTCCCATTCCGGCCTGGACGGCTGGCGGCCAGAAGAAGGCGATCGTCCAGCCCTGGCCCATCTACGTCAGCAGCCAGAGCGAGAACCAGGAGCCGGCGTGGGACTTCCTCCAGTTCCTGACCAACGTCGAGAACGCCTTCCTGCTCACGAAGATGTCCGGCTGGAGTTCGCGGCGGAAGGGGGTCGACTGGTCGCCGCTCCTGGCCGAGATCCCGCAGTTCGAGACCTTCGTCTCGCCGCCGGCGGACGTCGTCCCCTTCGTCGACCCGGTCCTGCCCGTCTTCGACGAGATCCAGACCCGGATCGCCGAGCGCCTGCCCGGCCTCTATGTCGACCCCGACCTCAACGGCAATCCCGACAAGGTGGCCGCCGCCATCCATGAGCTGGCCGAGCTCGCGGACGGCATCCTGAAGCAGGCCGATCTCTACGGCTGATCGTGGGATCGCTGCGGCTCACCCGAACGGCATGAGCGGCCGCACAACGGCGCGATCCTCTTCCGCACCGCCGATCACCGGCCCCAGCACCTGGTTCGATCGCTACTTCGGTCGCGGTCACTGGCGCGTCGTCTTCTTCTGCTACCTGGCGCTGCTGCCGGTGCTGGCGCTGTTCGCTTATGTCCGCCTCGTGCCGATCGGCAACAGCTTCATCCTCAGCTTCTACAAGTGGGAGCTGCTGAGCAAGGTGCGGCCGTTCATCGGCCTCGCCAACTACGAGGCCCTGCTCAACGACGCCAACTTCCATCTGGCGCTCAAGAACACCCTCATCTACTCGCTCTCGACCGTCATCCTCAGCACCCTTCTCGCCCTGCCGCTCGCCATGGCGCTGGCCCGCAAGTCGCGGATGTCGGCCGTTTACCAGACGATCTACTTCCTGCCGGTGATCACGCCGATGGTGCCGATGGCGATCGCCTGGAAGTGGATCTACGACTACAATTACGGCATCATCAACTACCTGCTGGGCTTCTTCGGCGTGCCGGCGATCGCCTGGCTGACCGATCCCGACATAGCACTCTGGGCGCTCGTCATCATGGGCGTCTGGAAGGTCCTGGGCTACAACATGGTCCTCCTGCTGGTCGGCATCCGCAACGTCCCGGCCATGTATCTCGAGGCCGCGAGCCTGGACGGGGCCGGCGCCTGGGCCCGCTTCCGCCACGTCACCCTGCCGCTCCTGAAGCCGATCCTGCTCTACGTGCTGGTCACCTCGACCATCAACGCCTTCAACGTCTTCACCCAGGTCTATGTGATGACGCTGGGCTCGCAGTCGGCCCCGGGGCAGGCGGTGCGGGTCCTGGTCTTCGACATCTACCAGAACGCCTTCCAATACTTCCACATGGGCTACGCCTCGGCCGAGGCGGTGGCACTCACCTTCCTCGTCCTCGGCTTCACGCTCGTCCAGTTCACCCTCGCCCGCAACAAGGAGGGCCGGCATGGTTGAGCGGGGCCTGGTACCACGCCTCCTGCGGCTCCTCGTCCACCTCGTCCTCATGGGCGGGGCCGTCTTCATGGTCCTGCCGATCCTGTGGATGGTGGTCTCGGCCTTCAAACCGCCTGCCGAGATCATCGTCTGGCCGCCCGTGATCCTGCCCAGGGAGCCCACGCTCGAGAACTTCCGCGGCCTCTTCGAGGTGGCACCCTTCGGCCGCTTCTTCGCCAACAGCCTCGGTCTCTCGCTGGGCTCGACCTTGAGCGTGATGCTGACCTCGCTCGTCGCCGGGGCGGTTTTCGCCAAGTACCGCTTTCCCGGCCGGACCTTCCTCTTCGGCCTGATCCTCGCGACCGCGATCGTGCCGTTCGAGAGCTACATGATCCCGCTCTACCTGCAGCTCGTCTCGATCAAGTGGATCAACACCTACCAGGGCATCATCCTGCCCACGCTCTTCATGAGCTTCGGCATCTTCCTGCTGCGCCAGCACGTGGCCTCGGCGGTGCCGAGTGAGCTCCTGGAGGCCGCCCGGGTCGATGGCGGCTCGGAATGGTGGATCCTCGCCCGGGTGATCGCCCCCCTCTCCGTGCCGGCGCTCAGCGCCATCGGCATCTTCGCCTTCATCCAGGCCTGGGGCGCCTTCATCTGGCCGCTCATGATCGCCAACAAGCAGACCCTCTTCAACATGGAGCTGGGGCTCACCGCCTTTCAGTTCCGCTTCAGCACCGACTACGGCAAGCTGATGGCGGGCTCGGTGCTGAGCACGCTGCCCATGCTCATCGTCTTTCTCATCCTGCGCCGCCGGATCATCGACAGCGTGGCGCTGACCGGGATGAAGGGCTGAGATGGCGCCCGCACTTCTCGAACGCCTCCGCCGGCACCTCGTCCTGGACGTCGCCGCCTGGTGGGATGGGGCCGCCGACGACCGCGACGGCGGGGTCTTCTCCTGCTGGAGCAATGACGGCACCACGCTCGTCTCGCGCGACAAGTATGTCTGGTCGCAGGGGCGCTGGGCATGGCTGATGGCGCGCTACGCGGGTGCTGCCCGCAGAGGCCTGCTGCCGCTCGACGAGGAGCAATGCCGCGAGCGCGCACGGCGCACGGCCGTGTGGCTGCGTGACCGCGCCCGCCTGCCCGACGGCAGCTTCGCCTACGCCACCGACGCCCAGGGCCGCCCGAAGGAGACGCTGCCGGGCCGCGGCTTCCACACCAGCATCTTCGCCGACCTCTTCGCGGCCCTGGGCTTCGCCGCCGTCGGCGCCGAGACCGGCGGGGAGGAATGGCAGGCGCTGGCCGAGGAGGTCCTCCGCACCAGCCACGCCCGCATCGCGGCGGGGCCGGTCCCCACCGAGCCCTACCCGACCCCGCGCGGCTTCAAGGGCTTCGACCTGCCGATGATCCTGGTCGGGGTCGGCACCGAGGTGCACCGGGCGACGCGCTCGGAGGGCTCGGCCGCCATCGTGCGTTGGGCCGTCCAGCGGATGGAGCGGCACCGCGCGGGCGAGGCCGGGATCGCCGAGCTCATCCCCGACGATCCCGCCGACACCGACACGCTCCTCGCCCGCCAGCGCACGCCGGGCCATGTCCTGGAGGCATGCTGGTTCCTGCTCGACGCCGCCGACACGATCGCGACCGAGCTCCGCCCGCCGAGCCCTCTCCTCGACCCCGCCCATCTTGCCGACATCGCCGCCCTCAGCTTCGATCTCGGCTGGGACGGGGAGCAGGGCGGCCTCCTGCGCTATGTCGATAAGGAAGGCGGCGCGCCGCGCGGCCGGCGGATCGGCGAGGACCGCTACGAGGAGCTGGTCGTCCGGACCTGGGACACGAAGCTCTGGTGGCCCAACGCCGAAGCGCTCTACGCGATGCTGCTCTTCGGCCTGCGCACGGGCAGGGAGGATCTGATGGAGCGCCATGCGCGCCTCGATGACTACGTCATGGCCACCTTCCCGGCGGGGACCGGCCGCGAGTGGGTCCAGATCCGCGACCGGGCGGGCCGGCCCTCTGAACCAGACGGTGGCCCTGCCGGTGAAGGACCCTTTCCACGTCGCCCGAGCGCTTCTGCTGAGCGTCGAGCTGCTGGCGGATCGCGATGACTGATCACGGGCTCGATGTGCGCCGCTTCCCCGACCGGACCGCGATGGGCAGGGCCGCGGCATCCGACATCGCCGCCTTCATGCGCGAGCGTCTGGCGCAGACGGGGACCGTGCGGATGATCTTCGCCGCCGCTCCGAGCCAGAGCGACATGCTGGCCGCCCTCGTCCGCGAGCCCGGCATCGACTGGCCTGCGGTCACCGCCTTCCACATGGACGAGTATCCGAGCCTGCCGCCCGAGGCACCACAGCGCTTCGGCAACTGGCTGCGCCGGGAGCTGTTCGACCTCGTCCCCTTCGGCACGATCCACCTGATCGAGACGGGGGAGGATCTCGACGCCGCCGCCCGCTTCTATGCCGCTCACCTCGAGGCGGCCCCGATCGACGCCGTCTGCCTCGGCATCGGCGTCAACGGCCACATCGCCTTCAACGATCCACCGGTGGCCGACCTCGACGATCCGCTGGACGTCAAGGTGGTCGAGCTCGATGCCGTCTGCCGCCAGCAACAGGTCGACGACGGTGCCTTCGCGAGGCTCGACGAGGTGCCGACCCACGGGCTCACGCTCACCGTCCCGCGCCTCCTGCGCGCCGACCGGCTCTTCTGCACCGTGCCGGGCCCTGCCAAGCGCGAGGCGGTCCGGCGCACGCTGAAGGACCCGATCGGCACCGCCTGCCCGGCCACGGCACTGCGCCGGCATCCCGCCTGCACCCTCTACCTGGACGCGGACTCCGCCGCCGATGTCAGCTGACCCCCAGGCCCTCTGCGAGGGCTATCTCGCCACCACCACGGACCTCATGCGCCGCATCCTCGACGAGGAGACAGCCGCCCTCAGCACCGCGGCGGCGAAGGTCGCGGACCAGATCGCCGCCGACCGGCTCGTCCACGTCTACGGTCCGGGTGGCCATTCGAACCTCGCCGCCCAGGAGATCTTCTTCCGCGCCGGCGGCCTGATGCACGTCTCGGCCATCCTCGACGAGGGTACCCTGCTCTCGAACGGCGCCCTGCGCTCGATGGCGATCGAGCGCACCCCAGGCTATGGCCGGATCGTCATCGCCGACCGAAACCTCGGCGGCGACGACCTCCTGATCCTGGTCAACGCCTACGGCATCAACGCCGCCCTCATCGACGCCGCGGTCGAGGCCAGGAGGCGGGGCGTCTTCCTCATCGGCTTCAGCTCGCGCGCGCATGCGGAAGCCACGGCACCCGACCATCCCGCCCGCCATCCGACGCGGCAGAACCTGCACGACCTCGTCGACATCGCTGTCGACACCAAGGTGCCGGTCGGCGACGCCGCCGTTGCCGTGCCGGGCTTCGCCGACCCGATTGCGGCCCTGTCGACCTTCGCCAACGCCTACGCCCTCAACTGCCTCGTCATCCACGCCGTGGCGGCCCTCGTCGCACGGGGCCTGGAGCCGCCCGTCTGGCGCAGCGGCAACGCGCCCGGGGGCGATGCCGCCAACGCCCGCTTCATCGACCGCTTCCGCGGGCGGGTGCGCACCTTGTGAGCGAACGCTGGATCGGCGGGTGCCATCCCGAGGACGGCAGGCCGCTCCGGGTCCGGATCGAGGACGGCCGCATCGACGCCGTCGAGCCGGGCGGTCCCGGCGAGACGGCCTGGCTCGCACCCGGGCTCGTCGACCTGCAGGTGAACGGCTTCGGCGGCATCGACCTCAACCGCCCGGGCTTCGGTGCCGCCGATCTCGACCGGCTCGTGGCCGTCATGGCGTCGACCGGCACGACCACGTGGGTGCCGACGCTCATCACCGCGAGCGAGGCCGACATCGTGGCCGGCCTGCGAACCCTCGCGGCCGCCCGCCGCGAGAGCGCCGTGCTGCGTCACGCCGTGCCCTTCGTCCATGTCGAGGGGCCGCACATCTCGCCCGAGGACGGGCCGCGTGGCGCTCATCCATGCCAGCATGTCCGGGCCCCCGACCTCGCCGAGTTCGATCGCTGGCAGGCCGCCTGTGACGGGCTCGTCGGCCTCGTCACCCTCTCCCCGCACTGGCCCGAGGCGCCGGTCTACATCATGGGCCTGCGCGCCCGTGGCGTGCTCGCCGCCATCGGCCACACCCATGCGACGCCGGCCGAGATCAGACGTGCCGTCGCGGCGGGCGCTTCGCTCTCCACCCATCTCGGCAATGGCGCGCACGCCGTCCTGCCCCGCCATCCCAACTACATCTGGGCCCAGCTCGCGGCCGACGCGCTCACCGCCACCTTCATCGCCGACGGCCACCACCTTCCGGGCGACACGTTGACGGCGATGCTGCGCGCCAAAGGGCTGGAGCGCAGCATCCTCGTCTCGGACGCCACCGCGCTTGCCGGCATGGCGCCCGGTCTCTACGACGCCCCCATCGGCGGCCGGGTCGAGCTCACGGCCGACGGCCGGCTCGGCGTCGCCGGCACACCCTATCTGGCAGGGGCTGCCAAGGCCCTTGCCGACGACGTGGCCTGCGCCATCGGGCTCGCCGGGCTCGAGCTCCCCCAGGCGCTGCGGCTCGCCACCGCCAATCCGGGGTCCCTGGCGGGCGGGCGCGGCATCCTGCAACCGGGGGCATCGGCGGATCTCGTTCGCTTCCATTGGCAGCCTGGCGCACCGCACCTGGCGGTCGATACCGTGCTGGCGCAGGGCCGGGTGGTCGGATGAAGGCGGGCGTCGCCTGCCTCGACGTGACGCCGCCCTTGGGTCTCGCCATGGCGGGCTTTGCCGCCCGCACCGCTCCAGCCCAGGCGGTCCACGATGCGCTCACCGTCCGTGCGCTGGTCGTCGATGACACCGCTCTGCTCGTCGCCGACGTGATCGGGCTCGATGCGGCGAGCTGTGCCCGGATCCGCGCCGGCAGCCCGATCCCGAAGATCGTCGTCGCTGCGACCCACACCCATGGCGGGCCCGCCGTGATGCCGGACCGCCTGAGCCCCGACGTCGACCCAGCCTACCTCGCCCGTCTCGAGGCTGCCTGCGTGCAAGCGGTGTGCGAGGCGGCGGCAACCGCCCTGCCCTGTCGCCTGGTTGCCGGCATGGGTGCGAACCCGGGCATCGCCCGCAATCGCCGCCATGCCGGCGGCATCGTGGACCCGTCGCTCCCCGTCCTCCGCCTTGATCGTGCGGACGGCTCGCCGCTGGCCGTGCTGGTCGCCTATGCCTGCCATCCGACCGTCCTCGGACCCGACAACCTCGCCTGGACCGGCGACTACCCGCACGCCGTCCGTCGTGCGATCGAGGCCGCCCTGCCCGGTGCGACCTGCCTCTTCCTCACCGGCTGTGCCGGCGATGTGAACGTCGGCCATGCCGCAACCGCGTCCTACAGCGCGGTATCCGCCCCCGGCCGCACTTTCGCCGAGGCCGAGCGGATCGGCCGCCATATCGCCGCCTGCGCCTTGGCAGCCGAGCTTTCCCGCGCCCAGGGTCCCACGGGCTTCGCCACCGCCGAGGTCTACCCTCGATCTTGCCGTGCGCGACACCGAGCCGCCACAGGATATGGCCGAGCGCTGGCGGCAGCAGGTGCTGGCCGAGCCCGACAAGGCGGCCCTTCTGGCTGCCTGGATCCGCTGGTCGGAGACGGCTGCGCTCTCCTCGCGGCGAAGCTGGACCACCCGCGTCAGCCTGCTGCGCTGGGCCGGTCGCCTCCTTGTGGCACTGCCGGGTGAGCCCTTCGCCCGCACCTCGCTGGCCCTGCGGCAGCGGCTCGGGGCCGCCTTCGTGTTCGCCTATGCCGACGATTGCCCTGGCTACTTTCCGGCCGAGGACGAGTACGCGGCAGGCGGCTACGAGGTGGATGACGCCCACCGCTACTACGGCATGCCGGCACCATTCAGTCCAGGCTCGGCCGAGCGGCTGGAGAATGTTGCAGCGCGCCTGACGGTGAGACTCTGATGGGCTCTGTTGCGCATGTTGGATTGTTTGCGTCTGGGTGCAGGATGGTACGGCAAAGGCCTGCCGGCTTTTGGAAGATGGCAGCACCGGGTAGCGACCGTGGTGCACGGATCAGCGGGGTGGACGCACTGGCCCCAATTCCCATTCGGGTTCACGCGATGCGGACGGACTCCGGGCGGCCGAGCTCCAGCATCCGGTTCAGGGCATGGACGGCAATGGCGACCTCGGTCGCCCGGCCTGGCCGTCCGTGCGCGAGCGGAGCGCGTCGCCGATCACCCGCTTGTAGCGGGAGATCGCCGCCTCCGCCAAAGCGCGACGGTTGTAGCCGGAGGCCTTCTGCCAGCCCAGGCGACCGCGCTCGGCGATGAGCTGAAGGTGCCGGTCGCGCTGGGTGGGCGCGGTCGCGGCTGCCCCGCTCGGCACCGCGTCCTTGCGCGGCGGCACGACACCGCCGCCTCGGGGTGGCGTTCGGCCACCGCGCCGTACACGTCCTCCCGGTCGTAGGCGCCGTCACCCGTGAACGAGGCGACCGGAGCCGCCACCTGGTCGAGCAAGGGCCCGACCCGGGAGCCGTCATCCGTCTCGTTGCCGGTCAGCTCCACGGCCTCGATCCGGCCGGTGCCGGCATCCACGCCCAGGTGTAGCTTGCGCCAGGACCGACGGGTCTTCGCGCCATGCTTCTCGACCAGCCACTCGCCGGGCCCGCCCAGGCGCAGGCCGGTGCTGTCCACCAGCAGCTGCAGCGCCCCGGTGCCCGCCCGCGGTCGCGGCACCCGCAGCGTCGCAGCCCGGCGGCTGAGTGTCGTGTGGTCCGGCACGGCAAGCTCGAGGCCGAGCAGGCTGGAGGATGGAGCCGATCAGCCCCTCGGTCTGGCGCAGCGCCAGGCGGAACACGGATCCGCAGCGTCAGCGCCGTCAGGATCGCCAGGGGCGAGTACCAGGGCTGCCCGCCCCGGGTCGTGCGCGGCGCCGCGCGCCAGGCCGCGATCGCCTCATCCGTGAACCAGACCGTCAAGCTCCCGCGCTGACGTAAGCTGGCGTCATACTCGGCCCAGTTCGTGACCCGGTGCCGCTGCTTGGGGATGCGGTGACGGCGAGCGGCGTTGGCCTTGAACGGCACGGCGAGCATCCGGGGTCGTGGGAAGGGCCGCTCCCCTACGCCACCCGGCTCCTCAGTGCCAGCCGCACCGATCCGTGCACCACGGTGCCCCGGTTGAGCAGTTACCCTTCACACGACCTCGTGGACCCGCTCCCAGGTCTGCTCCAGGTGGCGGGCCAGGATCTCTGCGAAGCGGCCGCCGTCGCGAGCCTCGAGGGCTGCGATCATCTCCTCGTGCTCGGCAACTGCACCCTCCCATTTGGCGGGTTCCTCGTTGCCGATGAAGCGGACGCGCTTCAGCCGCTGCTGGATGCTCTCGTGCATGGCGGCGAGCACGTCGTTCTGGGAGAGCCGTGCTATCGCGCTGTGGATCGCCTGATTGCGCTTGTAGTACTCGAGCCGGTCGCGGGCCTCGTAGAACCTCATCATCTCGTCGTGCAGGACCCGAACCTTGCCGATGTCGGCGTCGCTTGCCCTGGCGCAGGCGAGCCGGCCTGCCAGCGTCTCGAGCGCTATCAGCACGTCCAGCATGTTGCGCACGTCGCCCGGCGTGAGCTTGCGGACCAGCGCACCCCGCCCGGGCACCAGCTCGATCAGGCCCTCGCTCGCCAGGAACTTCAGCGCTTCGCGTAAAGGAGTTCGCGACACGCCCAGCGCTTCGCCGAGTTGGCCCTCGTGGATGCGCGTGCCGGGCGGGAGCTGGCCGTCGATGATCATGTCGCGGACCCGCCCGACAAGCTCGTCGTGCAGCGAGCGCCGGCTCACCGGGAGCACGCCGCTCAGCGCCACTGCATGGTTCACGTTCAGGTCTTCCATCTGGCCCCATCCGCCCAGGCTCGCGCGATCGCGGCAGAGCCATAGCACGGGCAACTCGGCCGCTCAAAACGCAACATGCTGCATGCTGCATACAGACTATTGCACGCAGATCGCTTTTGGGGCATAGAGGGCTAGGTCAGTTGGGGGCAGCGGCATGCCGCCCCCAAGAACCGGGGCCGGAACGGTCTCATCGCCATCGTCATTCAGAGGAGGAAACGCCGTGCTTCGCGCTGATCGTCGAGCCGCGCTCCTGAAGGGCCTGCTGCCCTTCGCCGGCGCAGTCGCACTCGGGCTCACCCCTGTGTCAGGGTTCGCGCAGGACTGGCCCACGAAGGCCGTCCGCGTCATGGTCGGGGCCTCGCCCGGCGGCGGCACCGACATCATCGCCCGGGCGCTGGCGGAGAAGTATCAGACCATCTTCGGCCAGCCCTTCGTGGTCGAGAACCGGCCCGGCGCCTCGAACACGATCGCGGCCGACCTCACCGCCCAGGCGGAGCCCGACGGCCACACCCTGCTCGTGGCCACGACCACGGGCCAGGCCATTGCCCCGCACCTGCTGAAGCTCCGCTTCGATCCGCTGACCGACCTGGCCCCAGTGGCCCTGGTCCTCACCGTGCCCAACGTGCTGGTCGTGAACAACGACGTGCCGGCCAAGACCGTCGGCGACCTCGTGCAGCTCCTGAAGAGCAACCCCGAGAAGTTCTCCTACGGCTCCTCTGGTGTGGGCAGTACGCAGCACATGGCAGGCGAGGCCTTCGCCCATGCACTTGGCCTGCCGCTCGTGCACGTCCCCTACAAGGGCTCGGCTCAGGCCCTGACCGACATCATGGGCGGTCAGATCCAGATGATGTTCGACACCACCTCCTCGGCGATCAGCGCCATCAGCAGCGGCAAGGTGCGCCCGCTGGCGGTGATGTCACCGGCGCGCTCGCCGCAGCTGCCCGATGTGCCCACGCTGGCTGAAGCGGGCTTCCCCGGCATCGAGATGACCACCTGGTACGGCCTCTTCGTCACCGCCGGCACGCCCGAGCCGGTGGTCGAGCGCCTCCACGCCGAGACCATGAAGGTGCTGGCGATGCCGGATATCGTGGCGCGCTTCAACGGCCTTGCGGGCGAGCCTGGCTCGATGACCAGGGCCCAGCTCGCCCAGCTCAACCGGGCCGACTACGAGCGTTTCGGCAAGCTGGTCCGCGAAGCGAACGTCAAGATCGAGCAGTAAAGGCGGAGGGAGCCACCATGACCCATTCATCATCCAACGGCGGCCGGCCCGTCCTCGCCCTTGCCATCGGCGACCCCGCGGGCATCGGCCCCGAGCTTGCGGCCAGAGCGCTGGCCGATAACGAGATCCGGGCAGCCGCCGACCTCATCGTCGTGGGCGACCACCGCGTCCTGGCGCGCGGTGCCAAGGTTGCCGGCGTCGAGCTCGACGTTCCGAGCTGCCGCTCGGTCGAGGAACTCGGCGGCCGGACGGGCACGGTCCTGGTCGATCTCGGCCACCTCGACCCGGACTCGATCGAGGTCGGTGTTGCCTCGCGCACCGGGGGCGAGTTCGCGCTGCGCAACTTCCGCACCTGCATCGAGCTTGCCGCTGCCGGCCGCGCCGGTGCGGTCTGCTTCACGCCCTTCAACAAGGCGGCGATGCGGATGGCGCACCCACCTTATGACGACGAGATCGGCTACGGGCGGGAGGTCCTGGGCAGCGGCGGGCCGGCCAGCGAGTTCAACATCCTGGAGGGCCTGTGGAACGCCCGCGTCACCTCGCATGTGCCGCTCTCGGCGGTGGCGGGGCTGATCACCAAGGAGTCCGTGCTCCGGGGCATCCGCCTCACCGACAACTCGCTGCGCGAGGCAGGCTTCGATCGGCCACGGATCGCGGTCGCCGGCCTCAACCCGCATGCCGGCGATGGCGGCAATTTCGGCCGGGAGGAGATCGATGTCATCGAGCCGGCGGTGAGCGAGGCCAAGCGCCAGGGCATCAATGCCGACGGGCCCTATCCGCCCGACACCGTGTTCGTGCGGGCGAGCAAGGGTGCCTTCGACGCCGTGCTCACCATGTACCACGACCAGGGGCAGATCGCGATGAAGCTCATGGGCTTCGATCGGGGTGTGACACTCCTGGGCGGCTTCCGCTTCCCGATGTGCACGCCGGCGCACGGCTCGGCCTACGACATCGCGGGTAAGGGCGTGGCCAACCCGGGCGCCACGCGCGCGGCTCTGCTGCTGGCGGCCAGGATGGCGGCCAGGCAGGCTGTGCCTGCCGCGGCCTGAGATCTGCCCACCACGCTGGCCGCGCGCTCGCCACTTCTGCGCGCGGCCTGCCTCCCGCTCATGGGACCAGCCAACATGACCGCTCGCCCCACCATCGCCTTCCTCGGCACAGGGCTGATGGGGTTGCACCAGGCCCGCAACCTCCTGCGCGCTGGCTACCCGCTGACCGCCTGGAACCGCACCCGCACCAGAGCCGAGCAGCTCGTGCCCGACGGTGCCCGGGTCGTCGATACGGCACCCGAGGCGGTCCGCGAGGCCGAGATCGTGGTGCTGATGCTGGAGAACGGCCCGGTGGTCGAGCAGGTCCTGTTCGGGCCCGGCGTCGCTGAGGCGCTACGCCCCGGGTCGATCGTGGTCGACATGAGCTCGATCAAGCCGGCCGAGGCGCAGGATCACGCGCGCCGGCTAGGCCAGCATGGCGTCGCCCATGTGGACGCCCCGGTCAGCGGCGGCACGGTGGGTGCCGAGGCCGGCACGCTTGCCATCATGGCGGGCGGCGAGGGTGCCGACTTTGAGAAGGTCGAGCCGGTCCTGCGCGCGATGGGTCGTCCGGTCCATGTCGGGCCGCACGGGGCGGGGCAGCTGGCCAAGCTCGCCAACCAGATCATCGTCGGCGTCACGATCGGGGCGGTGGCCGAGGCGCTGCTGCTCGCCGCCAAAGGCGGGGCCGATCCGTCCAAGGTGCGCGAAGCCCTGCGCGGCGGATTCGCCGAGAGCCGCGTTCTCGAGCTGCACGGCCAGCGCATGGTCGAGCGGGACTTCGCCACCAAGGGCCGCTCGGTCACGCACCTCAAGGACCTGGACAACGCGCTCGATGCCGCGGAGCGGCTGGGCCTTGCCGATACGCCCTTCACGGCCGCCACGGCGGGCCTCTTCCGCGGCCTTCTTGACCATGCCGGCGATCTTGACCACTCGGGTCTTCTCGTCGAGCTCGAGCGCCGCAACGGCGTCCAGCCCCAGAAAAGGCCGATCAGGTGAGCAAAAGCCAGAAGAAGCCGCTGCGCAGCGAGGCCTGGTTCGCGCGCCAGGACAAGATGGGGTTCTACTACCGCTCGTTCCTGAAGAACCGCGGCTTCCCGCAGGACCAGTTCGAGGGCCGGCCGGTCATCGGGATCTGCAACACCTGGTCCGAGCTCAACCCCTGCAACGCGCATTTCCGGATCATCGCCGAGCATGTCCGCTACGGCGTGCTCGATGCCGGCGGCTTCCCGCTCGAGTTCCCGGTCTCCTCGCTGGGCGAGGTGACGATGCGGCCCGACCGCGATGCTCTACCGCAACCTCGCCGCCATGGACGTCGAGGAGGCGATCCGGGCGCATCCGCTGGACGGCGTGGTCCTGCTCATGGGCTGCGACAAGACCACCCCTGCCCTCCTCATGGGTGCAGCCTCGGCCGACCTGCCGACGATCGGCGTCTCGGGCGGACCCCAGCTCCGCGGCGTCTATCGCGGCCAGATCATCGGCTCGGGCACCAACATCATCTCGATGAGCGAGCAGCTGCGCGCCGGCGAGATCACGATCGAGGAGTTCCACGAGGCCGAAGCCGCGATGAACCGCAGCTCCGGCCATTGCATGACCATGGGCACGGCCTCGACCATGGCCTCGATGGTCGAGGCACTCGGTGTCGGCATGCCGGGGAACGCGGCGATCCCTGCGGTCGACGCCCGCCGCAATGAGCTCGCGCGCATGGCGGGCCGGCGGATCGTCGAGATGGTGCGCGAGGACCTCGTCCTATCGAAGATCCTGGTGCGCGAGGCGTTCGAGAACGCGATCCGCACCCTGGGTGCGATCGGCGGCTCCACTAACGCTGTCGTCCATCTCCTGGCGATCGCAAGGCGGGTCGGCATCGAGCTCACGCTCGACGACTTCGATGAGCTCGGCCGCGGCGTGCACTGCCTGGTCGACCTGATGCCCTCGGGCCGCTTCCTGATGGAGGACTTCTATTACGCGGGCGGACTGCCGGTCGTGCTGCGGGCCCTGGGCGAGCAGGGCCTCCTGCACAAGGATGCTCCTACCGTGAACGGCCGGTCGATCTGGGAGAACGTCAAGGACGCCCAGTGCTGGAACCGCGAGGTGATCACGCCCTTCACGGCCCCGTTCAAGCCCGATGCGGGCATGGCGATCCTCCGCGGCAACCTGGCGCCGGACGGGGCGGTCATCAAGCCGTCGGCGGCCTC
>CAWHNT010000052.1:0-17554 GCA_963830775.1 uncultured Alphaproteobacteria bacterium | reverse complement strand
GATAAGCTGGTTGACCGAGATGCCCTCGTCATGGGCCAGCTTCTTCGCCGCCTCCAGAAGCGAAGGCTGCAAGCGGACGGCGAAGTTGCTTTTACGCAAGGTCCTTCTCCAGAAGTTTGAGCAGAACCGCAGGCCGGACAACCTCAATCCCGAACGCGCTTGCTGCTGGCACAAAATCGCGTTCATTGAACGTGATAACGAGACCTGCTCCACCGTTCATTGCCGTCTCGATCACCATCTCATCGTCAGCGTCCCGGAGCATGGGCCTCCAGAGGAAGTCCAATCGGATCCGGCTCGCCACCTGTACGAGGCCGTCCAGAATCTCGCCGACCTCGGCGCGGGAGAGGCCGCTCGCCGCCAGCTGCTCCGGCCGTGTAAGAATTGCCTCATACTCCAGCACCAGCGGAATCGAGACTACAAGCTCGAAACGGCCGTCCAGAGCAGCCTCGACGCAGCGCCGCGATGCACCTTGATCGCTCCGTAGCGCAGCTGCGAGGACGTTGGTATCGAGAACGACACGTCTCACTGCAATATCGCATACGCTATTGCAAGCTGCCGATCAACAGCATGCACGCTAATGCACTCCCCGCGTCAGCCCCTGCACGAAGTACCGGTTTAGCACCAGCGCCAACGCCAGGATCGGCAGCGTCGAGAAGTGCGCCAGCGCCCCCATCGTCCCCCAGGTGATGTCCTTCGTCCCGTAGGCCGAGAGCAGGGCCACCGAGAGCGTCTTCGTGTCCGCCCGGGTCAGGAAGGCGGCATAGAGGAAGTCGTTCCAGGACAGGATCAGGCACAAGAGGGCGCTGGCGACGAGGCCGGGGCGGACCAGGGGTACCGCTATGCGCAGGAAGGCGCCGAGGGCGTGCAGCCGTCGACCAGCGCCGCTTCCTCGACCTCGCGCGGCAGGCTGCGGAACCAGGCGAACATCATCCAGACCACGAAGCTCGTGTTGAGCGTGGCGTGGATCAGGATCACGGCCCAGACGGTGCCGAGCAGGCCGGCGTCGCGCATCAGGATGTAGAAGGGGATAAGGGTCGCCACCGGCGGGACCATGCGGACGGCCAGGAAGGCGTAGACGAGCGCTGCCGCCCAGCGCCAGCCGGAGCGGGCCAGCGCGTAGCCGGCCGGCACGCCCAGGAGCAGGGCCAGGGCCGTCGAGCCGAGCGCGATGGTGAGGCTCGACTGCAGGAGCTGCGGCAGGTTGAAGTAGTCGAAAATGGTGCGGAAGTTGTCGAGCGTGGCGGTGAACGCCAGCGTCGGCGGGCGGCTGAAGATGTCGCGCGCCGGCTTGTAGGCGGTCGAGAACAGCCAGGCGATCGGGAGCAGGAAGAAGAGGAGGGCACCGATCAGGGCGGCCCGCTGTGCCGCCAGGGCGGCCCGGGACTCACGCACCCGCGAAGCGCCGGTCGGCGCGGCGGAGGATGACGATGTAGGCGGCGGCGAAGAGGCCGATGCAGGCCAGCATCAGGGCCGAGAGGGCGCTGGCATAGCCGGTGTTGAAGAACTCGAGCCCCTGCTTCACGGCATAGAAGAGCAGCACGGTGGTGGCATCCTCGGGCCCGCCCTTGGTGGTGACGTAGACCGAATTGAACAGGCGGAAGGCGTCCATCGTGCGCAGGATCAGGGCCAGGAAAACGGCCGGCAGCAGCATCGGCAGGATGACGAGGCGCAGCTTCTGCCGAAGCCGGCCCCGTCCACCTCGGCCGCCTCCAGCATCTCCTGCGGGATCGCCTTGAGGCCGGCCAGCAGGATGAGCGCCATGAGCGGCGTCCACTGCCAGACGTCGATCAGCACGATGGCGGCGAACGCCGAGCCCGGATAGCCGAAGAAGCCGCGCTCGCCGACAAGGCCCAGGTCGCGGGCCCAGTAGCCGACATAGCCGAACTCGGCCGAGAGCAGGGCCCGGAAGACGAGGCCCACGGCCAGAGGCGTGATCGAGACCGGGATCAGGAGCAGGGCCAGGGCGATGCGCTCGAAGGCACGATCGCGCCAGAGCAGGAGGGCCAGCGCCAGGCCCAGCGCCAGCTCGAGCGCCACGGCAATGACGGTGAAGAGGAAGGTGTTGACGATGGCGGCCCGGGCCGTGGGATCGCCGGCGATGCGGGCGTAGTTGGCGAGGCCCGCGAAGCTGCTGCGGCTCGGGCGCAGGAGGTTGTACTCGAAGAGGCTGTACCAGAGCCCCTGCAGCAGCGGCAGGCCGGCGACCAGGAGGACATAGAAGGCAGCCGGCAGGAGGCAGCAGAGGTAGAAGAGCCGGCGCCGCGCGGCCAGGGTCGCGAGCGGTGCGCGCAGCGCTCAATCGAAGTTCCGCGCCCACACCTCCCGCAGCCGCGGCTCCTGCATCCGCCTCGAGCGCCACCGCATGCACCTTCGGGCAGTGCAGGGCGAACCAGGGGCGCCTGGGGCGCCAGCGGGTCATCACGGCGAGGTAGAGGTCGAGGGCGGAGAACCCACTCTCCAGGAACCAGGGCTCAGCGCGGACGTGCGGCTCGACCATGCGCCAGCAGCGCTGGGCATAGGCGTCGGTGGTCGCCCGCAGCTCCTTCCTCGCCTCCTCGCCGGTCACGTAGCGCGCGGGCTCGTCGCCATAGGTGAAGTTCGGGTAGATCGCGGCCACGAGGAAGACGAGCCAGCGCAGGAACTCGGGCCGGGCCAGGTCCCCGGCCGCAGGTGCCAGCCCGGCCTGCGGCGCCTGCTCCGCCAGGTGCAGCACCATGGCGGCACTCTCGCTCATGGCCCTGCCGTCCGGCAGGATGAGTGCTGGCACCTGGCCCAGCGGGTTCGCCGCCAGCAGCCGGTCCCGCGCCGGGCCCTGGCTCGTTGTAGGGCAGCTCGTCGACCGTGTAGGGCAGGCCGGAAAGCTCGAGGCAGGCCTGGACGATGGCCGAGCCACAACCCTTGCTGTGCAGCAGCGTGTAGGTCCCGGCCATCGTCCCTACCGTCACTTGGGCGGCAGGCCCATGGACGAGCGGTAGGCTGCGAGCTGGGCGTCGCGGCCGAGCTCGTCGGTGAGCCGGTTCCACTCCGTGGCGATGTTGTCCAGCGCAGCCTGCGGCTGCTCCTCGCCCGCCAGCGCCTTGGAGAGCTCGATCTCCAGCACTTCCGTGTACTGGAAGTAGCCGGGGAGACGCATGTCGAGGGCCACGTTGTTCTTCGCGGGATCGATCGAGGCCAGCTGCACGTCGAGATAATTCTGCGCCTCCTCCTTCGTGAACGTGCCGCCCGCGGTCCAGGCATCGACGTTCTTGAAGTGAGAGAGGCGATAGGGGTTGATCCCGGTCCCGCCGCTGGTCACGTCCTTGATCGAGTTCTCGGGGCTGCTGTACCAGGCGACATAGTCCCAGGCACATTCCTGCACCTGGCTCGTCGTCGGCACAGCCGCCACCCACCCGCCATAGGCCATGAAGGGCGAGTGCACGACCTTGCCCATCTTGTCCCATTGCTTGGTCTTGTAGTTGTAGATCTCGTCGGAGCCGGGGAGCACGAAGAAGCCGACATTGCCGGCCACCTGCGACTGCTTGGGATCGACGCTGATGGTGCCGGTGTCGCCCCAGTCGAAGTTCATTGCCACCTGGCCGCCGGCGAAGCCGGTCCGGATCGCTCCCGAATCCCAGGCGAGCGAGCCCGGAGGGGCTCGCTTTGCGCTAAGAATATAGTCCTCGAGCCCCTTCAGCCAGCCGGGATTGTTGACCTGGGCGTCCATGGTGTCTGGATCGAAGAACATCGAGCCCGGGTTCTGCGGGTGGTTGGTGTAGGTCGCCGCATGGCTGAACAGGAACCAGAACTGCTGCCCGCCGCGGACGAAGGCCTCGGCCGTGCCCCACAGGTTCTTGTCCGGCCGGGTGAAGAACTCGGCGATGTCGTAATACTGCTTCCAGGTCACAGGCGGCGCCAGGTCGTAGCCGTACTTGGCCTTGAACGCCTCTTTCTCCGCAGGCTCGCCGAACAGGTCCTTGCGGTAGGTGCCGGTATGGACGTCGCCGTCGATGGTCTGGGCGATGACCTTGCCGTCCCAGACCATGAGCCGGTCGCGATAGACCTCGGCGATGTCGTCCCAGTCCTGGCCCTGGCGGATCGCGGCCGGCATCTCGGAAAGATAGGGGGCGAAGTCGCCGAGCCAGGCCGGAGCGCCCATCAGCACGTCGAATGCATGCTGACCCGTCGCCATCGGCGTCATGTACTTGGTGTAGAGCTCACCGAAGGGGAAGGTGACGACGTTGGTCTTGCCGCCCGTTTTCTCCGCCCAGGTCTTGGCATGTGCTATGGCAGGGCCGCCGATGAAGGGCGGGTTGAAGGTGCCGATGGTGATCTCGACACCCTTGCAGTCCGGTGCGGCACTTGCCGATGCCGTCAGAGCTAGCGCCGCAGCGCCGGCCAGGAGAGCAGTCACGCGTCGCGGCAGCATCAAGCCTCCCCTTTTTCCACGGTCCGCCCTGCCGGGCGGGCCCGTCACTTCGTCCAGGATGCGCCGCGGGCGGGCGGCTTTCAACAACTAGCGGGAGGCGACGCGATCGAGCCACGCACTGCTCATGCCGGCCAGCGATGGCCGCGCACGTCGTAGGAGCTCAGGAGGAAGTTCGAGTAGCGGACCATGTTGCTCTGGTTGCCGCCCAGCAAGCGGATCGTGCTCGAGGTCTGGCTGATGAAGAAGCCAACATGGAACCCGGTCGAGGAGCCGGTCGCAGTATCGCTCGTGGCGTTCTTGCGCTTGATGACGGTGACGGCACCGGGCGCGGGCGGGGTCAGCGGCTTGCCCCAGTTCAGCCAGCTCCCGGCCAGTGCGTTGTCCGTGCCGGCATGGCCCGCCTGCCGCACCGCCCAGTTCACGAACGAGGAGCACCAAGGAACCTCATCCGTCTGCGCCTGGAGCGTCGTCGTCGCGTGGTATTCGAGGATGCGCTTAGTATGCTGACCCGGAGCACCGTTCTCCTGGATGCCGAGCTCGGCCGCCGCCACCTCCAGCCAGGGAGCGTCACTCGGCGGCGGGGTCTCGACGGATAGCGGAACTGGCCGCTGGCCCAGCGCCTCCCAGGTCCGGGGGCCGACGATCCCGTCCGCCACGAGCCCATTCTTCTGCTGGAACAGCACCACGGCTGCCTGGGTGCGCGGCCCGAACTGGCCGTCGGGCGGCAGCGCCGGGTTGAGCCGGAGGGTCGAGTTGAGGAGGAGCTGCAGACGCCGCACCGGATCGCCCTGGCTTCCCTGACGAAGCGTGGTCATAGATCATCTCCTCGAAGCTCGCGGCGACGTCAGCGATCAACATACGCCCGGATGAGCCGCCATCCGTCCGGGCCTAGTGCGAACTCGAATGTGCCTACACGCGCGCCCGCCGCCTCGGGCGCCGGCAACGCGGGCTGGAGCGTGCCTTCCACCAGCTGGAACATCGGCCGAGGTGACGCCGCCAGCCCAGCATCCTGGCGAAGCAGATCCGGCAGCGCCTCGTGCAACGCGGCCGCATCCAGGAGGCGCGGCGGTTCATCGTCGAGCGTGCCCCGGACCTCGAGCGGCAGCCGGCTCATGGCCACGACGGCATCGCGATCCCCGCTCAGCACCGCCCCGCGGAAATCGGTCCAGAAGTGAGCGAAGTCGTGGTCGGCCGTGGGATCGGGCGCACAGCCCAGCAGCATCAACAGACCTGCGACCGCGACGCGAAGCAGGTTAGGCCCGGCAGGGCCGCGTCTTCCAGTTGGCTGCGCTTCGCCGGCCATGCATCGTGCCCGTGTCTCTGAGCGGAAAGCATGTGCCGGCGCCGGCTCGGCTGCCGTGAGAAATGTCACACTTGGTCCGCACCAGCACCAGTCTGCTTATTTCCGCCCGCCCAGCGCCAGGCCCTCGCGCATGAGCCGGGCCAGGAAGAAGGTGACGACGATCATGGGCAGGATGGCCACCAGCGCCGCCCCGCTGATCGACCACCATTCCGTGCCGCGCACCGAGTTCTGGCCCGAGATCATGATCGGCATGGTCTGCCAGCGCGAGGAGGTGAGTATAAGAGCGAATAGGAATTCGTTCCAGACAAATCCGAGCGCGATCAGGGCGGTGGCGATCAGGCCCGGCCGGGCCATGGGCAGGACGATCTGGACGAAGATGCGCCAGCGGGGAACGTCGTCGACGAGGGCCGCCTCTTCCACCGAGACCGGCAGGCCGGCGAAGAAATCGCGCAGAAGCCAGACCACGACCGGCAGGACGAAGGCCGTGTAGCAGAGCACCATGCCGAGGAAGGTGTCGAGCAGCGGGAAGCCATCGCGGCCGATCCTGGCATAGAGGAGGTAGATGGCGAACGCCGAGACGATCGGCGGAAACATGCGCTGGCTCACGAACCAGAAGGCGATGTCGGCATTGCCCAGGACCTTGCCCGGGATGGGGAGCCGGTTGACGAGCACGGCCACCACCAGCGCCACCACGAAGGCCCCGCCCATGGCGGCGGAATCGCCGCTGCCGAGGCCATTGCGAAGACCGAGATAGGTGCCGAGCCCGGCAAGCGCGAAGGCGAGCCCGGCCCACAGCCGCACCCGGAATTCGAACCGGGCCAGCGCGTAGGCCGCCATGGCACCCAGAAGGGTAGCGAGCGCAGTGGCCGTAAGGGCGATCAGGGTGGAGTTGAGCAGCGGCCGGATCACGTCGCCGCGCTCGCCGCTCAGAACCTCCCGCAGACCGGCGAGCGAAGGCTCGAAGTCGATCCAGGGGAGATAGGTGGCGCCAGCAAAAACGGCGGGCGGCGTCTTGAACGCCGTCACCGCCGTCCAGTAGAGCGGAAACAGGGTGAAGAAGAGCCAAAAGACGCACAAGGCGAACACGAGCCAACGACCCCAGGCCCGCTCGCCGACCGCTCCCCCGATCATCGGACTCTTCCCCAGCAACGATGGGGGAAGGCTAGCCAGACACCGGGATCAGCACAACCGCCGGCCGGGGTGCCGAGCGGCGTGCCGGGCAGGGCGACCGGAGCCGCCCCACCCCAAGGCTCAAAGGCTCAGTAGAGACCGTGCCGATCGTCGTACAGCTCGTAGCCTGCGTACTCGAGATCGCAGTACGGGTTGTCCGGGTTGAAGCCTAGCACGCCACGGCGCCGGCCGCCGTTCTCGGACTCGTACTGGCAGTAGGCACGACGCTGCTGGACGGTATCGCTGTTGTCGCCGATGGAGGCGCCACCTTCGCCATCCCCGTCGCCGTCGCCATCCCCGTCGCCGTCACCATCCCCGTCGCCGTCACCATCCCCGTCGCCGTCGCCGTCACCATCGCCGTCGCCGTCACCATCCCCGTCGCCGTCGCCGTCACCATCCCCGTCGCCGTCGCCATCCCCGTCGCCGTCGCCATCCCCGTCGCCGTCGCCGTCGCCATCCCCGTCGCCGTCACCATCCCCGTCGCCGTCACCGTCGCCGTCGCCGTCGCCGTCACCATCCCCGTCACCGGCGAGATCGGCGAGGCGGCTGGCGAGCTGGCGCTCCTGGCGCTCGAGGGGATCTTCCTTCCGCTCGAGCTTGCCGAACCAGTTCACGGTCTTGCCCAGCGCAATCGCCCGGTTCTCACGCTCGTCGATCGGGACCTCTTTCGCGTTGAGTGCCACGATCCGGTCGATCAGCCGCTCGGCCAGGGAGCGTTCCTTCTTCGTCAGATCGTCGAAGTTGATCTGACCGCTGAAGTTGGTGGGGCCGCGCTTCTGGCTGCCATAGTCGGGCTCGCGGAGCCGGCCCAGCACGTCGTTGAGCTTGTCGTTGAGGTTCCGCTCGCGCTTCTCGAGCTTGTCCTCACGCTTCTGCAGCCGCGAGAACGCGCTCAGGTTGCCGTTGGCAATCACCTCGTTCTCGCGCTTGTCGAGCGCGATCTGGGTAGCATTGAGCGCGTCGATCTTGGCGTGGATCGCCTTGGCCTGCGGGCTCTGGTTGCGCTGGGCAATCTTGTCGGCCAGCGTCTTCTGGTTCGCCCGACGCTCCGCAGCGGCCTCAGCTGCTTCCGGGTCGGCGCTGAGATCGGCTACGGTGTCGTTCTTCTTGCCGTTCTTGCCGTTCTTGCCCTTATTGCCTTTCTTGCCGGCCTTGCTCTTCTTGCCGGCCTTCTCCGCCTTGCCCTTGCCCGAACCGCCCTTGCTGGCCTCGGACCCGTTGTTGTTGCCGTCTTTGGCATGTGCAACGGGCATCGTGACACCCACCGCCAGGGCGATGGCCGTGCCGAGTAGTAGGCCCAATCTGCGTGACATGTCGTTCACCCTGTTCCGCGTGGCGCCGTCTTAACGAGGTACAAAGGGACCGGTTCCGCTTGCCGGGCCACCATTGCTCACCTCAGATGCGTGTAGAGGTAACGGACGGCCAACCCTCGGTCCACGGTACCACAACGTTGCCGAGATGCAATTCGCCCAGTGTGGCATGAATGGCCTATATCCTGCTGTCGTCGCTGGGCATGTCCTATCCGACACACTGGTGCGGGACGGCAGTCCTCAGCCCAACTGCCAGCGCTCCGGACCCAGTGCCAGGAGCTTGAGCAGCGCCATCAGCCCGTGCTGCACATTGTCGACGCGGATCGTGTTGTCGTGGGGGTTGGTGCGGACTGCGCCGGCCACCCGCCCACGCTCGCCGACATAGAACATGTCCGCCTCGTCCTTGAACTGGAGCTGGCGGAGGCTGCGGATCCCGGCCTGGATGGTGCTGGCATAGGCCACAGCACGAGCCTCGTCGCCCTCGCCCCGGGCGAGGTCGAGCGCATCCGCCAGACCTTCGAGGTAGACCCCGGTCGATGAGGCGTGCGGCGGCCCATACTCCGGGTGCTCCGGGTCGTAGAAGCGGCCGATCAGGTCGGGGTGGCCCGCCTCCGGGCCTTGCTGCATGGGCAGGAGCCAGTCGTTCATCTCGAAGATGAAGGAGAGCAGATCCCGCTCCCCGGTAAGCCGGTAGAGCTGGGCATAGGCCTGGGTGTGCCAGGGGACGAAGGCCGGGTTGCGCTCCGCCCGGTGCCAGCCGCGATAGTAGCGGAAGCTCGCGAGGCAGCGCTCGAGAAGTGCCGGCTCGCGGGTGCGCGCCCACAAGGTGGACCAGAACAGCAGCGCCTCGCCGGGATAGAAGTTCTGGTTGTCGTTCCGCTCGGCCGGGTAGTGGAAGGTGCGGAAGGAGCCGTCGGGCTGCCACAAGGCCTCCACCCCGCGGGCGAGGGCCGCAAGCTCGCTTCCATGCGGCCCCTCCAGCCCCTCCTGCTCCAGGATCGCCAGGGCCGCCAGGGCCGCCGCCCCCAGCTTGGCCGAGCCGTCATGGGCGATCATGCCCACGCCGTCGGCACGCATCTCCAGGAAACGGCCAAGGTTCGCCGCGAGGTTGCGGCGTGCGGCGTCAGCCGCCTCGGCCTCGCCCCAGTGGGCAGCGATCCGGCCGAGGCAGACCGTCGCCATGAACTGGCGGATGGTGTTGTCGGCCTTCGAGTAGGCACCGCGGCTGGGCCAGTACTTGTAGGGCACCCGGCCCTCGGCGTCGGTGTTGCGCACCAGCCAGCCCGCCATCTCGCGCGCCATGGTCAGGACCAGCGCCGGCGTGACCTCGTCCCGCCGCACCAGCAGGCCCGCCCGGTAGGGCTCGACCGCTGCCCGCCCGTCCAGCGGCACCAAGGCGGTACGGGCGGCGAAGCTCCAGATCCGCCCGCCCTGGCGGCTGAAGCTCGGCGGCTCGACGTCGAGGCGGCGGCAGAACCGCTCGGCCGCCGCCATGAAGCCGAGATTGGCGGCGATCATCCGGCTGGGTGCCAGGCGCTCCTCCACGCTGCCCAGCGCCAGCCGGATGCCGCGCAGGCCACGCTGCCGGTTCGGCAGCTCCACCTCGAGGCTGGACGGCACCACGGGCCGGTAATCGTGGCTGAAGGCGATCTCCAGGAGATCGGCCCCGCGATCGGGCTCGCGGCCGAGGCCCGCCAGCTGCAGGCCCAGGGCCGGCCCGTCGCTCCACAGCTCGGCCAGGAGCCTGCCTTTGCCGCGCAAGGCCAGATAGACCGGCCACTCCACCTCGAGCTCGGGCGCTGCCCCGGCGATGGCGGCAAGCAGCAGCTCCGCCAGCTCGCCCGTGGACAGCGAGGCGAGCCCGGCGGGCAGCGCCACCCCTCAGCCGCCGGGTGCCGGCTGGTCGGCGGCGAGGGCTGCCACCAGCTCGTCATAGCGGGCCCGCCAGCTGCCGTCGGGCGCGCACATCTCGGCCCGCTGGCGGAGGATTTGCCAGGCCGCCTGCTCGCGCAGCTGCTCGATGTCCCCGGCGGTCTTGCCGAGATCGGCCTCGTAGGCGTCGATGGCGCTGTAGGCCCGGTCGGCCACCGCATCCGGCATCTCGAAGCCGCAGATGCTGACCGATTCCCAGGCCATCAGCAGGTCGAACAGGTCGGATTCCGCATCCGCCCGCGCGGAGGCCGGTGCCAGCAGCATGCCGGCGGCGAGAAGAGAGGGCAGAAGGCGCATCAGAACGGCCTCGGATCCAGGAAGCGGCGCAGCACGTTGCCGGTCAGCCGCGATACATTGTTGTCGTACCCGTTCCAGGAAAGGCTGCCGCACCAGGCGATCGAGCCGGTCGACCACACCGCCCCGCCGTTCGGGGTCTCGAAGAACACCATGTCCGCCCTCACGTCCGGATGCTCGCTACCCTTCAGGTTCGGCGGCACCACCCCGAACTCCTCGTTGACCAGCATGACGAGGTCGCTGTGCGCCTCCGAGCTCGCCACCACAAGGGCGTGCGGCGGCGTCCCCAAGGCCGGCTTCGCCGCGTCGAGCTCGAGCCCGGCAGCCCCGCCGCCGACCAGCCCGAAGTCGCCGATGACATCGCCCTCGATGCCCTCGAACATCCACGCGGCGCGCGGATCGTGGGAGCCGGGCTGGCGGCGATAGTGGGAGCAGATGTCGAACCCCTGCGCCATGAAGCCGATGCCGGTCAGCACCTGCGGCGGCCGCCCCTGCCGGCGCCACAAGCCCCCATACTCGCCGGTGAAGCCGTGCCAGTACTCGCCGGGCTCGGCCGCCCAGGTCCGGATCCCATCTTCGGCCCGCCTGACCTCGATCACGCCGGGCAGGCTCTGGTGGAACGCGATCCGCCAGTACCAGCCGTTGGCAGCCACATACATCAGCCGCCCGCCGCGATCGAGATAGCCCTTCATGGCATCCCACATCCGCAAGGAATGGTACTCGGGGTGGGTGCCGGTGACGATGCAGCCATAGGGCCGCAGCAGGTCGAGCCCTTCGGCGTGCAGGTCCTCGTCCGTGATCACGTCGAACGGCACCTGCATGTGCGTCTCGAGCCAGTCGAGCAGGTGCGTGTCGGCGTTGAACTGCCACAAGCCCGAGCCCGAGGCGCCGAGCCAGGAGCTGTAGCGCGGCCGCAGGTTCAAGATCGGCCGCAGGCGCGACGAGTAGGCGACCCCGCTGCCGTCGCTGTGGACGTCGTAGAGCGACTTGCCGAGCTCCGGGTGGTCATGGAGGAAGACGTCGGAGGGCTGGTAGGCGAGCAGCCGGCCGATCACCATCTCGGCAGCGTGCCCGTCGATATGGTTCTGGTCGTTGGCATAGGCGATGTAGGAAGCCGTCGGCGCCAGGAATGCCAGCCGGGGCCGCCCGTCCCTGCCGAGCCGGCCGCGCGGCGGGCGGACGAAGAACGGGATGTAATCCTCCTCGGTCCCGTCCTCGGCCTCGCCGCTCCAGACATGCGCCGCGTAGACGCCCGACCGCAGCGTGTCCGGCAAGGTCCAATGGAAGTCCGCCTGCCAGCCCGCATCGTAGATGTCGTCGTCGTGGAAATGGATGGCACCGTACTGCTCGGGCTTGCGCCACCAGCAATGTTCGCTGCCGTCCCAGTTCCAGCCCCGCACGGCGCGCGTCGGCAGGTTGACGATCTCCCCGTCGAGCCCGTCGGGCTCGCGTCGACGATCCTCACCGTCTCCACGTCCCGGCCGAAGTCCCAGGCGGCCAGCACCGACCCGGCAAGGTCGGACGGCAGCGGCCGCAGGAAGAGCCCCTCCAGCCGCTCGGCCGGCAGGGCCCGGTCGAGAAGGCGCGGGCTGTCGATCCGCCCGTTGTAGTGATGCCCGACGCTGCGGCCTTCGCAGACCGCAGCCATGACGATGTCGGTTTCGGGAGCGCGGAAGCCGGGTGCCGTCTGCGTGCCGACGCCGACATCGCTCACCACGCCAAGACGTGCCGTCGGGCGTTGCACGACGGCTAGCGCTGCCCGTCCCGGCATCGTAGGTCATCGCGGCCAGATACCAGTGCCCGCGATGCAGCGGTGCTTTCGTCCCGACCTCCACCGCCGCCCTCCCGTCGCCAACCCGTGCCGCAAGGCACCCTTGCCCGTCGATCTCGAGCAGCCAGCCCGCGGGCCCATCCTCGTCCCAATGCCCGACCAGCCCCTGCCGCCCCTTGCCGGGGGTCGTCGGCATGATCATCGCCGCCACCGTGAAGCTCTTCAGCCCCTGCAGCCGCGCGCGACGCGGTACCTTGGCCCACGAGCCGCACCGATCGCCTGCGGCCTGCCGACATGGGCAGCCTCGATCCCGGTCGCCACCGGCTCGCACTTGAACCCCGGCCCCTCGGGATTGGCGTCGCCATGGATCAGCCTGACGATCCGCGCCCGGTAGGGCTGCCCGTCATAGGCCGAGACCATGAACCTTATCGTCTCGCCCGGTGCGATGCTGGCGCCCTGCTACGGTCTCGCACCGAATCCGCCTGTCGGCATTCGGCTATCGCCGCATGCCACACCACGGCGTGACGCCTACCAGGTAAAGCAGGCTCCGGAGACACCTGGAATTTGCTCTAGTACTACAGCCGAGGTTTCAGGGTAATCTGAGCGGCCATGGAGGGCATGGCCATGGCGAGACGGATGGGCTGTCGATTGGGCGGAGGGCTGGATGGGCTGGTCGAGCGGATCGCGCCGCGTTTTCGCACGGATCGAGCCGCGCCGGCGGGCGCGGGCCTATCTGCAGGCCTGCTTGCCCGGTGGAGCGCAAGAACGGCTGGCAGCTGGCCGAGCCGCGGGCGATCGCACGCCCGACGGGGTGCAGGACTTTCTCGCCCGCATGCGCTGGGATGCCGATCAGGTGCGCGATGACCTGCGGGCATACGTGGTCGCGCATCTGGGCGATGCCGACGCGGTGCTGGTCCTGGACGAGACCGGCTTTGTCAAGAAGGGAGCAAGTCGGCGGGGTGCAGCGGCAGTATTCGGGCACGGCGGGGCGGATCGAGAACTGCCAGATCGGGGTGTTTCTCGGCTATGCCAGCCGGCACGGCCACGCGCTGATCGATCGCGCCCTGTATCTGCCCGAGGTCTGGGCCAATGACCCGGCCGCGGCGGGGGGCGGCCGGCGTGCCGGCGGACACAGCCTTCGCCACCAAGCCGCAAGCTGGGGCGGCAGATGCTGAAGCGGGCCTTTGCCGCGGGCGTGCCGTGCCGGTGGGTGACCGGCGACAGTGTGTATGGGGCCGATTACGCCTGCGCCGCAGTCGAGAAAAGCGGCCGCGGTTACGTCCTGGCGGTGACCAGCCGACAGCGGCTGGGGTTCAAGACCGTCGCGGACTGGCTCGAGGACGTGCCGGGCCGGGCCTGGCAGCGGCTGAGCGCCGGCGACGGCGCCAAGGGGCCGCGGCTGTACGACTGGGCCTGGCTGCCCTATGGCTCGGATGCCGCCGGCGGCTGGCAGAAGGGGCTGCTGATCCGCCGCAAGCTGGCGCAGCCCGACGCGTTCACCTTCTATCTGACGCTCGCGCCCGAGGGGACCGCGCTTTCCGATCTGGTTCGGGTGGCGGGCACAAGATGGACCATCGAGGCCTGTTTTGAAGCCGCCAAAGGCGAGGTCGGGCTGGACCAGTACGAGGTGCGCTCCTGGACCGGCTGGCATCGCCATATCACGCTGGCGATGCTGGCGCACGCCTATCTCGCCGTGCTTCGCCGCACGGCCGGCGGGGAAAAAAGGCGGCACTCGATCTCCAAGCCGATCTGCTGCCGCTCACCGTGCCGGAAGTGCGCCGCCTGCTGTGGCACCTGGTCTGGGCCCGACCGCCTGATCCCGAGGCCGCCCGCGCCTGGTCGCGCTGGCGCCGCCGGCACCAGCAGCGAGCCCGCCGCAGCCACTGGCGACGACGAACCGGCCGCTGAAACTCGGCTGTAGTACTAGCGCATCCTCATCGGAGCCCTTGTGCGAGCTGGTTTCCGTCCTATTTGGCCGGGATGCATCCGCCCATCTTCGTCCGCAAGCCGAGTGCTGAGGAGCGCACCCGGCTTGAAGCGGGCTTGCGCGTGTCAGACGCCTTCACCGTCCGGCGCGCTCAGATCGTGCTCCTGAGTGCCGAGGGCCGTCGCCCGCGGGAGATCGCGCGCGGTCTGCGTTGCGCGGTGCAGACGGCTCGCGCAACGGCATCCGCGCCTTCAACGCCAACGGCGTGGCGAGCCTCGTGGCCGCCTCATCGCGGCCGAAGAGTGCTGCCCCGGTGCTGGGCGAGGTGGAGCGGGAGCGGCTGCGGGCGATCCTGCACCAGTCGCCACGCAGCTTTGGCCATGCCAGGAGCACCTGGACACTGGCGCTTCTTGGCGGGAGGTGGCGCAGGCGGATGGGCTGAGCGCCTCCGTGCTGTCCATCGAGACCATCCGCCAAGCGCTGCTCCGCCTGGACGTCGGCTGGAAGCGGGCCAAGGACTGGATCGCCACCCGGATCCGGCCTACGCGCAAAACCCCGCTGCGCGACCGGCTGATCCGCCTGGCCCAGGGTCGACCGGACTGGGCGCTCGGCTTCGAGGACGAGACCTGGTTGACCCGCGCTTTGCCCACCCGGCCCTGCATGCCTGGGCGGCACCTGACCAGCCTTCGCCTTGCCATGCATGCCGCCGATCCCGCGGACCCCGAGGCCGAAAGCGCTGTCCTGCTATGGCCTGTGGCTGCCGGGCGCGACCGCGGATGCTGCTCCGCTTCGTGGCGGGGCGGCCGGTCAGCCCGGTGACCGACGACTTCCTGGCCTGGGTGTCCGAGCGCCTGGCGGCCGAGGGCATGCGGTGGCTGTCGCTGGTCTGGGACAATGCCGCTTGGCACGCAGCCGCGAGGTCCGTGGCTGGATCAGGGGCCACAACCGTCGGGTCAAGCGTGACGGCGGCTGCCGCCTGCTGATCTGTCGCTTGCCCAGCAAGAGCCCGTGGCTCAACCCGATCGAGCCCAGATGGTGGGCACGGCAAACGCGCGGTCACCGAGCCGGAACGCAAGCTCACCGGCGACGAACTCCAGCGCCGGCTCTGTGATCATTACCGCTGCTCACGCCTCCCGCCGCTCGCACAATAGCTCGCCCGAAATGCACTAGGGCCTGTCCTCAATTGAGCCAGATGACGCTGGCGGCGAGGTGGATGGCGCCGAGGAAGTGCACCGCGCGCTTGTCGTAGCGCGTGGCAATGGCCCGGAACTGCTTGAGCTTGGCGAAGAAGTTCTCGATCAGGTGACGCGCCTTGTAGAGGTCCTTGTCGTAGGGGCGAGGCGCCTTGCGGTTGCCCTTGGGCGGGATCACCGCCGCCTTGCCGGCCTCGGCCAGAGGCTTGAGCACGCGCTCGTCGGCATCGAACGCCTTGTCGGCGATCAGCGTGTCGGCCGCGAGCCCGGGCAGCAGGGCATCGGCACCCTCCAGATCGTGCGCCTGCCCGGGCGAGAGGGCGAAGCCGGTCGGGTTGCCCAGCGCGTCGACCGTGGCGTGGATCTTCGTGCTCAGGCCGCCGCGGCTGCGCCCGATCGCTTCGTCACCGCTCTTTTTGGCCGCGCCGGCGCTGTGCTGATGGGCGCGCACGATGGTGCTGTCGATCATCGCGTACTCGTTGTCCGCGTCGCCGGCCAGGTGCTCGAACACGCGTGCCCACACCCCGCTCCTGGCCCAGCGGCAGAAGCGGGTGTGCACCTTCTTCCAGTCGCCGAACCGCTCCGGCAGATCGCGCCAGGGTATGCCGGCCCGGTAGCGGTAGAGCACGGCCTCGACGAACAGGCGGTTGTCCTTGGCGGTCACGCCCACATGCCCGGGGCGCCCGGGCAGCAGATCCTTGATCCGCTCCCACTGGTCGTCGCGCAGGGCATAGCGGCGCATCGGGCGGCTCCTCCGGGCTGCAAAGCCCTTCCAACCGCTCAGCACGCCGCTTGATCCCGCAATTGAGGGCACGCCCTAGCACTACCCTGCCACGTTCATAGCCGGAGGTGATGCTCGAAGCGCTGCCGGCAGTGGGGGCAGCGCAGGAGGACGCGGGTGAGCGCGGCCACGATGCGCCGCCGGATCGCCGGCAGGCTCGGGCTGGGCGGCGGTCCGGGCTCGGGCGGGGTGCGGAGCGCTTTTTTCCCCCGAGCCGCAGGTGCTGGAGGAAGGCGAAGGCGAGCTGGCACAGGAGCGCGTGGTGGTGCAGGCCGCGCCAGCTCCGGCCCTCGAAGTGGTCGAGGCCCAGCTCGTCCTTCATCTGCTGGTGCATCTGCTCGCAGACCCAGCGCGCCTTGATCAGCGCGGCCAGGGTCTCGAGCGAGGCGTCGGGCGGGAGGTTGGACGAGGTAGTACTTGCGCTCGCCGGTGGCGCGGTGCTCGCCGACCAGCCAGGCCTCGTCACCAGGCAGATGCTGCCCGGCCGCGGCGACCGGCCCGTCGGCCACCCGGACCCGGCGTGCTGCGAACTCGGCCTGGAGCGGCCCCTTGGTGCCGGTCCGCCAGGAGATCGGTGCGGAACGCCTCCGGCCGCGCCTCGATCAGCTCGGCCGCACCCACGCTCGCGGCCGAGGGCACCGGGTGCTTGCGCGGGCGGCCGGTCGGCTTGCGCTCGGGATGGCTGAGCGTCACGTCCGCCGGGTAGACCTTCTGCGTCGGCAGGATGCCGACCGCGAAGCTGAGCCGCCGCTCGGCCAGCCCGGCGCGGAACTCGGCCGCCTTGCCGTATTCGGCATCGGCCAGCACGCAGCCGAACCGGGCGCCGGAGGCCAGCACGCGGTCGATCTCGTCCAGCGCGATCTGCCACTTCGGCCGGTAGGCGACCGCCTCGGGCACGCCCGCGGCCGCGCGCCGCCCGGCATCGCCGCACCAGTCCTCGGGCAGGAACAGGCGCAGGCCGACGCAGACCGGCACCTCGGCCCGGGCCAGGGTGAGCGAGACCAGCGACTGGCAGTTGGCCCGCTTGCCGAGCTGGCCGCAGTACTGGCGCTTCACCCCGACCGAGTGCCGGCCCTGCTTCACCAGCGCGGTGTCGTCCACCACCAGCACCGCGTCCGGCCCGCCCACGAGCCGGTCGGCGGCCTTGACCAGCTCCTCCTCCAGAGGCGCCGTGGCCCAGGGCGAGGTCGAGACGAAGTGGTGCAGCTGCTGGGTGTCGCCGGGCGCCACCCGCGCCGCCATCGGCTCGACGCTCTTGCGCTCGCCGGGCAGGATCAGGCCCTTGAGGTAGAACGGCGCCCAATGCCGCTGCGCCTGGCGCCGCAGCCGCGCCAGGAACGGCTCGAGCCAGCGTCCAAGCTCCTCCTCCCAGCCTTCAGCAGGCCTCCCCTCCATCGCGCTCCTCCGCCGCGAGCATCCTCACGGCAGAAACGCTCAACCAGGGAGAAGGTGGCAGGGTAGTGCTAGC
>CAWHNT010000051.1:0-21541 GCA_963830775.1 uncultured Alphaproteobacteria bacterium | reverse complement strand
GGATGCCGACCGCGTTCTGGCCGAAGGTGAGGATGCCGGCAGGCGCCTTCCCGTTGCCGTTCTTGACCGTGACCGGGCCGCCGGCACCCGCAGCACCGCCATCCCCGCCCAGGCTCACCGAAGCCAGAGAAGTCCAGCATGGCGCCGCCGCCGGCGGCCGAGCTGGTGGTCGAAATCGCCGCCATTGCCACCGCCCGCACCGATCGACTGGGCGAGCACGCCGTGGGCGCCATCACCGCCCGTGACCAGGAGGCCGTTGTTGGTGACCGTGACCTCGGCAGCGCTCTGCCCGGTGCCGCCTTTGCCGCCCATGGCGTAGCTGGCGCTCAGCGTCGGGATGCCGTCCACCGGCAGCGCCTCCGACTTGGCGGTGGCACCGCCGGCATTGCCACCGCCGCCGTATCGACTGGGCCAGGATGCCGATCGCGTCCGCACTGTCGATCCTGGGCCCGGCGGCATTCTGGTAGCTGCTCGTGTCACCGTCGCTGCACTTCTTGGGATCGGGACAGCCGGTGAGGATGCGCCCACTGTTGGTAACGCTGACGGAACCGCCGGCTCCGCCATCGCCGCCAGCACCACCCAGCGCTATGCTGGCGTCAAATCCGAAGCCCGTGCTGTCGCCCCGTGCCACGCCGCCCGTGCCACCGCCACCGCCGATCGACTGGGCGATGATGCCGAGGACTGGTTGCCCAAGGTGACCAGGGTTACCCCGTTGGTCACGCCAACGTTGCCCCCATTGCCACCACCGCCGGCCGTCCCGCCGATCACGGCCGAGATGAACACGCTACGATCGTCCGCATAGCCGCCATTGCCGCCACCGCCGCCGATCGATTGGGCGATCACACCGGCAGCGTAGTCGCCGAGCGTGACGATGTTGCCCGTCCCGCTGCCGGGGCCGACGGTCACCGGGCCCAGCGTCACGGTCCGTGCCTGCCCGACACGGGAGCCGGCCTGCACCTGCTTCGGCCCGAACGTCCTCGTGTCGAACGAGTTGGGCCCGAGCTCGACATCGACATCGCCGCCATCACCGCCCGAGCCGCCCTGACCGCCCACGGCCACGAACAGGCCCTTGGCGTTGGCTCCGTTGCCGCCGCCACCGCCGATCGACTGGGCCAGGACGCCCACCGCCCCCTTGTCGCGGGTGGTGACCGCCCCGTTATTCGCCACCCTGACCTTGCCGCCATCGCCGCCATCGCCGCCTTGTCGCCGACAAAGAGCGCGGTGCCGCTGGCCGAGCCGCCGCCGCCGCCGATCGACTGGGCGACGATGCCCATGGCGACATTGCCGCCGCCGCTGCCGTCGCCCGTCGTGACCGCACCGCTGTTCGCGAGGCGCACGGCCCCGCCATCGTGGCCGCTCTCCTCCTGGCCGCCCGAGCCGCCGCCCCCGACAATCGCCCCATCGGTCCAGCTGTCGCCGCTCTTGCGCGCCTCGACCTCGGACGCGATCAGCCCGCCGCCGCCGGTGCTGATGGCGGCGAGGCCATGGGCGTTGGCACCCTGCGTGACGATCTCACCGCTGTTGTAGAGCGTGACCCTGCCCGCGGTCGTGGCATAGCCGGCCTCGCTGTTGCCGAGATGGCTGATGCCGCCGCCCGTGGCCGGAGCGACGATCCCGGCACCGCCGGCGCTGATCACGGCGATGCCAACCGCCAGCGTGCCCGAGGTCGTGATCGGGGCCGCATTGGCCACGCTGACGTCGCCGCTCTCCCCGATACCGGTGGCCTGGATCGTCTCGCTCGTGCTGCCGTGCAGGTTGACGGGGGAGAGGACCGCCGCGGTCCCGCTGCTAATGGCGAGGATGCCGGCTGCGAGCGTGCCGCTGCCATCGCCGGCGCTGATCGAGCTGTTCTTGTCGACGAGCACATCGACATTGCCACCGCGCGGCGGGTCGAGGCTGGACGAGGTGTAGCTGCCGGCAGCGCTCACGGCCAGCACGCCCACCGCATCGCCGCCATCAAGCGCGATCTCGGTGCCCTTCAGCCCGACGGCCACGCCCGAAGCGCTGCCCGAGTAGTTGACGCTATCGTTGGCGGCCTTCCCCGTTCCCCCGACCGACGCGGCCACGACCCCGATCGCCTCGCCCGCATCGCCCGTGATGCTGGCCCCGTTCAGGAGGACGCCGACCTTGCCGCCCCGTCCGCCGGCGCTGCTCAGGTGGTTGCCGACGGCGCTGAGGTCGGCCGCGTTGCCGCCCACGGAGAGGGCGGCCACCCCGACCGCAGGCACGCCCTGCACCGTGCCGTCGAGCAGGAGCGAGGAGCCGGGCCGCACCGACACCACCACCGTACCGCCGTTGCCACCATTACCGGCACAGCAGTCATTGTTCGTATTGTAGGTCCCGCCGGCACCTCCGAACGAGTAGGCGCCGATGCCGGCCAGCATGGGCTTCACGACCGGGGAGGAACCCTGGCTCACCTTGACGATGCTCTCGAGCTCGACCGAGCCCTGGAAGCGGATCCCGACATCGCCTCCGGCCCCGCCGGCATAGCTGGCGTCGGCCCCGCTCTGGTTGCGGATGCCGTCAAAGGACCCGATGGCTCCTTCGGACTGGACCAGGAGGGCTCCGGTGTAGGGAGCGGCCTCGGCATCGGACCAGATGATGCGGGTATTGCTTGCCTTCACGCCCAGGCTCGGGCCGTTGTTCCACGGGCCGATGGGCTCATTGGGATAGCCGTTGGAGGCGCCGTTGCCGATGAAGGCCGCGACCGACCCGACGGGCTGCTGGCCGGGCGGTTGGCCGAACGCCACGCTCCCGCTGACATTCCCGGTCAGGCTGTTCACGACGTTCGTGGCGTTGGACAGCACTGCCACGCTCTGCTGCGGCGTGCCGAGGCTCGTCGTGCACTTGTACCTGATCCCGCCCGGCCCGCTCGCAGCGACGGTGCATCTCGTGCCCCCGCCGGTGCCGACGTAGGGCGGCGAGGCGCTTTCCGCCCGCATCGGCAGCGCCAGCTGCAGGCCAACCGCTCCCGATGCCGCCGCGCCCAGCATGGCCCGCCACGATGCCGAGGCCAGCCATCTGGCACGGCTGCGACGCTTGAAGTCCCGAATACGAGCAGGCATGCGCTTCCCGCCGATCGCGTGGCAGACCAGGGATGGGCTCTCGACACTGCCGACCGGGGTCGGCAGCCGAACTCGTGGCGCTCGGCAGACAGGTCGGCGTGATCGGGGCCGGATTCCGGATGAGGTCGGAACCGATACCGAGCGGCCACCTGTGCCGGTCGATCGGCGATTGTACGTGTTGAGCTATGTCATAACGAGCTTCCGAGGACCGCGCCGGAACCTGCACTATTGGTTGATATTAGCTCATCAAGGTGTCAACTCAGAGTTAGCCTGATCTTTGGGCATTTATCTCGAACCGTCGCATCGAAGTCGCAGGGTGGCTCCGTCACGAGACAACACAGGACAGTTCCGGTGGACGTACGCCGCTATCATCGGGCGTGCTGCGGTCCGAGTGTCTTGCCCGTGGTGGCGTACATGTGGGTGCCAGTGGTCGCCTGCCGGCGAAGGGCGGCTCGACCCAAGGATCAGAAGGTCAAGAAGGACCGGTGGTAAACGCCGTCAGCTAATCTGGTAGGCCTCCGTGGCGCTCGACGGTTAGCTGCTGATAGCTGCAACCTGAGCTCGGCTTCTACGACGATGTTCTTCTTGCCCCGCGGCCGCTTGACCCGGTATGGCAGTAGTTCCATGTTCGACCCGAGGCGGCCGCTGCCCAAGGCGGCCGGATCGCCTGGGGAGCCCTCGATCCATGGCTCACGAGGCCGCCCACACTGTCGAGGGCCGGGCAGGGCAGGGCACAAGTGCCGTGGCGAGCGTCAAGGCTGGGCTCGCAGCCGCGGTTGCCGACGCCGTGCGCCGACGCTCGCTCACCCAGACCGAGGCTGCCCGGCGGTGCGGCACCGATCAGCCGACCCTGTCCAAGGTGCTGCGAAGTGGCCGGCTCGACCTCGTCTCGGTCGACAAGCTCCTCTCCTGGCTCGCGGCACTCGGCGTCGACATCGAGCTCTTACTCACCCCCGGCGGTGATCGCGGTGAGGTCAGGCTCCACCACCTTGCGACAACCGGGGTAGACCATTCGGCCGAGGAGAATGGTGCCGGAGAGCCCGAGGGGTGGTTCCGCCTTCTCGCCGAGGCCATGCCTGGGTTCGTGTTCGTGGCCGATGCGTCCGGCCGCAACCTCTACACGAACCGTCGCTATCAGCAGTACACCGGCCTCTCGGCCGAAGAGCTGCGGGACGAGGGCTGGCAGCGGGCGGTCCATCCCGACGACCGCGAACCGACTGCTGCCGCCTGGCAGGAGGCGGTGGCCCATGGCGCGCTCTACGAGGGCGAGTACCGCCTGCGCGGGCGCGATGGCGCCTATCGCTGGTTCCTGTGTCGCGGCCTGCCGGCACCCGGCCGGGATGGCCACGCCTCGCGATGGTTCGGTGTCGGCGTCGACATCGACGACCGGCGCACCGCCGAAGAGGCGCTGCGGCGGAGCGAGGAGCGGTTCCGGGCGGTCGTGGATGATCAGACCGAACTGATCTCCCGCTTCACGCCCGATCTCGTGATCACGTTCGTCAACCGCGCCTATGCCGAGCGGCTCGGCCGCCGTGCCGAGGATCTCGTCGGCGCGAGCGTGCTGGCGCCGATGGGCGAGACGCAACGGGCCGCATTCAGAGCCCGGATTGCACAGCTCACGCCCGAGGCGCCAACCGTCGCCTACGAAACCGCCATGGTCCTGCGGGACGGGCAGCCCGGCTGGGAGCAGTGGACCGACCGCGCGTTGTTCGACCGCGCCGGCCGGTTGCTCGGATACCAGTCGGTGGGCCGGGATGTTACCGAACGCAGGTTGATGGAGCAGGCGCTCCGGGAGCGCGAAGGGCGCTACAGGGCGACGCAGGAGCACGCTGGCGTCGGCATCGCCGAGGTCGATGCGGAGGGGCGCTTCCTCCGCGTCAACCCGGCGATCTGTGCCATCACCGGCTATTCGAGGGAGGAGCTGCCGGGCCGGACCGTGTTCGACATCACGCAACCGGACGACGCGCGAGAGGAGCGGGTGGAGTACGCCAGACTGGTCGCAGGCGAGATCGACACCTACGCACGCGAGAAGCGCTACAGGCGGCCGGATGGCTCCGAGCGCTGGGTCGAGATAGCAGCCACGGCCGTGCGCGACCCTGACGGGCGGTTCCTCTACGGCGTCCGCGTGGTGCAGGACGTCAATGACCGCAAGCTCGCCCAGGACCGGCAGCGGCTGCTGCTGGCCGAGCTGTCGCATCGGGTGAAGAACACGCTGGCCGTGGTCCAGGGGATTGCCGCTCGCTCGCTTTCCGGTGATCGAACGCCGGATGAGGCCCGCGACGCGCTGAGCAAACGGCTACGCGCCCTGGCCCGGGCGCACGACCTGCTTACGGCCAGCGCGTGGCGCGGTGCCGGCCTCCGGGCCGTCGTCGAGGGCGAGCTGCGCCCCTACCGCGAGCGCGTGAAACTGCACGGACCGTGCGAGCGGGATTTTCGGGCTGCGCGGCTTGCGGGCGAAGCGTTGACGCCGCAGCCGTCTGCACGGAGCAGATGGCGGTGCAGCTCGAGGGCACGTCCTTCCGGGCTGTAGACGAACTGGTAGATCGTCTCGTGGCACAGACAGCCGTCCTCGCCAGTGAGCTTAAAGCGGCCTGCGATCTGCTCGGGCGACCAGCATAGCTTCAATTTCTCAACGATCTGACCGCGCTGGCGTGGATCCCGGACGAGCTTGCGACGGCGACGGCGCCTGACGCTGTCCTGGGCGGTGACGGGGTAGTAGCCGCGGTATTGCTTCACCTCGCGGAACTCGTTGCGGGCGATCTCGCGGTAGATGGTGGAGCGGTGGCGGCCGAGCCGGCCTGCGATCTCCTTGATCGGCAGCCTGGCGTCCACCAGCCGGAAGAGCGTGCGGCGCTCTTCCAAGGTGAAGTGTCATTACGTGCATTCCATCCTGAGCCTCGAGCCTCCTCCTAAACCGTTGTCAGGGCTAGGTAGTCGCACTTCAGAATGGATTGCACCCCAGACCGCCGTTTTTGATGGGTAAGGTAAGTTATGACAAGAATGACTATGGACCGAGCGTTATCCACAGGAATTTCTGCGGGCCGGCCGAGCCTCGTTCGTCAGGCTGGGGAAGGGGCGGTCGGGGCCGTCTCCGCAGGGTTCATGGTGGGTCAAGAGAAGCATGGCGCTCCGCCTCGGCCGCGACATCGTCGCTGGAGACCCCACCCATCGTGGCGGCGGCAGGGGCCGGGCGCTCGCTGCCGCCATGCTGGTCCTCGCCTCGCCGGCGGGGGCGGGCGAGCCGGCGCCCGCCCCTGCGGCGCCCGCCACCGGCGAGGGTGCCATCGTGCTCGATCCCATCTCGGTGGAGGGGGCGAGCGAGCGGCAGAACGCGGTCCAGTCGCCGCCCGGCTTCGTCGCGACGCAGTCCTCGGTCGGCACCAAGACCGATACGCCCGTGCTCGAGATCCCGCAGTCGGTCTCGGTGATCACCCGCGACCAGCTCACGGTGCGAACGTGCAGAGCGACCCGCAGGCCCTGCTCTACACGCCGGGCGTGTGGGCGCAGCCGTTCGGCGGCGACCAGAACCAGAACAACCCGTTCTTCGTCATCCGCGGCTTCACCAGCGCCTTCGGCGGCAGCTACGTGGACGGGCTCGTGAGCCCGGTGAACTACCGCTACGAGCCGTTCGGGATCGAGCGCTTCGACGTCTTCCGCGGGCCCACCTCGACCCTCTACGGCCAGTCCGACCCGGGCGGCCTCGTCAACCGCGTCTCGCGGCGGCCGCCGGGCGAGTTCGAGGCCGAGCTGCAGGCGCAGGCCGGCAGCTATGAGCGCGCCCAGGCGGCCTTCGACCTGGGCGGGCCGGTCGACCCGAACGGGCGCCTGCTCTATCGCCTGACCGCACTGCAGCGCGACGCCGACGCGCCGATCGATTACCGCTTCGGCCAGGACGCGCCGGACGAGCGGCAGTACATCGCCCCCGCCGCCACGGTCAATTTCGGCGCCGACACCTCGCTTACCCTGCTCGGCAACTACCTGCAGGACAAGGTCGGCCAGGAGGCCGTCTTCCGCAAGGAGGATGGCGATCTCAGCCACATCGGGCTCAACCAGGGCGACTACGGCAACGTCGACTACGAGCACGAGATGCTTGGCTATGCGTTCCAGAGCCGGCCTCTGGAGTGGCTCGAGCTGCGCCAGAACTTCCGCTACGCGCACATGGACACGAGCCGGGTCAGCTTCTTCCAGGGTGTGACCGATCCGACGACGACCACGGTCGAGCGCTTCCTCGACGGGTTCGAGGAGGACCGGCGGGACATCACCGTCGACACCCAGCTCCAGGGCGACGTCCGGACCGGGCCCGTGACCCACACCCTGCTGGGCGGCCTCGACTACCAGCATCTGCGCGACAGGGTGACGTTCAGCAGCGGCCTGGCACCGAGCCTCAACTACCGCGATCCCGACTACGACCAGCCGGTCGGCGACGTGTTCCCCTACATCAGCGAGCGCTATCTCAACGAGAACTACGGCGCCTACCTGCAGGACCAGCTGAAGCTGGGCGGCTTCATCCTCACCATGGGTGCGCGCCACGACTGGGCCAGGGCCACGACCGACGACCTCCTGGTCGAGAACGGCGACACCCAGGAGCGGACCGACCACGAGTGGACCTACCGGGCGGGCCTCTCCTACGTCACCCCGTTCGGCCTCGCCCCTTATGTCAGCTACAGCACCTCGTTCCTGCCCACGGGCGGCACCGACTTCGAGGGCAACCAGTTCGAGCCCACGGAGGGCCGGCAGTACGAGGTCGGCCTCAAGTACAAGCCCACCTGGTTCAACGGCTTCTTCGCCGTCGCGGCCTACGACCTGGTGAAGGAGAACGTGGTCGGCCCGGACCCGGACAACGGCCCCTTCGCCCTGACCCAGGTGGGCGAGGTCCGCTCGCGCGGCATCGAGGTCGAGGCCAATGCCAGCCTGATGGCCGGCCTCGATCTGACGCTGGCCTACGCCTACAACGACGCCGAGGTGACGAAGGACAACCCGGATGCCACCGGCGTCAGCCGGGAGGGGAAGGAGCCCACCCTGGCACCCAGCCATCTGGCCTCGGCCTGGCTCGACTACACCTTCCAGGGCACCTTCCTGCGCGGCCTCCTGCTCGGCGGCGGTGCCCGCTATGTCGGCTCCAGCTACGCCGACCCGCAGAACGAGCTGGAGAACGGCGACTATCTCCTGTTCGACGCCGCCGCCCGCTACGATCTCGGCGCCCTCCACGAGCCCCTGCGCGGCGCGTCGCTGGCCCTCAACGCCAACAACCTGCTCGACAAGGACTACACCACCTGCTTCTCGGTCTTCGACTGCAACTGGGGCGTGGGCCGCACCGTGATCGCCACCCTGGGCTGGCGGTGGTGAAGGGCTGAGAATCCGGCCCCGTGCTCCGCTCGGCCCTGGGCCGCCTCCACCGCTGGCTCGGCCTCGGCATCGCCGGCTTCCTCTTCGTCTCCGGCCTCACCGGGGCCGTGATCTCCTGGGATCACGAGCTGGACGAGCTCCTGAACCCGCACCTCCTCAAGGCCGCGAGCATGGGCCCGGCCATCCCGTCTTTGGAGCTTGCGGCCGCGGTCGAGGCGCGGGACCCGCGCGTCCGGGTGACCTATGTCCCGCTCACCCCCGAGCCCGGCCATGCTCTCCTGCTGGGCGTCGAGCCGCGGGTCGATCCCGCCACCGGCCATCTCTTCGAGCCCGGCTACAACCAGGTCTTCCTCGACCCGGCGAGCGGGGCCGAGCTCGGCCGGCGCGAATGGGGCGCCGCCTGGCCGATCAGCCGCGAGACCCTGGTCTCGTTCCTCTACGTCCTGCACTACAGCCTGCATGTCCCGGAATTCGGGCACATCCCCTGGGGCATGCTGCTCCTGGGCGTGGTCGCCATGGTCTGGACGGTCGACTGCTTCGTCGGCTTCTACCTCACCCTGCCGGTGCGCCAGGCGCCGGACCCGGGCCGGGCCGCACGGGGCTGGTGGGCGCGCTGGCAGCCCGCCTGGCGGATCAAGACGACCGGCAGCCCCTTCCGGATCGCCTTCGACGTCCACCGCGCCTTCAGCTTGTGGACCTGGGCGCTGCTCTTCGTCCTGGCCTTCACCGCCTTCTCGCTGAACCTCTACCGCGAGGTGTTCTACCCGGTCATGTCGCTGGTCTCGGAGGTCACGCCAACGCCGTTCGACCTGCGCGAGCCCGTCGACCACGAGCAGCCGATCGAGCCGCGCGTGGGCTTTGCCGCCGTGATCGAGGCCGGGGCCGCCGAGGCCGCCAGCCGGGGCTGGGAGGAGCCCGTGGGGGCCGCCTTCTACAGCCCCGAGTTCGGCATCTACGCGCTGGGCTTCTTCCACCCGGGCGGGGATCACGGGCAGGCCGGCGTGGGCCCTGCCCTCCTCTACTATGACGGCAGCGACGGCCGTCCGCTCGGCGGCCGGATCCCCTGGCAGGGCACCGCCGCCGACATCTTCGTCCAGGCCCAGTTCCCGCTGCACAGCGGCCGCATCCTGGGCCTGCCCGGCCGCATCCTGGTCTCGCTCATGGGCCTGGTCGTCGCCACGCTTTCCGTCACCGGCGTCGTCATCTGGGCCAGGAAGAGGCGGGCCCGTCTCCTGGCCGCCCGCCTCAGGCCAGCCGGCGCAGCCTTTGCGCCAGGAGCTCGCGCGTCCGGGCGGCTTCGGCCGTGACGCTCTCCATGCGCAGGAAGTCGTGGGTCATGCCGGGGCGGACGTCGACCTCGACCGTGACCCCCGCCGCCTGCAGCCGGCGGCCGTAGGCCAGACCCTCGTCGAGCAGGGGATCGTACTCCGCCAGCAGCAGCAGGGCGGGTGCCACGCCGGCGAGGTCCGGCGCATGGAGCGGGGAGAAGCGCCAGTCGCGGCGGTCGGCGGGATCGGTCTCGTAATGGCGCCAGAACCACGCCAGCGACGCCGCCTCGAGCAGGTGCCCTTCCGCGAAGCGCCGGCGCGAGGCGTGGTCGCCGGCGGCGTCGGTGACGGGATAGATCAGGAGCTGGAGCAGCGGCGTCAGCCTCATCCGGGCCGGCTCGCGCGCGGCCAGGATCGCCAGCACGGCTGCCAGCGTGCCGCCGACGCTGTCGCCGGCCACGACCAGGCGGCGCACGTCGAGCCCGTGCCCGGCCCCCTCCGCGGCGAGCCAGGCCGCGGCGTCCTGGGCGTCGTGCAGGGCGGTCGGGAACCTGTGCTCGGGTGCCAGCCGGTAGCCGACCGAGAGCACCGCCCAGCCGGAGCGATGGGCGAGGTCGCGGCACAGGCCGTCATGCGAATCGAGGTCGCCCACGACATAGCCGCCGCCATGGAAGAACAGCATGACCGGCAGGGGTGCGGCCGGTGACGGCGGGCCGGCGGCGTAGAGCCTGACCGGGACGGCGGCACCGTCCCGGGCCGGTACCAGGCGATCTCGCGTCCACACCGGCCTGCCGAGCCCGCCCTCGAGGACCGCCGCGGACTGGGCGAAGGCGGCGCGGGCCTCGCGCGACGCTCATGGCGTGCATCGGACGCTGCCTGCCCGCCGTGCGGCCGAGCGCCACGAGGTCGAGGAAGGTCTCGATGTCGGGGTCGAGCGGCATCGCTCAGGCAGGCTCCAGGGTCGCCGCCAGGGCTCCGGCCACGCCCTCCAGCAGGGCCGGGTCCCGCAGCAGGCCGAAATGCGTGCCGTCGAGCTCGCGCATCCGGCCGGGCCGCCCGGTCTGCTCGCGGAAGAGCCGGCGGGCGCTCTCGCGGCCCCTGAGCCACCACGAGGTGGGCTCGGCCGCGATCCGGGGCAGCGGCGGCATCGCCTCGGACAGAGCGCGCAGGCGCAAGGCGACGGCGAACATCTGCGCCAGCTCCTCCGCAGCCGGTGACGAGCCGGCCGGTGCCCCTGCCGATGTGACGCCCGATCAGCTGGGCCAGGGCGGCCGTGTCGCCCTGTCCTGCAGCCGGTCGAGGAGCGCCGGGTCGGGCTCGCCGGCCTGCGGCAGGGTGAAGCGCAGGAAGGCCGCGAGCTCGTCGCGCCAGGCGATGCCGGTGCCGGGCTCGCCCGGCACGTAGGGGTCGACCACGGCGCAGAGCTCGACCGTCTGGCCCTGATCCTCCAGCAGGCGGGCGACCAGGACGGCAAGGCTGCCGCCCAGCGACCAGCCGAGCAGGCGGTAGGGCCCGTGCTCCTGCCGCGCGCGGACGTGCCGGGCGTAGTCCTGTGCCATCGCTTGGATCGAGCTGTCCTGCCAGGCAGGGTCGAGCAGCATCCGGCACTGCAGGCCCAGCACCGGCACCTCGCCATCGAGGCGGCGGGCCAGGGTCTCGTAGTCGAACACCGTGCCGAACCCGGCATGGAGGCAGAACAGCGGCCGGCTGGCCGGCAGGGCCCGGTTCAGCGCCAGGACCGGGTCGGGTGCGGTGCCGGCCGCCGGCCCTTCCTTGCCGGCGCAGAGCTGGGCGATGGTGGGCTTCAGCATCAGGTCGCGCAGCTTGAGGTCGAGGCCGAGCTCCGGCCGGCCGCGGACCCGGGCCACGACCTTCAAGGTGAGGATGGAATCGCCGCCGAGCTCGAAGAAGTTGTCGGTGACGCCGACTTCCTCGGGTGCCCAGCACCTCCTGCCAGATCGCGGCGAGCCCGCGCTCGGCGAGGTTGCGCGGGGCCACGCGATCGCGCTGCAGCCGGCCGGGTTCCGGCAGGGCGGCCCGGTCGAGCTTGCCGTTGGCGTTCACCGGCAGGCGCGGCAGCACGACGAGATGCGCCGGCACCATGTAGTCGGGCAGGCGCTCGCGGAGCCATGCCCCGAGGGCCGCCTCCAGGTCCCTTCCCTCCCCGGCGACATAGCCCACGAGCTGCCTGCCCGAGGCCGCCTCGCGGGCGACGACGACCGCCTCCCGCACCGCCGGATGCTCGGCAAGGCGCGCCTCCACCTCGCCCAGCTCAATGCGGTAGCCGCGGATCTTCACCTGATGGTCGAGACGGCCCAGATAGTCGAAGAGGCCGTCCGGTCGCTGGCGCACGAGGTCGCCCGTGCGGTAGAGCCGGCCGCCATCCTCGCTGAACGGGTCGGGGATGAAGCGCTCGGCGGTGAGGCCGGGACGGCCGTGATAGCCGCGCGCCACGCCCAGGCCGCCCAGATGGAGCTCGCCGGCGATGCCGGGCGGCAGCGGGTTGAGGTCGGCATCGAGCACCCAGGTGCTGCGGTTGCCGACCCGGTCGCCGATCGGCGCATAGGCGGCCCCGCAGCATTCGTCCGGCCCGGCCCGCCAGATCATCGGCGTCACCACGGTCTCGGTGGGGCCGTAGCCGTTGACGATCGCTTCCGGCCGCAGGGCCCGCTGCACGAGCTCGAACCCGGCCCGCGGCACGGCGTCGCCGCCGAAGCAGTAGACCCGCACCGGCGGCGCCCTTCCGGCCGCCTCCGCGTGCAGGGCCAGCTGCTGCAGGTAGGCGGGCGGGAAGGCGGCGACGGTGACGCCGTGCCGGTGCAGCGCCTCCAGGGTCTCCTCCGGCGCCCAGGGGTCGTCGCCGCGCACGGCGACGCTGCCGCCATGCGCCAGTGCGGTGAGCCAGCGCTCGTGGGCACCGTCGAAGGAGAACGACATGAAGACCAGCTCGCGGTCCCGGGCGCTCATCCCGTACCGGGCGCCGATCGCATGGCAGTGCATGGCCAGGGCACCGTGGCTCACGGCCACGGCTTTGGGCCTGCCGGTCGAGCCCGAGGTGTAGATCAGGTAGGCGAGGTTGCTCGGGGTGCAGCGGGACCGGCGGCAGGACGGCCGGCTCCGCGCGGAGATCCAGTCGGTCGACCTCGAGCGCCACGACGCCGTCCGGGAGCGGCAGCCGGCCGCGCGTGGCAGCATCGGTCAGCACGATCTTGAGGCCGGCATCCCGGATCATGTAGGCGATGCGCTCGGCCGGGTAGTCGCGGTCGATGGGGACATAGGCGCCTCCCGCCTTGAGGACGGCGAGGAAGCTGACGAGCAGGTCGGGCCTGCGCCGCATGGCGACGCCGACCAGGGTCTCCGGCCCGACGCCGTGCCGGCGCAGGCAGGCGGCGAGGCTGCTGCTGCGGGCATCGAGCTCGCCGAAGGTGAGCCCGGCATCGTCGAAGCGGAGTGCCATGGCCTCCGGCCGTGCCGCCGCCTGGCGCTCGATCAGGCGATGGACCGGCAGCTCGCCCGTATCCGCCGGGTCCAGCGCATTGCGGGCCGCCAGCCGCTGGCGCTCGGCCGGGGTCGCCAGGCCCAGGAGCCCGAGCGGACGGCCGGCATCCTCGATCAGCTGCTCCAGCAGCCATTCCATGTGGCCGCGCAGGCGCAGGACCGCGGCCGTATCGAAGCTCGCCCGGAGGAACATGTACTCGATCTCGAGCCCGTCCTCCTCCAGCGTCGACCATGAGGTCCATCGGGAAGTTGGTGACGCCGGTGTCGGCCGCACCCTCGAAGCGCAGCGTGCGGTCGTCCCAGTGGCGCAGGGTGCGGTCGACCGGGTGGTTCTCGAACACGATGATGCTGTCGAACAGCGCCTGGCCGGGGCGGCCGGCCCAGCGCTGGATGTCCGGCAAGGGCGCGTGCTCGTGCTCGCGCAGCGCCAGGTTGTCGGCCTGGAGCGCGCGCAGCCAGTCCCCGACCCTCGTCGGCCGGGCGGGGGGTCCCGATCACCGGCAGCGTGTTGATGAACAGGCCCAGCATGGTGAGCGCACCCGGCAGCTCGGCCGGCCGGCCCGAGACCGTGGCGCCGAAGGCCACCGTGCGCTGGCCGGTGTAGCGCTGGAGCAGCAGCAGCCACGCCCCCTGGACCAGGGTGCTGACGGTGATCCGCTGCTCGCGCGCGAAGGCGGCGAGCCGGCCGGTGCGGGCCCGGTCCCAGCGCGTGTAGACGGCCTCGTGGCCCTCCCCGCGCGGGCCCGGCGGCATGGAAGCGGCCAGATGGGTCGGCTCCTCGAGCACCTGCCAGGCGGCGACGCCAGAACCGCTCCGTGGCCTGCTGCATCCTGCCGCCCCAGCCAGTCGATGTAGGTGCGGTAGCGGCCGGAAGGTGCCAGCGGCTGGCCGCGATAGTGGCGGAGCACGTCGCCGACCAGCCGCGAGACGCTCCAGCCGTCGATCAGCACATGGTGGTAGGTCCAGATCAGGCGGCAGGCATCGTCCGCGAGGCGCACCAGCAGCACGCGCATCAGCGGCGGCCGCGCGAGGTCGAAGCCCCTCGCCTGCTCCTCCGCGGCGAGCTCGGCCAGCATCGCCGGCAGCACCTCGCGACCGCGCCAGTCGACCTGGCGCACCGGCAGCTCGAGCCTCGCGCAGCACGACCTGGAACGGCTCGCCCAGGCCTTCCCACACGAACCCGGTGCGCAGGACGGGTGGTGGTCCGCCGCCGCCCGCCAGGCGGCGCGAACGCGGCGCACCGTCGAGCCCGGCGACGCCGACGCTCACCTGGTTGATGTAGAGCCCGGAGCCGCCGTCGCGCGGTCATGGAACAGCATGCCCTGCTGCATCGGCGACGAGGCGGTAGGCATCCTCGATATCGGCGATCGGCACCGGCAGCCTGTCCGCGACGCCGGCAAGGTCGATCCGCCGGCAGGTTCGGAGGGCCGCCAGCCGACGCGTCTCGACCGTCCCCGCGCGCCTGCGCCATCTCGCGGACGGTCTGGTGCTGGAAGACGTGCTTTGGGGGTGAGGTGGAGGCCGTGCTCGCGGGCGCGGCTGACGAGCTGGATGGCGAGGATCGAATCGCCGCCCAGCGCGAAGAAGTTGTCGGTGGCACCGACCCGCTCCAGGCCAAGCAGGTCCTGCCAGGCCTGGCAGAGCAGGCGCTCGGGCTCGCTCGCCGGGGGCTCGTAGGTTGCGGCCTTGTCGTTCCGGCTCGGGCAGGGCGTTGCGGTCGAGCTTGCCGTTGGCGGAGAGGGGCAGGCGGTCGAGGGTCGACGTACTGCGCCGGCACCATGTAGTCGGGCAGGCTGGTGCGCAGGTGCTGCTGGAGGGCTTCGGGCTCGGCCTCGCCCACGATGTAGGCCACCAGCTGCCCGTCACGGGCCACCACCGCGGCCGCGCGCACGGCCGGGTGCTCGGCCAGACGGGCCTCGATCTCGCCGGGCTCGATCCGCAAGCCGCGTAGCTTCAGCTGCTGGTCGATCCGGCCCGCGTATTCGAGCACCCCGTCCGCCCGCCGCCGGCCGAGGTCGCCGGTGCGGTAGAGCCGGCCGCCTGACCCGAACGGGTCCGGGATGAAGCGCTCGGCGGTGAGGTCGGGGCGGCCGGCATAGCCGCGGGCGAGGTCCACCCCGCCGATGTGCAGCTCGCCCAGGACCCCCACCGGCACCGGCTCCAGGTTGCGGTCCAGGAGGTGCACCTGGGTGTTGGCGATCGGGCGGCCGATCGGGACCGCGGTGCGGCGCGGGCTCCACCCGGCAGTCCCAGAAGGTGACGTCGATCGCGGCCTCGGTCGGGCCGTAGAGGTTGTGCAGCCCGGCCCCGGCCCCCGCCAGGAACTGGCGCTGCAGCTCCATGGGCAGGGCCTCGCCGCTGCAGATCACCCGGCGCAGGCTGGTGCAGGCCTCGAGCTCGCCCGCCGTGATGAACGCCTGCAGCATCGAGGGCACGAAGTGCAGCGTGCTGACGCCCTCGGCCACGATCAGCCGGCGCAGGGCGGCGGGGTCGCGATGCGCCCCGGGCGGGGCCATGACCAGGGTGGCGCCGGTGAGCAGCGGCCAGAGGAACTCCCAGACCGAGACGTCGAAGCCGAAGGGCGTCTTCTGCAGCACCCGGTCGGCCGGGCTGAGCCCGTACTGCGCCTGCATCCAGAGCAGCCGGTTGAGCAGCCCCGCATGGCTGTTGCCGACTCCCTTGGGCCGCCCGGTCGAGCCCGAGGTGAAGATGCAGTAGGCGAGGCTCAGCGGATGCAGCTCGGGCGGCGGGCCGCCGCACGCCTCACTCCAGTCCTGCTCCAGGGCGTGGACCGGCACCGCCAGCTCGGGCAGTTCCGGCACGAGCCGCCCCTGCGCCAGCAGCAGCCGCATCCCGCTCTGCCGGACCATGTAGGCCAGGCGCTCGGGCGGCAGCTCCAGGGCCGACGCATGAGATCAGCCCGCCATCAGCGTGGCCATGAAGCTATCGTCCCAGCCGGCGTATTTGCGCTTACCCTTCAGGCTGGCCTTCAGCGTGCTGTCGGCCCTGGCAAGGTTCAGCGCGATCCGGCGCAGCAGGGCCAGGTTCCGGGCCGCGTTGCGCTCTCGCACCCGGCTGGCGTCCTCGCGGAAGGTGACGTCGAGAACCCAATGGAGCCCGTTCTCGATTTGCCAATGGTTCCGGATGGCGGCCGCCAGCATCTCCGGCGGGAACTTGGCGCTCGTCAGGTAGTGCCGGATCTCGGCCGTGACCTTGCCCTTACCGTTGACCCCGCGGATGGTTTCGACCGCCAGCACTGCGGCCAGCCCGGGCCAGTCATTCAGGGTAGCGAAGGCGTTCACGTCCGGGCAGGCGAACACCCGCCGGCGTACCAGCCGGCCATGGCTGTCGTCGAACGCGTCGAAGAAGGGGCGGAGCGAGCCACCCCGCGCGAAGGCGTTGGTCGCGAACCAGTCCCGTACCTCCGCGTGGACCTTTCTCTGGTTGCCCTTGAGCGTGATCAGATAATCGCCGCCCCGGCGCCCAATCTGCTGGGCAATCTCCGGCCGGCAAGCGAGCGCATCCAGGCTCACCAGACAGCCGCAAAGGTCGAGGCCGTCCAGCAGCTCGGGCAGGACCGTCAGCTCACCCTTCTTCTCCTCGGCCGCTCGCTGCGCCAGCACGAGCCCGTGCTCGGTGGCGTAGGCGCTGACCAGATGCAGGGGCGAGCGGCCGTGTTTGCGGTCGAAGGAGCGCCGGACAGTTTTGCCGTCGATCGCGATCTGCCGTGGCACGTCCTTGTCGGAGCGGAAGACCGCCTGCACCCAGCCCAGAAAGCAGCGCTCGAACGCCTCGGGGTCGACCAGCATCAGCACCCGGCGGAAGGTGTCGTGCGAGGGGATGCCGTTCGGCAACGCAAGGAAACGCTGGAGCCATTCCTGCTTGCATCGGCCGTAGAGGGCGATGTCCTCGAAGCTCTCGGCCTCGCCGAGGACGGCGCACACCGCGATCACCAGAACGTCGATGAGCCGATGCTCGACCTTCCATTCGCAGCGTGGGTCCTCGATGACTTCCAATTCGGTGATCAGGGCTTCAAGCATGGCCTTCCCCTCCGTCGGGAAAGGCCGAGCCTTTAGCCGGTCAGCTCGTCAAGATTGAGACGCCTGATCTCATGCGTTGGCCCTGCTCCGCGACCCGCGTTCTCTTCGGCAGCGAAGGTTTCGAGAACCTCCTTCGAGCGTCCGCACGCCTCGCTCGATGGCCCGCTCGTCGAGGCTGGCGTACCCCATCACCAGCCCTGCCGTGTCGGGCAGGGCTGCTCGCCGGAGCGGGGGCATACAGGGGGGTGACGGGGTAGACGCCGAGGCCCGCCGCATGCGCCCGCGCCACGAGCGCGTCCTCCCGCGCCCTCGGCACCCGGTTCAGCCAGACGACGACGTGCAGCCCGGCATCGGCGCCGACCACCGTCACCGCGTCGCCCAGGGTGGCCGACAGGGCAGCCAGCAGGGCGGCGCGCCGCTCGCCGTTCCGGCGGCGGACGCGCCGCACGTGCCGCTCGTAGGCGCCGCTCTCGATCAGGTCGGCCAGGGCCTCCTGCTCCAGGCCCGGCGTAGTGCCGGTCCGCCAGCCTCTTCGCCTTGGCGAAGGCCACGGACAGCGCCGCCGGGACGACGAGGTAGCCGAGGCGCAGGGTCGGCGAGAGCGTCTTGGAGACCGTCCCCAGGTAGATGACCCGTCCGGCGTCATCCAGCGCCTGCAGCGCCGGGATCGGGGCGATGTCGAAGCGGTACTCGCCGTCGTAGTCGTCCTCGACGACGTAGGCGCCGGTGCGCCGCGCCCAGGCGAGGAGGTCGCGCCGCCGCCCCGCCGACATGACGCCGCCGAGCGGGAACTGGTGGGACGGCGTGGCGTAGGCCAGCCGCGCCGCGGGCAGCTCCCCCGTCCGCATGCCCTCCCGGTCCACGGCGACGGGGATCACCTCCGCCCCGGCCGCCAGGAAGACCTGACGCGCGAGGCCGTAGCCCGGGTCCTCCATCAGCGACCCGGTCCCCCGGGTCGAGCAGCAGCCTCGCGCAGAGGTCGAGGCCCTGCTGCGAGCCGTTCACCACGACGATCTGGTCCGGCTCGCAGCGCAGCCCGCGGGCTCGCCACAGATAGCCCTGCAGGGCCATCCGGAGGTCGGGCGAGCCGCGCGGGTCGCCGTACCGGAGGCGCGGCCGGCGGCGCAGCAGGGCGCCGGTGACCGCCTTCCGCCAGGCGAGCAGGGGAAAGTCGGCGGCCGCCAAGTCCCCGTAGCGGAAGTCCGCGACCAGTCGGTCCGGTCGGGCACGGGCGGTAGCGGGAACTCCACCAGCCGCTGGCCGAAGGCCGACAGCCGGTCGGGAAGCTCCCGAAGGCGCGGGCGGCCCCGGTGCCGCAGCCGGAGGGCCGAGCCCCTGCGCCACCCGCGCCCGGGCGCCCTGCCGGGTCTCCAGGTACCCCTCCGCGATCAGTTGCTCGTAGGCCGCCGTCACCGTCGTCCGCGAGACGCCCCACTCCGCCGCCAGCGACCGGGTGGAGGGCAGCCGGGCGCCGGGGCCGAGCAGACCCGAGGCGATCTGGCCCTTGATCGCCTCGCAGATCCTCTGGGTGATCCGCGCCGGCGCGGGGGCGTCCGGTGCCATGGCGGCGAACTGGCCCAGCGATCATGAGGGGAACTGGACGTTCCTTATGGGCCAGTCGGAGGGCATGGTCCAGGCCGATCCAGGAGCCACGCCGATGTATGTCCCGCCCGCCTTCCGCGAGGATGACCTCGCCGCCCTGCACGCGACGATGCGGGAGGCGCGCCTGGCGAACCTCGTCACCGCCACGGCCGAGGGCCTGGTCGCGACGCCGCTGCCGCTCTTCCTCGCGCCCGAGGAAGGCCCCTACGGCACGCTCTACGGCCACCTGGCCCGCGCGAACCCGCAGTGGAAGCTGCCGCCGACGGGCGACGCCATGGCCCTGTTCATGGGGCCGGACGCCTATGTCAGCCCCTCCTGGTACCCGTCGAAGCTGGAGCACGGGAAGGTGGTGCCGACCTGGAACTACGTCGCCGTCCACGCCTACGGCCCGGCCGAGTTCTTCGAGGACCCGGACCGCCTGCTCGAGGTCGTCACGCGGCTGACCGACCTGCATGAGCGGTCCCGCGCCGAACCCTGGGCCGTGACCGACGCGCCGGCGTCCTTCGTCCGCGCGCAACTCAAGGGGATCGTCGGCCTGCGCCTGCCGATCGCGCGCATCGAGGGCAAGCGCAAGATGAGCCAGAACCGGAGCGCCGCGGACCGGGCGGGCGTGGCCGCCGGGCTCGCGGCGAGCGACCGCGCCTCCGACCGCGCCGCGGCGGCGCTGATCCCGGGCTGACAGCGGCCAGAGGCGCGGATGCCAGGATCTTACGCGTGACCCTCTCCGCCCTCCTGCTCTTCGCCGCCGCACTGGCGATCGCGGCCGGCACGCCGGGACCCAGCATCGCAGCCCTGATCAGCCGCGTGCTGACCAACGGCCTGCGCGACGTGCTGCCCTTCCTGGCGGCGATGTGGCTGGGGGAGGCAGTGTGGCTCACGCTCGCCGTCCTGGGCCTGGCGGTGCTCGCCCAGACCTTCGCCGCGGTGTTCACGGTGCTGCGGTACCTCGGCGCCGCCTACCTGCTCTTCCTCGCCTGGAAGATGTGGCGAGCACCTGCCGAGCTGCCGGAGGATGCGCTACAGCAGGCGGCCAGCATCCCTGGCGGATGTTCGGGGCCGGCCTCCTGGTCACGCTCGGCAACCCGAAGATCATGGTGTTCTACACGGCCCTGCTGCCGACCCTGGTCGATCTCGGCCGGCTCGGCCCCTTGGGCTGGGGCCAGCTCACCCTCACCATGCTGCTGGTCCTGGCCGTAGTCGACCTCTGCTGGGCGCTGCTCGCGGCCCGCGCCCGCCGGCTTCTGCGCAGCCGCCGCGCCGTGCGGATCGCCAACCGCACCAGCGCCTCGATGATGGCGGGTGCCGCCGCGGCCATCGCCGTGCGCTGAGGCGAACCGCTCCCCGATCCCACTCGGGGTGGAGGCGCCCCGGTTTCGGTTTTCGGAAGGATCGCACCCGCCCGTGCCGCTAAATTTCGCCGGCCCAGCCTCGTCTAGGCTGGCGACGGCCTGGCCGACATCTGCCGTCGCCGCCTGGGGTGGATGGACTGACGCGCGTGGGTGACATGAACCTTTCCCGGGCCGCACCGCTCGACGTGATCGGTGTGGGGTTCGGCCCATCGAACCTGGCGCTCGCCATCGCGCTCGAGGAGCTGGCCGGCAAGCGCGGCCGGCATCTCGACACGCTCTTCCTCGAGCGCCAGGCCGACTATCATTGGCACGGCGACACCCTGGTGGCCCACAGCGAGACCTGAGTAGCCCGCAAAGTCAGCCGGCCACGAGCTGGTGGTAGGGCAGCGGGGCAGTTCGGACGGCGCTGTGGACGAGGCGTGGGATCAGGCTGGTGAGCTGGAAGCGGCGGTTGTAGCGCCAGGCGAAGCTGGCGAGATAACGGCCGGCATGCTCGGGGCTGACGTAACGGTACGTGCCGGTGATCGCGGCCTTGACGTTGCCCAGCGTGGTGTTGACCCATTTGAATGGCGACCATTGGGCTGCCCGCCTGCCGCTGCCGGTCACGATCGCGGTGTGCTCCAGCCCGGCCTCGGCAGCAGCGGTCCAGCAGCGCAGCCCGTCGGTCACGAGCCGGCTGGTCGAAGCCAGGTGCTCGGCCACAAGCTTCTTGACCTCCTTCTTGCGGAAGCCCTTGACCGGCAGGAGCTTGATCTTGCGCGGGCGGCGGTCGTCACTGGTGGAGACGGCGGCCACGAACGGCTGCTTGCCGGCAGCACCGCGGCCCCGCTTCCCCGGCCGATGCCCGCCCAGATAGACGTCGTCCATCTCGACCCGGCCATTCAGCCGCTTCTTGTCCTCGCGGCCGGCCATCACCGCCATGATCTTCTGCTTCAGGCTCCAGGCGTTGGTCTGCTTGATCCCGAGCCGGCGGCCGAGCTCGACCGAGCTGATCCCGTTCTTGGCGGTTGCGATCAGCCACATGGCCAGGAACCAGCTGGTCAGCGGCAGCTTGGTGGCGTGGAAGATGGTGCCCGCCGTCAGCGACACCTGGTGGCGGCAGGCACGGCACTGGATCTTGGGCCGGGTGCTGAGCCGCGTGCCCTCGCAGCCGCCGCAGACCGGGCAGACGAAACCACCGGGCCAGCGCAGCTTCTCCACCACCGCCCGGCACTGCTCCTCGCTGCCGTACGCGTCGCGGAACTGGGCTTCGCTGAGGCCCCGCACCTGGGATGCCAACCTCCTCGCCATATCCACCCCCCCCAGCGAAATCTAACCCGCTGCGAGAGATAGGCTAAAGCCGCTGCCTTTCCAGGCTACTCAGGCAGCGAGAT
>CAWHNT010000050.1:0-247065 GCA_963830775.1 uncultured Alphaproteobacteria bacterium | reverse complement strand
TCCTCGCCGCCGCGCAGCAGATAACGGTTGTGGATCATCAGGATGCGCAATGCTGCCGGCCTGCTTGTCGCCCGGCGCAGTGCGACGTGACGATGCTGCCGTCGACCCGTTCCTCCAGGGCCGGATAGGAGGCCAGCATGCGCGTATGCGTTGCCTCCGAGGTCGACGCCCGCGATCCTGATGAGGGCTCAGGGCGTCTGGTGCACATTCTCCACCAGATCGAACGCTCGTTCGAGGTGATACCGGCCTTTCCGCTCGACCGACGGCTGCGCCATGCCTTCATTCCGGCACGCATCCTGGCTCGACTCAGGGGACGGGTCTACCGGCCGTTCCGCGAGCCTTTGCTGCTGCGCAGCTACGCGCGCCAGGTGGCGTGGATCGTACGCAAGGAGAGGCCCGACCTCGTCTTCGCTCTGGGTCCGCACGTGCTGGCGTTCCTGCGCTGCGATGTTCCCACCGTGCTCTGCAACGATGCCACGTTCGCCAACGTGGCCACCACGTATGACACCTTCTACCGGGGCACGGCAGGGTTCCTGGCGACCGGCCACCTCCAGGAGCGGCAGAGCCTCGCCCGCTGCACGGCTGCGGTCTACCCGTCCCGCTGGGCGGTGGACAGCGCCATCCACGACTACGGCACCGACCCCGGCAAGCTCCACACGATCGCCTTCGGACCCAACATCGAGCCGCCCGAGCGAGCAGCGGTGGAGCACGCCATCGCCGCCCGCAGCACCACGCCCATGCGCCTGCTGTTCGCCGGGCGCGAGTGGCATCGCAAGGGCGGCGACATCGTCCTCGAGACGGCGCGGCTTCTTCGCATGCGTGGGCTCGACGTCACGGTCGACCTAGCCGGGCCACCGGAGCTGCCGGTGCCGCTGCCACCCTACGCACGCTACCACGGGCTCCTCAGTCGCAAGAAGCCGGCCGAGGACGCGCTGCTGCGGCGGCTTTTCAGCGACGCCACGCTCCTCTTCGTGCCTTCCCGCGCCGAGGCCTTTGGCCTCGTCTTCGCCGAGGCGGCGGCGTTCGGGCTGCCGGTGGTCACCACGGCCGTTGGCGGCCTGCCTGAGATCGTGCGCGATGGCACCACCGGCCTGCTCCTGCCGCCCGAGGCCGGTCCAGAGGCCTATGCTGCGGCCATTGCCGGGCTCCTGGCCGAGCCTGGACGCTACACGGAGATGTCACGCCGGGCGCGGCAGGAGTTCGAGACCCGCCTGAGCTGGGACGTGTTCGGCACCCGGCTTCGCGACCTGCTGCAGGGCCTCGTGGCCGATCGGCATCATGCCCCGCCGGCGGCCCCATAGTCGGCATCGCTCACCTTGCTCCAGCCAGCCGACGTGCCGCCCGGTCTCGTCCGCCTCCTGGATGGCGATGTGGACCATGCCGGTCCCGGGTGCCGCACCGTGCCAGTGCTCCTCGCCGGGCGCAAACCACACCGTGTCGCCGGGGCGGATGGTCTGCACCGGCCCGCCGCGGCTCTGGGCGCGGCCGACGCCGGAGAGGACGTGCAGCGTCTGGCCCAGCGGGTGGGTGTGCCAGGCGGTACGCGAGCCGGGCTCGAAGGTGACGCGATAGGCGCGCACCCGGGCCGGTGCGGGCGCTTCGACGATCGGGTCCATCCAGACCGTGCCGGTGAACCACTCGGCCGACCCGCGGCGGGTGGGCGCTTCGTCGACCCGATGCAGCTCCATGGCCGCCTCCCGTGTGGCAGGAATGCAGGTGCGGATATTGGAGCCCGCAGCCGCGACGGGTAGCCTGCGTCCGCAGGTCAGGGGAGGACGATATGGGCATGCAGGCCGGAGCGGCGGGGACGATCAGGATCGGCGGCGAGCTGGAGGTGGCGCGGATGGCCTACGGCGCCATGCGCCTCACCGGCCAGCCCGGCAATTTCGGTCCGTACCCGGACCCGGCTTCGGGCATCAAGGTCCTGCGGCGCGTGGTCGAGCTTGGCGTCACCCTGATCGACACCGCGCATGCCTACGGGCCGGGGTTCAACGAGGCGCTGGTGGCGGAAGCGCTCCACCCCTATCCGAAGGACCTGGTGATCACGACCAAGTGCGGCATCGCCAAGGTCGGCCCCGGGATCATGTACCGGGACGGGCGGCCGAAAGCGATCCGCACCATCTGCGAGGCGAGCCTGAAGCAGCTCCGCCTCGAGACCATCGATCTTCTCCAGCTCCACTGGGTCGACGAGGACACCCCGATCGAGGAGTTGGTGGGCGCCATCGCCGACCTCGTGAAGGCCGGCAAGGTGCGCCACATCGGCATCTCCAACGTCACCCTGGACGAGCTGAACCGGGCGCGGAGCACGGCGCCGATCGCGTCGGTGCAGAACCGCTACAGCCTTGCCGACCGGAACCACGACCCGATCGTCGACGCCTGCACCGAGGCCGGTATCGTCTTCTTTCCCTACGGACCGCTCGACGCCTCGCCGATGGCACAGGGTGCCCCGCTCGCCGACCCGGCCGGCCGCCTGGGCCCCGCCGCCCGCGACCGCGGCTGCACCCCGGCCCAGCTGGCGCTCGCCTGGCTGCTCGCCCGCAGCCCGATCATGGTCCCGATCCCGGGCACGACCTCGGTCGCACACCTGGAGGAGAACGTCGCCGCCGCCGCGATCAGGCTGACGCCGGAGGAGGTTTCCACCCTGCAAGCGTAATCTCATGGCGAATCACAATGCTGGCATCTCAACTGAAAGTTATCTAGACTCCTCTGGACAGCGACCTGCGTGCCGCGGATCGGCTCCTGGCCGCCCGAGCTAGGGAGAGAGGCGACATGCGGTCGGGATTTGCACTCTCGCGGCGCGCCTTGCTGGGCTGCGCCTGTTGTGCCGGCGTGGCAGCGACGATGGCGCGCCTGCCGCTGGCCTGGGCGGCGGGCACGCATGAGGCCAGCGGGATCTCGCCGGACGAGGCGCTGGCGCTCCTGAAGGAGGGCAATGCCGAGTTCGTGGCCGACGAGCCCTTCCGGGCGGCGCGCGGCCCCAAGCGTCGCCTGGAGACCGCCAAGCAGCAGAAGCCCTTCGCCGTGCTGGTGGGCTGCTCCGACAGCCGGGTGGCACCCGAGCTGCTCTTCAGCCGCGGGCTGGGCGAGCTGTTCGTCATCCGGGTCGCCGGCAACACCGTCGACCTCGCGGCCCTTGGTACGATCCAGTATGCGGTGGGCCACCTCGGGGCGCCGCTGATCGTGGTCCTGGGCCATGAGCGCTGCGGTGCCGTGGCGGCCGCCTGCGATCTCGTGGAGAAGCACGCCGAGCTGCCGGGCAGCATCGGCGACGTCGTGGCGCCGATCGTGCCGGCCGTCCTCAAGGCGAAGGAGCAGAAGGGCGACCTGCTCGACAATGCGGTCTCGGAGAATGTGCGTCACGTGGTTCGCCGGCTCCAGCACTCGGGCCCGATGCTGGAGCTGCCGCTGGCCGATGGTCGCCTCAAGATCGTGGGTGCCCGCTACGATCTCGACGACGGCATCGTGGATTTCACCATCGAGGCCTGATCGGCTTCCGGCCAGCCTGCGGCTGCGCAGGTGCAGTTCGGCGCCGTAGCGGCTGGCCAGGCTGCGCGCTGGATGCCCGACGGCCCGCCCTGGACGTCAGGCCGCGACTGCGGCGGGCTCGGTGGGCCAGCTGGCGCTCGCGGCCTGCGCCATGAAGTCGGCGATCGGGAGAGGGCGGGCGAAGAAGAAACCCTGGAACACGGTGCAGCCCTCGGATTGAAGCGTGCGCAGCTCGTCGAGCGTCTCGACACCCTCACCCAGCACCTCGATGCCCAGGCCGGAGGCCAGGGCTATCAGCGCCCGGCAGATCGCCCGTGAGGTGCGGTGGTCGGCGACACCGGAGACGAACTCACGGTCGATCTTCAATCGGTCGAAGGGCAGGTTTCGCAGATAGGTCAGGTTCGAGTAGCCGGCGCCGAAATCGTCGATGGCGAGCTTCACCCCGAGCTCGCGCAGCTCGCTGAACGCCTGCAGCGTGCGGCGGCCATCCTCCATGGCCGCGGTCTCGGTCAGCTCGAGCTCCAGGCAGCCCGGCCTAAGTCCACTGGCCGCCAGCGCGTCCGCGACCTCGCGCACGAGCCTCGGGTCGTGGAGCTGACGGACGGAGAGATTGACGGCAACCTTCACCTGAGCGAGTCCGCCCCGTTGCCAGCCCCGCGCCTCCGCGCAGGCGGTGCGCAGGACCCAGAGGCCGATCTCGTCGATGAGCGCGCTGCTTTCGGCCAGTGGAATGAAATGGCCGGGCGGAACGAGCCCGCGCTCGGGATGGCGCCACCGGACCAGGGCCTCGGCCCCGACCACCCGCCCGACCGCGAGATCGACGACAGGCTGGTAGTGGAGGAGCAGCTGCTCTTCTGCCACTGCCCGGCGAAGCTCCTGCTCGAGCATGAACCGCTCGCGCCGGAGAGCACGCGTGGACGGCGAGAAGAAGGTAGGCGCCAAGGGCCGTGCGCTGCTGGCGCCGGACAGCGCGGTTTGAAGATTGTCGATGAGCAGGGCCGAATCGTTGCCATCTGCCGGCGCCAACGTCACGGCACCAGAAATCTCGGGCACCATCCGAATTGTACCAACGCTGATCTCGGCGCCGGCCTCCTCGGCGATCCGTCGCAGCTCGGCAGCGATGCGATCGGTATCGCCCGCATCGTCGAGGCAGAAGGCGAACACCGCCTCCTCGATCCGGGCGAGCAGGGATCCCTGAGGCAGCGTCGCTTCCAGCCGACCGGCGAAGCAGCGCACGAAGGCGTCCGCCTGCGCTCGATCGAAGCTGCTGGCGACCGAGCCCAGATTGGCCAGGCGGAGTGCGCACACTGCCAGTGCCGGCCTCTCGGGCCCAGCGAGGCGGAGGCCCAAATGCCGGGCGAACTGGTCGCGGTTCGGCAGGCCCGTTCCGGCATCGTAGTTCGCTAGCACGTCCAGCACATCGTCGAGCCTGGCGAGGCTTGCCGCGGTGTCGGCCATCAGCGTGCCGGCATCATCGTGATACTGCGTCGGCAGATCGGGCAGCTCGCGATGCAGGACGAACCGCCGAAGGGCGCGGGAGGTCAGCAGGATCGGACGGAGCAGCCGGTCCAGGATGAACAGGGTGAGGCCGGTGCCGGCCAGCGTGGCGGCAAGGGCGATGCCGATCACGACCACGGCCACGCCTGCCCCAAGCTCCAGCCAGAGCACGAACGCCACCAGCAGCGTGAGCAGCGGGATATGCGTGCCGATGAAGGCCACCAGCATCATCTTGCCGCGATAGCCAAGCCATCGCACCCGGCTCAAGACATCGTAGACCAGCAGCTCACGCATCCGCTTCCGCCCAGGCTCCACATTCCATCGTAAGCAATTCTACGGGCCGAGGCTTACCGTTGGCTTAACGACCCCGGATCAGGCGTGAGCTTCCCCAACGGCCCGCAGCCGCTACACTCGGCAGCAGGCGGCGAGGGGGGACGATCGCGTGCTGCGCTACATCCTGCACCGGATCCTGGTGATGGTGCCGACGCTGGTCGCGATCAGCATCGTCACCTTCACCATCATCCAGCTGCCGCCCGGCGACTATCTCTCGACCATGCTGTCCGAGCTGCAGTCCCAAGGTGAGGGCGTGCAGCGCGAGAAGATCGAGTACCTGCGCCAGCTCTATGGCCTCGATCGCCCCATGTGGGAACAGTATCTCTACTGGGCCGCCGGCCTTCTCCGCGGCGATCTCGGCTATTCGTTCGAGTACGACCGGCCGGTGAACGAGGTGATCGGGGACCGGGTCTTCCTCACCTTCCTCATCTCCTTTGCCACCATCCTCTTCACCTGGATAATCTCGTTCCCGATCGCGATCTATTCCGCCACCCACAAATATAGCTGGGCCGACCACGGCCTGACGTTCCTTGGCTTCCTGGGCCTCGCCATGCCCAACTTCCTGTTCGCCCTGATCCTGCTCTACTTCGCCAATGTCTGGTTCGGGATCTCGGTCGGCGGCCTGGTCGATCCGGTCTATATCGACCAGCCGATGAGCCTGGGGAAGTTCGTCTCCGTCCTCCAGCATCTGTGGGTGCCGGTGCTGGTGATCGGCACTGCCGGCACCGCCGCCATGATCCGCCGCCTCAGGGCCAACCTCCTGGACGAGCTGCAGAAGCCCTACTACGTCACCGCCCATGCCAAGGGCCTGCCGCCCGGCAGGGCGCTCGTGAAGTACCCGCTGCGGATGGCGCTCAACCCGTTCATCGCCGACATCGGCAACCTCCTGCCCGAGTTCATCTCGGGCTCGGCGCTCGTCTCCGTGGTGCTGTCGCTGCCGACGACCGGCCCGATCCTGGTCCGGGCCCTGCAGACGCAGGACATGTATCTTGCCGGCTCCTTCCTGATGCTGGAGTCGTTCCTCGTGGTGCTGGGCGTGCTGGTCTCCGACATCCTGCTCGCCTGGCTCGATCCACGGATTCGCTTCGGGGGAGGGCAGGTGCGATGAAGGTGGGTGCCATCGAGCCGCTTCCGGCCCGTTATCTCGACACCGCGCCTTTCGACCCCGCCCGCCGCGATGCGCTGACACCCGAGCAGGAGCGGTTCTACACCGCCTCGCAGTGGCGCCTGATCTGGTGGCGGTTCCGGCGCCATCCCATCGCCGTCGTCTCCGCCGTCCTGCTGGCCCTGTGCTATGCCTCGATCCTGGTGAGCGAGCTGATCGCCCCCTACAACCTGCACACCCGCGATCCGAAGCACATCTACGCCCCGCCGCAGGGCGTCCACCTCTTCCACGACGGCAAGCTCGTCGGCCCCTTCGTCTACGGCTACACCCAAAAACTCGACATGCAGACCCTGCGGCGGCTGTACACGGCGGACCCGACCAAGGTGCAGCCGCTCCGCTTCTTCTGCCGCGGCGATCCCTATCTGCTCTGGGGCAAGATCAAGGGCGACTTCCATTTCGTCTGCCCGGCCAAGGGCGGCTCGTTCTTCCTCTTGGGCACCGACCGGCTGGGGCGGGACGTGTTCTCGCGGATTACGCATGGCGCCCGGATCTCACTCACGGTGGGGCTCCTCGGCATCACCGTGAGCTTCGTGCTGGGCGTCTTCCTGGGCGGCATCTCGGGCTATTATGGCGGCTGGACCGACACCATCATCCAGCGCCTGATCGAGATCGTCCGCAGCTTCCCGATGATCCCCTTATGGCTCTCGCTCAGCGCCGTGCTGCCCGTCACCTGGGATCCTTTGTGGGTCTTCTTCGGGATCACGCTCATCCTGGGGCTGGTCGACTGGACCGGCCTCGCCCGGGCCGTCCGCTCGAAGGTCCTTTCCTTGCGCGAGGAGGAGTTCGCCCAGGCGGCCCGCCTCATGGGTGCCGGGCCCGGCCGGATCATCGGCCGCCATCTCGTGCCCTCGTTCATGAGCCACCTGATCGCCTCGGCGACCCTCTCCATCCCCGGCATGATCCTGGGCGAGACCGCGCTCTCCTTCCTGGGCCTGGGCGTGCGCCCGCCGCTCACCAGTTGGGGCGTCCTCCTCAACGAGGCGCAGAACATCAACGTGGTGGCACTCTATCCCTGGCTGCTGACGCCGGTGATCCCGGTCGTCCTTGTCGTCCTCGCGTTCAACTTCATGGGCGACGGCCTGCGCGACGCCGCCGACCCCTACAGCTGAGGCTGACCGCTCAGCCGATCCCGTCCGTCCCGGCGCCGCAGATGAGCGCACAGACGCGCTCACCGGGTGCCGGTCGGTAGGCGCCGGTGAGCAGGGCCGCCAGCGAGGCTGCCCCGCTCATGTCGGCGGCGATCCCGAGCTCGAGCCAGAGCATCCGGGCTGCCTCCAGCATCGCCTGGTCGCTCACCAGCACCACGCGCTCCACATGGCGCTGGCAGAGCTCGAAATTGATCGGCTCGGTGCGCCGGGCCGCCATCGTCGCCACCACGGTCTCGACCCGCTCGAGCTGCACGATCCGCCCGGCGGCGAGGCTCCGCTCCAGGGTCGGGCAGCCCACGGGCTCGATGCCGACGATCCGCACCTCCGGGCGGATCGCGTGCGCCGCGATGCCGATACCCGAGATCAGCCCGCCACCGCCGATGGCGACCAGGATGGTGTCGATCTCGGGTGCGTCCTCCAGGATCTCGAGCCCCAGCGTACCCTGGCCCGCGATGATCGCCGGGTCCGCGAACGGGTGCAGGTAGGCGGCACCGGTCTCGGCCGCGAAACGCCGGGCCGCCGCATCGGCCACGTCCCAGACCTCGCCCTCGACGACGAGCCGCGCACCCCAGCCCTCGATCTTGGCGGCCTTCAGCGGGGCCACGTTGCCGGGCACGAAGACCGTGGTCGGCACCCCCGCCCGCCACCCGGCATGGGCGACGGCAGCTCCATGGTTGCCGCCCGACGCGGTGACCAGCCCGTGCCGAAGCGCTGCCGGATCGAGGCTCGAGAGCTTGCTCAGGGCACCACGGGCCTTGAACGAGCCCGTCACCTGCAGCGATTCCAGCTTGAGCACGAGGCCCGGCGGCAGCGTGGCACGGCAGGGTGCGGGGACGAGCAGCGGCGTGCGGCGGACATTGCCGGCGATCCGCGCGGCGGCCGCTTTGATGTCGGTCAGGCTTGGCATGGCGCCATGCTGGCGCCGCTCGGCGACCAAGGCAAGGTGCAGTAGCCCGGAACTATCCATCCGGCAGAGCGATTGTTCAGCAAGAGGCTACGTCAAAATGGGGGAATGCCACCGTGAAATGCACGATCCTGACCGTAGTGGCCGCCACGGCGATCCTGGCCGGCTGCGCGGACGACCACCGCAGGTCGCGCTACAGCTGGTCCGATGACGATGTCTTCCGCCGCGGGAACGCCGTCTGCGATTCGGACGACAATGTCTGCTACAAGAACGGCAAGGCGAACCGCAACGTCACCCGCGACGTGTTTGGGCGTAAGGCCGCCCGGCGCGGACCGTTCGACTGAGCAGCCGCACGCTCTAGTCAGCTGCTTCGTGAGTTCATGCAGATACCCGCTTGGACGTGCTCACGGCGGTCGCGAGCATGTCCAGCTTGAGCGCCACGGGATCGGCTGGCAGGGCAGCTCAGTCCGCGGCTACGCCCGTAGCGATCTCGGCTGCGAGCAGCGAACGCTTGAGATCGACACCCCAATGATAGCCGCCCAGCGCCCCCGTCTCGCGGATGACGCGATGGCACGGGATCAGGTAGCCGATGCGATTGCGGCTCACGGCCGAGCCTACCGCCCTGGCCGCCCCCTCGTGGCCCAGCGCCCTGGCAAAGCTGCCATAGCTCACGGCCATGCCCTGCGGGATCCGCACCAGCGCCCGCCAGACCTGGATCTGGAAGGGCGAGCCCTTGACGAGCACCCGGAAGGGGGCCGGAAGAGCCTCGCCGGTGAGGTTGCGGAAGGCGCGCTTCGCGTAAAGCGCCGTGGCCCTGCCGTCCTCGACGAAGGTGGAGAGCGGCCAGTCGGCCTGGGCTTCGGCCAGGGCACCGTCGGGCCCGGCATCGGCCAGGAAGGCGAGCCGTGCCAGGCCGCGCTCGCTCACCACGAAGAGAGCCTCGCCGAACGGGGTGGCGTGGATGCCCCACCGCATCGTGAGCCCGCGCCCCTCGGCCCGGTACTCGCCAGGCGTAATGGCCTCGATCTTCACGAACAGGTCGTGCAGCCGGGACGGGCCCGACAGGCCCACCTCCAGGGCAGCCCCGAGCACGCTCTCGGCATCGCGCAGAAGCGCCTTCGCGTGCTCGACCGTGAGCAGGCCCAGGAACTGCTTCGGGCTTACGCCCACGATGCTGGAGAAGACGCGCTGGGCATGGAACGGGCTCAAGCCCATCACGTCCGCCACCTCCTCGAGCCTCGGCTGCTCCAGGCGGTTGCGGGCAAGGTAGCGGATAGCCCGCTCGACGCGCTCGACCTCGGGGCCCGTCGGATCAATTGCCAGCATGCGCCATCTCCGGTCACCATGGACCCAAGCTTCTAGCCGCCGGCGGCTGCATCCCTCGACCCGTTTCTTGCGGCGAGTGCCCGGCGGTGCAATTCGGCCGATCTCGCGCCGAAGCAGCAGAAGATCACCTCATTGACCCCGGGCTTGTCGGCCAACGCCTCCGCCGCAGCGGCTACCGCGATGGGTGCTGCCCGCTCCGGCGGAAAGCCGTAGATCCCGGTCGAGATGGCCGGGAACGCGATCGAGGCCAGGCCCTTTTCGGCCGCGATCTCGATTGCACGGCGATAGCAGGAGGCGAGCAGTTCCTCCTCGTCCGATCCACCGCCGCGCCAGACCGGGCCCACGGCATGGATCACCCAGCCCGCCTTGAGCCGGAACCCCGGCGTGATCCGGGCGTCGCCCGTGGGACAACCGCCTAGCGCCCGACAGGCGGCGGCCAGCTCCGGCCCGGCAGCGCTGTGGATGGCACCGCAGACCCCACCGCCGGGCAGCAGCTGGCCGTTGGCCGCGTTCACGATGGCATCCACCGCGAGATTGGTGATGTCACCCTCGACGACCCGCATCCGGTCGACCGTGTCCGGCATGGCCTCCTCCTGCCTCCCGACGCACCAACCGCGAGAATAGCTGCCCGATAGCCACGGTGCCACGCCCCGCAGTGTGCGGCGCGTTACGATTGAAACGCTGCACACCTCCCGAAGCGACGATCCGGCAACAACCGTCCCCCATGATCCCTCACATGGAGAGGGACGCCTCCGAACGGGGCGACATGGCCGGCATCAGGCTTTTTCCTCGAGCCGCTGGCAGGAACGGGTGTCCAAGTGCACCCAAAGGAGAGAGAGATGTTGACGCCCACCATCACCTCCGAGCGGCCATGGGTCCATGGCCTCGGCCTCGCGACCTTGCCGGAGTCACGCCGGCCAGGGTCCTTGAGCGGGATCGCCCGGCTCATGTCCGTCCTCATCGTCGAGATCCGGGCCCGCCGTGCCGCCCGCCGCCTGATGGAGCTCGACGACTACATGCTCCGCGACATGGGCCTCAGCCGCACCGACATCGGCCGCGTGGTCCGCGGCGGGCGTGACAGCCTGTGAGGCATGTAAGCTGCCGCATCGGCCGTGCGGTCGTCCGCCTGAAGCCAGCCCTTCACCAGGACGACCGCACGCCGAGCCCACGCCCGAGATACCGTCTCGTCAGTGACCGGTCTTGAGCCGACCATCCAGTCCCGCGCGTCTCGCAGCGGATGGTCGGCTCAGGACCGGTCACAACGATTCTTACTACGAGTTCTTGGCGATTGAGCTTTGGCGCTGCCGACGCTTCAGCGCACGTGCCACGGCTGATCGAGCGGCTTCGCCCCATTGAGCTCCGCATAACCGGCACCTGTCGTCCCGCCCGGATTGGCGCCGAAATAGCGCTCGTCCTTCGGCAGGCGCGCAGGCTGCCAACGCACGTCGCAGGAGATGCGCACCCGGCCCGAGCGGTCGTGATTGTCGAGGCTGCCGTGGGCCACGAACATGCCGAAGATGGCGACGTCACCGGGCTCGAAGTCGGCGACCAGCAAGCGGGTGCCGCGCGATTGCGCGAAGCTCACCGCATCCGAGCCGAGATCGGCCTTGCGGCTCGGGTCCTTCATCACGTCGAAGCCGATCATGGGGTCGATCAGGTCGCGGAAGCGGTGCGAGCCCTCGACCATGACCAAAGGCCCGCGCTCCAGCGGCACGTCGCCCAAGGGCAGCCAGACGGTCCAGACCTGGTCGTGCGCACGGGTGAAGAAGGGGTAGTCGTAGTGCAGGCCGGTGGCCCGGCCGGCGGTGCCGACGCGGAGGAACATATAGTCCTGCGGGAGCACGGGCTCGCCGGCGACGGCGGCCACGATCCGGCTCATGGCCTCACCATGGGAAACCGAGCGCAGGGTCGGGCCTTCGCTCACCGACTTCCAGAAGGCGCCGAGATCGGGCTGGCGCAGGGCGCGGGCGGAGCGGCCGGTGAAGACGTCGGTGCCGGGCTCGATCTCGTCCACCGCCTCCAGGCGGGCCAGGATCTCGCGGCGGGCAGCCTGGACGGCGTCACGGCCGAGCACGCCGCGGAAATAGAGGAACCCGTCCGCTTCCAGGCGCGCCCGCAGGGCCCGCGGGTCGTCCAGGAGCCCCGCCGAATCCGGCATGGGTGCGAGCAGGCTATCCGGAACGTCGACGCCTTTGACCTGGCAGCGTGCCATCTGGCCTTCCCTGATCTTGCCATCGGCGCAGGCGGGCGGAACGCCGCTTCCCTTTCGCCACCGATGATGTTATCTGGAATGGTAACGTTTTCATCGAGAGGTAGTCAACGATGATCGGGCAGGCAGAGGCCGACTTCTATCGCGAGAATGGGTTCCTCGTGGTCAAGGACGTGCTCCCGGCCGAGGACGTGACGGAGCTCAGGCGGGTCACCGACGAGTTCGTCGAGAAGGCCCGCTTCGTGCGCGAGCACAACGAGGTCTACGACCTCGAGCCCACGCACAGCGCGCAGGAGCCGCGGGTGCGGCGGATCAAGACGCCGCACAGTCAGGCCACCATCTACGACAAGGTGATGCGCCACCCGAACGTGCTGGCGATCCTGCAGAAGCTGGTCGGCCCCGCCATCCGCTTCGACACCTCCAAGCTCAACATCAAGGCCGCCAACTACGGTGCCGCCGTGGAGTGGCACCAGGACTGGGCCTTCTACCCGCACACCAACGACGATCTCTGCGCCGTGGGCGTGATGATGGACGACTGTGCCATCGAGAACGGGCCGCTGCTGTGCGTCCCCGGCAGCCACAAGGGCCCGGTCTACGACCACCATGCGGACGGCGTGTTCTGCGGTGCGATCGACCCGGGTGCGGTCGACGTCGACTTCTCGAAGGCCGTTCCCTGCACCGGTCCCGCCGGCAGCATCAGCATCCACCACGCCCGGACCATCCACGGCTCGGCCGTCAACACCTCGACCCGCTCGCGCCGCCTCCTGCTGTTCCAATACCGCGCCGCCGATGCCTGGCCGCTCGTCGGCACCAGCCAGCTCGCCTGGGACGCCTGGCAGCAGCTCCTGCTCTGCGGCAAGGACGATCCGGTAGCCCCGCGCCTGACGAACGTGCCGGTGCGCCTGCCGCTGCCGCCGGCCCGGCACCAGGGCTCGATCTACGAGAACCAGCGGGCGCTCAAGAACAGCTATTTCGGCAGCGCCGAGGCCCCGAAGATGAAGGCCGCCAGCTGAGGCCAGCCATCGCCCTGCCCGCCCTCACTGTGCCAGGGTGGGCAGGAACATGGCGATCTGCGGGAAGAAGAGGACGAGGCCCAGCCCGATCAGCTGCAAGGCGATGAAGGGCAGCACGCCCTGGAAGATCTGCTGCAGGGTGATGTCGGGCGGGGCCACGCTCTTGAGGTAGAAGGCGGCGGGACCGAAGGGCGGGCTCAGATACGAGACCTGCATGTTCATGCAGAAGAGCACGCCGAACCAGACCGGGTCGTATCCTAAGCTTTTCACCACCGGCACGAAGATCGGCATGGTCAAGAGGCAGATGCCGATCCAGTCGATGATGCAGCCCAGCACCAGCAGGATCCCCATCATCACCAGGATGATGCCGATGGGCTGCGAGCGGCAGGCCGGCGATCAGGTTCCGCAGGTAACCGGTCCCGCCCATGATGTTGTAGATGCCGATGAAGGCGTTGGCCCCCAGCGTCAGCCACAGCAGCACGCCCACCGTCGCCATCGTCCGCAGCACCGCCTCGCGCAGCATGGTGAAGTTGAGCTCGCCCCGCAGCGCCGCCGAGGCGATCGCACCCACCACGCCCACGCCCGCCGATTCGGTGATCGAGGCGATGCCGCCATAGATGCTGCCCAGGACCCAGATGATGATCATGATCGGCAGGATCAGGCCCTTGAGCAGCTTCACCTTCTGCGCCCACGGCATCGCCAGCTCCTCGGGCGGCGGGGGCGGGGCCAGGGTCGGGTCGAGGGTGCAGCGGATCACGACGTAGACGATGTAGAGGGAGCCCAGGATCAGCCCGGGCACCACGGCGGCGAGGAAGAGGTCGCCGATCGAGACCCCGGCCGTGAGCCCGTAGACGATCAGCACCACCGAGGGCGGGATCATGGTGCCCAGCGAGCCGCCGGCACAGATGATGCCGATGGCGAGGTTGCGGTCGTAGCCCAGCCGCAGCATCTGCGGCAGCGCGATCAGGCCCAGGAGCACGATCTCGCCGCCGATGATGCCGGTCATGGCCGCCATCACCATGGCGACCAGCGTGGTCTGCACCGCCACCCCGCCCGGCAGCCGCCCGGCGAAGAGGCGCATGGCGTCGTAGAGGTCCTTCGCGACCCCTGAGCGCTCGAGGATGCAGGCCATCAGCACGAAGAGCGGGACGGCCACGAACACGTACTCGTTGACGAAGCCGTAGACCCGGCTCGCCACCAGAGGCAGGCCCGCCGGCCCCAGCCAGGCGAGCGTGCAGCCCACGGCCAGGCTCATGGTGATCCAGGCGAGCGGCACGCCCGCGATCATCAGGAGGATCATGACCCCGACGACGAGGAGGGTGATGTACTCGATGCCCAAGGCCCGTCGCCTTTAATCGGTGAGTGGGGTCGGCGCTTCGTGCACCGGTGGCGGGGTGCGCCGGAGATCGCGTGCGAGCTGGACCAGGAGCTGGAGAAGAGTCAGCACGCCCGCCAGGACGATGAGCGGCTTGATGATGGCCGGGCTCGGCGAGTTCCAGGCACTGCCGGTGCGCTCGACGATGCTCACCGCACGGTAGCCGGACTTCCACCCCGCCCAGATCAGCCCGATCATGGCGAGGATGCCGACCACGTGCCCGAACACCTTGAGCCAGCGTCTGACCTCGGGTGGGGCGAGGTCGAAGACGCTGGTGATGGCGATGTGGCTTTCCAGCCGGGTCACGTAGCCGCCGGCCATCAGGTAGCAGATGGCGCACAGCAGCACGGTGAGCTCGAAGCCCCAGCTCGTGGGCGCGTTGAGGACGTAGCGGGCGACGACCTCGTAGGCCGTGACCGCGACCGCCAGGAGGTAGAGCCAGGCGAGCTTCTCGCCCAGGAAGGTGTTGAGCCGGTCGATCCAGCGCATGGGCCCGCCCCCGAGACGACAGGCAGCGCCCGGACGGGCCGGGCGCTGCCGTTTGACGACGACCGGTCCGCTAGGGTGCCAGCAGGCCGATCCGCTTCATGAAGGCGACCTGGGCCGCATAGGCCTTCTCGGCATCGGGGTTGCCGGCCGCATAGTCCTTCCACGCCGCCTCGGCGAGGGCCCTGAACTTGTCGCGCTCGGCCTGCGGCCAGTCGACGACCTCGATCCCGGCCGCCTTGTTGGCCGTGTCGCGGGCCACGAGCTCGCGGTCGCTGAGCTCGTTGCGCATGCGCAGGTCGTCGATCATCGCCCGGTACCAGACGTCGAGGATCGCCTTGTGCGCCGGGCTCAGCGCGTCGTAGGCGGCCTTGTTCACCGTGAACTGGATCACCGGCATGGAATGGATGCCGGGATAGATCGGATACTTGGCGACCCGCTGGAAGCCCACCGAATCGTTCATCGAGTAGGTGGAGAAGTCGCCGGCGTCGACGACACCCTTGTCGATCCCGGTGTAGGTCTCGGCCGCGGGCAGCACCACGACCGAGGCCCCGGCCCGCTTGAACACCTCCGAGGCCAGGCCCTCGGGTGCCCGGATCTTCTTGCCCTTGAAGTCGTCGACGGCCCGGATCGGCACCTTGGAGACGAAGGCCTCGCGCGCCGGCGTGCTGCAGCCCACGACCTGGACGGTTCCGCCCGTGTACTGGTCGTAGAGCTCCTGCAGCAGCTCCTTGCCGCCGCCCAGATAGCAGAACATCCCGATCTGCTCGGGCGTGTCGTAGCCGGCGATCAGGTCGCCCAGCATCGAGAACGCCTTGCTCCGGCCGGTGAAGTAGACCGTCGAGGTGATGTCGCCCTGGAGCACGCCCTGGCCGATCGCATCCATCGTCTCGTTGTAGGGGACGATGGTCCCGACCGGCGCCAGCTCGATCTTGAGCTCGCCGCCGGTCATCTCCTCGAGCCGCGGCAGCCAGTATTTCTCGATGTTGACGTAGTAGGACTCGCCGGCCGCCATCGAGGTCTGCACCCGCCACAGCTCCTGCGCCCCGGCCGGCACCGTCGCCGTCAACGCCGCCGCGGTCATGGCCGCCGCCAGCATCCGTCTCATCGTGTCCTCCCTGAGCAAGCCTCACCCATCCTCAGGGACCGCCTTGGTATCGTCAACATGGTTCCGGTGGCGCCGCGCAGGAGGCGTTGAGCACCACGCGGGACGGCAGCACCACCCGCTGCGGCCCCGGCGGGCGGCCGCCCAGGCGGTGCAGCATGAGCTCCGCCGCCGTCCGGCCGATCTCCCCGAAGTCGCGCAGGATGCAGGTGATCTCGGGCGAGGCCGCGGTCGCGGTGTCCTCGGCGTCGATCCCGACCAGGGACAGGTCCTCGGGCACGCGCTTGCCGACGGCACGCGCCGCCAGCACCACCGCGCGCAGGAAACGGCTGCCCTCGGCGATGATCGCGGTCGGCCCCTCCGGCTGGTCGAGCAGCGCCAGCGCTGCCGGCATCGCACCCGCTCCAGCGGGCGAGACCAGCAGCACCGTCTGCTCGTCCTGGGCCAGGCCCGCTGCCGCGATCGCGGCCTCGAAGCCGCGCCGCCGCTCGCGCACGGGCCGGATGCGCAGGTCGGTCAGCAGCAGCGCCATCCGCCGGTGCCCCAGCAGGGTGAGGTATCGAACCGCCTCCCCCATCGCCCCCACATGCTCGCTCAGCACGCAGTCGGCCTCGACCGGCAGGTCACGGTCGAGCACCACGAGCGGCACATCCAGCTTCGCCACCGCCGCCCGCAGGCCCGGATCCTGCTCGTCGCACACATAGAGCACGATCCCGTCCACCTGCCGCGTGCGCAGCACCTCCAGCACCCGCCGCTCGCGCTCGGCCCGGTAGTCGCTGCTGGCCAGCAGCACGGCATAGCCCTCCTCGGCCAGCCTGCGCTCCGCCGCCTGGGCCACCGCCGCGTTGGGGTAGCTGGTGAGATCGGGAACCAGAAAGCCCACGGTCTGCGTCAGGCTGGTGCGCATCGAGCGCGCGGCGAGGTTGGGCGAATAGCCCAGATGCAGCATCGCCGCCTCGACGCGGGCGCGCGTCTCCGGCTGCACCTGCGGCGAGCCGTTGACGACGCGCGAGACGGTGACGGTCGAGACCTCGGCCTCGCGCGCCACATCCTTGATCGTGGGCCGGCGCTGCATGGAAGCCTGCTATAGCGGCGGGCCTCCAGCCTAGGCGAGAGCGCTGCCGCCTCAGCCCGGCTCGCCGCCCGTCCGGCCGAACGTCGCCAGCAGCTCCAGGACCTGCACGCTCTCCGGCAGCTCGATCAGCAGCTCCGGGTCGCGCTCCAGGTGATGGATGCGCCGCGGGTCCGGGCCGGCGAAGCGGGACATCGCCTCCATGCTCTCCCAATAGGAGATGGTGACGAACTCCACCTCCTCCCCCCGGTCCTCCCGCAGCATCTGCACGCCCAGCGCCTTCTCTGCCAGCGGCTTGATCCCGTGCTCATGGGAGTAGCGCGCATACTCCTCCGCCTTGTCGGCCGTGGTCCGCCCGCGCCAGATGCGCGCGATGGCGGGCCGCAGGTCCTTGCGCGACGCCTCCATGCCATGTCTCCCTGCGCTGTCACGATCGGGATTGCCTAACCATCAATTACTGTTTTGCCGGTTAGGATCAAGCGGCACGCAACAGCTGATCGAGGGCACAACGGTGGATTCCCGCGCAGGCTGTCTCTCGCTGGTCGGCGGTCTCCTGGCCCTCGACTTCGCCAACACGGCAGGGGGCCGTGACACCGCCGAGCCGATCGAGCACCTCCAGCAGCCCGTGCACCTGATCGACTGGGCCCTGCATGCCCGGGCCATCGACGCCGCCACCGCCCTGCGCTGCCGCAGCGCCCTCGCAGGGCAGCCGGGCGAAGGCCGACCCGTCCTGGACCGCGCACTGGCGCTCCGCGAGACGATCTACCGGATTGGCGCCGCCATCGCCGGCGGCGGGCAGCCGGCCGGGACCGACCTGGAAGCCTTGAAGGGCTTCGCCGCCTCGGCATTGGGACCGGCGATGCTCAAGGCCGCCGGGACCGGCGGCTACCGCTTCGACTTCCAGGCAGCGCCCGTCGCGACGGCCCTGCTCGGCCCGGTCGCCTGGTCCGCCCTCGACCTGCTGGCGAGAAGCAGCTTCGAGCGCCTGAAGCAGTGCCCCGGTCAGGGCTGCGGCTGGCTGTTCCTGGACCAGACCAGGAACAACTCACGCCGCTGGTGCGACATGGCCACCTGCGGCAACCGCACCAAGGGCCGAAGGCACCGCGAGCGGCAGTGACACCTGCAGGTCAGCCGTCGTTCGCAGGCACGCCGGCCGGATTCGCCAGCGCACGGGCGAGGTCGCAGATCGCCTGCTGGTGCCGGCGGGTCGGCAGATGGGCGAAGCTGCGGGCGAGGTCGAGCATGGCGCGCTGCCGGTCGTTCGGCTCCGCCACCCGCTCGGTCCCCATGCCGTCGAAGAAGAAGCCGACCTCCACGTCCAGCGCCTGGGCGATCCGGAACAGGCGGCCGGCCGAGATCCGGTTGGTGCCCTTCTCGTATTTGTGCGCCTGCTGGTAGGTGACCCCGATCAGCTCCGCCATCTGCTGCTGGGTGAGGCCCAGCATGATCCTGCGCTCGCGCATCCGCATGCCGACATGGCGGTCGGCGTCGTGCGCGCGGCCCCGGGGTGAGGTCGGGCGGGGCGCCCGTAGTGCCGTGTTCGGTGCCATGGTGCACTCCCTTGGGCAGACACGGTCGTTCCACGTAACCATACGCCACGACCGGGCTGCGAAGAAGTTAAGTCGTCAGTTGATCAGCCGGGCCGCAAGCTAGCCCAGCGCTGTGCGCGCGGGTGTGCTTCTGCTCACGTGGCGTACCCAAGGGTAAACGATTTGTTAACACGGCTGCTCATGCCCACGCCAAATGGTTCTTGGGGGCCTTGATGGCCAGCCCGGCGGGGCAAGGGAGAGAAGGCCGCAGCACGCAGGTCCGGCTGCGGCCTCAAGTTTCCGTGCGGTGATAGACGATCAACCCTCGCGTTCTTTCATCATGTTAGCGGCGTGTCAAGACATTCAACCTGAAGTCGGCAACGTTTCAGCCGGCCCCGAGGTGCCTCAGCCTGCTTCCGCATCCAGGGGCCGCAGCAGGAGCTCGAGATCGGCCTCGCCGAAGCCGGCGAAGGTCTCCCCGCCCTCGTCCAGCACACCTGCGGCCAATGCCCGCTTCTTCTCCTGCAGCTCCAGCATCCGCTCCTCGATCGTGCCCTCGGCGATCAGCTTGTAGACGAAGACGGGCTTCTCCTGCCCGATCCGGTGGGCACGGTCGGCCGCCTGCGCTTCGACGGCCGGGTTCCACCACGGATCGTAGAGGATCACGGTATCGGCGGCGGTGAGATTGAGCCCGAAGCCGCCGGCCTTGAGGCTGATCAGGAAGAGCGGCACTTCGCCGGCCTGGAAGCGCGCGACGGGTGCGGCACGGTCCTCCGTGTCGCCGCGCAGCTCCACGAACCGGATGCCGGCCCGGTCGAGCTCGGGCCGGACCAGATCGAGCATGCTGGTGAACTGCGAGAAGAGGAGGACGCGGCGGCCCTCCTCGATCAGCTCCGGCAGCATCTCCAGGAGGTAGGCGAGCTTGCTGCTGGAGCCGACCTTCCGGGCTGCGGCAAGCTTCACCAGGCGCGGATCGCAGCACACCTGGCGCAGCTTCAAGAGAGCGTCGAGGACGATGATCCGGCTGCGCTCGAAGCCCCTGGCCGCGATCTCCTGGCGCACCCGCTCGTGCATGGCGAGGCGGACGGTCTCGTAGAGGTCGCGCTGCTCCCCGGTGAGCCCGATCCGGCGCAGGATCTCGGTCCTGGGCGGCAGCTCGGGGGCCACCTGCTCCTTGGTCCGGCGCAGGATGAAGGGCCTGAGCCGTGCCGCCAGCGCCGCCCGGCGGGCCGCGTTGCCCTGCTTCTCGATCGGCGTGCGGAACAGCCGGCCGAAGCGGCGATGGTCGCCGAGCAGGCCCGGCATCAGGAAGGTGAGCTGCGACCAGAGCTCGCCCAGATGGTTCTCGATCGGCGTGCCGGTGAGGCAGAGCCGGTGACCCCCCTTCAGCCGGCAGGCGAGCTGGGTCACCTTGCTGGTCGGGTTCTTGATCGCCTGCGCCTCGTCCAGCACCACGAGGTGCCACTCCACGGGCAGCAGCGCCTCGGCGTCGCGCGGCAGGAGCGCGTAGGTCGACAGGACCAGGTCGGCCTCGCCGATGGCGGCGAACGAGCCCGCCCGCTCCCGCCCGTGCAGCCGCAGCACCCGCAGGCTCGGGGCGAACCGCAAGGCCTCGCTCTCCCAGTTGGTGACGAGGCTCGTCGGGCAGACCACGAGGGCAGGCGCATCGAGCCGGCCCGCCTGCTTCAGGGCCAGGATATGGGCCAGGGTCTGGATGGTCTTGCCCAGCCCCATATCGTCCGCCAGCACCCCGCCCAGCCCGTTGGCCGCCAGGAGCTCCAGCCAGCCCAGGCCCTGGCGCTGGTAGGGCCGCAGCTCGGCCAGGAAGCCCTCTGGCGCCGGCCGCTCCACGACCGCTCCGGCACCGCGCAGCCGGTCGACCAGATCCAGGAGCCGGCTGCCGCCCAGCCAGCGCAGACGCGTGGCCTCGGCGATGGCGGCAAGGGCGGCGGCCTCGCCCAGCGAGATGTCGAGGCGCCCGTCCTTGCCCAGCGCGTCGGCATCGTAGAGCTCGACCAGCGCCTCCAGCATCGGCCGCAGGCGCTCCATCGGCAAAGCGAGCACGCGGCCGTCCGGCAGGGGTGCGTAGAAGGCCTCGCCCTCCAGGATGTCCCCGCCCCGGGCCGTGGCCCGGAGCCGTGCTATCGCCTGGGCCAGGATCGGCAGCAGGGCCACCCGCTCGCCTTCGACCTCGATCCCGAGCTCGAGCGAGAACCACCAGCCACCGCGGTCGTCGAGGCTGGCCTCCCAGTCGCCGCTGGCCTCGACGACACGATGGCGGAACTCGGGTGCCAGCTCGACGCGCCAGCCCTCGGCACGCAGCAGCGGCAGGTCGCGATGGACGAGGCGGTGCCAGGCGGCGGCGTCGTCCCCCGCCATCGTCAGCACGACCGGCCGGACCGGATCCGCCGGGCGCGGCAGCGCCCCGGTCGGCCTCGAGGCCGAGACCGGCCAGCCGCTGCTGGAACGCCCGCTCCGCACGCGCGTCGCGGCGGCGGATGACGATCCGCCCGTCCCTGACGCTGCGCATCTCCTTGGGCGTGTCGCCGGCGCCGAGGATGGTGCCGCCATAGTCGAAGGTGAGGCTGGCAAGGTCGAGGGCGGTCTCCGTCCTCGCCGCCGGTCGGTAGTACTGCCAGAGGTTGAGGCGATGGGTGGTGAGTGCCAGGCAGGGGACCGGCGGCTCGCTCACCCTCTCGACCGGGATCCGGGTCCGCGGCGGCGGGAGCGCCTGCCCGGTCAGCCGCGACTCCAGGCGCAGGCGGACGGCGTCCGACTGCTCGGGCGTCACGGGCGGTGCGCGCAGGAAGGCCGCCACCACCTCCGCTGCCTGATCGAACACCAGCCGCCCGGCAAGCCCTGCCGCCGGGTCGACATAGAACGGGGCGGCACAGTGCAGGGTCAGGACCGCCGGCTCCTCGGCCTCGGCGATCGCCACCTGCTCCCCGGTCGGCCCGATCGCCCAGCCCAGCCGGCCGCGTCGGTCCGGTCCTGGCGCCAGCGGCGGGCTGTCCTTCTCCTCGAAGTGGCAGCGGCCCGTGGCCAGGATCCGCTGCAGACCCTCCTGAACCCGGTGCGGGTCGTCCGGCAGGCCGGAGGGCATGTGGGTGCCACCCGACAGCAGATGGCCGATCAGGCTGTCCTCCAGCGTCACGAAGCCGGCCGAGCGCTGGGCCAGGCGATAAGGCTCGTAGCGGCGAAGCGCACCGTAGCCGCCGGCCTTGAGCAGGCGGGTGACCACGGGCTCAATCCGGGCCTCGAGCCGCGGGCCCGCCTGGTGACGGCCCAGGACATAGAGCACCCGCTCGGGTCCGGCCCCGCGCGCCGCTCGCGGTGCCGCGGCCGTGGCCAGGGTCTCGAGCCAGTAGGCGACCGGGCCCGCCAGAGGGTCCGGGGCCGGCCGGGTCGGCGGGGGAGGCAAAGGCCGCCGGCCCTCGCCCAGGGCCACGAGCATGGCGGCCGCGGCATGCTTGCAGGAATAGCCGATGGGGCAGCTGCAGGAGGCGTCGATCCGGCCTTTGGCGCTGATCGTGACGGTGACGGCGTAGGGCTGCCGACTGCTGCCCTGGACCTTGGCGGTGAGCTGCCCGCCATCGTTGCTGAGCTCGACCGAGCGCACCGAGCCGTCGCGCGCATAGGCACGGCCCCGCCGCAGGGTCTCGGCCGTGAACTTCTGCTGCACGTCGGCAGCAGTGAACGGCAGCAACGCTGCCAGATCCTCGATGCCTAGCGGAGGTCTTCCATATCTCGCCACGCCAAGTTTCCACGGCTCCCGATCAGGACGGCGGCACCTTGCTGGCCGTCAGGAGCCTTGGCAACCGGCCATCCGCTCTAGCGGGGTGCCGAGCCCGCACCCTTGCCTTGGCCGGACTTGCCCCAGCCGCCCTGGCTTGCCTTGCCGCCATTGCCCTTCCCGGGCCTGTCACCCTTGCCTTTGTCCGGCTTGCCGTCCTTACCTCCGCCACGGCCGCCTTTGCCGCCACCATCGTTCTTGCCGCCGCGGCGGCGCTCGGCCCTGTCGCGATTCGGCCGGCCGGTCCGAGGCTTAGCCTCGGGCGGTGCCACTTCCTCGGGCGGCGGTTCTTCCGCCACGAGTGTCGGCACCGGCTCCGGCTCGTCCCGGGTCAGGTCCGCCGGGGCGGCGGGTGCAGGCGGCGTGGCCACGGGCTCGACCGGCGCGGGCGGGACGGCCACCGGCTCGACGGGTGCCGCCGCAGCCGGAGCGGTGGCCAGGGTCGCCACCATGCCGCGATAGCCGCCCAGGGAATCGTTGCAGGCCGAGCCGAGCCGGAGCCGCACCGCACCGCCGCGGCCCTGGAGGCACTGGCCTTCCGAGACGGTGAGGCTCCGGCCGTCGGTGGCGCGGAGCTGCACGCGGCCCTTCGGCACCGCGATGAACTCGCGCGCGGTGTCGATGATGATCTCGGTGCCGCGGATGCTCAGATGGCCCGACGGCGTGCGCAGGTCGTAGGAGCCGGGGGCCAGCCTCGCCGGAGACGAACTCGAAGATCCCGGCCAGGAAGCCCAGCGCCACCTCGCCGCGGCCCACGTCCGGATCGTAGAGGTAGCGGTCGATCACCAGGCGCGAGGAGGGGCCGATCGAGAGCTTGGTGCCGTCGCGAAAGCCGATGCGCATCGCCGAGCTGGGGCCGGTCTCGATCACCTCCTGGGCATAGATGTCGTCCTCGACGACGATCTCGCGGGTGATCTCGCCGACCTGGCCACGAACCGCGGGCACCAGGAGCTCGGTCCGGCCGATGCCGGCACCGGCTCCTTCGATCGGTGCCGCCTCCACCGGCTGGCAGAGAAGCAGCGACAAGGCAGCCGCAAGCGGGATGGGCGAGAACGGCCGTTGGCCGGCCTCAGCAGGTCGATCGGACGCCTTGTGCACGCGTGCCTCCCGCTGCTCCACATCCTGCGGGAGGGCACTCTAGTTCCGCTAAGGGCTGGCCGCTAGCCGCTTGGCGGCGGGCGGTGCGGCGCCTGCCGGTGGCCCGCCGAGCCGGCCGAACATCTGCAGCAGGCGCGCCTCGCCCCCGTCCGAGAGCAGGTCGCGGTCCATTCGCTGCTCGTCGGCGAAGAAGTCGGTGGAGAGCCGCCGCTCGGTGACCAGGGCGGCGAGCACGGCCTCGCCGGCTTCCGGCGTGAACATGCCCTCGGCATAGATGACGCGGCGCTCGGCTCCGGCCGAGCCCACGAGGTTGATGAAGTAGTTGTGGATGGCGTTGCCCACGCGCGGCGCCTTGGGGCCGAGAACCACCACGTAGGTGGCAGCACGCTCGGCATCGCTCAGCCCGTGCCACCAGGGGCGCAGGACGGCGTCGATCGCATCGAGCTGCGCTCCGGCCGCATCGCTGGCGTCGGCCAGGATGGTGGGCGAGAACTTCTGGATGGCGGTCTGGAGCTCGGCGAGGGTCGGGACACCTTCGGCCAGGTAACGGTCGAGCAGCGCCAGGCCGTCCTTCAGCATCGCGGCATCGCGGCTGGTCACGTCCGGCGGGAGGCCGGCCTGCGGCAGGGCGGCAAGGGCCGCCTCGGCCTGGGGACGGAGCCCGGTCAGGTGCTGCCGCCAGGTCTGCTCGGGATCCAGGCCTTCGATGGCCGGGCGCATGGCCGCCCAGATGCTTCGCGGGACGTGGCCCACCGTCTTCAGCACGTCGTAGGAGTCGGGGACCTCGCAGCAGCGGGTGATCGCACCCTTGTGGGCGATCTGGACGGAGCCGCCGGCGATCACGACCGGCCCGGTAGCGCCGAGGAAGCGCTGCTTGGCATCGCGGTAGATCGCCATCGTGCTCGCGTTAAGGGTCTCGAAGGTCTTCAGGGTCGCCGCATCCTGGGCGCGTGCCACGCCCGCCGCGGCACCCCAGAGAAGCAGACCGGCCACCATACGCCCGATCAGACGCATACGGAGCTCCCGCAAAAGTTAATAATCGGGAGCAAAATACAATCCTTGAGCGATGAACGCCAGGGCGTTACATCAGGCCGCCCTTCTTGCGCTTGAGCTGGACCGCCTCACCGCGCTTGGCGGAGAGGATGCCGCGATTGACGCCGAGCCAGCCGATCTCGCCGCAGAGCCGGCCGTACTCGATCTTCGGGCAGCGGTTCATGACCACCTCGTGGCCGGCGGCCTTGGCGCGCTCCGCCGCCGCGTCGTCACGCACGCCGAGCTGCATCCAGATCACCGGGATGCCGAGCCTCACCGCCTCGTCCGACACGGCACCCGCCTCCTCCGAGCGGCGGAAGATCGAGACCATGTCGGGCCGGACCGGCACGGAAGCGAGGTCGGGCTGGACGGTCTCGCCGAGCAGGGTCTCTCCGGCATAGCGCGGATTGACCGGGATCACCCGGTAGCCCTTGCCCTGGAGGTAGAGCATGGCGAAGTAGCTGGGGCGCATCTCGCTGGTGCTCGCCCCCACCATGGCGATGGTCTTCACGCGGCCGAGAATGCCGCGCAGATAGGCGTCGTCGTAGGGGAGAGGCTCCGGCGGCAAGGCTGGCTGTCCTGGCTGGTCACTGGCGTCAGCCGCATATGGGGAGAGGCCGCCGGCCGGCCAACCTGGAGGAACGGACCATGCGGCTCACGCCCGAGCAGCGGGAGGCCTACCGGCGGGACGGGTACCTGATCCTGGAGGGCTTCGTCCCGGCCGAGACCTGCGATCGCCTGCGCGCCCGCATGGCCGAGCTGCTGGCAGGATTCGATCCCACGGGCCTCAGGACGGTGTTCGAGACCCGCGAACGCCGGCACAGCGAGGACAGCTACTTCCTCGAATTCGGCGACAAGATCCGATTCTTCTTCGAGCCCGGCGCCCTCGACGAGGCCGGCGAGCTGCGCCAGGCGAAGGAACTGTCGATCAACAAGGTCGGGCACGCGCTCCACGACCTCGACCCGGTCTTCGCTGCGTTCTCCCGCAGCCCGGCCCTGGCCGAGGTCGCGGCGGACATCGGCTACATCCAGCCCCTGCTCCTGCAGTCCATGTACATCTTCAAGCAGCCGCGGATCGGTGCCGAGGTGATCAGCCACCAGGACAGCGCCTTCCTGCACACCGAGCCCGAGAGCTGCACCGGCTTCTGGTTCGCGCTCGAGGACGCCACAGTCGAGAATGGCTGTATGTGGGCCGAGCCTGGCGGGCATCGTCGCCCCTTGCAGGCCCGCTATGTCCGCGAGGGCGGCACGGCCAGGATGGTCACGCTCGACCCCGCACCGCTTCCTGCGGAGGGCCTGGTCCCGCTCGCCTGCGGCAAGGGCGCCCTCGTCCTCCTCCATGGCCGGCTGCCGCACCGGAGCGGCCCCAACCTCTCCGACCGCTCCCGGCATGCCTACGCCCTCCACCTCATCGATGCCGGCTCCCATTACAGCCAGGACAACTGGCTTCAGCGTGCGCCCGGACATGCCGCTCCGAGGCTTCTGAAGCCCTTACTGCACCATCAGGCCGCGCGCCCGGGTCAGGTCCACCTTGGCCCCGGCCAGCTGGGCCAGCTTCGTGCCGGCGCCGAGCTTCAGCTGTGCTGCCTTGAGCGAGGCCACGGCCTGGGTCTGGGTGAACAGCTTGAGCGGCCCGGTCGTCAGAACCTCGATCGCGTCCTGGACCTGGGCCGACGCCATCTCGATCTCGAGCTTGGCACGGGCAGCTGGCAGGCTTTTGGCACTGTCGATGTGGGCGATGGCCTCGTCGATGTTCTGGACCGCATTGAGAGCGCGCAGGAAGGCGGCAATCTGCCTGATCTCGTCCTCGGTCAGGATGAAGGCCCGGCCGGCACCGGAGGGCGAGGCATTGAAGGTGTCCGTCGTGTAGAAGGCGACGGCGTCCTCCAGCGTGGCGGCGGCATTGTTGTGGAAGTAGGGCGGCGTGTCCGCAGCCTCGACCAGAGGCGGGGTGTTGAAGGCCTCGTTGCCGCGCAGCGTGATCGGGAACGACTTCGTGCCGCCGCAGACTGACTTGCCGTCGACCACGCGGACCGGGCTGCTGCCGAAGCCGCCATCGCCGGGTGCCACGCCCGGTGCAAGGCAGGCAGGTGCGTTGGGAAGGAGGTCCACGCCGGTGGCGAATTGGCGGTTGTTGCCGTTCTTGTCGTTGGCCCCTGCCCCCGCGTGGCATCCGCCGCAGGAGCGCGTGTCCGAGATTCGCGTCGGCGCACCATGGAAGAGCCGCCTTCCCTCTTCGACCGCGGTGTCGCGGAAGGCGAGTGCCCCCTGCACCGCCGGGTCGACCACGATCTCGGCCTGCCGGCCGAGCGAGAGCTGGTAGGCGAGCATGGCCGTGAGCTCGTCCTCGGTGGGCAGGCGGAAGTCCTTGCCCGGCACGCGCTTCAAGGTCCTCGGCATGTGCTGGACGACGGCGCCGACCGCGAACAGCCGCAGCGAGCCGTCGCCCGGCGCCCCGTCGCCCGACCAGCCGGTGGCAGCCGCGAGCGGGAAGGGGTCCCGCCCGGCCACGACATCGCCCTTGTCCGCTGATGTCGAGACCTGCATGCCCAGCGTGTGCGGGGCGCTGCGCAGCACGCCCGGCTGGTCGAACCCGTCCAGGTTCTCGGTGAAGAGCCCGAACCGGCGCAGGAGCTGCGGGTTCTCAAGCTCGGCCAGCTTCGGGTTCCACTCGGCCACGAAGAGCGGATCCTTGCGGTTGAGCTTGGCGATATACTTGGCGTCGACCGTGAAATTGTTGGCCGGCGGGTGGCAGCTGGCGCAGGTGCGGCCGTTGCCGCCGAACGTCTCCTGGGAGAACAGCAGCCGGCCGCGCTCGATCAGGTCCTGCGGATCGCCCAGGGGTGCCCCGGAGGCGGGCGGGATCAGGCGCAGGATGGCCGGGTCGACGGCCTGGTGTGCCGAAACCGGCACCGTCCAGGCGGACCACGCGAGCGGGAAAGCCCCCAGCACGAGCAAGGCACGGCGCCAGCGCCGGCTATCTCCAGCGGTCGTCATTGCACCCCCAACCCCAGCCATGTCGCCCGACGGCCGTCCGCTGCGTTCCGGCCGTGCGCCATCGCTGCCCGGGGCAAGAGGCTGCCGGGCCAGGGCGGGGAGCACGCGGGAAAGTTGCGGTGGCCTAGCCGCCCGCCATGGACGATGTCACTCGCTCACGGCGGACGCTCGGTACGGGGCTGGTCTAAGGGAGCGGTGGTTAAGAAAATGAGAACGATGATCGGGGCCGCGAACCGGTGCGGCCGGCGCGACACGACCTTGCGCCGAGCCTCGGCACCGCTCTGCCCAGGGTTACCGGGAGCCTGCGCTCAGGGCGGCGCCGACTGGGCGTCCGCCGTCGCGACCTTGACCTCGACCTGCTGGTTGCCGGCCTTGCGGAAGGCCACCGTGCAGGAGAAGGTCTGGCCCTCCATGAGCGGCTGCGTCGTCTCCAGCAGCATCACGTGATACTTGCCCGGTGCCAGCACCAGCGTCTCGCCGGCCGCGACCGGGATCGTCTTGATCTCGCGCGCGGCCGGCGCTCCCTCGCCATAGTCCGTCGTGCGCTTCTCCGAGAACAGTGCCACCGGGCAGCGGATGCGGAGCAGCTCGTCGGCCTCGGTCGCCTGGTTGGCGATCGTCATGTAGAGCGGGACGTCGGTGCGGACGTCGGCGGCAGCGGGCGACCAGGCTGCCGTGATGGAGAGCGATGTCGCGTCCGCGGCAATGGCCGGCGAGGCGGCGAAGGCCGCGGCGAGGCAGGTCAGCAGACTGCGCAAGGATTCCTCCCCTTTCTTTCCCTGCCCGGGCCGACGCTTTCCGCCCGGAGAGGATCGTGATTTCGGACATGGTTGATCGAGCGCATGATGGTGCGGCGGGCCGGGCGATTGACAAGGTTCCAGCAGTGATCGATCGAGGCAACCGAATTCAGAATTCGACCACGCGGATGAAGCCGCTTGCGCCGGCCGCCAGCCTCGTCAGCCAAGCCTACGACGCGATCCTGGACGAGATTCTGCGACGGCGGCCTGCCGGCCGGCACGCATCTGGTCCAGGAGGCACTTGCCGATCGGCTGGGCGTCTCCCGCCAGCCGATCCAGCAGGCCCTGCTCCTGCTCCGGAACGACGGCGTGGTTCAGGATGCGGGACGGCGCGGGCTCCTGGTGCCGGCCCTCGACCTCGAGATGATGCAGCATCGTTACCGGATCAGGGCTGCTCTCGATGCGCTGGCGGCAAGGTTGACGGCGGAGCGCTGTGCCGCCTCGCCCGAGGTCGCCGTGACGACGCTGCGGCAGGGCGAGCAGATCATCATGGCCGGGCTGGAGGCCGTGGATGCCGGCTCGTTCAAGGACATGATCGGCCGGGACGTGGCCTTCCACGCCTTCCTCTACAGCACCTCGGGCAACCCGGTGCTGGGCACGACGGCGCAGCTGCACTGGCCCTACCTGCGCCGGGTGATGGGCGAGGTCCTGCGTCGGGCCGAGCCGCCGCATGCCGTCTGGCGCCAGCATCGCGCGATCCTGGAGGCCGTGGTCGCGGGCGAGGCCGACCTTGGCGCGGCCCGGGCCTTGCACCATGTCGACCACGCGGTCACGAGGCTGGCACCCTGGCTCGGCGACCGGACAGGCACGAGGGAGGCCGCCCATGCGCTCACCCACGGCAGCGGATAGCGCCGACCCGGACGATCTCAGCCGCGCCGGGAAGGCCGGATGAGCCCACAACCGCAGCCCTTCACGCTCCGCGTCACCGACGACGCGATCGCGGACCTGCGCATGCGCCTCGAGCGCACGCGTTTCCCCGACCAGGCACCGGGCGAGCCCTGGGCCTATGGGACCGACGTCGGCTACATGCGGGAGCTGGTCGATTACTGGCGCGACCGGTTCGACTGGCAGGCGCAGGAAGCGCTGCTGAACGCGATCCCGCAGTACAAGGTGCCGCTGCACGGGATCGATGTGCATTTCCTCCATGTGCCGGGGAAGGGACCGAGCCCCTGCCCGCTGCTGCTCTCGCATGGCTGGCCGGGCTCGGTGCTCGAATTCCTGGAGCTGATCCCGCGGCTCACGGACCCGGCGCGCTTCGGCGGCGATCCGGCCGACGCATTCACGGTCGTGGCCCCCTCGCTGCCAGGCTACGGCCTGTCCTTCACGCCGGGTCAGGCTCGGTTCGGGGCCGAGGCCATCGCCGACTGCTTCGGCGATCTGATGACGGGCGTGCTGGGCTATCAGCGCTTTGCGGCCCAGGGCGGCGACTGGGGCTCCTTCATCGTCTCGCGCCTGGGCTTTACGCGGCCCGAGCAGGTGATCGGCATTCACCTCAACCTCATGCCGCTGCGTCGCGATCCCGCCATCGTCACCAACCCGAACGAGGAGGAGCGCCGCTTCCTGGACGAGCTCGCCGTCTTCCTCAAGGAGGAGACCGGCTACCAGTGGATCCAGGGCACGCGGCCGCAGACCCTGGCGTTCGGGCTCACCGATTCCCCGGCCGGGCTCGCCGCCTGGATCATCGAGAAGTTCCGCATCTGGTCGGACAATGGCGGCAAGCTCGAGACGGTATTCACCAAGGACCGGCTGCTCGCCAACATCAGCCTCTACTGGTTCACGGGTGCGATCGGCTCCTCGTTCTGGCCCTACTACGCGCGGATGCACGGGCCGTGGCCGATCCCGGAGGGCGGCACCGTCGACGTGCCCACCGGCTATGCCGAGTTCCCGCGCGAGATCCTGCGCCCGCCCCGCTCCCTGGCGCAGCGCACCTACACCGACATCCGCCGCTGGAGCGTGATGCCGAAGGGCGGCCACTTCGCCGCCATGGAGCAGCCCGAGGCGCTGGCGCACGAGATCCGCGAGCACTTCCGGCCGCTGCGGAGCTCGCTGTGAAGGAGGAGATCGCCAAGGCCGCGTCGGACCTGCTCTTCCGGCACTGGCAGGAGGGCCGGCGGCTGGCGGCCCTGCCGGAAGAGCTTCGCCCCGCGACACGTGCCGAGGGCTACGCGATCCAGGCCCTGCTGGAGCAGCGCACCGGATCGCCGCTGTTCGGCTGGAAGATCGCGGCCACAAGCCGTGACGGGCAGGCGCATATCGGCGTGGACGGCCCGATCGCCGGACGGCTGCTGGCCGAGCGGGTGATCAAGGATGGCGGCCTGCTGGAGCTCGGGGCCAACCACATGCGGGTGGCCGAGCCCGAGTTCGCGTTCCGCATGGCGCGCGACCTGCCGCCGCGGGAAGCCCCTTACGATGTGAACGAGGTATTGGCGGCCGTCGGCACGCTGCACCCGGCGATCGAGGTGCCGGACTCGCGCTATGACGACTTCACGATCGTGGGCGCACCGCAGCTCATCGCCGACGATGCCTGCGCGCACTGGTTCGTGCTCGGCCCCGAGGCGCCGTCCTCGTGGCGCTCGCTCGATCTCGCGGCACATGCCGTTCAAGGTAAGGTGACGAGCGGCGTCGAGCGCGAGGGCCGTGGTGCGAACGTGCTGGGCGATCCGCGGACGGCGCTCACCTGGCTCACGAACGAGCTCTCCGGCCTCGGCATCGCCTTGCGGGCGGGTCAGGTCGTGACGACCGGGACCTGCCTGGCGCCGCTGCCGATCGCGGAAGGAGACGAGGTGACGGCCGATTTCGGCCCGCTCGGCCGGGTGGCACTGCGCCTCACCCGATAGTCCGGCCTACGCTGCGCGATCTGCCTTGACAAACGCCGCAGCCCATTGAGCGAGGCGGAACTTTCATCATCGGCCATGGTTCATCTTCCCAGTCAGGTCTGAGCGCTCGCCCCTCGGCCCCTGGAGAGAGAGCATGAAACCGGGTCGCCTCCTTGCCCCTCTGGCCCTCCTGGTCGCCACCGCAGCCCCGGCGCTGGCGTCCGAGCAGCTCCCCTGCACGAGGTTCGAGCAGCTGGCGGGCTTCCTCGCCCAGACCTACGGCGAGAAGCCGGTTTCGACCGGACTCCAGGCCGACGGGCAAATTCTGCAGATCTTCTCCTCGCAGGAGCGCGGCAGCTGGACCGCGGTGACGACCAATGCTGCGGGCAAGTCCTGCGTCGTCGCCACTGGACGGCATTGGGAGCAGGATGAGGCCCGGACCGACGAGGTCTACCGGCCCGCCACCCTCAGCCTGAATTGACGGCTGCCCCGAACCAGAGCGGTTTCGACCCTGGCTGAAGGCCAGCGTGGCACCCGCCTTCTGATATCGCACCCGGCATGGAGTCCGGTCCTTCCCAAAGCCCTGCCGAGCGCAGAACGGCTGGGAGTGCTCGGCAGAGTTCGCCATCTGCTTGGACAGGGAACTGCCGCCCCGACCCTTCGTTGAAAGGTGAAGGGGGCCCGTGTCGCCCCAGCCCGCAGCCCCAGACCCACGAGCAGGTGCTGCACGGACCGGGCATGGCACCTGAAGCAAGCGGACGCCAGAGGGAGAGCAACGCGTGAACGGGCAAACGACCTACGAGATTGTCGGCGTCTTCCATGACCGGGACGAGCTCGAGAAGGCCATGGATGCCCTCGAGGGACATGGGATCGACCGCTCGCAGCTGAGCCTTCTGGGCACGCAGGATGCGGTCGAGAGCCGGCTCGGCCTGCCGATGCGGGAGGTGCAGAACGAACCCGATGCCGGAGCCGCCGACGCTCCCCGCCAGGAGCCGATCAAACGCGACGAGACCGGTAACATCACCGGGCTGATGGCAGGCATCCCGACCTATATTGGTGCCGTGCTGGCAGCAGGTGTGACGGCAGCGTCAGGCGGTGCGCTGGGCGGCGTCGCGGTAGCGGCACTCGCCGGGGGAGTGGGCGGCGGAGCTATCGGCGCCACGGCCGCCCGGATTTTCAACGAGAGCGTCGACCAGACCTATGACGAACAGCTCCGCGAGGGCGGGATCCTGCTGTTCGTGACCCTGAAGCATCCTGGCGAGGCAGGCGCCGCCAGGCAGGTCCTTTCCGAGCACGCGGCACGGAACGTCGAGACGCACGTCGTTACGGGCTGAGGCCTGCGCCCGCGAAACAAATACGGGCGCGGCACGTTCTTCCTCGAAGAAGCGGAGATGGCAGGCGCCGGCTCCGGACCGGTAGCGCTTGCCGCCGAGGAGGACGCTCGTGAACTACGTGGCAGCCTTGGGGAATGGCGGCTACCAGGGTGGGACAGTGAGTTCTTACCCGAAACACGATGGCGCTCGTGCTGGCGGGCGGGAGGGGCACCCGGCTGAAGGAGCTCACCGAGCGGCGGGCCAAGCCCGCCGTCCACTTCGGCGGAACCGCCCGGATCATCGACTTCGCCCTCTCCAACGCGCTCAACTCGGGCATCCGCCGGATCGGGGTCGCCACCCAGTACAAGGCGCACAGCCTGATCCGTCACCTGCAGCGCGGGTGGACGTTCCTGCGCAGCGAGCGCAACGAGAGCTTCGACATCCTGCCGGCGAGCCAGCGCATCTCCGATGGCTGGTACGAGGGCACTGCCGACGCCGTCTTCCAGAACCTGGACATCCTCGAGCGCTACCCGGCCGAGCACATCGTCGTGCTCGCGGGCGACCATGTCTACAAGATGGACTACGGCCGGATGCTGGAGCAGCACGTCCAGACCGGCGCCCACGTCACGGTCGGCTGTGTCGAGGTCCCGTGCCAGGAGGCCGTGGCCTTCGGCGTGATGCGTGTCGACGACCAGGACCGGATCGAAAGCTTCATCGAGAAGCCCAACGATCCCCCCGGCATGCCGGACAAGCCGGACCGCTCGCTGGCCTCGATGGGGATCTACGTCTTCAACACGCGCTTCCTCTACGAGGAGCTGCGTCGCGACGCCGCCGACCCGCACTCCCAGCACGATTTCGGCCGCGACATCATCCCCTACATCGTCCAGCACGGCACGGCGCAAGCGCACCGGTTCTCCGATTCCTGCGTCAAGTCGGCTCGCGAGGCCGAGGACTACTGGCGGGACGTGGGCACGCTGGATGCCTACTTCGAGGCCAATCTCGACCTCACGCGCGTGGTGCCGGCGCTCGACCTCTATGACCGGCAGTGGCCGGTCTGGACCAGCACCGAGATGCTGCCGCCGGCCAAGTTCGTGCATGACGTCGAGGGCCGGCGCGGCATGGCGATCAGCTCGCTCGTGGCCAATGGCTGCATCGTCTCCGGTGCCCGGGTCCGCTGCTCCCTCCTCTACACGGGCGTGCGGGTGAACTCCTGGGCCGAGCTCGATGCCGCCGTGATCATGCCCTACGCCGAGATCGGGCGCGGCGCGCGTCTACGGAACGTCATCGTCGACAGCGACGTTAGCATCCCTTCGGGCCTTGTCGTCGGCGAGGACCCGGCACTCGATGCAAGACGCTTCCGCCGCACCGAGAAGGGCGTGTGCCTGATCACGAAGGCGATGATCGATCGCCTCGGTTAGCTCCCTGCCCGCTTCGATCGATTTCAGACGAACCAGTCGGACTGACGGGAACCCAAGATGCTGCCAGTAGCACGCCGTGCCCGGGTCTGGCCCGGCGCACCCTATCCACTCGGGGCCACCTTCGACGGACGTGGGGTGAACTTCGCGCTTTTCAGCGCCAATGCCGAGAAGGTGGAGCTGTGCCTGTTCGACCCGCGCGGCGAGCGTGAGATCGAGCGGATCGTTCTGCCCGAGTATACGGACCAGGTCTGGCACGGCTACATGCCGGACATCCGCCCGGGCCAGCTCTACGGCTACCGCGTCCATGGCCCCTGGGACCCGGCCGGCGGTCACCGCTTCAATCCAGCGAAGCTCCTCCTCGACCCTTACGCAAAGCAGCTCTGGGGCCAGCTGCGCTGGTCGGACGCGCATTTCGGCTACCGCATCGGCAGCCCGCGCGACGACCTCTCGCGCCCCGACGCACGGGACAATGCCCGCGGCATGCTGAAATGCCGGGTGGTCGACACCGCCTTCACCTGGGGCGACGACAAGGCTCCGCACGTGCCCTGGCACGAGAGCATCCTCTACGAGACCCATCTGCGCGGCTTCACGATGCGGCACCCGGACGTACCGGAGCGCTACCGGGGCACGGCCGCCGGCTTCTCGATCCCGCAGGTGATCGACCACCTGAGGGCGCTGGGCGTCACGGCGGTCGAGTTCCTGCCGATCCACGCCTTCATCCAGGACCGGCACCTGGTCGAGCGCAAGCTCGCCAACTATTGGGGGTACAACTCGATCGGCTTCTTCGCGCCTGAGCCGCGCTACCTCGCGACCGGCGACCTCGCCGAGTGGAAGGCCATGGTCCGCTGCCTGCACGAGGCCGGCATCGAGGTCATGATCGACGTGGTCTACAACCACACGGCCGAGGGCAACCACATGGGCCCGACGCTGTCCTTCAAGGGCATCGACAACGCCTCCTACTACAAGCTCGTGCCCGACAACCCGCGCTACTACTGGGACAGCACCGGCTGCGGCAATTCCCTGAACCTCTCCCATCCGCGCGTCCTGCAGATGGTGATGGATTCCTTGCGCTACTGGGTCGAGGTGATGGGGGTCGACGGCTTCCGCTTCGACCTCACCTCGAGCCTTGCCCGCGACCCGTTCGACTTCGAATACGGCTCGGGCTTCCTCGATGCCGTGCGCCAGGACCCGGTGCTGAACCGCACCAAGCTGATCGCCGAGCCCTGGGACCTGGGTGCCGGCGGCTATCAGGTGGGCGGCTTCCCGCCCGGCTGGGCGGAGTGGAACGGCAAGTTCCGCGACACCACGCGGCGCTTCTGGAAGGGCGAGGCGGGCCAGATCACCGAGCTTGCGACCCGCATCACCGGCTCGGCCGACATGCTGGCGCATGCCGGCCGCCGGCCCAGCGCCAGCGTCAACCTGATCACCGCGCATGACGGTTTCACGCTGCACGACCTCGTCAGCTACAACGACAAGCACAACGAGGCCAACCACGAGGACAACCGGGACGGCATCAACGAGAACGACAGCTGGAACTGCGGCGTCGAGGGCGATACGGAAGACCCCGAGATCATCGCGCTGCGCAATCGGCAGAAGCGCAATCTCATGGCCACCCTGCTGCTGTCGCAGGGCGTGCCGCAGCTCCTGGCCGGCGACGAGCTGGGCAACAGCCAGGGCGGCAACAACAACGCCTATTGCCAGGACAGCGAGATCTCCTGGATCCAGTGGGACCGGACCGATTTCGAGCTTCTGGAGTTCGTGAAGTCCCTGGTGGCGTTGCGGCGCCAGCATCCGGTCTTCCGCCGCCCGCATTTCTTCCGCGCCCAGCCGATCCGCGGCACCGCGGTCAAGGACATCGTCTGGCTCAACCCGGAAGGGCGCGAGCAGCGGGACGAGGACTGGCACTTCGCGGAGGCCCGCACGCTGGGCTTCCTGCTCGGCGGCGACGCGGGCGAGCTGTTCTACTCCGTGGGCGGCAAGCAGGAGCTGGACGACGGCTTCATCGTGCTGATGAACGCCTTCCACGAGCCGGTACCCTTCACCCTGCCGCCGGACGAGATGGGCCGGCGCTGGGAACTCCTGCTCGACACCGCCGACGGCAAGGAGCCGGGCCAGCGCTACGAGGCCGGCAGCCAGTATCCGCTGGAGCCGCGCTCGCTCGTCATCCTCACCCGGCGCGCCCTGGTCGAGCGGCTGCGAGAGGCGGCGGCACCGCCGGCCGAGGAGCGGCCCAGCCTCGAGGACGTGCCTGAAGCAGCGCCACCGGCAGCCACCTCCGAGTTGCTCCGGCGCGAGAGGGAACTTGCCGAGGTTGGAGAGGGATCGTGAGCCGCCACGACATGCCGTTCGGCGCCACTCTCCTCGAAGGCGGGCGCACCCGCTTTCGCTTGTGGGCGCCGGGCGAGGAGCAGGTCCAGCTCGTCCTGCCCAACCACGGCAGCACGACGCCGATGCAGCGCCGGGAGGGTGGCTGGTTCGAGCTCGAGGTCGCAGCCGCGGCCGGGGACCCGTACCTCTTTGCCCTTCCGGGCGGTCAGCAGGTGCCGGACCCGGCCTCGCGGCTCCAGGCCGACACCGTCCATGGGCCCTCGCTGGTGGTCGATCCCGGCACCTACCACTGGCGGCATACGGAGTGGCGGGGCCGGCCCTGGGCGCAGACCGTCCTCTACGAGCTGCATCTCGGCACGTTCAGCCCGGAAGGCACCTTCGAGGGTGCGCGCGCCCGCCTGCCCTACCTGGCCGAGCTCGGCGTCACCGCGGTCGAGCTGATGCCGATCGCCGATTTCGCCGGGAGCCGGAACTGGGGCTATGACGGGGTGCTGCCCTATGCCCCGGCCCATCCCTACGGCACGCCCGACGAGCTGAAGGCGCTCATCGACGAGGCGCACGGCCTCGGCCTGATGGTCTTCCTCGACGTGGTCTACAACCACTTCGGGCCCGAGGGTAACTATCTCAGCCTCTACGCGCCCAGCTTCTTCACCGAGGACTTCAAGACGCCGTGGGGTGCCGCGATCGACTTCCGCGAGCAGCCCGTGCGCGACTACTTCGTCCACAACGCGCTCTACTGGCTTGAGGAGTACCGCTTCGACGGCCTGCGGTTCGACGCCGTGCACGCGATCGTGGACCCGTCGGAAACCCACATCCTGCGCGAGCTGGCGAGCCGCGTGCGCGGCCATTTCGGCCCCGAGCGCCAAATCCATCTCGTGCTGGAGAACGAGGCCAACCAGGCCCAGTTCCTGCGCCGGGACGATCCCCTGGGCCGGCTCTACGACGCGCAGTGGGCGGACGACGCGCATCACGTGCTGCACGTGCTGCTGACCGGCGAGCATGCCGGCTATTACGAGGACTTCGCGCAAGAGCCCGGCCGCCTGCTGGCCCGGGTGCTGTCGGAGGGCTTCGTCTACCAGGGCCAGCCCTCGAAGCATGCCGGCGGCAAGAAGCGCGGCGAGCCGTCGAAGGACCTGCCGGCCCTGGCCTTCGTCGACTTCCTCCAGAACCACGACCAGATCGGCAACCGGGCGCTGGGCGAGCGGCTGACCGAGCTTGCCGACACGCGCGCGGTCCAGGCCGCCCAGTCGATCCTGCTGCTCTCGCCGCACATTCCGATGCTCTACATGGGCGAGGAATGGGGGACGCGGATCCCGTTCCAGTACTTCTGCGACTTCGAGGGCGATCTCGGCCAAGCGGTGCGCGAAGGCCGCGCACGCGAGTTCGCGGGCTTTTTCAACAATCCCAAGGCCGAGGTCCCGGACCCGTTGGCCGAGACCACCTTCACCCGCTCCAAGCTCGACTGGGGCGAGATCCAGCGCACGCCTTACGACCTCTGGCTGTCCCGGACGCGGATGCTGCTCCGCCTGCGCGGCGACCAGATCGCCCCCCGTCTGCTTGCCGGCGAGGGGCGCAGCGAGGGTGCAGAGGTCCTGGGCGGGCATGGCGTGCGCGTGTCCTGGCGCCTGGGCGACGGCAGCCGCCTCACGCTCCTCGCCTGCCTGGGTGCGACCGGGATCGACGGGGTGCCGCAGGTCGAAGGCCATGCCCTCCATTTCAGCAGCGACGACGTGACTGCTGCCCTGGAGCGAGGCTCGCTGCCGCCCTGGTCGGCCGCCTGGTTCCTGGCCGAAGCCTGATGAGCCTCTTGAACCGCGTCGCGGATGCGTACGGGATCATCACCTACTTCAAGGACGCGGCAGGCGTCCCGCGGACAGCGTCACCGGACACGGTGAAGGCCCTGCTCGCGGTGATGGGTGTGGATGCGGGCAGCGAGGCAGGCCAGCGGGAGGCATTGCGTCGTACCCGTGCCGCCGCTGCTCTGCCGCCCACGCTCACGGTGCGGGCGGGCGAGGACGCTGCGATCCCGCTGCCTGCGGTCCAGCGCAGGCACGGCTGGCGGCTGGAGCTGGAGGACGGGGAGACGCTGGAGGGCGGTGCGAGCCAGCCCTCCGGTCCTGACGACAAGTTGCTCCTGCCCGCACCCCTGCCGATGGGCTACCACCGCCTGCTCGTGGAGCAGCCGGGTGGCGAGCCCCTGACCTCGGTGCTGGTGGCCTCGCCCGAACGCTGCGTGGTGCCGCGCGATCTCGGCATCGAGCGCTGCTTCGGGATCGGCGCCCAGGCCTACAGCCTGCGCAGCGAGCGCGATCTCGGCAGTGGCGACCTCGCCGACCTTACCGCGTTCGCGGAAGTGTCGGGCCGCGAGGGTGCGGACTTCCTGGCGCTCAACCCACTGCACGCGCTCTTCTTCTCCACGCCCGCCAACCGCAGCCCCTATGCGCCTTCGCACCGGCGCTTCCTCAACTGGCTGCTGATTGCCCCCGACAAGGTGCCGGAGCTTGAGGGCGATCCGGAGCTTGAGGCCGCCCGGGCGGAGGCTCGGGGCGACGATCCGCATCTGATCGACTACCCGGCTACGGCCGCACGTCGGCGCCGCCTCCTCGAGGCCGGCTTCGCCCGCTTCAAGGAGCAGCATCTGGGCTCCCGGCCGACCCCGCGCGGCGCTGCCTTCGAGACCTTCCGCAAGGCCGACGGCCAGGGGCTGGAGCGGCATTGCCTGTTCGAGGCGATGCACGAGCAGGTGCTGGCCGAGGGCAAGGCCTTTGCCTGGTGGGAGTGGCCGGAAGGCTGGCGCGATCCGCAGAGTGCGGAGGCACGCGCCTTCGCGGAGCGGCACAAGGACCGCGTCGACTTCTTCGCCTGGCTGCAGTGGCTGGCCGACAGCCAGCTGGGCGAGGCGCAGGACCGGGCCAAGGCTGCGGGCATGCGGATCGGCCTCTATCGCGACCTCGCGGTCGGCGTCGATCCCGCGGGCTCGCTCACCTGGTCGTTCCCCGAGGTCGCGGTGCGCGGGGCCACGGTCGGCGCCCCGCCCGACATCTACAACCCCAAGGGCCAGAACTGGGGCATCGCCCCGCTGGCACCCGAGGCGCTGGCGCGGGCCGGTTTCGGGCCCTGGATCGGCGACATCCGCGGCAACATGCGCCATGCCGGTGCGCTCCGCATCGACCACGCCATGGGCCTGCGCCGCCTCTACTGGATCCCGCAGGGGGCCGAGCCCGGCGAGGGCGCCTATGTGCGCTACCCCTTCGCCACCATGGCGGCGATCCTGGCGCTGGAGTTGCATCGGAGCCAATGCCTCGTGCTGGGCGAGGATCTGGGCACGGTCCCGCCCGGGTTCCGCCCGGCCATGAATCGGGCCGGCATCCTCTCCTGCCGCGTGCTCTATTTCGAGCGCACGGGCTCGGGCGGCTACACCGCCCCTGCCGCCTATCCGGAAGCCGCGGTGGCCTCGGTCAGCACCCATGACCTGGCCACGCTCAAAGGCTGGCTCGAGGCGCACGATCTGGGCTGGCGCGAGCGGCTCGACCTGTTCGTAGAGGAGGGGCAGGCGGAAGCCGCCCGTGCCGACCGCGAGCTGGACGCGATGCGCCTGATCCGCACGCTGCGCCGGGCGGGCCTGCTGGCGCCCAGGTCCGAGCCGGACGCCGAGACCCTGGCGCTGGCCGTCCATCGCTGGCTCGCCCGCACACCCTCGGCTCTCGTCCTGGTCCAGCTCGAGGACCTGGAGCTCTCGCCCGAGCAGGTGAACCTGCCGGGCACCATCGACGAGCATCCGAACTGGCGCCGGCGCACGACGCTGACGCTGGCCGATCTTCTCACCTCACCCTTCGCCAAGGCCCTCCTGGCGGCCCTCAGGGAGGAGCGACCCCATGGCTGAGACTCCAAACACCACCTACCGCCTCCAGCTCCGCGCCGGCTTCGGGTTCGCCGATGCCGAGCGGCTGGTGCCCTATCTCGACCGGCTCGGTATCAGCCACCTCTACCTCGCCCCGCCCTTCACGGCGCGGAAGGACTCGACGCACGGCTACGACGTGGCCAACGCCAACGAGCTCGATCCGACGCTGGGCGGGATGCCGGCCTTCGAGAAGTTGGCTGCGGCCCTGCGCGCGCACGGCATGGGCCTGATCATCGACATCGTCCCCAACCACATGGGCGTCGGTCCCGACAATCCTTGGTGGTGGGATGTGCTGAAGCACGGGCGGGAGAGTGCTTTTGCCGGCTTCTTCGACATCGATTTCGACCGCGACCCTGACGGCAAGCTGGTCCTGCCTGTCCTGGGCTCGCCGCTGGACGAGATCCTGGAGAAGGGCGAGCTGAAGCTCACGCACGACGAGGCGCGCGGCGAGACGGTCCTCGCCTACTACGACACGCCGTTCCCGCTCGCTCCCGGCAGCGAGAAGGCGGGCGACATCCGCCGCGTGCTGGAGCGGCAGGCCTATCGGCTCACTTTCTGGCGCGACAGCGAGGAGCGCAATTACCGCCGCTTCTTCGACATCGGCGAGCTCGGCGGCCTGCGGGTCGAGGTCCCCGAGGTGTTCGAGGCCGTGCACGCGCTCATTTTCGATCTGGTCAAGCGTGGCCACGTGCAGGGCCTCAGGATCGACCATGTCGACGGGCTCAGCGACCCCAAAGGGCTATCTCGTCCGCCTGCAGAAGCGGCTGAAAGAGATCACAGGATCTGCCGAGCCGTTCTATGTCGTGGTCGAGAAGATCCTCTCCGGCGACGAGCCGCTGCCGCCGGACTGGCCGGTCGCCGGCACCACCGGCTACGAGTTCCTGAACCAGGTGCTGGGCCTCCTGGTCGATCCCGACCGGCCTCGAGCCCCTGGAGCGCCTGCGGGCCGAGATGACGGGCGAGCCGGCATCGTTCCCGGAGGTGGTCGACAAGGCGAAGCGGCTGGTCCTCGAGAAGCTGTTCGCGGGCGAGCTCAAGGTCCTGGGCCAGAAGGCGGAAAAGCTCCTGGATCTGCCGGAGACGGATGTCACGGCGGCGATCCTCGAGCTGCTGGTGGCCTTCAAGGTCTACCGCACCTACCGCCGCCAGGAGCCGCTCAGCCGTACCGACCGTGCCGTGCTCGACCGTGCCTTCGGCGCCGCAGGCGAGCGGCTGACGGGAGGTGCCGCCACTGCCCTGGCCCGGCTGCGCACCCTCTTCGAGGAGGAGCCCGACGAGGCTCGCCAGGGCTGGCTCAACGGCTTCCAGCAGCTCTCCGGGCCGGTGATGGCCAAGGCGCTGGAGGACACCGCCTTCTACCGCTTCCCGCGCCTGCTCGCCCTCAACGAAGTCGGCGGCGAGCCGGACGCGCACGGTGTCACGCCGGAGAAGCTGCACACTCTGAACATGGAGCGGCTGGAGCGCTGGCCGCACACCATGCTGACCACCGCCACCCACGACACCAAGCGCGGCGAGGACGCCCGCGCCCGGCTGGTCGTGCTCTCCGAGCTGCCGGAGGAGTGGGCGGCCGCCGTCCGCGGCTGGCGTGGGCAGAACGCGGCCATCCGGCCTGACGGTCTGCATCCCAAGGACGAGTACACGCTCTACCAGGCGCTCGTCGGTGTCTGGCCCTTGGACCTCCGACCGACCGACTCGGAAGGCCTCAAGGCCCTCTACGAGCGCGGCCAGGGCTACATCATCAAGGCACTGCGTGAGGGCAAGGAGCGCAGCAGCTGGCTGGACCAGGACCAGACCTATGAGGAGGCCGCCCTCGGCTTCGCCAGGGCCCTGCTCGACCCCGAGCAGTCTCGCGACTTCCTGACCGGCCTCGCCCGCTTCGTCGAGCGGATCGCTCCGGCGGCGGCTGCCAACGCTCTGGCACAGCTTCTGATCAAGCTCACCGCACCGGGCGTCCCCGACACCTACCAGGGCACCGAGCTGTGGGACCTGGGCCTGGTCGACCCGGACAACCGCCGCCCGGTCGACTGGCAGGCCCGCGAGGCCATGCTCGATGATCCGCCTGCGGACTGGATCAGCGGTGCCATCAAGCTGCGGGTGATGGCGCGGGCTCTGGCCTTCCGTCGCGAGGTGCCGGCGCTCTACGGCGCTGGCGACTACCTGCCGCTCCAGCTCACCGGCGCCGCCGCCGAGCACGCCTTCGCCTTCGCCCGCCGGCAGGGCGACAGCATCGCGGTCACCCTGGTCGGCCGCCATCTGGCACGCCTGCTCCAGCCCGGCGAGACCCCGCGCATCGACCCCGCAGGCTGGAGAGACACCGCCCTGCTCCTCCCGGAGCCGTTCACGGACGCGGCCCTCCACGACCGCCTCACCGGCACGCGGCATGCGGCGACGGGCGGCCGGCTGCTGCTGGGGCCGGCACTGGCCGATCTGCCGGTGGCGCTGCTGGTGGGTGGAGGGTGAGAGTGTTCCGCCTTTGTGCTGGAAGCGCACCGACCGATGGGAGCTGGGCAGATGGCCGGTCGCCCGTCCCCTACCGCGTTTCCGATCGGCAGATCGAGATCCTGGCCCTCATCCATAGCTCGCAACGCTGGCCCGATATGCTGTTGGCAACGCCTCCAGGCTCCCCGGAACTCCGGCTTCACGGCTTGGTTTGCTGGTCTGCGGGTTGGCTCCAGGCCTGATCTGATAGCGGGCCCAGCCGATCCGCTCGTGGCGACTGGAGAACGGTGATGCCCGCAAGGGCGGTAGAGCCTCAGGAAGTTCAGCCGGTCCGGGTGGCGAGCTCGCAGCCGCCGCTTTCGCCTACGGCCATGCTGGTGATGATCGCCGCCGTGGTGGCCGGGCTCTATCTCGGCCGCGACGTCTTCATTCCCCTGGCACTTGCGATCCTGCTGAGCTTCGCGCTCTCGCCGATCGTCACCCGGCTGCGCCGCGTCGGCCTTGGTCGCGCACCCTCCGTCCTCCTGGTCGTAATCGTGGCGCTGGGGTTCGTCTCGGGCTTCGCCTGGCTGCTGGTCAACCAGGCGGTCAACCTCGCGGAGGATCTGCCGCGCTACGAATATAACCTGCGGCAGAAGATGCGCATCTTCAGCAGCCAGAGCACAGGTACCGGCGTGCTCGAGCAGACGGCCGACCTGCTGCGCCGCATGGGCGACGAGATCGACAAGAAGGCCGCCACCGGCGGCACCTCGGGCCCGGCCACCAGCACCACCGGGAACGGCGAGCCCAAGCCGGTGCAGCCGATCCCGGTCGAGGTCCACGAGCAGCCCGAGACGCCCCTCCAGGCGGCTCGGGAGGTGCTGGAGCTGGTGGCGGAGCCGCTGGCCACGGTGGGCATCATGCTGCTGTTCGTGATCTTCGTCCTCCTGCAGCGGGAGGATCTGCGCGACCGGTTCATCCGCCTCTTCGGCTCGGCCGACGTGCATCGAACGACCGACGCCATGTCGGACGCGGCCAGCCGGATCGGCCGCTATCTCCTGATGCAGCTGCTCATCAACCTTCTCTACGGGACCCTGTTCGGGACCGGCCTCTATCTGATCGGCGTGCCCAACCCGCTCCTCTGGGGCATGGTCGGCGTCGTCCTGCGCTTCATCCCCTTCATCGGCGCCCCGCTCTCGGTGCTGTTCCCGCTCGTGGTCTCGCTGGCAGCCGATATCGGCTGGACGATGCCGCTCGAGGTGATCGGCATGTTCGTGGCGATCGAGGCTCTCCTGAGCTATGGCATCGAGCCCTACCTCTACGGTTCGTCGACCGGCCTCTCGCCCGCAGCGCTCGTCGTCGCCACCGCCTTCTGGACCGTGCTCTGGGGCCCGGTCGGCCTGCTCCTCGCCACCCCGCTCACCGCCTGCCTCGTGGTCATCGGCCGGCACGTCCCGCAGCTCGAGTTCCTGGAGGTGCTGCTCGGCAACCGCGCGGTCCTCTCCCCACCTCTGCGCTTCTACCAGCGGCTGCTCGCCTCCGACCCGCGCGAGGCCGAGGAGGTGGTCGAGGAAGAGATGCGCGAGAGCGGGCTCCTGCCGGCCTTCGAGCAGGTGGTGGTACCAGCACTGGGTCTGATCGAGGCCGACCGGCAGCGCGGTGCGATCGGACGCGAGCGACAGCGCGAGATCGCCGACGACATCATCGAGATCGTCGAGGACGTGGCCGACGAGAACGCGCCGGCCCGCGACCGTGCCGCACCCGTGCTCTGCCTGGGCGCCCGCTCCGGCCTCGACCATGCCGGCGCCTGCCTGCTGGCCGCCACCTTGTGCGCGGAAGGCTACGATGCGGCCCTGATCACGCCTGGCGAGGCGGCGGGCCAGCGCCTCGACGACCTGCCACGCGATGGGGTGCAGCTCGTCTACCTGTCGCGGGGAAGCTCGGCCGGCCTGGCCCAGGCCCGCCGCGTGGCACGCCGGCTCCGCGCCCGCATCGGCCCCGAGGTGCCGATCGTGCTCACGCTCTGGAACGCCGATCCGGAAAAGAGCGAGCCCGAGAACCTGGCCCAGAGCTCGGGCGTGACGCGCGTGGCGCTGACCCTGACCCAGGCCGTCGAGGCTGCCCATGCCATCCTGGGCGAGCCCGTGGCACAAGCCCCTCCCGAGCCGGCGTCCGCCCACCCGCTGGAGCTGCGACCTACGATCGCTCCGGCACCGGGATGAGGGCCAACATGCACCTTGCGGCGGGGCCGGGCCGAGACTGGCCCTTGCCCACGAGCGGTCGGCTTGCCATATCACCGTCAGGTTATTCTCTCACATTCCCTGCCGACCGGTTCTGCCGGCCACCCCAAGGACGAAAGAGATCACCTCACGCCGCGGCAGGTCGCCCGGCGTGCCTACCCACCGACGAGGTGACGCTTTGCAGACCGGTACGGTCAAGTGGTTCAACGCAACCAAGGGCTTCGGCTTCATCCAGCCCGACAATGGCGGCCCCGATGCCTTCGTGCATATCTCGGCCGTCGAGCGCGCAGGTCTCGACAACCTGCGTGAGGGCGAGCGCATCCAGTACGAGCTCGTCCGCGGCAAGACTGGCAAGAGCTCGGCCGAGGGCCTCAAGCGCGTCGGCTGACGCTCTTCCCGCAGCGCTTGCGCGCACCCTCCGGGGCCACCCGGAGGGTGCTCGTCGTTTCAGGAGCGGTGCCAGGCCCGCCCACCGGTTTGAAGGGGGAGAGAGCATGAACGTGCTGGAGAAGCTGCCGGCGATGACTGACGAGGCCCTGGGCAATCTGCATGCGAACGCGGAGCGCCTGGAACAGGCGGGCTCAGCGGCACAGCGCGCCTCCGCGGCTGGCCTGCTGCCCGCAATCAAGGCCGAGTTGGCCGGCAGGCAGGCCGCCAAGCAGGAGCGTGCCGCCGAAGCCCGGCGCAAGGCTTCCGAGGCCCGGGCCACGCGTAAGACCCGTGCCACCGCAGCTGCTGCCGAATAGGACAGAGCGCCGCTGATGGCCAAGGAAGATCTGGTGGAAGTGGCGGGCATCGTCACCGAGGTGCTGCCCGATGCCCTTTTCCGGTGCGAGGTCGAGGGCGGGCATCAGGTGCTGGCCTATGCCTCGGGCAAGATGAGGAAGCACCGCATCCGCGTGCTCGCGGGCGACCGCGTGAACATTGAGATGAGCGCCTACGACCTCAGCAAAGGTCGAATCAACTTTCGCCACAAGACGGAGCAGCCAGGTGCTGTCAACCTCCGCCCAAGCCGTCGCTGAGAGGCCGCGTGTCCGCGGCGCCAGCCTCAGCGCGGAGCCTGTCACGCATGCCGACGTGGTCAGGGCCGTGAGCAGCACGGCATGCCTCCAGCTCTGGCGCAGCGTCGTCCTTCAGATCCTGGCGGATATCGACGCCGGCCTGCGCGTGCTGCGCGGCACTGCGGCGCCGAACGCCGCCGTCGCGTCGACCCGTCGCAAGACCGTGCGCGAGGCGCATGACGCCGCCATGTGGCTGTTCGGCCAGCAGACCCGGACCGAGCGGACCTGGATCTGCAGCTGGATCGACATCGATCCGGTCCGGCTCCAGGAGGCCGTGCGGCGCGAGCATGGCGGTGCCGTGGATCTCCTGCTGACCCAGGACCCAGCCGGCAGCCCCGAGGCGGCGAACGACCGCTGAAGGCGGAGCCTGCTCAAGCAGGCGCCGGTGCCACGACCTCCAGCGCCGCCGGCAGAACCGAGAAGCGGGCCGGCGTGCTCGTCGTCACCTCGCCGTCGGTGTTGACCGGCATCGGCCGTTTGGTCAGCACCTCGAATCTGGCACCAGCCAGCGCCTCGACGGCCTCCGGATCGTCATGCCGCCCCTGGCGGAAGGCCAGCGCCCGGCTCAGCAACTTCCACATCGGCTGCGGCTTCAGGCTGTAGAGGTGGAGCGTGTGGTCGTCGATCGCGGCCGCCTCGTCGACCACGAGCCCGCCACCGTAGAAGCGGCCGTTGCCCACGGCGAGCTGGATCGAGCGCAGGCTGATCGAGCCCGCGGCACCGCGGATCTCGGCCGAGAAGCTGTGGCCCTCCTTCAGCACGCGGTAGACCGTAAGCGGATAGCCCCAGCTCCCGAGGCGGCGCTTCACTTCCTTGGTCAGTGCCTTGGCCACACGCACGCTGAGACCGATGCTGGCCACGTTGAAGAAGTGGCGGTCGTTCACCACACCCAGGTCGATGCGCCGGGTCGGGCCGGCCAGGATGAGCTCGGCCGCGGCCACCGGATCTTGCGGGATCCCTAGCGTGCGGGCGAGGTCGTTGGCAGTGCCGAGCGGCAGGATCGCGAACGGCCGCGCAGCCTCGAGCAGGGCCGAGGAGGCTGCGTTCATGGTCCCGTCGCCGCCGCCCAGGACAATCACGTCGGCCTTGTTGCCACGCTCGCGGATCAGCTGCTCCAGGGGTCGCTTCCTCGGCAGCTCGTGAACCTCGGGCTCAAGGCCGTCGGCGCGCAGGCGCTCCAGCACGGCACCGAGATGCGTGCTGCCTCGGCGGCTGTGGCGGTTCGCGATGATCAGCACGTTTCGCCGCATGGTTCGTCCGGTGTCCTGGCGATCCTGAGAATTCAACAAGAACCTGGGCGGTAAATCCCTGCGGAGCAACAACATTCCGGCCTGAGAGTTCCACCCTGCGCCTGGGGAATAGTTACGGAACCTCGGCAAAATCCGTGGGTTACAGTGAACGAACAGGGTGCCGGGTACGCCATCGCGGCCGCGCCGGTGTCCGCAATATGCAGCCGAACGCGGAGAGATATCATGCGCAAGCTCCTGATCGCGGGCGTGTCAGCCCTGAGCCTGCTGCTCAGCGGTGCCGTGTATGCCCAAAACAGCGGCGGCAACAGTGGCGGTTCAGCGGCAGCAGCGACAGCGGTGGCGGCTCGACGGCGGGTGGGAGCGCCGGCCAAGGCTCGTCCGGTGGGGCCGAAAAGGGCGCAAGCGGCGATGTCGGCAGCAGCTCCTCCAACAGCGACACGACCACCGACCGCAAGGACTGCGCGCCTGGCGAGATTGGCGTGAACTGCGATGAAGCAGCCGGCCCAGTAGTCGGCGTCTTCATCGTACGGTGCTCGAGGGCGCGGAGAACCACTCCGCGCCCTTTGGGCGTCATGGCAGATGCGCGCGAGCGCGGCAGCTTCGCCAGCTTGGGAACCCGTCCGGCAGTTTCCGGTTTGTACCTGCAAGAGGCTCTCGCAGGGAGTTCCAGACGGGTGCGAATGGACCGGGAAATCAGGGCGCTCAAGGATCTCGTCCGGGCGACCTGTCACAGTGCCGATGTCTGCGCGGCGATCCTGCAGTCGCCGCGCGAACCGTACCAGATCCTGTCGGTCGAGCAGGTCCGCGAGGATCGCCGCCTCATCCTGGTCGATCTCGTCCGATGCCTCCTGCTCCGGGGCGTTCCGGTGCCGGAGGTTCGCAGCCTCATGACGGAGGTGCTGGGGCCGGTCGATCCGGAGGCCGACGAGGAGGTTCTCCGCCTCGACCTCGCGATCGCCGAGCGCAAGCTGGAGCTGGCACTCCGCAACGCTCTTGCCGATGCTCAGATCAGCCAGGCGACGTTGGAGCTCTTGAGCTTCCACTATCTCCGCCTTCAGCTACGCCTCAGTGAGCGTGACGAGATGCCCTACGCGGCGCTGGCCTTCGCGAGCGCCCCGGTCGACGGGGCGCCGCGCGTCCTGCACTGACCCAGGCAGCTCCCGGCTCAGCCTGCTCGGAAGCGGTCCAGGGCCGAACGGTCGATCTCGATCCCCAGCCCGGGCCCGCTCGGCACGCGCACCCAGCCTTGCTCGTGCTCCAGTGGCTCCCTGAGCACCGCCTGCCGGATCGCGTGCTCGGTGCGGTCGAACTCGAGCAACGGCTCGGTCGGGAAACGGCAGGGCGGGTTGTGCGGTAGGACGGCCAGAAGCTGGAGCGAGGCCGCGAGTGCCACCCCCGTTCCCCACACATGCGGCACGTAGCGGATCCCGAACGCATTCGCCATGTCGGCGATCTTCTTGCATTCCGAGAGCCCGCCCGCGGCACAAGTGTCGGGCTGGGCGATGTCGACGCAGCGGCGGGACAGGAGCTCGCGAAAGCCGAAGCGGGTGAACTCGCACTCGCCACCGGCGACGGGAATGGGCTGGCCGCGACGCACCTCCTCGTAGCCACGGAGGTCCTCGGGCGGCACCGGCTCCTCGAACCAGCCGATCTCCAGCTCGGCGACGCGCCGGCCGAGCTCGATCGCCGCCGTGGCGTCATAGGCGTGGTTGGCGTCCATCATCAGCGCCACATCCGGACCGATGGCCTCGCGTACCGCGCGTGCGTTGCGCACGTCTTCCCTGATCCCGTAGCCGACCTTGAGCTTGACCGCGGAGAAGCCCTCGTCGACGTAGCCCGCAGCCTCTTCGGCAAGATAGAGGGCGGAGTCCCCTTCGGGCCGGCTGTAGAGACCGGTGGCATAGGCGCGCACGCGCTCGCGGATCGGGCCGCCCATGAGGCGGTGGACCGGCTGGCCCAGCACCCGGCCCTTCAGGTCCCAAAGTGCTATGTCGACGCCCGAGAGGGCCTGGATCGCGAGCCCTTTCTGCCCATGGTCGCGCAAGGCGGCGTAGAGGTCCTGCCAGATCGTCTCGGTCGTGAGCGGATCGGCGCCGATCAGGCGCGGCTTGTAGTAGTGCTCGACGATGGCGGCATTGGCCCGGGCAGGCCCGTAGCTCTCACCCCAGCCGACAAGGCCGTCCTCGGCCACGATCTCGACCAGCATGGCGGTGCGCCGGTCGGTCTCGGCCAGGGACCAGCCGAAGCGGCGGGAAAGCGGTGCCTCCAGCACGTGGCAGACGACGTCGCGGATGCGCATGGCCCGAGGCCTCCCTGATGGTGCCGGCGGTCTATCCGGCCCGGCATCGGCACACCACCTCCCGAACGCTGTAAGCTGAGCAGGAGAGCATCGATGGCCCTCGACCGCCGCACGCTTCTGGGCTCGCTGGCCGCGGCCGTCGCCGTTCGGCCCGCTCTGGCCCAGCACGCACCGCCTCTTACCAGGCCGATTCCCGCGACCGGCGAGGCGCTGCCGGTGGTCGGCCTGGGGACCTGGATCACCTTCAACGTGGGCGAGGACGAGATCGCGCGCGACGCGTGCGCCGAGGTCATGGGCGCTTTCTTCGAGACCGGCGGGCGAATGATCGATTCCTCGCCCATGTACGGCTCGTCGCAAGCCGTGATCGGGTACGGCCTGCGGAAGCTCGGCGAGACCGGCGGCCTGTTCTCGGCCGACAAGGTCTGGATCTCCTCCGGCCGGCGCGGGCCGGCGCAGATCGAGACCTCGCGCGAGCTCTGGGGCATCCCCCGCTTCGACCTGCTCCAGGTCCACAATCTCCTGGCCTGGGAGGAGCACCTGCCCACGCTCCTCGCGATGAAGGCGGAAGGGCGGCTGCGCTATGTCGGCATCACCACCTCGGAGGGGCGCCGGCACGAGGAGCTGGAGCAGGTGCTGCGCTCGCAGCCGCTCGACTTCGTCCAGCTCACCTACAATCCTGTGGACCGCGAGGCCGAGGAACGGCTGCTGCCGCTGGCACGGGACCGGGGCATCGCGGTGATCGTGAACCGGCCGTTCCAGCAGGGCTGGCTCACCCAGGGCCTGGAGGACCACCCGCTCCCGCCCTGGGCGGCCGAGATCGGCTGCACGAGCTGGGCCCAGCTCATCCTCAAGTTCATCGTCTCCCACCCGGCCGTGACCTGCGCCATCCCGGCGACGACCAGGGTCGACCATGTGCGCGAGAACATGGCAGCGGCAGGGGATCCGCTGCCGGACCCGGCGATGCGGGCGCGGATCGCCGCCCATATCGAGGAGCTCTGATGGGCGAATGGCTGACCTATTCGCTCTCGGACTTCCTCCTCTTCTCGCCCCGCACCTACTACCGCCTGTTCGAGCTCTACAACCGTGCCGTCTGGCCGGCGCAGCTCCTGGCCCTTGCTCTCGGCGCCGCGGTCCTCCTGCTCCTGCGCCGCGCCGACACCATGGCAGCGCAAACCGTCGCCGCCATCCTTGCTGCCTGCTGGCTCTGGGTCGCCTGGGCCTACCACCTCGAGCGCTATGACAGCATCAACTGGGCAGCGACGTACTATGCCGTCGCTTTCGGGGCGGAGGCGCTCCTGCTGGCCTGGGCCGGGTTCAGGCTCACCCTGAGAACGAACCCGACCGGCCTCGCCCTCTTCCTGTTCGCCCTCGTGCTCCAGCCTTTGATCGGCCCGCTCCTCGGCCGGCCGTGGGCGCAGGTCGAGCTTTTCGGGCTGGCACCCGACCCGACGGTGGTCGGCACGCTGGGTCTGGTCCTGCTCGCGGACGGTCGCATCCGTTGGGCGCTGCTCGCCATCCCGCTGCTCTGGTGCGCCGTCACGGGGCTCACTTTGTGGGCCATGGGCTCGCCCGATGCGCTAGTTGCACCCGCCGCGGCAGTCGTTGCCGTGCTGGCCGCGCCTGCGGCCTACATCACGGCCAACAGCAGGAGCGGCAAGGTGAGGAACGACAGGGCGGTCGAGCCCAGGACGAGGCCCGCCACCTCCTCCGGCGCGTTGTTGTAGCGGACCGCCCAGAGATAGTTGAACACCGCCACCGGCATCGAGCTCTCGAGCAGCACCACGCCGCGCGCGGCTCCCTCGAGATCCAGCGCCCAGACCACGACGAGCCCGACGCCGAAGCCCAGGCCGAGGCGCAGGGCCGAGACGGCCGCCGCCCGACCGAGACCAGTGACGCGCAGCTTCGCCAGTGCCACGCCCAGCGAGACCAGCATCAGCGGGACGGCGCAGTCGCCCAGGAGCTTCGTGGTGTTGGCGGCCCAGCGCGGCACCTCGAGATCGACCGCCCGCAGGAGGAGCGCCAGCGCCACGGCGTAGATCACGGGCGTGCGCAGCATCTGCCAGGGGTCGGGCTTGCCAGCGGCGATGGCGGGGCCGAGGGTGAACTGGACCGCGGAGAGGGCCGAGAAATACATCACGGCAAGGCCCAGCCCCTGCTCGCCAAAGGCGAACAGGCAGAGCGGCATACCCATGTTGCCGGCATTGGGAAAGGTCAGCGCCGGCAGGTAGACCTGGAGCGAGAGCCGGGACAGGCGCAGCACGGCAGCTCCAATCGCGGCCGCCAAGGCCATGCAGGCGACCGAGGCCAGCAGCATGGTGGCAAGCTCGGCACCCTCGAAGCGCAGCCGGGCCAGCGTCGAGAAGACGAGGCAGGGGGTTGCGACGTTGATCATGAAGGTGGTGACGAAGCTGCCGTCGAACGGCAGCTTGGCGCGGGCCCAGCCATAGCCCAAGGCCGCGATCACGAAGACCGGTGCTATGACGGCCACGATGTCAGCGATCAGCGTGGGCAGGCTCAAGGCCGGTCACATTCCCAAAAGTGGTGCGCTGTGGCTGTACGGCCCGGCCGGCGATCCCGTCCAGCCGTCCGACCCGCCTCAGCGGGGAATGACGCAGGTGCCCGTCACCCCAAGCTGGTCGAGCAGCGCCCCGGCGTCCCGCAAGGACTGCGTGTCGAAGCCCTCCGCGAACCAGCCATGGACCGGTGCCAGGAGATCGTAGGCCTGCTGCCGGCGGCCGCATTCCGCCCAGAGCCGTGCCAGCGAGCTGGCCCCGTGCAGCTCCCACCACCTTGCACCTTGCTTCCGGCTCACCTCGATGGCCCTGCGGAATTGGGCCTCCGCCTCCGCGCGGCCGGATCTGCCGGCCAGAAGCGACGCTTCACCCTTCAGCCGGTGCAGCTCGGCCTCGAACCAGCGCTCGCCCGTGGCCTCCACCCGGGCCAGGGCGCCATCGAGCAGGCATGAGGCCTCCGCCATCCGGCCGGCCCGGATCTGCAGGCCGGCGATCAGGCCCTGATAGTAGGGCACCTTCAGCTGCGCGCCCGTCGCCTGCTTGGCGGCGAGACCCTGGCGCATCTCCAGGAGGCCGGCTTCAAGTTCTCCCCGGCTGGCCGCCGCCCAGCCATGCAGGATGGTCGCCGTCGCGTGCCAGTGCGCGAAGCCGTGCTCCGCCGTGAGCGCCATCAGGGCTGCCGATCGCAGCTCGAGCGCGCCTGGGTCGCCACGCATCTGATCGAAGACATTCTGGTGGTGCAGGACAACCGCCAGCATGTACGGCCATGCCCAGGCCTCCGCCGCGGCCAGGGCCTCGTCCCTGCGAGCAAATGCCCGGTCGGGGTAGCCCTGCAGGAGCAGCTCCCACGACATATGGCTGATGGTCACCAGCCATGGATCGAGCGGATTGTCGGCTGCGTCGTGCGGAGAGGGCTCGCACAGGGCCAGCACGCGTTCGTAGTGCTTCAGCGCGGCGTCGAGCTCGGCACGGAAGAACCGGGTGGCCGCAGCGGTCCGGTGCCCCACCACCTCTGTCGCCACGTCGCCGCGCGCTTCGCCCCAGCGCAGCAGCTCGTCCGCGGCCTCCTGCGCCGCGCCGAGCTCGGCGCGGTTGTGCAGGAACCGCCACACGCCGTGCAGCGCCACTGGCTCGGGACCGGCAGCGCCCAGCTCCCGGCACAGCTCCCGCGCCCGGCCGTAGGCAGCACCCGTGTCGGGTGCGGCAAGGCCCTTCAAGGTCGTGAGGGCGTGACCCAAGTCGAGCTGGAGGTCGATCTCCTTTTGCGTCCGCGCTGGGCTGGCGGGCAAGGCGGAGAGCAGCACCAGGCCGTGCCGGACCTGGGCCACGGCCTCGGCCATGGCCGAGCGCCGCATCGCGACTTGGGCGGCTTTGTGACGGTAGTCGGCCGCCTTTTCGATCAGCCCCGCCTCGGCGCAGTGACGTGCCACCACCTCTGGCTGGCTCTCCACCATGTGCGGGAACCGCTCCTCCAACACGGCAGCGATCCGTCCATGGTGCTGCTGGCGGCGGCTCTTGAGGAGGCTCTGACAGGCGGCGTCCTGCACCAGCGCATGCTTGAAGGTATAGGTGGCGTTGGGCGGCGCACCGTGGCGGAAGACCAGCTCCGCCTCGACCAGCCGGTCCAGGGCCGTGGCAAGCTCCTTCCCGCCGAGCGGTGCTACCGCCGCCAGCAGCGCATGATCGAACTCACGCCCGATACAGGCCGCAAGCTGTGCCACCTCCTTCACCGGCGCGAGCCGGTCCAGCCGGGCCATCAGCGAGTTCCTGGAGCGTGTCCGGGATGGGAAGGACCAACGGCAGGCGGACCACCGGGTCACGATAGTCGTCTCCCAGCAGGAGCCCGGACTCGAGCACGGCCTTGGTCAGCTCCTCGACGAATAGCGGCACGCCGTCCGTCTTGGCAACGATCTGGTCGATTACTGCCGTCGGCAAGGATTGACCCCCGGCGACACTGCCGACCATGGCTGCCGACAGCTGTCGCCCCAGACGGCGCAGGGTCAGCGAGCCAACATGGGGTCGGCCCAGCCAGGGCGGGATGAATTCCGGCCGGTAGGTGATTACCATCAGCACCGGCACGTCCTGCACCCGGTCGACCGCAAGGTCGAGCAGCTCCAGGGTGCTGGGATCAATCCAGTGTGCATCCTCCAGCGTCACCAGGAGAGGGCTCCGCGCCGCGAAGGCGACCAACTGGTCGAGAAGGGCGGCGAAGGTCGACTCCTTCTGCTGCCGGGCCGTCAGTTGCGGGGGTGAATGGCGGCTGCCGGCCTCTATCCCGAGCAGATCGGCAAGCAGGGCTGCGGTGCGGGTCATGTCGGGCTCGCCCCTGGCAAGCAGCGTCTGGAGCTTGGCCAGTCTCGCCTCGGCCGCCTCCTCCCGCTCGAAGCCGGCCGCCCGCTCGAGCTGCTCGATCACGGGATGGAGGGCCGTATGCGTGTGATAGGGCGAGCATTGGTGACGCAGAGCCATGTGCGGCTCGGGGTCAAGGGTGTCGCGCAGCGCGCGCAGCAGGCGTGATTTGCCGATGCCCGGTTCGCCGGCGAGCAGCGCGATCTGGCCATGGCCGAAACGGGCCCGGTTCCAGCGCTCGAGCAGGAAAGCGAGTTCCTCCTCGCGGCCCAGGAGCGGCATCACGGCCGCGGCCTCACGGGCCTCGAAGCGGCTCACCCGTTCCCCGGGACCGATCACCCGCCAGGCACGCACGGGCTCCGGGAACCCCTTGAGCCGCCGGGTGCCGAGGTCGGCATAGGCGAACAGGTCGCCTGCCAGCCGATGGGTGCCAGGCGCCACCACCACGCTGGCGGGCTCGGCCACAGCCTGCATGCGGGCGGCGAGGTTTGGCGTCTCGCCGAAGACGGCCTCCTGCTCGGCAGCGCCATGGCCGACAAGATCGCCCACCACGACGAGCCCGGTGGCGATCCCGACCCGGACCGCAAGCGCACCACCTCCGGGTGCCGCAAGCCGGCCCACCGCCGCGACGACGGAAAGGCCCGCCCTGACCGCCCGCTCGGCCTCGTCCTCGTGTGCGCTTGGCCAGCCGAAATAAGCCAGGCACGCCATCGCCGATGAGCTTGGCGACATGACCCTCGTAGCGGGCCACCTCGCCCGTGACCGCATCCTGGTAGGCGCGCAGGACCTCGCGCATCTCCTCGGGATCGAGTTGCGAGGCGAGCTCGGTCGAGCCCACGAGATCGGCGAACATCACCGTCAGCTGCCGGCGCTCGGCCTCGCGCACGGCAGCGGGCTGCTGTCCGGTGCGGGGCCCCTGGAGCGGCGACACCTCCGCGCGCAGGGCGGCGATGGCGGCGAGCAGCTTGCGACGATGGCCGATCGAGGCCACGCCGAGGCCGGCCAGGTCCTCGGCCACGAGCTCGGGCAGGACCTCCGCGTCGACATCGTTGTCGAGGAAGGCCCGCTCGTACTGGCCCAGACCCAGCCTCTCGAGCCAAGTCCCGACGTCCAAGCTATGCCACTCCGAAAGACATTCCTCCGCCTGCGCTAAAACTATTCCAACTGACGGCGAGAAAGGACGGGTGCGCGCAGAGGCCGCTGCACCGGAGAGCTGGTCGCCTCCGACCGCTCGTCAGGCCGGCGGTGCCGGCTTGGTGTCCACGCCCGAGTGCGGCCCCATCCGCCAGCGGCGGTGCTCGACCGTGAACACCTGCGCGTAGAGGTTGGCGATCCACTGCCGCCCCTCCTGGGTCAAAGCGAGGTAGCGCAGCGCGTCGCCGATATAGGGCTCGACCTTCTCCCAGAAGAACCGGACATAGTTGTCGCCGAGATCGGCTGGAGAGGTGAAGCCCAGCTTCTGCGCCATGCCGGTCTCGACGAACTCGTGGAAGAGTGCCGTCTGCTTGCGCAGGTAGTTGGGGTCGGCGAGCTGGCCGATCAGGTCGGCGGCGCGCATGAGGCCGGCCTCGTTGCCGGTCTCCTGGTGGTCCTCGTCGGCGGGCACCGGGAAGCGGGTGAGCTCGATCGCGGCCGCCACCCGTTCGGCGTCGATCCCGCCGATGATCTCGGCCCGCTCCTGGATGAAGATCTTGCTGCGGTCGACATGGTAGGGCGTCAGCCAGGCGTCCGAGACCCCGCGCGGCAGCGTCTCCCGCTCGCCCAGGATGTTGATCACGGCCTCGGTCGCGGTGTCGCCGCGGCAGGCCCCGCGCACATAGCCCACGTCGTGGCACAGGAGGGCCACGGTCATGTGCAGCCAGTCCTCTCGGCTGATGGGCTCGGCGATCTCCCGTCCGCGCAGGATCTCGGTCCCGACCAGCGTCACCATCACCGTGTGCTCGACATCGTGGTAGAGCGCGTCGGAAAGCGCGATCCGCTCCAGGGCAAGCCTGACCGCCGTCGCGATCGCCGGCCCGTGGTCCGGCTCGCGCTGGCCGAACACCCGCCGATAGTGGCTCACCAGGTGCCGGCTCAGGGCCTCGATGACGAGGCTCGTGGTGTTGAACATTGCCCGCCTCCCGCAGCCTCGAGGGCCGCGCACACCCTTTGCGCCCTCCCTGATCATAGAACATTCCGCGCTTGTCGACATGGCCGGCAACAGGCCGGAACTCCAGACTGCCGGATCGTGTTTGTGCCTTCGCTAGGGCCGAACGGAGTCCCGGCGGATGGCAGTGTCAGCACTTACGCGGCAGCACCATCCGCCAAGGCGGCTGCCGGTCGGGGCCGAGCCCATGGGGGCCGGCACTCATTTCCGGGTCTGGGCGCCGGCCGCTCGCGAGGTCGCCGTAGCCGTCGAGGGCTCCGAGGCAAGCTGCCTGGAGCCCGAGCCCGACGGCTACTTCTCAGGCATGGTCAAGGGCATCGGAGCGGGTGCCCGTTACGGCTACCGGCTCGACGGCGGCGATGTGCGCGCCGATCCCGCCTCGCGCTACCAGCCCGATGGCCCGCTCGCGCTCTCGATGGTCGTCGATCCCGGCCGCTATGCCTGGCGCGACCAGGGCTGGGGTGGCGTGCCCCGCCACGGCCAGGTGCTCTACGAGCTTCACGTCGGCACCTTCACGCGAGCTGGCACCTGGCGTGCGGCGGCGGAGCGGCTGCCGACCTTGGCCGAGGTCGGGATCACCGTGCGTCGAGATGATGCCGGTCAACGAGTTCCCGGCACGCTTCGGCTGGGGCTATGACGGCGTCAACCTCTTCGCCCCCACCCATCTCTACGGCGGGCCGGACGATCTGCGCTACTTCGTCGACGAGGCGCATCGGCACGGCATCGGGGTCATCCTCGACGTCGTCTACAATCACCTGGGGCCGATCGGGAACTTCCTGAAGGAGTTCTCGCCCTGCTACTTCAGCCGGCGCTACACCACCGACTGGGGCGAGACGCTCAACTTCGACGAGGAGGGCTCGGCCGCGGTGCGCGAGCTCGTGGTCGCCAACGGCTGCTATTGGGTCGACGAGTTCCACATCGACGGGTTCAGGATCGACGCCACCCAGAACATCTACGACTTCGGCAAGGGCGAGCACATCCTGGCCGAGTTCACCCGCCGCGCGCGCGAGACCGCCGGCCGGCGGCAGATCCTGGTCGTGGGCGAGAACGAGCCGCAGGCAACGCACCTGATCCGCTCCCGAGCGGAGGGCGGCGAGGGTCTCGACGCCTTGTGGAACGACGACTTCCACCACAGCGCCAGGACTGCCCTGTGCGGCCGTCACGAGGCCTACTTCACCGATTATCGCGGCACACCGCAGGAGTTCGTCTCGCTGGCCAAGCGCGGCTTCCTCTACCAGGGCCAGCGCTACCGCTGGCAGGACCAGCCTCGCGGCAGCCCGACCAGGGGCCTCGAGCCCGAGCAGCTCGTCACCTTCATCCAGAACCACGACCAGCTCGCCAACTCCGGCCGCGGCCTGCGCGTGCACCAGATCGCCGGGCCCGGGCGGGTGCGGGCGATCACGGCCCTTCTCCTGCTCGGGCCCTGGACGCCGATGCTGTTCCAGGGCCAGGAGTTCGGCGCCTCTCAGCCCTTCTACTATTTCGCCGGTTTCGACGGTGAGCTTGCCGACCAGGTCGACCAGGGCCGCAAGCGCGAGGTCGCGCCAGTTCCCGAGCCTCGCCACGCCGGAGATCCAGGCGGTGCTGCCGCGCCCCGACGATGTCCGCACATTCGAGGCGTGCAAGCTGGACTGGACCGAGTTCGAGCGGAACGGGGAGACGGTGGCGCTGCACCGCGACCTCCTGCGGCTGCGCCGCGAGGACCGGACGCTGGTGGCTGCACGTCGGCCGGGCGGCGTCGATGGAGCCGTGCTGGGACCCGACGCGTTCGTGCTGCGTTTCTTCGGCGAGGCCGAGGACGACCGGCTCCTGCTCGTCAATCTGGGTGTCGATCTCGAGCTGACGATCATGCCCGAGCCGCTGCTGGCACCACCGGAAGGGCATGACTGGGAGCTTCTCTGGTCGAGCGAGCATCCGGCCTATGGCGGCAACGGCGCCCAGCACCCCTCGCCCGACCGGGCCTGGGTCCTGGCCGGCCGTGCCGCGCTGCTGCTGCGGCCGGGCCCGCCCTCGACCAGGCGGAAGAGCGAGCTGCAGAAGGCGCTCGACAAGGCAGCCGAGGTCCGCGGGAAGGCGGAAAGGAAGGAACAGGCATGAGCGAGCGGCCCTGGTGGCAGAGTGCGATCGTCTACCAGATCTATCCCCGCTCCTTTCAGGACAGCGACGGCGACGGTATCGGCGACCTCAACGGCATCCTCGCCCGGCTCGACTATCTCGAATGGCTGGGCGTCGACACGGTCTGGCTGTCGCCGATCTACCCCTCGCCGATGGCCGACTTCGGCTACGACGTCGCCGACTATACCGGCATCCACCCGATGTTCGGCACGCTCGCGGACTTCGACCGCCTGGTGCGAGGAGCTGCACGGCCGGGGCATGCGGATCATCCTCGACTTCGTGCCGAACCACACCTCCTCCGAGCATCCCTGGTTCCAGGAGGCCCGGGCAAGCCGCGACAACCCGCGCCGCGACTGGTACTACTGGCGCGATCCGGCCCCGGACGGCGGGCCGCCCAACAACTGGCAGAGCAATGCCGGCGGGCCGGCCTGGACCCTCGATGAGGCCACAGGCCAGTATTACTATCACGCCTTCCTGCCCGAGCAGCCGGACCTCAACTGGCGCAACCCGGAAGTACGGGAGGCGATGTACGAGAGCCTGCGCTTCTGGCTCCGCCGCGGGGTGGACGGGTTCCGGGTCGACGTGATCTGGCACCTGATGAAGGACCCCGACTTCCGCGACAACCCGCCGAACCCGGCCTATGTCGAAGGCCGCGATCCGCCCTTCCAGCAGGTTCAGCAGCTCTACAATGCCGATCACGAGGACATGCAGGACGTGCTGGCCGAGATGCGGCGGGTGCTGGCCGAGTTCGACGGCAACCGGCTGCTGATCGGGGAAATCTATCTGCCGCTGGAGCGCCTCGTCGCCTATTACGGCCGCGACCTCAGCGGGGCGCACCTGCCCTTCAACTTCCAGCTCATCAGCACCTCCTGGCACGCGCCGACCCTGCGGCACATGATCAAGGAGTACGAGGCGGCCCTGCCCTTCGGCGGCTGGCCCAACTGGGTTCTGGGCAACCACGACCAGCCGCGCATCGCCTCGCGTGTCGGCCGCGGCCAGGCGCGGGTCGCGGCCATGCTGCTGCTCACGCTGCGCGGCACGCCGACCTTCTATTACGGCGACGAGCTCGGCATGGAGAACGTGCCGATCCCGCCCGAGCGCGAGCAGGATCCCGTTCGGCAAGAACATGCCGGGCACCGGCCAGGGCCGCGATCCCGAGCGCACGCCGATGCAATGGGACGCTTCGGAGAATGCCGGCTTCACCACGGGCGAGCCGTGGCTGCCGCTCGCGGCCGACTGGCAGGTCACCAATGTCGCGACCTTACGCCAGGACCCCGCCTCGCTGCTCAACCTCGTCCGCGCGCTCACCGCACTCCGCCGTCAGGAGCCGGCGCTGGCCCTGGGCGACTACCATACGCTGGCCATCGAGAGCGACGTGCTGATCTACGCCCGCGAGGCCGGGTCCCGCCGCTTCGTCGTCGCCCTGAACCTGGAAGCCGAGCCCAAGGCCGTCCTCTTCAAGGAGGGCGAGCTGCGAGGCCGGATCGCCCTGTCGACCCGGATGGATCGTGCGGGCGAGGCAGTCGACGGCGAGCTGGCGCTGCGGGCCGACGAGGGGGTGGTGATCGAGGTGACCGGTTGAGGCTGCAACAGCTCAGAACGCGAGCAGCGTCAGCCCGTCCGGCAGCTGGATGGGGGCGTCGCCCGGCTTGAGGGCCAGGCAGATCGTCACGGCGGTCAGGAGGTCGGTGTCGGTATAGGGCTTGTGCAGGACAGCGTGCGCGTCGAGGTCGGCTCGCTCGCCATGGGGGAGCCAGCTCGTCGTCACGAGGCAGACTGTGCCGAAGCGGGAGCGGAGCTCGCGGGCAAGGGCCACGCCGGTGCGGCCGTCGGCGAGCTGAAGGTCGATGATCGCCAGGTCAGGCGGAACGGCCGCGGCGAGACGGAGGGCCTCGCTGCTGGTCGAGGCGGCGCCGCAGAGCACGAAGCGGGCCTCCAGCGCCGATAACGTGGCGATGGCGACCAGCGGCTCGTCCTCGACGACCAGGATCCGGGGCGGGTGCCGTGCTGGTGTTGGCCCTGGAACCACTGGAGCGGGCGTGGCTGGCATGGTGGGAAAATGCATCGGACGGTCCCAAGAAAAAGGCCCTGAGCTCTCGCTCAGGGCCAGCGACACCGGGTCATCCTCAGGGAGGCGAAGGGATGCCCGGGGCGCCCTCGCAGCTCAGGCCGCGGCGAGCGTCTTGAACTCCTCGACATTGTCGACCGCACGGCGGGTCATCAGGTCGACGACCTTGCGCTGCGCTGCGGTGCCGAGATCCACGCCCTGCTTGACCACGGCCAGGGCCTTCTCGGTGGCGGCCTTCACCTCGGCATAGGCGGCCTCGGGGGCCTTGGGCTCCCTGCCGGTGAAGGTCGACTTGGCGTTGGCGAAGGTGTCCTCGACCCAGCTCTTCTGCACCTGGGCGATGGCGTGGGCGGCCTCGATCAGGACGTCCTGCGCCTCGCGGACCGCGGCGACATTGGCGCGGTGCAGCGCGAACATGGCATCGAGGTCGAACTTGGGCAGCTTCATCTCGGGGAAGGTCGGCTGGGGAAGAGCAGTCTTGGCCATCGTGAGGCGCTCCATCATGTTGCGATGCACAATAAGTAGGAGCACCAGAGTGCGGCGCAAGGGAGCAAATGGTGCGATGCAGCATAACCCTTGTGGCAGGCTGTCGCAGAAGAGGAACCATTCGCTGCCGGGCGGTGCCTGACTTAGGTGCGGCAGCCAGCGGCCGAGAAACGTTCTCTTTATAGTAGATATAGCTAGCTTGAACTCTGCTATCACGCGATCTAGGGTCGCTCAGCGACCAGTGGGAGAGTGAAATGGGCGATCAGTGTAAGGACCAGGAGCGGCCTACGCCTGAAAGGGAGAACAGGCCGGGAACCGATGAGGCGAGCCGCCGCGAGACGCTGAAGCGCTTCGGCCGGCTGGGTGCCTACACCGCACCAGCGGTGGCCGTACTGCTAGCACCCTCCGGCCGAGCCGCTCATGCAGGACCCGTTTCTTAAAGGGAGTTGGAGGCGAAAGCGGAGAGCGTAAGCCTGACGGATGCACCAGTGGCCAGAGCGCTCACCGCGGTGCCCGTCGAGCAGGGCTTGGCGATCGTCGCTGCACAGTCGGGTCGCCTGGTAGTCCTGAACGAGACCGCTGCGAGCCTTTGGCAAGCCTGGAACGAGCAAGGCTCGCTGGAGCTTGCGGGCGAGCTGTTGGCCAGGCGCTACGCCGTGCCTCCAGCGCAGGTGAAGGCGGACGCGGCAGCAGCAGTCGCTGCCTGGGCGGCAGCCGGCCTGCTGCCGGCGGCGCATGCCCTCCCGGATGAACCGCCCGAGGATGATCGCTGGCCGTTCGCGGGTGAATGGAGGCGGTGGACGCTGGCTCTCGGCCCACGCACCGTCGAGCTGCGCTGCAGCGACCCGGCGCTCGCAGCCCTGCTGGCGACGCTCTGTGCCCCCGCGGCGACGTGCAACCGCCCGGGGCCGGTCGGCAGGGTGGAGATCGCGGACGATCACGACGGCTTCTGGGTCCGCTCCGGCATGCGTCGGCCGCAAGGCCCGTTCGCGCGCGACATCGCCCGGCAGGTGGCGCTCGGCTGCCTGATCGAGGAGGCGCATGGCGGAGCCGCAGCCCTGCCCATCCTGCACGGTGCCGCCATCGCCACGCCTGAGGGCGCCTGGCTCCTCTGCGGTGCCAGCGGCTCGGGCAAGAGCACGCTCGTGGCAGCCCTGGTCGCAGCCGGCTATCCACTGATCGCGGACGATATCCTGCCGCTTGCGGAAGAGCCCCGCGGGGTCTGGCCGGTGCCGTTCGCCCTCAGCGTCAAGCAGGGCAGCTGGCCGGTGCTCGCCGCCCGCTTCCCCGAGCTGGCACACGCCCGCACCTTCACCGCCGGAGAGCGGCAGGTGCGGTATCTGTGGCCGCGCCCAGGTGCCGTCGTGCCGGTGGACCGTCCCATCCCGGTCGCCGGCATCCTCTTTCCTCACTACGAGCCGGGCACTGCCGTCGAGGTGCAGCTTCTGCGGCCGTTGCAGGCCCTGGCCCTTCTGGCCCAGTCGGGGAGCAGGCTCGGTGTCGAGCCGGAGAAGGTCGAGCCGCTCGTGGCCTGGCTCGGGAGCCTGCCGGCCTTCGACGTCGCGCTGGATGCGCTGGACGAGGCGGTCTCCTGGCTCGATCAGCTGATCGGCCCACCGGGATGAGCACGCCGCTGGGCGTCTGAGCCGGGGAGTTGGTCAGTCGAACGCCTCGAGCCGCAGCGGCAGCTTCTCGCCCAGCCAGACCGCGTGTGCGGTGTGGTCGGCGAGGTCGTTGCCGGTCTCCGGATGCAGCAGCACATCGAGACCGCCGCGGTTGAGCATCAGCCAGGGCAGGAGGCGGGGCAGCTCGGCGGGCGCGAAGGCGACCTGGTACATGCCGCGCGTGTGCGGGCCGATCGGGGCATCGTGCCAGCGCCCGAACCGGGCGGTGAAGCGTGCCTCCATCTCGCGGCGCAGGCTGGCCGCCGCTTCCTTCGTGTCGGGCTGGTAGTAGACGTGAGCGTGATATTCCGTGATCCGCTCGGGGTCGGCGATCGGTTGGGTCAAGCTCTCTCCTCCATCAGCCAGCCTGGAGCTGGCGCGCGGCCGCGTGGTGGCGCCGGCGCAGATCGGCGAGATCGACGCCCGGCAGCGTGCCGTCCTCGACCACCCAGCGGCCGGCGACCATGACCCGGTCGGCATGGTGGGCGCCGCAGAGGACCAGGGCCGCCAGCGGGTCGCCGTGGCCGGAGAAGCGCAGCTCGTCGAGCCGGAAGAGGGCAAGGTCGGCTTCCCTGCCCTCGGCAATCTCGCCGATGTCGTGGCGGCCGATGCAGCCGGCCGAGCCGGAAGTGGCCCAGCGCAGGGCGTCGCGATGGGAGACGCGGCCGATGCCGTGCGCCAGACGCTGCAGGAGGAAGGCGTGGCGCACTTCCTCCATCAGGTTCGAGGCATCGTTCGAGGCCGAGCCGTCGACGCCCAGGCCCACCGCTGCAGCCGGCGGCCTCGAGCTCGGGCACGCGGCAGAAGCCCGAGGCCAGGATCATGTTCGAGGCCGGGCAGTGGGTCACGGCAGCACCCGCCTTGGCCAGGCGCGGCAGCTCGGCATCCTCGAAGAAGATCCCGTGCGCCAGCCAAACCCGGTCGTTCAGCCAGCCCACGCTCTCCAGATAGTCGAGCGGACGGCAGCCGAACTTGGCCTCGCAGAACGCGGTCTCGTCCCGGGTCTCGGCCAGATGGGTGTGCAGGCGCACGTCGTAGCGGGTGGCCAGGGCCGCCGTCTCCTGCATCAGGGAGCGGGTGACGGAGAAGGGCGAGCAGGGTGCCAATGCGATCTGCACCATGGCGCCGGGGCCGGGCTCGTGGTGGGTGCGGATCAGCCGCTCGCTGTCGGCCAGGATGCGGTCCTCGGCCTGCACCACGCCCTTGGGCGGCAGGCCGCCATCCTCGATCGAGAGGTTCATCGAGCCGCGGGTGAGGACGGTGCGGATGCCGAGCCGGCGTGCCTCCTCGACCTCGATGTCGATCGCGTCCTCGAGCCCTTCCGGGAAGACGTAGTGATGGTCGGTCGTGGTGGTGCAGCCCGAAAGCAGGAGCTCGCTCAGCGCCAGCCGGACGGCAAGGCGAAACGAGTCCGGCGTGAGCCGCTGCCACACCGGGTAGAGCGCCTGGAGCCAGGGGAACAGCTCCTTGTCGAGTGCTGGGCCGAAGGCGCGGGTGAGCGTCTGGTAGAAGTGGTGGTGGGTGTTGACGAGCCCCGGCAGGACCACGTGCTGGCCGGCGTCGAAGACGGAGTCGACGCGGGTCGTGGGCTCCCGGCCGCGGCCGACGCGCTCGACGATCCTGGTGCCCTCGACGACAACGCCGCGATCGGCGCCGTCAGCCAGGATTGCGAGCGGGTCCTTGATCCAGATCGCCATCGTCGGGGATCTCCAGGAGCAGGATCGCCGAGCTCAGGCACTTGCCGTGCGCGTCCAGTGCCAGCGAGCGGGTGACGCCGCCGCCCAAGGCACCGCGCATGACGAAGTTGAGCGCGCCCAGCCCCGGCAGGGCGTAGCGGACCACCTCGCCCTGGACCAGCCCCGCAAAGTGCGCCCTGACCCGCTCGGCCGTGAGGTGGCGCTCGATCCGCGGGTAGTCCTTCCGGTCGTAGGCGATCACGGCGATGTTCGAGGTGTCGCCCTTGTCGCCGGTGCGGGCATGGGCAAGTGTGCGGAGCTGCATCTCAGCTCTCCAGGTACTGGACGGAGGGCCGGACCAGCTCCTCGGGCAGCAGCGTCGAGGCGATCGCCACCACCTCTCGCGCCGACTTCACGGCCCCGCCGCCGCTGGCCGGGACCGTTGAGGTAGAGCGATTCGACCTCATTGCCGAGCCGGATGGCGGCAGCCAGGCTGTCGGTCCGGCCGGCCACACGGACGCGGACCTCCATGGGCTCCTGGCCAGCTTCGGAGAGAGCAGGTCCGAGGATGGAGTTGACGCCGATCAGGTCGTAGCGGACCTCCCGGCAGGCTAGGCCGGTGAGCTTCATCCGCTCGGCCACGATCGCCAGCGCCAGGCGGCCGCGTGCCACGGCACCGGGGCCGGCATAGGAGATCTGCCCCTCGCCGACATAGCCGTCGAGATAGCCGACCGAGACCTTGAGCGTGCCGGTCCGCGGCTGGCCATTGCCACCTTCGACCTGGACGCGGTCGAGACCGACCTCAGTCGCGGACACGCCGGAGAAGTCGGCCACCACGTCGGGCTGGAGATAGCGGGCGGGGTCGTGGACTTCGTAGAGGAGCTGCTCCTTGCAGGTGGCCTCGGTCACGCGGCCACCCGATCCGGGCACCTTGGTGATGACGGCCGTGCCGTCCTCGGCCACCTCCGCGAGCGGGAAGCCCAGGCGTGCCAGGTCCGTCCACGTCCTTGTAGCCGGGGTCGGCGAAGTAGCCGCCGGTGACCTGGCCCGCGCATTCGAGGAGGTGGCCCACCACCGTGCCGCGGCCAAGCCTGGTCCAGTCGCTCATCGACCAGCCGAGTGCCTGGATCTGGGGGGCCAGGAACATGGCGGGATCGGCAGCCCGGCCGGTGACGACCACGTCCGCACCGCCGGCCAGCGCCTCGACGATGGGACCGGCACCGAGATAGGCGTTGGCGGAGAGGAGGCGGTTGCCGAGGGCGCTCACCGGTTGGCCCAGCTCGTCCAGGGGCCAATCGCCGCCGCGGACCACATCGAGCACATCGTCGCCGAGCACGGCAGCCACCCGCAGGCCGCGGATACCCAGCTCGCGGGCGATCTCGGCCACCTTGCGGGCGGCGGCCACGGGGTTGGCCGCACCCATGTTGGTGATGATCCTGACCCCCTTGGCCCGGCAGGGACGCAGGACGGCGCGCATCCGGTCCTCGAGCAGGGGGTCGTAGCCAGCGGCCGGGTCCTTCATCCGTGCCTGCTGGGCCAGAGCGATGGTGCGCTCGGCCAAACACTCGAAGACGAGGTAGTCGAGCCCGCCCTTCTCGGCGAGCTCGACGGCGGGCTCGATCCGGTCGCCAGAGAAGCCGGCACCCGCGCCGATTCGGACCGTCCTCATTCGGGCTCGATCCCGGCCGCCTTCACGATCCGGGCCCACTTCTCGGTTTCGGCGACGGTGAAGGCCTTGAGCTCCTCGGGCGTGCTCGCCCCGGGCTCGATCCCGGCACCGAGCAGGGTCTTCACGGCAGCCTCGTCCGCGAGGGCCGTCCTCATTGCACCGTTCAGCTTGTCGACGACGGCCTCGGGCGTTCCTGCCGGCACGTAGGCCGCGAACCAGGCGGTGAGCTCGTAGCCCTGCACGCCCGCCTCCTGCATCGTCGGGAGATCGGGGGCCAAAGGCGAGCGCTGGGCGCTGGAGACACCAAGCGCCTTCACCTTGCCGGCCCGGGCCTGGGGCAGGGTCGTGGCTATGTCGGCGAAGACGAGCTGGATCTGGCCGCCCAGGAGGTCGGTAATAGCCTGCGGATTGCTCTTGTAGGGCACGTTGACCATGTCGATCCCGGCCAAGCTGCGCAGCATCTCGGCGGCAAGTCGGGACGAGCTGGAGCCGCTGCCGAAGGTGAGCTTGCCGGGGTTCGCCTTGGCGTAAGCGATCAGCTCCTGCGTGCTCGCGGCCGGCACCGAGGGGTTGACGATCAGGGCCAGCGTGATCGTGCCGAGCCTGCTGACCGGCTCGAAGTCCCTGATGGGATCGTAGGGCAGCTTCTTGAACAGGCTCTGGTTGGCGGCGTGAGTGGTGTTGGTCGCGATCAGCACCGTATGGCCGTCGGGCTCGGCCCGAGCGACGTTCTGGGCGCCGAGGAAACCGCTCGCACCCGGCATGTTGTCGACCACGATCGCCTGCCCCAGGCTCGCCGTCATCTTCTCGCCCAGAACCCGCGCCAGCGTGTCGGTGGCACTGCCGGCCGAGAACGGGACGACGAACTTGATCGGGCGGCTGGGATAGGCGTCCTGGGCTGAAGCCCAGCCGGTGCCCAGAGCCCAGCCGAGCCCGGCCAGCATGGTGGCGGCCAAGAAACGTCGCTGCATCGGTTCTTCCTCTCTGATCGTGATCGCCTGCTCTGTGCTGGAGAATGGTGCGGGACGGCTGGTGCATGAAGTGAAGTTATTGCATTTATCATTGCGTGAAGCGCATCAATGTCGACTTGGCCGAGCTGCAGGCGTTCATCCGTCTGGCCGAGTGCTGCAGCTTCCGCATGGCGGCCGAGGATCTGGGGCTGTCGGCACCGGCGCTGAGCCGGCTGATCGCGCGGGTCGAGGACCGGCTGGGTGCCCGACTCTTCGACCGCGACACCCGCAACGTGGCCCTCACCCCGCAGGGCCAGGCACTGGAGCAGCTCACCCGCCAAATCCTGGACGAGGCCGCAGCCGCGCTGACGGAGTTCGACCGCTACCTCGCGGCAGCCCGCGGCCGGGTCACCCTGGCCGGCCTGCCTTCGGTCACGGCGGGCCTGCTGCCCCGGCTCGTGGCAAGGTTCGCGGTCAGCCATCCCGAGGTCGAGGTCGCGATCCTGGATGCGCTCTCGGATGGTGTGGTCGCCGCCCTCCTGGAGGGTCGTGCAGACCTGGGCTTCACCGCAGGCGCGCCGGATGCATCCGGCCGGCTCAGCTTCCGCCCGCTGCTCGAGGATGCGTTCCTGGCCGTCGGCCGCAGGGATGGCCCGCTCGCGGAAGAGCGCGCCTACAGTTGGGCGGAGTTGGTGCAGCAGCCCTTCATCGCGATGGCGCCCGGGACCAGCGTGCGGGCCCTCACCGACGCGGCTTGTGCCCAGGCCGGCCTCGTCCTGCAGCCGCGGTTCGAGGTGGCGCATCTGGCGACGGCTGGGGCGCTGGTGGCGGCCGGGCTCGGCGTCGCCGCCCTGCCCTCGCTTACCCTGCCGGTGCTGGGCCGCTCATCGCTGGTCGTCCGCGAGCTGGAGGCGCCGCGGATGGTGCGACGGATCGGGATCGTGCAGGCGACCGGCAGAACCCCTTCACCAGCAGCACGTGCATTCCGCCGCCTCCTCGAGGCGACCGACCTGCCGGGCCTGCTGGCAGAGGCCGAAGAATCCTAGAGCGTCAGGTGCCTGCCAGGGCTGGGGCATGCGCGCCCCGCAGGCGCAGGTTCTGTGCTGCCGGGCGGCCGTCCGCACCGCGGACCATCTCGTACTCGACCCTGTCGCCTTTGCGCAGGCTACCAAGGCCTCTCGTGGACACGCGCACGCTCACCGTACCGTCATCGGGCGCGATGAAGCCGTAATCCATGATCGGGTGGAACCATTTGACGGTGCCGATAGCCACAAGTCTCTCTCCCGGACGGGGGCCGCATGGGCGACCCCGGGCGACGTGCTTCCGCAACAAGTGGCCTGCCGGCAGCGGTGGTGCGGCCGCTTCCCGGCACCGGAAGATGACGCCGACGCATTCTTGATGTGGCTCGGCCGGGGCCGCCTTCAAGGAAGAGGCCGGGCTGGCTGCGGCCCGACCGGACGGCTTGCCGGACGGCTGACGTCGGCATAGCTGCCACGGGGAACCCAATCTCCGGAGGCAGCCATGGACGCGGTTCGTATCCCCGACCTTGCAGGCAAGGTGTTCCTCGTCACCGGCGCCTCGACCGGGATCGGTGCGGCCGTCGCCCGGGGATTGGGCGCGCAAGGGGCGCGGGTGGCCGTCCACTACAACCGCAGCGTCGCCGAAGCCGAGGATGTGGCTGCCGCCGTCAACAGCCTGGGTGGCGAGGCCTGGACGGTGGGCGGGGATGTGGTCGACCCGGCTGCGGTCAAGGCCATCATCGCCGGCACGGGCGAGCGGTTCGGCCGGATCGACGGCCTCATCAACAATGCCGGCGCCCTGGTGAAGCGCATGCCGATCGCCGAGGCGACCGACGAGCTCTACGATCAGGTGCTCGACCTCAACGTACGCTCGGTCGTGGTCGCCTGCCGCGCCGCCATCCCCTGGCTGCAGCGGCAGGGCGGCGTGATCATCAACACGAGCTCGATCGCGGCAAGGAACGGCGGCGGCCCGGGCTCTGGCCTCTACGCCTCGGCCAAGGCCTTCGTGAGCAATCTCACCCGCGGCCTCGCCAAGGAGCTGGTGAAGGACCGCATCCGGGTGAACGCCGTGGCACCCGGCGTGATCGCGACGCCCTTCCACGACCGGTTCAGCACGCCCGAGCAGCTGAGCCAGATGGTGGGTGCCATCCCGATGGGCCGGGCCGGTGCGCCAGAGGACTGCGTCGGCGCCTATCTCTTCCTCGCCTCCGATACGCTTAGCGGGTTCGTCACCGGTCAGATCCTGGAGGTCAATGGCGGCCAGCTGATGCCTTGAGCCCAGTCGCCACAAGTCGGTTCCAGATTTCTGCTGCGCTGCGGGAGGCGAGTTCCTGTCGCGGAGCAATCGCGGTCGAGTAGCCTGGCCGCCCAACGCGAAGGCGGAACCGCGCGCCGCGCCTCCCTGTTAAGTAGATGACGCCGTCAACACGGCACGTGATCAGATGGAGGAACGGCAGATGAAAGAGCTGCTCGGAGCCGTCTCAGCTCTGGCTCTGCTCACCGGCGTGGCCCTGGCCCAGAATGCGGCCCCGGATGCCACGACGACCCCGGCCATGCCACCGGCCGCTACGCCTGCTCCGGCACCGGAGGCGATGCCCAACCAACCCCCGGCCGACCCGATGCCACAGGCGCAGGCACCTGCCACGCCGACCCCGGCACCGGCCGAGACTGCGGCAACGCCACCGACGCCGGCGCCCGCCGAAACCGCGGCAACGCCTCCAACACCTGCGCCGACCGACACCGCAACGGCACCCGTAGCCGACACGAAGACCGCAGCCAGCGGCGAGCCGGTCAGCGCCGACGACATGATGGGGCGCGAGGTAGAGGGCTCGGATGGACAGCCCCTGGGCAAGATCTCGGACGTGGTGGTTGATTCGGCGAGTGGGAAGATCCAGCGCCTCGTGATCGCCAGCGGCGGATTCCTCGGTCTCGGCGCCAAGAACGTGGCGGTCGCCTTCGAGGACGTCGAGATCAGGCCGGAAGGCGGCATCGTGGCCAAGGGTGTCACCCAGGCCGATATCGACGCTATGCCGGAGTTCAATGTCACCGCCGAGACCGCACCGCTCGACGAGCCGCCTGCGGCGGTCCCGACGACCACCGCTCCGGGTGCTGGGATGCCGATGGGTGGAGCAGGTACAACGGCACCTGCACCCGCCGCCGGCGGCAGCACGCAGTAGGCTCCAGTCCGCACAGACCGTCCACCGCGGGACTGTGACCGCGCGGTGGACGGAAGCCCCTGGCGCGGGAGCTACTGCAGGGGCTGGGGGATGATCGGGAGCACGACACGCGAGGCGCGCTCCCGATCGTGGAAGATCGTCTGATCGGCGACCAGCATTGCCGAGTCCTGGCCGAACTCGTGGCCAGTGTTCAGGTTGCGGTCGTAGTGCGGGAAGTTGCTGCTCGAGATCTCGAGGCGGATGCGGTGGCCGGCCTTGAACAGGTTGCTCGTGGGCCAGACCTGGATCGTGTATTCGTAGACTTGGCCCGGCGTGACCTGCTCGGCGCGCTCGAGGGAGTTCCGGAAGCGCGCCCGGATGATGCCGTTGTTGAGGTTGATCGCCCGCCCATCCGGGTAGACGTCGACCAGCTTTGCGGTGAAGTCCGTATCCGGCGCCGAGGTCGCCGCATGCAGCGTCACGCTGATCGGCCCCGTCACCTCCACCGGCCGGTCGAGCGGCGGCGTGCTGTAGACCAGCACGTCGGCGCGCTCCTCGATCTCGGCCTGATCGAACGGCCCGACGGGTGCCACGTCCGATGTGCAGCAGGAGTGCCCGCCCCGGCTCGGCACCGGGTTGGCCGGATCGTAGCGGTAGCGGTCCGCCGGCTCATCAGCCGTAGGGGCCTCCGTGCTGAGCGAGCCGTTGCCGAAGCGGGTGTTGGCCGCGCCGCGGCTGCGCAGATAGTAGGTCGTGAACTCGGTGCCGGGGATCGGCCAGTCGCTGGCCTCGCGCCACTTGTTCGCACCCATCACGAACACCCGCACGGCCGGCTCCCGGTCGATGCCGTTGTCGGCCCCCTTCAGCCAGTGGTCGAACCAGCGCAGATGCAGCTGATCGATGGGGTTGGCCGCCTCGGGGCCGAAATCGACCTCGCCGACCTTCTGCTCCCAGGGCAGGTGGATCCAGGGGCCGATCACCAGCTTCTGGCCTTTGCGCGCGAGGTCGGATCCGCCCTTCGCCCGCATGCCCGTGAAGTTCTCGACCCCGCCATTCATGAAGACGTCGTACCAGCCGGCGAAATTCAGCGCCGGCACCTGCACGTCGTTGTAGCGGGTGCGGATGCTCCACTGCTTCCAGTAGTCGTCCCAGGTGTCGTGCTCGACCCAGTCGTAGAAATAGCCGGCGACATCGGGGCGGTCCGGGAACAGCCAGGGATAGTCCTTGACCGGCAGGTGCCGGTAGGTCTCGGGCAGCTTGCCCACGGCCTCGCTCATGCGGTCGAGCACGGCCTGGTCGCCCAGACGGCGGGAGCCGGACACGGCGATCGAGGTCAGCGGCCAGGACTCGAGGAAGGCCAGCGAGAAGGCGCCACCCTCATAGGACCAGCCGTCATAGTAGTCGGAGCTGGTGTGGGCGGGTGCGATCGCCGCGAGATGCGGCGGCTTCTGCGTCGCCGCCAGCCATTGCGTGGCGCCGACATAGGAGAAGCCGTACATCCCGACCTTGCCGCTGGAGCCGGGGAGCGCTGCTGCCCATTCGACCGTGTCGTAGCCGTCGGCTGCCTCGTCGCGGAAAGGATAGAACTCGCCCTCCGACGCGTACTGGCCGCGCACGTCCTGGATGACGACGATGTAGCAGTGCGAAGCGTAGGCTTCGGGCTTGGCGTAGACGTAGGTCTGGGCGGCGTTCTTGTCGTACGGCAGCCGCATCAGGAGCACGGGGTAGGTTCCGGGCTCGCGGGGCCGGTAGACGTCGGCGAGCAGGACCGCGCCATCGCGCATGGTGGCCGGAACGTCGGCCTGCTTCTCGACGGCACAAGCGCCGGTCTCCAGAGCGGCCAGCGCCGGAGTTGCCGCAGCCACAGGCAGGGCCGCGAGGCTGGTTGCGGTCAGCATACGAAGGACGGTGCAGCGGAGTCGGGCAGGCTCCCGATCCATGGTTCTCCTCCCTGAATGCAATTATCCGCGCGAGACGATGCGCGAGCTGACCTTCTGGCCGCATGCCAGCCGCCACGACAAGCACGGAATCACGGCGTCAGCCGCCCGCCACCCTCAGGGCTGGCTCTCAGTCGATGATGTGGTAGCCGCCGTCGATGTAGAGGGTCTGGCCGGTGATCAGCTTGCCGGCGTCGGTGGCGAGGTAGGCGGTGGCGAGGCCGACATCGTCGGTGGAGACCAGGCTGCGGGCCGGGGCTTTTTCCTGGGCGCGGGCCAGCATCTCGTCGAAGTGGGCGATGCCGGAGGCGGCCCGGGTCTTGAGGGGGCCGGGGGAGATGGCGTGGACGCGGATGCCGGCGGGCCCGAGCTCGGCCGCGAGGTAGCGGGTGGCGCTCTCGAGGGCGGCCTTGACCGGGCCCATGATGCCGTAATGCTCGACCACCATCTGCGAGCCGTAATAGGTCATGCAGAAGAGGGTGCCGCCCTCCTTCATCAGCGGCTCGGCCAGCTTGGCCATGCGGAGGAAGGACCAGCAGGAGACCTCCATGGCGGCGAGGAAGCCATCCTTCGAGCAGTCGACGACGCGGCCGTGCAGGTCGGCCATCGGCGCGAAGGCGATGGAATGGAGGAGGAAGTCGAGGCGGCCCCACTCGGTGGTGATGCGCTCGAAGACGGCCTCGAGCTGGCCTTCGGCGCGCAGGTCGAGCGGCATCAGGATCGGGGCGTCGAGCGCCTGTGCCAGCGGCTCGACATGCGGCCTGGCCTTGTCGTTCAGGTAGGTGACGGCGAGGTCGGCGCCGAGGCTGCGGAAGGCCTTGGCACAGCCCCAGGCGATCGAGCTCTCGTTGGCGATGCCGGTGACCAGGCCCTTGCGGCCTTCGAGGCTGAGGTTCGGGCGAGGGATCATGGCCTGCTCCTCAGGAGTGCCAGGGTGTGGCGCGCGATCATCCGCTCCTCGTCGGTCGGGATGACGTGGACGGGGATGCGGCTGGCATCGGTGGTGATGCGGGGGCCGTGCGCCTCGTTGCGGGCAGGGTCGAGCTCGACCCCGAGCCAGGCGCAGCGGCGGCAGATCTCCGCCCGGACGGGGGCGCCGTGCTCGCCGACGCCGGCGGTGAGCACGATCCCGTCGATGCCCTCCATGGCGGCGGCGAGGGCGCCGAAGGCACCGGCGATGCGGTAGGTGAAGTAGTCGAGGGCGAGGCGTGCCCGCGGATCGTCGCTGGCCAGCAGGTCGCGGACATCGTTGCTGATGCCCGACAGGCCCTTGAGGCCGCAGTCGTGGTAGAGCAGGTGCTCGATCGCCCGGGGCTCCATCCCCTTCTGGGCCGCGAGATAGAGGACGACGCCGGGGTCGAGCTGGCCCGGGCGGGTGCCCATCGGCAGGCCGTCCAGGGCCGTGAAGCCCATCGTGCTGTCCACGCTCCGGCCGCCCACCATCGCGCAGGCCGAGACGCCCGAGCCCAGATGGGCGACCACGACCCGGCCGTTCGCGATCTCGGGCGCCAGCTCGGGCAGGCGGGAGGCGATGTGTTCGTAGGAGAGCCCGTGGAAGCCGTAGCGGCGCACGCCCTCCTCGTAGAGCGACTGGGGAATTGCGAACCGGTCGGCGACCTCGGGGTGGCCGCGGTGGAAGGCGGTGTCGAAGCAGGCCACCTGCGGCAGGTCGGGGCGGCGGGCCCGGATCGAGCGGATGGGGGCCAGGTTGTTCGGCTGGTGCAGGGGTGCCAGCGGGACGAGGCGCTCGAGCCTCGCCAGCACGTCGTCGTCGACCAGGACCGGGGCGGCGAAGTCGGGGCCGCCATGGACCACCCGATGGCCGACGGCCAGCGGCGGGGCGCCCAGATGCTCCATGATCCAGTCGCCCACGACCTCCTGGGCCGCGACGAGGTCGGCTGCCTCGACCTGCCGGTCGGCCAGGACGGTGCCACCATGCTCCTTGGCCCTGAGGCGCGCCCGTGCCGTCCCGATGCCGTCGATCTGTCCGGCGAAGCGGGCGCTCGGATCCTCGCCCGCGACGTCGAACAGCTCGAACTTGATGCTCGAGCTGCCGGCGTTGAGGACGAGGATGGTGCCGGTCATGCCGTCACCGGCTGCTTCAGGGCCAGGTGGTGCGCGTAGAGCGCTGCCACCGCACAGGAGGCCATGCGGGTGCGGACATTGTCGGCACGGCTGGTGAGGATGATCGGCACGCGCGCCCCCAGCACGATGCCGGCGGCATCGGCGCCGGCGAGGAAGGAGAGGTTCTTGGCCAGCATGTTGCCGGCCTCGAGGTCGGGGACGACCAGGATCTGGGCCCGGCCCGCCACCTCGCCGGCGATCCCCTTGATCCGGGCGGCCTCGGGGCTGATCGCGTTGTCGAGCGCCAGGGGCCCGTCGAGCAGGCCGCCCTCGATCTGGCCGCGCTCGGCCATCTTGCACAAGGCTGCGGCCTCGATGGTGCTGGGGATCTTGGGATTGACGGTCTCCACGGCCGAGAGGATGGCGACGCGGGGGGTGCCGAAGCCAAGGCCCAGGTGCAGGTCGATGGCGTTGCGGCAGATGTCGGCCTTGGTCTCGAGGTCGGGGAAGATGTTGATGGCCGCGTCCGTGATGAAGAGCGGCTCGGGGTAACTCGGCACGTCCATGATGAAGACGTGGCTGACCCGGCGGGCCGTGCGCAGGCCCGTCTCGCGGGCCACGACCTCGCCCATCAGCTCGTCGGTGTGCAGGCTGCCCTTCATCAGGAGCTCGGCCCTGCCGGCGCGGACCAGCTCCACGGCCTTGGCGGCAGCGGCGTGGCTGTGCGGCACGTCCACGATCTCGAAGGGCGTGATGTCGATGCCGAACGCTTGCGCCACGCTGCGGATCTTGTGCTGGGGCCCGACCAGGATGGGGGTGATGATCTCGTCCCCGGCCGCCTCGACGGCACCACGGAGCGAAGTCTCGTCGCAGGGGTGGGCGACCGCGCAGGGGATGGCGCGGATGTCGTGCGTGACGGCGATCAGCCGCTCGTACTTGTCGTGGCTCCGGGGTGCTGGCTCGGTCACTTGGGTCACCTGAGGAAGAGGACGGTGAGGACGTCGACGATGAGGATCTTCACCAGCGTCGCACCCGGGAAGATCAGGGCGTAGCCGAGGTCGGGGCGGTCGGTCGCCACCGAGCGGGAGGCGTAGGCCAGGATCGCCGGGTTGCCGGTGACACCGGACGCGATGCCCAGGAGATCGTCGTAGGCGATCTTGAGGGCATGGCCGACGAGGAGTGTGACCAGGACCACGGCCAGCAGGATGGCGGCACCCCAGGCGAGGAAGAGGAGGCCCGTCTCCTGCACCGTGGCCACGAACCTGGGGCCCGAGCTCATCCCGACCTGGGCCAGGAACAAGGTGAGGCCGAAGTTGCGGAGCGTGAGGTTGGCGGAAGCCGGCATGGTCCAGACGATGCCGGCGGTGCGGCCGAGATAGCCCAGGAGCAGGGCCACCAGGAGCGGGCCGCCGGCGGTGCCGAGACGGACCGTGCCGATGCCGGGGATCGGGACCGGCAGGAGGCCCACGATCACGCCCAGCGCCATGCCGATCCCGACCGAGACGTAGCTGAACTCGGCCGTGCCGCGGATCGAATCGCCGAAATAGGAGCGGACCGCGCGGTGGTGCTCGCGCGGGCAGAGGAGGCCGACCCGGTCGCCGAACTCGAGGATCAGGTCGGGACGCGGCAGGAGCTCGGTGTCGCCGCGGCGGAGATGGACCACCGAGTGGCCGATCCCGCCGGGCACCGAGAGGGCGGCGAGCTGGAGGCCGACCACGCTCTTCTTCGAGACGAAGACCCGCAGGTAATCGAGGTCGGCACGGTCCTTGGCCATGCGCATGGGCACCAGCTCGCCCAGCATGCGGCGGGCGGTCTCCAGCAGGGCCGGGGTCTCGGCCTCGACCAGGAGCACGTCGTCCTCGGCGAGGACGAGGTCCTGGCGCGGCACCAGGTTGCGGTGCTGCTGGCGGATGGCGGTGACCATGACGCCGGCGGGCAGCCGGGTCGCCAGCTCGGCGAAGGTCCGGCCCGCGACCTCGGGGTTGCGGATGGCGATCTCGGCGAAGGGCAGGCCCGGAGGCCGGGCGCCTCGACCTTCGGGCGCAGCAGGAGCTGGAAGACGTACATGCACAGGATCGGGCCGATCACGCCGATCGGGTAGGCCACGCTGTAGCCGACGGCCGGGTCCTGCGTGCCCGAGATCTCGATCGCGGCCTGGAGGGCTGCGGTGCTGACCATGGCCCCGGCGAAGAGGCCGGTGACGTGGGTGACCGACACGCCGCTGAAGATCGCGGCCAGGGCCGTGGCGACACCGGCGGCGAGGCCCAGGAGCGCCAGGAGGTTGGCCCTGCGGCCGGCGGCACCGGTGAGGCCGGCCACGAACTGGCGGCCGTACTGGATGCCGATGCCGTAGAGGAACATGACGAGGCCGAGCAGGCCCAGGAGCGGCGGCGGTGCGGCGCCGGGGACGAGGGCCCCCAGTGCGAGCCCGACGAAGAGGACGGCCCCCACGCCGAGCGACAGGCCGCCCAGGCTGACTTCGCCCAGGGCATAGCCGAGGCCGATCACGAGGAAGAGGGCGAGGAGCGGCTGCGAGGCGAGAAAGGCCGCCAGGGTCTCCATCACCGGCTCAGGCGGCCGGCTTCAGGCGCTCGGCGGCGACCCGGTTCGCCAGAGGCTCGCCGCGATCGAAGGCGGTGATGCTGGCGATCGTCGTGCCGGCGATGGCGGTCAGCGCGTCCCTGGTGAAGAAGGCCTGGTGGCCGGTGAGCAGGACGTTGGGGAAGGTGAGGAGGCGCTGGAGCACATCGTCCTGGATCACCTCGCCCGAGAGGTCCTCGAAGAAGAAGTCGGCCTCCTGCTCGTAGACGTCGAGCGCGGCGGCCCCGATCTGGCCCGACTTCAGCCCGTCGATCAGCGCCTCGCCGTCGACAAGGGCGCCGCGGCTGGTGTTGACCAGCATGAAGCCGCGCCTGGTGCGCGCGAGCGTCTCGCGATTGACGATGTGCCGGGTCTGCGGCGTCAGCGGGCAGTGCAGGGTGATGATGTCGGATGCCGCCGCGAGCTCGCGGGGTGCGGTGTAGCGCACGCCCATCTCGACCAGCTCCGGCCGCTCCTGGAGGTCGTAGGCCAGCACCTCGCAGGCGAAGCCCTGGCGCATGATCCGGGCCACGATGGCACCGATCGCACCGGTGCCGATCACGCCCACCGTCCGGCCGTGCAGGTCGAAGCCGAGCAGACCGTCGAGGGCGAAGTTGTTGTCGCGGGTGCGGACATAGGCGCGGTGGATGCGGCGGTTGAGGCTGAGGATCAGGCCGACCGTGAACTCCGCCACCGCGTGTGGCGAGTAGGCGGGCACGCGGACGACCTCGACCCCGAGCTCACCCGGCCGCACGCAGGTCGACATTGTTGAAGCCGGCACAGCGCAGCGCCACGAGCCGCGTGCCGCCAGCCGCCAGAGCCTCCAGTGCCTGCCGGTCGAGCTGGTCGTTCACGAACACGCAGACGCCGGCGAAGCCCTCGGCGAGGCGCGCCGTCTCCGACGGTGAGCCTGGGCTCCATGAAGTGGAGCTCGTGACCGAGCCCGGCATTCGCCGCCTCGAGGAACTGGCGATCGTAGGGCTTGGTGCTGAAGACAGCGACCCGCATGACGCATCCTCCTGGCCAACGTTGAGAGCAGCCTGGCACCGCGACCCGGCACCAGGCCGCGGCGTTGGGCTCACCAGCGCAGGTAGATGCCGACCTCGCCCAGATTGCCGTCCGGGTAGCTCATGATCTCGGCCCGGACCTTGTAGCCGAGGTCCTTGAGGTTCTCCTCGTAGAACTCGAAGGCCTTCTTCGCCCGCCCCTGCAGGGTCTGTGGCCACTCCGGCTCGCCATTGTTGATGGCACGGCCCTTGTCGAGGCAGTACTCGGCCGGGAAGCGCAGCGCCAGAAGCTCGCTCCGATTCTGCTGGGCGGCATTGCGCACGGCGGCGTTGACACGGTCCATGACGTCGGACCGCACATCGCCGGTCATGAAGGCCTCGCGCAGCTCCTGCTCGTGGTTCTCGGTCTTCTTCTTGCGCGCCAGAGCCTCGCGCAGCTTTGCCATCTCCGCGTCCTCGGCGATCTTGTGCAGATCCTCCGGCCGAAGCGGTGCGTTGCTCATCCTCCCTCCTCCTCTTCCCGGTCAGCCCACCCGCCGCCGCGGTGGCGTGCGTTCCACGAGCTCGATGCGGGCCGGCGCGGGTCCGGAGCGCCGGCCGCCACCTTCGCGGCCTCGCCCACGGCCTCGGCGGCCGAGGCGCCGGACGTCGCACGGGCGGCAGCCTTCTCGAAGATCGCCTCGATCGCCTGCAGCCGCTCCTGCCCGGCGGCGCTCAGGTCGCCGCCGGCAGTGACCACCCGTCGTACGTCCTCGAGCATCGGCCGGATCTCGGCAGCATGGGCCCTCTCCAGCAGCCGCGGCAGGGCCGCCAGCGCTCCTTGCGGATCGAGCAGCAGCATCAGGAACTGGTCGCGCAGGGCCTGCTTGAACGTGCCGAGGCTGACCTTGCTGCCCCGCTCGTCCCGGATCCGCCGCAGCATGTTGAAGGTGCGCTCGTCGCTCTCGCGCTCGGCCAGGCCGACATAGACCAGCGCCCGCAGTGCCGCCTCGCCCAGGCCGCCCTCGGCGATCCTCGAGCGCAGCTCGGCCGCGCGCCGCGCCACGAACTCGCGATGCTCGGGCTCGTCGCCCGGGCGGCGCCGCGGCAGCTCGTCGGTGGCCTTGAGGCCCACCAGCGCCTGCAGCAGCGGCGAGCCGTAGGCGGCGAGGAAGAGCCGCTCCTGCGCCTGATCGCGCAGGGCGGCATAGCCATCCAAGGCCTTCTCGATCTGCTCCGAGACCACGTGCTCGGCCTGCACAAGCGCATTGTCGGCCGCTGCCGGCTGGCGCTGGCGCCGGACCTCCTGCGCCAGGTCCGCAAGCCCGCGCATGAACGGGTTGCGGTCCGACAACAGCTCATACTGCAGCCGGAACGGGTGCATCGCGGCGCAGCCACTCGGCCATCGGCTCGCCGACCATCGCCTTCACGACGGGCTGCATCATGGTGCGGTAGAGGCCGAGATTGATCTCCGACAGCCGGGCCACGGTGGCGAAGCGGCGCTCGTCCTCAGGCTCGTTGCCGCCCAGGGCACGGATGTCGTCCAGGTCGCGCGCCTCGAAGCGGAGCACATGGTCCCCGACGACGAGGTCGGCGTTGGGATCGGCGGCCTCGCGGGCGGTGATCACGGCCTCGTAGAGGCCCGGCGGCAGCACGTCGATGAAGTCGATGTTGGAGGCGAACTCCTCGTGCTCCTTCTTGGCCACGCCGCCGGAGACGAAGATGCCGAGGTGGCCCACGCTCTCGTGCACGCAGTAGACGATCGTCTGCCCGTGGGCGCGGATGTCCTCGATGCTCGAATAGAGGTCGGTGATCCAGCCCAGCGCCTGCTGCGGCGGGGTGATGTTGTCGCCCTTGGAGCAGAAGACGATGATCGGCGAGCGGATCTCGCGCAGGTCGATGCGCATGCCGTCCGAGGTCACGAGCTGGGCCGTCGACAGCTTGTTGCCGACGAACAGGTTGTCGACGATGTACTGCATCTCCTCGGCGTTGAGCAGGACATGCCCGCCCCACCAGCGCTCGAAGCCCAGATAACGCGCCGCCTCGGTGTCGATGTTGGCGTAGAGATTGTACTGCTTGGTCCAGAGCGTGTTGGCTGGGTTCAGGCTCTCGAAGTTGTACGCCAGCCAGGCCCCATCGAAGATGCCGTGGCCCATGTCGCCGGTCAGTGCGGTGAGCCAGCTCCCGCCCATCAGCCCGCCCGAGTAGCGCATCGGGTTCACGCCGCGCACGCCGTTCCAGTAGGAGAGCGGAGCCCCGGCGACGATGATGGGGCCGAACAGCTCAGGCCGGGTCGCCGCGGTCATCATCATCTGCCAGCCAGCCTGGCAGTTGCCGATCACGACCGGCTTGCCCTCCGCCTCCGGATGCAGCTCGATCACCCGCTCAAGGAACGCGGCCTCGGCCTGCATCACGTCCTCGACGGTCTGGCCGGGGACCGGATCGGGCAGGAAGCCCACGAAGTAGCAGGCGTGCCCGGCGCGCATGGCCACGCCGACCTCGCTGTCGGCCTTGAATCCGCCGATCCCGGGCCCGTGCCCGGCGCGGGGGTCGACGACCACGAACGGCCGCTTCTGCGGATCGATCGTGACGCCGCGCGGCGGGGTGATCCGGACCATGCCGTAATTCACCGGCCGGGGCAGCGTCGCCCCGCTGAGCACGAGCTCGCAGCGGAAGCTCAGGACATGGGGCGCCCGCTCCGCCATGTGCTCCTGAAACTGGTTGCCGCGCTGACGCATCACGTCGAGGTAGAGGATGCTCCGCTGCCACGCATCGACCCAGTAGTTGACAGCGTCGGGCCACAGGCTCCTAGGCGTGCCACCGGAAGTGCTCAAGTCGGTCTCCGTCATCAGCGCCGGTCCTCCAAAGGCCGCAAAAGAGGCTGAAGCCTCGGCCTGCAAGGTCAAACTTGGTTGTACAGATACGGCCGCCCGAGGACCATACGCGCAGGACGACAGGCTCAAGCGGCAGGCGAGAGATCACGCATCTTGGCGGTCTGAAGTTTCTGCTCATGGACCGCGCTCGCTGCTGCCGAAACGGCAGGCGCGCGGACAGTATCGACCAGGACACCCATCAGCCTGGGCCAGAGCTCGGCATAGTCGCGCATCATTGCCTGGGCGTGCTCGGCCTGGAGCTGCACCGCCTCCTTCGGGTCGCGGCAGGCGGTCACACGATCCGCCGTCTCCCGCAGCCTGTCGAGCCGGGCGTGCCAGAACCTGGCATACTCGGCCTGCGCGGCGGTGAGGCCGGTGATCAGGCTGTTGCCCGTTTCGAGCCACATCTGCAGAGCGGCAGCACCGGCCTCCGGTGTCGACGTGAAGGTAGCCTTGCTCTCCTGCGTCATCGGTCGTCTCCTCTCCATGGGCGCTTGGCACAATCCTCGGCCACCATGGCAGCCAATGGGGAATCACGCATTGACCCACATCAAAGGCTTCCGCCCGCACGATCCTCTTCTACGCACCGTACCATGCCACGGAGCCGTCGGGGCGCTATGAGGCGAGCTGCTTGGCTCTGCGCCGGTGCCCCACCCTGCAGAGGATCCGGGTTGTGCGTCAGAACGGCGCGGACCCCGCAGCCGACCGGTCAGACGCTCACGAGCCGGCTTGCCTAGCAGCTCCTGGCGCGGGCTGACCCCTAGTCCGGGTGCCATCGGCGCCGCAAGGCGGCCCGCCTCCCGCCGCGGTGCCCCCTCGGCGATGCTCAGCGTGACGTAGCTGTTGAAGTCGGTGGCGGAGAGCAGGAGGTCGGGCGGGGTGCTGTGGGCAAGGTGGGCGATGGCGGCCGTGACGATGTCGCCACCCCAGCTGTCCTCGATCGTCATCGCGATGCCCATGGCGACGCAGAAGTCGCGGATCTCGCGCGCACGGGTGAGGCCGCCGACCTTCGAGATCTTGAGATTGATGGCATCCATCGCGCCTTCGGCATGGCCGCGGGCGACCATGGGCAGGCTGTCCATCAGCTCGTCGAGGATGAAGGGCTTGGCGGTGCGCCGCCGGATGGTGAGGCAGGCCTCGTAGGTCGGGCAGGGCTGCTCGATGTGGACGTCGACGTCGCGCACCGCATCCACGACGCGGGCGGCCTCGTGCATGGTCCAGCCGGTGTTCGCATCGGCGATCAGCACGTCGCCGGGCTCCAGCCTTTGGGCGACCGCGCGGATGCGGGCGATATCGGCCAGCGGCTCCCCGCCGACCTTGAGCTGGAACTTGCGGTAGCCCTCGGCACGATATCCGGCGACGCGCTCCGCCATGCGCTCGGGCGTGTCCTGCGAGATGGCACGGTAGAGAGCGAAGTCGTCGCCGAAGCGGCCGCCCAGCAGGGTGCAAACGGGCTGGCCTGCAACCTTGCCCAGGATGTCCCAGCACGCGATGTCGATCGCCGACTTCACGTAGGGGTGTCCCTTGAGCGCCTGGTCCATGCGCTGGTTGAGGACGCCCAGCTCCCGCGGGTCGAGGCCGATCAGCGCCGGCGCCAGCTCGGCGATACCGGTGCGCGCGCCGTTGGCGTAGGCCGGCAGGTAGGCGGGCCCGAGCGGGCAGACCTCGCCCCAGCCGGTGACACCCTGGTCGGTGTGGACCGCCACCACCGTGCTGTCGAAGACAGTACGCTCTTGCCGTCGGCCCAGCTGTAGCCGCCCTCGTGCAGCGGCAGCAGGACCTGCCAGGCCTCGATCCGCTCGATCCGCATGCCACCCCTCCCCTTGCCGCCCTCGCCTGCGGCACTGTATCCGAGCGGCAAAGCCTGAGGAGAGGGACGATGCAGGTCGACTGGCGCGGCGTGTTCCCCGCCCTGATGACGGAGTTCAAGGAGGACGGTGCCCTCGACCTCGACGGCACGGCACGGCACGTCGAGGCCAGCATCGAGGCCGGCTGCCGCGGGCTGATCATGCTGGGAACCCTGGGCGAGAACAGCTCGCTCTCGCCGGACGAGAAGGAAGAGGTGCTGCGCACCGCCGTCGAGGCCGCGGCCGGAAGGGTGCCGGTGCTTTCGGGTGTGGCCGAGTACACGACCGAGCTCGGCATCCGGCACGCGGCCCGGGCCGAGCGCGCCGGCTGCGCCGGGCTGATGGCCCTGCCCTGCATGGTCTACGAGCAGGACGAGCGCGAGGCCGTGCACCACTTCCGGACGCTCGCCGCCGGCACCGGCCTGCCGATCATGATCTACAACAACCCCGTGGGCTACAAGGTCGACCTCAAGCCGCAGGCCTTTCTGCGCCTGGCCGAAAGCCCCAACATCGTGGCGGTCAAGGAATCCTCGCACGACAGCCGCCGTGTCACCGACATGGTCAACGTGCTGGACGACCGCTACCTGCTCTTCTGCGGCGTCGACGACCTCGTGCTGGAGAACGTGCTGTTTGGCGCGGTAGGGTGGGTCTCGGGGCTGGTCAACGCCTTCCCCCGTGAGGCCGTGCGTCTGGTCGAGCTGGCAGCCGCTCGCAAGGTCGACGAGGCCGTGGCCCTCTATCGCTGGTTCATGCCGCTCCTGCACCTCGATGTGGACAAGAAGCTGGTCCAGTACATCAAGCTCGCGAACCAGATGACGGGGCTCGGCTCGGAGTGGGTGCGGGCGCCGCGGCTGACGCTGGTGGGCGAGGAGCGGGCGAAGGTCGAGGCGGTGGTGCGCCGGGCCCTGGAGACGCGGCCGAACCTGGGCTGATTACCGAAGGCTCTGCCACATCAAAGGCCGACGGCCAGCTCGTTCAACGCCGCTTCGAGCTGCGGATCGGCTCCAGCCGCATAAGGTAGGTGAAACGGCACCTCGACGTCCGGTGCCACGCCCTTGCCTTCGAGACGCTCGCCTTCGACCGCCACATCCAGCACGGCGAGCACCAGTAGACTCGCGTCCGACAGCAGGTAGCCCCGCCCGGCAAGCAGCGCCCCGGCAGTGCGGGTGCCGACGAGACGGATGCCGCGGCGCTGGAAGCCGTAGGCCAGGACCTCCTTGCCGCTGCGAGTGCCCTGGTCGACCAGGACGACGAAGGGGCGGCGCCAGCGGAAGCTGGCGAAGCCGGTCTCGCCGTTGCGGTTGGTGAAGGTCATGATGGGGGCGCCGCCGAGGAAAAGGTCGGCATATTCGGGCTGGGCGCCGCCCCAGCCGCCGCGCAGGTCGAGGACCAGGCCTTCAACATCCTTCAGACGGCCTTCGGAGAGCTCGTCACTGAGCGCTTCCTGGTAGCGGCTGCGGGCGTAGGACCAGATGCGAACGTAGCCCAGACGGTGGCCACCATGGTCGATGGTCCGGGCACTGGCCTTGAGAGCGTCGAGGAAGAAGGCGTTGGGCCGGATCCGTTGCGGCTCGACCGTGACGGTGAAGCTGGCGCCGCCGACATGGCGGCGCACCTCGAGCGGTACGCGGCGGCCGGCCTTGCCGGCGAATGAGGCCACGGGGTCGAACGGAGCCTCGTCCGCGGCCAGGATCTCGTCGCCGGTAAGCAGGCCGGCGCGGGCGGCAGGGCCGCCGTCATAGACGCCGGCCAGATGCGTGCGGCCATCCACCCGGCGAGGCACCACGCCGATGCCGTCATAGGCCACCTCGCCATCGGCGAAACGCTCCCGGAGCTTCGGGGCGAACTCGTCGCGGGCAAAGATGTCGAGCAGCTCGAAGTAGGCGAGTTCGTCCGGCGTGTAGTGGCCGGTGTGGGAGGCGCCAAGCTCGGCCAGCATGGCGTCGAGGATGCTCGCGACCTCTGCGGTCGAGGGATTGGCCGCGAGACGGTCCGCATACCGGACGCGGATCGCGGGCCACAGGCGCTCGGCCTTGGCGCGGTCGTAGAAGTTCTGGGCAATGAGGCGGGAGATCTCCTCGACGATGTCCGGAGCGGACGCTGCCGCCGCGGGCAGGCGGGCGAGCAGCAGGGAGGCGGCGCCGAGAAGGGCGCGGCGCGACAGGTGCGGGGTTGAAAGGGTCACCACTGGCTCCTGGCTGGGAGCGGCCAGGATAGGCGGTGTGGTGGCCGGGCCGTGCTTACGGTTCGGTGAGGTTATTGCCTTCAGGGCTTCGGAATGCGAACAGCCAGCCCGTGCCCAGCTTCTTCGACGCCCAGCTCGTGAACGGGCCCTACGGCGACCCGGCCCTCTTCGTCGACCTCCCCTATGGCGGCCGCGCCTTCCTCTTCGACATGGGCGACCTCACGGCCCTGCCGCCGCGCAAGCTCCTGCGCGTCTCGGACGTGCTGATCTCGCACACGCACATGGACCACTGGTGCGGCTTCGACCATTTCCTGCGGCTCGTGCTCGGGCGCGAGAAGACGGTGCGCCTGTTCGGCCCGCCCGGCATCGCCGACCGGCTCGAGCACAAGCTCGGGGCCTACTGCTGGAACCTGATCGAGGGCTACGAGAACGATCTCGTCTTCCTGGTCACCGAGGTCGGCGAGGCGGGACCCTGCGCCGGCGCCACGTTCCGGCTGCGGACGGCGTTCGCGCGCGAGCTTCGGGACGTAGAGGCGGCGGGACCGGCCATCCTGGTCGAGGATCGGTTACGCGTGACCGCGACCACGCTGGACCATGGCATCCCCTGCCTCGCCTACGCAATCGAGGAGACGGTGCGGGTCAATGTCTGGCGTAACCGGCTCGATGAGCTGGGGATCGGCACCGGGCCCTGGCTTAGCGAGCTAAAGGGGCTGGCGCTGACCGATGCACCGGATGATCGACCGGTGACGGCACGCTGGCGGACGGCCGGGCAGGCGGGGGAACGGACCTTTACCCTGGGCTTCCTGAAGGAGCGGGTGCTCGAGATCACGCCCGGGCGCAAGCTCGCCTACGTCACCGACAGCGCCTGGACACCCGTCAACGTGGAGCGGATCGTCGAGCTCGCGCGCGGGGCGGAGCTGCTGTTCATCGAGGGCGGCTTCCTCGATCGAGACCGCGACCATGCGGCAGCCCGGCGGCACCTGACGGCGCATCAGGCGGGAACGCTGGCGCGGATGGCGGGCGTGAAACGCGTGGTGCCGTTCCACTTCTCGCCGCGCTACGCGGACGAGGAGGAGGCGTTGAGGGCGGAGCTCGCGGCGGCGTTCGGAGCAGCCTCTTCTTGGTAGGTGCGGACGGCGACGCACAGGCGCTCCAGCGCAGCGTCCGCGATGCCGAGCTGGGTCAGGTGGGAGGCGGTGTGGAACAGGTAGTCGGCGCAGGAGCCCAGCGCACCTTGGGCCGTCGCCAGCGTGCGGATCAGGTCGTCGTCGCTCAGTGCTCGGGCGTAGCGGTCATGCTCGCGGTTGATGACGAAGGTCAGCGCCCGCACCCGGCCCTCGGCAGTGGCGGCCTCCACCCAGCGCGGGCGGTAGGCGCCGGTCACCATCTCGCGGCGCCAGACGATCTCGAGTTCGGTGTCGAACTCCTCGGCGGCGAGGCGGTAGAGCACGCCGCGGCAGCGGCCGCCGCGGTCGAGGCCGAGGACGAGGCCGGGGCGCTCGGGCGTGCCGCGGCCGAGATTGGTCCACAGGCAAAAACGGCGGTGCAGGCCGTGCACGGCGCCGATCCGGCGCTCGACGTAATGGAAGGCCGGGTTCCAGATCAGGGAGCCGTAGGCGAAGAGCCACAGATCCTGGCCCGGCGGATGCTGGTCGAGGAGGGCACGGCGCGAGGCCAGAAGTTCCTCCTCGCTCAGGACCTTGTAGCCGCCGGTGACGAGGAGACGCTGGATCCAGCCGCTGCGCAGGTTCTCCCGCGTCAGCATGGAGGGAGGGGAGGCCTCGGCCGCCCCCTGGTCGGCCTCAGACGACAAGATGCTCCCGGGCCCGGGCCTGCTCGGGCTCGACCAGGCGCTCGACCCGGTAGTCCTTGATGTCCTTGGCGTAGGTGAAGCTGATGATCTCTCCGATCAGGCCCACCGAGATGATCTGGATGCCCAGCACCACCAGCAGCGTGCTCAGGATCAGGACCGGCCGGTCGCCGAGCGGGATGCCGAAGAAGAGCCTGGCACCCACCACCCAGGCCGTGATCAGGATGCCCACCATCAGCACCGCGAAGCCGAAGCCACCGAAGAAGCGGAACGGCTTGCGGAGGAAGCGGAGCAGGAAGAACACCGCGATGACGTCGAGCAGGAGGCTGGGGTCGAATGGCAGCAGGCTCCCGGAGGTTCGCTTCGGGCGGACGCTGGTGACGTCGACCTCGGTCACCCTGAAGCCCTGGGCCTGGGCCAGGAGCGGCAGGAAGCGGAACTGGTTGCCGTAGAGCGTGAGCTCGCCGGCGACGTCGGCCCGCATCGCGCGCACGGTCGAGCGCATGTCGCGCAGCGTGGTCTTGAACAGACGGTTGACGAGATGGTCGAGCTTGCGTCCACGGCCACGACTCTCGGCCATCACGTGGCTGCGGCGCGCTACCACAAGGTCGGCCGTGGCAAGGGCCTGCACGAGGCGGGGGAGGTCGGCATCATCGATGTGCGGCTCGGCGGTGAGGGTCATCACCACCTCGCCCGTCGCTGCCTGGAGCCCGACCGAGAGGGCCGCGGCCTCGCCCATGGCGGCCGGGAAGCATAAGACCTCGATCGGCAGCGCACGGCGTTTCAGTTCGCGGAGCGTGGCCAGCGCCTGCGGGAGCGGCCCGTCGACGATGTAGATGAAGTCGACCCGCTCGGCCGTGGGCTCGAGGGCACGGGCATAGCGCGCGTGCGCAGCGGCGAGATCGCCTGTGTCGTGGAGGACGGGGATCACGGCCGAGAGGCTAGAAGGTCGCAAGGTCATGCAGGCCCGCTGGAAGGAGTTCCGACAAGGTCGATGGGCTTGGCCGCCATCATGACGAAGGGGCGCAGCCTTGTCGCCATGGTGCGATGCAAAAGCTGGGTCAGGAAGCCCAGAAACACGGCGTAGATGGAAAGGGCGCCGAACAGCACGCCGAGGCCGCTGAAGACGACCGAGCGGTCGCTCGTGTCGCTCCACATCAGCATCAGGCTCAGTCCGATCGCCAGCGCCGCGAGCACGCCCGCGACGCCGGCCACCGTCCCCAGCCACACGCTCGGGCGGCGGCTGAAGGAGAGGATGGTGCGGATGGTGAGGAGGTCCATGAAGACCTTGTAGATCCGCGAGAAGCCATATTTCGACTGGCCGAACCGGCGCGGATGGTGGCGGACCCGGATCTGGGCGATCCGCGGGGCTGCCAGTGACGCCATGGCCGGGATGAAGCGGTGCATCTCGTTGTAGAGCGGGATGCGCTTGATGACGCTCGCCCGGTAGGCCTTGAGCGAGCAGCCATTGTCCTTGATCGGCACGCCCGTGACCTTGGCGATCAGCCAGTTGGCGACCTTGGACGGCAGCACGCGCGACCAGTGGTCCTGGCGGTTGTGGCGCCAGCCCACGACGAGGTCGTAGCCCTCCTCGATCTTCTCGAGGAAGAGCGGGATGTCGCCCGGATCGTTCTGCAGGTCGCCGTCCATGGTGAGCAGGATGCGGCCCTGGGCATGGTCGATGCCGGCCACCATGGCGGCGGTCTGGCCCGAGTTGCGGCGCAGCTTGACGAGGCGCAGAGGAGGATCCTCGGCCGGCAGCTCCAGCGCACGCTCGAAGGTGGCATCGCGACTGCCGTCGTCGACCAGGATGATCTCGCTGCGCATGTTGAGCGGCCGCACCGCCGCCACGATGGCGGCGTGCAGCAGGGCGACATTGTCCTCCTCGTTGTAGAGGGGGGCGATGACCGACAGGTCGATCTGGCCCTGCGTCACGCGGCGCAGTCCTGGCGCGGAGCGGGAAGGCCCGTGATCTGCTCGTGCATGGCCTCGCGGCTATGACCTTGAATGTGCATCCGGTACCACGCTTCCGCATTGAGCAGCAGCCAGAGGCGGTTGCCGTGGTCGGCACCCTTCCCATGCTGCTGGCGCAGCCGGTCGATGCCGGCCTGCTCCAGATAGCCTGCCCGGGCCAGCTCCGACTGTGAGAGGAAGCACTCGAAGAGCTGGCGGTACTCGTCGCGGAGCAGATAGGGCAAGGCCGAGGAGAAGCCCTGCTTCTTCCGCGCCAGCACCTCCTTGGGCAGATAGCGCTCGCATAAGCGCTGCTCGGCGTAGCGCAACGTCCGCCAGCGCACCTTCATGTCGGTCGGCAGTGAGGCGCAGAACTCGGCCACCTTGTGGTCCATGAAGGGGCTGCGCGCTTCGAGCCCATGCGCCATCGACATCCGGTCCTGGATCATCACCGGATGGTCGGGCAAGCGGATTCGGCTGTCGGCGTAGAGCATCCGGTCGACCGGGTGGTCGGCGGGGGCATCCTCGTAGGCATCGCGGATGGCGGCGTAGGGATCGAAGCTGCCGGCGTTGCTCCGCAGCTCGGGGCCGAACAGCCGCGCCTGCTGCTCCGGCGGGAAGTAGAAGTAGCCCAGCGTGCGAGAGTAGCGCTCGCCGCCGGAGAGGAACGAGGCGCGGTGCAGCCACTTCGCCTGGTGGCCCTTGCTCTTGTACCAGTCGCCGTCGGGGATCAGGCTCAGGATCGGGCTGATCACGCCGCGTCGCACCGCGGGCGGCAGCATGGCGTAGTAGCCGGCATAGAGATTGCCGTAGTAGCGGTCGTAGCCACCGAACAGCTCGTCGCCACCGTCGCCGCCGAGGACGACCTTCACCTCGCGCCGGGCCATCCGGCTGACCAGCCAGCTGCAGACCGAGAGCGGGTCGGAAGGCTCGTCCAGGAAATAGACCAGCTCGGGCAGGTGCTCGACGAGCGAGGGTACCATCCTCTGCTCGTGGTGCCGGGTACCGTAGCGCTCGGCCACCAGCCGGGCTGCCGGTGCCTCGTCGATACTCGCCGTAGGGCAGGCCGATGGTGAAGGTGGGCAGCGGCTCCCTGGCCGCGTGCTTCATCGTCATCGCCACCACGAGGGTCGAATCGAGACCGCCGCTGAGGAAGGAGCCGACCGGCACGTCGCTCACCATGTGCAGGCGCACGGACTCGATCAGCTGCTGCTCCAGCGCCTCCAGCAGCTCATCCTCGGAGCCCTTGAGCTTGGGCTCGTAGGAGAGGTCCCAGTAGCGCCTGATCTTCAGGCCCTCGCGGACGGAGAAGCTCAGGCAATGCGCCGGCGGCAGCTTGCTGATGCCGCGGAACATGCTGAGCGGCGGGGCGATGACGCGGAGTGCCAGATACTGGTGCAGGGCCGAGGCGTCGACCTCGGGCCTGTCCAGGAGCGGCAGCAGGCCCTTGATCTCGGAGGCGAAGGCGAGCTCGTTGCCGACCTGACGGTAGTAGAAGGGCTTCTGGCCCAGATGGTCGCGGGCGGCGAACAGGCGCTGCTCGGTCGTATCCCAGATCGCGAAGGCGAACATGCCGCGCAGCCGGCCGAGGCAGGCCTCGCCCAGCTCCTCGTAGAGGTGCAGCACGACCTCGGTGTCGGAGCGGGTGCGGAAGCGGTGGCCCTTGGCCTCCAGCTCGGCCATCAGCTCCCGGTAATTGTAGATCTCGCCGTTGCAGACGACCCACTTGGTGCCGTCCTCGTTGCCGATCGGCTGCCGGCCGCCCTCGAGGTCGATGATCGAGAGCCGGCGATGGCCCAGCACCCCGCCATTGCGCGCCATGCGTGGCACCGTCGTCGGGTCCCCGGTGGCGCAGCGCGTGCAGCATGCGGCCGATCACGGCCGGATCGGACCAGCGCCCACCCACCACACCCGCGATGCCGCACATCTACTCGGTCCTCACTAGCCGCGCGTGCCGACCTGGCGCGCCGGCACGCCCGCTACGATGGCCCAGTCGGGCACGTCCTTCGTGACCACGGCGCCGGCACCCACAACGGCCCCGCGCCCGACCGTGATCCCATCCAGGATTATCGCACAGGTGCCGATCCAGGCCCCGTCGCCGATCCGGATCGGCCCCTTGCTCAGCGCATCCTGGTCCATCACCGGTCGCGTGCGGTCATGCACCGGGTAGGCGCCAGCGCTCAGATAGCAGCCGCCGGCGAACAGCACGGCCTCGCCGATCTCGATCCCGCTCATGGAGACGACAACGCAGTTGGCCCCCAGGGAGGTCCGTGGGCCCAGCACGAGACTGCCGGCCTTGGCCAGCAGCATCGAGTTGCGCCCGATCACGACACCGTCGCCGAGCCGGAAGCCCTCACGCCCGGAGCCGCGCCCGTCGAGCACGCAGTTGTCGTCGATCGTGACCTGGTCGCCCAGCGTCATCGCGGCCGGGTGACGCAGCACGACGTTACGGCCGATGACGAGGCTGCGGCCACTGCTCTGCGAAGAGCGAGCGATAGAGCTTCTGCCGCAGGGCGAAGCCCACCGCACCGGGCAGCGGGCCCAGGACAGAGGTCAGCAGCTCGTAGGCAAGGAAGCCGCCCCAGCCCACCTCGCCCGTGGTCAGCTCGCGATAGGCCTGGATCGGCGAGGAACGGGCGCGGGCGAGCCGGGCTCGGATATTGTCCGCCTTGCTGATCGTCCGCATCGAGCCTGCCAACGTCTCCGGTCGTGCATGCCTGCGCTGACCGAGCGCTGCTGCGGCCTGCCGAGCGCGCCCGATATCACGGCCTGCCCGCTCGTGGCGACGGCGATCTGCTCCACCTGCCTGAGACCTCCGGTCCTGTTGCTCACTTGCTCGTCCTGCCTGAAGAGCGGTACCGCTACGGCCCCGTCAGCTTCCCAACGCATTACTGGCTCGGCTAGGTAGTGGCGCGGGGAAACCTCGTTCTGAGCGAAGCCGGGGTTTCATGAGAATATTGATCACGGGTGGGACGGGCTTCATCGGCTCGAGGCTTGCCATGCAGGCCCGGCGGCTGGGGAATGAGGTCATCGTGACCGGCCTCGTTCGAACACCGCAGGAAGCAGCGCGGAGACAGGAGCTCGGCACGATGGGTGTCGAGGTCCTGGTGTCCGAGCTCGAGAGCCTTGTCGGCCTGCCCGTGGCGTGGGCGGGGACCGACGCGGTCATCCATCTCGCGGCAGCACAGCACGAGATGAACGTGCCGGATGCACATTTCCGTGCCGTCAATATCGACGGAACGCGGCAGATGCTGGCTGCCGCCAAGGCGGTGGGCGCCACCTTCGTGCATGGGAGTACGATCGGCGTCTATGGCAGCCACGACGGGCTGATCGACGAGACGACACCGACAGCACCCGACAACATCTACGGCCAGACGAAGCTCGAGGCGGAGCAGATGGCGCTGGCCCGGGCCGGGGAGCAGAAGGTCGCGGTCATCCGGATCACCGAGACCTATGGCCCAGGCGACCGTCGCCTGCTGAAGCTGTTCAAGAGCATCAAGGCCGGGCAGTTCCTGGTGGTCGGCAACGGCCGCAACCTGCACCAGCCGATCTATGTCGACGACCTCGTGGACCTGCTCCTGCTTGCGGCCTCGCACGAGGCGGCAAGGGGCGAGGTGCTGCTCTCGGCCGGCAAGGAGGCGGTGACGACCGACCAGATGATAGGCGCCATCGCCGCCGCGGTCGGCAAGGCGACACCCCGGCTGCGCGTGCCGTTGGCCCCGGTGGCCGCGGCCGCGTTCCTGCTCGAGACCACGCTGCGCCCCTTGGGCATCCAGCCGCCGCTCCACCGGCGCCGGATCGACTTCTTCCGCAAGAGCTTCCGGCTCGACGGGAGCAAGGCCCAACGGCTCCTGGGCTTCGTGCCCAAGACCGGCTTCAGCGAGGGTGCTACGCAGACCGCCCGCTGGTACGAGCAGGCGGGCGAGCTCTAGCCGCCCCGCTGCTCCGCTGCGAAGGTGCGCAGGCCCTGGAGCAGGGCCTGGTCGCCGATCACGCGCGGGACCTTGTTCTGGCCACCGAGGCGGCCGCGGCTCTTGAGCCACAAGGCGAAGCCGCCCGGGGGCATGGTCTCGATCACGGGCTCCTTGAGGCCGGTCGGGACCTTGCGGCGCTCGTCGTAGTCCTCGTTGCGTAAGGCCAGCTCGCGGTCGACGGCGTCGCGGAAGGCCCGGAGGCGGGCGGCGTCCGGGATGCCGCCCACGAACTCTACCACGTAGGCGTGCCGGCCCCATTCGCCGCGGGCCTGCCCGAACTGGGTGCCGACGGTGAACTCGGCCACGTCCAGGCCGAGGGAACGGGCGGCGGCCAGCACGCAGGTCTCGACCAGCTCGCCCGTCAGATGCTCGCCGAAGGAGGAGAGCATGTAGGAGGTGCGGCCGGTGATCAGGAGTCGCGGCGGCCTCGTGTCCACGAAGCGGACCACGTCGCCGATGAGGTAGCCCCACAGGCCGGCGCAGGTGGTGAGCACGATCGCATAGTCGATGCCGGGCTCGATCGTGCCGGCCCAGTGCCGGGTGGGGTTGGGCGAGCCCAGCTCCTCGACCGGCACGAACTCGAAGAAGAGGCCGTTGTCGGCGACGAGCCGCATGCCCTCGCCGGGGCCACGGTCGGCGATCGCCACATAGCCCTCGGACGCCGCATAGACCTCGCGCAGCTTGGTCCGGCTGCCCTCCAGCAGGGCCTCGAAGCGGCTCCGGTAGGGGGCGAAGCTGACCCCGCCATGGATCAGGAGCTCGAGGTTCGGGTAGAGGTCGACGAGCCGGCCGGAGGTGTGCGGGCGCAGGGCGGCCAGGGTCTCGAACAGCACCAGCAGCCAGCCGGGAGCGCCGGAGAGGCCGCGTACGTCGCGCTCCAGCGAGAGCGGGGCGATGCGCCCGATCTTCTCCTCCCAGTCGGTGAGGAAGCGCAGCTCCGACGGCGGGAAGGCGAAGGGCCTGCTCCACCAGGGCTGGCAGCGGAAGGCGATGCCGCTGATGTCGCCGGCGAAGACGCCGGTCGAGAGCTCCTTCAGGTCGGTGCTGCCGCCCAGCAGGAAGAAGGTGCCATCGGCGAGCCGGCTGTCGGGCGTGCAGCCCAAATGATGGACGACCGTGTCGAAGGCGGCCCGGCTGTTCGCGCGCACCATCGCCTTGGTGGTCGGGATGTACTTGACCTTGCCGCTGGCGGTGCCGGAGGAGACCGCGAAGAACGGGATCCGGCCGGGCCAGGTGACGTCGACTAGGTCGGGGAAGGCTCGCTTCCAGTAATCGTCCCAGAGCTGGCCGTAGGTGCGCAGCGGCACCCGCTTCTGGAAGTCCTCGACGGTGCGGATGCCCGCGAAGTCGTGGTGCTTGCCGAAGCGCGTGCCGGCCGCCTTCTCGACCAGCCGGCGCAGCGTGCGGCGCTGCGCCAGGGCCGCGTCCTCGCGCGCCAGCTGGTCGAGCCGCATGCGGGCGTAGGGGCGGACCAGAGAGGTGCGGCTGAAGCCGCCGCGCCCGGGGCCGGGCGTGCGGGCGGTATCGGCGAGCCCGCCGACCGGGATCGAAGCGTTCGCCATGATCGCCTGCTCAGGCTGCCCGGCTGAAAGCCGCCAGCGTATCGGGCACCATATCGCCCAGAAGCGCCTGCACCCTGGCCACCGCGCGCTCGAGATCGAGCAACGGCCGGCGGATCGCCGGCGTCGCGGCACTGCCCAGCCAGCGGGCACGGCCCGTGGCCACCAGCCGCTCGTGCACGAGCCGGATGTCCCGGGTCACGCGCTTGGGCGCATAGCGCAGCATCAGGCGGTAGAGCCCCGTGCTGAGACCCGACTCGCGCAGGACGCTGCGCGCATCCAAAGCCGGTGCCGCCTCGCTCCTGGTGCCGACCGGCTCCCGCATGGAGAGCTCGCCCTCGCCGAGGTCGAACAGGTGCACGGGCTTGCCGGTAGCGCAGGCCTCGGTGACCATCGACATGCTGTCGGCGGTGACCACGATCTCGTCGGCCAGGCCCAGGAACGCGTAATAGGGGTTCTCGCGCGTGCCCTTCTTCCAGCCAAAGAGGTAGTGCGGCACGTCGATGGCGCTGGCGAGGCCGGCAAGGGCGCTGGCGGGTGTGCGGGCGCTGGTGGTGATCAGCAGCGAGCCGCCCAGCCGGCTGGCGAGCGCGCTGGCCTCGCGGCCGAGCCGCTCCCCGGCCTGACGGTCGAGCGCGTAGGGGCCGCTATTGCCGCCGACCAGCACGGCCACGTAGGGGCGCGGCAGGTGGCCCAGGCGCGGCGCCCAGGCGACGGTCGCCTCGGTCAGCCTCTCCACGGTCACCCGGTGCAGCGGCGCATCGTTCTGAAGGACGTTGGGCCGCTCGGGCAGGCGGTATTGCGGCGTCGTGACCACGAGGTCGTAGCCGTCGATCGGGCCCCAGGGCCGGCCGACATGGACGATCTTCGTGGCACCCCCCGAGGCCTTCCTGATCCAGCGGGCGACCGGCTCGTTCTCGCGGCCGGCGCTGAGCACCAGGGCGGGCCAGGGTGCCCGCAGCAAAGCTGCGGAGGCGGGCTCAAGCCCGGCCAGCGTGGCAGCGAAGGGTGGGGCGCGAAGGACATCGAGCGAGCGGCGGCTGAGCTCCTTGACCTCGAACGGCAGGCCAAGACCCTCGGCGAGGGCGAGCACCTGCGAGGCGTCGCCGGCGCGCGGCGACTTCAGCACCCAGACCTGCGTCGCCACCGCCTCGGCAGCCCAGGCCGGAGCCCTGGCTGCCGCACGGCGACGCCGCTCGGCATCGATCTCGATGGTGGCGTCCCGGGTGCTGACCAGACCGTCGAGGCTGATCACCGGGCTATCTGCCCAAGCAAGCGCCGTCATTGTCTCGCTAACAAAAGTTCCCGACTTGCCGAGGCCAACCTCCGGCAGTGCAGGTAAGCCACAGGCCGGGGCAAGCGGCCAACTCAATTCCTGTTACCGAATGTTACCGGGGCGGCGGCCAAACCGCTTCTCCGGCAGGGACTTAGATGTGTTGCAGAGGGAAACGCCGCGAGGGCTGGGCGCCGAGACGCCAGTGGGCTGCGGCGAGCTGGGTGACGCCTGTTGCGTCCTGGCCATAGAAGACGGTGAGCAGGCCGCCGTTGTCGGGGCCCGTGGACGAGTATCCGCGCAGGCATCGGTACCTGGCGATGCCGAAGCGCCTGTAAGCAAAGATCCCCGCGGCCAGCCTTGCACACACGAAACAAAAGCCCGCCCGGGCGACATCGGCGGGAAATGAAGTGGCGGCACACCCGACCCCGAGGCGGCGCCCTTGTTTGAGGCGCACATCGCCGGTCGCGGCGCGGGTAACCGATCATGAACAGGCACACGACAGGGCGGGCCGTCGGTCTGGCCCTGGCTCTCACGCTAATGCTCTACGGCGCAGACCGCGCCTTGGCCGCCGGCATGCAGTGCAACGGCTGCTTCGCCTTCGTCGATGCGGGCGGCAATGTCGGGCGCAGCCGCGGCGTCGTCAGCACTGCAAAGCTCGAAGAGGGCCGCTACGAGGTGGCCTTCACCGAGCCGGTCACAAAATGCGCCTTTACCGCACCGATAGGCGTAACCGTCTCGACCTCACCCAATGTCGCCAAGCCGGCAATGGTCGCGGCCACAGGCGATGGCGAGAGCGAGGCGAGCACGGGCGTGATCGTGCAGACCTTCAACAGCAGCGGCGTGCTCAGCAGCCAGTCCTTCTTCGTGTTCCTGACCTGCCTGCCGAACTAGTGCAATCCCACGTAGCTCTTGTGCAAGGGCATTGCGGGCCGCATCTGATCGGGATGCACCCACCGATCTTCGTTCGTGAGCTGAGCGGCGCGGAGCGCGCCCAGCTCGACGTCGGCCTGCGTTCCCCAAGCGCCTTCACCGTGCGGCGTGCTCAGATCGTGCGGCTGAGCGCGGCAGGGCGCCCGCCGCGGGCTATTGCGCAGGGTTTGTGCTGCGCGGTGCAGACCGTGCGCAACGCCATCCGCGCTTTCAACGCCCGCGGCCTTGCGGCCCTGACCGCCGGTTCCCCGCGGCCCAAGAGCGCCGCCCCGGTGCTGGATGGAGCCAAGCTGGAGCAGCTGCGCGGTCTCCTGCACCAGTCGCCACGCGCCTTCGGCCATGCCAGGAGCACCTGGACGCTCACCCTGCTGGCGCAGGTCGCGCACGACCAGGGGCTGAGCGCGACCGTCCTGTCGGACGAGACGATCCGGCGGGCGTTGGCGCGGCTGGAGGTGGGCTGGAAGCGCGCCAAGCGCTGGCTCACCAGCCCCGATCCCGACTACGCGCGTAAAAAAGTCGCCGCGACCGCCTGATCCGGCAGGCGCAAAGCCGGCCAGGCTGGACGCTCGGCTTCCAGGACGAGGTCTGGTTCTCCCGCCTGGCGCAGCCGGCGCTGCATGCCTGGACGGCGGGCGAGCCCCTGCGCCTTGGCCTGCATCCCGTGGATCGCGCCGATCCTGAGCCGAAGGCCCTGGCCTGCTACGGCCTGTGGCTGCCTGCACGCGAGCGGATGCTGCTGCGCTTCGTCAACGGGCGACCGATCAGCCCGGTGACCTGCGCCTTCCTTGCCTGGGCCGCCGAACAGCTCGCGGCCGAGGGCGTCCGGGTCTTGGCGCTGATCTGGGACAACGCCTCCTGGCACATCAGCCGCGAGGTGCGGGACTGGGTCAGGAGGCACAATCGCGAGGTCAAGCGGACCGGCCATGGTTGCCGCCTTCTGATCTGCCGGCTGCCGAGCCGAAGCCCGTGGCTCAACCCGATCGAGCCCAAATGGGTCCACGCCAAGCGAGCGGTGGTCGAGCCGGCGCGCAAGCTCACCGGCGCCGAGCTCAAGCAGCGGCTCTGCCAGCACTACCAATGCCAGCTTCTGCCACCGCTCGCACAACAGCTCCCTTGATCATGCACTAGGCGTCGGGGGAGAGACGAGGACCGATCTCGGGCTGGAGTGGATGAGGTTTGGCTGTAGTGTCAGCTCGGGCGGCGTCGCGGCGGCGGCCTGCGGCCTCGACCACGTCCTCCGCCCTTGCGCCAGGCAGCGCGGGCCAGCTCCGCCCCGTGTCCGCGCTCGTGCTCGATGAGGCCGAAGCGGAGCGTGCCCTGGACTGGGTCGGCTTCGAGGAGCTCGACCTTGACGGTGTCGCCGAGGCCGAAGGTCTCGCCGGTGCGCTGGCCGACCAGGGCATGGTGGCGCTCGTCGAGGGTGAAAAGGTCGTCGCCGAGGGTGGAGACGGGGATCAGGCCCTCGGCACCGGTCTCGTCGAGGCTGACGAAGAGGCCGAAGGCGGCGGTGCCGGTGACGCGGCCGTGGAAGCGGGCGTTGAGCTGGGTAGCCATGAGGCTGGCGACCAGGCGCTCGAAGGCGCGGCGCTCGGCTTCCATGGCCCGGCGCTCGCAGCGGGAGAGGTGCTCGCCCAGGCTCGCCAGCTGGGGCTCGTCCACACCTTGGGGAAGCCCGTCCTTGCCAAGGACCAGGTGGCGGATGAGGGCGCGGTGGACGACGAGGTCGCTGTAGCGGCGGATGGGCGAGGTGAAATGGGCGTAGTGCTTCAGGTGGAGGCCGAAATGGCCGATGTTCTGCGGGCTGTAGACGGCCTGGGCCTGGGAGCGCAGGACCAGGGTGGAGACCAGCTCACGCAGGCGGATGTCGGCGATGCTCTGGAGGAGGCGGGTGAAGTCGCCGGGCTTTCGGGCGGTGCGGCTCCAGGGGACGCCCAGGCGCTCCAGGAACTGGGCCAGGGCTTCGAGGCGGGCGGGGTCCGGGCGGTCGTGGATGCGGTAGAGGCAAGCCTCCTTGGTCGTCGGCGAGCTGGCGGGCGGCCGCGACGTTGGCCGCGATCATGAACTCCTCGATCAGCATGTTGCTGGCCTGGCGCTGGCGGGCCTCGACGTTCACAGGCTTGCCGGTCTCGTCGAAGACGATGCGGCGCTCGGGCAGCTCGAGCTCGATCGTGCCGCGGCGGTGGCGGGCCTCCAGGAGGCGCTCGTAGGCCGCATAGAGGGGCTTGATGACGGTCTCGAGGAGCGGACCGGTCTGGGCGTCGGGGTGGCCGTCACGGGCCGCCTGCACGGCCTTGTAGGTGAGGCGGGCGCGTGAGCGCATGAGGGCGCGGCGGAAGCGCCAGCTCTTCAGCTCGCCACGTGCGTCGATGGTCATCTCGCAGGCGAGGCAGGCGCGGTCCTCGTCCGGGCGCAGGGAGCACAGGTCGTTGCTCAGCGCCTCGGGCAGCATCGGGATCACGCGGTCGGGGAAGTAGACGGAATTGCCGCGCTTACGGGCCTCCTCGTCCAGCGCGTCGCCGGGGCGGACATAGTGGGCGACGTCGGCGATGGCGACCACCAGCTTGTGGCCGCCCTTGTTGGCGGGGTCAGGATCGGGGGCGGCCCAGACCGCGTCGTCGAAGTCGCGCGCGTCCTCGCCGTCGATGGTGACGAGGTCGAGGTCGCGGAGGTCGGTGCGGCGGCCGACGCGGACGGGCTTGGCCTTGGCGGCCAGCGCCTCGGCTTCCGGCGGGAAGACCGTGGGCAAGCCGGCGGCGCACGGCCGTCATCAGGGTGAGGGTGGCAGGGTCGTCCGGGCGGCCCAGGCGCTGGGAGACCTTGGCGCGGGCGAGGCCCAGGCGGTGGCTGGGCCTGACCTCGGCCAGGACGAGGTCGCCCCGGTCGGCATCGCCCCGGTCGCCGGCCGGGACGTAGAAGTCGGCCTTGATGCGGCGGTCGGCCGGGCGGATGTGCCAGCCGTCGCCGGCGGCCTCCAGGATGCCCACGACCGTGCGTGGCTGGCGCGGGAGGACGCGGATGACGCGCGCCTCCAGAGGCTCGCCTTCGGTTACGGTGCGGAGGCGGGCGAGGATGCGGTCGCCGACGCCGGGTGCCTCGCCGCGCTCCAGCGACTCGGCCGGGAGGATGGCCGCGAGGTCGGGACGTTCGGGGTGGGCCAGGCGGAGGTCGCCGTTCTCGTCGATGGCGACGACGTCGAGCACGGTGACCTTGGGTGGCGGACCGGCGGGCTCGGCTGCCTTCTGCCGGCCGCGGCGGACGATGCCCTCGCGGGCGAGGTCGCGCAGGATGGCCTTGACCGCGGTCTGCTGGCCCCGGTCGGTGGCCAGCGCCGCAACCAGCTCGCGCCGGCTCAGGCCGCGGCCGGCACCCTGGATGAAGCGGACCACGTCTTCCCGGGTCGGCAGGGCGACGGTAGTGCGGCCCCGGGGCATGGCCGGCTACTCGGCAGCACTGGGGCTGGCGCGCTTGCGCGGAGCCGGCTTGGCCTTGGCCGCCGGCTTCTTCGCGGATGCTGCCTTAGCGGGTGCCGCCTTGCCGCGACCACGGGCAGCAGGCTTGGCCTTCCCGCCTCCTGCCGCGGCACGCTTGTCGAGGAGGGCCATGGCCTCCTCCATCGAGAGATCCTCTGGTGCCCTGCTCTTCGGCAGGCTGGCGTTGAGCTTGCCGTGCTTGACGTAGGGGCCGAAGCGGCCGGCCAGGATGTGGACGGGCTCGCCGTCCTTGGGGTGCTTGCCGAGATCACGCAGCGGGCCGGCGGCGGGTGCCTTGCTGCGACCGCGGCGTCCGCCCTCGGACGCTTCAGCGAGGAGGGCGATGGCGCGGTTGTCGCTGATGGTCAGCACGTTCTCGTCGGCCGGCAGGTTCACGTACTGCCGGCCGCGCTGGACGTAGGGGCCGTAGCGGCCGATGCCGGCCAGGATCGGCTCGCCGGTCTCGCGGTCGGTGGTGACCTCGCGCGGCAGGGCCAGGAGGCGCAGCGCCAGGTCGAGGTCGACCTCGTCCACAGGCTGGCCGGGCGGCAGCGAGCAGCGCTTGGTCTCCTCGCCCTCGCCGCGCTGGACGTAGGGGCCGAAGCGGCCGGTCTTCAACCACACGGGCTCTCCCGTGGCGGGGTCTGCGCCCAGGCGACGCTCGGTCTCGGCAGGCTTGGCGTCGGGGTCGTCGCCGAGCTGGCGGGTGTAGCGGCACTCCGGATAGTTCGAGCAGCCGACGAAGGCGCCGTAGCGGCCGAGCTTGAGCGAGAGCTGGCCATTGCCGCAGGTGGGGCACACGCGGGGGTCGCCGGCATCGGGGCGGGGCGGGAAGAGGCGGAAGGCGAGGCGCTCGTTGAGGGCGTCGATCACCTGGGCCACGCGCAGCTCGCCGACCTCGCTGAGGGTCTCGGCAAACGGGGCCCAGAAGTCGCGCAGCACGTCCTTCCAGAAGAGGTCGCCACCCGCCACGTCGTCGAGCCGGTCCTCGAGCTCGGCCGTGAAGCTGGGCTGGATGTAGCGGTCGAAGAAGCTGGTGAGGAAGGCGTTGACCAGTCGGCCGCGGTCCTCGGGCACGAAGCGCTTCTGCTCCAGCCTGACATAGTTCCGGTCCTGGAGGACCGAGATGATGCTGGCGTAGGTGCTGGGACGGCCGATGCCGAGCTCCTCCAGCCGCTTGACCAGCGAGGCCTCGGTGTAGCGTGGCGGCGGCTCGGTGAAGTGCTGGCTGGGGGTCACCTTCTCCTTCGCGAGCTGCGTCGCCCTTGGCCAGCGGCGGCAGCGTGCGGCTCTCCTCGTCGTCCTCCTCGCCGTCACGCGGACGGTCGTCGCGGCCCTCCTGGTAGAGGGCGAGGAAGCCGTCGAAGGCCACGGTCTGGCCGGTGGCGCGCAGGCGGACGGCGGCGTCGCGGCTGGCGATGTCGGCGGTGACCCGGTCGAGCAGGGCCGCCGCCATCTGGCAGGCCACGGTCCGCTTCCAGATCAGCTCATAGAGGCGACGCTGGTCGTCATCCAGGAAGCCCGCCACCTCCTTGGGCGTGCGGAACACGTCGGTCGGGCGGATCGCCTCGTGCGCTTCCTGGGCGTTCTTGGCCTTGGTCTTATAGTGGCGCGGCTTTTCCGGCACGTAGCGGGCGCCGTAGCGCTGGCCGATCAGCCGGCGGCTGGCGTCCATGGCCTCGGAGGAGAGATTGACGCTGTCCGTGCGCATGTAGGTGATGAGGCCCACCGTCTCGCCGCCGAGATCGGCACCCTCGAACAGGCGCTGGGCCGTCTTCATCGTCCGGTCGGCCGAGAAGCCGAGCTTGCGCGAGGCCTCCTGCTGCAGGGTCGAGGTGCTGAACGGCGGGGCCGGGTTGCGGCTCACCTGCTTCTTCTCGACCTCGGCCACGGCAAGGTCGCGGGCCAGGATCGCCTGCACGGCGCGGCGCGCGTCGGGCTCGGCCTTGAGGTCGAAGCGGTCGAGCTTCTTTCCGTCGAGATGGGTCAGGCGGGCGGTGAAGGTCTCGCCCTTCTTCGTGCGCAGCAGGGCCTCGACCGTCCAGTATTCCTGCGGGACGAAGGCCTCGATCTCGGCCTCGCGCTCGCAGACGAGGCGGAGTGCCACGGACTGGACGCGGCCGGCCGAGCGCGAGCCCTGCAGCTTGCGCCAGAGGATGGGGGAGAGGCGGAAGCCGACCAGATAGTCGAGGGCACGGCGGGCCTGGTAGGCGTCGATCAGGTGGTCGTCGAGCTGGCGGCCGTGCCGCATGGCCTCCAGCACGGCAGGCTTGGTGACCTCGTGGAACACCACCCGCTCGACATCGACGCCTTTCAGCACCTTCTTGGCCTTGAGCAGTTCCAGGAGGTGCCAGGAGATCGCCTCACCTTCCCGGTCGGGGTCGGTCGCAAGCACGAGGCGCTTTGCTCCCTTCAGCGCCCGCGCGATCTCGTCGACACGTCTCTTTTTCTCCTCAAGCGCCTCGTAGATGATCGCGAAGTCGTGCTCGGGATCGACCGAGCCATCCTTCTCCGGCAGGTCGCGGACATGGCCGTAGCTCGGCAGAACGGTGAACCGTTCGCCCAGATACTTGTTGATGGTCTTGGCCTTGGTCGGCGATTCGACGACAACGACGTCCATGAGCGGGCGCAGGTCCTTCAGGCGGCACCTGTGTATGCTGCGGTGCCGTGGCACCCCGACATGGCGGCTTGTGCCCGCCCGGTCAACCGGCCCTGAGCGCCACCCGGTTACCGGGATGCCGGTCCACGCGGCCCTCCAGCTCCAGGTCGAGCAACACGGATTGCACGTCGGCCAGGGGTGCTCCGCACTGGCGGACCAGCTCGTCCACGGCCAAGGGCTCATGACCGAGCCGGGCGGCGACGAGGGCCGGAAGCCCCTCCAGGGGAGGGGCTGGCAGCACGATCGGCAATTCGGGAAGCGGGGCCGAGGCGCGCACCCGCGGCGCCGCCACTGGCCGCCGCTCCAGGAGCGGGCCGATCGCGGCCAGCACGTCGGCGGCGCACTCGACCAGCGTGGCGCCATCCCGCAGGAGCTGGTTGGTGCCGCGATGTCGCGGGTCGAGGGGGCTGCCCGGGACCGCCATCACCTCCCGGCCCTGCTCCGCCGCCAGCCGGGCGGTGATGAGGGAGCCGGACTGTGGCGCGGCTTCAACAACCACGACACCGTGCGACAGGCCGGCGATGATCCGATTGCGGCGCGGGAAGTCGCGCGAGCGCGCAACCGCACCCGAGCGGGCGCTCGCTGACCACGGCACCGGTCTCGGCGATCCGGGCCATGAGGTCGGCGTTTTCGGGCGGATAGGCGATGTCGGGGCCACAGGCGAGCACGGCCACGGTCGTCCCGCCGGCCGCCAGAGCGCCCTCGTGGGCGGCGGTGTCGATGCCGCGGGCGAGGCCGGAGACCACCGTGAGGCCCGCCATAGCAAGCTCGGCCGCGAACCGGTGGGCGAGCACGCGGCCGTTGGCGCTGGCGTTGCGGGCACCGATCACGGCGACGGCGGGACCGTGCAGACAGTCGAGGTTGCCGCGCATGGCGAGCAGCGGCGGCGGGTCCGGGATGTGCCGCAGCCGCGGGGGATAGGCGCTCTCGCCGGGAAAGCAGGAGCTGGCCGCCGATCCGGGCAATGGCCGCCAGCTCGGCCTCGGCCGCAGCCTCGTCCATGGGCCTGCCGACATTCCAGGTGCCGCGGCTGGCAAGCTCGGGGAGAGCGGCCAGCGCCCTCTCGACCGAGCCGAAGCGCTCCAGCAATCTCGCGAAGGTGAGCGTACCCACCCCCTCGGTGCGGGCCAGCCTGATCCAGGCGAGGCGCTCGCGGCGATTGAAAGTCTTGCTCATGTCGCACAACCATAGCGCAACAGACCCGGCCCCGTCATCGCCTTGGCGCGGCTATTACGACGTGGCCGGCCTGCGCCCGCCCCGCCCTACGTTGCTGCGGGCGCTCGACGGGCTGGCGCAGGACGGCATCACGCCCGGCCGGGCCGTCGACCTCGGCTGCGGCGTCGGCCGCGACACGCTGGAGCTGCTGCGCCGGGGCTGGCAGGTAACCGCGGTTGATTCCGAGCCCGAGGCGCTGGCCCGGCTGGCCGCCGAGGCCCAAGCGCGAGGGCTGCCGGCCCCCGAGCTGGTGGGCGCCGCATTCGAGGCGGCGTGCATTCCCACCTGCAATCTCGTGAACTCGAGCTTCGCCCTTTTCTTCTGCGATCCTGCTGCCTTCTCCAGGCTTTGGCAGCGCATCCGGCGAGCGCTCAGGCCCGGCGGCCGCTTCGCGGGCCAGCTGCTCGGGCCGGCGGACAGCTGGGCACAGCGCTCCGGGGTGACGGTGCACGACAAGACAGAGTTGTCAGCGCTCCTCGGCGGCTATGCGGTGGAGTGGCTGGAGCACGAGCAGACTGATACCATCACCCCTCGTGGCGAAGCCAAGCACTGGGACATCTGGCATCTGGTGCTACGATATCCGAACTGACCTGCTGGAGGGACGGGCATGCATGGTGAAGCGGTGCGCGACGCCGGCGTCAGGGCTCTAGGCACGATGTCGCTGCCCAAGAGGCACGCCGAGGCCAGGCTCCTCGGTATGGAGCCGCCGCTGAACGAGCACCTGCTGAAGCTGCTCGCCTTCGACATGCCACCCGAACGTCGCGCCTACTTCCGGAAGGAGGTTCGTAAATGGCTGCGTGACATCCAGGTCATGCGGCTGAAAGATGGCAACAAGCCCGGTAAGGTGAGCTGGTACTATGGGTTTCTGTACGACGGCCCGTTCGGTGGATTCGAAGAGAAGAACGTGCAAATCATCTGCGAGGCGATCGAGGATGACTACGAAGACGGACTCACACGGAACAAGCTGACGACAGCAGAGCTGGCTGGACGTCTTCGCGACTTTCATCGCATGCTGGCCGAACGGGCCGCGCGTGGTGAGCCGCTGCTCGATCTGGCCGAGACGCTCTAGCAACCAGCCCTCACGACCGGGCCCCGCCCAGGCTGACCTTGCTTTCCTGTCCCTTGAGCAGCCGGGCGATATTGGCGTGGTGCTTCACGACCACGATCACCGCCAGCAGCAGATAGAGCTGCGCCGGCTGGACCTCGCCCAGGAGCCAGGCGACGACAGGGGCGAACACGGCGGTGAGGATGGAGGCGAGGGAGACGTAGCGGGTCAGGGCCACGACGGCGATGAAGGCCAGGAGGAGGATGGCCATCACGCTGGGCGTGAAGCCGAGGATCACGCCGGCGGCCGTGGCCACGCCCTTGCCGCCCTTGAAGCCGAGCCAGACCGGGAAGCAGTGGCCGAGGAAGGCGCCGGCACCGGCGAGGACGGCCATGTCGGGGCCGAACCAGCGCCAGGCGATGAAGGTGGGGATCGCACCCTTGAGGAGGTCGAAGAGGAGGGTGGCGATGGCCAGGCCCTTGCGGCCGGTGCGGAGCACGTTGGTGGCACCGATGTTCCCTGAGCCGATCTTGCGGATGTCGCCCAGGCCCGCCCAGCGGGTGAGCACGAAGCCGGACGGGATCGAGCCCAGGAGGTAGGCCAGGAGGAAGCCCAGGAGCAGCGGCCACCACCAGCCGGGGCCGCCCATGGGGTCGATCATCAGCGCTTCTCCCCCGCTCCCGGCATGTCCTGAGTGCCCGGCATGATGAGGGCGGGCCAGGGCCGGTCGTAGCGGTCGTCGTCGAGCCAGTTGAGGAAGAGGGTGTAGGTCACGGCCAGGAGCGTGGCACCGAGGAAGATGCCGATGAAGCCCCAGGTGAGCAGGCCGCCCACCACGCCCACGACGATGAGCAGGAAGGGCAGGTTGGCACCCTGGCTGATCAAGTAGGGGCGGACGAAGTTGTCGACGGTGTTGACGAGGCCCAGGCTCCAGACCGTGAGCACGATGGCCTGCCAAGTGAGGCCCTGCCAGAAGAGCCAGCCCGCCACCGGCAGGAGCACCACGGCCGTGGGCAGTTGCATCACTGCGGCCATGAAGGTGACGAAGCCCAGCAGCACCGGCCCCGGTGCGCCGACGATGAACAGGCCCACGCTGGCGATGACACCCTGCACCAGGGCCGTGCCGATGACACCGACGGCGACACCGCGGATGGTGCGGCCGGCGACCTCGAGCAGGGCCACCTCGCGCTCGCTGCCGATCTTGGCGACGAAGCGGCGGACGGTCGCCACGGCAGGCTCGGCCGTGACGTAGAGGATGCCGGTGATCACGGTGGCGACCAGGAACTCGAGCACGGCCAGGCCCAGGCCGGCACCCCGTGCCAGCAACCATCCCGTGGCCTGCGCCAGGTACGGCTGAAGCTGCTCGAAGACCACGCCCAGGTTCTGGCTGGCCTCACGCCATATGGTCTCGATGGCAGGGCCGACGGCCGGCAGGGCCGTCAGCCAGGCCGGCGGCGGAAGATGGCGCACGCCGGCCAGGCTGCCGACCAGCTCACCGATCTTCTGCGCGTTGTCGGCGATCGAGGCCGCGAGAACGACGATCGGTGTCACCAGGGTAATCAGAAGAAGTGTGACCATGATCACCGCGGCCGTCTTGCGATGGCCGTACAGCATGTCCTTCAGGCGCCGGTAGAGCGGCCAGGTGGAGACCGCAATGATGATCCCCCAGAGGATCGGCACGATGAAGGGAGCCGTTACCGTCAGGCAGGCAGCGAGCAGGCTGGCGATCAGCGCAAGCCCGATCGCGCGCTCGAAGAACTGGCGGTTGCGGTCCTCTGGCAGATGCCTTCTCCCCGGGATCGGTGTTGCAGTCCGGCCCCGGCCGCCCTCTTACCGAACGGCGGCAGGCCCTGCCACCGGCGGTTATGGACCCGGGAGCCGATCCTGAAAGTTGATGGAGATCGCGGTCGTTGAGCGCAACGCCGCGGCTGGAGGTGCCTTCGATGTTGAACGGTGCTGCATGGGCCGGTGACGGCTCGATGGAAGCCGAGGATCTGCCGGTGGGTGCCCGGGTGTGGCTGCTACGCGAAGGCTATAGCGGCCGGATCGTCGCCCGGGCGCAGGGCGGGCTGCTCTATCGTGTCAGGCGGGAGGGACGGGCCACCGAGAGCCTGTTCTGCCCCGGCTGCGACTTGCTTCGCCTCCACGATCCGGATAGGGCCGCTTCCTGAACCCATCTCGGGCCAGGGGAGTTCCGCCATGCCGGGCATGCGCGCGGTCGAAGCAACGGTGTTCGGCCTCGATGGCCTTCGTCTCGTCGAGAAGCCTGCCCCGCGGCCAGGCCGTGGCGAGATCCTGATCCGTGTGAAGGCCGCCAGCCTGAACTATCGCGACCTCGTGATCCTCAAGGGCATCTACCGATCCGATCTACCCCTGCCCTACGTGCCCGCGTCGGACGCCTGCGGTGAGGTGGTCGAGGTCGGCGAGGGGGTGACCCGCTTCCGAGTGGGTGACCGCGCGATCCCGGTCTACACGCAGGGCTGGCTCGACGGCCTGCCGACACCCGAGCAGCGCACGCAGCGCACACTGGGTGCGCCGCTGACGGGCGTGCTCCAGGACTATGTGGTGGTGCCGGCCGAGGACGCGGTGACGGTGCCCGAGCCTCTCTCCGACAGCGAGGCCGCGACCCTGCCCATAGCCGGGCTCACCGCCTGGTCGACCCTGCAGGAAGGGCATATCAAGCCCGGCGACTGGGTGCTGGTCGAGGGCACGGGCGGCGTCGCGATCTTCGCGCTCCAGTTCGCGAAGCTCGCGGGAGCGCGGGTCGCGGCGATCTCCTCCAGCGACGAGAAGTTGGCCCGGGTGCGCGAGCTCGGCGCCGACGCAACGGTCAACTACCGGACGACGCCCGAGTGGGGCCCCGCCGTGCGCGAGGCCACCGGCGGCCGCGGGGTCGACATCGTGGTCGAGACCGGCGGTGCCGCCACCCTGCCGCAGGCGCTGACCGCGACCGCGTTCGGCGGCTTCGTCGGCATCGTGGGCTTCGTCGGCGGCTTCGAGGCCAAGGTCGACGTGCGCCGCCTGCTGGGCCCGATGATCCGCGTCCAGGGTATCGCCGTGGGCTCCCGCGCCCGTTTCGAGGCCATGAACCGGGCGATCGCCGCGCACGGCCTCCGGCCCGTGATCGACAGCACCTTCCCGCTTCAAGCTACGGCCGACGCCTTCGCGCTGATGGAGCGCGGCGGCCATTTCGGGAAGATCGCGATCAGTCTGGTGTGAGATCGGGCGCCCATGACGGGTCTCGGCGCCCGAAACGCTTCAATTGGCACCCCCGACTTGATCGGGGGTCCCGGCTGGCCAGACCCGGACAGTGTGGCGCGGCCACCCTGGACCCCGGCTCGGGGGCCGGGGTGACAGGCGCGGTCGGGTCAATGCCGAAGCTCCTCGTGTAGTCATTGCAAGAGCAGCCGAACCTACAACGCGAAGATCGTCCGTCCGTCCACCAGCGTCCGCAGCACCCGGCCCTGGACGAGGCGGCCCTCGAAGGCGGTGTTCTTGGCGAGGCTGCGCAGGCCTTCTTCCGTGATCTTCCAGGGGCGCTCGAGGTCGAAGAGGACGAGGTCGGCGGGGGCACCCTTGCGTAAGTGCCCGGCCTCCAGGCCCAGGATGTCGGCCGGGGCCGAGGTCATGGTGCGGAGGAGGTCGAGGAGGCCGATCCGGCCCTCGTGGTGGAGAGTGAGCGCCACCGGCAGCATGGTCTCGAGGCCGATCACGCCGCAGGCGGCCTGGGCGAAGGGCAGGCGCTTGCTGTCCTGGTCCTGGGGGCAGTGGTCGCTGGCGATGGCGTCGATGGTGCCGTCGCGCAGGCCTTCCACGATGGCGCGGCGATCCTCCTCGCTGCGCAGCGGCGGGGAGACCTTGGCGAAGGTGCGGTAGCCTTCGACCTCCAGCTCGTTGAGGGCGAGGTAGTGGGGAGCGGTGTCGCAGGTGACGCGCAGGCCCCGGGCCTTGGCGGCACGGACAGAGGCGACCGCGGCGGCCGTGGAGAGGTGGGCCAGGTGAAGCCGGCCGCCGGTCAGCTCAAGGAGATGGAGGTCGCGCTCGACCATCATCACCTCGGCCACCGCAGGAATGCCGGTGAGACCCAGGCGGGAGGCAACCGCACCCTCGGTCATCGCACCGTTCTCGGCCAGCGCGGGCTCTTCCGGGTGCTGGACGATCAGGGCATCGAAGGCGGTGGCGTAGCTCAGGGCACGGCGCATCACCCTGGCGTTGGCGATGGCGCGCTCGCCATCGGTGAAGGCCACGGCACCCGCGGCCTTGAGGAGGCCGATCTCGGCCAGCTCCTGGCCGGCAAGGCGCTTGGTCACGGCGGCATAGGGATAGACCTTGACCAGCTTCACCTGCCTGGCGCGTCGGGCCACGAACTCGACCATCGCCGGGTCGTCGATCGGCGGTTCGGTGCAGGGCAGGACGGCGAGGCTGGTCACACCGCCGGCGGCCGCGGCCATCGCACCGGTCTCGATCCGCTCCTTGTGCTCGGCCCCGGGCTCGCCGAGCTGGACCCGCATGTCGACTAGGCCCGGAGCGAGGCACAAGCCCGCGCCATTGATGACCTCCGCCCCACCGGGCGCCATCGACGCGGTGACGCCCGGCCCGACCTCGGCGATGCGGCCGTCCACGGCGAGAAGCCCGCCGCGGGTGTCGAGCCCGGTCGCGGGGTCGAGCAGGCGGGCGCCCAGGATCAGGACCGGGCGGGTCATGGCTCCGCCGGCTCGCGCAGGTGGCGGGTGAGCAGGTCGAGGCAGGCCATGCGCACGACCACGCCCATCTCGACCTGATCCAGGATGGCGCTGCGCTCGGTGTCGTCGGCGACGATGCCGTCGATCTCCACGCCCCGGTTCATGGGCCCGGGATGCATGATCATCGCCTTGGGCTTGGCCGCGCGCAGCTTGTCGTAGGTGAGGCCGTGGAAGTGGAAATACTCGCGCACGGAGGGGACGAAGCTGCCCTGCATCCGCTCGGTCTGCAGGCGCAGCATCATCACGACATCGGCGTCCTCGAGGCCGCGCTGCATGTCGGTGAAGGCCCGCACGCCCATGCTCTCGATGCCGGCCGGCAGGAGCGTGGGCGGGGCCACGACACGGACCGTGGCACCCAGGGCGGTGAGGAGGAGGATGTTGGAGCGGGCGACGCGCGAGTGCAGGATGTCGCCGCAGATGGCGACCGTGAGCCCCTCGATCCGGCCCAGCTTGCGGCGGATGGTGAGCGCGTCGAGCAGCGCCTGGGTGGGATGCTCGTGGCTGCCGTCGCCGGCATTGATGACCGCACAGCGCACGTGCCGGGCCAGCAGCGCCACGGCCCCGCTGTCGTAGTGGCGGACCACCAGCACGTCGGGGTGCATGGCGTTCAGCGTCATGGCGGTGTCGATCAGCGTCTCGCCCTTGCTGATCGAGGACCGGGCGACCGCCATGTTGACGACATCGGCACCCAGCCGCTTGCCGGCGAGCTCGAAGCTGGTCTGGGTGCGGGTGCTGGCCTCGAAGAACAGGTTGATGTGGGTCAGGCCCTTGAGGAGCTGGAGCTTCTTGTCGCTCCTTCGGCTGACCTCGACATAGCCGTCCGCCCTGTCCAAGAGATCGGTGATCTCGAAGGGCTGGAGCCCCTCGATGCCGAGCAGATGGCGCTGCCGGAATCCGAGTACCTGCGTACCGTCGACCATGACGGGCGGAGTATGCTTTCAGCGCCCCGGCGGGGCAAGCGCGCGACGGCCTCAGCCGATCTCGCGCAGCCGGCGGGTCTGGCGTGCGATCAGCCGCTCGATGTCGGCCATGTCGGCCTCGGAGAGCCTGGCCCCCGGCCGACGCAGGGCGGCCGAGGCGATCGCACCGCGTTGGGCCAGGATGTGCTTGCGCACGGCCAAGCCCAGCGCCGACTGCTGCTCGTAGCGGGCGAGCGGCAGGTAGGCGTCGAACAGGTCGAACGCCCGCTCGATGTCGCCGGCGGCGTGGGCGGCGCAGACATCGACCATCATCTCCGGGTAGGCGAACCCGGTCATGGCACCGTCAGCACCGCGCAGCAGCTCCTCAGGCAGGAACAGCCCACCGCCATTGCCGCTGAGGATGGAGATCCGCCGCGTCTCGCCACGCTCGCTCGCGGCCCGGACGGCGCTGAGCTTGGCGAGGCCGGGGCCTGGCCAGTCCTCGTGCTTGAGCATCACGCAGGTCGGCAGGTTCTTCACGATCCGCAGGATCACCGGCACGGCGATCTGCACCCCGCTCGCCAGCGGATGGTCCTGCACGGCGAACGGCACCGAGGCGCCCAGCGTCTCGGCCACGCCCTCGAAGTAGTTGTAGACCTGATCGTCGGTCCGCACGGTCGAGGGTGGTGCCACCATCACGCCGGCGGCACCGTCGCCCATCACGCTCTGCGCAAGCTCGCGCATCGGCGCCAGGCCGGGTGCGGTGACACCGACGATGGTCGGGATACGCCCGTCCACCCGGCCCAGCACACGGCGCACGAAGATGCGGGCCTCCTCGGCCGTGAGCTTAGGCGCCTCGCCCATGACGCCCAGGAGCGTCAGCCCGTCGGCCCCTCGCTCCAGATAGAAGTCCACCACGCGGTCGGTGCTGGCGAGGTCCAAGGCACCGCTGTCCGTGAAGGGCGTGACCGCGATGACGAAGACACCCTTGGCGCTCTCGTCCAGGATCGGCATCACGATCTCCTTCCGGTGCTGCTCATATCGGGGGCTGCCCCGCCCTAGCCGCCCTTGCGCGCCAGCCAGTCGTTGAGGAAGCGGATCTCGTTCTCCTGCGCGCCGATGATCTCCTCCGCGAGCTTCCTCAGCTCCGGGTCCTTGCCGTGTGCCAGCTGCAGCCGCGCCATGTCGATCGCACCCTGGTGGTGCGGGATCATCATCCGCGCGAAGTCGACGTCGAAGTCGCCGCTCATGGGAGCGGCCATGGCGCCCTGCATCTGCTGCATGGCCCGCATCATCTCGCCGCCAGCAGACGTCATGCCGTGGCTGTCGTGCGCGGCTTCGGGTGCGCCATGATCGTGCTGGGCCAGCGCGCAGGGTGCGCCCAACGTCAGCATCCCGGCCGTGAGCAGAGCCGTCAGAACGCGGGCCATCTTCTCGCTCCCTGGTGGATCGTCGGCCATCAGCCTGGCTGGCGGCAATCGCTGCCGCTTGGCAAGCCCTCCGAGTGACCTGCGTTCTCGCAGGCGTGCGGTCAAGCCGGGATCAGGAGGTCGGAAAGGTCGGGTCTGCGCCAACTTCTCACCGCACGCCCGTCGAGGCCACCAAGCTGGCCCGGCTCGGCGGTGTGGTGCCGACGGGGCAGGGCCGCGAGCCGCCCTGATGGAGCGCCGACGGAGTCCCATCCGCGCGGCACGGGCCTGATCATCAGGCGCGATCCGCTTGCTGCCATTGCGCTCCGGAACCAGCCCCACCCAGCCGCGTTCAGGGCGGAAGGGTGGTGGTGTGCCAGTACATCGGCATGGGCCGCCGCTTGGACATTCGGTGGAGGCGGACATGCGCGCGCTAGTCTGGCACGGCACCAAGGACATCCGTTGCGACACGGTTCCCGATCCGCGGATCGAGCATCCGCGCGATGCGATCGTGAAGATCACCAGCACCGCCATCTGCGGCTCCGACCTGCATCTTTACGACGGCTTCATGCCCGGCATGGAGTTGGGCGACATCATGGGTCATGAGCCCATGGGCGAGGTGGTCGAGGTCGGAGCGGAGGCCAAGGGCAAGCTGAAGGTCGGCGATCGCATTGTCGTCCCCTTCACGATCAACTGCGACCACTGCGACCAGTGCCACCGCGGCAACTACTCGGTCTGCGAGACCTCCAACCGCAACAAGGAGATGGCCGACAAGCTCTTCGGTCACACGACTGCTGGCCTGTTCGGCTACACCCACCTCACCGGCGGCTATCCTGGCGGACAGGCCGAGTATCTGCGGGTGCCGTTCGCCGATGCCACCCACATCAAGGTGCCGCGGAGCATCCCGGACGAGAAGGTGCTCTTCCTGTCCGACATTTTCCCCACGGGCTGGCAGGCCGCCGTCCAGTGCGACATCGAGCCCACCGACACGGTGGCGATCTGGGGCTGCGGGCCTGTGGGCCAGATGACGATCCGCAGTGCCGTCCTCCTGGGTGCGAAGCAGGTGATCGCGATCGACGACGTGCCCGAGCGCCTCACCATGGCCAAGGCCGGCGGGGCCACCGTGATCGACCTCTCGAAAGAGAGCGTGGTCGAGCGCCTGAACGACATGACTGGCGGCAAGGGCCCCGAGAAGTGCATCGATGCCGTGGGCATGGAGGCGCACGGGACCACCACACTCTCCCACGTCTACGACCGCGCCAAGCAGGCCCTGATGCTGGAGACCGACCGGCCGGACGTGCTGCGCCAGATGGCCTATGTCTGCCGGCCCGCGGGCGTGCTCTCGGTGCCCGGCGTCTATGGCGGGCTCATCGACAAGTTCCCGTTCGGCATGATCATGAACAAGGGGCTGACCATCCGTACCGGCCAGACCCATGTCCGGCGCTGGACCGACGATCTGCTGCGCCGGATCGAGGAGGGCCAGATCGACCCCTCCTTCGTCATCACCCACACGGTGAAGCTCGAGGACGGGCCTGCCATGTACAACACGTTCCGCGACAAGCAGGACGGCTGCATCAAGGTCGTGCTCAAGCCCTGAGGAGGGGATCGATGGCCTACCGCACGAACGGCTCCTCGATGCACGCCATGGCACAAGGGCTGGGCTGGTTCAGCATCGGGCTCGGCCTTGCCGAGGTCCTCGCACCCCGCACCCTCGCCCGCTCCCTGGGCATGGATGGGCAGGCCGGCGTGATCGGCGCCTACGGGGTGCGCGAGATCCTGACCGGGATCGCCATCCTGTCGCAGGATGATCCGACACCCTGGGTATGGGGCCGGGTCGCGGGCGACGCGCTCGACCTCGCGACGCTGGCCCCGGCACTCAGCGAGCGGAACCCCGAACGCGGCAATGCTGCGATTGCCGTCGCCGCGGTGGTCGGGGCCACGATGCTCGACGTGGCCTGTGCCGTGGGGCTGAGCAGCCAGCGGCGGCAGGCACCAGCACCCGTGCCGGACTACAGCGACCGGAGTGGCCTGCCGCGGGCACCAGAAGCGATGCGAGGGGCTGCCCGCGACTTCGACGTGCCGCGCGACATGCGCATCCCGGAGCAGCTGCGGCCCTATGCGGGGACGGCCGGATCGACCTCTCCTGCGTGATCCCGACTGGCAATCCGACCGCCGCTGGCGTAGGCGCTGTGGCGAGGTTGGAGGAGGTGGGCGGTCGTGGAGCAGGTTCTCGGTGCCTCGCCCGGGGTGTTCGTCGGGGTGACGGTGGTGCTGGCCGGCGGTGCTGCGATCGCGGCCGGGTCCGCGATCGGCGACGGCTGGAAACCCGCCTGGATGGTGGTGGCGGCCGCGTTCGGCTTGGCGCTGGCCGACCGCTTCCTCATCTTCGCGCTTTTCGGGGGCGAGCTCCTCAGCCTCTGGGGCCTCTTCCTTCACTTCGTCGTGCTGGCCGCCCTTGGCCTGGTCAGCTGGCAGGTCACCCGCGTCAGCCGGATGGTAGCCCAGTACCCCTGGCGCTATGAGCGCGCCTCCCCCTTCAGCTACCGAGAGAAGGCCCCCGCCTGACCCTCACCCCCACCCTCAAATGAACCCTGCGCCGGGCCGGCGCGAAAGGGCTTGCCAAGGGAGGGTGGGGCCGCCTCTAGTAAGGCAGGCGGTGCCGCTTGGCGCATGGTGGCCATGTGTCGGCGCGTCCGCATACCGACCGGGTTGGGAGAAGGACAGATGCGTTCACTGACGGCGTTGCTCCTCGGTGCCACAGCGCTGGTGGCGACAGGCGGGATGGCGCGCGCGGACATCACGATCGCCACCGTGGGGCCGATGACCGGCCAGTATGCGGTCTTCGGCGAGCAGATGAAGCGCGGGGCCGAGATGGCCGTGAAGGACATCAACGCCAAGGGCGGAATTAACGGCGAGAAGCTGGTGCTGAAGGTCGGCGACGATGCCTGCGACCCGAAGCAGGCCGTTGCGGTCGCCAACCAGATGGTCAACGAGGAAGTAGCGTTCGTTGCCGGGCATTTCTGCTCCGGCAGCTCGATCCCGGCCTCGGCAGTCTACAATGAGGAAGGGATCCTGCAAATCTCGCCGGCCTCGACCAACCCCAAGCTGACCGAGCAGGGCTTCGACAACGTCTTCCGGACCTGCGGCCGAGATGACGTGCAGGGCATCTATGCGGCCAACTACGTCGTCGACAACAAGGTGGCCGAGAAAGTGGCGATCCTGCACGACAAGACCGCCTATGGCCAGGGCCTCGCCGACGAGTTCAAGAAGCAGCTCAATACTCGTGGCGTGCAGGAGGTCATGTACGAGGCGATCAACGCCGGTGACAAGGACTTCACCGCCCTGATCACCAAGATGAAGAATGCAGGTGTCGGCCTGATCTATCACGGCGGCTACCATACCGAGGCCGGGCTGATCATCCGCCAGGCGCGCGAGCAGGGCTTCACCGCCACGCTGATGTCGGGCGACGCGCTGGTCGACAAGCAGTATTGGGATATCACGGGCGACACCGGCGAGGGCACGCTGATGACCTTTGCGCCCGATCCGCGCAAGTTGCCGACGGCTGCGGAACTGGTGAAGAAGTTCGAGGCCGAGGGCTACAGCCCCGAGGGCTACACCCTCTACACCTATGCCGCGATCCAGGCCTTCGTCGATGCCGTCGGCAAGGCCGGCTCGGCCGACGCCGAGAAGGTGGCCGAGGCCCTGCGCAGCGGCAGCTATGATACGGTGCTGGGCTCGCTCGCCTTCAACGCCAAGGGCGACGTCACGGACCCCAAGTACGTGATGTACAAGTGGCATGCCGGTCAGTACGCCGAGATCGGCAGCTAGCCCGCAGCCCCTCAGGGCGGAGTCGGCCTTTGCCGACTCCGCCTCTTGATCGCCGGCCTGATCACAGGTAGAAAATGTCGGTCTTTCTACCTTGAGAGTGTCCGATGGCGATTAGCATCAAAGACCCGGACACAGATGCGCTGGCACGGCGTCTCGCCAGCCTGACAGGCGAGAAGATCACGGACGCAGTCCGGATCGCTTTGCAGGAGCGCGTGGATCGCGAGGAGCAGTGCCGGAACAAGGCCACGCTGGCCGAGCTGAAGGCGCTCGTCGAGGAATACCATTGTCTGACGGTGATCGATCCGCGCACGCCGGACGAGATCATCGGCTACGATGACCTTGGCCTGCCTGCGTGACGGTCGTCGATACCTCGGTGTTGGCTGCGATTTTCCTGAAGGAGGAGGATTGGGAGCGGTTGCTCACGTTCCTTCACGCCGCTTCGAGCCCCAGAATCTCGGCCGCCACGCTTGTGGAGACGCTGATCGTGCTCGAGTGGCGGGTCCAAGATGGCGTGCGTGAGCGGCTCGGACGGCTCCTTCGTGGGCTTGCCGCTACGGTCGAGCCCGTGACCGAAGCGCGGGCCCTGCTCGCGGCCGATGCGTATCGTCGTTACGGGAAGGGTTACCACAGCGCGCGCCTGAACTATGGCGATTGCTTTGCCTATGCGCTCGCGAAGGAGCTGGATGCTCCCCTGCTGTACAAGGGCAACGACTTCGCCCAGACCGACGTCCGGTCGGCACTCTGACCCTGCGAGACAAACATGCCCGTCATCAACCGCGTTGCCGAGTGGCAGGACGAGCTGGCCGGCTGGCGGCGCAGCCTGCACGAGCGGCCGGAGCTGGGCTTTGAGGAGGTGGAGACCTCGCGCTTCGTGGCCGAGCGGCTGCGGTCGTTCGGGGTCGACGAGGTCCATACCGGGATCGCGAAGACGGGCGTCGTCGGGGTCGTGCGCGGCCGCGGTGCCGGCGGCACGATCGGGCTGCGCGCCGACATGGATGCGCTGCCCATGTCGGAGGAGACCGGCCGGCCCTGGGCCTCGCGGGCACGTGGCAAGATGCACGCCTGCGGCCATGACGGGCACACCACGATGCTGCTGGGTGCCGCCCGCTACCTGGCCGAGACCCGCAACTTCGACGGCACCGTCTACCTGATCTTCCAGCCGGCCGAGGAGGGCGGCGGCGGTGCCCGCGTGATGCTGAACGAGGGCCTGTTCGAACGCTTCCCGGCCGACCAGGTCTACGGCCTGCACAACTGGCCGTGGCTGCCGACGGGCTCCTTCGCCATGCGCGCCGGGCCGGCCATGGCGGCGGCCGACCATTTCGAGATCGAGATCATCGGCCAGGGCTGCCACGCCGCGATGCCGCACAGCGGCCGCGACCCGATCGTCACCGCGGCCACGCTGGTGCAGGTCTTCCAGAGCATCGCCAGCCGCGAGATCGACCCGGTCGACAACGCCGTGATCTCGGTCACCAAGATCGCCGGCGGCAGCACGCACAATGTCGTGCCTGAGCGGGTGACGATGATGGGCACGGTGCGCACCTTCAAGCCGGCCACGCAGGACTTCATCGAGCGCCGCCTCGGCGAGGCTGCGCGCGGCGTGGCCGCGGCGCACGGGCTCGAGGCCCGGCTGCACTATCACCGCGGCTACCCCGCCACCGTCAACAGCGCCCGCGAGGCCACGCTGGCGGCCGATGCCGCGGCCGAGATCGTGGGCGAGGCGCGGGTCACGCGCGACCCGGAGCCCGCCATGGGGGCCGAGGACTTCGCCTACATGCTGGAGAAGCGCCCCGGCAGCTACATCTGGATGGGCGTCGGCGGCAACGGGAACGACGCACCGCTGCACAGCCCGCACTACGACTTCAACGACGAGGCGCTGGGCGTGGGCGTCAGCTACTGGGTCCGGCTCGTGGAGCGCCTGTTGCCGAAGAGCTGACTTACTCGGCCGTGATCTCGGCCAGCGGCGCGCGCAGCCGGTAGTTCAGCCCCTCCCGAGCGAAGTCGATCTCGGCCTGCCCGCGCAGGTCGTGCGCCACCGCCCGCTCGATGAGCTGGCGGCCGAAGCCGCGGCGGCTGGGCGTGCCTACCGGAGGGCCGCCCTCCTCGCGCCAGAGCAGATGCAGGGCGCCGTCCGCGCGGCTCCAGGACAGCTCGACCCGCCCTTCCGGTGCCGAGAGTGCGCCATGCTTGGCGGCGTTGGTGGCAAGCTCGTGCAGCACCATGCCCATGGTGAGGACGGCGCCGGGCGCCAGCTCGACGTCCTCGCCCGTAACCTGCGCCCGGTCGCCGTAGGGCTCGAGCTCGGCCGTCGCCAGCGCCATCAGGCCGGCCCCGCGCCATTTGCCACGCGTGAGCAGCCCGTGCGCGCTGGCCAGAGCCTGGAGCCGGCTGAGGAAGGCCTCCCGCGCCTCGGCCAGCGTCCGCTCGCCGGCAACGCTCTGGTTGGCAATGCCCTGCACCACGGCAAGCGTGTTCTTCACCCGGTGCGACAGCTCCTGGAGCAGGAGGCGCTGCCGCTGCTCCGCGGCCTGGCGGGCGCTGACCTCGCGGAAGACCACCTGGACCGCCACCTCGCCGTCGATCAGCACGGCGGCGGCCGCAGCCTCGACTGGGAACGCGCTGCCGTCGAGCCGGCGGTAGGTGAGCTCCGCCAGCTCCGCCCGCGCCCCCGGGACATTCATCCCGGCCGTCCGGGCGCGCGCGAGCTCGATGGCGCTCTCGTCCACGAGCGCGAACACCGACTGGCCCAGCAGCTGGTCGGGGCTGGCTGCGCCGAACAGCCGTGCCGCCTGCCGGTTGGCGAGGATGATGCGGGTATGGTGGTGGACATAGACAGCGTCGGGCGAGGTCTCGACCAGGGCCCGGTAGCGCTCCTCGCTCTCGCGCAAGGCCGCGAGGGACCGCTGCCGGTCGGTCACGTCCTGGATGGTACCGATCCCGCGTACCGGGCGGCCACTGATGTCGAAGAGGATGCGGCCCGTGGTCAGCACCCAGCGGACGGCCCCATCGCTGGCGCGCCGGATGCGGAACTCGGCCTCGTAGTGCCCGCCGCCTTCCGCCTCGTAGGCGCGCCGATACAGCGCGTTCACCCACTCGCGGTCCTCGGGATGGATCAGGGTCGAGAAGAGCTCGGCATCAGGCTCGGTCTCCTCCGGCAGGCCTACGATCTTCTTGAACTCGGCCGACCAGCGGCGCTTGCCGGCGGGCGGGTCGACATCCCAGGTCCCGAGCCCGGTGGTCTCGACAGCGAGCCGCAGCCGCTCCTCGCTCTCGCGCAAGGCAGCCTCGGTGCGCCAGCGGCCGGTGACGTCGACATGGACGCCGACATAGCCGTGGACGCCGCCCTCGATCTCGATCGGTGCCAGGACCTTCTGGCCGTGACGGAGCTCGCCCCCGACCTCGAAACTCTCCTCGACCTCCACGGTCTCGCCCGCAAGCACCCGCCGGTTCTGCTCAAGCCAGCCTGACAGCAGGCCCGGCGACGTGTCGGTATCCTGGGGCAGCATGCCGACCCGGTCGCCCCACGCCCGGCGGCAGCTCGGGTTCTGCAGCAGGTAGCGGCCGTCGCGGTCGCAGACCCAGAGGTCGAACGGCAGGGTTTCCACGATCGCCCGCAGCCGCGCCTCGCTCTCGCGCAGGCGCTGCTCGCTGCGCTGGAGCGCCTCCAGGGCGCGCTTGCGCTCGGTGATGTCGACCGCGACCCCCGCCATCCAGGTTCTGCCGTCGGGCCGCGGCTCGACGCCACCGCGGCTCTCCAGCCAGCGCACGCGGCCATCGCGCGTCAGGACGCGGTACTCGCACCGGAACGAACCGGCGCCGCTCAGGGCATCGTCGCGAGCCTGGAGCACTGCCGCACGGTCGTCGGGGTGGATGTGGGCCAGCTGCTCGTGGAGGCTCCCCGCCTCGCGCTCCCACAAGCCGTCGGCCGCCGTGGTCGTCACCTGATCGGTGGTGAGGTCCCACTCCCAGGCGATCACGCCCGAGGCGCCGAGCGCGCGCTGCCAAGCCTGCGCGGGCTCGCGGGCGGCAGATGGGGCGGCATCTCGGGCGGTGGCGGTCATCGCAGGCTGTTCCCCTTGCGCTTGTGCGCCAACCCCGGGACATCGCGCAAGCACGCGGACGGCTCTGCGCTGCGACCTCTGGCAGCCCCACGCGCGCGCCGCCGATCCAGCCGTGCTATGGCGCCAGCCGGACAGGTTGGACGGAGACGATCAGTTTGCTGCCCCTGCGCTTCGACGATCACACCTCACCTCGGCGCGAGCTCCTCATCGCCGCCGGCTTCATTGCGGCCGCCATCCTGCTGCGGCTGCCCGCCCTTCTCTACTCCGTCACCAACTTCGATGAGAGCCTCTATCTCCTGATCGGCGACGAGCTGGTTCGCGGCACCCTGCCGTTCACGGGCCTGTGTGACCGCAAGCCGTTCGGCCTGTTCGCCCTTTTCGCCCTCTTCGCCGCGATGCCGTTCGACGCGATCGTTGCCAGCCGAGTCGGCGCCAGTCTCTCGGTCGGCATTGCCGCCTACCTTCTGTATCGGGTGGCACGGCTGCTGTTCGACGACCATGAGCGCGTGATCGGGGCCACGGCCGGCATTGCCTACATCCTCTTCAGCCTCACCGATGGCGGCATCGCCTCCAACTCCGAGGTCTTCCTCAACAGCTTCGCCCTCCTGGGCCTCTATCTGGCACTGCTCGCGGTACGCGGTACGGAGCGGCCGCGCCTGCCGCTGCTCCTGGCAGCGGGCCTGGTACTCGGCGTCGGCATCCAGGTGAAGCAGACCATCCTCTTCGACATGCTGGCGTTCCTCGCCGGCTTCTATCTCCTGACCACGCCGCGGCCGGCCGACTTCCTTCCCCACCTGCGGGCGACCCTGCCCGGGTTCGTGGGCCTCGGCATCATGGCCCTCCTGCCCACCCTGCTGGTCATCCTCCTCTACGTCGTGACCGGGCACTGGGATGAATGGGCCATGGCCAACATCGGTGCGCAGCGCGGCTTCGTCGACGATCCGGGCCAGAAGCTGGAGTTCGACGCAGCGTTCAGGGCTCTGATGGAGCAGATGCCGCTATGGATCGGCACCCTGCTGGCCGGCATCTTCGCACGCCGGCTCGTGCGCGATGCCGTCGAGGCGCGTGCAGCGGCCTTCCTCTTCGTCTGGTCGGCCCTGATCCTGCTCCTGCAGTTCCTCCTGCGCATCGGTGCAGACCACTACTTCCTCCAGTTCCTGCCCCCGTTCTGCCTCCTCAACGGCCTGCTGCTCGGGCGCGGCTTCCTCGTCCATCTCTCGGCCTGGAGGCCGCGAACGGCAGTGCTGGCAGCGCTGGCTCTCCTGACCCTGTTCGGAGTCGGCAAGAACCAGCTCGTGAACACCATCTATGTGCTGCGCGACCGGCTCATCCATGGCGAGGCCTGGGCCGCCGACACGCCGCGCCGCATTGCGGCCGACCTCAAGCCCCTGCTCCGGCCGGGCGATACGATCTACTCGGTGGGCTTCATGCCCATCGTCTACTATCTGACCGGGGCGCAGATCCCGACCCGCTTCGGCTTCACGGGCCTGCCGCATCGCCGCTATGCCGGCCGCGACGGCTGCCCCTGGGTGCCGCAGGAGGTCGAGCTGCGGCGCGTTCTCGACCTCCGGCCTCGTTTCATCGTCATCGAGCAGGGTGCGTTCTACAAGGAGCTCGACCCGCCCGTGAAAGCCATGCTGGACCAGCGGCTGGCACGCGACTATCGGCTCCGCTGGAGCTACGACATGCACTGGATCCACCTGCTGTACCCCTTCGAGCGTTTCGTCCTCAACGCGGCGGGGGGTGCCACGGTGTATGAGCTGGTCGACGACCAGGGCCCGCCCGTGGACGCAACGCCAAGCACCTCCGGCTAGACTTCCCATGCTCGACCTCAACGACGTCACCTTGCGCGTCGCCGGCCGGCCGCTGCTCGAAGCAGCCACCATCCACCTGCCCTCGGGCCAGCGCTTCGGCCTTGTCGGCCGCAACGGCACCGGCAAGTCGACCCTGCTGCGGCTGATCGCGGGCGAGCTGCAGCCGGACGAAGGCAGCCTGCGCCTTCAGGCCGGGGTGCGGATCGGGGTGGTGGCGCAGGAGGCCCCCGGCGGTGAGCTGACGCCGCTGGAGAGCGTGCTGGCCGCCGACCGCGAGCGGGCCTCGCTCCTGGCCGAGCTCGAGGCCTCGCCCGAGCCGGCCCGCCTGGCCGAGATCCACGACCGGCTGAGCGCCATCGGTGCCGATGCGGCACCGGCCCGCGCCGCCCGCATCCTGAAGGGGCTGGGCTTCGACGAGGAGGCGCAAGGACGGCCGCTCTCCTCCTTCTCGGGCGGCTGGCGGATGCGGGTGGCGCTTGCCGCCGTGCTCTTCCTCGAGCCCGACCTCCTGCTGCTGGACGAGCCCACGAACCATCTCGACCTCGAGGCCGTCACCTGGCTCGAGGAGCATCTCCGCCGCTATCCGCGCACGCTGCTGCTGGTCAGCCACGACCGCGACCTGCTCAACGCCGTCCCGGAGCGGATCGTGCATCTCGAGAACCGCAAGCTCACCCTGTACCAGGGCGGCTACGACGCCTTCGCCCGCACCCGGGCCGAGCGCATGGTCCTCCTGGAGAAGAGCCGCGCCAAGCAGGAGCTGGAGCGGGCGCACATCCAGTCCTTCATCGACCGCTTCCGCTACAAGGCCTCCAAGGCCCGGCAGGCGCAGAGCCGGATCAAGATGCTGGAGCGGCTGAAGGAGGTGGCGGCACCACCGCCCGAGCCCGAGATCGTCTTCTCCTTCCCCGCATCCCAGGTGCCGGCACCGCCCATGATCACGGTCGAGCGCGGGCGGGTCGGCTACGGCGACAAGGTGGTGCTGGACCGGATCGACCTGCGCCTCGACCCCGACGACCGGATCGCCCTTCTGGGTGCCAACGGCAACGGCAAGTCGACGCTGGCGAAGTTCCTGGGCGGACGGCTGGAGCCCATGGCCGGCACCATCACGCGAGCCCGGAACCTGCGCGCCGGCTTCTTCGCCCAGCATCAGATCGAGGACCTGGAGCCGGAGCAGAACGGCATCCAGCATCTCCTGGCCCGCCTGCCGCAGGAGCGCGTGCAGCAGCTTCGCGCCCGGCTCGCCCGCTTCGGCCTTGGCTCGGAGCGGGCCGAGACCCCGGCCCGCCATCTCTCCGGTGGCGAGAAGACCCGGCTCGCCTTGTGCCTGATGTGCCTCGACGCCCCGCAGATCCTGATCCTGGACGAGCCCACCAACCATCTCGACATCGATTCGCGCGAGGCGCTGGTCGAGGCCCTCAACGACTTCCCTGGTGCGGTTCTCCTGATCAGCCATGACCGGCACCTGGTCGAGCTGGTGGCCGACCGTCTCTGGCTGGTCGCCGACGGCCGGGTCCGCCCCTACGAGGGTGATCTCGACGACTATCGCCGCCTGCTCCTGGAGACCAGCGCCGGTGGTCCGGATCGCGGCGCCGAGACTGCCGCCCGGGAACGCTCCGAGCGTCTTTCGGCAGCCGAGCGGCGCTCGCTTCTCGCCCCCTTGCGGCAGGCCTCGCGCGCGGCCGAGCGCGAGCTGGAGCGGCTGACCAACGAGCGGACGGCGCTCGAAGCCAAGCTCGCCTCGCCTGCCACCTACACGGGCGAGGCCGACCCGGTGAGCCTGCGCCGCCGCCTCGATGCTCTCTTGCAGGAGATCGCGGCGGCCGAGGGCCGGTGGATGGAGGCCGAGGAAGAGATCGACCGGCTGGAGGCCGCCTGATGCAGCGTCACCCGATCATGGCGGCGACGCTGCTCGGGGCACTGGCCCTGGCCCAGCCTGCCGGTGCTGCCGACATGCTCCTCCTCCAGCAGCGGCTGGAAGGCGAGAAGGATGCCGCGGCCTTCGTGATGCTCGACCGCGAGCGGATCAGCCTCGTGCGGGTGACCCGCCGCAGCGGGTTCGAGCACCGGGTTGAGGTCATCCTCGATCCCGAGGGCGACCCGCAGCTGGAGCTGCGCTGCGCCGATCTTGCCGCTGCCCGTCAGGTGCTGGAGGCACTCCGCCCCGGTGCTGCCGGCGCGGTCGAGATCGACCTTACCGGCCGGTGCCGGATCGAGCCCAGATAGCGGTGCTACGCAGCCTTGCCGCTGAGGCAACGCCAGCCGCGGCGCAGCTGGTAGCCATCATGGTCCGCGATCCAGCGCGCAGCCTGGTGCTGGCCGAACAGCATGCATTGCTGCATCGACCCCTCGAACGGCAGCTCGACCTGCTCGCACCTGCCCGTGCCGACGGTTCCGAGACATACGACGAAGCTCAAGATCAACCCGAACACCTATGCTCTCCTGACACACCGCAGGAATGCTGCGACGCAGCATAGGTAGCAACCATCGTGCCAGTGTTATTGTGCGTCGCAGCATTGCAGTTGGCTGCGATCTTGCCTCGTTTTCAGGCAGAATGCCTCTTACGCGGCACGGGGCAGGTCGGTCTCGGCAGGCCTGCGCAATGCAAGCGCGCGGGACCGGGCGGGAACCAGGCCGCGGGGGACCGCCACATAGCTGCGCGCGCGCTTCGGCTCCGCCGCGGCAAGCGGTGTGCCGACATAGATGCGCTTCTCGGCCTCGGCCAGCACCACGCCCGCGAAATGCGGCATCAGGGTCAGGCCCAGGCGCTCGGCCGGCACGGCCAGGCGATGCAGGAGGCGGGAGCCGGTGGGCGGCAAATAGAGGGCACCCCGCTCCGCCTGGACCTCGAAGAGGAGCTTGTCGAGGCTGCGGCCGAGCTGGTTGATGCTGTAGGGCTGGCCATGGCCGAAGGGCGTGCGCTCGCTCCAGCACCATAAGCCCCGCCGGTTCGGCACGATCGCGATCAGCCGCCCGCCATCCGCCAGCACGCGCCATACCTCGCGCAGGATCCGGCCGGGGTTGGCGCTGCACTCGATGGCGTGGACCAGGAGCACGCGGTCGATCGAGCGGTCGGGCAGCGGCAGCTCGTCCTCGCGCACCAGCGCGGTGCGCCCGCAGCCCTCGGTCGGCAGGCGGTCGCCGTCGGCCGTGGGCAGGAAGGCAAGGACCCGCTCCGCCGGCTCGAAGGTGCCCAGAAAAGGCGCCGCGTAGCCGATCCCCAGCACGCTGCGGCCCTGCAGGTCGGGCCAGAGCTGGCGGATCTGCCGCCCGATCAGGCGCCGGGCGAGCTGTCCCTGGCGGCTGCGGTAGAAGGCCTCGAGCTCGACGAGTTCCGGTCGCATGCGGCGATCCAAGGGGGTACCCTGCCCTCAATATACGGGCAAAAAGGCCTATTTGAACCCCGGGCCGGAAGGGGAATGCTCCATGTTGCAGATCGAGCTGCTACCGCTCTTGAGCGACAATTACGGCTATCTGCTGTTCGAGCCGGAGAGCGGCACCAGTGCCGTGGTCGACCCGGCCGAGGCCGCTCCGGTGCTGGCGGCCTTGCGCGAGCACGGCCGCGGTCTCGACATGATCCTCTGCACCCACCATCACGGCGACCATGTCGGCGGCAACCGGCGAGCTCAAGGCCGCCACCGGCTGCCGGATTCTGGGGCCCCGAGGCCGACCGCCACCGCATCCCGGGCCTGGACGTGGGCGTGCGCGAAGGCGATACGGTCGAGGTCGGCAGGGTCAGCCTGCGCGTCCTGGAGACGCCCGGCCACACCACCGGCCACATCAGCTTCTATGCCCCCGCGGCCAAGGCCCTCTTCTGCGGCGACACCCTCTTCGCGCTCGGCTGCGGCAAGCTGCTGGAAGGCGACGGGGTGATGATGTGGGACTCGCTCTCCAAGCTGATGACGCTCCCGGACGACACCCGCGTCTATTGCGGCCATGAGTACACGGAGAGCAACGCCCGCTTCGCCCTCTCGCTCGATCCCGACAACGAGGCCCTGGTCGAGCGCGCCGCTGACGTGAGCCGCCAGCGCGCCGTAGGTGCCCCCACCATCCCCTCCACCATTGGTGAGGAGCGGGTCACCAACCCCTTCCTTCGTGCCGTCGACCCCTACCTCAGGGCCCGCCTCGGCCTCCAGCGCTCCAGCGAGGCAGAGGTCTTCAGCCGAGATCCGCCGCCGCAAGGACCACTTCCGCTAGGCCCATGCAACGGGCGGCGCTCAGCTGGTGACTTCACTCGGGCCAGAAGCTCTCGTCCATGGCTTAGGCCAGAGTGAAAGGCGAGGTCTCGGGGAAGGTGGTCAGCGGAAGATCCGTCTGCCGGGCGGCCTCACGTCGGGCGAGCCCATAGGCCACCTCGAACACCTCCGCGCACCGTGGCGCCAGACCGGGATTATCTTTCAGATGGACCGGGATCTCGTCGCGCTCCTGGCCGATCGACAGCTTCCAGCTCCGCGTCCGTCGTTCGGGCTGGAAGCGCCACTTCAGGAGGTGCAGCAGCAGCCGGCGGTAGCGGGAGCGCAGCTCCTTTGCCTCTGACCTCGCCAAGCCTTCCAGTTCCTCGGCGATGTTTTCCCAGTCTACGGTGGCTGGCGTGTTGAGCCGGGCGGCACCCGCAGCCCGGATGGCGCGCGCCTGCTCCAGGGCCCAGCCGTAGAAGTCCGTGTCGTAGAGCGTGCCCATTAGCACTACCGTTTCAGGATCGAGCCCAACACGCCGCGGACGATGGCCGTGCCCACCTGCCGGCCGACCTGGCCGCCGACGCTGCGGACCACGGATTTGGCCAGCGCCTCGGCCACGCCCTGGCGGCGGCCGCCGCCCCCGGTCAGGATGTCGCCCAGGAGGCCGCCCATGCCGGCCGGCTCCTCCGGCTGGCGCACGGTGCGGCGGCGTGGGGCGGCCGCCTGGGCGGGGCGCGGTGGAGCGGAGCGCGAGGGCTCGCTCGGGGCCATGCCCCAGGGGTTCGTGCTCTCCTTGCGCGGGGCCGGGCCGGTGCCCCAGGGGGAGTGGGGAGTCGCATCCTCGATCGTGGTGGTGGCGCGGCCCTGGAGGAGCTCGTAGGCGGAGTCGCGGTCGACCCGCTCGTCATATTTGTGCCCGACCGGGGAGAGGCTCAGGGCCTGCTGGCGCTGCTCGGGCGTGATGGCGCCGATGCGTGAGCGCGGCGGGGCAACCTTGACCCGGTCGACGATGCCGGGGATACCGCCCGGCTCCAGCGTTGACACCAGCGCCTCGCCGACGCCGAGCTGGGTGATGACCTCTTCGGTCTTGAGCTTGGGGTTGGGGCGGAAGGTGTCGGCCGCTGCCCGCACCGCCTTCTGCTCGGCCGGCGTGAAGGCGCGGAGCGCGTGCTGCACCCGGTTGCCGAGCTGGCCCAGGATCGTGGGCGGGACGTCCAGCGGGTTCTGGGTGATGAAATAGACGCCGACACCCTTGGAGCGGATCAGGCGCACCACCTGCTCGACCTTTTCCAGGAGGGCCTTGGGCGTGTCCTTGAACAGGAGGTGGGCCTCGTCGAAGAAGAAGGCGAGCTTCGGCTTCTCCAGGTCGCCCACCTCCGGCAGCTCCTCGAACAGCTCGGAGAGGAGCCAGAGGAGGAAGGTGGCGTAGAGCCGGGGCGAGGCCATCAGCTTGTCGGCCGCCAGCAGGTTCACGGCCCCGCGCCCATCGGGCGTCACCAGCATCAGGTCCTCGAGCGCCAGTGCCGGCTCGCCGAAGAAATGCTCGCCGCCCTGCTGCTCCAGGGTGAGCAGGCGGCGCTGGATGGTGCCGATCGTGGCCTTGCTGATATTGCCGTAGACGGTGGTCAGCCGGTCCGCCTGCTCGGCCACGAAGGCCAGCATCGCCTGCAGGTCCTTGAAGTCGAGAAGGAGCAGGCCCTCGTCGTCGGCGAGCTTGAAGGCGATGTTGAGGACACCCTCCTGGGTGTCGTTGAGCTCCAGCATGCGGGCGAGGAGGAGGGGCCCCATCTCGGCCACGGTGGCCCGGATCGGATGGCCCTGCAGGCCGAAGAGGTCCCAGAAGATGACCGGGGCGGCCTCATAGGCGAAGTCGGCGAGCTGGAGCTCGGCCGCGCGCGCCTCGACCTTCGGGTTGCCGCCGCCGGGCTGGCTCACGCCCGCGAGGTCGCCCTTCACGTCGGCGCAGAAGACGGGCACCCCGGCGCGGGAGAACGATTCCGCGATCAGCTGGAGTGTCACGGTCTTGCCGGTGCCCGTCGCACCGGCGATCAGGCCGTGCCGGTTGGCGAGGGCGAGATGCAGGCGCTGCTCGCCCTCGCCGCCAAGACCGATCAGAACACTGCCGCCGTCCGGCATCGCCCCACCTCTCCGCGTCGCTGGCCGAGGCAGAGGATAGGCCGGACGGCGGCGGCTGTCAGATCTCCTCGCCGCCGAAATCACCGCCGGCGTCGAAGCCGGTGTCCTCGTAGGCAGCGTCCTGGAAGCCCGCATCGCCCTGGTCGGCGGCCGCGTCGTGGCTCGCGGGATCCACCATGTCCGCCGTCTCGCCCTCGGCCACAGCCGGTGAGTCGAAGGCGCTGGTGAGGGCGTTCGCCACCAGCATGCCGCCAGCAACGCCCACGGCCGTCTGCATGGCACCCGCAAGGAAGCCACCGCCACCGCCGCCAAAACCGCGGCCACCACCACCCCAGGGCGAGCCGCCACCCATCATGCCGGGCTGGCCGTAGCCCTGCTGCTGCATGTAGCCGGGCGGCATGGCGGGCTGACGCGGCGGCGGAGCGGACTGGCCGCCACCGAACAGTCCGGACAGGAACCCGCCGCCACCAGCCGGGCGCTGCGCCGCATGCTGCTCAAGCTGCTGGACCCGCGTGTGCAGGTTCGCCAATGCCTGCTCCTGGGCCACGATCGCCTGCGCCATGTAGTAGGGTGCCGCCGGCAGCTGGCTCACCTGCCGGCTGATGTAGGTCTCGGCCTCGGGATCGCGCTGCCGTGTCTGCGCCTCGACCTGGCGCAGCTTGCCGAACAGCTCGTCGATCGCCTGCCGGTCACGTTGGTCCATGACTCCTCTCCTCCAGGGTGGCTCGTCTGGGCCTCATATAGGGTGCGATCAACGCTGGCGGATCGTGAAAGGTCCGTAAGCTACGAGCCTGTGATCGGGCGTGCCGGAGGCCTACTGGCCGTAGCCAGTCGCGCTCGACCCCGGCAGCACGCCGATCCTGGAGGCGCCGGGCCGCCCATTGCTGGAGCGCAGCCGGCCCCTCACTGCCGGCCGGCCAGGGTCTCGAACAGCACGACCGAGCCGCGGCGGCCGTTCTCGCCGCCGGCGAGGCCAAGGGCCAGGGCCTGGGCGGTGCGGACCTTGCCGGGCGAGACGTAGGTGGCGCTGAACTGGCCGCGGGTGAGGCGGCCGTCGAGCAGGCCGGACCACATCTCCCGCAAGCTGGTGCCGCGCAGGATCATGATGTTGTCGAGGCGCTTGCCGACGGTGGCCCGCGGGTCGACGTTGAGCCACATGGCGAAGGCCCGGTTGAGCTGACGGATCGCCCGCTCGCCGTCCAGCACCAGGCTCGGCATCGGGCAGGCCTCGAGGATCCGGGTCAGGTCCTGGGTGTTGCCGGCGAGGGCCAGGCGATCGAGCTCGCGCTGCATGCCCTGGCAGCGCAGCTTCGCGTGCATCAGCGAGTAGGTGCGCAAGGTCGAGGCGAGATTGGTCCGGTCGGGACTGGCCTCGGCCACCTCGTTCACCAACGCCGACAGGCGGACCTTCTGGCTGTCCGCCACTTCTTTCAGATAGGACCAGAACTCCGGCTCGAGCTTGATCGAGGTCCTGATCTCGCCGACACGCATGGTCTTCCGGATCATCGGCACGGCACCCTTGCTTGCCGGGCGGTGCACACGCGTCATTGCAGTCGCATGCCGGCCGGTTCGCGATTCGTGCTTATTGTGCCGAAAGGAAGTTTCGGTGTGGTTAATGCCGTCGGGTACGCACGCGGCCTTGGCGGCGGCACCCCCCGGTGCTCGCGCTGATTGGACGCATAACCCATCCAGGGCGGTCCGGGCGCTCGCCTTGTGGGCGTCGGAACCCCGGTCTAGATAGGGTTCCGCCTCAAGGGCTTCAGGCCCGACCCCGCCACGACCAGAAGGCACCCGGACCGCATGGCACGTCGCAAGATCGCCCTCATCGGTGCTGGCCAGATCGGCGGTACCTTGGCCCATCTGGCCTCGCTCAAGGAGCTGGGCGATGTCGTGCTGTTCGACATCGCGGAGGGCATGCCGGCCGGCAAGGCGCTCGACCTCGCGCAGAGCGCCCCGGTCGACGGCTTCAACGCCGCCATCGCCGGCACCAACGACTATGCCGCGATCGAGGGTGCGGATGTCGTGATCGTCACGGCGGGCGTGCCGCGCAAGCCGGGCATGAGCCGCGACGACCTGATCAGCATCAATGCCGGCGTAGTCCGGAGCGTGGGCGAGAACATCAAGAAGTTCTGTCCCGGCGCCTTCGTCATCGTCATCACCAACCCGCTCGATGCCATGGTGTGGGTGATGCAGAAGGTGACCGGCCTGCCGCCGGCCATGGTGGTGGGCATGGCAGGCGTGCTCGACTCCTCGCGCTTCCGCTACTTCCTGGCCGAGGAGTTCAAGGTCTCGGTCGAGGACGTGACGGCGTTCGTGCTGGGCGGGCACGGCGACAGCATGGTGCCGCTGGTCCGCTACTCGACCGTGGCCGGCATCCCGCTGCCCGACCTCGTGAAGATGGGCTGGACCACGCAGGAGCGCCTGGACGCGATCGTGCAGCGCACCCGCGACGGCGGGGCCGAGATCGTGAACCTGCTGAAGACGGGCTCGGCCTTCTATGCGCCGGCGGCCTCGGCGATCTCGATGGCCGAGAGCTACCTCAAGGACCAGAAGCGGGTCCTGCCCTGTGCCGCGCATCTCACCGGCCAGTATGGGGTGAGCGATCTCTATGTCGGGGTGCCGGTGGTGATCGGGGCCGGCGGTGTCGAGCGCATCGTCGAGATCGAGCTCGATGCCGCCGAGAAGGGCGCCTTCGACAAGTCGGTGGAGTCGGTGAAGGGGCTCTGCGCGGCGGTCAAGCTCTGAGCCTGGGGGGATAGAGTGAACATCCACGAGTACCAGGCGAAGTCGCTCCTGGCCGAGCACGGCGTGCCGGTGCTGCGGGGCCGGGTCGCCTACATGCCCGAGGAGGCCGAGAAGGCCGCGCGCGATCTGGGCGGCCCGATCTGGGTGGTGAAGGCGCAGATCCATGCCGGCGGCCGCGGCAAGGGCGGCGGCGTCAAGCTCGCCCGCTCGATCGGCGAGGTGCGCCAGCTCGCGGGCGACATGCTGGGCATGACGCTGGTCACGCACCAGACCGGCCCGCAGGGGCGGGTGGTGAAGCGGGTCTATATCGAGGACGGCTGCAACATCGCCCGCGAGCTCTATTTCGGCGTGGTCATCGACCGCACCACCTCGCGCGTGACACTCATGGCCTCGACCGAGGGCGGGGTCGAGATCGAGGAGGTGGCGAAGCATAGCCCCGAGAAGATCCTGAAGGTCACGATCGACCCGGTCACCGGCTTCATGCCCTATCACGGCCGCCAGCTCGGCTACGGGCTGGGCCTCAAGGGCAAGGAGGTCGGCCGGGCCGTGCAGCTGATGCGCGGGGTCTATGACTGCGTCGTCCAGCGCGACGCCAGCCTGGTCGAGATCAACCCGCTGGTGGTGACCGCCGAGGGCGATATCGTGGCCCTCGACGCCAAGATGAACTTCGACAGCAACGCCCTCTACCGCCAGCCCAAGGTGGTCGAGCTGCGCGACCTCGACGAGGAGGATCCGCAGGAGATCGAGGCCAGCCGGCACGAGCTCAACTACATCAAGCTCGACGGCAACATCGCCTGCATGGTCAACGGCGCCGGGCTCGCCATGGCGACCATGGACATCATCAAGCTGTTCGGCGGCGAGCCCGCGAATTTCCTCGATGTCGGCGGCGGCGCCACCAAGGAGCGGGTGACGGCCGCCTTCAAGCTGCTGCTGTCCGACCCCAACGTGGAGGGCGTGCTGGTCAACATCTTCGGCGGGATCATGCGCTGCGACGTGATTGCGGAAGGTGTCGTCGCGGCAGCGCGGGAGGTGAACCTGAACGTGCCGCTCGTGGTCCGTCTCGAGGGGACGAACGTGGACCTGGGCAAGCGCATCCTGTCGGAATCCGGGCTTTCGATCATCCCGGCCGACGATCTGGCGGACGCGGCGCAGAAGGTGGTCAAGGCCGTGGCGGAGGTGGCCTGATGTCGGTCCTGGTCTCTTCCAGCACCAAGGTCATCTGCCAGGGCTTCACCGGCGCCCAGGGGACCTTCCATTCCGAGCAGGCGATCGCCTACGGCACCCGGATGGTCGGCGGGGTGACGCCGGGCAAGGGCGGCGAGCAGCATCTGGGCCTGCCGGTGTTCGACACCGTGCAGGAGGCGCGCGACGAGACCGGCTGCGACGCCAGCGTGATCTACGTCCCGGCGGCCTTCGCGGCGGACGCGATCCTGGAGGCCGATCAGCGCCGAGGTGCCGCTCATCGTCTGCATCACCGAAGGCATCCCGGTGATGGACATGGTCAAGGTGAAGCGGGCGCTGCAGGGCTCGGCCTCGCGGCTGATCGGCCCCAACTGCCCCGGTGTCATCACGCCCGGCCAGTGCAAGATCGGCATCATGCCGGGGCACATCCACCAGCCCGGCAAGATCGGCATCGTCTCGCGCTCAGGCACGCTCACCTACGAGGCGGTGGCGCAGACGACGCGCGCCGGCCTCGGTCAGTCGACCTGCATCGGGATCGGCGGCGACCCGGTCAAGGGCATGGAGTTCATCGACGCGCTGGAGCTTTTCCTCGCCGACGAGGGCACCCAGGGCATCATCATGATCGGCGAGATCGGCGGCACGGCCGAGGAGGACGCGGCCGAGTTCCTCACCAGGAATGCGGTGAAGAAGCCGGTCGCTGGCTTCATCGCCGGCCGCACGGCACCGCCGGGGCGGCGGATGGGCCATGCCGGGGCGATCATCTCCGGCGGCAAGGGCGATGCCGAGAGCAAGCTCGAGGCCATGCGCAGCGCCGGCGTCCACATCGCCGAGAACCCGGCCGCGATCGGCAAGGCGATGCTGGAGGCGATGCGCGCGGCATAGGTAGGATGGAGCCGGGGCGTCCGGCGGAAGGATTTGAGGCTATGGCCACGCGGCGGGAACTCGAGCAGACCTCGTTCCTCTATGGCGGCAACAGCTCCTTCATCGAGGAGCTCTACGGCCGTTATCTGAGTGACCCCGGCTCGGTCGATCCGAGCTGGCGCTCCTACTTCGACGGGCTCGACCCAGAGAACCGCTCGCTGTTCGAGCGTGCGCGCGCGGCCCTGGTGCCCAAGCCGCGCGACTTCCGGCCAGCCCCGGCCAACCTCAACGTGGCACCGGGGGCCGGAATCGACGATCCCGCCGCCAAGGCGCTGATCCACGATCATCTGCGCGTGATCATGCTGATCCGCGCCTATCGCGTGCGCGGCCACCTGATGGCCCAGCTCGATCCGCTGGGCATCTCGCATAAGGACCCGCATCCCGAGCTCGACTACCGCACCTACGGCTTCACCGACGCCGACCTCGACCGCGAGTTCTACCTCGATTACGTGCTGGGCCTGGAGAAGGCCACCTTGCGCATGATCGTGGAGATCCTGCGCAAGACCTATTCCGGCACGGTCGGCATCGAGTTCATGCACATCCAGGAGCCGGACGAGAAGAGCTGGATCCAGAGCCGGATCGAGGGGACGGGCGGTCTCTTCGACACGAGTGCCGACGAGAAGCGGGAGATCCTGGAGCAGCTCACCGCGACCGAGGCCTTCGAGCAGTTCCTGCACGTCAAGTTCCCGGGCACCAAGCGCTTCGGCCTCGATGGCGGCGAGAGCACCATCCCGGCGCTGGAGACGATCATCCAGACCGCGGCCGGGCTCGGGACGGACGAGATCGTGCTCGGCATGCCCCATCGCGGCCGGCTCAACGTGCTGGCCAACGTGATGGGCAAGCCCTATGCCGCGATCCTCTCCGAGTTCCAGGGCGGCACCGTCACCTACGACGTTCTGGGCTCGGGCGACGTCAAGTACCATCTCGGCACCTCGACCGACCGGATGCTCGAGGCCGGCCGCAAGGTCCACCTCTCGCTCACCGCCAACCCTTCGCACCTCGAAGCCGTGAACCCGGTGGTGATGGGCAAGGTGCGGGCGAAGCAGCGGCAGAAGGGCGACAACGAGCGCACGCAGGTCATGCCGCTCCTGATGCACGGCGATGCCGCCTTCATCGGCCAGGGTGTGGTGCACGAGTGCCTGGAGATGTCGGAGCTCAAGGGCTACCGCGTCGGCGGCACCATCCATCTCATCATCAACAACCAGATCGGGTTCACCACCAGCCCGGCCTATGCCCGCAGCTCGCCCTACCCGTCCGACATCGCCCGCGGCGTGCAGTGCCCGATCTTCCACGTCAACGGCGACGATCCGGTGGCGGTGACGCACGTGGCCCGGCTCGCCACCGAGTTCCGCCAGCGGTTCAAGAAGGACGTGGTGATCGACCTCTGGTGCTACCGGCGGCATGGGCACAATGAGGGCGACGAGCCGGGCTTCACCCAGCCCTTGATGTACAAGAAGATCGCCACCCATCCGACGGCGCGGCAGATCTATGCAAGGCGGCTGGAGAAGGAGGGTGTTGTCGAGCGCGGCGGCGCCCAGGCACTCTACGACGCCATGGTGAAGCAGCTGGAGGCCGCGCACGAGGCCAGTCGCAGCTACAAGGCCAACAGGGCGGACTGGCTGGAAGGTGTCTGGAGCGGCATGCGTGCCGCACCGCAGGAGTATGTGCGCGGCAGCACCGGGGTGCCGGAGGACCTGCTGCGTGAGCTTGGGCTCAAGCTGACCGATCTGCCGGAGGGGCTGAACGTCCATCCTCGCCTGCGGCGGGTGATCGGGGCGCGGCGGAAGTCGATCGAGGAGAGCCAGGGGCTCGATTGGGCGACCGCCGAGCATCTGGCCTTCGCGACCCTCCTCACCGAGGGCTTCCCGGTGCGCCTCTCGGGCGAGGATGTCGGCCGCGGCACGTTCAGCCAGCGCCATGCCGTGATCTACGACCAGGTGACCGAGGATCGCCACGTCCCGCTCACCCAGCTGAAGGAAGGCCAGGAAACCTTCGAGGTCTTCGACAGCCTCCTCTCGGAGGAGGGTGTGCTCGGCTACGAGTACGGCTACAGCCTGGCCGACCCGAACTGCCTCACCTTGTGGGAGGCGCAGTTCGGCGACTTCGCCAACGGGGCCCAGGTCTATTTCGACCAGTTCATCAGCTCGGGCGAGAGCAAGTGGCTGCGCATGTCGGGCCTCGTCTGCCTGCTGCCGCACGGTTATGAGGGTCAGGGCCCCGAGCACAGCTCGGCAAGGCTCGAGCGCTGGCTCCAGCTCTACGGCGAGAACAACATCCAGGTCGTCTATCCGAGCACGCCCGCCAGCTACTTCCATGCCCTGCGCCGGCAGCTCCACCGCACGTTCAGGAAGCCCCTGATCGTGATGACGCCGAAGTCGCTTCTGCGGCACAAGCGATGCGTATCGTCTCTGGCCGACATGGCGGCTGGGACGGCATTCCATCGCGTGATGTATGAGACGCCGCCCTCGGAAGCCGACGCCCAGGTCGAGCGCGTGATCCTCTGCACCGGCAAGGTCTATTACGACCTGCTCCAGGCACGCGAGGAGCGCGGGCTTGATGGCAAGGTGGCCCTGGTCCGGCTGGAGGAGATCGCCCCCTTCCCCGAGCAGGCGCTCGAGGGCGAGCTTCGCCGCTATCCAACCACCGCGCGCTACGTGTGGGCCCAAGAGGAGCCCAGGAACATGGGCGCCTGGTTCTTCGTGGCGCCGCGGACCGAGAACCTGATGGAGGCGGTCGGGATCGAGCAGCGCCGCCTCGCCTATGCAGGCAGGAAGCCGAGCGCCTCGCCTGCCACGGGCTCGCACGCGCAGCACGAGCGCGAGCAGCGAGCAGCTGATCGAGGACGCGTTGACGGTCTAGGGCATAAACGCCGAGGGAGTGAGGATGAGCGTCGAGATCAAGGTCCCGACTCTGGGGGAGTCGGTCACCGAGGCCACGATCGCGCGCTGGTTCAAGAAGGCCGGCGATTCCGTCAACGCCGACGAGCCGCTGGTCGAGCTCGAGACCGACAAGGTGACGCTCGAGGTCAACGCCCCGGCGAGCGGGCACTTGGCGGAGGTCTTGGCCGACGAGGGCAGCGATGTCGGCGTCGGGACCGTGCTGGGCCGGATCGAGGAGGGCGAAGGTGCCCCCGCTGCCAAGGGCCAGGACCTGCGGGACCGGCCCGAGGAGAAGGCCCTGAACCAGGGCAGCGGCCCGGAGACGGCCGAGACGGCGGCGGCCAACCGGGACGTGGCGGAGCGCCGGGGCGACGGTGCCGCCCAGGCCGGGCCCGCCGCGCGCAAGATCGCCGAGGAGAAGGGCCTCGACCTGCACCAAGTGCCGGCTACCGGCCCCAAGGGCAACGTGACCAAGGGCGACGCGCTGGCGGCCGAGGCAAAGCCGGCCGAGCCGCCGCCCGCGGCACGGCTCGCCCCCGCACCGGCCAAGGCCGAAGCACCGGCCGCGGCCCGGCCCGCGGGCCGCGAGGAGCGGGTGCGGATGACCCGCCTCAGGAAGCGGATCGCCGAGCGCCTGAAGGAGGCGCAGAACACGGCGGCCATGCTCACCACGTTCAACGAGTGTGACATGGGTGCGGTGATGGCGCTGCGGGAGCGCTACCAGGACAGCTTCTCGAAGCGGCACGGGGTGAAGCTTGGCTTCATGGGCTTCTTCGTGAAGGCCTGCATCGAGGCCTTGCGCGCCTACCCCGCCACCAACGCCGAGATCGACGGCGACGAGATCGTCTACAAGCATTATTACGATATCGGCGTCGCCGTGAGCACGGAGCAGGGCCTGCTGGTGCCGGTCATCCGTGACGCCGACCAGGCCTCGCTCGCCGACATCGAGAAGCGGATTGGCGATCTCGGCCGCCGTGCCCGCGACGGCAAGCTCGCTATCGATGAGCTCCAGGGCGGCACCTTCTCGATCACCAATGGCGGCACCTTCGGCTCGCTGCTCAGCACGCCGATCCTCAACCCGCCCCAGGTCGCCATCCTCGGCATGCACAAGATCCAGCAGCGCCCGATGGTGATGCCGAAGGGCGGCATCGAGGCCCGGCCGATGATGTACGTAGCGCTCTCCTACGATCACCGCATCATCGACGGCCGCGAGGCGGTGAGCTTCCTGGTCCGGGTCAAGGAGTGCATTGAAGCGCCCGAGCGGATGCTGCTGGACGCCTGAGCGGATCGGACGCATATTCAGCCTAGCCAGCATGGATATGCGAGGTGATATGGGCCTCTACATACGTGGCGATGCGGCTCGCGAGCTGGCCGGTAGGCTGGCGGCCAAGCGTGGTTGCACGATCGCCGAGGCCGTGACGGGCGCACTGAAGGCCGCTCTCCACGAGGAGGAACAGCAGGTCGAGGACAAGATGCGGGTCTTGCGAGAGATCCAGGCTCGCGTCGCAGCACTACCAGAGCTTCGACCAGGGTTCACCGACAAGGACCTGTACGACGAAGATGGTAACCCTATCCTGTGAGGATAGCGGTCGACACTTCCGCGCTTATGGCCTTGCTGCTGGGCGAGGACGACGCGGACGATCTCGGTCGCTTCCTGGCCTTGGTGAAGCCGGTCGTCTCCGCTGGGTCGCTGATCGAACTGATCCAGGTAGCTACGCTGCGTCGCGGAGCAGGCATGCGATCCGAAATCGATGCCCTCTTGGTGCGATTCGAGTTCGAGACCGTGCCGTTGACGAGGCCCAAGTAGAGCTGGCTGCCGACGGGCACGCCCGGTTCGGGATAGGACGCGGCGTGCCACCGGCTGCTCTCAACTTCGGTGATCTGTTCGCTTATGCGCTGGCGAGGCACCTTGAAGCGCCCCTGCTCTTCAAGGGCAACGACTTCACCCAGACGGACATCACCCCGGCCCTCCCCGCCTGAGCGCCGCGAAGCAACGAGAGGGAACGCCATGGCTGAGCAGAGCTACGACCTCGTCGTGATCGGCGGGGGGCCCGGCGGCTATGTCGCCGCGATCAAGGCCGGGCAGCTCGGCATGCGGGTGGCCTGCGTGGAGAAGCGCGGCCGCCTGGGTGGGACCTGCCTCAATATCGGCTGCATCCCGTCGAAGGCGCTGCTGCACTCCTCGCATCTCTACGACGACGCGCTGCATCACATGGGACGGCACGGGATCAAGGTGAAAGGGGTCGAGCTCGACCTCGGCGCGATGCTCGACAACAAGGACAAGGTGGTCGACGGGCCTGACCAAGGGGATCGAGTTCCTCTTCAAGAAGAACAAGGTCGAGTATGTCGTCGGGCACGGCACGATCGCGAGCCCGGGCAAGGTGGTGGTTCAGGCCAGCAATGGCGGTGGCACGCGCGAGCTGCAGACGAAGAACATCCTGATCGCCACCGGCTCCGACGTGATGCCGCTTCCGGGTGTGACGATCGACGAGGAGCGGATCGTCTCCTCGACCGGCGCCCTCGACCTCGATCCGGTGCCCGAGCATCTCCTGGTCGTCGGCGCCGGCTATATCGGGCTCGAGCTGGGCACGGTCTGGCGGCGGCTCGGGGCCAAGGTCACGGTCGTGGAGTTCCTGGACCGGGTGACGCCCGGCATGGACGGCGAGATCGCCAAGGAGTTCCAGAAGATCCTGACCAAGCAGGGGATGGCGTTCAAGCTCGGCACCAAGGTCGTGGGCGTCGACACTGGCGGCGACAAGCTCAAGATCACCGTCGAGCCGGCCAAGGGTGGCGCGCAGGAGGTGATCGAGGCCGATACGGCCCTGGTCTCGATCGGCCGGCGTCCCTTCACCGAGGGGCTGGGCCTGGAAAGCGTGGGCGTGCGCCTCGACAATCGCGGCCGGATCGACGTGGACGATCACTACAAGACCAGCGTGGACGGCATCTACGCCATCGGCGACGTGATCCGGGGTCCGATGCTGGCCCACAAGGCCGAGGAGGAAGGCTCGATCTGCGTCGAGCAACTGGCCGGCCAGAAGCCGCATCTCGACTACGACATCATTCCGGGCGTGGTCTACACCGCCCCCGAGGTGGCCTCGATCGGCAGGACCGAGGAGCAGCTGAAGGAGGCCGGCACCGCCTACAAGACCGGCAAGTTCCCCTTCATGGCCAACTCCCGCGCCCGCTCGACGGGCGACAGCGACGGCTTCGTGAAGATCCTCACCGATGCCGCGACCGACAAGGTGCTGGGCGCCCACATCATCGGCCCCGAGGCCGGCGTGCTGATCGCCGAGGTGGCGGTCGCCATGGAGTTCGGCGCCAGTGCGGAGGACATCGCCCGCACCTGCCATCCGCATCCCACGCTCGAGGAGGCGGTGAAGGAGGCGGCGATGGCGGCGGCCTTCGGCAAGCCGATCCATATGTGAGACCGGGCCCGCCATGACCCTCAGCTCTACGGCCATCCCTTCTCCTCGTACTGCCAGAAGGTGCTGATCGCACTTTACGAGAATGGGACGCCGTTCGAGTTCCGGATACTGGCACCGGGCGATCAGCAAGCCGCAGCTGAACTCGCGGCGCTCTGGCCGTTCAAGAAGATGCCCGTGCTCGTGGATGGCGACCGCACGGTGGTGGAGACCAGCATCATCATCGAGCACCTGGGCCTGCGGTATCCAGGGCCGGTGCGGCTGATCCCGGGCGATGCGCAGGCAGCGCTCGAGGTCCGGATGATGGACCGGTTCTTCGATCTCTACGTGATGACGCCGATGCAGAAGCTGGTGTTCGACAGCCTGCGCGCACCGGCCGATCGCGACCCGGCGGGCGTCGCCGATGCACGCGCCATGCTCGATACCGCCTATGGATGGCTCGACGGTGTCATGGCCGAGCGCCGGTGGGCGGCGGTCAGTGCCTTCAGCCTCGCCGACTGTGCTGCCGCTCCGGCCCTCTTCTATGCCGACTGGGTTCATCCGATCGGCGAGGCTTTCGGCCATGTCCGTGCCTACCGGCAACGGCTGCTCGAGCGACCGTCCTTCGCCCGCGCAGTGAACGAGGCACGACCCTACCGCCCGCTCTTTCCGCTCGGCGCCCCGGACCGCGACTGAGTCGCGGAGATCCTGCTAGCGTTTCCGGCCACGGACGGCCCAGGCGCGGGCGATCAGGTGGATGCTGCCGTCCGCCCGGACTGGGAGCGTTTCCCGCAGCCGCTGGCGGAGCCTGGCTCGGGCGTCCTCGGCCAGCGACATGCAGTAGCGCGGGGCAGGCGCCTGCCCGCCCAGAAATGGCGTCCAGTAGTCATCGAAGTCGCGGAAGACGGTTGGCACGTCCACGGCACGGGTCTCGACGTCGCGCAGGCCCGCCGCCGCGAGCAGGCCGCTCAAGGCCTCCGGCCGACAGATCGGGGAGCGCCGGCCTTCGTCCAGTTCTGCCGCGGCCGGGTCCAGGGCGATCGCCGCATCCCAGAAGCGGCGCATCAGCTCCATCCGGCCGGCATAGTCCCAGACATAGAGCGCCACCTCGCCGCCCGGGCGGGCGACCCGCGCCAACTCCGCCGCGGCCAGGGCTTGGTCGGGCACGAAGTTGAGGACGAGGCCGGAGACGATCCGGTCGAACTCGGCGGCCGCGAAGGGGAGGCTCTGGGCGTCGCCCTGCCGGAGCTCCACGGTCGGGCCCAGGCGGCGCCGGGCGAAATCGAGGAAGCCGGGCGAAGGATCGATCCCGGCCAGGCGCTCGGGCGCACAGGTCGTGGCAATCGCCTCGGTCAGGGCACCGGTGCCGCATCCCACGTCCAGCCAGGCGAGCCCGGACGGTGCGTCGAGCCAAGCCAGGAACTCAGGCGCCACCAGCCGGCTCCAACGGCCGACATAGGGCTCGTAGACATCACCACTCGCCCAGAGACCCCTGGCAAGCGTCACCGCTGAGCATCCGCATGCGACGGCACCAGGAGCCGCGACAGGCCCAGCAGCGCCGCCAGCAGGTACACGCCCGCCATCGGCACCCACATGATCAGGCCCGCGAGCTGCTGGTCCTCCAGGGCGGTAAGGCCCCAGGCTTCCACCCGGCCGGCGAAGAGCGGGTACCAGGGCTCGGGCGAGAGGGCCAAGAGGGCGCCCAGAAGCGTGGTGTGGCCCATGGCGGCGAAGGCCATGAGGGCTGCGTGGCCGGCCGAGGGTGCTGCGAGGAGCGTGGACCAGAAGGCGAGGCCAGCCACGAGGAGCAGCGCCAGCAGTGCCAGGTGGAAGCCCGGCTGCACGAGAGCCGCCTCGTAGATACGGGGCGCGTGAGAGAGCCAGATCGCGGCAGCGTAGAGGAGAGAGGCGGCGAGCGGCCCCGGAAGGTGGCGCTGCCAGCGTCCGGCAGGCAGGCCCAGGACGAGCAGCGGCGGTGCCAGGGCCACGAGGATCACGTGCTGGACCATGTGGCCGCTGGCGGTCGTGGCGGCGAGGCGGCAGAGGGGCGAGACGAGGGCCAACGCCAGGAGAAGCCAACCGGCTAGGAAAGAGGCGCGCTCGCGGGCACTGGCGGAGCGGACGACGAGAATGAGTGCTGCTGCCAGCGGCAGCGCCACCGACGGTGCCAGGCTCCAGGCCGACCAGAAGGTGCCAGGCAGGGCCGGTGGGCGGCTGGCGAGGCAGAGCGTGGTCAGCGTCTCCATCGACTCACCCCCGATCGCGGCTTCTTCAATGAAACCGAGGCCGGCCTGCGAGGTTGCCTTGCCCCATCAACGGTCCGCAAGCGCCAGCTTTGCACCCAGCGCCGCGAACGCTCCGGCAAAGGCCCGGCGCATCCAGGTCAGCACGCGCGGCCTCGCAATGATGTGGGTTCGGACGGAGGAGGCGAACAGGCCGTAGCCCGTGAAGACGACCAAGGTCAGCAGCATGAAGACGGCACTCAGCTCCAGCATCCGCGCCACGGGCCGAGGCTCCCCGGCGCTGATGAACTGGGGCAGGAAGGCCAGGAAGAAGATCGAGAGCTTCGGATTGAGGACGTTGATCAGGATGGCGTGGACGACGACCTGCGCTGCCGAGCGCGGGCTCACCTCCCGGTCGACGCTGAGGGCACCGCCTTCCCGCAGCGTGCTCCAGGCCATGTAGAGCAGGTAGGCGACGCCCAGATACTTCAGCGTCTGGAAGGCGACGGCACTTGTGTGCAGGACCGCCGCCAGGCCCATGACCGCCGCCACCATGTGCGGGACGATCCCCAGCGTGCAGCCGAACGCGGCCACGAAGCTGGCGCGGGCGCCGCGCGATAGACCCGATGCCAGGGTGTAGAGAACGCCGGTGCCGGGAGAGGCGACGACAATCAGCGACGTGACCAGGAACTCGATGCTCAAGGGCGGCCTCCCAGTTTCGGGATAGGCTATGCCACGGATCGGGAGGGGCCGCAGTCCTGGTTCTTGCTCCTCCGCCTCATTCAGGCGGCTGCCTGCCGGCGGATCAGAGAAACCGGATCGGCTTCTCCCAGATCAGCAGCGCCACGCATCCGTGCTCGCTTCGCACGCTGTGCCTTGAGCCGGGCGGGTTCACGAGCAGGGCCCCGGTCTCGTAGGTGCCGTGTTCGTCGGACTGGCTGCCGTCGAGGACGAGGACGTGCTCGTAGCCGGTGTGCTCGTGCAGAGGCGCCTGCCGCCGGGGGCGTAGCGGAGGAGGGCGGCGGCGGGGCCGTCCGGGACCGTGTAGAGGCGGTGGATCTCGATCCCGGAGCGGAAGGGCTCGAACGAGAGATGGCGCCAGTTGCCGGCGAGGAGGCCTGGAAGGAGGAAGGGATCAACCATCTAGGGCGGCTAGCACCTGACTCGTCGTGGCGGTCCAGCCCACGATGGCACCTTGGGCGCGGACCATGGCCAGCGTAGCAGCCTTGAACTCGGCGAAATAGCTCTCGGTCGCGTCCTCGACCAGCAGGCACTCGTAACCGCGGTCATTGGCCTCGCGCATCGTGGTCTGGACGCAGACCTCGGTGGTGACACCGGCGACGAGGAGGTGAGTGATGCCTTTCTCGGCCAGGAGGCCGGGGAGCGGGGTGGCGTAGAAGGAGCCCTTGCCGGGCTTGTCGATCACGGTCTCGCCGGGGAGGGGATAGAGGTCGGGGACGATGTCGGCACCGGGCTCGCCCTGGATCAGGATGCGACCCATCGGCCCCGGATCGCCGATGCGGAGCGTGGGCGAGCCGCGCAGGCGCTTGGCGGGCGGGCAGTCGGCGAGATCGGGCGCGTGGCACTCGCGGGTATGGATGACGTGGATGCCGGCGGCACGGCAGCCGTCCATGAGGGCGCGCGTGGTGGGGACGATAGCCTGGAGGCGGGCGACGTCGTTGCCCAGCGTGTCGCCGAACCCGCCGGGCTCCAGGAAGTCGCGCTGCATGTCGATGACGATCAGCGCCGTCTTCTGCGGGTCGAAGCTGTAGGCGAAGGGCTGGGCGTCGATCTCGGCCATCACTGTACCTCCTGGGCGGCGTTGGCGATGAGGGCAACCGGGCCGCCACCTTCCGGGCCCTGGTGCTCGGCACCGCCGGAGACGAAGAGCTCGCCATGGCCGACGAGCCCGCCCAGCACGCCACCGACGAGGGCGCGGGCGTGGCGGGTCGGGGCGATGTCGCTGTCGTCGAGCATGGTGTGGCGGAAGCCGCGCAGCCGGCCGGTGCGGGCCGGCTCGGCCTTGGCGAGGAGGGCCACGAGACGGCCGCGGACGGCTTGCGGAAGCTGGCCAGGGCAGCCCAGGCCCAGTCGGGCAAGCGCCTCGCGGACGGGCTCCACGTCGAAGCCATCGGCCATCACCGCGTGGTCGACCCGAAGCGGGCCGGCCCAGGCCGGGCTCATGCCGAGAACCACGATCTCGTTCTCCAGGAGCTCGATGCCGGCCGAGCAGCTGGCGACGCCCGACCAGCGGTCGAGGTCGCCGCCGATCGCGGTCTCCCACACCACGGACCGGTCGAGCTCGCCCAGCGCCAGCGCCACGCCCAGAGCGGCCGCCCCGCGCGAGAGCCCCATCGACTTGAGCGTGTCGCGGGTCGCGACGGCGTGGCCCGCCGCTTCGGCACGGGCGATCCGCTCGGCCGTGAGCAGCGGGCATTTGACCTGGACGTAGTGGGCGTCGGCCGGGCTCGTGATCTCGGCCTCGGCCAGCGCCCGACGGACGGCCTCCGCCACGGCCTCGATCTGAGCGCGGCGGCCGATCTCCCAGGGCTCGATCGCCGGGGTGCGGGCGCGGCCTATCGCGAGCGCAGGGCCTGAAGGGGCGCTGGAAGGGCGGGCCTCGAGGACCAGCCAGTGCGGGGCGAGACCGCCTTCGGTGCCGCCGGACATGACCAGGGGAACGTCGCCGGCGGCGGGGCCCAGATGGCGCTGGAGGAGGTGGCGGAGCGCCAGCGAGGCGAGGCCGCGGCTGAAATCGTTGACGCAGCCATTGCCCTCGGTCTTGCCGAGGATGGCCATGATGCATTCGGGCTGGATGCGACCGTCGGCGATGGCCGCCTCGATCGAGGCGGTATCGTCAGGCGCGTCGGCGCTCAGCCGGTGGACGTGGGCCTCGCGCATGGGCGCTCAGTGGTGGCCGGCCATGTAGCCGCCGATGGTGTGGAGATCGGCTCCCGCAGCCGGGGTCTCGTGGACGATGCGGCCCTGGCGCATGACCACGATCCGGTCGGCCAGCTCCATGATCTCGTCGAGATCCTCGGAGACCAGGAGCACGCCGGCCCCGGCGTTGCGCGCGGCCATGATCCGGCCCCGGGTCTCGGCCACGGCCTTCACGTCCAGGCCGAAGCAGGGGTTGGCGACGATCAGGAGGTCGACCTGCCCGTCCAGCTCGCGGGCGAGGATGCAGCGCTGGACGTTGCCGCCGGAAAGGGTGGCGATGGGTGCTTCCTTGGAGTCTATGCGGGGGTGACGGCCGTTCCGATATGGTCAGCGGTCGCTACCCAGCCGACATGGAGGCGACCGATGTCTTGCGTCATCAATCACCTTGGCCAGAACGGAGCCGCCGCCCAGGCCAATGCTGCCAGGATCCTGGTCTCCCTGGAGCTCAGTCGTCACACATGGCTTGTCACCGTGTTGGCGCCTGGCAGCGAGAAGATGTCCAAGCACAGCCTCACCGGTGGCAATGGGGTTGCGCTACTGGAGCTTCTGGCCCGCTTGAGGGCGAAAGCCGAGGAGCGGCTTGGCGCGCCTGTCGACGGCATCCTCGTCATCCAAGAAGCCGGTCACGACGGCTTTTGGATCCATCGCCTGTTGGAGAAGAACGGAATCGACAGCCACATCGTCGAGCCGGCCTCGATCGCCGTCTCGCGGCGGCATCGGCGCGCCAAGACCGACCGGATCGACGGCGAGACGCTGATCCGCACCTTGGCGGCTTGGCGGCGCAATGAGCCGCGGGTGTGCGCGATGGTCCGGCCGCCGAACCCCGAGGAGGAGGATCGTCGTCGCCTGACGCGCGAGCGCAGCACCCTAATCAAGGAGCGTGTGCAGCACGTCAATCGCATCAAGGGCCTGCTGTTCGGCCAGGGCATCACCGATTACGAGCCGCTGCACCGAGACCGGCGGGCCCGGCTCGAGACGCTTGCGACCGGCGACGGGCGACCCTTACCGCCCCAACTCAAGGCCGAGATCGGCCGTGAGCTTGCGCGCATCGAGCTGGTCTGCGCTCAGATAGACGCCGTCGAGCAGCAGCGCGATGCGCTGATCGCTTCCATGTCGCCCAACCCGGTAGAGCCGGTGAGCGTCTTACTGGGCCTGAAGGGGATTGGTCCCGAGCTCGCCGCGCGGCTGTGGCTGGAAGCCTTGTTCCGCCGCTTCGCCAACCGGCGACAGGTGGCGGCGTACGCCGGCTTGGCGCCAAGCCCATGGCAGAGCGGCGCGACCAACCGAGAACAGGGCATCGCCAAGTCCGGCAACCCACGCCTGCGGCACGCCATGGTCGAGCTCGCTTGGCTGTGGCTGCGCTATCAGCCCGACTCGGCCTTGAGCGCCTGGTTCCGCCAGCGTGTCGGGCAAGGTCGCGGGTGGGTCCGGCGGATCGCGATCGTGGCTCTCGCCAGAAAGCTCCTGATCGCCTTGTGGCGCTACACCAGCCAGGGTGTCTTGCCGGAAGGGGCAGTGCTCAAGGCGTAGCAGATCCCACGACCACGCCATCCTACGGGCTGGATCGCACGATCTGCCCGTTCGATCCGGGCGGGCGGCGACCGTTTTGCAAATCGCTTGGCTGAAAGATGCCGCCTTAGAGGATGGTCCCGCCACCCGAGCCCGTCGCCCTCGAGCACGAGGGATCATGGCGCGGGCCTGTCCACGCCCGGCCGAATGTGAGGTGACGCGGCCGATGCGGCTGCAGGATGCAACGGGCTCGAGCCTTGGATCCGTTCCGGGAAGGTAGCGTCGCTGGCAAGGCCTTCATGGCAGGCGCTGCCGCTCGGGCCCGAGCTAGCATTCTGCAGCGGCGCTCACGACGACAAGGGTGCCCGGCGGCACCGCTCCGCGGTTACGCCCTTGACCTCGCAACCGCCGCTGCGCCCGGTCGTCTCGACGGGAGGGAGCCAAGATGATTCACTGAAAGCCGCTTGACCACCAAACTCCCATGTGAGGCGGTCTTGATGCCGAAGGTGCGGATCATCACCCGTGCCCGCTCGGCCATGGCCTTGCGGTTCAGCCAGCGGCGTGGGGATCCCTGAGGATCGCGGTCATAGCTGCGCAGGCCCAGATTGTCCTCGACCGACATGCCGGGCACGCAGCCGTTCTTCAGCGGCTCCTCGGGCAGCACCCGGACCGCCTTGGCCTGCGCCTCGTCCCGGCTCGCGGCATAGGGCTGGCCCACCACCAGCACCTCGCCGCCCGCGGGCTCGCGCTGGCCGCCCAGGACCTCGACCAGCTCCTTCTGGCCATTGCCGGAGACGCCGGCGACGCCGACGATCTCGCGGCCGTGGACGACCAGGCGCTGGACGGAAAGGCCGGTCCGGCCGCCATCACCCTCGGTGGCGAGGTCGTTGACGACGAGGCGCGGCGGGATCACGGGCTCGCCCGCGCGCTCGCCGCTGGTGGGCACCTGCGCATCGCCCACCATCATCGCGGTCATCTCGGCCGAGCTCAGGGCCCTGGCACTGCCGGTGCCGGCAGGGCGGCCGCGGCGCAGCACGGTGACGTCGTCCGCGAACGCCGCCACCTCCTTCAGCTTGTGGGTGATGATGACGATGGTGAGCTCGCCGCCTCGTGCCAGGCCCCGCACCAGACCCAGCATCTCCTCCGCTTCCTGCGGGGTGAGGACGGAGGTGGGCTCATCCAGGACGAGGAAGCGGCGCTCGAGATAGAGCTGCTTCAGGATCTCGGTCTTCTGCCGCTCGCCGGCCGCGAGCTGGCCCATCGGCACATCCAGCGGAACCTGGAACGGCATCCGCTGCATGAAGGTGGCCAGCTGCTCGCGCTCGGCCCGCCAGTCGATCACGGCCGGGATCTGCTCACGGGCCATGACCAGGTTCTCGGCCGCGGTCATGGAGGGGACGAGGGTGAAGTGCTGGTAGACCATGCCGAGGCCGAGCTTCGCGGCATCGGATGGGCGCTGAACCGCCACCTCCTGGCCATCGACCTTGAAGGTGCCGGCGTCGGCCCGGTAGTAGCCCAGGAGACACTTCACCAGGGTCGACTTGCCGGCCCCGTTCTCGCCCAGAAGGGCATGCACGGTCCCGACCTCGGCCTTGAGGCTGACATTGTCGAGGGCGGTGAAGCCGCCGAAGCGCTTGGTGATGCCCAGCGCCTCGACCGGGATCGCCCGCATCAGGGCAGTGCCTCGACGAAGGCGCGGGCTGTCGCTGACCGCACCGAAGACGCCGCCCTGCATCTTCACCATCTTCACCGCGGCGTCGTGGTTGCCGCGGTCGGTGGCACCGCAGCAGTCCTCGAGCAGCAGGCACTCGAAGCCGCGGTCGTTGGCCTCGCGCATCGTGGTGTGGACGCAGACATCGGTGGTGATGCCGGTGAGCACGATGTTGCGGATGCCGCGGGAGCGCAGGATCAGCTCGAGGTCGGTGGCGCAGAAGCTGCCCTTGCCGGGCTTGTCGATCACCACCTCGCCCGGCAGCGGTGCCAGCTCGGGGATGATCTCCCAGCCCTGCTCGCCCCGGACCAGGATGCGGCCGCAGGGACCCGGATCGCCGATGCCCGCCCCGATCTGGCGCGAGCGCCAGCGCTTGTTGTCGGGCAGGTCGGAGAGATCGGGGCGATGGCCCTCGCGGGTGTGGATGATGTGGTAGCCCTTGGCCCGCATCGCTCCCATGACGGCGCGGATGGGCTCGATGGGCGCGCGGGTCAGCGAGAGGTCGTAGCCCATCCGATCGACGTAACCGCCTTCGCCGCAGAAGTCGGTCTGCATGTCGATGACGATGAGGGTGGTGTTCTCGGGGCGCAGGTCGCCGTCGAAGGGCCAGAGGTAGGGGTCGGAGGCGACATGGTGTTCGGGCATCGGAGCGGTTCCGTGCTAGCTAGACCGGGCGAATGGAGCTGGGCGATGGAAGCTGACGAGCGCGGACGTTTGCAGGCAGAGCTGGAGGCGGCGGTGGACGAGGCTTTCGCCCGCTATGGTGCGTCTTGCATGTGGTGAATGCGCCGGCCGCCGACCGTACTGCCGGGGACTGCACGCACGGTCGCTGACGCGCTCCGTCACCAGGGGTCCACTGCTGCGCGTCCCCTTGCGGAGCGGCTCGAGGAGCTGGGCGATGCCATCGACGGCGGTGCGAACGACCGTGCCGCGCGTCTGCGCCCGACTGGCGACGACCACCGGGTTCTGGGATGCGTGCCGGAGGCATTGATCCGATGCGGAGAGCTGGCGGTTGGCACGCTGCTCGCGACGGCTTGGCGCTTCGATGCGCGTGGAGCGGTCGAGCTGCTCCGGATCGATCGGGACGTGCAGCCGCTGGGCGCCGTCGCCTGGGCGGCGTCGGCCAAGGACCCAAGCTCGATGCCCGAGGGGATTGTCGCTAATCTGAGGCGGCGAGTCCGCTACCAGAGCTATCAGCTCGAGGAGGCGGGCGTCCTCGCCCAGATCACGGCCGCCGACCTCAGTCGCGGCCTGCGGCTCGCCACCATGCGTGCGGAACGGCTCCTGGCGCTCATGCCACACCGGCTGCCGTATGGCCTCCTCGTCACGGCTGAAGGTGCTCTCGCCCGCCCCGATCCCGAGCGATTGGAGACGTTGCAAGGGCTGTTCGTGCATGCGGAACGGCACGGCTGATATCACCGCACGATCGAGAGCTCGCCCGGCATGCCGCGAAGCGCGCGGCCGGGGGAGACGGTGAGGATCATGATGAGGAGGGTGAGGACGTAGGGGGCGGCGTAGAAGAGGTAGTAGCCCTGGGTCACGCCTGCCGTCTGGAGGGAGGGGCCGAGGGCGCCCGCCGCACCGAAGAGGAGGGCGGCGGCGACGCAGCCCAGGGGGTTCCAGCGGGCGAAGACGACCAGGGCCACGGCCATCAGGCCCTGGCCCGGAGGAGAGGCCCTCGTTCCAGCTGCCGGGATAGGAGAGGGAGAGGAAGGCGCCGCCGATGCCGGCAAGCGCGCTGCCGGCGGCGGTGGCGGCGATGCGGATCGGCACGATGGGCAGGCCCATGGCGCGGGCGGCATCCGCACTGTCGCCGACGATGCGCAAGGTGAGGCCGGCGCGGGTGGTGCGGAAGGCCCAGGCGAGGAGGAAGGCCAGGGCGATGCCGAGGAAGAAGAGGGGGCTGACCTCGAGCGCGCTGCGGACCTGAGGGAGGTCGGACCAGAAGCCGAGCGGGATGGTGGGCAGCTGCGGGGCGGTGGGCTGGACGTAGGGCTTGCCCAGGAAGAAGGCGAGGCCGGTGCCGGCCAGCATGAAGGCGATGCCCATGGCGATGTCGTTGACCTTGGGCAGGGAGCAGACGAGGCCGTGCGCGGCGCCGAGCAGGCTGCCGGCCAGCGCAGCGGCGAGCACGCCGGCCCATGGGCTCCCGGTGTGGTAGGAGATGGCGTAGGCCGCCATGGCGCCGAAGACGAGGACACCCTCGTTGCCGAGATTGATCCGGCCGGCGCGCTCGGTCAGGCACTCGCCCAGGCTCACGAAGAGGAAGGGCGTGCTGACGCGCACGGCCCCGGCGAGGATGGCGATCAGGACTGTCCAGGCGCCGAGATCGCCGCTCACCGGCCGATCTCCCGCGGCTGGAACCAGCGCAGGCGGCCGTAGAGCGTCTCGCTGGCCAGGATCGAGACGAAGATCATGCCCTGGAGCACGAGGACGGTGGCGTCGGGGAGGCCCAGGCGGCGCTGGAGGAGGCCGCCCGCGGCGGCGATGCCGCCCATCAGGAAGGCCATGGGCGGGATGGCCAGCGGGTTGTGGCGGGCGAGGAAGGCGATGAGGATGCCGGCATAGCCGTAGCCGGCGGCGAGCGAGGCGTTGGCACGACCATGCACGGCGGCGACGTCGATCATGCCGGCAAGCCCGGCGCAGGCGCCGCCCATGACGCAGGCGATGACGATGAGGCGGGCCACGGGCAGGCCCTGGAGCTGGGCGGCGCGCAGGTTGCCGCCGGTAACCCGGGCAGGCGAAGCCGAAGCTGGTGCGGTAGATCAGGATCCAGAAGACGAGGCAGGCAATGATGCCGACGGGCAGGCCGGGGTGGAGCTCGGTGCCGGGGACGGGCCCCAGCATGTTGGCGTCGCCGATGCCGTAGGTGGATGGCTTGTTGAGGCTGGAGGGGTCGCGCAATGGGCCTTCGACCAGATGGTTGAAGAGCGCCATGGCGATGTAGGCCATCAGCAGGCTGGCGATGGTCTCGTTCACCGCCCGCCTTGCCTTGAGCCAGCCGACGAGCCCGATCCACGCACCCCCGGCGGCCATGCCGGCCAGGGCCATGCTGACGAGGACCAGCGGGGCCGGCAGGCCGGCGATGGGCAGGGCGATCACTGCCGCGGCAAGCCCGCCCAGGACCACCGCACCCTCGCCGCCGATCACGACCAGGCCCAGTTGCGCCGGGAGCGCCACGCATAAGGCCGTGAGCAGCAGAGGCGCGGCGCGCTGGAGCGTGTTGCCCAGCGAGAAGGCGCTGCCGAAGGCACCGCGCCAGACGATGTCGAAGAAGGCCGCCGGCGACTTGCCGAGGAGGAGCAGGAAGACCGAAAAGGCGGCCGCGGCCAGGAGCAGGGCCGCCAACGGGATCAGCACCGCCTCCAGCGTGCGTCGGACCGGGTACAGGCGGTCCGACGTCACCGGTGCCACAGGTGCGCCGGTCAGGATGCTGCTGGTGGCGACCGCCATGACAGCCTGCTCAGGCGACGGCGCCGACCACGCCTTCGACCAGGTAGTTCATCCCTTCGAGCTCGATCGCCGTCTCCGGGTAGGAGGTCCCGGCGGCCGCCACGACATTGCCCTTGTTGTCGTTGAGCGGGCCCTTGATGACCGCGAAGCCGCCCTTCAGGATCTCGGCCTTGACCGCTTCCGCCTGGTTGCGGGCGGCGTCCGACACCGCGGGCCCGTAGGCCGAGGTCTTGATGAAGCCCTCGGTGATCCCGCCGCGGACGAAGTTGGGCAAGGGCTCGCCCGCCACCGTCTTCTCGACGAACATCTTGTAGACCGTGGCCCAGTTCCACTCCGCCCCGGTGAGGTAGCCCTTGGGCGCCAAGGGCTGCTGGTTGGCGTGGTAGCCGCAGGTGTAGACGCCGCGGCGCTCGGCGGTCTCGATCACCACCTTGGGCCCGTCGACATGGCAGGTGATCACGTCGGCCCCGCCGTCGATCAGGCTGTTGGTGGCCTCGGCCTCCTTGACCGCCAGCGACCACTCGCCGGTGAAGATCACCTGGGTGGTGATCGTGGGGTCGACCGAGCGCGCACCCAGCGCGAAGCTGTTGATGTTGAGCAGAACCTGCGGGATCGGCTTCGCCGCCACGAACCCCAGCTTCTTCGACTTGCTGGCATGGCCGGCCACGATCCCGTTCAGGTACTGGCCCATGCCGATATAGCCGAAATAGCTGCCGGCGTTGGCCGGATGCTTGCTCTTGTCCCACATCCCGCCGCAGTGCCGGAACTGCACGTCCGGGTACTTGGCGCACATGGCCAGCATGTGGGGTCGAAGTAGCCGAAGGAGGTCGGGAAGACGAGGCTGGCGCCGTCGAGCTCGATCATGCTCTGCATGGTCTTCTGCACGTCGACGGTCTCGGCGACCTTCTCCTCCTCGACCACGGTGACGCCGGGCATCGACTTGATGGCCGCAGCGCCCTCGGCATGGGCCTGGTTGTAGCCGTAATCGTCCTTGGGCCCGACATAGATGAAGCCCACGGTCACGTCGGCGGCGCGGGCGCGACGCGGTGTCAGGGCGGGCGCCAGGGCCAGTCCGGCAGCGCCCAGGCCCAGCCCCCGCACGAGACGGCGACGCGAGAAGTGCCCATCGAACGGCATGACGCTCCCCCTTGCTCCGACGACAGCAGCTTGCGCCCTGCCGCAGCAAGTGGCGTGCCAGCCCTCCCTCTGGCGGCGGAGTGGGCCGGAGGGCCGTCGATTGCCTCCGCGGCGATCACCGTCTGCCTGGATTGCATGCAATCGATCCGATGCCGTTCACCGCTGCACACGGAAATGCCGCGAGTGGGGCGATTGTTGCATGCAACCGCTTTGGGCATGATGCTTGCTGGACGGCACTGACGATAGCTGGAGATCGCGGAGCATGCTGGATTTGAGAGGCCTGGGCATTGCCGGGCTGCAGGCTGCCTATGCGGGCGGCAGGCTCAGCCCCTCCGCGGTCGTCCAGGCCATCCTCGACCGCAACGAGGCGGTGGCGGACCCGGCGATCTGGATCGTCGCGCCGGACCGCGAGCGATTGCTGACCCGGGCCGCCGCCCTGGAGCGCATGCCGGCCGGCACCCGCGAGGCGCTGCCGCTCTGGGGCGTGCCGTTCGCGGTCAAGGACAATATCGACGTGGCGGGCCTGCCTACGACCGCCGCCTGCCCCGCCTTCGCCTACACCGCACGGGCGGATGCCGCCGCCGTGGCCCGGCTGGTCGCGGCCGGCGCCATCGCTCGTCGGCAAGACCAACCTCGACCAGTTCGCGACCGGCCTTGTCGGCGTGCGCTCGCCCTACGGCACGCCGCGCAACCCGTTCGACGCCCGCTACGTGCCTGGGGGGTCGAGCTCCGGCTCGGCCGTGGCCGTGGCGCAGGGCCTGGCCAGCTTCGCGCTGGGCACCGACACGGCAGGCTCCGGGCGCGTGCCGGCCGGCTTCTGCAACCTTGTCGGCCTGAAGCCCAGCCGCGGCGTGATCTCCTGCGAGGGCGTGGTGCCCGCCTGCCGCTCGCTCGACTGCGTCTCGGTGTTCGCCGCGAGCTCGGCCGATGCAGCCCTCGTGCTCGCGGCAGCCAGGGGCGAGAGCGAGGGCGATCCCTACGCCCGCCCCTACCGGCCGGTGGCCCTGCCCGGCTGGCGGGGCCTGCGCCTGGGCATCCCGGAAGCGCCCGAGTTCTTCGGCGACGCGGCCTATTCCAAGCTCTTCTCCGCCGCCCGCACGCGTGCCCGCCATCTGGGTGCCCGGATCGTGCCGATCGACCTCGAGCCGTTCATGGCGGTGGCCCGCCTGCTCTACGAGGGCCCCTGGGTCGCCGAGCGCTACGCGGCGGTGGGCGGCTTCATCGACGCCCACGGCAGCGAGGTCCATCCGGTCACCAAGCGGATCATCGCACCAGCCAAGTCCATGACCGCCGTCGACACCTTCCAGGCCATGTACCGGCTGGAGGCGCTGCGCCGGAAAGCCGGGCGGGTCTGGAACGAGATCGACGCGCTGATGGTCCCGACCGCACCCACGATCCCGACGCTGGCGGATCTCGAGGCCGACCCGATCGGGCCGAATGCGCGCCTGGGCACCTACACCAACTTCGTCAACCTGCTCGATCTCGCGGGCCTCGCCCTGCCGGCCGGCCGTCGCGACGACGGGGTGCCGTTCGGGATCACGCTGCTCGCACCGGCGATGACCGACGATGCCCTCCTCGCCCTGGGCCGCGACTGGGAAGGCTTGGTCGAGCTCGCGGTCGTCGGTGCCCACCTCGAGGGCCAGCCGCTGCACCATGAGCTGGAGGGTGCCGCCCTGGTGCGGCGGACGCGCACCTCCTCCGCCTACCGCCTGTTCGCGCTGGCCGGAACAGTGCCGCCCAAGCCGGGCCTCGTCCGCACCCGCGCGGAAGGCACGCCGATCGAGGTCGAGGTCTATGCGCTCGATGCGGCGCGCTTCGGCCGCTTCGTCGCCCGCATCCCACCGCCCATGGCGATCGGCACGGTCGAGCTCGTGGACGGCGCCAAGGTGAAGGGCTTCGTCTGCGAGCCGGGTGCTCTGGAGGGTGCCGCCGACATCAGCGCCCATGGCGGCTGGCGCGCCTATTTGGCGGCGAGCGCGGCCAGCTGAGCTTCGGGGTCGGCGGCCCAGGCCTGCCAGGCATGGCCCACGGCCAGGATGTGCCGGCGCATCACGTCGGCCGCCCCCTCCCCGTCCCGACGCCGGATCGCCGCCATCACCTGCTCGTGCTCGCGGGCGGACTGCAGCGGGCGCTCGGCCAAGCGGAACTGGGCCCGGCTGAACGGCATCAGGCGGCGCCGCAGACCCTGGACGCAGTCGGCGAGGAAGGCGTTGTGGGCGCCGGCATAGATCGCCTCGTGCAGGGCCCGGTTGGTGGTGGGGATCGCCTCCTGGTCGCCGCCGGTGAGGGCGCCCGTGCAGGTGGCGTGCAGCACCTCCAGCCGCTCGCGCTCGAAGCCCGACATCTTGATCGCCGCCAGCCTGGCGCAGACCGCCTCGGCCTCAGCCAGCGCCTCGAACAGCTCGCCGATCCGCGATTGATGCAGCTCGGCCACGACCGCACCGCGGTGCGGCCGCAGCTCGACGAGCTCGATCCCGGCCAGCTGCTTCAGCGCTTCCCGCACCGGCGTGCGCGAGACGGCGTAGCGCTGGGCAAGGCCGTGCTCGTCGAGCCGCTCGCCGGGGCAGAGATCGCCCGAGAGGATGGCCTGGGCGATCTCGTCGCGCAGCCGCTCGGCACGCGTCCTCGCCGGGCCGATCATCCGTGCTGCTCGCCTGCCACGCCCGGGCCCGGGGCCGGCTTTCGGTCGTAGGCCGAGCGCAGCGGCAGCTCCTCCATCTGCAGGAGCCAGCCGAAGGCGATGACGAGGCCGGCGCCGGCAGCGCCGAACACCCAGCGGAAGACGCCGGAGAGGTCGAGGCCCTGTCGGCTCACCGTCTCCGACAGGCTCTGCAGGCCGACACCGCCCGCCTCGGGGCCGGCGATGCCGCTGAGCACGATGGCGCCGAAGGCGGCCACGGCCATCGCACCACCCAGCGAGCGGAAGAAGTTCATGGTGGCGGTGGCTGTCCCGACCTCATGCATCGGGACCGAGTTCTGGATCGCCACCGTCACCACCGGCAGCACGGTCCCGATGCCGATGCCGACGACCCCGAGCAGCACCTCGGCCATGGGCCAGCGTCAGATCGCCGGACCACAAGGACAGCAGCGCGCAGGCGCCGGCCGCCAGCAGCAGGCCCGCGGCCGGGGTGCGCTTGTAGTGGCGGATCCTGACCATGAGGCGGCTCGCGGTGGTGGCGCCGACGATCACGCCTGCCATGAGCGGGATCAGCGCCACGCCCGAGCTGCTGGCCCTGAGCTTGAGCACGGTCTCGAAGTAGATCGGCACGTAGATCGAGAGCCCGATCAGCGAGCCCACGGTGAAGAAGGCGGCGAGCGTGCCCCGGCTCACCACCGGGTTGAGCAGGATCGAGGGCGGGAGCAGCGGCTCGGCCGCGGTGGCGAGGCGGGCCACGAACAGGACCGCCAGCACGGCCGAGGCCAGGAGCAGGCCCATGATCGGGGCCGAGCCCCAGGGGTAGGTCATGCCGCCCCAGCTCAGCGCCAGGAGGAAGAGCACGGTGGCGAGCGTCATCAGCACCGCCCCCAGCACGTCGAGGCGGTGCGGCCGCTCATGGCGGGGAAGCTGGCGGAGCGTGCCCCAGGTCATCCACAAGGCCACGGCACCCAGCGGCAGGTTGATCCAGAAGATCATCGACCAGTGCAGGTGCTCGGCGAAGAACCCGCCCAGCACCGGCCCGGCGATGCTCGCCAGCACGAACACGCTGGCGAAATAGCCCTGGTAGCGGGCCCGCTCCTTGGGCGCCACGATGTCGGCGATGATGGTCTGCGCCAGCGAGATCAGCCCGCCGCCGCCCAGCCCCTGCAGCGCACGGGCGCCGATCAGCGCCAGCATCGAGGTGGCGAGAGCGCAGGCGGCCGAGCCCAGGATGAAGATGCCGATGCCGATCAGCAGGATCTTGCGCCGGCCGTGGATGTCGCTGAGCTTGCCGTAGAGCGGTGTCACCGCGGTAGCGCTGAGGAGATAGGCCGTCACCACCCAGGGCAGGTGCGCGAGGTCGCCGAGCTCGCGCCCGATGGTGGGCAGGGCGGTGGCGACGATGGTCTGGTCGAGGGCGGCCAGGAACATGGCGAGCATGATGCCGATGACGATCGAGCGGATGGTGGCATGCTCGAGGATCGGCGGCGGGTCGGCGACGGTCGAGGCGATCGGCATCATCAATCCTGGCGGCGAACGGCAAGGGCGTAGGTCGCGCGGCGGGCCTGCGGAATCAAGCTGTGCGGGACGCCGTCCTGCCGCCATCTGGTCACAAGCCTGAAGCACGGAGAACCTGGATGAGCAGCACTGCGGACGATCAGCTTCCTCCGGTCGTCATGCCCTCTTGCCCGCCACGGCAGGTACTGAAGGGCCAGAAGGCCCTTGTCACCGGCGCCAGCTCCGGCATCGGCAAGGCGATCGCGGCGGCGCTGGGTCAGGCCGGGGCCGACGTCATGGTCAACTACGCGAGCGACCATGCAGGTGCCGAGGCGGCCGTGGAGGAGATCCGCCGCGAGGGTGTCCGCGCCATCGCCCACCAGGCCGACGTGAGCCAGGAGGAGCAGGTCCTGGCCATGTTCGCGCACATGCAGGAGGAGTTCGGCGGCATCGACATCCTGGTCGCCAACGCCGGCCTGCAGAAGGACGCTCCCCTCGAAGAGATGACGCTCAAGGACTGGAACACCGTCATCGGCGTCAACCTCACCGGCCAGTTCCTCTGTGCCCGCGAGGCCGTGCGCGCCTTCAGGCGCCAGGGTGTTCGCGCCGACGTCTCCTGTGCCGCCGGCAAGATCGTCTGCATGAGCTCGGTCCACGACACCATCCCCTGGGCCGGGCACGTGAACTATGCCGCGAGCAAGGGCGGGGTGATGCTGCTGATGAAGAGCATCGCGCAGGAGGTGGCGCCCTGGCGCATCCGGGTGAACGCGATCGCCCCGGGGGCGATCCGCACGCCGATCAACCGCGCGGCCTGGGAGACGCCGGAGGCCTATGCCGACCTGATGCGCCTCATCCCCTACAAGCGGATCGGCGAGCCCGAGGACATCGCCCGGGCTGCCGTGTGGCTGGCCTCGGACGAGGCCGACTACCTGACCGGCACCACGCTCTACGTGGATGGCGGGATGACGCTCTATCCCGGGTTCGAGGCGGGGGGTTAGGGGGCTCGGGCACCATCGCCGACGAACGGGTTGCTCTGGCGTTCGGCGCCGAAGGTGGAGCCGGGCCCGTGGCCGCATAGGAAGCTGATGTCGTCGCCCAGCGGGAAGAGCTTCTCGCGGATCGCGCGGATCAGCGCCGCGTGGTCGCCGTAGGGGAAGTCGGTCCGGCCGACCGAGCCGCGGAAGAGGACGTCGCCGACGACGGCGAAGCGGGCGGCACTGTTGATCAGGGTGATGTGGCCCGGCGTGTGGCCAGGGCAGTGCAGGACCTGGAACACGTGGTCGGCGAGGCGCAGCTCCTCGCCTTCCGTGAGCCAGCGGTCGGGCAGGACATTGCGGGCACCGGCGATCCCGTAGGTCCGGCCCTGCTGCTCCAGACCCTGGAGGAGGAACCGGTCCTGCTCGGCCGGGCCCACGATCGGGATCGTGGCCTCGCCGGTCTGGAGCGCATCCCGCAAGGCTGCGGCCCCGCCGGCATGGTCGATATGGCCGTGGGTGAGCCAGATCGCCTCCGGCCGAACCGCGAGCTTCCTGGTCGCGTCCAGGATGCGCTCGACGTCGCCGCCGGGGTCGACCACGACAGCCCTCATGCTGGGCTCATCCCACAGGATGGCGCAGTTCTGCTGGAACGGGGTCACGGGCACGATGGCGGCTCGGATCTCTGGCATGCTCATTCCGGGTCATTGAAACTCACTGCCCGCCTGCCGGCGGTCGCGGGCCTCACACAGTTGAAGCAGACCGGGCGCCGACGCGACATGCGCCAGAAACCTCGCCAACGGAAGCTGCCCCTCAGCTGATCCCGCCAGGTGCGCTCCTGTGAGCGACGATCCTGGCGGCAGCCGGTCCCGGCTCGCGCCAAGGCGCAACACCCGACAGACCGACCATGGTGGAGGGCGATATGGCCGATCCGGGCACCATCCGGGAGATCATCGAGCGCAACATCAAGCTGCTCGCCGTGAAACCGTCCCGCGGACAGAAAACATGTACGACCAGGGCCCGCCTCGTCCACGGCCTGCGCTGCGAGATCGAGGACGGCCCATGGCGGCTGGCGGCCGACATGCCCGCCAAGGCCGGCGGCGACGAGACCGCACCCAATCCAGGCGTGCTCGGCCGTGCGGCGCTCGCGAGCTGCCTTGCCATCGAGATCGCCACCTGGTCCGCCCGTCTGGGCGTTCCGATCGAGAACCTCGAGGTCGAGGTCCAGGCCGATTTCGATGCCCGAGGCGAGCTCGGCGTCGAGGGGGTCAAGCCCGGCTACTCCGAGGTCCGCTACACGATCTCGGTCGACAGCCCGGCTCCCGACCACGAGCTGGCCCGGGTCCTGGAGCTTGTCGAGCGCCACAGCCCCTACCTGGACGTGTTCAGCACCGGCGTCCCGCTGAAGCGCATCCGGCATCTGAACGGCAAGGAGGCCTGACCGTCATGGACCCCCGACTGCAGCGCCGCGTGCAGCGATACGGCTGGGACCGGGCCGTCGGCGCCTACGAGGAAGGCTGGGGCACCCAGCTCGAGCCGGCCCATTCCGCGTTGCTCGACATGGCGGACCTGCGGTCCGGCGACCGGGTCCTGGACGTCGCCTGCGGCACCGGGCTGGTCAGCCTGCGCGTGGCCCGGATGGTGGGCGAGGCCGGGATGGTCGTCGGCACCGACATCTCCGGCCAGATGATCGAGGGTGCGGATCGGATCGCAGCACAGCGTGGCATCCGCAACGTCCGCTTCGAGCGCGCCGATGCCGAGGAGCTGCCGTTCGCGGACGGGAGCTTCGATGCCGCCTTGTGCGCCCTGGGCCTCATGTACGTGCCCGACCCGGTCCGCGCGCTCTGCGAGATGCGGCGCCTGCTCGGGCCCGGCGGCAGGGCGGCCGCCGCCGTCTGGGGTGCCCGGAAGAACTGCGGCTGGGCCGAGATCTTCCCGATCACGGACGCAAGAGTGGCCTCCGAGGTCTGCCCCATGTTCTTCCAGCTCGGCACGCAGGACATGCTTGCACGGGCGTTCGCGGCCGCGGGCTTCGCCGACATCCGCTCGCAGCGCCTGCCGACGACCCTCCACTACCGCTCCGCCGACGAGGCGCTGGGTGCCGTGTTCCGCGGCGGGCCCGTGGCCCTCGCCTACAGCCGCTTCGACGAGCCGACCCGGCGGGCGGTGCACGCCGAGTACCTCCAATCCATCGCCGCCTACCGGGCGGACGATGGCTACCGGCTGCCCGGCGAGTTCGTCATCGCCTCCGCCCGGGTTCCCGGTCCTTCGGTCCACTGAGCAGACAGGGAGAAGATCCATGCTCGCAACGACTTCCATGGCCAACAACGGCGTCAACGTCGGCGCCCTGCTGGGTGCCCGCGAGGCACTGGCCCAGGCACCCGAGGCCGCCCAGTTCCGCTGGCGCACCACCTGCACCTGGATGAACGGCACCCACAGCCACTCCACCGTCCAGAGCTTCTTCGGGCTCGGCGGGGAGCAGAGCCACAAGGCGCGCTTCTCCTTCGACGCCGATCACCCGGAGCTCTTCGCTGCCGAGGACAACGGCCCGACGCCGGTCGAGTACGTGCTGGTCGGGCTGGGGGCCTGCCTCACCGCCGGCATCGCCGCGGTGGCCCAGCACCGCAACATCCAGCTGCGCTCCGTCTCGGCCACGATCGAGGGCAGCATGGACATCCAGGGCATCCTCGGCATGGACCGCGACGTCCGGAACGGGTTCGACGGCATCAAGGTGACCTTCAAGATCGACGCCGACGCCACGCCGGACGAGATCCGGGCCCTGGTCGCCCAGTCGCAGAAGCGCTCGGCCGTCTACGACATCCTCACCAACCCGACGGATGTCATCGTCGAGGTGAACTGAGCAGAGCAACGTGAGGTCAGGGAGGAGTCCCGTGCGCACCATCGACACCGTGATCGTCGGCGCCGGCCATGCCGGGCTGGCGATGAGCCGGTGCCTCGCCGACCGCGGCATCGACCATGTCGTGCTCGAGCGCGGCGAGGTCGCCAACGCGTGGCGGACCGAGCGCTGGGACTCGCTCCGGCTGCTGACCCCCAACTGGCAGCGGCGGCTGCCAGGCTTCGGCTACGAGGGCCACGATCCCGACGGCTTCGCCACCATGCCGGAGGTCGTGGCGTTCCTCGACCGGTACCGGAGCCTGATCTCTGCCCCGGTGCGCACCTGGACGAGGGTGACGTCGGTTCAGCCGACCGACTCGGGCTACCTCGTCACCACGGACCGGGGCGACTGGCACGCCAGAGCCGTGGTGGTGGCAAGCGGGGCCTGCAACATACCCTGCGTCCCGAGGCTCGCCGAGGTCGTGCCGTCTGCGGTCAGGATGCTCACGCCGCACGCGTACAGGAACCCGGACCAGCTCGAACCGGGTGGCGTGCTCGTGGTCGGCGCCTCGGCGACCGGGGTCCAGCTCGCCGAGGAGATCCATCGCTCCGGCCGCCCGGTTACCCTGGCCGTGGGCGAGCACATCCGGGCACCTCGGACCTACCGAGGCCGGGATATCCAGTGGTGGATGGACGCGGCCGGCGTGCAGGATCAGCGCTACGACCAGGTTGATGACCTTGTCCGGGCGCGGCGGGTGCCCTCGCTCCAGCTGATCGGCTCGCCCGAGCGGAGAACGCTCGACCTGAACGCGCTGACCGACATCGGCGTCACGCTCACCGGTCGTCTGGTCGCCATCGGCGCCGGCAAGCTCCAGTTCTCGGGCTCGCTGCGCAACCAGTGCGCGCTCTCCGACCTCAAGATGACGAGGCTGCTCGACACCATCGATCGGTGGGCCACCGACCGCGGCCTCGACGGCGAGGTGGAGCCGCCGCAGCGCTTTGCCCCGACCAGGATCGAGGGCTCGCCGCCCCTGAGCCTGCATCTCGGCCGCGCCGGGATCAGGACGATTCTCTGGGCCACCGGCTTCAGGCCCGACTATTCCTGGCTCCACGTGCCGGTCCTCGACCGCAAGGGCGAGATCCGCCACGAGGGCGGGGTCGTGGCCTCGCCCGGCATGTACGTGATCGGCCTGCCGTTCCTGCGCCGCCGCAAGTCCGCCCTGATCGACGGCGCCGCTGCCGACGCAAGCGACCTCAGCGAGCATCTCGCAGGTTACCTGCATGGCCAGGCGCTGCGAAGGGCCGCCTGAGAGGCAGGCTTGCTCCCGCCAGACCTTGGCAAATGGTCTCACCGGCCGGGCTGTGCCGAATCTCACTGCCAAAGCTATACTGCGCTGCAACATCCCTTTGCCCGGCTGGGAAAGGAAGCTCGATGTTGCGCCTCGCCAGCACCACCATCGCGGCCCTGGTCCTTCTCCTCACCGCGCCCTTCGCCTCGGCCCAGACGGCCACCCCGCTGCCGGGCTTCAACGTGGACGTGCGCGAGACCTCGGTCTCGGGTCTCTCGTCCGGCGGCTTCATGGCGGTGCAGTTCGACGTTGCCTTCTCCTCGTTCGTGAAGGGGGCGGGCATCGTCGCCGGCGGGCCCTACTACTGCGCCCGCGGCGACGTGCAGACGGCGACCTCGGTCTGCAGCTGCGTGCCCTTCGGCTGCTTCATGCCGGGGATGATCGACACCCCGAGCCTGATCCGGATCACCGACCAGAACGCCGGCCGCGGTCTGATCGACCCGGTGGCGAACCTCGCCCGTCACCGGATCTGGCTGTTCTCCGGCACGGCCGACACGGCGGTGCCGCCTCGGGTGATGAACGAGCTCGACACCTACTACCGCAACTACATCGATCCTTCGCAGATAGCTTACGAGAACCGGATCCCAGCCGAGCACGCCCAGCCCACGGACGATTTCGGCAATGCCTGCGGCACCCGGGCCGACCCCTACATCAACGACTGCGACTATGACGGGGCGGGCCAGCTGCTGCGCTGGATCTATGGGCCCCTGAGCCCGCGCAACGACGGTGCTTTGAGCGGCAGCTTCGTCCAGTTCGACCAGACCGAGTTCCTGGCCAACCCTACGAGCCACGGCATGGACACGACCGGCTGGGCCTATGTCCCCGCCGCCTGTCGCGAGGACGAACCCTGCCGCCTGCATGTCGTCTTCCACGGCTGCCAGCAGTACCAGAGCCGCCGCTACTTCCAGCCCGGTGCCGGAATGACGACCTTCGGCACCACCTACGTCCGCAATACCGGCTACAATGAGTGGGCCGACACCAACAACTTCATCGTCCTCTATCCGCAGGCCATTTCCAGCAGCGGCAACCCTAACGGGTGCTGGGACTGGTGGGGCTATGACGACCCGAACTATGCCCTGAAGTCAGGCCGGCAGATGGCGGCGGTGAAGGGCATGGTGGACCGGGTCACCGGCGGCTTCGTCTCCCTCCCTGCCCCGGCGGGCCTGCGCGTGACCGGCCATCACCGACAGCACGGTGACGCTGAGCTGGGACGCCGTCTCGGCTGCCGCGGGCTTCAACCTCTACCGGAACGGCCGCAAGGTGAACGACGCTCCGATCGGCGACATCACCTTCACCGACACCAGCTTGGCCCCGGGGACCTCCTTCAACTACGCCGTCGCCGCGGTCGGCTCGGACGGCCGCGAGGGTGCCCGGTCGGCCGCGATAACGGCGAGCACGACCGGCACGGCACCGGTGGTGCCGACACCCACCGGCTTGCGGATCGACACGGTGGGGCAGGGATCCGTGGCGCTGTCCTGGACGGCAGCTGCCGGTGTCGCCGGCTACGACATCCTGCGCGGCACGGCCCCCGGCGGCCCGTACGCGCCCGTCAACCAAGCCCCGGTCTCCGCCACCACGTTCGCGGATGCGACGGTGACTCCGGCCACGACCTACTTCTACGTCGTCCGCTCGGTCAGCGCGTCAGGCACCGCCAGCGCCGCCTCGAACGAGGTCAGCGCCACGACCGCCGCCGCCCCGGTCTGCTTCACCGCCACCAACTACGACCATGTCCGGGCCGGCCGCGCCCGCAACGTGCTGGGGATCGCCCGCGCCAACGGCTCGAACCAGAGCATGGGCCTCTTCAACATCTTCATCGTCACCACCCTGCGCCAGACCGGCCCCGACGCTTACGTGGTCGGCACCTGCCCGGCCTGAGCCCTGGAGAGAGCACGATGCCCGTCCCCGCACCTTTCGGCTTCTTCTGGCCGCTCTCCGGCGACGTGACGCAGGCCTGGGCGACCTGGGCCCGGATGGTGGGCCAGTGGGGCCTGATCAACATCAATGTCGGCGGCGACAGCACCCCCGATCCCGTCCTGGAGCGCCGCATCGTCGACGAGGTCGCAAGCTACGGCCGCCAGCTCGGCCGCATCTCGGAGGCGCTGGAGGCGCTGATCGAGGCCACGGTGACCGAGGAGGCGGCAGACGGCCAGCGGCTGGACCGCAGCAAGCTGAAGCGGGACGAGCAGATCGCGGCCCTGCTCGAGTTCCGGGCTATGCTGCGGCAGATCGAGGCGGTGAAGACGAAGGGGTGAGCTCTAGCCGGCCACTGCTGTTGAAGCTTCCTGGGTGCTGGACGCAGCCACGCGCGCTATGAGTTCCGGCTCAGCCGCGATCACCGCGAGGAGCAGCTTCGAGGCTGCATCGGGTTCCACTACGCCCTGCTCCCACTGCCGCAATGTCGAGAGCGGGATGCGATATCGGCTGGCGAACTGTACCTGCCCAGCCCCAGCCCCAGCCGCCGCCGTAACCGGGCCACGCCGTAGCGGTCTCGAGCATCTCCCTGGCCCGCATGGCCTTACCCGGAAGATACCCCGGGCCTCGCCCGTACCCCTCAGAGCATGCGGGCATATCGTGGGGATTAATAAGCTCCCCGGCTGTGCGTATCGGGGCAGCATCCGGATCATCGGCCACGGCCGCTGCGATCTCGGCGTCGGTCCTACGCCGCGGCAACACGTCGTCCTCCGCCCGAGCACTCACCGATGGACCTCCCAGTAGTCCTGCTCCTCTGCCCGGTTCGCATCCCTTGCAGGAATTCGGAAGAACGCGCATCCTGCCGGAGCCTCAACTCTGGTCCGACTGCTATGCGGCGCTCACGGTTGCGGCGCATGCTGGAGTGCCGCCCTCGCCTCCTCCCCCATCAGCCCCGTCAGCTCCAGGCGGTAGCTGGCACTCTCCCCATGCTCCAGGAAACGCAGCTCGCCGCGCTGCTTCCACTCCTCCCGCGAGCCGGCGAGTTGGGTCGCGGGCTCGAGGCCAACGACGTAGTTGCCTTCCTGCAGGTTCTGCCACTCGTAAAGGGCCGGCATGGATCTGGCGTTCCAGGCGACGCGCAGGCCGAGACCTTCGGCGCCGCTGGGGTGGCGGAAGGCCGGGTTGACGAGGGCGGCCCAGGCGGTGCCGTCCGCGCTGGGCTCGACCTCGTGCTCGTAGACCTGCTCGACGAAGTTGCGCTGGGGTGCCGCCTGCTCGAAGGCGCCGATCGAGGTGGCCTTGGGATCGTGGACGTAGGTGCGGGTGCGGCGGATCGGGCCCGCGACGCGGGCGTCCGGCGCCGACCACGGGATAGCCGGCGTTGACGTGGTAGAGCATGGCATGCGGCGTGGGGTGGAAGCCGCGGTTCTCGACCGTGTCGTGGACGGTGATGGAGGTCCCGCCGACCGGGGCCTCGATCCGGCGGGTCAGGACCAGGAACTCGCCGAACATGGCGGCCTGGCGGATCTCGCCCTCGGCCCAGAGTGTGCAGGTGTCCCCGTCCCAGCGCTGGCCGTAGCCCCCGAGCGTGGCCGGCGTGTAGGCGATTCGGCCATGCAGGCCGTGGCGGACCCGCTTGCGGTAGGGATAGCGGTAGTGCTCCGCACCCTCCTCGGTCGGGCCCATGATGTGGTCGAGGCCGCAGGTGTTCACGAGGCCGCTGAAGGAGCGGAGCCAGCCCAGCCCGTCCTCGGCGTCGGCCTCGTGCAGCCAGGGGCTGCGGAAGCCCGTGGGCGAGCGCCAGCCCAAGGGCACGCCCATGAGCTCCATCGTGCCCACGTCCATGGCCCGGTCGACCATGATCTCGGCCACGAGCCCGCCGCCGGTGCGGATGCGCAGGACCCGCAGCCCTCGCGCCGGCCCATCGGCGTGCTCGACGAGGTCGATCCCGAACAGCTGCGAGCTGTCGCCGACATGCCGTGCCAGCTCGGCACGGGTCAGCGCATGGCCGAAGATCACGGGCATTCTTCCTGCCTCCCCAAATCATGCAAGCCACGGCACACTCGCGAAGGCGGCCGGGCCTTGTAAAGCGGGTGCGGCAGGGGGAGGCAGGATGGACGAGGCGAGACTGCGCCGCGAGGCGTTCAGCACTGGTGCGCTGCGCCGGCTGGCACGGCGGCGGCTGCCGCGGATGGTGTTCGACTTCTGCGACGGCGGGGCCGAGGAGGAGCGCACGCTCCGCGCCAACGAGAGCGCCTTCGCCGATCATGAGCTGTGGCCGCGGCCGCTCAACGGCACCAGGGCGCGCTCGCAGGCCGTCGAGCTCCTGGGCCTGAAGCTCGCCATGCCGGTGGGGATCGGCCCTACCGGGCTTTCCGGCATGCTCTGGCCCGACGGCGAGCTCGCCGCCTCCCGCGCTGCCGCCAAGGCGGGCACGCTCTTCATCCTGAGCCACGGCTCGACCGTTCCGATGGAACGCGTGGCTACGGCCTCATCCGGCCCGAAATGGATGCAGGTCTTCATGTACCGCGACCGCGGCCTCACCAAGCTCTTCACCGAGCGGGCGCAGGCCGCAGGCTATCATGGCCTCGTGCTCACCACGGACAACCAGGTCCTGGGCCAGCGCGAGCGCGACCTGCGCAACGGCTTCACCATCCCGCCCCGGCCCACGCTCAGGAACGGCCTCGACCTGGCACTACGGGTGCCCTGGCTCTGGCGCATGCGCCGCAACCGCGATCTCACCTTCGCCAACTATCCGGGCGAGCGGACCGACATCCTCTCGCTCGGCGCCCACATGGCCCAGCTGCTCGATGCCGGTGCCACCTGGACCGACGTCGCCTGGCTCCGCTCCTTGTGGAAAGGACCCCTGATCCTCAAGGGCATCCTGCATCCCGAGGAGGCACGCCGCGCCGCCGAGGAGGGGGTGGATGCCGTGATCGTCTCCAACCATGGCGGCCGGCAGCTCGACGGCGCCCCCGCCGGCGTGCGCGCCCTGCCGCACGTGGTCGAGGCGGTGGCCGGCCGCATCCCGGTCATCCTCGACGGCGGCATCCGGCGCGGGGCCGACGTGGTGAAGGCGCTGGCGTTGGGTGCCGCCTTCTGCCTCATCGCCCGGCCCCACCTCTGGGGCCTGGCGGTTGCGGGCGAGACGGGTGTCGCCTGGGCGCTCGAGATCTACCGCCGGGAGGTCGAGCGGGTGCTGGCGCTGGGCGGCTGGGACGACGTGGGCATGCTGGGGCCTGATGTGCTGGGCCCCAGCACTCGGTCGCTGATCCAGCTGCTCGAGCCCGGCCAGGAGGCGGGAGCACAGCGTGCCGGCAAGTGCTCGCGGTGCGATCACCACGTCGAGCGTCCAGCTCCAGCCCTGGCGGGTCAGCTCGCGGCGCCAGAGAGCGAAGGCGTGGTCCTCGCCCTGCTCCAGGATGACCGCCAGCACCTCGTCGTCGGGGGCCAGCTGCGTCTTGCCGAGCTCGGCGCAGCCCTGCTCGTCGAAGGCGAGCTCCTCGTCCGGCTCCTCGAGCCGGAGCTGAGCGTCGGCCAGGAGCTCCCGCAATGAGGCGCGACGGGTCCACGGCACGCGCAAGGTCCAGGCACGGCCGTCCGAATCGCGCAGGATCTCGATCGCCACGTGCTCGGGCGGGCCGGCGCGGCGATAGATCCGCAGCTCGCCCAACTCGTCCAGGCGCTCGGCTATGACGGCCGCCTGCTCCATGTCCCTCCCAAAGCCGGTGCTGCCGGCCGCTCCACCGCACCCTGATAGCAGCATCGCGGCAGAATTGGCAAAGCGGCTCGCCGCCAGCGGCGGATGGCCAATAAGCAGGAAAGGCCGGCAGGGGTTCCTGCCGGCCTCTCGCGCACAAGGATGAAGGCTGAAAGCTGCCGTCAGGCCGCCTTCTTCGCCTCCTCGCGGCCGACGCTGGCAACGCTGGTGAGAAGCCGGGTCATGGTCTCGACGTAGCGGCTCGCACCCTGGGTCATGCGCTCGACATTGCCGCGGAAGAACTCGTTCTGGAGCTCGATCGCGTCCGACCAGTTGCGCACGCGCGCCATGGCCTGCAGGGTCTCGACATTGGCCTGCATCTGCTCCTTGAGCAGGCTCACCACGAGCCCGCTGAGCTCGCTGGCAGCGGCCGTCGAGCGCTCGGCGGCGGCCTTCTCGGTCGAGACGAAGCTGCTGACGACGCGCTGGGTCGCCTCGGTGCCGCCACGGGTCAGGGCCGAGCCGACCTCAAGCGTCTTCTCGCCGATCTTCCGGGTGCTCTCCGCACCGGCCTTGGCCATCGTGGCCACGGCCTCGGCAGCCTTCTCGGTCGTCTCCTTCACGGCCTCGGTGCCGAAGTCCACCGTGTCGCGAAGCTGATCAATCACCTGCGAGGTCACGCGCGGGACGTCGCGCAGCGCGTCGAGGTCGGCAATCTTGCCGCTCTCCTCGCGATACTTGAGGATCGAGTCCGCCAGAGCTGGCTTCAACCCCGCGACGTCGACCAGCTCCTCGCGGCTCGCCGTATTCACGTTGAGCTTTGCCATCAGGGATGCTCCCCTTGTTGTGGGCGTACAGTGTGCGATGCCAAACCAATGCTGCATCGCAGCTACCGCAACGCAACAGACTGCCATATGGGCCGGTTCCCTTCCCGCGTGAACCCGCGTGTTGAAACTTTCGGGTAGATGCTGACTTTGAATTCATCAACCCGAAGAGGTGTCTGGTAAGCGTTGGCCTCCGAGGTGGCAGCCCATAGGCGGGGGCGCCAACAGGTTGGCGCAATTTGCAGGACACGGGCTGCGATGAGCTCCGGGGAACGGGGCTCATCTGGCCGGTGTTGGTTGGGTGACAGGACCGTTTGGAGGGAGTCATGCGCGTGTTGATGCTGGCCGCGCTGCTGGCGGCAGCTTCGCCGGCGATAGCCGAGTTGCTGCTGCGGGCGGACAACGGCGAGATGGTGGGCTGGCCGGCCTATGATGGCGAGGGCAAGCTCACCTTCATCGACTGCAGGGGTGACGCCCATCCTCTGGCCGAAGGCGGGAGCTTCGAGGCTACCGAGCAGCGCTGTCCGTCGGAGCCGGCGCCGTTCCAGCTGACCGGCATGGTGGGCGGGGTCGAGCCCGAGCGCAGCCGGCTGGAGCTGCGCGAGCAGGGCGGGGCGACGCACATGCTCTATCTGGGCCGCGAGGCGGCCGAGGCGCTGGCCAAGCTAACGCCGGATCAGGCGGTGACGGTGGAAGGTCCGGTTGCCGGTTTCGCGCAGAGCGTGAAGCCGGCCTCCTAAGCGATGGTAAGCGTCTCGAGGTCGTGCTTGGGCGCTTCGACACGGGGGGTCTGGCCGCCGCGGAGCACCGTGTTGCCCTCGTAGAGCAGGCGCTGGTCGATGGGCTGGGGATTGAGCCAGTCGTCCTCCTTCATCTGGCCGCTCTGGCCGTAGGCTTCCAGCGCGTTGCGGTAGCAGGCGCGCTCGATGTGGGCGTCCGGGATGCCGCGTTCGGCCATGAGCTTGGCGGTCTTGGGCACGCCCAGGGAGTTGGAGACGCCCCAGTCGCAGGCGGAATTGATGATGATGCGTTCGGGGCCGTACTGACGGAGGATCTCGGTCATCCGCTCATTGCCCATCTTGGTGTGCGGGTAGATGGAGAACCCGGCCCAGAAGCCGCGGTCGAGCACGTCCTTCACCGTCTCCTCGTTGTTGTGGTCGATGACCACGCGCGAGGGGGCGAGCCCGTGCTCCTCGACCACGTCCATGGAGCGGAGCGTGCCGCGCTTCTTGTCGCGATGGGGGGTGTGGATCATCACCGGGAGCTCGACCTCCTTGGCCAGCTCGAGCTGGGCGCGGAGGTACTTGTCCTCGAGGCGGGTCTGCTCGTCGTAGCCGAGCTCACCGATGGCGACGACACCCTCCTTCAGCGCGAAGCGGGGGAGCATCTCCATCACACCCTCGGCCAGAGCCTCGTTGTTGGCCTCCTTGGGGTTGAGGCCGATGCAGCAATAGTGGCGGATGCCGAACTGGCCGGCGCGGAAGCGCTCGAAGCCCACGATGGTGGAGAGATAGTCGACATAGGTGCCGACGAAGGTGCGCGGCTGGCCGAGCCAGAAAGCGGGCTCGATCACCGCCACGACCCCGGCCCGCGCCATGGCCTCGTAGTCGTCGGTGGTGCGCGAGATCATGTGCGCGTGCGGGTCGATGAACATCATGGGTCTGGCTCCCTGGGGAGGGTCAGGATAGCGTCCGCACCATCGACCAGTCGAGCCGGCGGTCGGCGACCGCTCGCTCCAGTTCGGGCACCTTGGCGAGGATGGCGCGTGCTTCGGGCTTGGGGCAGTCCGCAAGGGCGAGGGCGGCGGCCCGCCGCTCGGGTTCGTTTTCCGATTCCAGCACCTGAGCCAAATCCTCAAGCATTGCGGCGTCCGCAAATCGGCCGACGCAGCGCCAGAGCTCGGGCGAGACCGGGCGGGAGGCGGCCCGCCGCTCATGGGCGAGGTCGACCAGCATGCGGGCGAGGTCGGCGTTGCGGCGCTCGTCCAGGCCCTGGATGGGCCAGAGCTCGCTGCCGATGAAGAAGGCCTTCACCACCATCTGGTTCCAGGCCTCCTCGTCGAACTGCTCGCGCGGGTAGGGGTTGCGATGGGCCACGGCCTCGAACACGGGGCGCATGCCGGAGCGCACGCCCTCGCGGGCACGGGCCTGGAGGAGGGATTGGCCGGGATAGAGCGGCAGGCCGCGATAGAAGGCCACCAGCTCGCCCACGTCGCCGGTCTGGCACAAGGAGTTGATGCGTCGGGCGAAGGCGGCCTCGTCGCCGTCGTGGCTGGCGAGCAGGAGGGCGAGGCGGGCCGCCTGGTCGAGGCTCCAGCCGGTCGGGTCCCAGCCCTGGCGGGCAGCCTGTGCGGCGGCCAGGTCGGCCTCGTCGAGTGCGAGATCGGCCTTGCCGAGGCGGCGGGGGATGAAGCCCAGCGCGATGACGAGGTCGCGCTCGGGGGCACCGGCGGCGAGGGCGGCGAGGCGTGTGTCGAGCCACTGGGCGGCATCGGGCGGGGCCTGGCGCCGGACCCAGGAGGTGAGGAGGTCCTGAGGAGTCATGGGATGAAGGTGAGGCCCGGCGGCGCTGCCGCCACCGGGGCCCCGTTCTCCTGGTCAGCCCTTGCGGGTGACGGTCCAGATCACGCCCGACTTGGGCACGGTGTAGAAGGGCGAAGGCATGGTGAAGTCGGTGTACACTTCACCATAGTCGACGATGTACATGGTCTTGCCATCGGGGCTGAAGACGACGTCGTTCGGCCGCTCCAGACCACCCACGTTCTCGGGCTTCTGGTAGGCGCTTGGCCCCATCTCCTTGTTGCGGGCAAAGTAGGACCACTTCACGCCAGTTGGCTCCAGGAACTCGACATGGAGCACAGCAGGCCAGGTCGGGACGAGACTCTCGGGCCCGGTGTCGAGGATGCCGTAGACCGCACCGAAGAGGCTGTTGTCGGTCCCGAAGCCCTTGGCACTCCAGGCGATGCCGTCGATCGGGTTGTTGGTGTCCCACTCCAGGATCGGGTTGATGTAGCCGTCCGGGTTCGGGTTGGCGGCGATCAGCGGCACGCCCCGGTTGCCCTCAAGGTGCGGTGCGAACCGGTAGGCCACCTTGGCCGGGATGAACGGATCCTCGCCGATGTAGAGGTTCGGGTAGGGCCGGTCGATCGGGGCACCGTTGTAGTTGCGCCAGCCGAAGCGCTTATTGGTGACGAAGTTGAAGCCTTCCTTGTCCGGGAAGCCGGCGTCCTGGCCCTTCTCGGTGACGATGAAGAGCTTCTCGGCACCGTTGGCGACGCGGCGGTTGCCGAGATCGTTGGCACCGTTGTCGGAGACGGCCAGCGCGTTCTCGAACTTGCTGCCCTTGGGTCCGAACTCGACGCCCGCCTGGTTGCGGAAGCCGTAGGCGTAGACCTCCATCTTCTCGTGCGCGTAGAGCCCGTCCTGGCCGCGGTCGCTCATCTTGACCCGCATGACCGAGCCGCCGCAAGGCACCTGGGCCTTGATCACCTGGCCAGGCTTGGCGGCGACGCCGACCGGCAGGAGCGCACCGGTGAGCCGGCCATCGCTCGACTTCACGTTGAGGCCAGTGTGGACGATGTCGCGGCAGACCGGATCGTGCGGCGTGGTGCCGTGTCCGTCCTGATGCTTGGCCCAGAACGGGTCGTTCGGGATGTCGGTCCAGCCGTGATTGTCGGGATCGGCGAAGCCGGTGTTGCTCGGCAGGCCGAGGGCGAAATAGAGATAGCCGTCCTTGCAGGTGGCACCGCCGTTGCGGTGGTCGCCGATCGGCAGATCCTGGACGATCAGCTCGAGCTTGCCGTCGATCCCCTTCTGCTGCCAGATCTTCTCACCGTACTCGGGAATGATGATGGTGTCGGTCTCGGCGCAATAGGCGATCTCGTTCATCACCGTGGTGAACGTGCCCTTGCCGACTTCCTTGATCAGCTTCCCGGTCTTGTCGAACACCTTGACATGGGCAGGGTCGATCTCGTCCGGGCCACCCAGCAGCTTGCCGGAGATCGCGACCCAGACATTGCCCTCCTTGTCGACGGTGGCCGAGGACGGGGTATCGAGGCCCGAGGCCAGGATGCCGACCTCGTAGCCCTCGGGCACCACCACCTTGGACGGATCGGGCTTGACCGCGATCCGCTTCTCCCAGCCGGCCGACTGGCCGGTGCCCTGCATGTCGGCCAGAGCCGGCGAGATCGCGAGAAGCGATACCCCGCCTGCCAGCGCCAGCATCTTCGTTGTTGTTCGCATGTTCAGCCCCCCAAGTTGCGGCCGCCGCCCGGTTCAGGCGTCCGGCCACGCAAAACCCTTCTCAGTAGATGGGTAGCGAGCGGATGTGGGCGATGATGTCCCGGATGTCCTGCTCCGAGAGCGTCTTGCCCCAGGCCGGCATGTACGAGCTCTTGCCGACCGAGACGCCGCCTTCTGCGATCACGCCGTAGAGGTAGTCGTCGGGCACCTGGTCGATGTAGCCCTTCTTGGTCAGGTTCTCGATGTGCGGCATGAAGGTCTGCGCGCCGCCGCGCCCGTCGGCTCCATGGCAGCCGGCGCAGTAGCGCTTGAACAGCTTGGCACCGTTGGCCGTGTCGCCGGCCGGCGCCTGCGCCAGCACCGGGAGCGCTGCGGCGCAGAGAACGAGGCCGAGGGTGACTGCTTTCATCATGTGCCGGGGACCACTCGTTGCAGGGCCAGCGTCAGCGCGAAGCCTGCCACGCACAGCATGGCCACGCCCGGGGCACCGCTGCCGGCGCAGAGCAGCGCATCGAGCAGCGAGATGCCCGCGATAAGGGACACGACCGCCCGGGGAACTACGCGCGGCTGACGGAAGAGGAAGGAAAGGGCCCAAAGCACCCAGGCGGCAAGGCCCAGCCAGATCAGGACCGTGAGCCAGCCGGTGCCGAGGAGAGTGAGGCCATAGGCCAACGGCAAAGCGAGGCAGGCCAGAGGCCAGGCGCTGCCCAGCTCGTTCAGGTGCTCCTGCTTGGCGGCGTAGGTGAGGCCGATCAGGTAGCTCAGCAGGAGTGCTGCACCGAGCCAGGGTGCGTCGCCTGCAAGAGCCACACCGGCTGCCACATAGACCATGAAGCGGCAAAGGCCCATGACGACCGGGCTCAGCGGGTTGGCCTTGTGGTGCCAGTTGTAGAGGACGATCAGGGCAGCCAGCACGAGGGCTGCCAAGCCCGCACCCCAGCCGCCGAGCAGGAAGAGCAGCACGCCGGCTGCCAGCATGCCGAAGCCGGCCTGGAAAACGGTCTGCCGCTGAACGAGGCCGGCGGGAATGGGCCGGCTGGACCGATGGCGCGCGTCGATCTCGGCGTCGAACGCGTCGTTCAGGTACATCCCGCCGACATAGAGGAGCGAGGCGCCGAGCAGGACCGGAATCACGAGGGCCGAGGCGGGATCGGCGCCGGCCAGCACGATGCCGGCCAGCACGTTGGTCCATACGGTGGGCAGGTTCGAGACCCGGCCCAGGCGGAGGGCCACACCCAAGTCGAACCGATGAGGGCCTGCGAGGCCGGCCACGGTCATGCCTGCAGCTGCTCCCGCACCCAGAGCAGCTCGCGGGCAATGGCGCCCGCCTTGCTCGCCCCCTTATGCTCGGCCGGCAGCACGTCCCAGGTGTAGGTCTCGGCCTCGAGATGGTCCGAGACATGGTGCTTGCGGCAGTAGGCCAGGATCTCGGCCAGGAAGTCCTGGGTCGAGCGCAGCTCGCCGTAGCGGTCGAGGAAGACCGGAACGTGGCAGTGGACGCGCCACTCGCCCCCGGCCTTGCCGGCACGCAGCGCCTCGAAGGCAGGGCCGAGGTCCGGGTGGCGGGTTAGGCGGCCGTCGCGGCGCTCGATCGTCTGGTGCAGGTAGACACCGACGTCGAAGGGACGGAGCAGGGCCTCGGTGTTGCCGTCGACCACGGGCACGCGGATGGCCGCCGAGAGCTGCAGCTTGGTCACGCGGATGCCGGCTCTGGCCAGCGCCTCGAGGCTGCCGATCGGATCCTCGTACTCCACGGCAGCATGGCAGACATCGTAGCAGACGCCGAGATGGCGGCGGACGGCCTCCTCGCCGAGGCCGCGGGCGGCTGCGGCCGAGAGGAGGCGCTCCTGCCAGAAGGCGATCGTCTCCTCGATCGTCTCCAGGAAGCAGTAGGGCTCGGGCTCGACCGCCAGCGTGATCCGCTTGCCGGTCCGGCGCTCCAGCTCGACGAGATGGGCGCAGTGCTGGAGCATCGCGTCGGCGATGCGGTCCACGGCACCTGGGGTCGCGAGCGGCTTGAAGGTGCCGGGGACGGTGCTGACGCTGCCTTCCATGCCGTCCGGCAGAAGCTCGGCCTGGATGTCGGCGGCGAGGTTGGTGAAGCGCAGGCGCTCGGGCGTGGTCCAATCGGGCTGGTAGACCTCCTCCTTCACCCGGGTGCCGTGGAAGGGGCCGTAGGGAAAGGCATTGAGGGTGAAGACGTAGAGGCCTTCGCGGTCGAGGAAGGCCTTGAGCTCGGCCAGCGCCTCGGGTGCGGCAAGCGCGTCGGCGGCGATGCCGGAGAGCCTGAGGCCCACGCCCATGGGGGCGTCGGGCGAGACCTCCCGCCTGATCTCGGGCAGGAAGCTCTCGAGGCTGGCACGGATGTCCGGCCAGCTCTCCCCTGCGTGGATGTTGGTGCAGTAGGTGAGATGCGGGGCACCCGGGAGGCTGGCGAGCCTCATCCCTGGGCCTCGTGCTGGCGCAGCCAGGCGATGGACTTGAGGACCAGGTCCTCCTCCATCTCATGCACCTCGACCCCGACGCCGATCTCCTTGAGGAGCGTGATGGTGAGATCACCGCCCAGATGCTCGCGGAAGTCGCGCAGGCCGCCCATCACTGCGCGGCTGCCGTCGGAGACGCGCTTCTCCAGCGTCTCGTGCCAGAGCCGGAAGCCCAGCCGGCGGAGCAGCTGCCAGACGCGCTCCTCCTGGCCGGGCTCGAGCAACCCGCTGAGCACGGAGTAGCGCGCATCGAGGGCGATCCCCAGGGCCACAGCCTCGCCGTGGCGCAGCTCGTGCCCGCTCAGCGTCTCCAGCTTGTGGGCCGACCAGTGGCCGTAATCGAGCGGTCGGGCGCTGCCGCGCTCGAACGGGTCGCCGCCATGCGCGATCTGGCGCATGTGCAGCAGGGCGCAGCGGCGGATCAGGATGTCGAGGGCCCGCACGTCGAAGCGGGCGAGCGCCTCGGCCTCGGCCTCCAGCCACTCGAAGAAGGAGCGGTCGCGGATCAGTGCGACCTTCACGGCCTCGGCCATGCCGGCGCGCTTGTCGCGGCCGGGCAGCACGTCGATGAAGGCGGAATCGTTGATGACCGCGAAGGGCGCGGCGAAGGTGCCCAGATAGTTCTTCTGGCCGAAGGCGTTCACACCGTTCTTCACGCCGACGCCGGAATCGTTCTGTGACAGCACCGTCGTCGGCACGCGGATGTGGCGCACGCCGCGATGGCAGATGGTGGCCGTGAAGCCCGCCATGTCGAGCACCGCGCCGCCACCGACCGCGATCACGAAGGACTGGCGGTCGATCGCCAGGCTCTGCAGGCGGCGCAGCAGGTTGAGGATGATGTCGTAGTCGTTCTTGACCGCCTCGCCGCCATTGACGAGGTGGACCGGGCCCGCAAGCTCGAGCTGCTGGCTGTGGGCCTGGGCGTAACGCTCGATCCGGCGGGCGAGATCCGGGAGCTGGTTGGCCACGCCTTCGTCGAGGAAGACCACCGCCCGATGCCGTCGCTCGGGCTCGTGGCGCGCCACCGCGTCGAGCAGGATGGGGTTGCTCGGGTCGAACAGGTCGCGGGTGAACCACACCGGATAGTCATAAGTGACCGAGAAGCGCTGGAGATGCACGTCCTCGAGCAGGGCTTGATCGGCGTCGAGCGTGCTCATGGCGAGAACTTCCGGTTCATCACCCAGGCCACGATCTGCTTCAGCTCCTCGGGCGAGTAGACGTCCTTCCAGGGCGGCATGCCGCGGAAGCCGTTGGCCACGCGGTCCCAGACGAAATCGGGCTTGTAGCGCTTGGGCTGCAGCTTGGGCGCCTTGCCGGGATAGGCCTTGCGGCCGTGGCAGTGCGTGCACTGCTCGTCCCAGATGGCCTTGCCGGCCGCGGCATTGGCCGGGTCGCTCATGAACTCGGCCGTGAACTCGGGTGCCGGCTCCGGCGCCTCGGCAGGCTGGTCCTGCGCCAGCACCACACCCCCGGCACCCATGGCGAGGGCCAGAGCCCAGCGTCACCAGCTTCAACGTCGAATAGGTCAAGGTGGCCCCCCGGCCATCAGCCAAGATTCTGCTTGCGACGAGGGCGGCGGCTCCGGCCGCGAGCGATCCGGAGCCGCCGCCACATCAGGCCTACTGGGCCGGCGCGATCCGGTAGATCTTGTCGTGACCACCGACCGGACCGGTCGAGATCGAGGTCAGGGCGTAGACCTCACCGGCATCATCCTGCCCGAAAGCCAGGATGTAGGGCACCTTGTCCATGCCGCTGACGGTGGCCTTCTCCATCGACCACTTGCCGTCGCCGCTCTTGCTGCCGATGAAGAGCTGGCCGTCCATCTCCGAGAACGACTTCGACCAGTCGCCGAAGATGTACTTGCCGTCCCAGGCCTTGTGCTCGCCGCGATAGACGTAGCCGCCGGTGATCGAGATGCCCATGCAGCCGTCGGGCATGGCCGTGCAGTTCTTGTACTCGAGGATCGGCATGGTCAGCCCGGCCTGGTCGCAGCTGGCCGGATGGGCGTTCGGCTTCACGTAGTCGAAGCACTTGCTGGCTTCCATCTTGCGCCAGCCGAGGTTCGCACCCTTGGAGATGATGCTGACTTCCTCGAATGCGTTCTGCTGCACGTCGCCGCAGAAGAGCTCGTTGCTGCCGCCCATGTCGAACGAGCAGCGCCACGGGTTGCGCAGGCCGAGTGCGAAGATCTCGGGCAGCGCGTCGTTGCGGTTGGCGAACGGGTTGTCCTGCGGGATGCCGTAGGGGTCGCCGCTGTCGACATCGAGGCGCAGCATCTTGCCGTGCAGGTCCATCAGATCCTGCCCGTTGCCCTCGGTCACGTTGTGGCCGATGCCCCAGTCGTTGGCGTAGCCGCCGTCACCGGTCGAGATGTAGAGCATCCCGTCATTGCCGAAGCCGATCCAGTGGCCGTTGTGGTTGAACTGCGGCCAATCGATGGCGCTGATCACCTTCTCCGAGTTCGGATTGGCGATGTTCGGGTCGTCCTTCGACACCGTGTACTCGGCCACGACATTCTGGTGGTCCCACCAGAGCTGGCGGCCGGGGTCGCCCTTGCCGTTATGCTTCATGGTGTAGGCGACGTAGAACTTGCCATTTTCCTTGTACTTCGGATGGAAGGCAAGGCCGATCACGCCGCGCTCGTCGAAGTCCGCCAGCAGCGGGACGAGCTTGTTGCGGATGTCGAGGAACGGCTCGTCGAGCAGGCTGCCGTCGGAATCGATGATCCGGACGGTGCCCTTCTGCTCGATCACGAACTTCCGCTTGCTGCCGTCCGGCGGGCTTACCAGCGCCAGCGGGTGGGTGAGGCCGGATGCCACCTCCTCGAGCTTGACCGAGACGTCGGCCGAAGCCGGTGCTGCGACCGTGATAGCAAGCGTGCTCGCCGCCAGGAGTCCGGCGGCAACCCTGATCATCATCACTTTAACCTCCCTGTCTCCGATTGCCGGAGCACTTTTCGCCTGATCCCGGCGGCGGCCCCTGGCGGGACTCCGGGCATCCGTGCGGCCTCTATTATCGACGTAGAGGAAACGTTGCCAATAGGAAATCCGGGATAGGCATCCGATGCCCGTTTGCAACAGCTCCGTTCTGTGCCTAAGCGGGGCGCCGGCTCACCCTTCCCGATCCAGGATCCCCGATGCGCCCGACGCTGGTACTCCTCGTCGTGGGCCTGACGCCCAGGCTCATCGGGCCGGGCACGCCCAACATGAGGCGCCTGGTCGAGCAGGGCGGGATGCGGCCGCTCTCGACCGTGACGCCGGCCGTGACCTGCACCGTGCAGGCGAGCTTCATGACCGGGCTCATGCCCCGGGAGCACGGCATCGTCGCCAACGGCTGGCTCTTCCGCGACCTGCAGGAGGTCTGGCTGTGGCGGCAGTCGAACCGGCTGGTCGGAGGCGAGAAGATCTGGGAGGCCGGCAAGCGGCGCGATCCCGCGTTCACCTGTGCGAACATGTTCTGGTGGTACAACATGGCGGCGTCGCACGATGTCGGGGTGACGCCGCGCCCGATCTACAAGGCCGACGGCCGCAAGCTCCAGGACTGCTACAGCCAGCCGCCGGAGGTCCGGGACGAGCTGACCCAGGCGCTGGGACCGTTCCCGCTGTTCCGCTTCTGGGGGCCGGCCACCACGATCGAGTCCAGCCGCTGGATCGGACGGGCGGCGCTGCATGTGCGCCGTACCCGGCAACCGACGCTGACCCTCGTCTACCTGCCGCACCTGGATTACGGCCTGCAGCGGCTGGGGCCGGACCATCCGGGCCTGGCATCCGACCTGCGCGAGATCGACGAGGTCGTGGGCGAGCTGCTCGAGGATGCGGCCAAGGACGGGACGCGGGTAGTGCTGCTCTCGGAGTATGGCATCACGGCGGTGCGCACGCCGGTGCACATCAATCGGGCACTCAGGCAGGCGGGCCTGCTCGGCGTGCGGGTGGAGGAAGGGGGCGAGCTCCTGGATCCGCCCCAGAGCCGTGCCTTCGCCGTGGCCGACCACCAGATCGCGCACATCTATGTCGACCGGGCGGAGCTCGTGCCGGAGGTGAAGCGACTGGTAGAGGGACTGGAGGGTGTCGAGCGGGTGCTCGATGCCGAGGGCAAGCGTGCGATCGGGCTCGACCACGAGCGTGCCGGCGAGCTGGTGGCGATCTCCAGGCCGGATGCCTGGTTCACCTACTACTACTGGCTGGATGACGCGCGCGCTCCGGACTTCGCGCGGCTGGTCGAGATCCACCGCAAGCCGGGCTACGACCCGGTCGAGCTGTTCATCGACCCCGCCATCCGCGTCCCCAAGCTGGCGCTGGGCTGGCGGCTGGCGAAGCGCAGCGCAGGGTTCCGCACGCTGATGGATGTGATCCCGCTCGACGCCACGCTCGTAAAGGGCTCGCACGGGCGGCCGACCGACGACGAGGAGGAAGGGCCGCTTTTCGCCACGAGCGAGCCCGATCTCCTGCCCGAGGGCCCGGTCGCCGCCACGGCGGTGAAGGGCCTCATCCTCGACCATGTCTTCGGGCGGTCGGGCCAGGGAGGCCCCCGATGACCGACGCCGAAGAGTTCCTGGTCCTGGTCGACGAGGACGATCGCGAGATCGGCACCGGCGGCAAGCTGGCGGTGCACCGCGAGGGGCATCTGCACCGGGCGCTGTCGGTCGTGATCCGCGATTCCAGGGGCCGGCTGCTGCTGCAGAAGCGCAGCGTGGGCAAGTACCATTCGGGCGGGCTGTGGACCAACACCTGCTGCAGCCATCCGCGCCCGGGCGAGCCGATCCTGGCCGCCTCGCTGCGTCGGCTGGAGGAGGAGATGGGCATCATCTGCCCGCTCCGGCCGCTGTTCGTGACCCGCTACCGGGCCGATCTGGACAACGGGATGACCGAGCACGAGCTGGTCCACGTGCTGGGCGGGCTCCATGACGGGCCGGTGCGGCCCGATCCGGCCGAGGCGGACGGCTATGCCTGGATCGAGCCGGTCCGGCTGCGCCAGGACCTGGAAGCGAACCCGGATGCCTATAGTGTCTGGTTCCGCAAGTACCTTCTCCAGCACTGGGACGAGGTGATGGCACCTTCGGCATGGCGCGAGCTCGCGGCGCTGGCGCGTGGCTGAGAAACGCCGGCAGGGGCTCGCCCGCGGGCTCACCAACTACGGCGACCCCGAGTTCGCGCGCTATCTCCGGCGCTCGTTCGCGAAGTCGATGGGCTACTCGGATGCGATGCTGGAGCGGCCGGTGGTCGGCATCTGCTCCTCGGGCAGCGACCTCAACAACTGCCACCGCCACTTCCCCGAGCTGATCGAGGCCACCAAACGCGGCGTGCTCGCCGGCGGTGCGCTGCCGATGGCCTTCCCCACCATCTCGCTGGGCGAGATCTTCCTTTCGCCCACCAGCATGTTCTTGCGCAACCTGATGAGCATGGACGTCGAGGAGATGCTCCGCGCGCAGCCGCTCGACGCCGCCGTGCTCGTGGGCGGCTGCGACAAGACCGTGCCGGCCCAGCTCATGGGGGCGGCCTCGGCCGACATTCCGGTGGTCCAGCTGGTGGCCGGGCCGATGATGACCGGGCGCCTCAACGGCGAGCGGCTGGGAGCCTGCACCGACTGCCGCCGCTTCTGGGCCCGCTACCGCGCGGGCGAGATCGACCGGGCGCAGATCGACCAGATCGAGGGCCGGCTGGCGGTCACCGCCGGCACCTGTGCCGTGATGGGCACGGCCTCGACCATGGCCTGCCTCGCCGAGGCGCTGGGCCTGGCGCTGCCGGGCACGGCCGCAATCCCGGCCGTCCACGCCGACCGGCTGCGCGCGGCCGAGGCGAGCGGCCTCCTGGCGGCACGGATGGCGGTGGAAGGTGGCGTGCGCCCGTCCGAGATCGTGACGCCCGAGGTGGTGGAGAACGCGCTCCGGCTGCTGCTGGCGCTCTCGGGCTCGACCAACGCGCTCATCCACCTCACCGCGATCGCCGGCCGGCTCGGGATACCGGTGAGCCTGCGGCGGCTGAACGAGCTCTCGGACACGACGCCGGTGCTGGTCGACCTGAAGCCCACCGGTGCGGGCTACATGGAGGACTTCCACGCCGCGGGCGGGGTCCCGGCCGTGCTGCGCGAGCTGGCGCCGCTGCTGCACCTCGATGGGAAAGACGTCACCGGCCTGAGCCTGCGCGAGCGCTTGGCGACCCCCCTGCCGGAGCCGGTGGACCGGGCCGTGATCCGCCCCTTGGGCGACCCGCTCGCACCGAACGGCGGGCTGGTGGCGCTGTTCGGCTCCCTGGCGCCTGACGGTGCCATCCTGAAGCGGGCAGCCGCCACCCCGGCACTGCTCGAGCACGAGGGTCGGGCGGTGGTGTTCGAGGGGCTGGAGGATCTCTCCAGGCGGATCGACGATCCCGACCTCGACGTCGCCCCGGAGGATGTGCTGGTGCTGAAGAACGCCGGCCCTGCGAGCCCGGCCGCGATGCCGGAGGCGGGCTATCTGCCGATCCCCGGCAAGCTGGCCCGGGCCGGGGTCAAGGACATGGTCCGGGTGTCGGATGCGCGGATGAGCGGGACGGCGTTCGGTGCCGTGGTGCTGCACGTGGCACCGGACGCCGCCTCAGGCGGGCCGCTGGCGCTGGTGCACAGCGGCGACCGGATCCGGCTCAGTGTGCGGGAAAAGCGGCTCGACCTGCTGGTGCCCGAGGAGGTCCTGGCCGAGCGTCGGGCCACGTGGCAGGCGCCGCAGCGGCCGGCGCGAGGCTATGCGCGCCTCTACGCCGACCAGGTGCTGCAGGCGCCCGCGGGCTGCGACTTCGCCTGGCTTCGCGGCTAGAGCCTACTGGCTCTGCTTCGGCTTCAGCACCTCCTGCTGGTGCGGGGTCTCGGCCGAGCCCTGACCGGCGGGGCCGGTCGTGGTCATGTTCTGGCCGGGCTGGGCGTTCTCGTCGCCGCGCAGCACCTCCTGCTGATGCGGGCTTGCCGGCACTCCGTTCTCGACCGCCGTCCCGGGCTGTGTCTGCTGCTGGGCCTGGGCGCCTGGCTTGGGCTGGAGCGCGGTCGCACTGCCGGCCTGCTGCGCCTCGGCAGCCGAGATCCCGAGGCCGCCCAGAAGTGCGAAGGCGGTAGCGGCGCCGAGCCACTGGCTGCGAATCATCATCAATCCCCCTGGATCGCCCGCGGCCTGCCTCTTGGCCCTGGTGTTGCCGCGGAAGTTAGTCTCGCCCTAGCAACGCTAGGCGGGCGCTGCCGGTTCCGAACGGCGCTTTAGGGCGAGCAGGTAGGTTTCCGACGATTCGGCCCGGGTGGCCTTGGGGCGAAGGAGCCGGGCGCTCGCGAACAACGCCAGCGCCTTCGGCATCAGCACCGCCTCGCCGCCCTTCACGAGCTTGAGCAGGCAGCTCCCGCCCGGCCGCAGCGTACGGCCGGCGAAATCGAGCACGACTTCGCCCAGCGCCTCGGCCCGCAGCCGGTCCACGGTGCGCTGGCCGGTGGAGGAAGCGGCCATGTCGGAGAGGACGAGGTCGGCCGGGCCGCCCAGGGCCTGCACGATCCGCTCCTGGACCTCCGGCTCCAGCATGTCGCCCTGGAGCAGCAGGGCGCCGGCGATCGGCTGCACGGGTATCAGATCGACCGCCACGACCCTGGCCCCGCGTCGGGCCGCGTACTGGCTCCAGCTCCCGGGGGCAGCACCGAGATCGACGACCAGGGCACCGCGGCGGATGAGGCCGAAGCGCTCGTCCAGCTCCTTCAGCTTGTAGATCGAGCGGGCGCGATAGCCTTCGGCCTTGGCCTGGTGGACCAGCGGATCGTTCAGCTGCCGCCGCAGCCAGGCCTGCGAGGAGGTGGTGCGACCGCGCGCGGTGCGCAGGCGCTGGCTCTCGACGCGCGAGCCGGTCATTCGGCGGCGTCGGCGGGGAGCAGCGCCTGGCGCAGGCTCAGGCCCATGAGCTCGCCCAGGATGCCCTCCCGCAGGCCCCGGTCGGCGACCCTGAGCGAGGGGACGGGCCAGAGCCGGTGCACGGCATCGAGGATGGCGCAGCCGGCCACGACCAGGTCGGCCCGACCGACGCCGATGCAGGGGTGGGCGGCGCGGTCCTCGTTGGTGAGTGCCCTGAGCTCGGCCGCCACGGCGTCGACAATGTCGAAGGAGAGCCTGACCCCGTCGATCCGGCGCCGGTCGTAGCGGCGCAGGCGCAGATGCACGGCCGCCAGCGTGGTCACGGTGCCCGAGGTGCCGATCATCTGCAGGCGCGCGCCCTTGCCGGCGAAGGCGGCGGCGACCAGGGCCCCGGCGGCGACGAGGCCCTGATAGGCATGCTCGACCATTGCCGCATAGCCGGCCGTGCCGCCGTCCTGGCCGAAGGTCTCCGAAAGGGTGACGACGCCCACCGGCATCGAGATCGCGTGGCCGAGGCGGCCGTTGGCCGGCGCCCAGCGGTCGAGCCACATGATCTCCGTGCTGCCGCCGCCGATATCGACCATGACCAGCTGGTCGGCATCGGCATCGACCAGCTGCAGGCAGCCCAGCATGGCGAGCCGGGCCTCCTCCTCCTGGCCCAGGAGCTCGAGGCGGATGCCGGTCATGCGCTCGACCCGGCGCAGGAACTCGGGCCCGTTCTGCGCCCGCCGGCAGGCCTCGGTGGCGACGCAGCGCACCTGGGTGACCCGGTGCCGGTCGAGCAGGTGACGGCAGCTGCGCAGGGCCGCCATGGTCCGGGCCATGGCGGCCTCGCTCAGCCGGTTGCTGGCGGCAAGGCCCTCGCCCAGGCGGACGATGCGGGAGAAGCTGTCGACGACCCGGAAGCCTGTGGGCTCCGGCACGGCGATCAGGAGGCGGCAGTTGTTGGTGCCGAGGTCGAGTGCGGCCAGCTTGGCGCCATGGCGGGGGCGCGAAGCCCCACCCTGCACGCTGCGTTCCCACCCAAGCTGTTGCACTGTGCTCATGTGCTCTCCGAGAACATCAATCTACCCGGCTGGGCCGGCGAGGCAACGGGCCGCTGTTGCCCCAGGGGCCTTGCCCATGCCTGGCCGAGGGGCTACCGCTCTGGCCCGGGCGGTCGCGGGATGGTTGCAGGAGAGCCGTGAATGATGGGATTGGCGGTGGCACGGCGGCATTCTGCCTTCCTCCTGCTGGCGATGGCCCTGCTGCTCGCCGCCTGCTCCTCCTCCGACGACGAGCCCCGGCTCGTCTGCCCCAGGCCCGCCATCATCGACGAGCTCAGCAGCCTCGAGCGCTACACGCCGGGTACTGCCGAGGCGCCCGAGCACCTGGTCTACCGGGCGGCCCTGCAGAACATCTCAGGCAATTGCCGTGCCGAGGACGGCGACCTCCTGATCAACGTCGCGGTCGAGACCCAGGTCGAGCCCGGGCTCGCCTTCTCCGGCTCGACCGTGGAGCTGCCCTACTTCGTGGCGGTGACGGCCCCGGGCGGCGAGGTCCTCGACCGCCAGGACTTCCTGGCCCGCATCCCGGTGACGCCAGGTGCCCGCGAGGCAGGCAGCCGCGAGAGTTTCAGCCAGCGCTTCCGCGGCATCGGCCCCTACGGCGTGCCGGGCTATCAGATCCTGTTCGGCTTCGCCCTGCCGCGCGAGGAGGCGCTGCGGCGGGCACCGGCGGGGTGAGTTGCCGAGCAGTGGCGCCACGGCCTTGCTCGCAGCCTGACCGACCAGCGCCAGCCGGTAGTCGCGCCGCCTCCAGACGGGCGAGAAGAAGTACCAATCCGCTGACCAGTTCGCGTCGCAAACTTAGCCAGCCGCGAGAGGATGTTCGCGTTCGATGGTTGAAGTCATCCGCGACATAGCGATCAATGAAACTTAAGCACTTATCGCCACAAAGGGGTTCCCGGCCCACCTGATCCGGGGAACTGATAGCCCATGTGCGTTACGCTATTTATCACAGCGCAAGACAGCTCGGCTGTCTGCAGTTGCATTTGCTGAAGAAAAGCAATATCGATAGGGGTCTGAAATATCTCTCCTTGTCTATTAGACAAACAGAGGGAGAGATCGTTCCTGAGCATCAGGCTCCCTCCACGATCCATGACATAGAACATTTCGAATGACCGCTACCTTGCGCAAATCCTCTAGTAAATCATCCAGGTTGGTAATTGTTGCACTGCTGTTAGCTCTGACCGCGTTTCCATATGAATTCATGAGGCCGCCAAGAGGATCGGAAAGCGCTCTCTTTAAAGTTGGAAGCCACTTCTGAAGCTCTGCTTCGAACTCATCGTCCTGTATGGGTCGTGTACCGGTAAACACGAAAATAGCCTTCCCCAAGGCCTCCTCAAGAAACCCGAATGTAGCTATTGCACGGCCGAGCATCTCCCAAAACCCTTTTGGGTGTTTATGAGTTGGAAAGTTCGGTGGTAGCAAGTCGGTATTTACATACACAAAGCCTCTTTGGTTCCGTCGTTTCGGCCATGTGCATCGATTTCAAGTATAGAGCGTCCGTGATGTCGCTTGGGGTTAATCGGGAGGCATCGCGCCGCATAGCGCAATGAGCCAGCCGCGAATCGTGACTAGGCGCCGTTAATGGCGAGCCCTGCATCTTGTCACCTTACCGTCAGGCAGCCGCAGGCCGCGAGCTGGCTCACCTTCTGCGAAACGCTGCCCAGCAGCAGATCCTTCAGCGCACCCAGGCCCTTGGCCCCCATGACCACGAGATGCGCGTCCTCCTGGGCCACGCGCTCGAGGATCACCGTGGCGGCGTCGCCGCGCAGGAGCAGGGTCTGAACCGTGTCCGCACCCTGGCCACGGGCGAGTTCCATGGCCTCGTCCAGCAAGCGCTCGCCCACGGCCAGACGCATCCCGGCCTCGTCAGCCGGCGACAGCAGCTCGCCTGCCGGCGCCTCGGCCAGGCCCGCCGGCATTGCCGCCGCGGCTGCCAGGTCCTTGAGCTCGGCCGGCATCGGCTCGCTCGTCATGACGTGGACGATCACCAGCCTGGCGCCGTAGCGGCCGGCGAGGTCGCCCGCCAGCGTGGCCGCGCGGCGGGCATGCTCGGAGCCGTCCACGGCTGCCAGGATGGTGGTCAGCACGGGATTCTTCTCCGTGGCCGAGGGCCTTCGCCAGCCGCCGGCGATGCCGGACGGCTGGCCCTGGATCACGCCTGGACGGTGCGCTGGCGCTGCTCGCCCAGGCCGTCGATGCCGAGCCGCATCTCCTGGCCGGCCTTGAGGTACACCGGGGGCTTCTGCCCCAGGCCCACGCCGGGCGGGGTGCCGGTGGAGATGATGTCGCCCGGCTGCAGGCTCATGAACTGCGAGAGGTAGCTGACCAGGAACGGCACCTTGTAGACCATGGTCCGGGTCGAGCCGTTCTGGTAGCGGTGCCCGTCCACCTCCAGCCACATGGCGAGGTCGTTGGGCTCCGGGATCTCGTCCTTGGTCACCAGCCAGGGGCCGGTGGGCCCGAACGTGTCGTGGCTCTTGCCCTTGGTCCACTGGCCGCTGCGCTCGGCCTGGAAGTGGCGCTCGGAGACGTCGTTGACGATGCAGTAGCCGGCGATGTGGTTCAGCGCCTCGGCCTCGCTCACATATTTCGTGGGCTCGCCGATGACGATGCCGAGCTCGACCTCCCAGTCGGTCTTCTCGCCCTTGCGCGGGATCTCGACATCGTCGTTGGGGCCGCAGATGGCGCTGGTGGCCTTCATGAAGATCACGGGCTCGGGCGGCACCTGCATCCCGCTCTCGGCCGCATGGTCCGAATAGTTGAGGCCGATGCAGATCATCTTGCCGACCTTGCCGACGCAGGCACCCAGGCGCGGGCTGCCCTCGACCAGCGGCAGGCTGTCCAGGCCGAGGCCGGCCAGCTTCTGCAGGCTGCCGGCGCTCAGGCCCTCACCTGCGATATCCTGGACATGGCCCTCGAGCGAGCGGATGCGGCCTTGCGCATCCACGATCCCGGGCTTCTCCTGGCCCTTGGCCCCATAGCGCACGAGCTTCATTCCCGCCTCCCCCAATGCTGACGGCCGTTCGCGAGCGCCGCAAGTGAGCATGCCGCGCCCGGCCGCACAAGGCGGCGGGCCGGCGCAGGGGGAAGGCCGGGTGGGCTACTGCCCGACGCCGGAGCCGATATCGTCGCCCGTACCCGCCCCGCCGCCCCCGCCGCCCGGGACGGTGTCCGCCGTGGGCGTGGGCGAGCTGGTGCGGTTCGTGGGCGTCTCGTCGTCCGGCATGCCGGTGTTGATGGCGCCGACCCGGCCGGCACCGTCGGTGCAGCCGGCCACGAAGGCCGCCACGGCCAGGGCCGCCAGGGTCAGGCGGGTGTTGGCACGGGTCTGCGTCATCGCCTGTCTCCAAGGGGGCCAGCTGTCGCACCAGTCGAAGTAAGTTGCAGGCCGCCCCCGATGTTCCCGCTTTCAGTCGGAACCTGGCGGGGTGCGGCGGCCGCGCTTGGTCAGGGAGCGGTGGGCCTTGGTCTCGAGCCGCCTCTGCCGCGAGGCCAGCGTCGGCCGGGTGCGATGGCGGGGGGTCGGAGGGATGGCGGCGCGGCGGATCAGCTCCACCAGCCGGTCCAGCGCGTCCTGCCGGTTGCGCTCCTGGGTACGGAAGCGCTGGGCGGTGATGACGAGCACGCCTTCCTGGGTCAGGCGGCTGCCGGCGAGCTTCTCCAGCCGCAGGCGCACGGGCTCGGGCAGGCTCGGCGAGCGGCGCACGTCGAAGCGGAGCTGGACGGCGGTGGCCAGCTTGTTGACGTTCTGCCCGCCCGGCCCCGAGGCGCGTACGAAGCTCTCCTCGATCTCGCGCTCCTCAAGGGCGATGCTGTCGGTAACCTGGATCACGGGCTTGCTCTGGCCGATCTGATCCACAATGCACACGAGTGCCCGAAGGAGGTCGAGCATGCCTGAAGCCACCATGCGCACGGTGACGCTCCCGTCCGGCGAGGCCGTGCCGGCCTTGGGCCAGGGCACCTGGTACATGGGCGAGGGCCGGCGCCCTGCCGCGGAGGAGGCGGCTGCCCTCCGCCTCGGCCTCGACCTCGGCATGACCCTCATCGACACCGCCGAGATGTACGCCAGCGGCGGGGCGGAGCGGGTCGTAGCCGAAGCCATCCACGGCCGCCGCGACGAGGTCTTCCTGGTCAGCAAGGTGCTGCCCTCCAACGCCTCGCGCAAGGGCACGGTCGCCGCCTGCGAGGCCAGCCTCCGCCGCCTCGGCACCGACCGGCTCGACCTCTACCTCCTGCACTGGCGCGGCGGCGTGCCGCTGGCCGAGACGGTGGCCGGGCATGGAGGCGCTGGTCCGAGGCCGGCAAGATCCGGCACTGGGGTGTCAGCAACCTCGACACCGACGACATGGAGGAGCTGGCGGCACTTCCGGGCGGGGAGGCCTGCGCCACCAACCAGGTGCTCTACAACCTGACCCGCCGCGGCATCGAGTGGGACCTGCTCCCCTGGTGCCGCGAGCGGGCGATGCCGATCATGGCCTACTCCCCGATCGAGCAGGGTCGCCTGCTGCGGAAGAACGCGCTGAAGGAGGTGGCGGCCCGACACGGCGCCACGCCGGCCCAGGTAGCGCTCGCCTGGGTGATGCGCGAGCCGCTCGTCATCGCCATCCCGAAGGCGGGCGACGAGAGCCACGTCCGGGAGAACCGGATGGCGCTCGACATCCGGCTCACGGCGCAGGACCTTGCCGACCTCGACCGCACGTTCCCGCCACCGACGCGCAAGCAGCCACTGGAGCTGCTTTGAGGAGAGTTGCAGCATGCAGCGCTCGGTCTCGCACATCGTCTGCCCACACTGCACGGCGGTGAACCGCATCCCGCCCGACCGCCCAGCGCAGAGGGCGCGTTGCGGGACTTGCAAGCAGGCCTTGTTCCTGGGCAAGCCGTTCGACGTCATTGGCGATGGGTTCGAGCGGCACCGCTCGCGCAACGACATCCCGATCGTGGTGGACTTTTGGGCACCCTGGTGTGGGCCATGCCGGGCCATGGCGCCCTGCCTATGAGCGTGCCGCGGCCGAGCTCGAGCCGCACTTCCGCCTCCTCAAGGTCAACACCGAGGAGGAGCCGGCACTCGCCGCCCGGTTCGGGATCCGCAGCATCCCGACGATGATGATGTTCGTACGCGGCGAACGGGCGGCGCAGACGGCGGGTGCCATGAACACGGGTGGGATCGTGGATTGGGTGACGCGAGAGGGAGCTGCGCACCGCTCCTGAATGCGGGACCCCCTCCAGCAACGAGCAATTGACGCCGCGGGCAGCCAGTCCAACTGTCGTGTCATCACCCAGGAGACCCGCCGATGACGCTGGCCCCGACCGAGCAGGCGCTGCGGACCGAGCTCAGGAAGGTCAGTCTCGATGATCGCTACGGGCTGGCCAAGGGCCGGATTGTTCTCACCGGCATCCAGGCGCTGGCGAGGCTGCCGATCCTGCAGCGGCAGCGGGACGAGGCGGCGGGGCTCAACACCGCCGGCTTCATCTCCGGCTATCGAGGCTCGCCGCTGGGTGGCCTCGACCAGGTGCTCTCGCAGGCGCGGCGGCATCTGGAACAGCATGGGATCGTGTTCCAGCCGGGGCTGAACGAGGATTTGGCGGCGACTTCCGTCTGGGGCTCGCAGCAGGTCGGGCTGTTTCCGGGGGCGAAGCACGATGGGGTGTTCGCGCTCTGGTATGGGAAGGGGCCGGGGGTCGATCGCTCGCTGGATGTGCTGAAGCACGGGAACTTTGCCGGGACCAGCCGGCATGGCGGCGTGCTGGTGGTGGCGGGGGACGACCATGCGGCGAAGTCGTCGACGCTGCCGCACCAGTCGGACCATGTGTTCGCGGCGGCGATGATCCCGGTGCTCAACCCGTCGGGCGTGCAGGACTATCTCGATCTCGGCATCCATGGCTGGGCGATGTCGCGCTACTCGGGCTGCTGGGTGGCGCTGAAGGCCGTCACCGACACCGTCGAGAGCACCGCCAGCGTCGAGGTCGACCCGGCGCGGGTCAGCGTTCAGTTGCCCACCGACTTCGTGGTGCCGGTGGGGGGGTTGGGGATCAGGTGGCCGGATCCGCCGCTGGTGCAGGAAGCGCGGATGCACCAGAAGGCCTATGCGGCGCTGGCCTATGCGCGGGCCAACGGGCTCAACCGGATCGTCATCGACAGCCCGCGGCCGCGGCTCGGGATCATCACGGCGGGCAAGTCCTATCTCGATGTGCGGCAGGCGCTGGACGATCTGGGGATCGACGAGCGGCTGGCGGCCGAGATCGGGATCAGGGTCTACAAGGTGGGGATGAGCTGGCCGCTCGAGAGCGAGGGGACGCGGCGGTTCGCGGAAGGGCTGGAGGAGGTGCTGGTCGTCGAGGAGAAGCGGCAGCATCTCGAGTATCAGCTCAAGGAGGAGCTCTACAACTGGCGCGAGGACGTGCGGCCGCGCGTCATCGGCAAGTTCGACGAGAAGGGCGAGTGGGCGCTGCCGCAGGGCGGGATGGCTGCTGCCGGCGGCCTCCGAGCTGACGCCGGCGATGATCGCGCGGGCGATCGCCGGAAGGATCGCACGGTTCCACACCAGCGAGCGGGTGCAGCAGCGGCTGGCGTTCCTGGAGGCTAAGGAACAGTCGCTGGCACGGGCGAAGCTCGCCGTGCAGCGGGTGCCGCACTACTGCTCGGGCTGCCCGCACAACACGAGCACGCGGGTGCCGGAGGGCAGCCGGGCGCTGGCCGGGATCGGCTGCCACTACATGGCGACCTGGATCTACGCCGAGGAGACCAAGACCTTCACCCAGATGGGCGGCGAGGGGGTGCCGTGGATCGGGCAGGCGCCGTTCACCACCACCCCGCACGTGTTCGCGAACCTGGGCGACGGCACCTACTTCCACTCCGGCATCCTGGCGATCCGGGCCGCGGTCGCCGCCGGCGTGAGCATCACCTACAAGATCCTCTACAACGACGCGGTCGCCATGACCGGCGGGCAGAAGATGGAGACATCGGGCCTCTCGGTGAGCCAGCTCGTGCAGCAGCTGGAGGCCGAGGGCCTGGCCGAGATCATCGTCGTCGCGGACGAGAAGGAGCGGGAGGCGATCACGCACCTCCCCTCGGGCGTGAGCTTGCGGCCGCGCGAGGAGCTGGACCGGATCCAGCGCCGGCTGCGCGAGGTGCCGGGTGTGACGGCGCTGGTCTATGTGCAGACCTGTGCCGCCGAGAAGCGGCGGCGGCGCAAGCGCGGCAAGTTCCCCGACCCGGCCCGGCGCGTGGTCATCAACGAGCTGGTCTGCGAGGGCTGCGGCGACTGCTCCAACAAGTCGAACTGCGTCTCGGTCGAGCCGGTGGCGACCGAGTTCGGCATGAAGCGGCAGATCGACCAGTCGAGCTGCAACAAGGACTATAGCTGCGTCAACGGCTTCTGCCCGAGCTTCGTCACGGTCGAGGGCGGGACCTTGCGCAAGGGGAAGGGCATCACCGGCGCTGAGCTGCCCGACCTGCCCGAGCCAGCCGTGCCTTCATCCGCCGAGCCCTGGGGCATCCTCGTCACCGGCGTGGGTGGCACCGGCGTGGTCACCATCGGTGCCATCCTCGCCATGGCGGCGCACCTCGAAGGCAAGGGTGTGACCGCGCTCGACATGGCGGGCCTGGCGCAGAAGGGCGGGGCGGTGTGGTCGCACGTGCGGATCGCCGATGAGCCCGGCCGCCTGTGGGCGCCACGGATCGCCGCCGGCGAGGCCGATCTGGTGCTGGGCTGCGACATCATCGTGACCGTGGCCGACGAGTCCCTGGCCAAGATGCAGCAGGGCCGCAGCCGGGCGGTCGTCAACAGCGATGTGGCCGTGACCAGCGAGTTCGTGCGCACCGTGGCGGCCCAGGCGGCGACGGGCGACCTCGACCGGTTCCGCGATCCCCTCTTCCCGCTGGGGCCCATGGAGGACCGGGTGGTCGATGCCGTGGGCGAAGGTGCGGCCGAGTTCGTCGACGCCACCCGCCTCGCCCGAACGCTCATGGGCGATTCGATCGCCACCAACATGCTGCTGCTCGGCTACGCGTGGCAGAAGGGGCTGGTGCCGCTCTCGGAAGAGGCGGTGATGCGGGCGATCGAGCTGAACGGGGCGGCGGTCGAGTTCAACCGCCAGGCGTTCATCTGGGGCCGCCGTGCCGCGCACGACCTGAAGTCGGTGCTGGCGCTCGTCGGCCCTGCCGAAGCTCGGCCCGAGCACCGCCGCCTGTCGCAGAGCCTGGACGAGGTCATCGAGCGCCGCATTGCGCACCTCACGGCCTACCAGGACGAGGCCTATGCCAGCCGCTACAGGGCGCTGGTCGAACGCGCCCGGCGGGCGGAGGAGCTGGCGAACCCTGGGAGCACCGCGTTCACGGAAGCTGTCGCCCGCAGCTACCACAAGCTGCTGGCCTACAAGGACGAGTACGAGGTAGCCCGGCTCTACACGGAGACCGGCTTCCTCAAGCGCATCGAGAGCATGTTCGAGGGCTCATGGAAGCTCAGCTTCCACCTCGCCCCGCCGCTGATCGCGGACACTGATCCGGTCTCGGGCGAGCCACGCAAGCGCGCCTACGGCCCCTGGATGCTGCACGCCTTCCGGGTGCTCGCAAGGCTGAAGCGGCTGCGCGGCACGGCGCTGGACCCCTTCGGCTACACCAAGGACCGTCGCATCGAGCGCCAGCTCATCCGGGACTACGAGACCCTGCTCGAGGAGCTGCTGGCCGACCTCACGCCCGAGACGCTCGCGACCGCCGTGGAGCTGGCCTCGATCCCGGAGCGGATCCGCGGCTTCGGCCCGGTCAAGGAGCGCCACCTCACCCACGCCAAGCGCCGCGAGGCCGAGCTGCTCAAGGCCTTCCGCGACGGCCACCACCCGCCGGTCCGCAGAGGCGGGCCGGTGAAGGAGGTGGCGGTGATGGCGGGGTAGCTCTAGCGGATCAGCCGGTGACCTCCACCCGCAGGTCGCCCACCCCGTCCACATGCGCATGCATCCGGTCGCCCGGCTTCACCGCACCCACGCCTGCCGGCGTGCCGGTGAAGATCAGATCACCCGGCGCCAGCTCGAACAGGCCCGATAGGTAGCTGATCGATTTCGTCGATGCGCCAGATCAGCTGGCTGAGGTCGCCCGTCTGGCGGCGCTCGCCGTTCACGTCGATCCAGATCGCACCGCTCGAGGGATGGCCGATGCGGGCGGCGGGGACGAGGGGGCCGATCGGGGCGGAGTGGTCGAAGGACTTTCCGACCTCCCAGGGGCGGCCGGCCTTCTTGGCCACGCCCTGCAGGTCGCGGCGGGTCATGTCGAGGCCCACGGCATAGCCGTAGATGCAGCTCGAGGCCTGCTCGACCGGGATGTCGCGGCCGCCCTTGGCGAGGGCCACGACCAGCTCCACCTCGTGGTGCACGTCCTTGGTGCCGGACCGGATAGGGGAAGCGGCCGTCGAGGACGAGGGCGTCGGGTGCCTTCTGGAAGAAGAACGGGTCCTCGCGGTCGGGGTCGTGGCCCATCTCGCGGGTGTGCTCGGCATAGTTGCGGCCGACGCAGTAGACGCGGCGGACCGGGAACAGGCCCGTCTCGCCCTCGACCGGGATCGCCACGCGCGGCGGCGGGGTGATCACGAACCGGGTCGCACCCTCGGTGATGTCTGCCATCTGAAGTCTCTCCTCAGCCACGGGCGCTGGCGAAATAGCTCGACCCGGCGCTCGACGGCCGCCACCGCTTCGGCGAGCAGGATGGCAAACGCGAACAGGATCAGCGTCAGCGCCCAGAACTCTTCGATCAGGAAGCTGCGCGAATAGAGCTCGAACAGCTCGCCCAGGCCCACGATCGAGACCAGCAGCTGGCCGATGATGACCCCCTTCACGCCCCGGATGACGCCGAGGCGGATGCCGGTCAGGATCTCGGGCAGGGCCGCCAGGATCAGGATCTTGCCGTAGAGCTGGACGGGCCCCGCCCCGAAGGAGCGGGCCATCTCGATCAGCGAGGGGCTGACATGGCGCACGCCGGCCCTCGTGTCGAGCACGATGATCCAGATCGCGAACAGCACGACCGTGACGATGATCGTGGTCTGGCCGAAGCCGAAAAGGATCATCAGCACCGGCACGAGGGCCGTGAGCGGGGCGCTCAGGAAGATGTTGACCCAGAGCCCCAGGAGCTCGTCCGCGATCTTGAAACGGCCCATCAGGATGCCGATCGGGACACCGGCGCCGATGGCGATCGCCATGCCGGCGCTGAAGGCGGTCAGCGTGTCGAGGGCGGCACCGGCGAACTTCGTCGTGCCCACGACCTCCACCATGGAGCCCAGGACGTGCGTGAGCGGCGGGATCAGGGCCACGAGGCCCAGCCGGCCCACGATCTCCCACACCACGGCCCAGACCAGCAGGGCCGCCAGATTGGGGATGTCGCGCCCCGCGACCCGCATGGTGCCGCCTACTCCACGTACTGCTTGAGCAGGCGCCAGATCTCGTCGACCGTGTCGAGATAGAGGCGGCTGCGGCGGATCTCGTCGGGGTCGCCCTCGGTGGCGAGCCGGGTCTCGATCACCCGCCAGACCCGGCCGGGCCCGCTCTGGAGGAGGATGACGCTGGTCGGAGACGTAGACCGCCTCCTCGATCGAGTGGGTGACGAAGATGAAGGTCTTGCGCTCGGCCTCGACCAGCCGGAGCAGGTCCTCCTGGAACTTGCGCCGCGTCTGCTCGTCCACGGCCGAGAAGGGCTCGTCCATGAGCAGCACGTCGGCGTTCACGGCAAGGGCACGGGCGAGGCCGACGCGCTGGCGCATCCCGCCGGAGAGCTCGTGCGGGTAGCGGTCCTCGGCCCCGGCCAGGCCCACCTGGCGCAGGTAGCGGCGGGCCGTCTCCTCGCGCTCGGGCCGTGCCACCCCGCGCAGCTCGAGGCCGAAGGCAGCGTTGCGCAGGGCCGTGGCCCAGGGGAGGAGGGCGAAGTCCTGGAAGACGAAGGCCCGCTCCGGCCCGGGGCCGCTGACCGGCCGGCCGTTGACCAGGACCTGGCCGCGCGTGGCCGGGATCAGGCCGGCGATGATCTTGAGGAGCGTGGTCTTCCCGCAGCCGCTGGGGCCCAGGAGCGTGGTGAGCTGGCCGCGGGGGAAGGCGAGGTCGACGTCGCGCAGCGCCTCGACGCCGCCCTCGTAGACCTTGCCGATGCCGCGCACCTCGACCGCGGCCGCCGCTGCGGCAGCCTGGGCGCGCTCTCGCTCCCGTAGTGCCGTGGCGATCATCGGCCTCGCCTTTCGGGACGGAACAGCCGGGTCTCGAGCTGGCCCAGGAGCTCGATGGTCACGGCCGAGAAGATGATGATGGAGAGGATGGTGGCGTACATCTCGGGATAGCCCGCCATCGAGCGGTGGTAGGTGATGAGATCGCCGATCCCGGTGGGCGTGATCAGGAGCTCGGCCAGCACGACGCCGATGAAGCCTGCCGCAACGCCGAGACGGAGACCGGCGAAGATCACTGGCGCCGCGTCGGGAATGATCACCTTCGTGACCTGCTGCCAGCGCGTGCCCTGGAACGAGGCCGCCATCTGGATCAGGGACGGGCTCGCGTGGCGGACGGCGGCGAAGGAGTTCAGGACGATCACCGGCATGGCCATGATGCAGACGGCGATGATCTTGGAGGTGAGGCCGATCCCGTAGACGAAGGTGATGAGCGGGATCACGGCCGCCATGGGTGCCGCCTGCATGACCGTGAAGACGGGTGCGGTCAGCCACTCCAGCCGCCGGGAGAGGCCCATGGCGACGCCGAGGCCCACGCCCGCTGCGGCCGAGATCAGCACGCCGATGACGAGCGGCTGCAGGGTCGAGAGATAGGCGCGGGGCAGCTCGCCGCTGGCGGTCAGCCGGCCGAAGGCCACCACCGTGTCGATGAAGGTCGGGAAGGCGAAGCTTATCGGCACTCGGCCGGCGATCTCCCAGGAGATCGCCACGATCGCGACTGAGACCAGCTGCCAGATCCAGCCGGTCGGGACCGCAGCCGTTGGCCGTCCGAGCGCTGCCGTCAGGGTCAGACGGGCAGCGCTCATCTCACACCTGGCCCAGCTTCGCGAGTGCCCGGTTCAGAGGCTCAAGGGCCCAGAAATCCTCGACCTTGAGGGTCTTGGCATCGCCCTGGAGGCTGCCGGAGACGGTGTTGAAGTCGAAGTCGCTGCGGGCCGCCTCTTCGCCGCCGCCATTGTTCGGGTAGAGCTTGTTGGCGACCGCATCCTCGTAGAAGGGCTGGATCTCCGCCTCGAGCTCCTTCGGCAGGTCGGGCAGGAGGTTGAGCTTCGCCCGCTGCTCGACGACGTAGCCGGGATTCTTGTTGATCTCGCGCCAGGTGCCGATCAGCTCCTCGACGAAGATATCGACCGCCGCCTGCTCCTTCTCGAGGAAAGCCGTGTTGGCGTACAGCGCTTCGTCGGTGGCGTTGACGTTCTCGATCGGCAGGACCTTGAACTTGCCGCCGCCTTGCTGCTCCAGGATCCGCATGCCGGTCGAATCGACGATGCTGGCCTTCACGTGGCCCTGGAGCAGGGCCGTCGTCCGGACCTCGGCCCCCGGCACGTAGGAGACGTTCGAGTAGGTGATGCCGTTGCGCTGGGCCATCAGCTTCATGATGGCCTCGGTGCCCGAGCCGCGGGCGTGGACCGCCACCTCCTGCCCGTTCAGGTCCTTCCAGTCCTGGTAGAACTCGGTGTTCACGACCGGGAAGAAGCGCAGCGTGCTCATCTGGTAGAAGATGCGGATCGGCGCCTTCACCTTCTGCAGGAGCGTGTAGGGGGCGCCCACGCCGACATCCGCCTGCCCGCCGACCACGGCCTGGGCGGCGATGTCCTCGGACTTGAAGTAGGTGGTCTCGATCGTGACGCCGCGGGCCTTGGCGCGCTCGACCGCGATCAGGAAGTTCAGCGTCTCCACCGTGGCGATGTCGCCGAAGGCGATCCGGATCGTGCCGGCAGCCCAGGCCGAGCTCGTGCCGGCCGTGAGCACCACCCCCAAGAACAGGACGCCCAGGCCCCTTCGCAGCCAATCAGCCGTCGGCATGACGTTCAGCTCCCTGTTGGCCGGCCCTTGTACCAATCCGGCATTGGTCTCTTGACCATGGCGCGGTTCGGCCCGCGTGTCAAGCTTGCCGCAGCCGTTATTCCGGGCCTAACGCTACCCCGCAGCGGACCATGTCCGGATTGGCTCATGATCGACAGCGAGACCCAAGGTGTCCTGACCCAGCTGCGGGCCTATCTCGGCCATCGGGGCGGCACGGCGGGCGCGCGCCTTCCGCCCGAGCGGCAGCTGGCGGACGAGCTCGGCGTCAGCCGCGGGACGCTGCGCAAGGCGCTGGCCGACCTCGAGGCCGAGGGCCTGATCTGGCGCCATGTCGGCCGCGGCACCTTCGTCGGCAACCGCCCGGTCGAGCCGGTGCAGGACCTGACGGCCGTGATGCGGCGAACGAACCCGGCGGGCGTCATGGAAGCGCGGCTGGCGCTGGAGCCCGAACTCGCCCGGCTGGCGGCCCTGCACGCAACGCCGGCCGACCTCGAGGAGCTGGCGGACTGCCTGGCCCAGGGCCGCACGGCGCCCGACTGGCGCGCCTACGAGTACTGGGACAATCGCCTGCACCGTGCGGTCGCCACCGCGACCGCGAACATCGTCCTCCTGGCGCTGTTCGACGGCCTCAACACCATCCGCCGCACGGTGACCTGGGGCCGCCTGCGCCGCTTCCCGCAGCGGCCGGACCCGACCCATCACAGCTTTGCCGAGCATGACCGCATCCTGGCCGCCATCGCCGAGCGCGATCCGGCCGAGGCCGCCGAAGCCATGCGCACGCATCTGCGCTCGGTCCGCGACCACCTCCTGCACCCGCGGGACGTCATGGACGGAGCTGAAGCCGATTATGCGTAGAGCGCCGGGCCGGACGTGCCTATAAGTCGAGCGGGTGTACGTTTCCATATTTACAGTAGCTCAACATCGTCGATAATCAACTTCAAGGCGTCAGTCGAGCAACGGCCTCAAGGAGCCCGGTCTTTGGGATCCTGGCCGCACCAGCCTCATTGGTGGCCTGTCGAACTCAAGCGATGCCGAGCCTCAAGGGGGACGACGTGCCTTCGACCCTCCACCGCATCCTCGTTGCCGTGGCCATTGCCGGATCAGTGCCGGGAGTGGCTGCCGCCAGTCCCGAGGCCGAGGAAACGACGGCCGTCAGTTCCGGTGCGGAAGCGCTGCCGCAGCTGGAGCGGACGCTCGACGTGGCCCGTGCCAACTACGGCGAGGACAGCCTTGCCCTGGTGCCGGCGCTCACCGACCTGGCCCAGGCCTACCGCCTGATCGGCCGCACCGACCATGCCGAGCCCTTGTACCAGCAGGCGATCCGCCTGGACGATCGGGGAGGCGACGAGGCCCGGCTCGCCACCAACCTCGCCAGCCTCGCCCTCGTCTACCGTGCCGCCGGCCGCCTCTCGGATGCCGAGCCGCTCTACGAACGCGCCCTGCCGCTGCTCGAGCGCACGCTCGGCCCCGATCACCCGGAAGTGGCGCGCTGCCTCACCAACCGTGCCGTGCTCTACTGGCACGAAGGCAAGCCCGAGATGGCGCTGCCCCTGCAGCGGCGGGCGCTCAAGATCGCCCAGAAGGCTTTCGGCGCCGATAGCCCGAAGACCGCAGCCCTGCGTCGCAACCTTGAGCTGATGAAGACGCCACCTCCTCTGGCGGTGGCCGCGGATTCCGAGCCGGCTCCGCCCGTGCCGGCGCCGCGGCAGCGGACCGCCCCCTCGGCACCCCTGGCAAAGCCGGTCGTCACCGGCCGGTTCGCGATCGAGGTCGGCTCCGTGGCCCGCCCGGAGGAAGCGGCGACGGCCTGGAAGCGCCTCGCCGGCCGGCACGCGAGCCTGGCCTCGCTCGAGCTGCGGCCACCCTGGCCGGTGCAGCTGCCGGACCGCCAGGTGACGCACCGGATCGTCGCCGGCGCCTTCGCGACCGAGGCCCAGGCCCGTGCGGCCTGCGTCGATATCCGCGATGACGGCGGCAGCTGCCGGGTGCTCACACCGTAGGTCAGTGCCGGTAGCCCGGCTCCTCCCGGTCCAGCATGCGCCGGTAGGCACCGAACATGCGCTCGGAGAGGAGCGGCAGCTCCTGCGCATACTGCTGGGCGGTGTGGCGCTGGACCTCTTCCGGCAGGCGGCGCAGCTTGTGCCCGCCCGAGGCTGCCAGCACCTGCGCGCGGGCGGCGCATTCCAGGTAGTACAGGTCGGTGAAGGCCTCGGCGACGGTGCGGCCGGTGACGATGATGCCGTGGCTGGCGAGGAAGAGCGCGCTGCCGTTGCCGAGCCTTGCGGCCAGGCGGTCGCCCTCGTCGGAATCGAGGGCGAGGCCGGCATACTCGTCGTCGTAGGAGATGCGGCCGTAGAAGGCCAAGGCGTTCTGCTCGCACATCTCGAGCCGGCCGTTCTCGCGCAAGGTCAGCGCCGTGGCATAGGGCATGTGGGTGTGCAGCACGCACACGGCCTGCGGCGCCTTCAGGTGGATGCGCGAATGGATGAAGAAGGCCGTGGGCTCGACCTTGTGCTCGCCCTCCAGCACGTTGCCCTCGGCGTCGCAGAGCAGGAGCGAGGAGGCGGTGATCTCGGACCAGTGGAAGCCGTAGGGGTTGATGAGGAAGCGGTCGCCGCGTACCCGCCCGTCCTCGTCCGCCACCGCCAGCGAGAAGTGGTTGCACACCCCTTCCTGCATGCCGAGCCGTGCGGCCCAGCGCAGGGCACAGGCCAAGTCGATCCGCTGCTGCTGCAGGCTCATCCGCCCCTCCGTGAAATCCGTCGCGCGCAGGCTTAGAGGTACCGACCACGAGCGCCAAGCCGTCCCCAGCTCATGGCGGCTATCGAACGCCGGTGGGGCGTCTACCGACGACCGACAGGGCCGGTGGGAGAGCCTGGCGCTTCGGGTGCCGCGCTTGACAGCCCATGGGGGTATCCGTAAGTGACCCGCACCTTGCGTGGGGACGTAGCTCAGTCGGTTAGAGCGCCGGCCTGTCACGCCGGAGGTCGCGGGTTCGAGTCCCGTCGTCCTCGCCATCGCAAGGGAAAAATCCCAATCTGCGCATAGGTTTGTGGCGGCAAAAGCACGCAAGGCGGCTGCCTTGGCTTTTGCGGTGCAGCAGCCTATTTTGGCTCTAAACCGAGTGGGCGGGCGCGCTGCCGGAACGCGGCGGGCAAGGCATGGAGCAGGCACTGTCGCGATGCAGGCGTACCTCGCCGAGTATCTGCCGATCCTGATCTTCCTGGCGATCGCCGTCGGCCTCGCCGGCATCATCATCGTGGCCTCGCTGCTCGTCGCCCGGCAGAGCCCGGACAGCGAGAAGGTCTCGGCGTACGAGTGCGGCTTCGAGCCGTTCGAGGATTCGCGCCAGAGGTTCGACGTCCGCTATTATCTGGTGGCGATCCTGTTCATCATCTTCGATCTCGAGGTGGCGTTCCTGTTCCCCTGGGCGGTATCGCTGGGAAACATCGGGCTCTTCGGATTCTGGTCGATGGTGTTCTTCCTGGGCGTGCTTACGGTCGGGTTCATCTACGAATGGCGCAAGGGAGCCCTGGAATGGGAGTGAGCACCGCGACCGCCCTGGCCCAGCCGGCGCCCGGGGCACCGGCCAACCTGTTCGAGAACGTCGATTCGGGGCTGAAGAAGCAGGGCTTCTTCGTCACCACGGTCAACGACCTTGTCGGCTGGGCGCGCTCGGGCTCGATGTGGCCGATGACCTTCGGGCTTGCCTGCTGTGCCGTGGAGATGATGCACGCGGCAGCCTCGCGCTACGATCTCGACCGCTTCGGCCTCGTCTTCCGCCCGAGCCCCCGCCAGTCCGATGTGATGATCGTGGCCGGCACGCTCTGCAACAAGATGGCCCCGGCCCTGCGCAAGGTCTACGACCAGATGGCGGAGCCCCGCTACGTGCTGTCGATGGGCTCGTGTGCCAATGGCGGCGGCTATTACCACTGGTCCTACTCGGTCGTGCGCGGCTGCGACCGGATCGTGCCGGTCGACATCTATGTCCCGGGCTGCCCGCCCACGGCCGAGGCCCTGGTCTACGGCATCCTGCAGCTGCAGAAGAAGATCCGCCGCAACAGCACGATCGTGCGCTGAACGGCGTCGGCTGGAAGCATGAGCACGCAGGTCTGGACCCCGCCGCGCGCGGCGCTCGAGGAGATGCTGGCGGCGATCGAGCCGGTGCTGGGCGAGGTGCTGCTCACCCATCGGATCGACCGCAGCGAGCTCACGCTGGTGGTGCGCGCGTCCGCCATCGTGCGCGTTCTGAGCTTCCTGCGCGACGAGCCGAGCCTCCAGTTCCGCCAGCTCATCGACCTCTGCGGTGTCGACTACCCGGAGCGCGAGCAGCGCTTCGACGTCGTCTATCATCTCCTCTCGCTGCACCATAACCAGCGCCTGCGGGTGACCGTGCAGACCGACGAGGCGGTGCCGGTCCCCTCGGTCGTGGGCGTGTTCCAGAACGCCGACTGGTTCGAGCGCGAGGCCTGGGACATGTACGGCATCTTCTTCAGCGATCACCCGGATCTCCGCCGCCTGCTCACCGATTACGGCTTCGAGGGTTACCCCTTGCGCAAGGACTTCCCGCTGACGGGCTATGTCGAGATGCGCTACGACGAGGAGCAGAAGCGGGTGGTCTACGAGCCCGTGAAGCTGCGCCAGGACTTTCGCAGCTGGGATTTTCTCAGCCCGTGGGAGGGGTCGGGCGGCCTGCTCCCCGGCGACGAGAAGGCGGAAGCTTGACCCCGGTGCCGATGATCCCCGTCACCCCGAGCGCTGGATAGGGACGCCCCATGCCCGAGATCCAGATGCGCACCTACACCATCAATTTCGGCCCGCAGCATCCGGCGGCGCACGGCGTGCTGCGCCTCATCCTGGAAATGGACGGCGAGGTGGTGGAGCGGACCGATCCGCATATCGGCCTGCTGCATCGCGGTACCGAGAAGCTGATCGAGTATCGCCCCTACCTCCAGAACATCCCCTACTTCGACCGCCTCGACTACTGCTCGATGATGATGCAGGAGCACAGCTTCGTGCTCGCGGTCGAGAAGCTCCTGGGCGTGGAGGTGCCGATCCGCGCCCTCTATATCCGCACGCTCTTCGACGAGCTGACGCGGGTGATGAACCACCTGCTCAACATCACGACCTTCGCGCTCGACTGCGGGGCCATGACCCCGCTGCTCTGGATGTTCGAGGAGCGCGAGAAGCTGATGGAGTTCTACGAGGGCGTCTCGGGCGCCCGCATGCACGCGAACTACTATCGCTTCGGCGGGGTCAACCGCGACATGCCGGCCGGGATGGCGGAGGAGATCGCGGCCTGGATCGAGCAGTTCGTGCCCAGGCTCGACGACATGGACGAGCTCCTCACCGAGAACCGCATCTTCAAGCAGCGCACGGTGGATGTCGGGGTCGTCAGCCCCGAGGACGCGATCCGGCTGGGCTTCTCGGGGCCGATGATCCGGGCCTCGGGCGTGCCCTGGGACCTGCGCAAGGCGCAGCCCTATGCGGTCTATGACCGGATGGATTTCGACATTCCGGTCGGCAGGAACGGCGACTGCTACGACCGCTATCTCGTGCGCATGCTCGAGGTGCGCGAGTCCCTGAAGATCATGCGCCAGTGCCTGCGCGAGATGCCGGCGGGTCCGGTGCGGGTCGCGGACCAGAAGGTGACGCCGCCGCCGCGGGCGGAGATGAAGCGCTCGATGGAGGCGCTGATCCACCACTTCAAGCTCTACACCGAGGGCGTGCACGTGCCCAAGGGCGAGGTCTACGCGGCGATCGAGAGCAGCAAGGGCGAGTTCGGCGTCTATCTGGTGAGCGACGGCACCAACAAGCCCTACCGCTGCAAGATCCGCTCGCCGGGCTATGTCCATCTGGAGGCGATGGACTTCATGGCCAAGGGCCACCAGCTGGCCGACGTGCCTGCCATCATCGGCTCGCTCGACATCGTCTTCGGGGAGGTGGACCGGTGAGCGCACCAGCCCTGCACGTGGTACCCGTGGGCGAGATGGCGCCTGATGTGGAGACCTTCGCCTTCAGCGAGGAGAACCGGCCGACGGTCGAGGCCATCCTCAACCGCTATCCGGCCGACCGGAAGCAGAGCGCCGTCCTGCCGCTGCTCCATCTGGCCCAGGAGCAGCATGGCGGCTGGCTGCCGCGCGCGGCACTCGACCATGTGGCCGAGGTGATGGGCATCCCGCGGATGCGGGTCTACGAGGTCGCCACCTTCTACGACATGTACAACACGGTGCCGGTGGGCCGGATCCAGGTGCGGGTCTGCACCACGACGCCCTGCTGGCTCTGCGGGTCGGATGACGTCGTGCGCGCCTGCCGCGACACGCTGGGGATCGATATCGGGGAATCGACGCCCGACGGGCGCTTCTACCTGCGCGAGTTCGAGTGCCTGGCGGCCTGCTCCAACGCGCCGGTGCTCTGGGTCGACGACGACTTCTACGAGGACCTCACCTACGAGCGGACCAAGACCGTGCTCGAGGCCCTGAAGCGCGGCGAGCGGCCGACGCCGGGGCCGCAGTCCGGGCGGCGGGTGTCGGAGCCGGCGGGCGGCAAGACAACTTTGCTGGGCGAGGGCGGCTAGGCGGATGCTGCACGACCGCGACCGCATCTTCACCAATCTCTACGGCGAGCTCGATCCGGGCCTGAAGGGTGCCCGCGAGCGCGGCGACTGGGACGGGACCAGGGACCTGATCCTCAAGGGCCGCGACTGGCTGGTCCAGGAGATGAAGGACAGCGGGCTCCGCGGGCGCGGCGGGGCCGGTTTCCCGACCGGCATGAAGTGGTCCTTCATGCCGAAGCAGCCGACCGGGCCGGTCTACCTCGTCGTCAACGCGGACGAATCCGAGCCCGGCACCTGCAAGGACCGGGAGATCCTGCGTCACGACCCGCACAAGCTGGTCGAGGGCTGCCTGATCGCCGGTGCCGCCATGGGCTGCACGGCTGGCTACATCTACATCCGCGGCGAGTTCGTCCGCGAGGCGCAGGCGCTGGAGCGGGCGGTGGCCGAGGCCTATGCCGAAGGGCTGCTCGGCAGGAATGCCTGCGGCTCGGGCTACGACTTCGAGCTCTACGTCCACCGTGGGGCGGGGGCCTATATCTGCGGCGAGGAGACGGCCCTCATCGAGAGCCTGGAGGGCAACAAGGGCCAGCCGCGGCTCAAGCCGCCGTTCCCGGCCATGGTCGGCCTCTATGGCCGTCCGAGCACGGTGAACAATGTCGAGACCATCGCGGTGGCCCCCACCATCCTGCGCCGGGGCGCCTCCTGGTTCGCGGGCTTCGGCCGCAAGAACAATACCGGCACCAAGGTCTACTGCATCTCGGGCCACGTGAATCAGCCCTGCGTGGTCGAGGATGCGATGAGCATCCCGCTCAAGGAGCTGATCGAGAAGCATGCGGGCGGCGTGCGCGGCGGCTGGAACAACCTCCTGGGCGTGATCCCGGGCGGCGCCTCGGTGCCGGTGATCCCGAAGTCGATCTGCGACACCGTGCTGATGGACTTCGACGCGCTCCGTGAGGTCCAGTCGGGCCTGGGCACGGCCGGCGTGATCGTCATGGACAAGTCGACCGACATCATCCGTGCGATCGCCCGGCTCTCGAAGTTCTACATGCACGAGAGCTGCGGCCAGTGCACGCCGTGCCGCGAGGGCACGGGCTGGCTGTGGCGGATGGTGACCCGGATGGCCGAGGGCCGGGCCAAGGTCGAGGAGATCGACCTCCTGCTCGACGTCACGAAGGAGATCGAGGGCCACACGATCTGCGCGCTCGGCGACGCGGCGGCCTGGCCCGTGCAGGGGCTGATCCGGCACTTCCGCGGCGAGATCGAGCGGCGGATCGAGAGCTACACGGCGGCGAACCCGATGCGGATCGCGGCGGAGTGAATTGAAGTGAGGCGCCAAGGCTGATGCCGAAGCTCACGATCGACGGACAGGAAGTCGAGGTCCCGACGGGCTCGACGGTGCTGCAGGCCTGCGAGGCCGCAGGGCCGGGAGATCCCCGTCTTCTGCTACCATCCGCGCCTCAACATCGCCGGCAACTGCCGGATGTGCCTGGTCGAGATGGAGAAGTCGCCGAAGCCGATCGCGTCGTGCGCGATGCCGGCGGCCGACAACATGGTGATCAGGACCGACACGCCGACCGTGCATAAGGCGCGCAAGGGCGTGCTCGAGCTCCTGCTCATCAACCACCCGCTGGACTGCCCGATTTGCGACCAGGGCGGCGAGTGCGACCTGCAGGACCTGACGCTCTTCTACGGGCCCGACCATTCGCGCTTCAGCGAGAACAAGCGGCCGGTGGCGGACAAGTATCTGGGGCCGCTGGTCTCGACCCACATGACGCGCTGCATCCACTGCACGCGCTGCATCCGCTTCCTCAAGGAGGTGGCCGGGGTCGAGGAGCTGGGTGCCGTCAGCCGTGGCGAGCACATGGAGATCACGAACTATATCGAGGCTTCGCTCACCTCCGAGGTCCAGGGCAACATCATCGACCTCTGCCCGGTGGGGGCGCTGAACTCGAAGCCCTACGAGTACCGGGCCCGCACCTGGGAGCTGAAGAAGACCGAGTTGATCGACGTCATGGACGCGGTCGGGTCCAACATCCGCGTCGACGCCCGCGGCAACGAGGTGATGCGGGTCCTGCCGCGCCTGTCGGAGGAGGTCAACGAGGAGTGGATCTCCGACAAGACCCGCTTCGTCTATGACGGCCTGCGCCGGCGCCGGCTCGACGTGCCGATGGTCAAGACCGACGGCAAGCTGGCGCCCACGGGCTGGCGCGAGGCGTTCGCCGCCATCCGCGCCCGGCTCGAAGGTGCGGACGGCCGCAAGGTGGCCTTCATCATCGGCGACCTCGTCGACTGCGAGACCATGGTGCTGGTCAAGGAGCTGGCCTCGGCGCTGGGCTCGCCGCATGTCGACTGCCGCCAGGACGGGGCCAAGGTCGCCGGCGGGGTGCGGGCCGGCTACCTCTTCAACACCACCATCGCCGGCATCGAGCAGGCCGATGCCTGCCTCCTGGTCGGGGCGAACCCGCGCTGGGAAGCGCCGATCATCAACCTGCGCCTGCGCAAGCGCTGGCGTCAGGGAGGCTTCCGGATCGGCCGGATCGGTGCGCCGGTCGACTTGGCGATCCCGGTCCAGGATCTGGGTGCTGGCGGGCAGACGCTGAGCGACCTGCTCGAGGGCGGACACAGCTTCGGCGAGGTCCTGAGCGGGGCCAAGAACGCCATGCTGATCGTCGGTCCGGGTGCCATCGCCCGGCCCGACGGTGCTGCCGTGCTGGCGCTCGCGCGCGAGGTGGCCGGCCGGTTCGACATGGTCCGCGACGGCTGGAACGGGTTCAACGTCCTGCACACGGCGGCTTCCCGGGTGGGCGGGCTCGACCTCGGCCTGGTACCCGGCGAGGGCGGCCGCGACGTGGCCGGCATCCTGGCCGGTGCTGCCAGCGGCGAGATCGATACCGTGTTCCTGATCGGGGCGGACGAGATCGACACCGGCGCCGCTTGCCAACGCCTTCGTCGTCTACCAGGGCCACCATGGCGACCGCGGTGCGGCCGCGGCCGACGTGATCCTGCCGGGTGCGGCCTACACCGAGAAGCACGCCACCTACGTCAACATCGAGGGCCGCCCGCAGCGGGCCGCGCGCGCGGTCTTCCCGCCCGGCGAGGCCAAGGAGGACTGGCGCATCCTGCGGGCGCTGTCCGAGGTGCTGGACCGCACCCTCCCGCTCGACACGCTGGCCCAGGTGCGCCACCGCCTGCAGGAGATCGCACCGGCGCTGGCCCATCCGGGCGAGATCGCGCCCGCGGCCTGGGGCGAGTTCGGCACTGGCCGGCGGGATCGAGAAGGCACCCTTCGCCTCGCCGATCGCCGACTTCTACCTGACCAACGCGATCTGCCGGGCGTCGGAGAACATGCGCCGCTGCAGCCAGGAGATCCTGCACGGCGGCGGGCAGCCCGAGGCGACGGGCACCCATGGCTGAGCTGCTCCACGTCATCCTGATCGTCCTCACGATCCTGGTCATCGTGGTGCCGCTGCTCGTGGCCGTGGCCTACCTGACCTATGCCGAGCGCAAGGTGATCGCCGCCATGCAGCTGCGGCAGGGGCCGATGACGGTGGGGCCCTACGGGCTGCTCCAGCCGCTGGCGGACGGGCTCAAGCTCTTCCTCAAGGAGACGGTGATCCCGGCCAATGCGAACAAGGTCGTGTTCGTGCTGGCGCCGATGGTCACCTTCATCCTGGCGCTGATCGGCTGGGCGGTGATCCCCTTCGGCGAGGGGCTGGTGCTGGCCGACGTCAATATCGGCGTCCTCTACCTCTTCGCCGTCAGCGGCCTCGGCGTCTACGGCATCATCATGGCGGGCTGGGCCTCCAACTCCCGCTACGCCTTCCTGGGTGCGCTCCGCTCCTCCGCCCAGATGGTGAGCTACGAGATCGCGATCGGCGTCATCATCCTCTGCGTGCTGGTCACCGCGGGCTCCTTGAACCTCTCCGACATCGTCCGCGCCCAGACCGGGATGTGGTACATCATCCCCCACTTCCCGATGTTCATGATCTTCATCGCGTCGATCCTGGCCGAGACCAACCGGCACCCGTTCGACCTGCCGGAAGACGAGGCCTCGCTCGTCACCGGCTACAACGTCGAATACTCCTCGATGGCGTTCGCGCTCTTCTTCCTCGGCGAATACGCCAACATGATCCTGATGAGCGCCATCACCTCGGTGCTCTTCCTCGGCGGCTGGCTCGCACCCTTCGGCCTGTGGCCCCTGACCCTGATCCCGGGCCCGATCTGGCTGATCCTCAAGATCTTCTTCGTTCTTTTCATCTTCATCTGGGCGCGCGCGACGCTGCCCCGCTACCGCTACGACCAGCTGATGCGGCTGGGCTGGAAGGTGTTCCTGCCTCTCTCGCTTGCCTGGCTCGTGCTGACGGCGGGCGTGCTCGTGGCCTTCGACGCGCTGCCCCGATGAGACGGCACGGGTTTGCCCTCAGGGGCTGGAGGCGGCATGGCAGCCCTCGATAGGGTGGCGCGGACGATGTTGTGGCGGGAGCTGGTCACCGGCTTCGCCATGACCTTCAAGTACATGTTCAAGCGCAAGGTGACGCTGAACTACCCCTATGAGAAAGGGCCGCTGTCGCCGCGCTTCCGGGGCGAGCATGCGCTGCGCCGCTATCCGAACGGCGAGGAGCGCTGCATCGCCTGCAAGCTCTGCGAGGCCGTCTGCCCCGCCCAGTGCATCGTGATCGAGAGCCAGCCGCGCCCCGACGGCAGCCGGCGCACCACCCGCTACGACATCGACATGACCAAGTGCATCTATTGCGGGCTCTGCGAGGAGGCCTGTCCGGTCGACGCCATCGTGCTGGGCCCGAACCAGGAATTTGCCGCGGAGACGCGGGAGGAGCTTTTCTATAACAAGCAGAAGCTGCTGGCGAACGGGGATCGCTGGGAGCGGGAGCTCGCCGCCAACCTCACGGCGGACGCGCCCTACCGCTAACCCGTCCTCTTGCTGCCTCCAGTCGGACAAAAGAACGAACGCGCTGGCGAGAACCGATGACCGTTCAGCTTGTCGTCTTCTACATGCTCGCTGCCGTCACCGTGGCAGCGGGCATCCTGGTCGTGTCGGCGCGCAATCCCGTGCTGTCCGTGCTCTTCCTGATCCTGGCCTTCTTCAACTGTGCCGGCCTGTTCATCCTGATCGGGGCCGAGTTCCTGGCGATGGTGCTGGTGGTCGTCTATGTCGGCGCGGTGGCCGTGCTGTTCCTCTTCGTGGTCATGATGCTGGACATCAACTTCGTCCAGCTGCGCGAAGGGTTCCTGCAATACCTCCCGATCGGCCTCCTGGTCGGCATCATCCTGTTCATCGAGCTCGTGCTCGTGGGCGGGACCTGGGCCTTTGCGCCCGACGCCACCCAGCCCGTGGTGGCCTCGCCCACGCCGCCCGGTGTCACCAACACCGAGGCCTTGGGCAACCTGATCTACACCGACTATTTCTACCTCTTCCAAGCGGCAGGGGCGATCCTGCTGGTCGCCATCATCGGTGCCATCACGCTGACGCTGCGCACGCGGCCGGCGGTGCGGCGGCAGAACCTGAGCCGCCAGGTGCACCGGCGGCCGGCCGAGGCGGTCGAGCTGCGCAAGGTCCGCACGGGGAGCGGGATCTGATGCCGGTACCGCTCTCGCACTATCTCGTGGTCGCCGCGATCCTGTTCACCACCGGGATCTTCGGCATCTTCCTCAACCGGAAGAACGTGATCATCATCATGATGTCGATCGAGCTCATCCTGCTCGCGGTCAACATCAACTTCGTGGCGTTCTCGGCCTATCTGGGCGACCTCGCCGGCCAGATCTTCGGCATGTTCATCCTCACCGTGGCCGCCGGCGAGGCCGCGATCGGGCTCGCCATCGTCGTCGTCTACTTCCGCAACCGCGGCAGCATCGCGGTCGAGGACATCAACCTGATGAAGGGCTGAGCGATGCTGCACGTCATCCTCGTGTTCGCACCGCTGGTCGGCTTCCTCATTGCCGGCCTGTTCGGCCGCGTCATCGGCGACCGCGGCGCGCAGATCGTCACCTGCACCTTCATGGGCATCTCCGCGCTGTGCTCGGTGATCGGCATGGCGACCTATGTCGAGGAGCCGGTCTCCAAGGTCCTGCTCTTCGACTGGATCAGGGTCGGCAGCTTCCAGGTCGAGTGGGCGCTCCGGGTCGACACGCTCTCGACCGTGATGATGTTCGTCGTCAGCTTCATCAGCTTCTGGATCCACGTCTATTCCGTGGGCTACATGGCGCACGACGCCAGCGTCCCGCGCTTCATGGCCTATCTGTCGCTGTTCACCTTCGCGATGCTGATGCTGGTCACCTCCGACAACCTGCTCCAGCTCTATTTCGGCTGGGAGGGTGTTGGCGTCGCGAGCTACCTCCTGATCGGCTTCTGGTACACGCGGCCTTCCGCCTGCAACGCCGCCATCAAGGCTTTTGTCGTCAACCGGGTCGGCGACTTCGGCCTGGCGCTGGGCGTGGCCGGCATCTACCTCGTCTTCGACAGCATCCAGTACGACACCATCTTCCAGGCGGCCGAGCGCTTCGCGGATTCCACCATCGTCCTCTTCGGGACGGAGTGGCACACGCTCACCATCCTCTGCCTGCTGCTCTTCGTGGGTGCGATGGGCAAGTCGGCCCAGCTCGGTCTCCACACCTGGCTGCCCGACGCCATGGAAGGCCCGACACCGGTCTCGGCCCTGATCCATGCCGCCACGATGGTGACCGCCGGCGTTTTCCTCGTCGCCCGCATGTCGCCGCTCTTCGAGTTCGCCCCGACGGCCCTGGCCTTCGTCACCTTCATCGGCGCCTCGACCGCCTTCTTCGCCGCCACGGTCGGGCTCGTGCAGAACGACATCAAGCGCGTGATCGCCTACTCGACCTGCTCGCAGCTGGGCTACATGTTCTTCGCCTGCGGCGTCGGCGCCTATCCCGCCGGCATCTTCCACCTCTATACCCACGCCTTCTTCAAGGCGCTCCTCTTCCTCGGTGCCGGCTCGGTGATCCATGCCGTCCACGAGGAGCAGGACCTGCGCAGGATGGGCGGCATCTGGCGCAAGATCCCGGTCACCTATGCGGTGATGTGGATCGGCTCCCTGGCCCTGGCGGGCATCCCGATCTTTGCCGGCTACTACTCGAAAGACGCGATCCTCGAGGCCGCCTATGCCAGTCATGGAGCGTTCGCCGGCTATGCGTTCTGGCTCGGCGTCTTCGCGGCGCTGCTGACCGCCTTCTACTCCTGGCGCCTGCTCTTCATGGCCTTCCACGGCGAGCCGCGGATGGACCATCACACGTTCGAGCATGTGCACGAGAGCCCGCGCGTGATGCGCATCCCGCTGATCGTGCTGGCCGTGGGTGCCGTGGTGGCGGGCTTCTTCGGTACCGGCATGCTCGATCCGGAAGGACATTTCTGGGCCGGTGCCATCTACATGCACGGGCACCCCAGCATCCTCGAGGAGATGCACCACGTCCCGCTCTGGGTGAAGCTGGCGCCCCTGGTCGTGGGCGTCCTCGGTATCGGGCTCGCCTACGTCTTCTACATCATGCGCCCGGACCTGCCGGGGAAGGTCGCGGGTGCCGTCCGCCCGCTCTACCTTTTCCTGCTCAACAAGTGGTACTTCGACGAGCTCTACAACGCGGTCTTCGTCCAGCCGGCCATGGTGCTGGGCCGGATCTTCTGGCGCGGCGGCGACGTCGGCATCATCGACCGGTTCGGGCCGGACGGCGTCGCGGCCGGCACGCTGGCCACGGCCCGGCGCGCCATGCGGCTGCAGACCGGCTACCTCTACCACTACGCTTTCGCCATGCTGATCGGGGTCGCCGGCCTCGTCACCTGGTATCTGCTCGTGCTGCGAGGCTGATCCGATGGGTGACTGGCCGCTCCTCTCCCTCGTCACCTTCCTGCCCCTGGTCGGTGCCGCGTTCATCTTCTTCATCCGCGGCGAGCCCGAGATCGTGGCCCGCAACAGCCGCAGCGTCGCCTTGTGGACGGCGCTGGTCACCTTCCTCCTCTCGCTCCTGATCTGGGCCAATTTCGACAGCTCGCAGGCCGGCTTCCAGCTGGTCGAGAAGAGCACCTGGCTGCCCGGCCTCAACATCCAGTACTATCTCGGCGTCGACGGCATCTCGCTGTGGTTCGTGCTTCTCAGCACGCTCCTGACGCTCGTCGTGGTCATTGGCTCCTGGTACTCGGTCGAGGTCCGGGTCAAGGAGTACATGATCGCCTTCCTGGTCATGGACACGCTGATGGTCGGCGTGTTCTGCGCCCTGGACATCGTCCTCTTCTATGTCTTCTTCGAAGGCATCCTGATCCCGATGTATCTGATCATCGGCATCTGGGGCGGGCCGCGCCGGATTTACGCCTCCTTCAAGTTCTTCCTGTACACGCTCCTGGGCTCCGTCCTTTTCCTGGTGGCGATCCTCTATCTTTACCTGGTGACCGGGACGACCGAGATCCCGGCCATGACCCAGAAGCTGCTCGAGGCCCCCCTCCCCTTGGGTGTGCAGCAGCTTCTGTGGCTCGCCATGTTCGTCTCCTTCGCCGTCAAGGTGCCGATGTGGCCCTTCCACACCTGGCTGCCCGACGCGCATGTCGAGGCGCCCACCGCCGGCTCCGTCCTGCTGGCGGGCGTGCTCCTCAAGCTCGGCGGCTACGGGTTCCTGCGCTTCTCCCTGCCCATGCTGCCCGCCGCCTCGGAGTGGTTCGCGCCGCTGGTCTTCGCACTCTCCGTCATCGCCATCGTCTACACCTCGCTGGTGGCGCTGATGCAGACCGACATGAAGAAGCTGATCGCCTACTCGTCGGTGGCCCACATGGGCATCGTCACCATCGGCATCTTCACGCCCAATGCCTTGGGCGTCGCCGGCAGCATCGTGCAGATGCTGAGCCACGGCTTCGTCTCCGGTGCCCTCTTCATGATCGTCGGCGTCGTCTACGACCGCGTCCACAGCCGCGAGATCGCGAGCTATGGCGGCCTTGCCGAGACCATGCCGGTCTACGCCACCACCTTCATGCTCTTCATGCTGGCTTCGGTCGGCCTGCCCGGCACCTCGGGCTTCGTCGGCGAGATCATGGTGATCATCGGCGTCTTCCAGCATTCGAGCTGGGTCGCGTTCTTCGCCGCCACCGGCATGATCCTGGGTGCCTGCTACATGCTCTGGCTCTACCGGCGGGTCGTCTTCGGCGCGCTGGTGAAGGAGGAGCTGAAGCGGATCAAGGACATGCGCCTCAACGAGGTGGTGGCCTTCGCCCCGCTCGTCCTCCTGGCGATCCTGATGGGCGTCTATCCCTCCATCTTCATCGACCCGATCATGCCCTCGGTCGACCATCTTCTGACCCAGATCGAGGGTGCCGGCCTCGATCGCCTGGCACAGCGCTGAGCGAAGGAGCAAGCCCATGCCGCTCGACCTGTCGCCGGCGCTGAGCGAGGTCTTCCTCTTCATTGCGGGCCTGGGGCTTCTCCTGCTCGGAGCCTTCCGCGACGAGGAGGCGGCCCGCATCCTCACCCCGCTCACGGGCCTGACGCTCGTCGTGGCGGCGCTGATGGTGCTGGGCCAGGACAAGGCCCGCATCGTGGGCCTGGGCGGCCACTTCGTCTTCGACGGCTACGCCGCCTTCCTCAAGGTGGTGATCTTCGCCGGCGCCGGCGTCGCCATCATGATGGCGCGCGGCTACATGGCCGACCAGCGCATCGACCGGTTCGAGTACCCGATCCTGGCCCTGTTCTCGGCCCTCGGCATGGCGATGATGGTCTCGGCCAACAGCCTGCTCGCCCTCTACATGGCGATCGAGCTGCAGAGCCTGCCGCTCTATGTGCTGGCGGCGTTCAACCGCGATTCGCTGCGCTCGACCGAGGCCGGGCTCAAATACTTCGTCCTGAGCTCGCTGGCCTCGGGCATCCTCCTCTACGGCTGCTCCCTGGTCTACGGCTTCACTGGCACGCTCCTCTTCGACCAGGTTGCGGTCACGCTCGCCGGCAATGCCGGCCAGGACATCTCGGTGGGCGTGCTGACTGGCCTCGTCTTCATCATCGCCGGGCCTCGCCTTCAAGCTCGCGGCCGTGCCGTTCCACATGTGGACCCCCGACGTCTACGAGGGGGCGCCGGCACCCATCACGGCCTTCATCGGCTCCACCCCCAAGCTCGCCGCCATCGGCCTTGCCGTGCGGGTGATGATGGAGCCGTTCGGCGGCTGGACCGAGCACTGGCAGCAGGTGATCGTGGCGATCAGCATCGCTTCGATGGTCCTGGGCTCCTTCGCCGCCATCGGCCAGACCAACATCAAGCGCCTGATGGCCTATAGCGGCATCGCCAATATCGGCTACGCCCTGGTCGGGCTCGCCGCCGGCACCGAGTCCGGCGTGAACGCCGTTCTCGTCTACATGACGCTCTACGTCGTCATGGTGATCGGCACCTTCGGCTGCATCCTCCTGATGCGCCGTCAGGGCCGCTATGTCGAAAGCATCGGCGACCTTGCCGGCCTGTCGAGCAGGCGCCCGCTCCTGGCGCTGGCCTTCGGCGTCTTCATGTTCTCGCTGGCCGGCATTCCCCCGCTCGCCGGCTTCTTCGGCAAGCTCTACGTCTTCAAGGCCGCGGTCGACGCCGGGCTCACCTGGCTTGCCGTCGTCGGTGTCGTCGCCAGCGTGGTGGGTGCCTACTACTACCTGCGCATCGTGAAGGTGATGTACTTCGACGAGCCGGCCGAGGCGCTGGACCCGGCACCCTATGCGGCCCCCGCCGCCGTGGCCGGCCTCGCTGCCGCCGCCATGGTGGTCTTCGTCGTCATCCCCGGGCCGCTGCTCACCACGGCCCAGGCCGCCGCGGAGGCTCTGGTGCGGTGAGGGGCCTGCCCCTGGGCCCGGGATTCCGCGTCGAGCGGCACGCCTCTCTCCCCAGCACCAACGATGCGCTCCGCGCCTATGCCGAGGCGGGCGAGCCGGCGGGCCTGATCGTCACCGCAGCCGAGCAGACGGCTGGGCGCGGGCGCCAGGGCCGGAGCTGGGACTCGCCACCGGGCAACTTCTACGCCTCGCTCCTGCTGCGGCCGCGCGTGCCGCTCGCCGAGGCCGCGAGCCTGTCGCTGGTCACCGCCCTTGCCGTGGTCGACGGTCTCGCCCGCCTCCTGGAGGAGCCCAGCCGCCTCGCCGTGAAATGGCCCAACGACGTGCTGCTCGACCGTGCCAAGCTGGGCGGCATCCTGCTCGAAGGTGCCGATGACGGACAGGGCGGCTGCGCCTGGCTGATCGTCGGCCTGGGGCTGAACCTGGCCGCTGCCCCGGCCGGCCTGCCCTATGCGGCAGCCTCCTTTGCCACGACTGGCCTCATCCTGACGCCGGACGAGTTCATGGGCCTGTGGCTGCCGGCCATGCGCCATCGTATCGGGATCTGGGAGGAGGGCGGCTTCGCTGCCGTCCGCAGCGATTGGCTGGCCAGTGCCCATGGGCTGGGCAATCAGGCCACCCTGCGCCTGGGCGCCGAGACCATCCGTGGCCGCTTTGCCGATCTCGGCGAGGATGGCTCGATCCTGATCGAGAACGAGCTTGGCTGCCTCGCCCGCCATACCGCCGGCGAGCTGTTCTTCCCATGATGCTCCGGGTGGCTGGCCGCCGGATCGTTCCGGCGCTAGAAGATCGGCGGCTGCGGGCCGCCACCGCCTGCCTGAGGCGCCCCTGATGCTGCTCGCCATCGACGTCGGCAACACCAACACCGTGTTCGCCATCTACCGCGAGCGGACGCCGCTCGGGCAGTGGCGGCTTGCCACCAACCGCGAGCGGACGTCGGACGAATATGCGGCGGCGCTGATCCAGCTCATGGAGCTGAAGCAGCTCTCGCACGAGGATGTGGACGCGGTCGTGATCTCCAGCGTGGTCCCGCAGGCAGTGATTCCGCTGCGCTGGATGAGCCGGGACTTCTTTCGCCGCGAGGCGACCGTCGTGGGCGAGGACCTCGAGGTCCCGATCTCGATCGACATCGACAATCCGCGGGAGGTCGGGGCCGACCGGGTGGTCAATGCGGTCGGCGCGCTCCTGCGCTACCCGCCACCTTTGATCATTGTCGATTTCGGCACCGCCACCACCTTCGATATCGTCGACCACAAGGGTGCCTACATCGGCGGCGTCATCGCCGCCGGGATCAACCTGTCGCTGGAGGCCCTGTCGCGCGCCGCTGCCAAGCTGCCGCGGATCGCCGTTGCGGCACCCGGCAGGGTGATCGGGCGTTCTACGGTCGGCGCCATGCAGTCGGGCGTCTACTGGGGCTATGTTGGGCTGATCGAGGGCCTGGTGGCGCGGATCAAGCAGGAGTTCGGAGGGCCGATGACGGTGGTTGCAACCGGCGGCCTGGCCCCGCTCTTCGCCAACGGGACCGACGCCATCGCCCATGTCGATCCCGACCTCACCATGGCTGGGCTGCTGGAGATCTACGAGCGCAACCGCGAGCGCATCCAGCGCCCGGTGGAGAACAGCTGAGAATGCAAGATCGCCTCGTTTTCGTGCCGCTCGGCGGGGTCGGCGAGATCGGCATGAACGTCTATCTCTACGGCCTCGACGATTCCTGGATCATGGTCGACCTCGGCATCACCTTCGCCGACGACCGGGTGCCGGGTGCGGACATCATTCTTCCCGACCTGCGCTTTGCCGAGGAGCTGGAGGACCGCCTGCTGGGGCTCGTGCTGACCCACGCGCACGAGGACCATCTGGGGGCCGTCCCTTATCTCTGGCGCCGGCTGCGTGTCCCCGTCTGGTGCTCGGACTTCACCGCCGCCGTGCTCCGTCTCAAGCTCGGCGAGGTTGGCCTCACGGGCGAGGTGCCGATCCATCGGATCAAGCCGAACCAGAGCTTCGAGCTCGGCCCCTTCGGCTGCCGCTTCATCCACATGACCCATTCGATCCCGGAATCGAGCGCCCTCCTGCTCGAGACCCGGCTCGGCCGCGTCCTCCACACCGGCGACTGGAAGCTCGACCCCGCGCCGATGCTGGGCGAGCGCAGCGACGTCGACGCTCTCGAGGAGGCTGGCAAGCGCGGCGTGCTCGCCATCATCGGCGACAGCACCAACGCCCTCTCGCCCGGCACCTCGGGCTCGGAAGCCGAGGTCCGCGACAGCCTGACCGAGCTGATCGCCCGCCAGCCCAACCGCGTGGTGCTCACCACGTTCGCCTCCAACATCGCGCGCCTCGAGACCGCGATGATGGCGGCCCATGCCGCAAACCGGGAGATCTTCGTCGTCGGCCGCTCGATGCGGCGCATGCTCGATGCCGCGCGCGAGGTGGGCTTCCTCAAGGACATCCCGCGGATCCTGGACGAGCGCGAGGCCGAGACGCTGCCGCGCAATCGTATCTTGTACTTGTGCACCGGCAGCCAGGGCGAGGCGCGCAGCGCGCTTACCCGCGTCGCCGCCGGCCAGCACCCGCGGGTCCGGCTCGAATCCGGCGACACGGTGATCTTCAGCTCGAAGATCATCCCCGGCAACGAGCGCACGCTCTTCAACCTGCACAACCAGCTGGTGCGCAAGGGTGTCGAGGTGATCACCGAGGTCGATCACTTCGTCCACGTCTCGGGCCATCCCTGCCGCGACGAGCTGGAGCAGATGTACCGCTGGATCCGGCCCAAGATCGCGGTACCGGTCCATGGCGAGGCCCGCCACCTGCATGCGCATCAGAAGCTCGCCGAGCAGATGGGCGTGCCGCAGGTCGTGGCGATCGAGAACGGCGACATCCTCTCGCTGGCACCCGGTGCCGCCGAGGTGATCGACGAGGCCCCGATCGGCCGCATGGTGATGATGGAGACCGACGGCCTGGTCGAGGCCGACGACGACGTCTTCCGCACCCGCCGCCGCCTGATGAACCACGGCACCATCGTCGTCAGTGTGGTCATGGACGGCGAGGGCAGCGTGCTGGCGGAACCGCAGCTCTCGGCCCTGGGTGCGGTCGAGATCGAGCGCTTCGGCGAGCTCAGGAAGGAGATCGCGGACCAGATCGTCGAGGCGGTCGAGGAGCTCACGGACGTCGCGGCACGCGACGACGAACGCATCCGCGAGGCTGCACGCATGGCGGTCCGTCAGGCCCTCGACCTGCCGCGTCACCGCCGGCCGATAGTCGAGGTCCAGATTACCCGCCTCACGGCAGCCACGCTGGCGGCGCTCGAGGAAGGCTGAGGACGGAAGCCATGATCGGACGTCTCAACCATGTGGCGATAGCCGTGCCCGACCTCGAGGCCGCGGCCAGCCGCTATCGCGACGTGCTGGGGGCCACGGTCTCGGCTGTCGAGGACCAGCCCGAGCACGGCGTGCAGACCGTCTTCGTCGAACTGCCGAACACCAAGATCGAGCTTCTGGGCGTGCTGGGCGAGGGCTCGCCGATCCAGGGCTTCCTCGACCGCAACGGCGCCGGCGGCATCCATCATCTGTGCTACGAGGTCGACGACATCCTGGCCGCGCGCGACCGGCTGAAGGCGCAAGGGGCCCGCGTGCTCGGCAATGGTGAGCCCAAGATCGGCGCCCACGGCAAGCCCGTGCTCTTCCTGCACCCCAAGGATTTCAACGGGACGCTGGTCGAGCTCGAGCAGGCATGAGCACGGCGGGAACGCTCGCCACGTTCCTGGTCGTCTGGTGGCTGGTCTTCTTCATGGCGCTGCCCTTCGGTGTGCAGGCCGACGAGAACCCCATCCCCGGTGCCGACCGCGGCGCACCGGCCCGGCCGCATCTGCTGATGAAGGCGCTGGTCACGACCATCTTGGCAGCACTCGCCACCTGGGGCATCGACTGGCTGCTGGCGAGCGGGGTCGTGGACTTCCGCGGGCCGCCGCCATCGTGAGATCCGCAGCATTTTAGATGAATTGCTTGTGAACTTGAGGTGAATGAGTCGCAAGAAATTCGACTCTAACGCGAAATTTAAGTTGCATCCTGGCACCTGCGTGGCCACTATCAGGAGGTGTTCATGGGTTCCCCTGTGACACCCGACTTGAGGCGTTTCCTCCCAGATTGGCCGCGGTGCAAGCCGCGGCCATTTTCTTTGCTCTCACTCGGTTCCTGCTACATCTCCCCTCGCTGGTCCCGGTCGGCCGGACCAGGGAGGGACTTGCGCCGCGATGGCGGGGCGACGGCACCGGAGCTGCCTGAGAAGATACCGCGCGCCACTGGTCTGGCTCGCGGTCCTGGCCGTCGTCACGCAGTCGGTGCTGTTCGAGCTGGCCATGGCAGCCCGGGCTCAGGCTGCGGCCTCGGGGCCGGCACACCGCCATGCCCACCATGGCGAGATGCCGGCCAAGAAGCCGAGCGCGCCCGGGCACAAGCACCAGGAAGACTGCCCCTTCTGCCTGGCGAGGGCGGCGAACCCGCCACTGCCGGCACTCCCAGGCCTCGGCCTCCCATTGCCCGCAGCCGGCGGCAGTATCCGTCAGCCGACTCCGATCGGGCGCGTCCGTGCGCGCCGGCGGCCGACCCGGTTCCGCGCCCGCTCCCCGCCTCTCCACCCCGACCGCTGAGCACCGACTGAACCAGCGCCGCCCTTGCCGGCGGCCCCACGCTCGCGTCCGGAGAGAACCATGACGCACGGAGCCCGGCCGGCCGACGGCCAGCAGCTCGACCAGGCACCGGCCGAGCTGACCTTGCGCTTCAGCGAGCCCGTGGTGCCGATCAGCCTCCGGCTCCTCGACGCTCGCGGTGCCCAGCTCTCCGGCAACGACCTGGAGCCCAGAGGGGACACGCTGGTCCTCCGCCCTGGGGGCCTGCTCCCGCAGGGCGCCTACCTCCTGAGCTACCGGGTCACCTCGATCGACGGGCATCCGGTCGGTGCAGCCATCCGCTTCGGCATCGGCGTCCCAGCCTCAGCGGGGACATCGGGTGCCGAGGCGGGTGCTCGCTGGCCCGCCGCCGCCGCGCGTTGGCTGGTCTACCTGACAGCACTCGCCGCCGCCGGCCTGGGCCTGTTCATGACAGTCGTGCGTCCGCCGGAGCCGCTGGGCCGTCGCGCGCACAGGCTCCTTGCGGCACTGGCACCCTTGGGCATGGTGGCCGTGCTGCTCCGCTTCGGGACCGCCGGGCTCGACCTGACAGGGCTTCCTCTTGCTGCTCTCGGCACCGCAGAGCCCTGGCTGGCCGCTGCGAGGACCACGCTGGCGCAAGCGGCCGCAGCTTGCGCGCTCGGCCTCCTGCTGCTCGGCGCCGGCAGACGGCTGCTGCTGGTGCCGGGTGCGGTCGTCGTCGCAGCCTCGTTCGCGCTCACGGGCCATGCCGCTGCCGCCGAGCCGGTATGGCTCACCAGACCAGCCCTGGCCCTCCACGTGCTCTGCGCCGCATTCTGGCTCGGCTCCCTGGCCCCGCTCCTCTGGAGCCTGCGGCTGCCCACGGCCGAAGCGCGGGCCGTCCTGCAACGGTTTTCGGCCGCCGCCGTCACTGCCGTCGCCGCTCTCCTGCTCGCCGGCGGCATCCTCGCCTGGGTGCAGCTCGGGGCGAGCGTGCCTGCCCTATGGCAGACCGACTACGGCCTTCGGCTCACCACCAAGCTGGCGCTGGTCGCCGGGCTCCTGCTGCTCGGGGCTGTGAACCGGTTCGTCCTCACGCCGCGCCTCGATCGGAGCACGGCCCAGCGCTGGCTCCGCCGGTCGCTGCTCGCCGACCTCGCGCTCGGGGCAGCCGTGCTGGCGGCCACGGCAACCTTGGCGCTCGGCCCACCGCCGCGGGCCATCGTGCCAGCAGCGCCAGTGACCGTGGCGACCTTCGCGGATGGTCGACAGGCGCTCCTCACGCTTTCACCGGGCCGTCCGGGCACGAACCGGCTGGAGGCATGGGTCACGGACGGGGACGGCAAACCGGTCGTGGCACGCGAGGCCCGGTTGCGGCTGGCGCTGCCCGAGGCCGGCATCGAGCCGAGCCGGCACGCGGCCGCGATGCCCCAGCCCGGCGTCTATCTGGCGGATGGCCTCGCCATCCTGCGGCCCGGCCGCTGGCAGCTCCGCCTCGACCTCCTGATCGACGACTTCACCCGGCTCGGCTTCGAGGCCGACATGGTCATCCCATCCGGCGCAGCGCAGGACTGAGCGGCCGAGGGTGGCGGTCCCGCGGAGCATCGCCATCTCTTGCAGGAGCACGAGGGGAGCACGCACGCATGACCGCCTGCATCGTCGGCTGGGGCCATCTGCCGTTCGGCAAGCATGAGGGCCGGGATGTCGAGAGCCTGATCGTGGAGGCGGCGACGGCAGCCCTCACCGACGCGGGTGTCGGCCCGGGCGAGGTCGACGAGATCTATCTGGGCCACTTCAACGGCGGCTTCGTGCAGCAGGACTTCACGGCCTCGCTCGTCCTCCAGGCCGACCCCGCCCTTCGCTTCAAGCCGGCGACCCGGGTCGAGAACGCCTGTGCCACGGGCTCGGCCGCGGTCCATGCCGGCCTGCGCTCGATCCTGGCCCGGCAGTCGCGGATCGTGCTGGTCGTAGGGGTGGAGAAGATGACCGAGCTCGGCGGGCCCGAGATCGGCAACACGCTGCTGAAGGCCAGCTACCTCAAGGAGGAGCAGGGCATCGAGGGCGGTTTCGCCGGCGTCTTCGGCCGCATCGCGCAGAGCTACTTCCAGCGCCACGGCGATCAGTCCGACGCGCTGGCCGCGATCGCCGCCAAGAACCACAAGAACGGCTGCGCCAACCCCTACGCCCAGCTCCGGAAGGACCTGGGCTTCGAGTTCTGCCGGCAGGAATCGCCGAAGAACCCGGTCGTGGCCGGTCCCTTGAAGCGCACCGACTGCTCGCTGGTCTCCGACGGTGCCGCCGCCCTGGTCCTGGCCGACGTCGAGACCGCACTGGGCATGAAGAAGGCCGTGGCCTTCCGCGGCTGGGCGCAGGTGAGCGATTTCCTGCCCATGTCGAAGCGGGACATCGTGGCTTTCGAGGGCTGCGAGGCCGCCTGGAAGAAGGCGCTGGCCGGCGCACGGCTCGGGCTCGACGACCTTGACCTGGTCGAGACGCACGACTGCTTCACCATCGCCGAGCTCTTGGAATACGAGGCCATGGGCCTGACCCCGCGTGGCGAGGGTGCCCGCGCCGTGCTCGAAGGCTGGACCGCCAAGGACGGCAGGCTGCCGGTCAATCCCTCGGGCGGGCTCAAGTCCAAGGGCCACCCGATCGGGGCCACCGGCGTCTCGATGCACGTCATGACCGCGATGCAGGTCCGCGGCGATGCCGGCGGCATGCAGGTCGAAGGGGCAAAGCTCGGCGGCGTCTACAACATGGGCGGGGCGTGCGTGGCCTCCTACGTCAGCCTGCTCGAGGCGATCCGCTGAGCTCTTAACCTGAACTTCAACTTTTGGTTCTAGACCCTGCCGGGTCGGCCTTTGGCCCGGCGGAGTTGTTCGATGCGCCTGCTCGCCCTCATCCTCGCCGCTCTGCTCGTCCTGCAAGGCGGCATCGCCCGGGCCGGCAACTGGCAGACGCCCGGCGAGATCCAGCAGCCGAAGGGCCCCTGGCTGCAACCGAAGGCGTTTCAGCAGCCACGCGGGCCATGGCTCACGCCCGGCGCCATCCAGACGCCGCGCCCGCTTGCACCGGTGCGGGTCGAGGAGGCCGGACCCTGCATCCGCCGGATCGAGATGCTGGCCGACGCACTGTTCGACTTCGACCAGGCGCTGCTGCGTCCCGACGCGGTCCAGACTCTTTCCTCAGTTGGGCCGATGCTCAAGGAGCAGGGCGATCACCCCGTCACCGTCGAGGGGCACACCGACGCCAAGGGCAGCGACGACTACAATGAGCGCCTGAGCCTGCGCCGTGCCGCCAGCGTGCGCGACTGGCTGGTGGCCGAGGGCTATGTGCGGAGCGCGGCCGTCCGGGGCCTTGGCGAGGCCCGGCCGGTGGCAGCCAACGAGCATGGCGACGGCAGCGACGATCCGGAGGGGCGGCAGCGGAACCGGCGGGTGGAAATCCTGATCGACGCGTGCAAGTAAGGCGGCATCCTCTGCTGCTCCCGGACCCGCCATGCGCATCGTCTTCCATGGCGAGGCCGCCTCGGCCTTCGCCGACGGCTTCGCGGCCCTGCTCAATGCACCGGCGGAGATCGCCGTGCTGCCAGACCAGCTCGAAGGCGAGGCCGACCGGCGTGCTTTCGTGGCGGCGGACGTGATCGTGGGCGGCTGGTTCCGCCCCACGCTGCCGCAGCCGGAGCGCCTGACCCTCTTCCACGTCCCCGGTGCGGGCTATGACGCCGTCGACCTCGACGCCGTTCCCGGCACGGCCGTGGTCTGCAACTGCTTCGGCCACGAGCAGGCGATCGCCGAGTACGTGATGGCGGCCCTGCTGATGCGCCATGTGCCGCTAGCCGACGCGGACTCTCGGCTCAGGCAGAAGGAATGGGCCTACAAAGGCGGCCCGGCCGGGACCGAGCATGACGAGCTGGCCGAGAAGACCATCGGCCTGCTCGGCTTCGGCCATATCGGCCAGGCGATCGCCGCCCGGGCCAAGGCCTTCGAGATGAAGGTCCACGTCGCCAACCGCAGCCCCGTCCAGGCCTCGCCGCTCATCGACCGCAGCTTCACCCTGGACGAGCTGCCGAGCTTCTGGGCCTCGGCCGACTTCTTCGTCACCTCGGTCCCGCTCGCCCCCGAGACCAAGGGCATCATCGGCACGGAGGCCTTCGCCGCCATGCCGCCCCACGCCGTCCTCGTCAATGTCGGCCGCGGACCCACGGTGGACGAGACGGCCCTTTTCGACGCCCTGAAGACCAACCGCATCGCCGGTGCCGTCATCGACACCTGGTACACCTATCCTTCGGCCGCCTCGCCCGAGGTGCACCCGTCGTCGCTGCCCTTCCACGAGCTGCCGAACGTCGTGATGACGCCACACATGTCGGGCTGGACGCACGGCACGATCCGGCGGCGGAAGCGCACGATCGCCGACAATATCGAGCGGCGCCTGCGCGGCGAGCCCTGTGTCAACGTCGTGCGGCCTCCGCGGCACGCCTGAAGCCGGCGTGCCGCGGAGGACCGGTCAGGGTGCGGGCTCAGGCCCCGACGGTATCGACCACCAGCTCGTAGACGATGTCGTTGGTGCCGTCCCCCTTGCTGCTCCCGGCACCGCCGAGTTGGGCGACGCGGCCCTTGGCACCCTGGAAGCGGCCGGTGCCGCTGCCGTCGACGATGGTGCCAGCGGCGTGGAATCCCTTGCCGTCCCAGGAGCCCGAGGAAGTGAAGGCGAACCCGCCGCCATCGGCGGCGGAGTCCGGCGTGAAGCGCAACATCCCGGGGCCTTGTGGTAAGGCTCTGGCCGGGAATGGCAATTCGGGATGGAGCGATGTCGGGCGGGACGCATCTGAGGCTGGAGGAGAGGGAGCGGCTGGCCGCGCTCAAAGGCGAGGGGCTGAGCTTGCGGGCGATCGCGCGGCAGCTCGGCCGGGCGGCCTCGACCATCAGCCGCGAGCTGCGGCGCAATCTGCTGCCCAAGGGTGGCTATCTGCCGGCCCACGCCGAGGGCTGCTACCTCGAGCGCCGCCAGCGGCCGGCGCTTGTGGAGCGTGACGCCAAGCTCGGCCGCTTCGTCCGCGAGCGTCTTTTGGAGGGTTGGACGCCCGAGCAGATCGCCGGCTGGCTCAAGCGTGGCGAGGAGCGTGGGCTGCGCACCGTCTCCACCGAGACGATCTACGCCTTCGTGCACCGCCCCGGGCAGAAAGGCGAGAAGCTCTGGAAGCTGCTGCCGCGTGGGCGGGCCAGGCGGGGGCGCCGTCGGGCTCGGCAGCCGCGCAGCGTCATTGCCGAGCGGCGCTCCATCCACGACCGGCCCGAGGCCGTCCAGGAGCGCAAGGAAGCCGGGCACTGGGAAGGCGACCTCCTGATCTGCAAGCGGACCCGCCCGGTGCTGGTGCTCAAAGAGCGCAAGACCCGGTTCGTCCTCGCCGCCAGGCTTGCCGGCAAGTCGGCCGCGGAGACCGTGGCCATCATGATGGCGGTGTTCCGGCGGCTCGACCCGCGCCTGCGCGCGTCCATCACCTTCGACAACGACACCGCCTTTGCCCGGCACGGCCTTCTCGCCAGCGCCTGCGCCATGACAACCTGGTTCTGCGACGCCTACGCCTCCTGGCAGAAAGGCGCGGTCGAGAACGCCAACGGCCGGCTACGGCGCGACCTGCCGCGCGATCTCGACCTCGACGCGCTAAGCGACGCCGAGCTGCAGGAGATCGTCCTCACCCACAATCTGACGCCCCGGAAATGCCTCGGCTTCCTCACCCCGCTCCAGGCACTGCTCGGGGAGCTTGGCAGAGACGTCCAGATCCGCTTTGCTTAACCCGTTGCGCCTTCGTTCCGGAATCCACCGCGCAGTTCACCTTGCCGGCAATGTCGAAGATGCCCCAGGCCCCTTCATTACGCGGATGCAGGTCCTCGATTACGTCGACCTTGCAGCCGTTCAAGTCGCCGCCCTTCAGCGTGATCTGGTAGGCAACCTGGACGCCGTTCATCGGCTGACTTGCAGTCTTCTTGCCGATCCCGGTGTTGAAGGCGACGTTGCTGCGCAACGTCTTGGCCGATACCGGCGGAGCCAACAGGGCGGCCGCCAGGGCCATAGTAAAGATTGCCGTCATACCAATACGCACGCCAATATACCCCCTAAATCTAACTTTGAACATTATTACCATTAAGAGGCGGTTTCCACATCAATCCAAGGTTGATGCGGCCTGACCGCCCGGGCCGCCATCCCGATCCCCACCTCTGGCCTTTGGCCACAGGAAGGGGACAGAGTTGGACCGCAGGATCTTGGACCTGATCGCGACGGTGATCGAGCACTGCGAGGGGCCGAGCGAGCCCGGGCCGGGGCATCCGCCGGCGGAGACGGTGCGGGTGCTGGCGACCCTGCGCCGGTTCGTGCGCGAGGGCACGCCGTGGCGCAGCCTGCGGGCGACACCGGCCCAGGCCAGCGGCTCGACCCTGCGCCGCCGGCTTGCGGACTGGGCCGCGATCAACCTGCTGCAGCGGGTCCATGCCGTGCTGGTCGCCATGCTGCGTGGTGACCCGGACCCTGATCCTCGACAGCTGCTCGGTGCGGGCCAAGCGCGGCGGCGATCTTGTCGGCCCGAACCCCACCGACCGCGGCAAGCGCGGCACCAAGTACCACGTCGCGGTCACCGGTGACGGCGTGCCGGTCGCCTGCGCCGCCACCGGTGCCAACGTCAACGACACGGTGCTGTTCGAGCGCCTGTTCCTGACGGCCTTTGCCGTCGTGGCCAAGATCGGGACCGTGTTCGCGGACAAGGGTTACGACGCCGAAGCCAACCGCGAGACTGTGCCGGGCCTTCGGCGCCGAGCCTCAGCTCCACAAGCGCGGCCGGCCGCACGGCTCAGGCCTGGGCAAGCGGCGCTGGCCGGTCGAGCGCAGCAACGCCTGGCTCCTGGAGAACAGACGCCTGGCGCTGCGCTACGACCGCCAGGGCTTCATCGTCCAGTCCCTGCTCCAGGCCGCCTGTCTCTTCCTGGTTGCAGGACGCCTCGCCAGGGAATTGTGACAACCGCCTCACATGGGAGTTTGGTGGTCAAGCGGCTTTCAGTGAATCATCTTGGCTCTCTCCCGTCGAGACGACCGGGCGCAGCGGCGGTTGCGAGGTCAAGGGCGTAACCGCGGAGCGGTGCCGCCGGGCACCCTTGTCGTCGTGAGCGCCGCTGCAGAATGCTAGCTCAGGCCCGAGCGGCAGCGCCTGCCATGAAGGCCTTGCCAGCGACGCTACCTTCCCGGAACGGATCCAAGGCTCGAGCCCGTTGCATCCTGCAGCCGCATCGGCCGCGTCACCTCACATTCGGCCGGGCGTGGACAGGCCCGCGCCATGATCCCTCGTGCTCGAGGGCGACGGGCTCGGGTGGCGGGACCATCCTCTAAGGCGGCGTCTTTCAGCCAAGCGGTTTGCAAAACGGTCGCCGCCCGCCCGGATCCAACGGGCAGATCGTGCGATCCGGCCCGTAGGATGGCGTGGTCGTGGGATTCTGCTACGCCTTGAGCACTGCCCCTTCCGGCAAGACACCCTGGCTGGTGTAGCGCCACAAGGCGATCAGGAGCTTTCTGGCGAGAGCCACGATCGCGATCCGCCGGACCCACCCGCGACCTTGCCCGACACGCTGGCGGAACCAGGCGCTCAAGGCCGAGTCGGGCTGATAGCGCAGCCACAGCCAAGCGAGCTCGACCATGGCGTGCCGCAGGCGTGGGTTGCCGGACTTGGCGATGCCCTGTTCTCGGTTGGTCGCGCCGCTCTGCCATGGGCTTGGCGCCAAGCCGGCGTACGCCGCCACCTGTCGCCGGTTGGCGAAGCGGCGGAACAAGGCTTCCAGCCACAGCCGCGCGGCGAGCTCGGGACCAATCCCCTTCAGGCCCAGTAAGACGCTCACCGGCTCTACCGGGTCGGGCGACATGGAAGCGATCAGCGCATCGCGCTGCTGCTCGACGGCGTCTATCTGAGCGCAGACCAGCTCGATGCGCGCGAGCTCACGGCCGATCTCGGCCTTGAGTTGGGGCGGTAAGGGTCGCCCGTCGCCGGTCGCAAGCGTCTCGAGCCGGGCCCGCCGGTCTCGGTGCAGCGGCTCGTAATCGGTGATGCCCTGGCCGAACAGCAGGCCCTTGATGCGATTGACGTGCTGCACGCGCTCCTTGATTAGGGTGCTGCGCTCGCGCGTCAGGCGACGACGATCCTCCTCCTCGGGGTTCGGCGGCCGGACCATCGCGCACACCCGCGGCTCATTGCGCCGCCAAGCCGCCAAGGTGCGGATCAGCGTCTCGCCGTCGATCCGGTCGGTCTTGGCGCGCCGATGCCGCCGCGAGACGGCGATCGAGGCCGGCTCGACGATGTGGCTGTCGATTCCGTTCTTCTCCAACAGGCGATGGATCCAAAAGCCGTCGTGACCGGCTTCTTGGATGACGAGGATGCCGTCGACAGGCGCGCCAAGCCGCTCCTCGGCTTTCGCCCTCAAGCGGGCCAGAAGCTCCAGCAGCGCAACCCCGTTGCCACCGGTGAGGCTGTGCTTGGACATCTTCTCGCTGCCAGGCGCCAACACGGTGACAAGCCATGTGTGACGACTGAGCTCCAGGGAGACCAGGATCCTGGCAGCATTGGCCTGGGCGGCGGCTCCGTTCTGGCCAAGGTGATTGATGACGCAAGACATCGGTCGCCTCCATGTCGGCTGGGTAGCGACCGCTGACCATATCGGAACGGCCGTCACCCGCCCGCATAGGATCTCAAATAAGGCGCCCGAGTTGACCAGCCCCATCGTGCCGACCGAACGGGCAAGGTGAACAGCCCGATACTACCCGCCGTAAAGTGGATCCGGCCTTGGTAAAGATCAGGCGGCCAAGGGCGATCCCTGCAAGGCAATCTTCGCGACGCCTTCCATGCTGATCGTCATCGCATAATGCTCAGCTGCCGCCACACCGCGATAGCTGCTTCGGCACCGAGCCGCGGGCTCGAGAGGACCGGGGCACCGAGGTCACCCAGCCGGTCGGCCGCCGGCGCCATCGAGGCCTGAGCCAGGATGATGGCATCCGACCCGCCCGCTTCCCGGCGTAGCACCTCGGCGATGCGCTCGGCATAAGCCTCACGATCGCCGGCAGCGTAGAACGGCCAGGCATCGGCGATCAGGACCTCGCGCAGGCCGAGCTCGATGCCGCGGTCGCGGGCGGCGCGGAGAGTGAGGTCGCGGGTGGGTTGCAGGGTGCTGGCGAGCGCGGCCGCGATGACGATCCGTGGGCCATGATCGAGGGCGCGCTCGATCATGGGGCGGTCGACACGGAAGACGGTGGCGTCGGTGAGGTCGGCAGCACTCTCCGCACCGGGGCCGAGCGTCGAGCAGGTGCAGAGGACGACGGCAGCACCCTCGTCGGCTAGGCGCAGGATGTCCTCTGCGACCTCACGGCGGATCGAAGGTGTGAGGCCCTGCGGCTGGGCCGCCTCCAGCAGCTCGGCACGGACGCGGTGGACGAGCGGGATCTCGGGGGCCAGCTCGTCGAGGAGTGCCTGGAACACGGCCCGGTTGCTGTCGGTGCTGTGCCAGAGTGCCAGCGGTCCCGTCATCCTCTCTCGCTCCCTGAGCATGGCCCGAGGCCGATCTCTACTCGCGCGTGACCACGTTGGCCTGGCCACCCTCGACCTGGTCGATCACCAGGAGCCTCACCGGCTCGCTGCCGATGCTGGCGCCGCGGTGCCACTGATCCACTGCCTCGATGATGAAATCACCGACGCCGTACACCATGCTCGTGCCGGTGTCCGAGTTGGTGACGCGGAGTGTCCCGGCCAGCATGTAGCCGTAGCGCGGGTAGGGGTGCTTGTGCTCGGGCAGCACGGCCCCGGGTGCGATGTCCAGCGTGACGACCCGCACTTGCGGGTTCTCCCGCGGCAGGACGATCGGCTGGCCGGTCGCGGTGACCGTCGTCGTGAGGACCGGGGTCGCGACGACCGCCCTGTCCTCCGCGGCCTGGGCTGGTGCAGCCAAGAGCACGATCACGGCAAGCCGGATGGCGTTCATGCGGTCGGGGTACCTCCACCCTGTGCCTTCGTCCGATGGCCCCAGACCGATCGGTAGGAGCGCAGCTCGCCCAGGTCCCGGGCCTCGTAGACGCCGCGCATGACGGCACGGGCCATCACGTCCGCGGCGATGGCGCCGAGGCGGACCAGGAGGTCCGGGCGGGCCGGCGGCGGGACCGCTCGGGTCGAAAGGGCGAAGACGGTGTCGCCGTCGAACGGTGAGTGGATCGGGCGGACGGCGTAGGCGTAGCCGTCCTGGGCCATGACCGCCAGGCGCAGCAGGTCCTCGCGGTCGAGGTGGGCGTCGGTGGCGATGACGCCGATGGTGGTCGCCTGGCCGATGCCGCGCTTGGTTTCGAAGACATGGCCGGTGGCGGCCGCGGGCGGGGGCTGGCCGCCGAGCTCGCCGTTCTGCTCCAGGTGCCACGCCCACATGGTGGGGCTGCCCGGCATGGTGACGGAGCCGACGGGGTTCACCGCGGCGAGGGCGGCCAGCGTGATGCCGGTGGCCGGGTCGAAGGCTGAGGCGGTACCGAGCCCGCCCTTGAGCGGCCCGGCGACAGCGCCGAGGCCGGCACCGGCATTGCCCAGCGCGAAGTCCGGGCCGGCGGCCTCGGCCGCCTGGCGGGCAAGGCTGCGGTAGGGCGGCTCCTCGCCCCATTCCTTGTCGCCGCCATTGACGAGATCGAACAGGATGGCGCCGGAGACCAGCGGGATCACCGGACCCCACCCGGAGAAGCCGCGGCCGCGGGCCGCGAGCCAGGCCGTGAGGCCGGTTGCGGCCTCGAGCCCGAAGATGGAGCCGCCCGAGAGCACGACCCCGTGCACCTCGCGGATCAGGCCGCCGAGTGCCAGCCCGGCGGTGTTGATGGTGCCCGGCGCCCCGCCGCGCACGTCGACGGCGACCAGGGCCGGCGGGTCGGCCAGGACGACCGTGACGCCGGTTCGGGCGACATGATCCTCGGCATTGCCGACCATGAGGCCGGCGATGTCGGCCAGGCTGTTGCGTGGACCGGGGGCGATCATGGTGCCGGGCCTTCGAGCAGGCGCCAGGTCGCCAGCGCCAGGACCTTGGCGCTGGCCACGAGATCGTCCACGAGCACGAACTCGTCCGGCTGGTGGGCGAGGTCGAGGATGCCGGGGCCGTAGGCGACGCAGTCGTGCAGGTGGCCGATGCGGGCGATGTGCTTCTGGTCGTAGGTGCCGGGCGAGCAGATGAACTCGGCCTCGCGGCCCAGCACGTCCTGGATCGCCGCGGCAACGGTTCGCGGCACCGGTGCCGTGCGGTCGGCCAGCACCGGCAGCACCTCCATCACCTCGCGCAGGCGGTAGCTGAAGCCGGCGCGTTCGGCTGCCAGCCGATCCAGGATCGCCGTCACCTCGCGCCTGACCTCGGCCGGGTCCTCCTCGATCAGGAAACGGCGGTCGATCATCAGCCGGCAGCTGTCGGGGACGCAGGGGCTGGGGAGGCCCAAGGCTTCGGCCTGCCCGCCATGGATGGCGTTCAGGTTCAAGGTCGAGGCGCGCGCGCCGCTCGGGGACCACGGGCATGGCGGTGTGGCGCTCCGCCAGCCTGGGCCAGAGCTCGCGCTCGAAGGCGTCGATCACGGCTGCCATGTGGCGGACGGCGCAGTCGCCGAGGAACGGCATCGAGCCGTGCGCGATCCGGCCCAGGGTCTCGATCTCGGCCCACCACACGCCGCGATGGCCGATGCAGACCCGGTCGACGTTGAGGGGCTCGGGGATGATGACGTGGTGGACGCGGGGCGGGCTGAACCAGCCGCGCTCGGCGAGCCAGGCCACGCCGCCATAGCCGCCCGACTCCTCGTCGACCGTGCCCGAGATTTCGACTGCACCCCGGCGGACGAGGCCGTGGTCGATCAGGGCCTCGGCCGCGACGATGGCGGCGGCGAGGCCGCCCTTCATGTCGCAGGTGCCGCGGCCCATGAGCTTGCCGTCGCGAAGCTCGCCGGCCCAGGGATCGACGCTCCAGCCATGCCCGGCCTCGACGACGTCGATATGCCCGTTCAGGTGGACGCACGGGCCGGGCCGGCCGCTCTCGAAGCGGGCGATGACGTTGAGGCGCGGGTAGCGGTCGCTGTCGCCGGGGCTGCCCTCGCCCCGCTGATAGGTGACCTCGAAGCCGCGGGCCCGCAGGCGCTGGCCGATCAGCTCGGCGCAGGGCACGTAGGCGTCGCCCGGCGGGTTCACGGTCGGGATGCGGACGAGCTCGCGGGTGAGCGCCACGAGCTCGTCGCGACGGTCGTCCAGCCTGCGCAGCATGCTGTCCTGCATGGACCCTCCCTGACGCGATGGAGGCTAGAAGCGGGCTTCGCGCGCTGTCAAACTCAACCGCAAGAAGGGGGACGCGGGCATGGCACAGGACAGGATCGCGGCGGCAGCCGCAGCGGTGGCCGAAAACCGGCTGGCGGGGAGGCGACTCGGCCGCCTCGCCGGCCTCGAGACGCTGGAGGACGGCTATGCCGCCCAGCAGGAGGCGAACCGGACGCTGGAGCAGCGGCTCGGGGCCCGGGTCGGGCACAAGATCGGCGGCACCACGGCGCCGATGCGCGCCTACATCAACGTGCCCGAACCGATCGGCGGCGAGGTCTTCGCCTCCACCGTTCACGCCAGCGGCACGGTGCTGCCGCTCGGCAGCTTCGTGCGGCCCGGCGTGGAGACCGAGATCGCGGTCCGCCTCAGGCATGGGCTGCCGCCGCGCGAGCAGGCCTATGGCCGGGACGAGGTGACCGCCGCGACCGAGGCCGTGATGGCGGCAATCGAGATCGTCGACGACCGCTACGAGGACTTCCGCACCATCGGTGCCCAGACCCTGCTCGCCGACAATGCGTTCAACGCCGGCAGCCTCCTGGGCGAGCCCATGCGCGACTTCAACGCGCTGGACCTCGGTGCGCTCCGCGCCCGGACGCTGATCGACGGCCAGGAGGTCGCCAGCGGCCTCAGCGACGCGCTGCTGGGCCATCCGATGGACGCGCTGGCCTGGCTCGCCAACCGGCGCTCGAAGCTGGGCCTGGGGCTCGCGGCCGGGACGTTCGTGAGCCTGGGCTCGATCACGCCCGTGCAGTGGGTGGAGAAGCCGGCCGCCTTTCGGGTCGAGGTCGAGGCCTTGGGTGCGGTCGAGGTCGCCTTCGCCTGAGGGGCGCAGCGGCGAGGCTTGCGCTGGGCGTTGCCGCCGGGTTTAACTGAAGGTCGGACCTGCAACCGCGCGCCTGGGCTTTCCTGCATGAGCGACGGTTTCGCCGCGACCGCCGGCAAGGCTGCCCGGCCCGGCTCATGGTGGCTGCGCCGCCTTGCGGACGCCTGCCTGCTGATGGGCAGCACCCTCTATCTTGCGCTGACGCTGGCCACCTTCTTCGGCACCTGGCACTGGCTGCCGGATCTCGTGACCCACTTCCGGCCGCAGCTCCTGGCGGTGGCGGCCGTCCTCGTCGTGCTGCTGGCGCTGGCCCGCCGACTGCGCTGGGCCTTGCCGGTGCTGGTGGCGGCCTTGGTGCACGGCGCGGTCCTGATGTGGCCGGTGCAGAAGCCCGTGGCCAGCGAGCCCGGCCCGGCCCTGCGGCTCGTGGCCTTCAATCTCTACTTCGAGAACACGGCCTTCGGGCCGGCACTCGGCTGGCTGCGCGAGCAGCGGCCCGACATCCTGATCCTGTCCGAGGCCAGCATACCCTGGCAGAGCCGGCTCGATGCCCTGGCCGACCAGCTGCCCTACAGCACGCTCGATCTCCCCGGCGGACGGTCGTGGGACATCGTGGTGATGAGCCGCTACCCGATCCGCTCCTTCGCGCCCGAGACCCCCACCGACGCCGACGGCAACCCGGTCTGGCCCAGCCCCTTCCGCCTGGTGACGGAGGTCGATGGGCGGCCGCTGGTGGTCTGGGCCGTCCACCCGCCGAGCCCGGTGAGCCCCGGCAGCTGGCAGGCGCGCAACAACTACCAGCGCTGGGTGGCAAGACAGGTGGCGGCCGAGGATCCCGCCCTGCCCGTGATCGTGGCCGGAGACTTCAACCAGACTCCCTGGACGCCATGGCACGGCCTGTTCCTCGAGCGCAGCGGACTGGTCGACGCCACCGGCACCAGCTGGCCCGCGGCGACGCGGCGCCCGCGCGGCGGGCTGCCCTGGAGCCTTCTGGCAACCCCGATCGACCGGGTGCTCCTGCGGCCGGGCATCGGCGTGACCAGCTTCGCGGTCGGCCCGCAGCTGGGCTCCGACCACAACCCGGTGATCGCCGACCTCGTGCTCGGGCGGCCGCCCCGACGGCCGGGGCTCGCCGACGGCAGATAGCCGGGCCTGCTGGCGCGACCTCGCGGCGGTCGGGCTATACTGGCGCCAGCAATCCGCAAGGGACGAACAGATGCCGGCTCTCCTCGTGATCATCGTGTTGGGCGTGCTCGCCTTCATCGGCTACCAGTACGTCTACAAGCAGGAGCAGCCGCCACAGACGGTGGAGCAGGCGACCCAGCAGGCCAAGGAGGCCGCGGGCGAGGCGGTGAGCAAGGCACGCGAGGCCCTGACCGCGGCAGGCCAGGCGCTTGGACCCGCGGCCGAGCAGGCGGGAGAGGCTGTGCGGCAGGGTGCCGAGCAGCTCCGCCAGGGTGCCGAGCAGCTGGGCCAGCAGGCGCAGCAGGCGGCGAGCGGGGCGGCGCAGACGGTGCGCGAGACGGCCAACAGCGCAGCCCAGAGCACGCAGGAGGCCGCTACCGACGCGCGCTCCATGGTCGTGGACGGTGTCGATCTCGGCAACCAGATGCGCGAGGCGGCGGGCCGGGCCCGGGCGGCCCTGGTGGGCGTCACCGACGCCGCCTCGGCCGAGGCCCAGCTGCCGACGCTCAAAGACGTCAACCTGACGCTTGAAGGGCTCCAGGCGAGGCTCGAGGCGCTGCCCGGCGAGGCCCGGCGCGGCTTCGCCAACCTTGTTGCCGAGACGCTGCCGTCGGTCCGTGAGACGGCGGAGCGGATCAAGGCGATCGAGGGGACGGGGCCCGAGCTGGATGGGGCCCTGGATGCGCTGGTGGCCAAGCTCGAGTCCTGGTCGCGCGCACCGGCCTGACGGAGGCGCCGCCCGTTGCCTCGCTGACGCCGGGCGGCTAGTCCCTGGGGCCAAGGGCCTAAGGGAACACGATCATTACGGCAGCTTCGGGCCGCCTCTCCGTGCTTGCGGTGCCGGCAGTGCGGCATTTGTGGCTCGCCGGGGTCGGGGCCGGCGTGATGCGCTGGCTGGAGATCCTGGCCTTCGGCCTGCACGCGCTGGCGCTCACCGGCTCGCCCCTGGTCGTGGCACTGATGAGCTTCGCCCGCTTCCTGCCGCTCCTCCTCCTGGGGGCACCGGCGGGCGTGCTGGCCGAGCGCTTCGACCGGCGCCGGCTCCTGGTCACGGCCTATCTGCTGATGGCGGCGATCCAGGCCCTGGCGGCGCTGGCCGCTGTTCTGGACCTGCTCGGGCTCGGCTATGTCCTGGCCCTGGCCCTGGCCGGCGGGGTCTTCTGGTGCTTCGAGATCCCCGTCCGCCGCACCTTCCTGGCAGAAGCCGGCGGGACCGACCGGATGGCGGTCAGCATGGGCCTGGAGATGGTCACCACGCACCTGACGCGGGTTGCGGGCCCCGCCCTGGGCGGTCTCCTCGTCGCCACGGCCGGCATGCCAGGCGTGCTGCTGCTGGGTGCGATCCTCTACACAAGCGGTGCCCTGCTGCTGCTCAACGTGCCTGCAGCACCCGGCACCCTGCCGATAGCGCGCCAGCGCCTGGGCGCCGCGCTGGCCGAGGGTTTCCGGGCCGTCCGCGCCGAGCCCCAGCTGCTGGCGATCGCCGTGCTCACGGTGGTCTTCAACCTGTTCGGCCTGCCCTATCTGGGGCTCCTGCCGGTGCTCGCCGTCGAGCGGCTCGACCTCGGCCCGTTCGGCACTGGCGTCCTTGCCGCCGGTGAGGGCGTGGGTGCCGTGATCGCCACCATCCTGCTCCTGCGCTGGTCACGGCCCCGCTGGTTCGCACCGATCTTCGGCCTCGGCTGCCTCATCTTCTTCGCGGGCGTGCTGGCACTGGCCGCAGCGCCGACCGCCGAGGCCGCCTTCGTGATCCTCCTCGTGGCCGGCTTCGGCATGTCCGGCTTCAGCGTGATGCAGGCGACCCTCCCGCTGGCCATCGTCCCGGCCGCGATGCGGATCCGGGTGGCCGGCGTGATCATGGTGTCGATCGGCTCGGCTCCCTTCGGCTTCCTCCTGGCGGGTGCCCTGGGCGGCCCGCTGGGGGGCAGCGGGGGCATCGCTCTCCTGGGCACCACCGGGCTCCTTGCCACGGCACTGGCCTTGTGGCGCTGGCCCGTGATGGCCCTTCCGAGGCGCGCCTGACCCCTTACTGGCTGGGCCAGCCGAAGATCTTCGGGTCCTTGAAGGTGAAGAGGCTGGATTCCAGGGGCTGGTTGAGCTGGAGGTCCTCGAGGATCACGACCGTGGTGAGGCCCTTGCGGGTCGGTGACGGCCCAGCGGCGGAGCTCGATCGGGCGCTCGATGAAGGCCAGGAGGACGTGGCCCTGGTCCTCGGCGCCGGCTCGGGTGACGGTGAGCAGGATCTCGCCGCGCTCGCGGGCGAGGTCGGTGACCATGAGGTCGCCGCCGATCCGAACCTGGTCGGCGAGGAGGAAGCCCAGCGGGGTCTCGTTCACCGGCAGGACGTTCACCTGCTCGATGCTGCCGTCCATGAAGATCAGCCGCCAGTCGCCGGGGGCGATCAGGGTGATCTTGGAGGGAGGGTCGTAGTCGAACAGCATGCCGTGACGGCTGCGGTCGACATAGACCGTCCCGGCCGATGCGGTGCCGTTCGGGTTCACCTGCGAGAAGCGGGACTTTAGGGTGGTGATCGAGTTCAGGTAGGCCTCGATCCGGCCGATGAGCGCCTGGGCCTCGGGTGCCAGGGCAGCACGGGCGAGGCCGGGGGTGAGGGCGGTGGCCGCGAGCAGCGCGGAGACGCCGCGCCGCGTGAGCTTGGTCATCGGTGATCCGTTCCTGAACCCGGGCGACACGTGCGGCCCCGCATCGCAGCGCAAGCGCAGTGCCGCCGTTCCCTACCTAATAGCGCTCGGTCGGCTCGGTGCCGTCGATGCCGCCGCGGCCCATCAGCACCTGGCGGCGGCCGACATGGTCGGCGTGGCTGATCAGGCCCTCGTTCTCCATCCGCTCGATCAGCTTGGCGGCGCTGTTGTAGCCGATCGCGAGCTTGCGCTGGAGATAGCTGGTCGAGGCCTTGCCGTCCTTGAGCACGACCTGGACCGCCTGCTGGTAGAGCGCGTCGCCGCCGCCCGGGCCGTCGAGCAGGCCACTTCCACCGCCGCCGCTGCCGCCACCGTCCGAGCCGCCGTCCTCGGCTCCCTCGCTGGTGACGTCATCGTCATAGTCGGGCTCGCCTTGCGCCTTCAGGTGGCGGACGGCGCGCTCGACCTCGGCGTCGGTGACCAGGGGCCCGTGGATGCGGCTGATCCGGTCGCCCGGCATCAGATGCAGCATGTCGCCCTGGCCCAGGAGCTGCTCGGCACCCGGCTCGCCCAGGATGGTGCGGCTGTCGATCTTGGAGCTGACGCGGAAGCTGATCCGGGACGGCAGGTTGGCCTTGATCACACCGGTCAGCACGTCGACCGAGGGGCGCTGCGTCGCCACGATCAGGTGGATGCCGGCGGCGCGGGCTTTTTGCGAGAGGCGCTGGATCGCGTTCTCGATCTCCTTGCCGGCGGTGAGCATGAGGTCCGCCACCTCGTCGACGATGACGACGATCAGCGGCAAAGGCCGGCTCTCGATCGGCTGGTCCTCGAAGATGGGGACACCAGTGCCGGGCTCGAAGCCGGTGCGCACGCGGCGCTTCAGCTCCTCGCCGGTGGCGCGCGCGTGGGCGATGCGGCGGTTGAAGGCGAAGATGTCGCGCACGCCCAGGTGCGACATGAGCCGGTAGCGCTCGTCCATCTGCCGCACGACCCACTTGAGGGCGACGACGGCCTTGTGCGGCTCGGTGACGACCGGGGCCAGGAGGTGCGGGATGTCCTCGTAGACCGAGAGCTCGATCACCTTGGGGTCGATCATGATCACCCTGAGCTCGTCCGGCCGCAGCCGGTAGAGGAGCGAGAGGATCATGGCGTTGATGGCGACCGACTTGCCCGAGCCGGTGGTGCCGGCGATGAGCAGATGCGGCATGCGGGCGAGGTCGACGACGATGGAGGTGCCGCTGATGTCCTTGCCCAGGGCCAGAGGCAGGCGGGCGCCGCTGCTGGTGAAGACGGCGGATTCCAGGAGCTCGCGCAGATAGACGGTGGCGCGGCGGTCGTTCGGCAGCTCGATGCCGATCACGTTGCGGCCGGGGACGACGGCGACGCGGACGGAGAGGGCACACAGGCTGCGCGCGATGTCGTCGGCGAGGCTGATCACGCGGGCAGCGCGGGTGCCTGGGGCGGGCTCCAGCTCGTAGAGGGTGACGACGGGGCCCGGCTTGGCGTCCGTGATCTGGCCGCGGACGCCGAAATCGTCGAGCACCGTCTCCAGCTGGCGCGAGATCTCGTGCAGCATCTCCTTGGTGAGCGTGGGCTGCGCCACGTGGCGGACGGGGGCCAGGAGGTCGAGGCTCGGCAGCTCGTAGGTACCGTCGTGGAAATCGTCGGCGGCTACCAGGTCGAGCTCCTCCTGCTGCGCTTGCGGCGGCCGTACCGGGTGCGCGTTCGCGGCCACGGCCGGGACGGGCTGCGGGCGAGGTGCCACGGGCGGCGGTAGCGGCGCCGGCTCGTCGTCAAGCATGGCCCGGCTGGGGCCGGGGCGACGCATGCGAACGCGCGGCAGGTCGGGTCGCCGGCGTGGGATCGAGCGGCTCGGGCTCCAGGTCGGGTTCGTTCGTGCCGAAACCGCGCAGACGGCTCAAGAGACCGGCACCGGGCAGTCCGCCCAGCCGCTCGCTCAAGGTGGGCGCTGGCGCCTCGCCCTCGTGGCTGCGGCTGGCGCGGTACCGTTCGGCCACGGCCGAGCCGGACCAGGCGGCGGCACGCCCGACATGGCGGCCGGCCCAGAGGGAGCCGGCGAGGACGCGGCCGACGACCCAGGCACTCTCATGCCAGCGGGCACCCATGGCGACGAGGCAGAGGGCACCGGCGAGCCCCAGCGCCAGGACGACGTAGAGGACGCTGCCGATCAGGAGCTCGATCTTGTCCCAGAGCATGAAGCCGACAAGGCCGCCGAGGCCGGTGTGGATCGGCCAGGCCGTGGGCTTGGGCAGGCTGCCGAGGAAGCCCGCCAGCGCCAGCAATGCGAGTGGCAGGGCCAGGACGGGCAGCCAGGGCCAAGGGAGGGAGCGCCTGGCGACGAGGCGCAGGCCCCAGGCACCGAACGCGGCCGGCAGCAGCCAGGCGGCGATGCCGAAGAACTGGTAGAGCAGGTCGGCCGTGCTGGCGCCCAGGACCCCCAGCGGGTTGGCGATCGGCGCGGTGCTGGCGTGGTTGAGCGAGGGGTCCCGCGAATCGTAGCCGATCAGGGCCGCGGCCAGGACTGCCGCCAGGGCCAGGAGGGCCACGCCCACGAACCGCTGGCCCTGGCCCTGCATCCGGGTGCTGCTCTCGGCCCCGGCCCAGCCGTTGGCGGTGCTTGAAGCTGCCATGGGTTTCTCCGCCCGGCCGCGGCTCAGGGAGCCAGGGTGTCGGCCAGCCGGTGCAGCACCGGCTCCAGCTGATGCGGCTCGTCGAGCAGTGCCACCCTGATGAAGGGGTTGCCCGGGTTCGCGTTTCCGCTGCCGGCGCTCAGGTAACCGCCCGGCAGCACCCGGATCCCCGCTTCCCGCCACAAGCGCAGCGTTGCGCTCTCGCCGTCGCCCACCTTCAGCCACAGGAAAAAGCCACCCTCCGGTCGGTAGAACCCAAGCCTGCCGCCGAGCGCCCGCTCGGCCACGTCGATCTTCGCACGATAGCGCGCCCGGTTCTCCTCCACATGCGTCTCGTCGCGCCAGAGCTCGGTGGCGGCCGCCATCAACGGCATGGGTTGCACCGCCGCCGCATAGCCCCGGAGCCGGGCAAGGCGGGCGAGCACGGCCGGATCGCCGGCCACGAAGCCCGAGCGCAGGCCCGCGGCACTGGAGCGTTTCGAGAGCGAGTGGAAGGCCAGAACCTGGGCGAAGTCGCCGCCAGCGGCAAGGGCCACGGCGAGCGAGCCCGGCGGGGGCGAGCGGTCGTAGATCTCCGAGTAGCACTCGTCGACGGCGAGCACGAAGCCGTGCTTACGGGCGAGGGCGATGGCGCGGCCGAGATAGGCCTCGTCCGCGACGGACCCTTGTGGATTGGCGGGCGTGCAGAGATAGGCCAGCGCCGTGCGCTCCAGGAGCGCCGGCGGGACCGAATCGAAGTCGGGCAGGAAGCCGGTCTCGGCCGTGGCGTGGAGAAGCACGGGCTCGGCACCGGCCATGACGGCGGCACCGTAATAGACGGCGTAGACCGGGCTCGGCATCAGCACGACCGGCCGACCACCCCGCACCGTCTCGGGCACGGTGGCCGCGGCCAGCATGTAGAGGCCCTCTTTCGTCCCCGCCAACGGTACGATGTGGCGGGCGGGACTCACCGCTCCTGCTTGCATGCCGAACCGGCGCTCGAGCCAGCCCGCCACGGTCTCGCGGAAGGCGGGCGTGCCGAGCGGCGGCGGGTAGCGGTTCCATAGATGTGCGTTGGCGGCCACGGTCTCCGCCAGCATCGCCGGCGGCGCATGCTTGGGCTCGCCCAGGGCGAGGTCGGCCGTAGGCTCCGCGCCGGGTGCGATTCCCTCCAGGAGGGCTGCCAGGCGACGGAACGGGAACTCGGCTAGCTGGTCGAGACGGTCGGGGTGCATGCTGGTCCAGCGGCGCGGGCACTCCGCGCGAGCATGGGTTTAGCATTCTCCCGTAAGCAACGGCAATTGCGGGCGCGACACGGCGGGAGATGAACGACTCAACCTGCCCCTGGTCGGGCTCCGCGCCTGCGCGATGTGCCAGGGGACCAGCAGGCGCTCGATCATCGCCGCCGATCCACTCGGAGATGGTGGCGTTCACGGCCGGTCCACCCTCAATCCTCGGCATGGTCGATATTGTTGATGATGTAGTCGCTCTTGATGTTGTGCACATGCACATGCTCGCCGGGCAGAATCGCCCGCACGGCGCTGCCGATCGGCACGCCGAACTTCAGCACCTTCTCGCCTTCGGCAATCGCCCGCATCGCCACCTTGTGGCCGAGCGGGATCTCGTCCCGGCTGACGAGGCCGGCATCGTCGAGCTTCGTGCCCGCGGCCAGAGCCGTGGTCGCCACCGCGATATTGTCCTCAGGGGCAAGGCGGATCAGCATCGTTGCGTCCTCATCACGCCGGCAGCACGCCCGGCACGCCGTCTCGACCATCATCTGCGCCCACGAAGATCCGTCAACACGTCTCACGAGCTCCGAGGCATCCTGCCCGCGGGCAGGCCTCATCTCAGGCCGACGAGGTTCGGCACCTCCAGCAGCCGCTCGATCAGGCGGAAGAAGACGGCGGCACTGGTCCAGAAGGTGTCGTAGAGGATGATGCCCATAGCGGCAGCCGCCGCCTGGCAGACATTAGCCGAAGCCGTACTTCCTCAGCTCCTCGAAGCTCCGCGGCTGCACGATGTCGGCGAGCGTCGCCAGGATGTCGCCGACATGGCGATAGAACTCGCCCATGCGCCGGTAGGCGGCGAAGTCGCGCTCGCCCAGAATGGAGGTGCCGCCGTTCTCGCGGACGAACGCCTCCATCTCGTCGTGCTCCTTCTTCCAGTGGGCCGCATACCGCGTCCGTGAGAGTGGCCTCCAGATGTCCGCGTCGCCCAGCGTGTAGACCCGTACCCGCTCCAGCAGCGCCGGCCCCTCCTGCCGGCTGGTGCGCCAGATCTCGCAGAGCTCGAACATGCAGTGCGGCGACTTGAGATACTTGTCGCTCAGGATCACGAACACCCGGTCGCCCTCGCCGATCCGGCCACATGCCCCGGCCTCGGCGACACTGTCCAGGTTGAGCTCCTCGACGCCGATCCCGTCAAAAGCACGCTCCGCTCGGCCTCATCGAGCACGAGCGCGGGCAGGAGGCGGAGCTGGCACGGGCAGCGTGGAAGAAGGCGGCCCAAGAACGGGGCGGCCGTCAGTTGCCGCGGTGGGGACGGCGCTAGCCACACCACGTCATGAAGAAGGTGCCTCCACCTGCGACATTCTATTGCTCCTGCCTGTCAGCAGCCGCAGTCGACATCGAAGCGGTCTATGCCCACCCGCGTCTGGCCGATAAGCGTCACTGACGTTGGGCCGGCGTGCAGGGTTTCCGTGAAGTCGATGGTCATGTTCCCCGTTCCGTACCTTCACCGTCCGATCTTTGGCATCGAGCCGACCGTCACCATTGTTGTCGAGTACGCCGGGGAAGTCGCTGTCGATCTCAAACAGGGTGAAAACGTCATCCGCTCCGAAGCCGAAGATAATCTTGTCGCCAAACGTGGTGTCAGCGTCCAGCCCAATATTGTCTGATCCCTTACCGAGGTGGATCTCGTCCTTGCCCCCGATGAGCTGATTGTAGGACCCGCCACCGCCCGTCCAGATCTCATCGTCACCGTTGCCTGTGAATATCCTATCGTAGTATTCGCGGCTTCCTTTGATGAGACCGCTCTCGCCATTGCCGTAACATTCGATCTCTGTCCGTGACCCGGTGGATTCCGGAACGAAGCGCAACGGGTTAAGCAAAGCGGATCTGGACGTCTCTGCCAAGCTCCCCGAGTAGCGCCTGGAGCGGGGTGAGGAAGCCGAGGCATTTCCGGGGCGTCAGGTTGTGGGTGAGGACGATCTCCTGCAGCTCGGCATCACCGAGCGCGTCGAGGTCGAGGTCGCGCGGCAGGTCGCGCCGTAGCCGGCCGTTGGCGTTCTCCACCGCTCCTTTCTGCCAGGAGGCGTAGGCGTCGCAGAACCAGGTTGTCATGGCGCAGGCCTGGCGAGGAGGCCGTGCCGGGCAAAGGCGGTGTCGTTGTCGAAGGTGATGGATGAACGCAGCCGCGGGTCGAGCCGACGGAACACGGCCATCATCACCGCCACGGTCTCGGCCGCGGACTTGCCGGCCAACCGCGCCGCGAGCACGAACCAGGTCTTGCGCTCTTTGAGCACCAGCACCGGGCGGGTCCGCCTGCAGATCAGGAGGTCGCCCTCCCAGTGCCCGGCTTCCTTGCGCTCCTCGACGGCCTCGGGCCGGTCGTGGATGGAGCGCCGCTCAGCAATGACGCTGCGCGGCTGCCGAGCCCGACGGCGCCCCCGCTTGGCCCGCCCACGCGGTAGCAGCTTCCAGAGCTTCTCGCCTTTCTGCCCGGGGCGGTGCACGAAGGCGTAGATCGTCTCGGTGGAGACGGTGCGCAGCCCACGCTCCTCGCCACGCTTGAGCCAGCCGGCGATCTGCTCGGGCGTCCAACCCTCCACAAGACGCTCGCGGACGAAGCGGCCGAGCTTGGCGTCACGCTCCACAAGCGCCGGCCGCTGGCGGCGCTCGAGGTAGCAGCCCTCGGCGTGGGCCGGCAGATAGCCACCCTTGGGCAGCAGATTGCGCCGCAGCTCGCGGCTGATGGTCGAGGCCGCCCGGCCGAGCTGCCGCGCGATCGCCCGCAAGCTCAGCCCCTCGCCCTTGAGCGCGGCCAGCCGCTCCCTCTCCTCCAGCCTCAGATGCGTCCCGCCCGACATCGCTCCATCCCGATTGCCGTTCCAGCCAGAGCGCTTGCCCAAGGCCAGGGATGTTGCGCTTCATGCCGACTCCGCTCACCCATTCCTGCGTCGACCTGAAGCGTCCAAGGCCGCAGATTGATGCGCATTATGCTCATGGAATTCCGGCTCGGATGAGAGGACTAGCCGGTCATCGCCCTCGGTGCCGTTCACCTGATTATCTCGATCCCCTTTACCCCGACCACCTGAAGGTTCCTTTGGGGGTTGGTTAGCGCTCCGGCATCGAGCGCATCAATGTGGAGCCGAAGTCGGGGTCCAGCAGCAATAACAAGATGATCAAAGACGAAGGAGCATCGGTCCCGCCGTCCAAACGGTCCTGACCGTCACCCGCGGTCCAGCGAAAGGTGTCAAATCCCTCCTCGCCGAATGCCCGATCGTTACCCTTGCCAGGGGTGATGTCGTCGTCACCCGCCAGACCATGGATCGTATCGCGCTGAGGCGTACCGAGCAGAACGTCATTTCCGGGCGTGCCAGTGATCTGCTCGGCCAGCGCAGCGGGCATCGCACCAGCCAAAAATGTCAGCAAAAGCGCTGCCATGCCCAGCATGCTTGGAGTTTTGCGGTACATACTTGTTGCTCCTACTTCTACGGCGACATAGCCGTAGCTGGACACTTAATGCATGGTTTGTCACCATTCTGCATTAGCCTCAGCCCGAGAACTCGCAGCTCTATCGGGGCGATGCTCATGCCGTCGCGCTGTGGTGCGATATCATCGAGGCTATCAGCTTCGCTGGTCTATCACGGCAGAGCCAATTCGTTCTCCGACAGTGGGCCACTATTTCCTCGCACCATGCCCCTCATCCGCCGCGCTCTCGACCTCCTTCCCCCCACCTGGCGCGAGCTGGGTCTCGTCATCCTCACCGCCACGCTCGTAGGCATGACCATCGCGCTCAGCGTGCCGCTCCTCACCCTCACCCTCGAGCGCGCCGGCTACAGCCCGCTCACCATCGGACTCAACGCCGCAATGGGCGGGCTCGGAATCTTCCTGATCGGCCCCTTCATCGACCGCCTCGTTCGTCGCCTCGGGCCCGTCAACTGCTTCCGCCTTGGCCTCGTCGTCTGCTCGGCCTGCCTCCTCCTCTTCATGCTCCATGTCGACCCCTGGTACTGGGGTGCCGTGCGGCTCGTCTATGGCTGCGCCTCGGCCCTCATGTTCGTGCTCAACGAGGCCTCGGTGAACAGCCTCGCCCCCGACGAGCAGCGCGGCCGGGTGCTGGGCGTCTATGCCAGCCTCTTCACCATCGGCTATGCCGGCGGGCCCCTGCTGCTGGTGCTGGCGGGCACCGAGGGCAGCGCACCCTTCCTCTGGGCGGCGGCTCTGTTCTTGGTCGGGCTGCTGCCGACCATCCCGTTGCGCAAGGTGGAAGACCGGCTGCGGCTGGAGGCGGGGACGCGGCGCTACAGCCTGGCGGCGATCGGCCGTGCCGCCCCGCTGCCGCTGCTGGCGGTGCTCGTCTACGCCTTCGCCGAGGGTGCCTGCTTCGCCCTGATGCCGCTGTGGGCGCTGGACATGGGGCTCTCCGCCGATGCGGCAGCGGGCCTGGTCGGCGTCTGGCTCTCGGGCAACATCCTGCTCCAGTTTCCGCTGGGCTGGCTCTCCGACCGGCTGGGTCGAGCCCGAATGATCGCCGCCTGCGCCCTCCTCTCGGCCGCGGGCCTGGCCGTCCTCCCCTTCCTCGGCGGCGACGATCCCGCCTTGTGGGCGCTCCTGGTCGTGCTCGGCGGCCTGATGGGCGGCCTCTACACCCTGGCGCTCACCCTCATGGGCGACCGCTTCCGCGGCCCCGACCTCACCGTCGCCAACACCGCCTTCGTCATGACCTTCCAGCTCGGCATGATCGTGGGCCCGCCGCTCGTGGGCGGCGTCATGCAGCTCCTCCGGCCGGCCGCCTTCCCTCTGGCCCTCCTGCCGCCGATGCTGGCCCTGGCCATCCTGGCGATCCGCCACCACGCGGCTGCAACCCGGGCCTGACCTCAGCCGCGTTGACCGCAACCCCACCGCGGCCGCATGAACCCGAGCGCTCAGCGGAGAGGAACGGGCCATGCCGGGGCAACCCGCCTATCGCGGCCTCTACACCTATGCCTGGGATCTCGCCGACGAGGGTGTGGCCGAGGTGGCCGCCCGCGCGCGCGACGCCGGCCTCAACACCTTCACCCTGGCCGCCGCCTACCACGCCGGCAAGTTCCTGCGCCCGCACGGGGTGAGCGGGAAGGTCTACTTCCCGGAAGACGGCACGGTCTATTTCCGGGCAAGGGTCCAGCGCTACGGCCGGATCAAGCCGGCACTCGCCTCGATCACCGAGCCTTCGGACCCCTTCGCCGACCTCGCCCGCGTGGCCCCCGATCTCGGCCGCGTCGCCTGGGTCGTCGCCTGCCACAACACCCGTCTCGGCATGCTCCACCCCGACCTCGTCGCCCGCAACTGCTTCGGCGACGCTTACGTCTACAGCCTGTGCCCGGCGCACGAGGAGGTCCGCGACTACGTCGTGCGCCTCTGCACGGACCTCGCCGACCAGCACGAGCTCCAGGCCATCGCCCTCGAGACCCCGGGCTGGCTGCCCTACGAGCACGGCTACCACCACGAGTTCGCCATGCTGCCCCTCAACGAGTGGGCACGCGTGCTCCTGGGCCTGTGCTTTGCGCCCGCGAGCCTCGCCGGTGCGAAGGCTGCCGGCATCGACGCCCTGCACCTGCGCCGGCAGGCCAGCCGCTGGCTGGAGGGCTGGCTCGCCGCCGAGCATCCGCTCTCGGAGCGACGTGCGGCCGAGATGCTGCTCGCCGACATCGTGCTCCACCCCGACTGGTCGGCCTTCCTGCGCTGGCGCTGCGAGTGTGTCGCCGACCTCGTGCGCGAGATCCGCGCCGCCGTCCCCCGGCCGACCGAGATCTGGGTGATCCCCTCCGTCCAGCGCCCCTCCGCCAAAGGGTGGATCGAGGGCAGCGACCTCGCCCTCCTCGCCCAGGCTGCCGATCGGCTGGAGGTCTGCGCCTACGAGCCCGGCGCTGCGGAGGTGGCGGCGGACTTGTGGGACGTGCGCCGCCGGGTCGGCGAGGCCGGCCGTCTCAACGCCATCCTCCGGCCCGGGCACCCCGATCTCGCCGGTGGAGCCGACACGCCAGCTTCCGCCCAAGCGGTGAAGGCCGCCGGCTGCGAAGGCATCGCCTTCTACAACTATGGGCATCTCGGCCTCTCCGCCCTGAACCGCATCCGGCAGGCCATCGCCGCCTGGGAGGCAGCATGAGCCGCTTCCACGGCCGTATTTGCCTCGTCACCGGGGGCGGCCGCGGCATCGGCCGGGCGACCGTGCTGCGGCTGGCGCGGGAGGGTGCCGCCGTTGCCGTGATCGACCTGGACGGGGACGCTGCCCACGCCGTGGTCCGGGAGCTTGCGGGTCTGGGCCGGACAGGCGTGGCGCTCGCGGCCGATATTGCCGAGGACGCGGCTGCGGAACGGCTGGTCGCGGATGCCGAGAAGGCGCTGGGCCCGCTCGATGTCCTCGTCAACAATGCCGCCCACACCACCAGATCGACCCTCGACGAGACCACGCCCGCCGACTGGGATGCCGAGTTCCGCGTCACCCTGCGCGCCGCCTACCTGATGACCCGTGCGGCGCTGGCCACCATGAGCCTCCGCGGCCGCGGTGCGATCGTCTCGGTGGCCTCCGTCAACGGGCTGATGAGCTTCGGCAACCCTGCCTACAGCGCTGCCAAGGCCGGGCTCATCAACCTGATGCAGAGCGTGGCCGTCGAGCACGGTCCCCGCGGCATCCGGGCCAACACCGTGAGCCCGGGCTCGGTGCGCACCGAGCACCCGAGTTGGCAGGAGCGGCAGGCGCGCGACCCGGCCATCTTCGAGAAGCTCGCCCGCTGGTACCCGGTCGGCCGGGTCGGCGCGCCGGAGGACATCGCCGCGGCCATCGCCTACCTCGCCTCCGACGATGCCGCGTTCGTCAACGGCGCCAACCTCGTCGTCGACGGTGGGCTCACCGCCGGCATGGCGCCGATGGTGCGGGAGCTCGCCTCCTGAGCACGAGCTCGTCCGGCGACGACGGCTCGGTGCTCACCGGCATTGCCTGCACCACCGCGGGCTGGCTCGTCTTCTCCTTCCACGATGCCTGCGTGAAGCTGCTGGTGGCCGACTTCGCGGCCCCGCAAGTCCTCTTCATGCGCAGCTTGGTTATCTTATGCGTCTGCCTTGCCGTAGGCCGCAGCCGCCTCCTCGTCCGCGCCTGGTCCTCGCCCGTGCGTTGGCCGCTCGTCATGCGCGGCCTCGTCCTGGTCGGCGCCTGGCTCGCCTACTACACGGCCGCCCGCCACCTGCAGCTGGCCCTGCTGATCACCATCTACTTCGCCTCGCCCCTCCTGGTGACGGCGCTGGCCATCCCGATCCTGGGCGAGCGCGTGCCATGGCAGCGCTGGGTCAGCCTCACCCTGGGCTTCACCGGCGTCCTCATCGCCTGCCGCCCGGGCGATCTCAGCCAGATCGGGCCCATCGGCCTCGCCCTCTTCGCGGCCCTGATGTGGGCCTGCGCCATGATCCTGATCCGCAAGATCGCCCGTGCCGAGCCCTCGCTGGTGCAGATGCTGCTCGCCAACACCGCCTTCCTCGTCACCTGCGGTGCCGCCATGCCCTGGCTCTGGCTCACCCCCGACCTTCCCCAGCTCGCCCTGATGCTGCTCGTGGGTGGGCTGGGTGCGATGGGCCAGTTCCTGATCTACGAGGGTATCCGCCGTGCCCCCGCCTCGGTCGTGGCCCCACTCGAGTTCACGGCGCTGCTCTGGTCCTTCCTCCTGGGCTACGCGATCTGGCGCGACATCCCGGGCGCCCCGGTCTTCCTGGGCGCGGGCTTCATCCTCCTGAGCGGCCTACTGATCGTGCTGGGCGAGTGGCGGGGCAAGCGTCACTGCACCACCGTGTAGAGGTCGACCGGGGTCGCCACGAGGTCCCAGGCGAGCTTGCCGCAGACCGTGAGCACCATGGCGGCCAGGATCACGCGCAGCTGCTCGCCGCGCAGGTAGGTGCCGGCCCGGGTGCCGAACTGGGCACCGACCACGCCGCCGGCGATCATGAGCAGCGCCAGCAGGATGTCGACTGTCTGGTTGGCGTAAGCGTGCAGGAAGGTGGTGGCGGCACTGACGAAGCAGATCTGGAACAGCGAAGTGCCGACGACCACGGCCGACGGCATGCCGATGATGTAGATCATGGCCGGGATCATCACGAACCCGCCGCCGATGC
>CAWHNT010000049.1:0-97872 GCA_963830775.1 uncultured Alphaproteobacteria bacterium | reverse complement strand
CGTAATGCTTGCCCGGTGTGCGGCGGGCCACGGACGTTCATCTACACGCGCCTCTGTGGGCGGTGCTGCCCCGATCATCTACGCGACCTCCCGGTGCACCTCATCCGCGAGGTCGAACAGGCGTTAACGCTCGCTGGACGACCCCTGCTGCCCCTGGTGCGGTGGGCTGGCCGAGATTGTGCAAACCAAGCTCGAGCTGGGCAGGAGCAATAAGCGAGGCTGCAGGTCGACACGCTTCTGGTGGCCGGGAACGCCCGAGCCAGTCGCCCCAATTTACCCAGCCCTTGTCTTTATAAGTTTGCGGCGGAGATGCCGGGGATATCGGATGGCAAACCGCCCGACCTAGTGAAGTTTTGCCACGAGCGACCGACCTGAGACCCAGCGAGCGGGCGAAGGAGAAGCGCGGGCCTCCTCGAACGGACGGTATTGGCGCAACCGCGGCGCGAGCGTTCCCGTCCCCAGCCAGTCGCCCACCCCGGCCCACCCCGCGTCCTTGTAGGAATTGCTGGGCTTTGCCGGGATGTCGGCAGGAAGCAGGCCGGATTGGACGAACGCCCTCCACTCCTTTGCAGACCTGAGCCCTTGGGCGCGAGCGAAGGTAGCCGGCCTCCTCGAATGGACGATACTGCCTCCCGGAAGGAGGGAAAAGGGCCCGGTCCCCAGCCAATCGCCCCAGCCAACCCAGCCCGCATCCTTGTAGGCCCGCCCAGGCTTGGCTGCAATGTCGGCGGGGAGCCGACCGGACTTGACGAACTCCCCCCACTCCTTTCTCGATCTAAGCCCCTCGGCGCGTGCGAAGGAGCGGGCCTCCTCGAACGGACGATACTGGCGCAAGTGAGACGCAACCGTTCCCGTCCCGAGCCAATCGCCCCAGCCCGGCCCAGCCTCCGTCCTTGTAGGTGTTGTCGGGCTTGGCCGGAACGTCAGCGGGGAGCCGGCCCGACTGAGTGAACGCCGCCCACTCCTTTCGCGACCTGAGCCCCTGAGAGCGGGCGAAGGCGCGGGCCTCCTTCAAACGGGCGGTACTGGCGTAGCCGCGGGGCGACCGTTCCCGTCCCAAGCCAGTCGCCCATGCCAACCCAGCCCGCGTTCTTGCAGGTGTTGTTTGGGGCGGCCGGGATATCGGCGGGGAGCTGGCCGGACTGGACGACCTTCCTCCAAATCCTTTCCCGACCTGAGCCTCTGGGCTCGGGCGAAGGAGCGGGCCTCCTTGAACGGACGATACTGGCGCAAGTGAGACGCGACCGTTCCCGTCCCAAGCCAATCTCCCACCCCGGCCCAGCCTGCGCCCTTGTAGGTGTTGTCGGGCTTGGCCGGGATGTCAGCGGGGAGCTGGCCGGACTGGACAAACCTCTGCTCCACTCCTTTTGCGATCTGAGCCCCTGAGAACGGGCGAAAGCGCGGGCTTCCTCGAATGGACGATACTGCCGGAGGAAGTAGGCGAGTGGTCCCGGTCCCGAGCCAATCGCTCCAAAGCTAGCCCAGCCTGCGTCCTTGTAGGTGTTGTCGGGCTTGGCCGGAATATCGGCGGAAAGTGGCCGGATTGGGATATGAACCCCCTGCGACTCCTTTGCCGACCTAAGTCCCCGGGCACGGGCGAAGGAGCGGGCCTGCTCGAACGGACGATACTTCGAGAAAGGTGGCGATCGTTCCTGTCCCGAGCCAATCACCCATCCCGGCCCAGCCTGCGTCCTTGTAGGTCTGGTTCGGGCTGGCCGGGATGTCGGCCGGAAGCCGGCCGGACTGGACAAACTGCCTCCAACCCCTTGCCCGACCTGAACCCCAGGGAGCGGACAAAGGAGCGTGCCTCCTCAAACGGGCGGTATTGACGGAGCCGTTGAAACTATGGTCCCGGTCCCGAGCCAGTCGCCCCAGGCTACCCAGCCCGTGTTCTTATAGATCAGACGCTCGGATTGGTCGGGATGTCCGCTGGGCGCTGGCGCGATTTGTCAGAATGTCATCCAATCCCTGAAGGACTGTAGGCCCAACGAGCGGGTAAAGGAGCGGGCCTCCTCAAACGGGCGCCAGTTGGCACGCCCCACCCGCTCCCAGATTCGCGCTCGGATCGCCTCGACGAACTCGCCTAGGTCGAGCCTCAGGCCAACAGGCACGTGACCCTCGATTTCCACGATCTCCGGCGAGGGTCGACGGCCGTGCTCAATGACGCGAAACTCCTCGGCGAGGCGCTCGTCCTGGGTCGAGAGAAGCCGCAGCGTCGATGGACTGGCCGAAAGGCGGTGCCTGACCGAAGGCGTCGATATCCCGGCGGTCGACTGCGTGCTGTTCGCGGACCCTAAGCAGAGCGTGATCGACATCGTACAGGCCGCTGGACGAGCACTGCGGCGCCACCCCGGCAAAGAGCATGGCTACATTCTGCTGCCCCTGGTGGTCCCCTCCGGCGTCGACCTGGACGCCTTCGCCGAGACCACCGCGTTTCGGCAGGTGGCTCGGACCATTGCAGCTCTCTCGACCCAGGACGAGCGCATCGCCGAGGAGTTTCGCGTTATTGAGCACGGTCGTCGACCCTCGGGGCAGATCGTGGAGATCGAGGGCGACGTACCTGTTGGCCTGAGGCTCGAACTCGGCGAGTTCGTCGAGGCGATCCGGGCGCAGATCTGGGAGCGGGTAGGGCGCGCCAACTGGCGTCCGTTCGAGGATGCCCGCTCCTTCGCCCGCTCCCAGGGGCTCAGGTCGGCAGAAGGATTGGAGGAGTTCACCAAGTCCGGCCGGCTCCCCGCCGACATCCCGGCCAAGCCCGAACCAGACCTACAAGGACGCGGGCTGGGCCGGTTGGGGCGACTGGCTCGGGACGGGACCGTTGCCTCCAGTTCCGCCAGTATCGCCCGTTCGAGGAGGCCCGCGCCTTCGCCCGCTCCCTGGGGCTCAGGTCGGGGAAGGACTGGAGGGAGTTCATCCAGTCCGGCCGGCTTCCTGCCGACATTCCGGCCAACCCGACGAGACCTACAAGGACGCGGGCTGGGCCGGGATGGGCGACTGGCTCGGGACCGGAACCATTGCCACCTACCTGCGCCAGTATCGCCCGTTCGAGGAGGCCCGCTCCTTCGCCCGCGCCCAGGGGCTCAGGTCGAGGAAGGAGTGGCAGGAGTTCGTCAAGTCCGGCCGGCTTCCCGCCGACATTCCGGCCAAGCCCGAACGCAGACCTACAAGGACGCGGGCTGGGCCGGGATGGGCGACTGGCTCGGGACCGGGACCATTGCCACCCACCTCCGCCAGTATCGCCCGTTCGAGGAGGCCCGCGCTTTCGCTCGCTCCCTGGGGCTCAGGTCGGGGAAGGAGTGGAAGGAGTTCACCCAGTCCGGCCGGCTCCCCGCCGACATCCCGGCCAGCCCGAGCAAGACCTACAAGGACGCGGGCTGGGCCGGCATGGGCGATTGGCTCGGGACGGGAACGGTCGCGCCTCACTTGCGCCAGTATCGCCCGTTCGAGGAGGCCCGCGCCTTCGCCCGCTCCCTGGGGCTCAGGTCGGTGAAGGAGTGGAGGCAGTTCGCCCAGTCCGGCCGGCTCCCCGCCGACATTCCGGCCGCCCAAGCCAGACCTACAAGGACGAGGGCTGGGCCGGGATGGGCGACTGGCTCGGGACGGGAACGGTCGCGACTCGCTTGCGCCAGTACCGCCCGTTCGAGGAGGCCCGCGCTTTCGCCCGCGCCCTGGGGCTCAAGTCGGGGAAGGAGTGGAGGGAGTTCGCCAAGTCCGGCCGGCTCCCCGCCGACATCCCGGCCAGCCCGACGCAGACCTACAAGGACGCGGGCTGGGCCGGGATGGGCGACTGGCTCGGGACCGGGAACGGTTGCGCCTCACTTGCGCCAGTATCGTCCGTTCGAGGAGGCCCGCGCCTTCGCCCGCTCCTTAGGGGCTCAGGTCGGGGAAGGAGTGGAGGGAGTTCGCCAAGTCCGGCCGGCTCCCCGCCGACATCCCGGCCGACCCGAGCGGGGTCTACAAGGACGCGGGCTGGGCCGGGATGGGGCGACTGGCTCGGGACGGGGACTGTCGCCTCGCTGCTACGCCAATACCGCCCGTTCGAGGAGGCCCGCGCATTCGCTCGCTCCCTGGGGCTCAGGTCGGCAAAGGAGTGGAGGCAGTTCGCCAGATCCGGCCGGCTGCCCGACCGACATTCCGGCCAATCCGACCGAGACCTACAAGGACGCGGGCTGGGCCGGGATGGGCGACTGGCTCGGGACGGGAACGGTCGCGAACTACCTCACGCCAGTTCCGCCCGTTCGAGGAGGCGCGCGCGTTTGTCCGCGCTCATGGGGCTCAACTCAAAGGAAGCCTGGAGGAGTTCGCCAAATCCGGCCGGCGCCCCGCCGACATCCCGGCAGCCCACGCGCGGCCTACAAGGACAAGGGCTGGGTCAGCTGGGGCGACTGGCTCGGGCATTCCCCGCCGCCAGCAGCACCTCGACCTGCAGCATCGCCTATTGCTCCCGCCCAGCTTGAGCTTGGATCAGCACAATCTCGGCGAGCCCGCTGCACGGAGGGACAGCAGGAGCCGCCCAGTCGACGTGAACGCCTGCTCGACCTGACGGATGACGTGCCGCGGGAGGCTGCGTAGATGATCGGGGCAGCATCGGCCGCAGAGGCGTGTGTAGACGAACGTCGGCGGCCCACCGCACACCGGGCAAGCATTACGCCCCGCTCGCTCCGGAGCCGGGCGGGGGACCTGCATCAGCGCCAGCGCCGCGCGGGCGACGAGATCGAGGTCCTGAGGCCGCGTCAGCTCCCGGGCGAACAGCAGCAGCCGGCGCCGGCACAGCGCCCGCGGATCAAGCCGCCTGGCCATCCTCGAGGTCCGCCGCCAGCCGCGAGCAGGCGATCGCCAGCTTCTGCATGTTGATGCAGCCTACGAGGAGGGTGGGCAGCGCCTCCGAGCCGAGCCGGCCAGCATCGAGCATCTCGGCCGAGGCCCGCATCATCGCCCGCCCCATCTGCCGGGCGAGAGTGGCGTCCCGGCGCAGCTCGAGGATCTCGTCGGCTCGGGCCGGAGCCGCGACATCGCGCTCGATGCGGGCGAGACGGTCGACCAGCCCCGCCGGGCGGCGGACGACCCGGAGGCCGTGACGGGGGCCTTCGAAGTAGATCGTCACGGCCTCGTCGCGGATGGGCGCGGCGGCATGTTCCTCGGCGAGGGCGGAAACGGCAAGCGCCCGCAGCTCAGCCGCTCGATAGATGCCTTGGGCGAGGTTCTTCAGGATCAGCTTCAGCCGATCGGCCGGGATGTCCTGATAGTCGGCAAGTTCGCGGTCGAGGTCGACCAAGAAGCTGCCGAGCAGCTCACGTTCGTAGAAATCGCTCGAGCTAAAGACATCGACCCTGACGGGCACGGGCGGTGCAGCGGCGATTGGGAGCGGCTCGGACATTGGGATCATCTCTGGGCTGCCGATAACATACTCGACAAGGTCCGCCGCTTCATCAAGGCCGTGCAATTTCTCGGCCCGATGGGTGGCCAGGCGCCTTTAATCCAGAGCCCGGCCATGGCCCGGCGTTGCTGGGCGGCATGGAGCACGCAGACCGGCACCAACGCATACCCAAATTCGAGGGGATCAATGTCCCGTAAGGGGGAGCAACCCAATTATCAGGTGGCAGGGATCAGGGGAGGCCATCCAGCGTCCGCTCACAGCCGCGGATCGCTCACATATTGCTCACAGTAAAGGTACAAGAAGGTGCTCTCTGTGAGCGACTCGTAGCTAAGCCGTTGAATTAGTTGGTCGGAGCGCCGAGATTTGAACTCGGGACCCCCAGTCCCCCAGACTGATGCGCTACCAGGCTGCGCTACGCTCCGACCGGGCGGGGAGGCCCTCATATAGCGTTGGTGTGAGACCGGGGCAACGGCGTGGGCTTGACTTGGGAGAGAGCGCGGCGAGGGTGGGGTTGGCTGGTTGGCGGTCGGGGAGCGGATGGGGGTAGCGCTGGCACCGGTGGCGGTCGTCGGGCAGGCGGCTGCGGGCGTGGAGCTGACGGTCGTCATTCCGTGCCTGAACGAGGCGGAGACGCTGACTCGTGCCTGCGCGAGGCCTGGGCGGCGATCGCGGCCGCGGGCGTCGTGGGCGAGGTGCTGGTTGCGGACAATGGCAGCGTGGACGGCTCGCCCGAGATCGCGGCCGCCCTTGGTGCCCGGGTGCTGCATGTGGCCGAGCGGGGCTACGGCAACGCGCTGCTGGGCGGGATCGGGGCGGCGCGCGGGCAGCTCGTCCTGATGGGGGATGCGGACGGGTCTTATGATTTTGGCGCCTTGCCGCTGTTCCTGGCCCGGCTGCGCGAGGGTGCGGACCTGGTGATGGGCTGCCGGATGCCGGGTGGGGGCGGGACGATCCTGCCGGGTGCCATGCCGTGGAAGCATCGCTGGATCGGCAACCCGGCTCTCTCGGCGCTGGGGCGGCTGTTCTTCGAGGCCCCGGTGCGCGACTTCCATTGCGGGCTCAGGGCCTTCCGCCGCGATGCGATCTTGCGCCTCGGCCTGCGCTGCCCGGGGATGGAGCTCGCCTCGGAGATGGTGGTGAAGGCGACGCTGGCGCGGCTGCGGATCGCCGAGGTGCCGGTGACGCTGCGGCCGGACGGGCGCTCGAGGCCGCCGCACCTGCGGAGCTGGCGCGACGGCTGGCGGCACTTGCGCTTCATGCTGCTGTTCACGCCACGCTGGCTTTTCCTGATCCCAGGCGCCGTCCTGTCGCTGGCCTCGCTGCTCCTCTTCCTGCGCCTTGCCGCCGGGCCGCTGGAGCTCGCGGGCGTGCGTTTCGACACCAACAGCCTGCTGGTGGCCGGGCTGGGCCTGATCACGGGCGTGCAGATGCTGCTGTTCGGGGTGCTGGCCAAGCTGTTCGCCGTCAACCAGGGCCTGCTTCCGCCCACCGCCTTCACCGGCTGGCTGCGCCGGCGGCGTCTGGTCGAGCTGGGCATCGGCTCGGGCGGGGTCCTGGCGCTGCTGGGGCTGGGATACCTCGCCTACGAGGTGGAGCTCTGGCGCCGGGCCGGGTTCGGCGATCTCTCCTATCCGGAAAGCCTGCGCATCGTGGTACCGGCAGTGACCGCACTCGCCGTCGGCGTGCAGCTTGTGTTCGCGGGCTTCATGCTGGCGCTGATCGATCTCAGCCGCGAGATCCGGCTGCGGACCCTCGATCCTGGCTAGCCCGCCTGTGCCGCACGCGGGCTGGGTGCGGCTCGGCACGGTGGCGGTGCTCACACCGCTGCTGCTGTGGCCGACCCTGCTCAACCACCATCCCTACCTGTTCTGGGACTCCTACGGCTACTTCACGCAAGGCCGCGACTACTGGCAGGTGATGGCGGCCTTCCTGGGGCTTGGACCGGTGCCGCCGGAGGCGGAGGCCGGCTGGATCGGGGCGGCGGGGCGGATGCTCGTCCTGGACCCTGCAATCCGCTCGGTGAGCTACAGCCTCGTTTTCTGGCCCGTGGCGGTGCTGGGCGGCTTCTGGCTCACGGTGACGGTGAATGCGGCCGTCGCCGTCTACACGGTCGACGTGGCCCTCGACCGGCTGCTCGGGCTGAGCTTTCCCTGCCGGGTTGCGGTCCTTGTCGGCCTCGCCGCCCTGAGCTCGGTCTCCTGGTTCGCAAGCTATGTGATGCCGGACCTCTTCGGTGGGCTCATGATCCTCGGCATGGCGGTGCTGGCCTTCGCCTGGGATCGGCTGGCAGGCACCCAGCGCGTGGCGCTGATGGCCCTCGTGGCCCTGGGTGCGAGCTTCCATGCCGCGAACCTGCCGCTGGCCCTGGCCCTGGTCGTGACGGCGGCCCTGCTGGCGCCGGCACGGCGTCTGGCGACCGCCTGCCGCCTGGGGCTGCCGGTCGTCGTGGCCGTGCTTCTGCTGGCCGGGCTGGGCTGGCTCGCCTTCGGGCGCCCGAGCCTGGCCCCCAAGAGCCCGCCCTTCCTGCTCGCCCGGCAGGTCGAGGACGGCCCCACGATCCCTTACCTGCGCGACAACTGCGGGCGCGAGGACTGGGCCTTGTGCCCGCATCTGGGCAGCTTGTGGGACAATGCGCAGGATTTCCTCTGGTCGCCCGTCAACAGCTACTGGGCCTGGGAGGACCTCCGCGACCGGCTGCGGGAGGAGGAGAAGGCGCTGGTGCTCCGGGCGGCCCTGGCCCGCCCAGGCATGCAGCTGCGTGCGTCCGCAGCCAACACGCTGGACCAGCTGGTCCGGTTCGGCCTCGACGACCTCGTGCTCGGCCGCGGGGCGCTGATCGAGCCACAGGACTACTGGTTCACCTATCAATGGGACGTGCCGGTCCGGAAATACGGGCTGGGCGGCTTCAGCGCGCTGATCTACGCGACCGTGACGCTGAGCCTCGTCGTCATCCTTTGGGCCGCCTGGCCCTCGCGCGAGCGCTCCGGACCGGCCTTCCCTCGCGCGGCCTGGTTCCTGCTGGCCGGCATCGTTCTCAACGCCGCCGTCTGCGGCATCCTCTCCGGGCCGTACCATCGCTACCAGGCCCGGGTCGCCTGGCTCGTGCCGATGTTGGCAGCCGGCCTCGTGCTGCGCCGCGACTTTGCATGGATGTCGCACCCTGGCGGCCTATCTCATTCCCAGGTCGCGGGTCGCTGGTGACCGACGGCCGGCCCGGCCGCCGTGCCATTGACCGCTCGGGACCTCTTGAGCCACCAGTTCAGGAGGCAGACCGATGGCTGCTACCGAGCATATAAGGCACCCGATCGAGTGGGGTGCCGATCAGCTCCATACCGCGAACGTCGCCGTGGCCAGGGCCGGCAGCTCGCTGCGCCGGCCGGAAGCCAGCCGCCATGCCCCGCTGCCGGCCGTCAACCGGATCCGAGATCTCGGACCTGCGTGATGTGCTGGCCAGGGGAATCGACGATTTCGCGGCCTATCGCAGCGACGTCGTCTTCATCTGCGTCATCTACCCGCTGGCAGGCCTGCTCATGGCCTGGCTGGCCTTCGGCTACAACCTGCTGCCGCTCGTCTTCCCGCTCGCGTCGGGCTTCGTGCTGATCGGGCCGGTGGCGGCCGTGGGCCTCTACGAGATCAGCCGGCGGCGCGAGCAGGGCGTGGAGATCACCTGGGCCGACGCCTTGGGCGTGGTCAGGGCACCTGCCTTCGGCGCCATCCTGGCGCTGGGGCTCATTCTCCTCGCGGTCTTCCTGCTCTGGCTCGCCACGGCCTACGGCATCTATCACGCCACGCTCGGGCCCGAGCAGCCGAGCTCGGTCGGCTCCTTCGTGCGCGACACCCTCACGACCGGTCCCGGGTGGGCGATGATCATCGCCGGCACCAGCGTGGGCTTCCTGTTCGCGGTCCTGGTGCTGGCGATCAGCGTGGTGTCGTTCCCGTTCCTGCTCGACCGCGACGAGGGGCTGTTCGCGGCCGTGGCGACCTCGGTGCGCGCGGTGGTCGAGAACCCGCTGCCGATGGCGGCCTGGGGCCTGATCGTCGCTGGCGGGCTGCTCCTGGGCTCCTTGCCGGCGCTGGTGGGCCTGATCATCGTCATGCCGGTGCTCGGGCACGCGACCTGGCACCTCTACCGCAAGGTCGTGCCGAGCTGAGGCCTAGGCCGCGGCCAGCCGGGCCTGGCGGAGCAGGTCCCGCACCTCCGCCAGCTCGCTGCGCAGCGCGTGCAGCTGCTCGCGCTTCGGCTCGGCCGCAGCACGGGTCGAGGCGGCGACGCGGCGGGCGGGTGCTGGGGGCGGAGCCGGCTCGGCCGGGGGGACAGGCTGCTCGATCCGGCCCGCCGGCCGGGCACGGCGGGCGCGCAGGAGCTTCTGTGCTCCTTTGATGGTGTAGCCTTCGTCGTAGAGGAGCGAGCGGATCTGGCGCAGGAGGTCCACGTCCTCCGGCCGGTAGTAGCGCCGCCCGCCGCCGCGCTTGAGCGGGCGCACCTGCGGGAACTTGCTCTCCCAGAAGCGCAGGACGTGCTGGGCCACGTCGAGCTCGTCGGCGACCTCGCTGATGGTGCGGAACGCGGCCTGCGACTTCTGCGGTCGCGGCGCCTCCTCGACCACGGCGACCGGTGCCGGCTCGCTGGCCGGGGCCATGATCAACGCCCGTCCCCGTCGCCGTTGATGCGGTCCTTGAGCACCTGGGAGGCGCGGAAGACGAGCACCTTGCGCGGCAGGATCGGCACCTCCTCGCCGGTCTTCGGGTTGCGGCCCACGCGGTGACCTTTCTGGCGGACGGCGAAGGTGCCGAAGGAGGAGATCTTCACGGCCCCCGTGCTCAGGAGCGAGACCGAGATTTCGTCCAGGATGGCGTCGACCAGATCGGCCAACTCGCTCCGCGACAGCCCGACCTCCTGGTAGACCGCCTCGGCGAGCTGAGCCCGCGTCACCGTATTGCCTGCCATCGCCGGGTTCCCCCGTTTCTTCGGGAGAAAAACCTAGAAGAGGCAAGGGTTTGTGTCAACAGTTGCGGAGCCTGCCGCAACCTTCGGCCTACCAGCGGATGAGAGCAGCACCCCAGGCGAGCCCGCCGCCGATCGCATCCACGCAGACGAGCTGGCCCGGCCGGATCCGGCCGTCGACCACCGCCGCGTCCAGTGCCAGCGGGATCGAGGCCGCGGAGGTGTTGGCGTGCCGGTCGACGGTGACGATCATCTTCCCGCTCGGCAGGCCCAGCCGCTTCGCCACGGCGTCGATGATGCGCAGGTTCGCCTGGTGCAGCACCAGCCAGTCCAGGTCGTTCCTGGTCCAGCCGGCCTGGGCCAGCACATTGTCGGCGGCCGCCGCCATCTCCGCCACGGCAAAGCGGAAAACCTCGCGGCCGTTCATCCGCAGATGGCCGGCGGTCTGGGTCGCCGAGGGCCCGCCGTCGACATAGAGATGGTCCTGGTACCGCCCGTCGGCGCTGAGATAGCTGGCCAGGATGCCGCGATCGTCGCGGGTGCCCGGCTGCTCCTCGGCCGTCAGCAGGACCGCACCCGCACCGTCCCCGAACAGCACGCAGGTGCCGCGGTCCTGCCAGTCGAGGATGCGGGTGAAGGTCTCGGCACCGATCACGAGCGCCCGCTTCACCGCCCCGGTGCGCAACAGCGCGTCGGCCGTGGTGAGGCCGTAGGTGAAGCCGGCGCAGACGGCCTGGAGGTCGAAGGCCATGCAGCGGCCGATGCCGAGCTTGCGCTGGACCGCCGTTGCCGTGGCCGGGAAGGTGAGGTCCGGCGTGGAGGTGGCGACCAGCACGAGGTCCACCTGCTGCGGCGACAGCTCCGCCCGCTCGAGGGCCACCCGTGCGGCGGCGGCGGCGAGATCGGAGGTGAGCTCCCCCTCGGCCGCCACGTAGCGCTGGCCTATGCCCGTCCGCTCGCGGATCCACGCGTCGGAGGTCTCCAGGTGGGCGGGAAGCTCGTCGTTGGTGACGATACGTGCCGGCAGGTAGGCGCCGACGCTGCGGATGGTGGAACGAAGCATGGGGTATCAGGAAGCTGCCAGGTGCGTGTCGGCGGGGGATGGGGTGTGGACGCCGCGCATCTCGTCGATGATGCGCTCGTTGGTGCGCTTGCGCACGAGATCGACGGCTACTCCGATCGCGGAGGCGAAGCCCACGGCATCGGTGCCGCCATGGCTCTTCACCACCACGCCGCTGAGGCCCAGGAACATGGCACCGTTATAGCGGCGCGGGTCGAACTTGTCCTTGAGGACCTGGAAGGCCGGCCTGGCGACGAGATAGCCGAGCTTGGCACGCAGGCCGCCGCCCTGGATCGCCTCCTTCAGTGCCGAGGTGAACATGGCGGCCGTGCCCTCGGCGATCTTGAGCGCCACGTTGCCCGTGAATCCGTCGGTGACCACCACGTCCGCCACGCCCTCGGTGACGTCGGTCCCCTCGACGAAGCCCTGGAAGTCGATGCTGAGGTCGCTGTCGCGGAGCATGGCGGCGGCGGTCTTCACCACCTCGCCGCCCTTGCCCTCCTCGGTGCCGACATTGAGCAGCGCCACGGCCGGCTTCTGCACGCCCAGGATCACGCGCGCGAACACCTCGCCCATGACGGCGAACTGGAACAGATGCTCGGCCGTGCAGTCCACGTTGGCACCCAGGTCGAGCACCACGACGGGCTTGCGCCGGGCCGGCATGACCGAGGCGATGGCCGGCCGGTCGATCTCGGGCAACGTCTTGAGCACGAACTTCGCCATCGCCATCAGGGCACCGGTATTGCCGGCGGAGACCGCGGCCGCAGCCTCGCCCTCCTTCACCGCATTGATGGCAAGCCGCATGCTGGAGTTGCGGCCCTGGCGCAGCGCCGTCGACGGCTTGGCGTCGCCGAGCACGAAGTCCGGCGTGTGGTGGACGGTGGTCGCCCGCTCGAGTGCTCCCTTGCCCTGAAGGAGAGGCCCGAGCCGGGCGCTGTCGCCGTAGAGCCGGAACCGGAGGTCGGGGAAGCGCTGGAGCGCCAGCGCCGCTCCTTCGACCACGATGTCGGGGGCCCGGTCGCCGCCCATCCCGTCGAGCGCAATGGTCAGCGTCATCGGGGCTGCCCGGCCGGCCGCGCGCGACGGCTCGTCCAGGCCATCCTAGTGACGGCGCAGCGAGGCGAGGGAGGCGAAAGCGCCCGCCGGCTCGGCCTCGGCCGGAGCGATCGCGGTCAGCGTGTCGTCTGCTTCCGGTGCCCGGGGGTAGGGATCCAGCGCCATCGCCAGCTCCTCGGCCACCAGCTCGCCGACATCGATCGAGCTGCCCTCGAGCGGCTCCGGCTCGTCCGCCTCCGGATCGATGTCGACCTCGTCGACCGCCTCCTGGTCACGGGCGAAGATGCGCCGGAACTCGGCCTCGATTTCCGCCGGAACGGGCTCCAGGGTCACCACGCAGCGCTGGCTGAGGGCTGCGCGCAGCCGCCCCTCCACCTCGACCAGGCCACGGCCCGCCACAGGCTGCACCCGGCCCGCCGCCTCGAGCCGGTCGAGTGCTACGAGGTCGAAACGCTGGCTGAGACCGTCCCGCTCCGCAGCCGACGCCTCAAGCGCAAAGTCGAGCCCGCCCGCAGGCAGCCGCTCGATGTTGTATGGACGAGAGAACTCAGGTTTGACCGACAATGCTGCCACTCCGGGCCGAGACTCTTCGCGTGCTTTGTTGCCCGACCCCGATCTCCGCAGCCCGATGCCCGGACGGCATGGAGCTTGTCCCCCGCTCGCGCGGCGGTAGCAGTAGAACGTAGGGACGCCGATGGCGAGGGTCAATCGGACCGCCCCTGGCGCGGGTTGCCGCTCGGAACGATTTCGACGGGTGAGGTGGCCCGGAACAGGATCCGGCCTTGGCGGAGGTCGACCGGCTGCTCCCGCAGCCAGGCGGACTGCCCCACGAGATAGGTTGCAAGGCCACGTGCCGGGCCGATGCTGCCCTCATCGTCCCCATACAGGTTGCGGAGCAGGACCGGGACCAGCGACTCGGGCTCGCCGTCGGCAAGCCCCGGCTCCATCGCGGCGGCACGGGCATAGAAGGTCTGCGCCACCTTCTTCACCTCCTTGCCGACCGACAGGTCGCCGACACCCCATTCCCGCAGATGCTGGTCGATGTCGGCGAACATGAGGTCGAACAGCACTTGGGCCAGCGTCCGGCCGGCCTCGCCCTCCTGCTGGAGCCGGCGCAGGACAAGGACGGCGTGGAGCAGCACCATTTCCAGCCGCCCCTCGCGGGTGTCGGGTGCCTGCAGCTCGGCGAAGAGGAATGGCTCGCGCGCCTGGCGCACGAGGCTGGCATAGAGCGTCTCGGCCGCCGAGCGCCGCTCGCGGCGCGCCTGCACCCCGCCGGTGAGCCGTTGCCACCAGCCTGCTGCCGACTGTTGCTCTCCTGCCACCTGTGCTAATTCCCGGCTGCACCGTTCCTGATGAAGAGATAGGACCCGCTGCCGATGAAGGCCATTCTCAGGCACCTTCCGGTCGCCGCGCTGGTGGGCTCGGCCCTAGCCGCCACTGCCTGCGCGCCGACCGTCAATACCCACGGCTACCGCATCGATCCCGCCGTCGTGGCGCAGATCCAGCCCGGGGTGACGAGCCGCGAGGAGGTCGAGCGCCTGTTGGGCTCACCGTCCTCGATGAGCACCTTCAACGACAAGAGCTGGTACTACGTGACCCAGCGCACGGAGCAGCTCACCTTCTACGACACGGACGTCGCTGCCCAGGACGTGCTGCGCATCGACTTCGGCGGCGACGGGCTGGTCAGCAACGTGAACCAGCGCGGCCTGGAGATGGCCCGCAACATCGAGCCCGCCCCTGAGAAGACACGCACCATGGGGAACGAGCTCACCGTCGTCCAGCAGTTCGTCGGCAATATCGGCCGCTTCAACACCGAGGCCCCAACTGGCCCGGGCTCGCCCGGAGGGAAGGGGCGGGTTCCGGGGCAGTAGCTTCCTGAAGCCTGGGCCCACCAGCCCCACCAGCCACGGAGTGGCCGATCCCGCGGGACCGGCCATCCCGTGGCTGATGCCCGGTCGTCTCAGCCCATTGCCGCCAGAGAGGCCAGGATCAGGAGGGCCACGATGTTGGCGATCTTGATCATCGGGTTCACGGCCGGGCCGGCGGTGTCCTTGTAGGGGTCGCCGACGGTATCGCCGGTCACGGCCGCCTTGTGCGCCTCCGAGCCCTTGCCGCCGTAATTGCCCTCCTCGATGTACTTCTTGGCATTGTCCCATGCACCGCCGCCCGAGGTCATCGAGATGGCGACGAAGATGCCGGTCACGATGGTGCCCAGGAGCAGGGCGCCCAGGGTGGTGAAGCCGGCGGCACGGCCGGCGATCGAGGCCACCACGGCATAGACCAGGACCGGCACCAGCACCGGCAGCAGCGAGGGCACGATCATCTCGCGGATGCCGGCCCGGGTCAGCATGTCCACGGCCTTGCCGTAGTCGGGCTTGTCGGTGCCGGCCATGATGCCGGGCTTCTCCCGGAACTGCCGCCGCACCTCCTCGACGATCGCCCCCGCGGCCCGGCCCACGGCCTGCATGCCCAGGGCACCGAAGAGGTAGGGAAGCAGGCCGCCCAGGAAGAGGCCCACCACCACGTAGGGGTCGGACAGGCTGAAGGTGACGTTGAGCTCGGGGAAGTAGTGCTTGATGTCCTCGACGTAGGCCGCGAACAGCACGATCGCGGCCAGGCCGGCCGAGCCGATGGCATAGCCCTTGGTCACCGCCTTGGTGGTGTTGCCGACCGCGTCCAGCGCGTCAGTGTGGACGCGGACCTCGGGCGGCAGGCCCGCCATCTCGGCGATGCCGCCGGCATTGTCGGTGACCGGCCCGTAGGCGTCGAGGCTGACGATCAGCCCGGCCAGCGCCAGCATGGTCGTGGCGGCGATGCCGATGCCGTAGACGCCGGCGGAGAGGTAGGAGACCAGGATGCCGGCGCAGATGACGAGCACGGGCAGGGCCGTGGCCTCCATCGACACCGCCAGGCCCTGGATGATGTTGGTGCCGTGGCCCGTGGTCGAGGACTTGGCGATGCTCAGCACCGGCCGGTGGTTGATGCCGGTATAGTAGTCGGTGATCCACATCAGCAGGCCGGTGACGGCAAGGCCGGTGAGCGAGCACCAGTAGATGTCGAGGCCGGTCGGGCCGATGGCCGGATCGCCGAACGGCGTGCCCAGGCCGAGCACCAGGGCCGTGACCGGGAACAGGGCCACGGCCGAGATCGCGGCCGCACCCCAGAAGCCCTTGTAGAGGGCGCCCATGATGTTGTTCGAGGGGCCGAGCTTGACGAGGTAGGTGCCGGCGATCGAGGCCAGCAGGCAGACGCCGCCGATCACCAGCGGGAACATCATCAGCGTGGTCTGCTGGGCACCGTCGAAGAAGATCGCACCCAGCAGCATCGTGGCCACGAAGGTGACCGCGTAGGTCTCGAACAGGTCGGCCGCCATGCCGGCGCAGTCGCCGACATTGTCGCCGACATTGTCCGCGATCACGGCCGGGTTGCGCGGGTCATCCTCGGGGATGCCGGCCTCGACCTTGCCGACGAGGTCGGCGCCGACGTCGGCACCCTTGGTGAAGATGCCGCCGCCGAGCCGGGCGAAGATCGAGATCAGCGAGGCGCCGAAGGAGAGGCCGACCAGGGCCTCCAGGATGCGCCGCTCTTCGATCCCGAAGGCGAGCAGGAGGCCGTAATAGAGCGTGACGCCGAGCAGGCCCAGGGACACGACCAGGAGGCCGGTGACGGCCCCCGACTTGAAGGCCACATCCAGGCCGCCGGCGAGCCCGCGCTCGGCCGCGGCCTGGGCGGTGCGGACGTTGGCCCGCACCGAGACGTTCATGCCGATATAGCCGGTGGCGGCCGAGAGGCAGGCGCCGATCACGTAGCCGATGCCGACCGGGACGCCGAGGAAGAAGGTCAGGAACAGGAAGATGACCACGCCGACGGCGGCGATGGTCATGTACTGGCGATTGAGATAGGCGCTGGCACCCTCCTGGATGGCGGCGGCGATCTCCTGCATCCGCGCGTTCCCGGCAGGCATCGCCAGCACCAGGTTCCGTGTCTGCACGCCATAGGCGATGCCAGCACCGCCGCACAGTACGACGAGCACGTAGAGGACCCATTCAAGAGCTGACATCCACCCCAACCCCGGCTGCGAAACCTTTCTTCCGGCCGCGACCGCGACCGGCTCCCCCAACGTTCTTGCCTCTGTCGGCTGACCCTGGCGAGAAGCGTGCGACGCTTTACCCGCCACTACCGGTGCTGTCCACACCGGCCTTTTATCTCTTGCCGCTAGGGTCGGCAGCCGATCTGATCTATCAGGGCCAGCGCATGCGCCTCCACAGCCGCCGCGTTCTCCATCCCGACGGCCGGATCGGCCCCGCCTCGCTCGTGCTCGAGGGTGAGCGGATCGCCGCCGTCGAGGCCTGGGCACCCGCCGACGGCGAGGATCTGGGCCAACGCCTCCTCGCCCCCGGCCTGGTCGACATCCATGGCGACGCGTTCGAGCGCTGCGTCATGCCGCGCCCGGGCGTCATGGTCGACCCGGCCGTGGGCCTGCTCGACGCCGACCGCCAGCTCGCCGCCAGCGGCATCACCACGGCTCTCCACGGCCTCACCTGGTCGTGGGAGCCGGGCCTGCGCAGCACCGCAACCGGACGCACGCTGCTGGCGACGCTGGGCCTTCTCCGCCCGTCGCTGCTGTGCGACCACCGTTGGCACCTGCGCTTCGAGGCCTTCAACCTCGACGGCCTCGACGAGGCGCTGGCCCTCATCCGGGAGCGCCAGGTCCAGGTCGTGGCCTGGAACGACCACACCCCGGCCATGGTGAAGGCGGCAGGCAAACCGACCGGCAATCTCGGCAACGCCATCCGCTCGGGCCTGAGCGTGCCCGAGTTCAACGCCATGGCCCAGAGCGCCCATGCCCGGGCGGCCGAGGTCGGGGCGGCCCAGGAGTGCCTGGCCGCCGCCGCCCGCGAGGCCGGCACGCCCTTCCTCTCGCACGACGATTCGAGCCCCGAGACGCGGCAGCGCTTCCGCGCCCTGGGCAGCCGGGTCAGCGAGTTCCCGCAGAACCTGGCCACCGCCCGCGAGGCCGCGAGGGCCGGCGAGGACGTGGTCATGGGTGCCCCCAACGTGCTCCGCGGCCGCAGCCACATGGGCTGGCTCTCGGCCGAGGAGGCGGTGGCGGAGCGGGTCTGCACCATCCTCGCCTCCGACTACTACTACCCGGCCCTCCTCCAGGCCCCCTACCTGCTGGCCGCGCGCGGGCTCATGGAGCTCGGCCAGGCCTGGCAGCTCGTCTCGGCCAATCCGGCGCGGGCGGCGGGCCTGGCCGAGCGCGGCCGCATCGCTCCAGGTGCCCGTGCCGACCTCGTCGTGGTCGAGGACGGCCATGGTCTGCCGCCGCGGGTCATGGCAACCATCGTCGGTGGAAGAAGGGCGTTCGATCTCCACCCGGCGGGCTGAGAGGCGATCTTGCGGCCGCGCGGCCGCGGGCCACATCTTGGACCATGAACATCGCCACCGACCCTGATGCTCGCGGCCTGGAGCGGAGCTGGATGACGCCCCGCTCCATGGCCGGCCTCGCCCTGCTCGTCACCGTCCTGGGCCTGCTCTGGTTCAAGGCGAGCACGGCCTGGTTCTTCGCGCTCTTCCTCTGACATCTGGGGATACAGCGTTGATGAACGACAGCGCCCGTCCGGCAAGCTCACGGCGCATGGGGCCGGCTGACCATCCCTTCGCCCGCGGCTTCTCGTTCAGGCTCGGAAGGCGGCGCGCCCTCGTGCTGCGCGCGATGGCCATTCCCTTCGCCTGGCCGCTGCTGCTGGCCCTCTTCCGCGGTGCGGCCCTCGACTTCGTCTCCCTGGCCGCGGGCATGGCGCTCCTCTACTACGGCAGCCGCTCGATCGACCGCGGCCTCGCCGCCGAGGCCGAGGGTGCCACGAGCAGGCTGGCCAGCGAGTTGCTGCCACCCAAGCTCCTGGGCTCGCTCATGGCTGCCGGAGCGGCCCTCCTGATCAGCTACGGTGCCGCGCACGACAGCCCGGCCATGGCCGTGGTCTTCGCCGCTCTCACCTTCGCCGGCAGCGCCCTGGCCTATGGCCTGGACGGCAAGCTCGACCGCACGAGCCTGCTCGAGGCCGCCAAGGCCGCCGGCGTGAAGCCGAACGAGGTCCTGGCGACGCTGGAGGAGGCGCGGCGCAAGATCGCCGATATCGAGGCCGCGGCCGCGCGCCTGCACTCGCGCGAGCTCAAGAGCCGCGTCGCCCGGATCGTGGAGCAGGCGCGCATGGTGCTGGCCCTGGTCGAGCGCAAGCCCAGCGACCTGGGCCGCGCCCGCCGCTTCTTCGTGACCTACCTCGACGGCACGCGCGACGTGGTCGCCCGCTATGCCGAGCAGCAGCACGACGTGGCCGACACGCCGCTGGGCCAGAACTTCCGCCGCGTCCTCACCACGATCGAGCAGGTCCTGGACGAGCAGCAGGAGGTGCTGCGCCGCGACGACAAGCTCGATCTGGAAGTGAAGATCGAGGTGCTGGAGACCCAGCTCCGCCGCGAGGGCGTGCATTAGCTTCCATGGCAAGCGAGGATGGGATGGCGGCTGAGCGGACCGCGTCGGGCGAGCTGTCGACGCGCCTGGTGGCGCTGGAGAAGGATCTCGTCGGCGACCTCCAGATCAGGATGGAGGGCCCGGTCGCCGAGCAGATCGACCGCGCGGTCAAGGAGCTCGACCTCACCGACACCAACTCGATCATCTTCTTCGGCGCCAAGGCGCAGCAGGAGCTCGCCACCATCTCCGACAGCATGCTGGAGCAGGTCCGGGCCAAGGATGCAGGCCCGGCCGGCGATGCGCTGAGCCGCATGGTGCAGAAGCTGCGCGAGCTCGATGTCAGCGGTGTCGACCCGAACGAGCGCCCCGGCCTGATCGCCCGCCTGCTCGGCGTGAAGAACGACGTCCAGAAATATGTCGACAAGTACGACGATGTCCGCGGGCAGGTCGACCGCATCACGAACGAGCTGGAGCAGCACAAGACCCGGCTGCTGACCGACATCGTCCGCCTCGACAAGCTGTACGATGCCAATCTCGAGTATTTCCGGATGCTCGAGGTCTATATCGCCGCCGGCCGTGCCAAGCTGAGGGAGGCGGACGAGAGCACGATCCCGCAGCTGGCAGCCAAGGTCGCGGTCGAGGACGACGTGATCGCCGCCCAGAAGCTGCGCGACCTTCGGGCCGCGCGCGACGACCTGGAGCGGCGCGTGCATGACCTGCTGCTCACCCGCCAGGTGACGATGCAGAGCCTGCCCTCGATCCGCCTGATCCAGGAGAACGACAAGTCGCTCGTCACCAAGATCAACTCGACGGTGGCGAACACGGTCCCGCTCTGGCGCCAGCAGCTGGCCCAGGCGATCACGATCTACCGCATGGGCGACGCCGCCAACGCGGTGAAGGCCGCCTCCGACCTCACCAACGAGCTGCTCCAGGCCAACGCCGAGAACCTGAAGCGTGCGAACGCGGTAGTGCGCAAGGAGGTCGAGCGCGGCGTCTTCGACATCGAATCGGTCCGCGCCGCGAACCAGAAGCTGATCGAGACCATCGACGAGAGCCTGCAGATCGCCGACGAGGCCAAGCGCCGCCGGGCCGAGGCCGAGACCCAGCTCCAGGCCTGCGAGGCCGAGCTGCGGCGCACGCTGGCGTCGGCCTCGGCCCGGGCGCAGGGCACGCCGGCGCGACGGTGAGGCCGGCTCAGCTCCGCTCGTAGATGAAGCGCGTCCGGATCGTGCCCTCGATGCCTCGAAGATCGCTCAGGATCTCCTGCTCCTCCTCGGCCCCGCCGTCCACGTCGACCACCACGTAGCCGATCTCGCCGTCCGTCTGCAGGTACTGCGCCCCGATGTTGAGCGACCGGCGCACGAACACGTCGATCAGCTTCGCCAGCACGCCCGGCACGTTGCGGTGGACGTGCATGAAGCGGGTGCCGCGCGGCCGGGCGGGGAGCTGCACCTGCGGGAAGTTCACCGCTCCCAAGGTCGAGCCCACGTCCGAGTAGTCGATCAGCTTGCGCGCGACCTCGTTGCCGATCCGGGCCTGGGCCTCGGCGGTGGAGCCGCCGATGTGCGGGGTGAGGATGACGTTGGGCAGGCCGCGCAATGGCGAGAGGAAGGGCTCGGCGGCGTCGGCGGGCTCTCTGGGGAAGACGTCGACAGCGGCACCCAGGAGATGACCGTCGCTCAGCGCTGAGGCCAGGGCGTCAATGTCGACCACCGCGCCGCGCGAGGCGTTGATCAGGAAGCTGCCCCTGCGCATGGTCCGGATCTCGGCCTCGCCGATCAGGCCGCGCGTGGCCGGCGTGTCCGGCACGTGGAGCGAGACGAGGTCGGCCGTGCGCAGGAGCTCGGCCAGGCTGGAGCAGGGCTCGGCCCGGCCCAGGGGGAGCTTCGCCGTGTGGTCGTGGAAGATCACCCGCATGCCCAGCGCCTCGGCCAGCACGCTGAGCTGGGCGCCGATATTGCCGTAGCCGACGATGCCCAGGGTCTTGCCGCGCAGCTCCCAGCTGTTGGCGGCCGACTTGATCCACTCGCCGCGGTGCGCCGCTTCCGACTTCGGGAAGATGCCGCGCATCAGCATGATCATCAGGCCCAGCACCAGCTCGGCCACGCTGCGGGTGTTGGAGAAGGGGGCGTTGAAGACGGGGACGCCGCGCTGGCGGGCCTCGGCGAGGTCGACCTGGTCGGTCCCGATGCAGAAGCACCCCACCGCGATCAGCCGGTCGGCGGCCTCCAGCACGCGGCGGGTGACCTTCGTGCGCGAGCGGATGCCCAGGAGGTGCACGCCCTCGATCCGCTGCCGCAGCTCGTCCTCGGAGAGGGCGCCGGGCAGGCGGATGACGTTGGCATAGCTCTCGGCCGCGAAGTCCGCGACCGCGTTGTCGTGCACGCCTTCCAGGAGAAGGATGCGCACCCTGTCCTTCGCGAGGGAGAGCCTCGTCATCGCCACCTCGTGCCGGTCGACCCCGGCCACCTATATCGAGGGGCGGTGGCGCGCCACCAGGGCTGCCAGCCATGCGGCATCGTCGCCGGCCAGGATGTCGATCAGGCCGCCTTCCAGGGCAGCCGCGATGGCAGGGCCGTCGTCGATCCCGTAGCGCCGGCGCCTCTCCAGCGCTTCCGGCCGCGGCAGCGTCACCCGCACCGCTATGCCGGCCGCATGCAGCGCCTCTGCGTCCTCGGGGTGGAACATGTTCCATTCCACGGCCACCGACGCGGCCCCGGCCCGTCGCGCCATTCCGGCCGGATCGACATGGCGCGCGTGCGTGATCAGCTCGGTCCGGACGTTCGGCAGGATCTCGCGCAGACGAGCGAGCGAGGGATGATCGAACGAGATCACGAGCACCTCGCCCACCGCCTGTTCGGCCAGGAGGGTCTCCGCCAGCCGCTCGAGCATGAGGCCGGCCCGCTGCCGTTCCTTGATCTCGACCAGGAGGCCCAGGCCGCGTGCCCGGGCCACCGCCAGCGCTTCGGCGAGGGTAGGGACGCGCGTGGCAGCGAAGCTCGGGTCGAACCAGGCGCCGGCATCCAGCTCGCGCAAGGCGGCCAGGTCGTAGTCCGCGGCACGGCCACGGCCATTCGTGGTGCGGTCGATGATCTCGTCATGCAGCAGGACGATCTCGGCGTCGCGCGTCAGCACGATGTCGATCTCGCAGCAGGTGGCGCCGTGCCGGGCCGCTGCGATCAACGCGGGGAGCGTGTTCTCAGGGGCCGCGATGCTGTGGCCGCGATGGGCGCAGATGTGGACCCGGCCGGCTTCGGCCGCGAGCGGCTGGAAGGGCATCAGGCCCGGGACGGTGCGATGGTGACGACGAGGACCTCGTGGTCGGAGATCGCCTCGCCGGCCTCGTCGACGGCCGGCACGATCTTTGGGTCGGTGCAGACGAGATCGCGCGCGAAGAGCCAGTCGATCTTGCCGAAAGGTGGCTGCGGCGTGCCGTCGGGTCGGGTGCGCTGGGTTGGAGCCAGCGGCACGTTGCACGCCGTGGCGTCATAGCCCCTGGCGCGCAGCTCCTCGAACATCGGCTCATACCGCATCGGTGCCACAAGCCGCTGCGGATCCTCCGCCAGCGCTGCCGCCACCCTTGCCGGCTGGCCCTTGGTCGCCAGGTCGAAGGTGCTGGTGTTGAAGTCGCCGCCGATCAGCACCGGCCGGCCGGGGCCGTGCGCATCGATCGCGTCCAGCATCGCCCGGGTCTGCGCCACCCGGTCGGCAGGGTCGGTGTGGCTCTCGTAATGGACGGAAACCAGGAGCACCGGCCCGCCCGCCAGCTCCAGCTCCGCCATGACGGCGATCCGGCCACCCACCCGGCGCTCGCCGAAGGCGCCGTCGAACCAGCGGCCGGAGGTTTCGAGCCGGACCAGCGCCGGCCGTTCCAACCTGTGCCGGGAGACGATCCCGGCGCCGTGCAAGCCTGCCTCGTTGGCCTCGCCGGCGTGCCATCGCCGCTCGCGCGCATCGCCCAGGTCAAGCTCCACGAACTCGACCCCGAAGACGTAGCCGGCACCGAGCGGACCCGCGAGGTCGGCAATGGTGTGGCGGTTCCCTGAGCGCGCCATGCCCAGGTCCAGCTCGCAGAGCAGGATCGCATCGGCATCGAGGCTGTGGAGCAAGGTGCTGGTCGGAGCCGGGTACTTCAGCCGCTCGGCGTTCCAGAAGGCGATCCGCGCCCGTGTCGGGGAAGCCGGCGGCAAAGGCGGCTCCCGTACCTCCAGCGCATGCAGTGCTTCCAGCCGTGCGAAGGCCGCCTCGAACGCGGCCCCGGTCACCGGGCCTTCGTGGATGGCGCGCCGGACGCTGGCACTGGGGATGGGCAGCCGCGGGACCGTGCCCCTGACGATCACGCCACGATCTCGGCCACGATCGGAGCCAGGGCCAAGGGGTCGTTGGTGGTGATCTGGTGGCAGCCGGCAGCGATCAGCTGCGGCAGGAGCGATGCCCGATCCAGGTCGATCGTCCAGGCATCGACCTCGGCCCCCTTGGCGCTGACGAGCTCGATCAGGTTCACGCCCTCGACGAGACCGGCCATGACCAGATCGGCCTCCAGATAGTAGATCGCAGCTGTGGGCGCCTGGGTCAGGGTCTCGGTCGCCAGGGAACGGAAGGCAGTAGCGTCCGTCGGCATGCGCTCGCCATAGAGCCCCTGCGGATCGAACCCGGCCCGCAGGCCCGGCGCCGCCTCGACCAGGCGCTCGATCGTCTCCCAGTCATGGCCGCCGACGGTGAAGGCGGGCACCAGGTCGTCCAGCGTGGCGATGAGGCGGTCCAGGCTGTAGCCCACGAGGCGGCCCGGCGGCTCCTTGATGTCGAGCTGGATGATGCCCGGTGCGGTAGGACCCAGCCGTCGCGCGGCGTCGACCACCTCGTCGAAGAACAGAGGGGCGCTCGGGAGAGGCTTGCCGTCGTGCCCTCGCTGCTGGAGGCGCTCGATCTCGGCCCGGCTCGCCTCGGCGACGAGCCCCTTGCCCGTGGTCTCGCTGTCGAGCGACAGGTCGTGCAGGCAGACCGCGTGCCCGTCGGCGGTCAGCACCACGTCCACCTCGAGGGCAGCCCCGGCGCGCAGGCCCGCCGCCAGGTTCTCCCGCAGAAAGACGGGATCGTCGCTGCGCCTGCGGAGCTGGTGCCATTTGAGACGCGGTATGGGGGTGCTCACGCGGCAATCCTCGGCTCGTCGCCGTCTATTCGGCGCCCGGTGCTGCTATCGAAAACGAGGCTGGAAACTATTTCGGCCGACACGGCATCGCCGATCTTGAAGCGGGCAACGGACCCGGGCTCGAGCGCCCGCACCGGCCCAAGCGGGCGTGGACAGGTGATAGATGGTCTCCCGGCCATGCGGCTCGAGATCCTCGATCCGCCCCGGGATCGGGCCCCGGTCCAGCCGCACATGCTCGGGCCTTATGCCGACCACCACCTTGCCTGCCGTGGCCGTGGGGATCGGGAGCATGGCCTCGCCCACGCGAATGCCGCCGGCCTGCGCCTCGCCCGGGAGGAGGTTGATCGGCGGCGAGCCGATGAAGCCGGCCACGAACAGGCTGTCCGGCCGCTGGTAGAGGTCGTCGGCAGTGCCGATCTGCTCGATGCGGCCGCGGCTCATGCAGATGATCCGGTCGGCCATGCTCGTGGCCTCGATCTGGTCGTGGGTGACCAGGATCGTGGTCACGCCCAGCGAGCGCTGCAGCCGCCGTATCTCGCTGCGCATGGTCAGCCGCAGGCTGGCGTCGAGGTTGGAGAGCGGCTCGTCGAGGAGGAGGAGCTGCGGCTCCTTCACGAGAGCCCGGGCCAGCGCCACCCGCTGCTGCTGGCCACCCGACATCTCCGACGGCCGCCTGCCCAGCAGATCCTCGATCTGCACGAGACGTGCGGTCTCCTCTGCGCGTCGCACGGCCTCGGCGCGGGGCATGCGCTTGAAGCGCAGGGGAAAGAGGATGTTCTCCCGCGCCGTCATGTGCGGGTAGAGGGCATAGGACTGGAACACGATCCCCACGTTGCGGTCGCGTGCCTCGACGTCGTTCACCCTGGCGAGGTCGAACAGGATATCGCCCTCGCTGGGCTCGTAGATGCCGGCCAGCATGAACAGCGTCGTCGACTTGCCGCAGCCGGAGGGGCCCAGGATGGCCACGAACTCGCCATCGGCGATCGCGAGGTCGGTGGGCTCGACCGCGGTGACCGGCCCCCAACGCTTGGCTACCTGCCGCAGCTCGATCCTGGCCATTCCTGGCGGTCCGCCCTCACGCTGCCGCGATGGCTTCGATCTCGATCAGCCACTGCTCGTCGAAGATGCCGGCGACGATCACGGTGACCGCGACACGGCGGCCGCCCAGGATCTCCTGCCGGATCTCACGGTTCTCCATCGCGTGAGCACGGCTGGCGAGGAACGTCGTCACCTTCACCAGGTTGTCGAGACCCATCCCGGCCGCCCGCAGCTGCGCCTCGACATTGGCCCATGCCTGCCGGCACTGCTCCGCGAAGCCCGCGGCGAGGCTGCCGTCCGCGGCCACCGGAACCTGGCCGCTGATGTAGAGGGTCCGGGCAGCGCCCGTGACCTCGAGAGCCTGCGCGTACCCTCCTACCGCTGGGGCGGCATCGTCCGCCTCAAGAACGCGCGTCCGCATGACAACACTCCCCAGCTCTCAGCCCTTGATCCCGCCGACCGTCATCTGCGTCAAGTATTTCTGTGTTAAAGTGTAGAGAAGAACGCTCGGCAGAACGTAGAATACGCCCATGGCCGAGACCATGGCGTAGTCCGTCCCCATCACGTCCTCCCTCATCCAGAAAAGGTATAGGCTCATCGTCCAGTTCGCTTTCTGGAGAAGCAGGGTGCGGACGAAGACGTATTCCTCCCAGCCACGCAGGAAGGCGAAGATGCCGATGGCAAGCATGCCGACCTTCACCTGCGGCAGGACGACAAGAAGAAAGGCCTGCCGCCGCGAGGCGCCATCGGTCATCGCACTCATCTCGATGTCCCAGGGCACGGCGTCGAAGAAGCCCTTCATGACGAAGATGGCGAACGGCAGCTCGAGCGCGGCAACGACCAGGATCACGCCGGTAAGCGTGTCGAGGAGCCCGATCCAGTACATGAGCAGGAAGATGGGGATGATGAGCGTCATTGCCGGAAAGGCATGCAGGACGAGCAGGCCCTTCAGGTAGCCGGCCCGGCCGGGGAAGTCGTAGCGCGAGAGATAGTAGCCGGCGAGCGTGCTGACCCCGACGACGATCGCCATCTGGACCAGGGCAAGGAGGAGCGAGTTGCCGAAGGCGGTCCACACGCTGGGGAACTTGGCGCCGACGCCCGACGCACCTTTGAGCGTGTCGGCGATGTCGGGGTTCCACAGGAACCGCCAGTTGTCGAGGTGCAGATAGGGGCCGGTCAGGACGGCGAGCGCCGCCAGGGTCATCGCCAGGAGGCCGAGCTCCGCCCAGCGCCGGCGGCCTGGATCGTCGAGCGCCAGCCGGAGCACGGACCAGGCGAGGAGGGCCGGGAGCAGCACGGCCAGCGTGCGCCACAGCACCAGCGTGCTGGCGCCCGTCCGTCCCGAGAAGGCCACCGTCACCAGCCAGAGATAGGGCACCAGCACCGGCAGCGAGCCCAGCACCAGGAAGGCGTAGAGGAGGAGCGTCGTGGTCCGGCGGCGGGTGCGGGCACGGGCGGCCAGCCGCTCCCAGTCGGTGGGCTCCCGCACGGCCAGGGCGGCGATCGCGGTGGTCACGACACCTCGATCCGCGGCTTCTGCAACAGGGCCCGCATGTCGAAGAAGCGCCAGAGCAGCATCGCCACGGCGATGCCGACGATGACGAGCCCCAGCGCCAGGGCGGCACCGTAGGCGTACTGGCCGTTGTCGAAGGCGCGCTTGTAGACGTAGAGCGCGTAGACCGTGGTGTCGTAGAACGGCCCGCCGTCGGTGATCAGCCAGATATACTCGAAGCTCACCAGCAGCGAGAGCGCCTGGTAGAGGGTGACGAAGCTGAGCTGCCAGCGGATCTGCGGCAGGGTCACGTGGCGGACGATGGCGAGCCCGCCCGCTCCGTCGACGCGGGCGGCATGGAAGAGGTGCTGCGGGATCGAGCGGATGGCGCTGGTGAAGATGATCATCCCGAACGAGGCGCCGATGAAGCCGTTGGCGATGACGATCACCAGCATCGGCGCATCGCTCTTCAGGTCGATGGGCCCCAGCCCCAGGCCGCCCAGGATCTGGTTGAGCAGACCGTAGTCGGTGGGTGCCACCACCCAGGTCCAAAGCAGCGCGTAGACGACGGACGGGCTCATCCGCGGCAGCAGCCAGACGGCCCGGAAGAAGGCGCCGACCCGGTCGGGCATCGCCGTCGTCACCAGCGCCAGCAGGAGCCCGTAGGTGAGATTGAAGATCGCCAGCGTGCAGAGGACATAGACGAGCGTCGTCGCCATCACGCTGGTGAGCCGGCGGTCGCCCGCCACCATCCGCTGCACGTTCTCGGTGGTGAAGCCGGTGACCTTGAGGTTGCGCCCCATGTCGGTGAAGGCGAGGCCGACATCGACGATCACCGGCGCCAGGAAGAACAGGACGAGCAGCAGCGTCGCCGGCCCCAGGAAGAGGAGCCGGTCGACGTTGCGGCGGCCGCGGGCCACCTGCGCTTCCGTCAGCCGAGCTGGTCGACCACCTCGACCGAATCCCCGAGCTCGTTCGAGAGTTCGTCCTCCAGGAAGTCGAGGGCGTCCTCCGCCGACAGCCGCCCGGTCTCCACGCCCTGGATCGCCTTGAAGAGCACGCCGTTGTAGCGGCCGAACTCGGGGTGGTTGGGGATGAAGGTGGCGCGCGCCAGCATCGGGGTGGCGGCCTGCAGGTACCAGGCCTTCTGGTAGTCCGGCATGCTCACCTGGCCGTTCAGGATGCCCGTGTGCGCCGTCGTCACCGCGTGCCGGGTATTGTAGTAGGGCAGGGTGGCATAGGCCACGAGCTGGGCCGCCAGGTCCGCGTGCGCCGACTTCGGGTTCACGATGTAGACGATCGGGTGCGAGAGGTTCTTGGGCTCACCGCCCTTGCTGGCGGCAGGCGCGTGGAGCCAGCCGATCTTCTTGAAGTACCAGTCCCTGTCGTTGGGCCAGCTCGCTCCCTTGGCATCGCCGAGCTGCCACTCGCTGAGCGCCCATACGCCCTGGTGGAAGATGAAGGCCCGCTCCTGCTTGAAGGAGCTCTGGATCTCGTCCCAGTTCATGGCCGTGTTGTTCTGGGGCGTGACGCCGTTCTGGGCGTTCCAGGCGAACCACTCGAGCGCCCTCTTCATCTCGGCCTTGGGCAGGAGGAGCTTGCCCGAGGCCTCGTCCATCCACTTCACGCCGTAGCTGGCGAAGACCATCAGATAGTCGGGGCCGGCATTGGGGCGGTGGATGATGCCGATCTGGGCCGCCCCCTTGTCGACCACCTCCTTCGCCAGCTTGGAGAGGTCGTCCAGCGTGAACTCGCCCTTGTCGACCGCGGCCGGCAGCCCCTCGATGAAGCCTTCGTCCTTGCCGATCTTCCGCAGCATGTCCTTGTTGTAGAAGAACATGCGGATCTCGGAATCCTGCGGGATGGCGTGGATTTTCCCCTGATACTTCGTCGCTTCCCAGAAGACGGGGTTCACGTCGGCGAACGCCCACGGGTTCTTCTGGACGAAGTCCCCCATGTCCATGGCATAGCCGGACTTGGCGAACTCGCCGACCCACTCGTGGGCGGCGACGTAGACGTCCGGCCCCTGGCCCACCGAGAAGGCCTTGAGGATGTCGAGCGCGTCCGCGTCGTAGCCGGTGGCCGGCCCCTCGAAGACCTCGACCTTCACCGTCCTGTCGCTGCCGGCTGCCTTCAGTGCCGCGTTCAGGGGCTCGGCTGCGGCCACGATGTTGCCGGCGCGCAAGGGCCCGCTGCGGTCCGCCCGCGCCCACATCTTGACCGTGATCTCCTCGGCCGTGGCGGCTGTCCCGGCCAGCACGGCACCAAGAAGAGCTGCGGCCGTCAGCAGCTTCAGCTGTCGCATGATCCCTCCCCGAGCAGCACTCTTGGGCCCGCCACGCCTACGCGCGAGCCGAGAACCATTTGTGACAGAACCGGGCCCGCGATGCCAACGCCCAGCTATGGGCCGGCGAGGAAGGCGTCCTCCGGCAGCTCGATCAGCGTCGGCTGCGCCCGCGATGCCGCCGCTCGAAGGGCAGCCTCGAGCTCCTCCAGGCCGGTGACGCGCTGAGCCTCGCAGCCGAAGCCGCGAGCGATGGTGAGGAAGTCGGGCGTGTGGAGGTCGACCCCGATCGGCGGGATGCCCCGGTCGACCATCCAGGTCCTGATCTCGCGATAGCCGCGGTTGTTCCAGAGCATGACGATCACGGGCGTCCCGGCCTCGACCGCCGAGCCCAGCTCCGGCAGCGTGAACTGCAGCCCGCCATCCCCGATCAGCGCCACCACCGGCCGGCCCGGTGCCGCCAGCTTCGCACCCACCGCCGCCGGCAGCGCGTAGCCCAGCGTGCCGTAGCCGGTCGTCGAGTTGAACCAGGAGCGCGGGCCCGCCGGCTCGTAGAACTGGTTGCCGCCATAGACCGGCTGGGTGGAGTCGCCGACGATCACCACGCCCGGCAGCGCCTTCTGCACCACCGCCAGCACCCGCTCGTGCGCCATCACCTCCGGCGGCCACGAGGCGCGCGCGGCGGCGCGCAGGGCTGCCGCACGTTGCGCACCGTCCGCCGAGGCCCCAGCCGGACCTACTGCCGCCACCAGTGCTGCCAGTGCCAGGCCCGCATCGCCCAGGACGGGCACCGCTGCCGGAACGGTGCGCATGAGCTGCTCGGGATCGATGTCGATCCGGATCAGCCTGCCGCGCAGGGCGAGCGTCACCGGGCCCGGATACATCTCCGTCTCGCCCATCTCGGTCCCGACGGCCAGCACGACGTCCGCCGCCTCGACCGCCTCCTGCAAGGGCGGCGAGCCGAGGTTCACGCCGGCGCTCAACGGATGCCCGGGCGGGAGCACGCCGCGTGCGTTGATGGAGCTGACGAACGGCGCGCCGAGTTGCTCGATCAGCCGCCGCGCCTCGGCCCCTGCCTCCACGGCACCGCCACCCAGCAGCACGAGCGGCGCCTTTGCCGCGCGCAGCAGCTCCGCGGCTCGCGCGATCGCGTCCTGAGCCGGCGCCGGCCGGCCCGGTAACGGTGCCGCGCGCACGGGCAGATGGTCTGCCGGGCGCGTGATCACGTCGATCGGGATCTCGATATGGACCGGCCGCGGCCGCGCGCTCGCGAACACCGCGAACGCCCGTGCCAGCACCTCCGGCAGCTGGTCCTCGTGCAGCAGCGTGTGGCTGAAGGCCGTCACCCCGGCCGCCATCTGCCGCTGGGAAGGCAGCTCGTGCAGCCGCCCCTGGCCCATGCCCAGATGCGCCGTGCGGTTGACGCTCGAGATCACCAGCATCGGCACCGAATCGGCATAGGCCTGGCCCATCGCGGTCAGGATGTTGGTCATGCCGGGGCCGGTGATGATGAAGCAGGCGGCGGGCCTGCCGCTCACCCGCGCGTAGCCGTCGGCCATGAACCCGGCACCCTGCTCGTGGCGCGGGGTCACATGGCGGATGCGGGTCGCCGGCAGGCCGCGATAGAGCTCGACCGTGTGCACGCCCGGGATGCCGAACACGGTGTCGATCCCGTAGGCCTCGAGCAGCTGCGCCAGCACCTCGCCACACGTCGCCATCTCGCCTCCCGTCATGCCATCCGGTAGCGGGCGGCCGCCGCCGTGAGCCGCAGGTGCACGATCCTGTCCGCCACAGCCAACGGCGTCTCGCCTGTGGCCGCCGCCTGCGCCAGGACATCGGCCGTGATGCCACGGATGCGCTCGACCGAGGCCAGCACGGCCTCGGGCCGGTCGTCGATCGTCTCCTGGTAGAAGTCGATCACCCCACCCGCGTTGGCGAGGTAATCCGGGACGAAGGTGATCCCGCGTGCGGCCAGCATGGCATCGTGCCGGGCCAGGGCCAGCTGGTTGTTCGCCCCGCCGCAGACGAGCCGGCAGCGTAAGCGCGGGATGGTCTCGTCGTCGAGCACGGCACCCAGCGCGCAAGGGGCGAAGATCTCGACCTCCTGCTCGTAGATCGCCTCCGGTGCCGTCACCCGGGCACCGAAGCCTGCCTCGGCTGCCGCCGTGCGCGCAGGGTCCATGTCGGCAACCACAAGCGCGGCCCCCCTCTCGTGCAGGTAGCGGCACAAGGGCAGGCCGACATTGCCCAGCCCCTGGACGGCGACCCGCACGCCCGCAAGGTCGTGGCTGCCCAGCACCTGCGCCGCTGCCGCCTCGATCGCCATCAGCACGCCGTAGGCCGTGACCCCAAGCGGCTGCCGGGCGGCCGGTGTGGTCGCCGCCGTGTAGCTCGTGGCCGCCCGCATCACGGCGAGGTCGTCCAGCGTCGTGCCGACATCGTCGGCGATGATGTAGCGGCCGCCCAGGCTCTGCACCACGCGCCCCATGGCACGCAGCAGCTCCGGCGTCTTGTCCCGCGCTCGGATCGCCCAGGATCACCGACTTGCCGCCGCCATAGGGCAGGCCGCAGATCGCGGCCTTGCAGGTCATGCCCCTGGCGAGGCGGAGCACGTCGGCCAGCGCCTGCGCCTCGTCGGGGTAGGGGCGCATGCGGCAGCCGCCGAAGGCCGGTCCCAGGAGCGAGCTGTGCACGGCCACGATCGCCCTGAGCCCGGTCGCCGCGTCGTGCGCGAAGAGGACGCTCTCGTGGCCGTCATAGTCGGGGTGGTTGAACATGGCTGTCGAGCCCCTGGTGGCGGCGGTTGGCCGGGGAGCGCCGCGCCCCGCGGACGAGGAAAAGATAGGCCAGGACCGCCGCGGCCGTGACCAGGGCCAGGGCCAGCATCATCGGCCGTGGCGAGTGATAGTGGTCGAACGCGGTGCTGATCGCGACGCCGGCGCCGGCTGCGGCAAGGAGCTGGACGAAGCCCAGGAGGGCGGAGGCAAGCCCGGCCTTGGTCGGGTAGGGTGCCAGGGCCAGCGCTATGGCGCTGGGGAAGGTGAAGCCCGCGCCCAGCATGAACAGCACCATGGGCCCGACCACGCCCGGAACGCTGGGCGGGGTAAGCAGCGCCAGCGACAGGCCGAACAGACCGGCGAGCGCGCTGATCGAGGCGCCGACGGGCATCAGGCCCGCCGCACCGACGCGCAGCGTCAGCCGGCCGGCGAGCAGGCTGCCGGCGATGAAGCCCAGGACGCCGGTGGCGAAGCACAGGCCGAAGAGATCGGGCGTGAGGCCCACGAGCCCGATCAGCACGTGCGACGAGCCGGAGATGAAGGTGAAGAGGCCGGTATAGGTGCAGGCCACGACCAGCACGCAGCCGATATAGGTCCGGCTGCCGAGCAGGGCCGCATAGTTGGCGACGAGCGTGCGCGGCTCGAGTGCCTGCGGGTCGCGGTTGCGGTTGGTCTCGGGGAGAAGCGTCAGCACGCCCACGAAGATCACGGCCCCGAACACCACCAGCACGACGAAGCTCGCCCGCCAGCCGAAGGCCAGGGTGAGATAGCCGCCCAGCACGGGCCCCAGCGTCGGTGCTATCGCCATGGCGGCCGCCAGGTAGGCCAGCACCCGCGCCGCCTGCTCCGGCCCGTAGACGTCGCGCACGACGGCCCGGCCCAGCACCGGCCCGGCACAGGCCCCGGCCCCCTGCAGGAAGCGGAACAGGATGAGCTGCTCGATCGAGCCCGCGAGCGCGCAGGCGACGCTGGCCAGGAAGTAGAGGGCCGTGCCCGCGAGCAGGATCGGCCGCCGGCCGAACCGGTCCGAAGCCGGCCCGTAGCCGAGCTGGGCCAGGGCGAAGCCGAGGAGGAACAGGGACAAAGTGAGCTGCACGGTCGCCGTATCGGTCTCGAACACCTGGACCAGCGTCGGCAGCGTCGGGAGGTAGAGGTCGGTCGAGATCGCCTGGAAGGCGACGAGGGCCGGCAGGAGCGGGATGAAGCGGCGGCGCTCCGCCTCGCTCAGCGCCGGCCCTGGTCGGGGCTCCGCGCTCAGCGCGGCGGCACCGGCAGTGCCTCGGCCGCAGCCGCAGCGCGGACGAGGCTCACGAGCTCCGCCCGCTCGCCCTGCGGGTCCGGGCCCTTCCCCGTCTGGGCCAGGGCGGCGATCTCGGCCCAGCCGAACGAGCCCAGATGCTCACCCCCGCGCAGCTTCTGGCCGAAGGCCGCCACGGCGGCGGCGAAGCGCCCGTCCAGGCTCGCCTCCGCAAGGCTGGCGCGGACGTCACCGGCACGCACCGGGACCTCCTCCTCCTTGGCAGCACCACCGGCCGGCAGCCTGTAGCGGATGGCGATGGTCGCGAGCTCGTCGGAGCTCCGGCCCGATGCCGCGGGCGAGGCCGGCTGATAGCGCAGCGCCGGCAGCTTCTCGCCGCCCTCGCCCGTCAGCGCCAGCTCGTAGAGTGCGGTCACCGTCTGCCCCGCCCCGACATCGCCGGCATCCACGGCATCGTTGCGGAAGTCCTCGGGCCGCAGCAGCCGGGTCTCGTAGCCGATCAGCCGGTATTCGCGCACCAGGGCCGGGTTGAACTCCACCTGGATCTTGGCGTCCTTCGCCACCGTCATCAGCGTGCCGGTGAGCCCCTCCACCAGCACCCGGCGCGCCTCGGCAAGGCGGTCGATGTAGAACGCCTGGCCGTTCCCGTTCTGCGCCAGGGCCTGCATCATGGCATCGTTGTAGTTGCCGCGCCCGAAGCCCAGGACGGAGAGGTAGACGCCCTCCTCGCGCTGGCGGGCGACGAAGCCCTTCAGCTCCTCGGGCTCGGTGATGCCGACATTGAAGTCGCCGTCGGTCGCCAGCACCACTCGGTTGATGGCGTTCGGATCGGCGTTGGCCTTGGCCAGCGCATAGGCCTGCCGGATGCCCTCGCCACCGGCCGTGCCGCCGCCGGCGCTCAACCGGCTGAGCGCCATCAGGATCTGCCACTTCTCGCGTACCGACGTCGGCTCGAGCAGCGTCCCGGCCTGGCCGGCATAGGTGACGATGGCGACGCTGTCGTCCGGCCGCAGCGCTTCCACGGCCTGCCGGAGCCCGTTGACGAGCAGCTGCAGCCGGTCGGGGCCCTGCATGGAGCCCGAGACATCGACCAGGAACACGAGCCGGGCGGGCGGCCGGCTCGCCGGGTCGGGCGCGTAGGCCGAAGCGCTCAGCCGGAGCAGCTTCGTCCTCGGGTTCCAGGGCGTCGGGAACAGCTCGGTCGCCATCGCCAGCGGTACTTCCGGACCCGACGGTCGCGGATAGTCGTACTGGAAGTAGTTGATCATCTCCTCGACGCGGACGGCATCCGGCGGCGGCAGCACGCCCTCCTGCAGGGAGCGGCGGACGAAGCTGTAGGAAGCCGTGTCCACGTCCATCGACAGGGTGGACAGAGGCGTGGCCGCGGTCGAGACCACGCCGTTGCCCACCAGCCGCGCGAACCGCTCGCGCCCGACCGCCTCGCCCGCCATCGGCAGTGCCGGCTCCGGTGCGATCACCGCGGGCACGGCCATCTTGCCGACCGCAATGCGTTCACGGCGTTCGGCACGCGACTCGGGCTTGAACCAGGGCGGGATCATCCGGTCGGCAAGGTCCGATGGGCTTTCGGGCCTGGGGCTCGGCGGGATCGGAGCGCTGGCCGGCTGCGGCCGGCTGGGCGGGGGAGTCCGGGGCAGGAACAGGGTCGCGGCCGGCACACCGACGACGATCGCGAGCGCGATCGCGGCGGCAAGGCCGGGGTAGGGCAGGCGGCGGAGCATGGCGAACCTCGCGGTCTTCGGTCGTGGTGCCGCAGGGGCACCGACCTCATGACGCCGGGGGCCAGCATTTCCTTGGGTCGCCTCGCCCGCCTCCAGGAACGCCGCCGTGGCCGCGTCGATGGTGGCCCGCCGGCGCTCCGCATCCGGCGGCGGCGGCTGCCCTCCCATCAGCCGGGCCACGGGGTCAGGCTCGGTCATGGCCTGCGAGCTCCGGGAACTGCTGGGCCAGGAGGCGCCGCGCCTCCGACACCCGCCAGGAGACCGTGCCCTCGGCACAGCCCAGCACCACCGCCGCCTCCTTGTGGCTGAACCCGTGATGACAGACGAGGAGCACGGCCTCCCGCACCGTCTCCGGCAACCGCCGCAGCGCCCGCCAGATCTCGTTTCCCTGCGCCTGCCGCTCAGGGTCCGGCTCGGCCGAAGACGAGCTCGACCTCCCCGATCGCGTCCGTCTCCGGCTGTCGCGCCTGGGCCCGCGCCCGATCCCGGACCACGTTCAGCGTGATGGAGCAGAGCCAACCCGCGAGCGGCGCCTCGTGCCGATAGCTCCGGAACTGCCGCGCCACCTTGAGGCAGGCCTCCTGCACCACGTCCTGCGCCTCGTCCCGGCTCCCTGTGCAGCCATAGGCGAGCCGGTACATCCGGTCGTAATGCGCCTCCAGGACCAGCCGGAACGCCTGCGCGTCGCCGTCCTGCGCCCGGCGGATCAGCGCCTCGTCCTCGCTCGCGACCAATGCAGCGGCCATGATGCCGTCAGCGTAAACCACAGGCTGTGGCCGGGCGATCTTCTTCTTGCAGCTTGCTGGGCCGCCCGACCCCGGCCAGGATCAAGGCCTGCCTATGCCCACCCCCGAACCCACGCCGATGGACCTCGCCCTTGCCGAGGCCGAAGCTGCCGCCGCCCGCGGCGAGGTGCCGGTGGGTGCCGTGATCGTCGCCGCCGACGGGGAGGTCCTGGCCCGCGACGGCAACCGCATCGTCGAGCGCCACGACCCCACTGCCCACGCCGAGCTCCTGGTCATCCGCGCCGCCGCCGCCCGCCTCGGCACCCGCCACCTCGTGACCTGCGACCTCTACGTCACCCTCGAGCCCTGCCCGATGTGCGCCTACGCCATCAGCCTCGCCCGCCTGCGCCGCCTCTACTACGGTGCTGCCGACCCCAAGTCCGGTGCGGTCGACAACGGCCCGCGCCTGTTCACGAGCCCCGCCTGCCACCACCGGCCCGAGGTCTATGGCGGGATCGGCGAGCGCCGCGCCGGCGAGCTGCTGCGCGCCTTCTTCCGCGAGCGGCGTGCCTGATCCCGTCGCTCAACCGCGCTCGAAGTAGCGCACCATCTCCCAGTCCGTCACCGCCTTGTCGAACGACTGCTGCTCCCAGCGGCCGGCATGGACGTAGTGGTCGATCACCTCGTCGCCCATCGCCGCCCGCAGCACGGTCGAGCTATCCAAGAGGTCGACCGCCTCATGCAGCGTCTTCGGCACCGACGGCAGCTCGGCTGCCCGGTACGCGTCGCCGGAGAAGGCCGGCGGGCATTCCAGCTCCTTCTCCACCCCGTGCAGCCCCGCCGCCAGCATCGCGGCAAAGGCGACGTAGGGGTTCACGTCCGCTCCCGGCACGCGGCACTCGATGCGGGTGCCGGGGCCGTGGCCCAGCACCCGGAAGCCGGCGGTGCGGTTGTCGCGGCTCCAGATCATCGCGGTGGGGGCGAAGGAGGCTGCCTGGAAGCGCTTGTAGGAGTTGATGTAGGGGGCGAGGAACAGGCTCATCTCGGGGCCGACCTGGAGGAGCCCGGCCAGGAACTGGCGGAAGAGGGGGCTTTCGCCGTGCTCGGCCGCGAACGCGTTGCGCTCGCCGTCCCATAGCGAGCAGTGGATGTGGCAGGAGTTGCCGGCGAGGTCGGGGCGCCACTTGGCCATGAAGGTGATCGCCTTGCCCTGGAGGTAGGCGATCTCCTTGACGCCGTTCTTGTAGACCACGTGCCGGTCGGCCATCTCCAGCGCCTCGGCGTAGGTGAGGTTCAGCTCCTCCTGGCCCGGGCCCCACTCGCCCTTGCTGAACTCGACCGGGATGCCGGCCCCCACCATGCCGTTGCGGATGGCCCGCATCAGCGGCTCGCGCTTGGTGGTCTCCAGGACATGGTAGTCCTCGATGTACCAGCCGGCCGTCTTGAGGTCGCGGTAGTGCTTCTCGCGCGCCTGCGCGTAGCTGTCGTCGAAGACGTAGAACTCGAGCTCGGACGCCATGTTGGCGAGAAGGCCGCGCTCCTTGAGGCGGGCGAGCTGGCGCTTGAGCATGGCACGCGGGCTGTGCGGCAGCTCGTTGCCGTCATGGTCGACGACGTCGCCCAGCACCAGCGCGGTGCCGGGCAGCCAGGGGATCTCGCGCAAGGTGCCGAGGTCCGGGCGGATGGCGAAGTCGCCATAGCCCTTGTCCCAGGAGGCGGCCTTGAAGCCCGGGACCGGCTCCATCTCCATGTCGACGGTGAGGAGATAGTCGCAGGCGTGCCATTCCTGGCGCACGGCGTCCATGAAGTAGCGGCCGGTCACGCGCTTGCCGATCAGCCGGCCTTGCATGTCGGTGAAGGCGGCGACGACCGTGTCGATCTCGCCTGTGTCGATCAAGCTCTCGAGCGTCTCGAGGTCGAGCCCACCGGCCATGCTGTTGCGTGCTCCCTTGTCTTCCGACCGCCGCCGATGCAGGCGAGGATGCCTAAGGGCCGCCCCGCGGCCAACCGGATTCCACGCGTCACCACCTGCCCGGGACCACCATGGCCTTCGCCTTCGGCAAGATCGCCTTCATCCTGCTGCGCCCCGGCAACCTGCTCCTGCTGCTGGCGCTGATCGGCCTTGCCGGTCTGTGGCGCCGGCCGCGCCCCTGGGCCAAGGCCGTGCTCGCCCTCTCGCTGGGCCTGATGCTGCTCGTGATCTTCCTGCCGCTGGGCTTGTGGCTGATCGCGCCTTTGGAGGACCGCTTCCCCAGGCCCGCAGCCTATCCCTGACCATATCGACGGTGCGGTCGTCCTGGGAGGCGGCACGCAGACCGAGGTCACGGCCGCCCGCGGCACCCCGACCTTCACCGATGCCGGCGAGCGCTACATGGCCCTCCTGGAGCTGGCCCGGCGCTATCCGGACGCGCGCCATGGTCTTCACAGGCGGCGTCGGCCGCCTCGAAGGTGGCGTCCCTCCCGAGGTCGACACCGTCCGCCTGCTGCTGGAGCAGCACGGCCTCGCCGGCCGGGTGCAGCTCGAGTCCGCGGCCCGCACGACCGAGGAGAACGCCCTCTACACCAAACAGATCGCCCGGCCCGGCCCGGGCCAGACCTGGCTGCTCGTCACCTCAGCCGGCCACATGCCGCGCTCGGTCGGCGTGTTCCGCGCCACAGGCTGGGAGGTGACACCCTGGCCGGTCGACTATCGCAGCACCGGCGAACTGGAATGGGACTGGAACCCCAAGCTCTCCGAGCGGCTCTACCAGCTCGAGGAGGCGGCCTATGAGTGGCTGGGCCTCGCCTATTACCGCCTGCTCGGCCGCACCCGGGAGCTGCTCCCGGGGCCTGAAGCCTAGTGCTGCCGGCCGGGGTCGCCGTGCCGGGGTGCGTGACCGGTGGTGCGCAGGATCATGGCGTAGATCACGATCACGCCCAGGGCGAAGAGGCCGAGGCCGAAATAGTAGAACGGCCCCTCGTGCGCTCGGCTCGCCACCAGGAGCCCGAACAGCCCGAAGGCACCCATGACGCCGCCCACGATCCAGTTTGCCACCTGGCCCGCTCCCCGCTTTCCCTTAGCCATTGTCCTAGCGACGTGCAGAGTGGTCGACCAGAGCGCGTTCATCGCCGTTGCGGCTGCGATCCGCCCAACGTAGCTTGGTGGCACGTGAGAAAAGCTGTGACACCGAAGGGCTCCTGATGCGCGAGGCGACCATCCGGCAAGTGCGCGAGCTGCTGCCCCATCTCGAGGAAGCGCTCCAGGACGCGGGCGAGATCGTGGTGACGAGGCGCGGGCAGGCCATCGCCCGGCTGCTGCCCCTGGAGCCCTGTCCGGTGCTCCGCCCCTCCAACGCCGAGTTCCGAGCCCGGATGCCGCGGCAGACCATTCCCAGCGAGGTGCTGATACGTCAGGACCGCGACGAGAGATGAGCGGCAGCTACGTCGATACCAGCGCGCTCGCGAAGTGGTACCTCGACGAGCCCGGAGCAGATGAGTTCGCGGCATTCATGCAGACGACCCCGCAGGTCCTCACCTCGCGCCTCGTTCTTGTCGAGATGCGCTGCCTGCTGGCCAGGCGACGCCGCGCCGGCGATCTCTCCCGGGACGAGGAGCTGGCAACCTACAGCCTGTTCACCGATCAGGTGGCGCAGGGCTATGTCAGCGTACGCCCAGTGCCGGACGCCCTCTATGCGTCAGCCCGCGAGCTGATCGACCGGCTTACAGGCATCGCGCTTCGCACCCTCGACGCCCTGCACCTTGCCGCAGCCCAGGCGGCCGGCGCCCGCGAGCTCGCGACCGCCGACCGGGTGATGGGCGACGCAGCACAGGCGCTCGGCCTGCGGCTGCGCTATTTCGGCGCGCCGGGCGGCTGAGCGGTTGCACCCGGCGATTGATCCGCGGACCCTGGTTCGACGTACTTCCACATGATCCGGCACAGCTCGGACGAGGAGGCTGACGTGAAGGTTCGTGACATTCTTGGCGACAAGGGTCGCCGCGTCGTCACCATCCGCCCCGATGCCAGCGTGTCCACGGCCGTGCACAGGCTGGTGCTGGAAAAGATCGGCGCCCTGGTCGTGAGCGAGGACGGCCACCGCGTGGCCGGCATCATCTCCGAGCGCGACGTCGTGCGGGCGCTCGTCAGCGACGGGGCCGAGCTCCTGGCTCCCGGCCACCGCGTCGCCGACCTGATGACGAAGAACGTCATCACCTGCACGATGGAAGACACCGTCAAGCACCTGATGGCGGAGATGACCCGGCGTCGCATCCGCCACATCCCGGTGCTCGAGGACGGCCAGCTCGCCGGCATCGTCAGCATCGGCGACGTGGTCAAGAACCGCCTGGGCGAGGTCGAGATGGAGGCCACCGTGCTGCGCGAGGCCTACATCGCCGCCCACTGACCGGCGGGCCGCCGGCTGGCTTCTGTTCCGGCGCGGCCTTAGGCTGCTCCCCGGCTTGAACGGGGGGCGGCAATGACGATCCAGCGTACGATCTCGCCTGTCGACGGCAGTGTCGTCGTCGAGCGCGAGCTTGCGGACGAGGCTGCCGTAGCGCGTGCCCTGGAGCGGGCTGAGGCCGCGTTCCCGGGTTGGCGCGCCACGCCGGTGGCCGAGCGTTGCGCGCTCCTGGAAAAGGCAGTCACCGCCTTCGTCGGCCGCCGTGACGAGATCGCGCGCGAGATCACGGCGCAGATGGGCCGGCCGATCGCCCAGAGCCCGGGCGAGGTCCGCGGCTTCGAGGAGCGTGCCCGCTACATGCTGGCGGCGGCCCCGGCAGCGCTTGGCGATGTCGAGCCGGAGCCGAAGCCCGGCTTCACCCGCCTGATCCGCCGCGAGCCTCTTGGCCTCGTCCTGGTCCTGGCTCCCTGGAACTACCCTTATCTGACCGCCGTCAACGCCGTCATCCCCGCCCTTGCCGCCGGCAACACGGTGCTTCTCAAGCACTCCGCGCAAACGCCCTTGTGCGCCGAGCGCTTCCAGCAGGCGTTCGATGAGGCGGGCCTGCCTCCCGGCGTGTTCCAGCACCTCCACCTCAGCCACGACGCGGCCCTGCGCCTCGCGGGCTCGGGTGCCGCCCGCCTGGTCGCCTTCACCGGCAGCGTCGGTGGCGGGCACGCGATGCAGGCGGCCGCGGGCCAGGCCTTCACCGCCACCAACCTCGAGCTCGGCGGCAAGGACCCGGCCTATGTCCGCGAGGATGCCGACCTCGCGCACGCGGTCGAGAACCTGGTCGACGGCGCCTGCTTCAACTCCGGCCAGAGCTGCTGCGGGATCGAGCGCATCTACGTCCACGAGCGGCTCTTCGACGGTTTCGTCGCCGGCTATGTCGAGCTCGCCTCCCGCTATGTCCTGGGCGACCCGCTCGACCCCGCCACCACGCTGGGGCCCATGGTCCGCCCGGCTGCCGCCGACCACGCCCGCGGCCAGGTCGAGGAGGCGGTGCGCCAGGGTGCCCGTGCCCTGATCGACACCGCCCGCTTCGACCGCGAGCGTCCCGGATCGGCCTACATGGCCCCGCAATGCCTGGTCGGCGTCTCCCACGAGATGCGCCTCATGCGCGAGGAGAGCTTCGCCCCCATCGTCGGCATCATGAAGGTGCGGGGCGACGAGGAGGCCGTCCGCCTCATGAACGACAGCCCTTACGGCCTCACCGCCGCGATCTGGACCCGCGACGAGGAGGCCGCCCTCCGTATCGGCCACCAGCTCGACACCGGCACCGTGTTCATGAACCGCTGCGACTATCTCGACCCGGCCCTGGCCTGGACCGGCGTCAAGGACTCCGGCCGTGGCGTCGCCCTCTCACGCCTCGCCTACGAGCACCTCACCCGCCCGAAGAGCTTCCATCTCCGCCATCCAGGCTAGGCGGCCTCGCGGTACCGCTCCGCGGCATGGACCTGGGCGAAGTTCGGGATCATTGCCTGGCGCGCGGCGTCATAGGCTTTCCACTGCTCGGCATCCGGCAATGGCGGGATGGTGACCGTCTCGCGGCGGTCGAAGCCCACGAGTGCCGCATCCACCAGCTCGTCCACCTCCATGACACCCGGCAGCGTGTTCACGTCCTTGCCCGATTTCGCCCAGATCTCGGTCCGGGTCGCGGCCGGCAGGACGGCCTGGACATAGACACCCCTGGGCCCGAGCTCGAGATGCAGGCCCTGGCTCAGGAAGAGGACGAAGGCCTTGGTGGCGCCATAGACGGCGAGGCCGAACTCCGGCACCAGCCCGACCACCGAGGCGATGTTGATGATCGCCCCCTCGCCCGCCTGGACGAACCGCGGCGCCACCGCACTGGCAAGCCGGGTCACGGCCGTGGTGTTGAGGCCGATGAGCCTTGCCACGTCGTCCGTGCTCTGCTCGACGAAGCCGCCCGGAAGGCTGGCCCCGGCATTGTTGACCAGGATGCCGATCCGCGCGTCGTCGCGCAGCCGCGCTTCGACCTGCGCGAGCTCGCTCGCGTCGGTCAGGTCCGCCTGCAGCACGTCGACCGCCACCCCGGCCTCACGCCGCAGCCGCTGCGCCAGCGCCTCCATCCGGCCGCGGTCGCGCGCCACCAGCACGAGGTCGTGGCCGCGTCTGGCGAACCGGTCGGCGTAGACGGCACCGATCCCGGTCGAGGCGCCGGTGATCAGGACAACGGGCTTGGCAGCCATCGCGATCTCCTTCCTTATTGATGATGATCATCATCTATAGCCAGACATGATGGCCATCATATATATTGTCAAGAGGTACGGCGGAGACGGCGATGCGGGTCAGTCGCGAGCAGGTGGCGGAGAACCGGCGCAGGATCCTGGAGGCTGCGAGCCGGCTCTTCCGGGCGCGCGGCTTCGACCAGGTCACGGTCGCCGAGGTGATGCAGGCGGCCGGACTCACCCACGGCGGCTTCTACGGCCATTTCAAGTCCAAGGACGACCTGATCGCCCAGACCCTGGCCTACATCCATCCGGCCGGCTCGCAGGGCGAGATCGACCTCGCCGCCTATGCGACGCGCTATCTGTCCCCGCGCCACCGCGACGACATCGCCGGCGGCTGCCCGACGGCGGCACTCGGTGCGGAGACCGTGCGCCAGACGCCGGAAGCGCGCGCGGCGATGACGGGGGGCCTGCGACAGCAGATCGAACGCTTGAGCAAAGGTGCTCCGGGTACCACTCCGGCCGAGAAGCGCCGGGCCGCGATCGGGAGCTGGGCCGCCATGGTGGGTGCCGTGATCCTGGCCCGGCTCAGCGACGACCCGGGCCTCTCCGAGGAGGTGCTGGCCGAAACCCACGCCTGGCTCGGCGGGAAGGGCGTCACGTGACCACCAGAGCGAAAGGGCAGGGCCGATGCGCCGCCTGATCTCCTCCGGCTCCACCTTCGAGCAGGACATCGGCTACTCGCGCGCCGTGGTCGACGGCGACTGGGTCTTCGTCTCCGGCACCACCGGCTTCGACTACGCCACCATGACCATCGCCGACGACGTGACCCGACAGGCCGAGCAGTGCCTCCGCAACATCGAGCAAGCCCTCGCCGAGGCCGGCGCCACCTTCGCCGACGTCGTCCGCGTCCGCTACATCCTCCCCGACCCCGCCGACTTCCCCCTCTGCTGGCCCGCCCTCCGCCAAGCCTTCGGCCAGACCCGCCCCGCCGCCACCATGATCGCCGCCGGCCTCGCCGACCCGCGCATGCGCATCGAGATCGAGGTCACCGCCCGTCTCCGCTCCAACTGACCCCGGTGCCGGGCCGGCACTTCACATGGGGGTGTGGTCCGGCCACTCGGAACGGTTCCAGCCATGGCCCTCCTTCCCGAAGCCTGCCGCTGCCGGCATGTTCCGCCGCGGGCCGAGCAGCCGCCCGCAGGATCAGGCACCGCAAGGAGACCGCCCGCTCATGAACACCGCCGCCCTGGACCTCTGGGCGCCCCGCGTCCTCAGCATCCTCCGCATCGTCGCGGCCCTGATCTTCTTCGAGCACGGCACCCAGAAGCTCCTGGGCTTCCCACCCGCCGCCAACGCCCCGGCATTCCTCTCCCTCTCCTGGACCGCCGGCCTCCTCGAGCTCGTCGGCGGCGCCCTCCTCATCCTGGGCCTTTGGACCCGCCCGGTCGCCTTCATCCTCTCCGGCGAGATGGCCTTCGCCTACTTCATCGGCCATGCGCCGCGGAGCTTCTTCCCGGTGCTGAACGGGGGCGACGCGGCGATCCTCTACTGCTTCGTGTTCCTCTACTTCGTGTTCTCTGGGCCGGGCCCATGGAGCGTCGACGCGATGCGGACGAAGGCAACCTCACGAGCCTGACGCCACGATCCCCGACTCGGGAGAACCGCTCAACTTTGGCAGAGAAAGTGCATTGAGTGTGAGTTGGCGTCCCGGTGAGGTGCTGCCGCCGAGCGATACCGATTGGGCCGCCATCGAGTTAATGCCGGATTAGGAAGTCGGAGCCCAAGACCCGGCCGAACTTCCAGCCGCCGCTCCCTGCAGAGCAGCTCGCCCGGATTTCAGGTGCCGCCGGTTAAGTGCTTGCGGGGTGAGACGCTGGGGTGCATCTCGCATGCCACCAGGACTCCTGCCGACATGACTCGGTGATAGAGGATCGCGTATGCTGTCCTCGAAACCCTTCGTTACCTCAGTACACCCGGCCGCTGTATGGGCATGATCCGTCCGCCGTAACACAAGTTTCGCTTGAGCATCCGTACCTTCAGTCTTCAATTATTTTCATATACTTGCTTACGAATTTTAGTATACCCGGTCTTCGCAATCGACCATTGCGTCTCCTGGTGGAGGGCATCAAGGATGGAATTTGCTATCTTGCATCAGGAGCGCGTCCGCCCGTCGCCGCGTGCTCAGGCATCCTGCCCTCTCTGTGGGGCCAATGTGCAAGCCAAATGCGGCAAGAAGCTCGTTTGGCACTGGGCGCATGTATCGCTTCGTCACTGCGACGCTTGGTGGGAGAATGAAACCGAATGGCACCGGAGCTGGAAGGCCCGGTATCCGTTGGATTGGCAGGAGGAGACCTTTGCACGACCGGCAAGTTTCTGATTCAATGCTCGAAACGGCGCTGGGGCGGGGCGATGGCGCGGCGTGACTTGCGGCAACTTGGGCTGGCGGACAGCATCGTGCGGCGGCGGGGCAAGAAGAGCGCGTGGCTGGAGCGCCTGGACGCAGCACTCGACTGGCCAGCCTTGGAGGCGATCGTCGCCGGCATCTACGCCAGCCGGGAAGGCGGGCTCTCCTACCCGCTGCTGACCTACGTCAAGCTGCTGCTCTTAGACCCCGTTTGAGAATGGCGGCTTGAGGTTGAGTGGGGCTGACCTGCCGACGACCTATGCGGGATGTGGACGAAGGAGCATCGAGCGCGGCAAGCTGCTTTTGAGCGGCGGCGCTATCCGACCGATCTGACGGAGGAGGAGTGGGAGCGGATCAGGCCGTTCTTGCCAAAGCCGGCCGGACGTGGCCGCAAGCCGGGCGTGGACCTACGCGAGATCCTGAACGCGATCAGGTACTTGGTGCGAGCCGGCTGCGGCTGGCGGATGTTGCCCGTGCATTTCGGGCCGTGGCAGACGGTGTACTGGTGGTTTCGGCGCCTCGTGCGTCGGCTCCTGTTCCGGACCGTGCACGACGTGGCGCTCATGCACGACCGCGAGCAGGTGGGCCGTGAGCCGAGCCCGAGTGCTGCTGTGCTCGACAGCCAGACCGTGAAGGCACCCCAGGCCCCCGACGGTGGTGGCTATGACGCCGCCAAGAGGATCAAGGGCCGCAAGCGGCATGTGGCCGTGGATACGGACGGGCGGCTTCTAATGGTGAACCTGACCACCGCCGACGTGCAGGATGCCGCCGGTGCAGAGCGGATCGTCACCGCGATCCGCAAGCGCTGGCCGTGGCTCAAGCATCTGTTCGCCGACGGTGCCTACGACCGTAGCCGGCTGATCAGCGATGCCGCCTATCGGGATTTCGTGCTCGAGATCGTCCACAAGCTTCCCGGCCAGCAGGGCTTCCAGGTCCTGCCCCGGCGGTGGGTGGTGGAGAGGACCTTCGGCTGGATGACCCGCTGGCGCCGGCTGGTGCGCGACTACGAGCAGCGCTGCGACGTCTCCGAGGCCATGATCCATGTCGGCATGGGCGCCCTCCTCCTCCGGCGCGTCGCCCATCCCTGATTTCTCAAACGGGGTCTTACAGCAGTGGTATGGGCTGTCCGACGAAGGACTGGAAGCGGCGGTCGACGACCGGCTCTCCTTCCGCCGTTTCGCCGGCATCCCGCTGGCCGAGAGCGTCCCGGACCACAGCTCGATCTGGCGCTTCCGCGAGCAGCTGGCGCGGCGCGGCCTGGCGGAGAAGCTGCTGGCCGAGGTCAACCGGCAGCTGGACACACGTGGGCTGATCCTGCGCCGGGGCACGCTGATCGACGCCACGATCATCGGAGCCGCGGTGCGGCCGCCGGGCGGCGACGCGGGCGAGGTCGCGGCCCGCGATCCGCAGGCCGGGTGGACGAAGAAGAACGGCAGGAGCCGGTTCGGCTACAAGGCGCATGCGGCGGTCGACGAGGGCAGCGGCCTGGTCCGTGAGGCGGTGATGACGCCGGCCGACGTGCACGACAGCGTGCCGGCTGACGGCCTCGTCCAGGGCGACGAGCAGGCGGTGTATGCCGACAAGGCCTATGACGACGCAGCCCGGCGCAAGCGGCTCAAGGCGCAGGGCATCGAGCCGCGGATCATGTACCAGGCACGGCGCAACCGGCCGCTCAGGCCCTGGCAGGTGGCGTTCAACAAGGCGGTGGCGCCGATCCGGGCGGGCGTCGAGCGGCTGTTCGCGACCATGAAGCGGGCCTATGGCTGCCGCCGGGTGCGCTATCTCGGCCTGGCGCGCAACGACGTCCAGCTGCAGACGATGTGCGCCGCCATCAACCTGCGCCGGGCGCTCGCCCTCGGGCTGGCCTGAGGGCGGAGTCCGTCCGGTGCGAAGCAGGCAGGGCAAGAAGGAGCGGCAACCATGAGCTGAGGGCTGGTTTCGTGCATCAACCCGCATTCGCGAGCGTCCGAAAGAGCCTCAGCCGCTGGCAGGCCGGCTACAGGGCGCTCTCACGCAAAGGTCTCAGGAGATCATTCACCTCGATTCTCGACGGGCGAGAAGCACATCGCGGATATAAAAACTAACTCTGGTTTAGTTTTAGAGTTCCAGAACTCAGTTCTTCTGTCAGAAGAACTTTATTCACGTGAACAGTTCTATGCCAATATGATCTGGGTAGTCAATGGCAATGGCTTCCGATCCAATTTTCATATCCTTCACCGCCTTCCAGATCCCAGTGCTGACTTCGTCAGAGATTTGGTCTTCCTTCCGCGAAAGCACAACGACCAGGGAGAGATTTTCTACAGGAAATCGGAGAACCCCGATGCATCAAGGTCATTTTGGATCCATGATTTGCACGAAATCCAAGAAGAAGTGAACAGATCCTATGTAGGTCATCATGTCTTTGATTGGGTCCGCCCGAGATCTGTTTGGTTTGAGGCCAAAGCGCCGGTCTATTTCGATTTCAACGCCGACAATCTTTGGAAGTTGGCGATGGATTATCAAACGGGTCTGCCCTGTGTCCAATCTGTTAGTAGACAGAGCTTTTTTACCTATACGGTCAGCTGGACATCAGGCGCCAGCGCTTCTTAGTACGCTTTGCCCTTTCATGCTCGACCCTCCCGCCACCAAGCGAGCGCGGCCGTCCCGACCAGCAGCAACAGCGCCAGGAACGGCGGCAGCAGCGGCAGGTCGCGCGTGCCTAGAACCCGGTAAGCGCCGTTGTCCCTGATCCCCAGCCACCCCCGTCCCGCCGCCGGTCGCGTCGGCTCCACCTTCCGCAGGTCCGGCAGCCCATCCGCGAGCCACCGCACATCGCCGCTCGTAGCCTCCGCGATCGGCGCCAGGACCCGCTCCGTCGCCCGCATGTCGGCCAGCTCCCGCGCCGCAATCGGGCGGGGGGTGACGTAGGCCGTGTGGGTGCCGTCCTCCGCGCGGTAGAGGCCTTCCTCGGTGGCGGCGGTGCGGGCGCGGAGCGTGCCGTCGGGGTCGGGGCGGAGCTCCAGGGTCTGCTGCTGGCCGGAGGGGGCGGTGAGGGTGGCGGGGACGGGGTCGTCGTTGAGGGACTGGCGCTCGAGGATGATCTCGTCGCCCTGGGCTCGGGCGCGGAGGGCTTCCTCTTCGAGCTGGGGCTCCTTCATCAGCCAGTGGACGAGGCGGCGCAGCAGGACGGCCTGGGGGCCGCCGCCTTCGAAGCCGCGCTGCCAGAGCCAGGCATGGTCGGAGAGGAGCTGGGCGACGCGGCCCTCGCCGACGCGCTTGAGGACCAGGAGCGGGCGGTCGGAGACGCCGGTCATCAGGACCTGGCCGTCGGTCGCCTCGACGTCGACCTGGCGGAACCAGCGGCCCCATTTGGCACCGTCGGCGTCGAGGCCGGCCGTGACCGGGTGGCGCTGGCCGAGCTCGGTGGGCGTGGGGACGTAGCCGCGCTCGAAGACCTCGCCCGAGGGGGCGCCGGGGAGGACGCGGGAGAGGGGGGTGCGGTAGAGGCTGGTGGGCCAGGCGAACTCGGGGCCGCCGGCCTCGAGGAGAGCGCCGCCCTCCTCGACGTAGCGGGCGATGTTCTCGAGGTAGATCAGGGGCAGGAGGCCGCGGCGGGAGTAGCGGTCGAAGATGATGAGGTCGAACTCGTTGAGCTTGACCTCGAACAGCTCGCGCGAGGGGAAGGCGATCAGCGCCAGCTCGCGGATGGGGGTGCCGTCCTGCTTCTCGGGCGGGCGCAGGATGGTGAAGTGGACGAGGTCGACCGAGGGGTCGGCCTTGAGCAGGTTGCGCCAGACGCGCAGGCCCGGATAGGGCTGGCCGGAGACGAGCAGCACGCGCAGGCGGTCGCGCACACCGTTCACGGTGACGGCGGTGCGGTTGTTGATGGACGTCAGCTCGCCGGGCCTCGTGGCGGCGTCGATCTCGAGGACGGTCGGGCCCGCCTTGTCGAGGCTGAAGGGCAGGGTCTCGGGCGTGCCGGGGCGGGCCTGGATCTGGGCCAGAACCTTGCCGTCGCGGCGCAGCGTGACCGGGATCGAGCCGGGGCCCGATGCCTCGTCCTCGACCCGGACGGTGAGGGTCTGCGGCTCGCCGACGACGCTGAACGAGGGCGCCTGCTCGATCACGAGGCGGCGGTCGGTCTCGTCCTTGCGGCCGGTGAGGAGGGCGTGGAAGGGGGCGGGGACACCCTTGGCGTCGGCAGGCGCGTCGTGGACCTCGCCATCGGTGAGGGCGAGGATGGCGCCCAGGCGGCTGCGGTCGGTCTCGGCCAGCGCATCGGCGAGGCCGGCGAAGAGCGTGGTGCCGTCCCGGCCGCTGCCGTCGAGCTCGACCTCGCGCAGCTCCACGCCCGGCATGTCGGCCAGGCGCGCACGGATGTCCTTCTCGGCCTCCGCCAGCTGCTCCTGCCGGCCGGGGAGGCGCTGGCTTGGCGAGCGGTCCTTGACGAGGAGGACGGTGTCGGGGAGCTGCTCACGCTCCTCGCGGCGGAGCGTGGGGTTGGCCAGCGCCAGGAGCAGGAGGGTGAGGAAGGCGAGGCGCCAGCCGATGCCCTTGGCACGGCGCCACAGGCCCCAGCCGAGGGCGAGTGCGGCGAGGATGGCGGCCGCGAGCAGGACGGGCCAGGGAAGATGGGGGTCGAAGACGAGGCTGAGTGAGGTCATCCCAAGTCCGGCCGAGGAGCAGGAGAGCGGTCGCGACCGGTCACTGGCCCAGCCGCTCCAGCAGGGCGGGCACGTGGACCTGGTCGGTCTTGTAGTTGCCGGTGAGCGCGTACATCACGAGGTTGACGCCGAAGCGGCGGGCCATCTCGCGCTGGGCCTCGCCGCCGGGGACGACGGGGTAGAGCGCCTCGCCATACTCGTCCTCGGCCCAGGCACCGGCCCATTCATGGGCGCCGATGATCACGCTGGACACACCGTCATTGATGCCGGGGGCCGCCTGGTCGACCCAGACCGTCTGGCCGGCCCAGCGGCCGGGGAAGTCCTGGAGGAGATAGAAGGAGCGGGTCAGGACGTGGTCGGGCGGGACCGGCTGGAGCGGAGGCAGGTCGAGACCTTCCAGGAGCTGGCCCAGCCGCGCCTCGCCGGGGCCGCCGCCATCCTGGCCGGGAAGCAGGTTGGCGCCGTCGCGGGTGTCGAAGAGGATCATGCCGCCCTGCTGGAGGTAGCGCTCGACCCGCTCGACCGTCTCCGCCGCAAGGTTCGCATGGTCGGGCGGGACGGGCCAATAGAGGAGCGGGAAGAGGGCGAGCTCGGCCGAGGCAACGTCGACCGGGGCGGGGTCGGCAGCCTCGACGGCCGTGCGCTGGGCCAGGACGCGGGTAAGGCCGCGCAGGCCCGCCTCGCTCTCCTGGTCCACGGCCGCATCGCCGGTCACGACATAGGCGAGCCGGGTCTCGTTCGCGAGCTCGACCAGGCGGTCCTCGCCTTCCTGGGCCTGCGCCGTGGGCAGCCAGAGGAGGAGGGCCACGGCAGCGGCAGCGCTCCGACCGAGCTGCGGGACCAGCCCGCGCAGGAAGTAGCCGATGACGAGGTCGGCCAGGGCCAGGAGGAGCGCCAGCGTGAGCAGCGAGGGTGCCAGGTCGACCTCCTCCGCCCGGGCATAGCCCACGGGCTCGCCGCCGAGCAGCTCGTCGCCCAGGGGCAGGAGCTCGCGCACGGCGGGCTGGAGATTGAGGGCCAGCCGGGCCGGCTCCTCCTCGGCGGCCTCGCCGACGCGGACCGGCCCATAGAGGCCGGGCGGCTGGGCGGGGCCGGCCACGGCGGTGGCGAAGCGGTCGGCCGGAATGGGCGGCAGGGCGCCCTCGAAGTCTGAGAGGCGGCCGAAGGCGTCGAGCACGCGGTGCGGCTCCAGGGCACCCCTGGGTGTGCCGCCGGCACCCGGCGCCAGGGCCAGGATCCGCTGCAGCATGTCGACGAAGAGGCCGGAGAGCGGCAGCGTGCTCCAGCTCGTGTTGGCCGAGGTGTGGACCAGGATCAGCCGGCCCTTGCCGCGCTGGGCCATGGTGATCGAGCGGCGTGCCGTCCTCCAGGGTGGCGAGGGTGGCAGCCGACAAAGCGGGGCTGGGCTCGGCCAGCACCTGGCGGCTGACGCGCACCTCCTCGGGCGGGAGGAGGCCGGCGAAGGGGCCGTCGGGATCGAAGGGTGCCAGGCGGAGCGGCTCCTGCCAGGAGAGCGCACCGCCCAGCATCCGGTCGCCGGCACGGAGCGGGACCGGGACCAGGTCGTCGCCGCTGGCGGCAAGGCGCGGGCCGGCGAAGCGGAGCAGCACCCCGCCCTCCTCCATCCAGGCATCGAGCCGGGCCCGCTCGGCGGGGTCGATCCGGCCGGCGTCGGGCAGGACCATGAGCGACAGCGGGCCGTCGGTGAGCTCGGCGATCCCGCCCTGGCGCAGCTCGGCCGAGGGGCCCAGCGCCCGGGCGATGAAGTAGAGCTCGGAGAGGAGGGGCTGGTCGTCCTCGGCCCGGCCGGCGCCGATCATGCCGACCGTGCGCCGGCGCCAGCGCTCGTCGAGCAGCACCGTGCCGCCGATCCCCTGCGCCGGAGAAAGCTCCAGCCGGGCGACGCGGTTGCGCATGTCGGCCGGCAGCTCGAGCTTGGCCGCACCTTTGCGCCCGTCGCCGTCGAAGACGATCGGCACCCGGGCCAGGGTCTCGCCGCCGGGCCCGTGCGCCTCGACCTCGAGCCTGGCGGCGGGATCGGCGGCGACCCGCTCGGCGGTGACGGCCAGCTCCGTGCCTGCCCCGTCGGGCAGCCGGAGCAGGGCAGGCCTGGAAGGTGCGGCGTCGGCATAGACCTGGAGCGGCCCAAGCCGGCGCAGCGTCGCGGCGAACGCCTCGGCGGCCGTGCGCTCGGCCGGGCTGCCGGCCAGGCCGTCGCTCAGCCACTTCGTGGTGGCGCCCCCAAGGCTGAGCGCCGCCAGCGCGCGCTCGGCAGCGGGCCGGTCCACGGGCCAGGGCTGTGGCGTCAGGGTGGTGAGCGTGTCCAGGGCCTCGGAAGCGGGCAGGAGCGCAGGCTGGAACGGCCGGTCTGTCGGTGCGGTGGGCAGGAGGACCACCCGGCGCTCCTCGCGTGCAGCCTGCTCGACCAGCTCGCGGGCAACCTGGACGCGGCCATCCCAGCGCTGGGCCGCGGCCCAGCCATTGTCGATGGCGAGCACGAGGGGGCCGCTGCCGCCCAGGCCCGGGAGCAGGGTTCAGGACCGGGCCGGCAAGCGCCAGGATCAGCAGGGCCGCCAGGGCGAGGCGGAGCAGCAGCAGCCAGAGGGGAGTGCGGGCCGGGGTGCGCTCGCCGCTCTTCAGACCGAGCAGGAAGAGAAGGGCCGGGAAAGCGACCTTGCGCGGGGCTGGCGGAGTGATGCGGAGGAGGAGCCAGAGGGCCGGGAGGGAGACGAGGCCCAGGAGCAGCCAGGGCTGGGTGAAACCGAGAAGGCCCAGATTCAGCATGCTCAGTGCCGCGCTCGAGGTGCCAGCATCGCCACCAGGGAGAGAAGTGCCGTCTCGGCCGGCCGGTCGGTGCGGTGGGTGGCGAAGCGCCACTGCTGCCGGCCGCACAAGGCGCCCAAGGTCTCCCGGTGCGCGCGCAGCACCTCGACATAGCGCTTGCGGATGCTGCCGACATTGTCGATCAGCGCAGCCCCCTCCTGCTCCAGGCCCTCGAACAGGACCCTGCCCTCATAGGGCAGCAGCTCCTCGGCGGGGTCCAGGAGCTGGAGCACGCTGGCCCGTACCCCCAGGCCGACGAAATGGGCCATGCGCTGGCGCAGCACGTCGATCGGCTGCAGGAAGTCGGAGATCAGCACGAGGCGGGCATAGCGCGGCAGGGACGTGGTCGGCGGCAGGGGCTCGCGCGTGCCGGCAGCCTGGGTCAGGGCGCGGGCGAGCTGCTCCTGGCCGAAGCGGCCACTGGCGGGACGGGTGCCCCCACCCAGCAGGGCCACGCGCTCGCCGCCGCGGACGAGGAGGGCCGAGAGGGCCAGCGTCAGCAGGGCTGCGCGCTCCCACTTCGCGGGCAAGGGTGCGGTCGAGCGGAACGACATCGAGCGCGAGAGGTCGCACCAGATCCACACGCTCTCGGCCGCTTCCCACTCCTGCTCGCGGATGAAGAGGTGACGCGAGCGGGCGGACTGCCGCCAGTCGATGTCGCTGGCAGCATCGCCCGTCTGGTAGAGGCGGAACTGCCAGAACGTCTCGCCCATCCCGGTACGCCGCCGGCCATGCACGCCGGGTGCGACGGTGGCCGCAACCCGGTCGGCCTCGACCAGCAGAGAGGGGAGGCGCTGGCTGAGGGTCTCGGCCTGCTGCCGGAGCCGGTCAGTGCTGGCGCTGATGCCAGAGGATGTCGCGGTGGTGCTCACGGATGCGCTAGGGCGCGCTCAGGCCACATGCCGGCACAGGCGTGCCACCACGTCGTCCACCGTGATGCCCTGCGCGCGGGCGGCGAAGGTGACGGCCATGCGGTGGCGGAGCACTGGGCCCGCCAAGGTCGCCACGTCCTCGGCCGAAGGGGCGAGGCGGCCGTCGAGCAATGCCTGGACGCGCACGGCCAGCATCAGCGCCTGGCTGGCGCGCGGGCCAGGGCCCCAGGCCACCTGCTCGGCGATCTCGGGCAGGTCGCGGTTCTCGGGCCTGCCGGCGCGGACCAGCCGCAGGATGAGGTCGACCAGCTTGTCGCCGATCGGCATCCGCCGCACCAGGCGCTGCATCGCCAGGAGCGTGGGCCCGTCCAGCACCCGCTCGGGCTCCGCCTCGGCGGTGGTCGTGGTGGCGATCATCATCTTCCGCTCGGCCTCGAGCGACGGGTAGTCGACATTGACCTGCATGAAGAAACGGTCGAGCTGGGCTTCCGGTAGCGGATAGGTCCCTTCCTGCTCGATCGGATTCTGGGTCGCCAGCACATGGAAGGGCGTGGGCAGCGCGTGGTCGTGCCCGGCCACGGTCACCTTGCGCTCCTGCATCGCCTGGAGGAGGGCCGCCTGGGTGCGCGGGCTCGCCCGGTTGATCTCGTCCGCCATCAGCAGCTGGGCGAAGACCGGGCCGGCGATGAAGCGGAAGTTCCTGAGCCCGCCCGCCGACTCCTCCAGCACTTCCGATCCCAGGATGTCGGCCGGCATCAGGTCGGGCGTGAACTGCACCCGCTTCTGCACCATCCCCAGCACCACGCCCAAGGTCTCGGCAAGCTTGGTCTTGGCGAGGCCGGGGACGCCCACGAGCAGCACATGCCCGCCGGCCAGGATCGTGATCAGCGTCTCGTCGACGACCCGCTCCTGCCCGAAGATCACCCGCCCGATCTCCTGCCGAACCCGGTTCAGCCGCTCGATCGTGCGCTCGACCTCCTGCGCGATGTCGTCGGTCTCCGTGCTCATGCGCTGCACCGCCCAACACCTGTTCTGGATTCCAACAGCGTGCCCTCATAGATAGATGACCGCAACCCCGTTTCACGCGGCACCCAACACCTTGCCCAGAGCCGCCTTCGACGCCGACGCCCTGCTCCGAGCCGCACTCCGCGGCGAGCGCGCCTGTGGCTCGTTCCAAATCCGGATCGACCGCGAGGGCGGCTGGCACTATCGCGGCTCGCCCATCGCCCGCCTGCCGCTCGTGAAGCTGTTCGCCACCGTCCTGCGCCGGGCGGAGGACGGCAGCTACTGGCTGATCACGCCGGGCGAGCAGGGCCGGATCGAGGTCGACGACGTGCCGTTCACGGCGGTCGAGCTGCAGAGCGAAGGCGAGGGCGCCGGCCGGCAGCTGCGGTTCCGGACCAATCTGGAGGAGTGGGTGCCGCTCGATGCCGGGCATCCGCTGCGTCTGGCCGCTCACGGTGACGCGGCCGTGCCCTACCTCCTCGTCCGCGATCGGCTGGAGGCGCGGATAGCGCGCCCGGTCTATTACCAGCTGGTCGAGCTGGCGGAACCGCACCCGGAGCACGCGGACGTGATCGGGGTGTGGAGCGGCGGCCGCTTCTGGACCCTGGGCAGCGGTGATGACTGAGGACGCGGCAAGCGCTCGCGAGAACGTGCGTGCCCGATTGGCGCAGCCCGCTGGCCAGGAGCCCGCATCGGACTGGCTCGGCGGCGACGAAGGGCACGATGCGGCGGCCACGCGCGTGCCCGCCGCCGTGCTCCTGGGCCTGGTGCCGCGGTCGGAGGGGCCGACCGTGCTCCTGACCCAGCGCACGGCCCACCTCAAGGACCATGCCGGCCAGATCAGCCTGCCGGGCGGGCGGCTCGAGCCCGGGGAGGACCCGGTGGCCGCAGCCTTGCGCGAGGCGGACGAGGAGATCGGGCTCAGCGCCGACCGGGTCGAGGTGCTGGGCGAGCTGCGTCCCTATCTCACCGGCACCGGCTTCCGCATCCACCCGGTGGTGGGCTGGGTGGACCCGCCGGAGCGTTTCACCACCGATCCCTTCGAGGTCGAGGAGCTGTTCGAGCTGCCGCTGGGCTTCGTCATGGACCCCGCCAACCACCGCCAGGACAGCTACGAACGCAACGGCCGCCGGCGTCGGTTCTACGTGCTGCCCTATGCCGGCCGCTACATCTGGGGGGCCACGGCCGGCATCCTCGTCAACTTCGCCCGGGTCCTGCGCCAGGGGTCATGAGCGCCACCCTGGCCCAGGCGCGCTGGCTGCGGGCACCCGAGAGCCGGCGTGTCCTGGCGGCCCTCACGGCAGGCGGCAGGCCGGCGCGGTTCGTCGGCGGCTGCGTGCGCGACACGCTGCTCGACCCTGGCATCGACATGCCGGACCTTGACCTCGCCACAGCGGAGCTGCCTGAGCGCGTCATGGCCTTGTGCGAGGCGGCCGGGCTCAAGGTGATCCCGACCGGCCTCAGGCACGGCACCGTCACCGTGCACGGCGGGCGTCACCATTACGAGGTGACCACGCTCCGCCGCGACGTGGCCACCGATGGCCGGCATGCGGTGGTCGCGTTCACCGACGACTTCGTCCTGGACGCCGCCCGCCGCGATCTCACCATCAACGCCATGAGCTGCGACGGCGAGGGCCGGCTCTTCGACCCGTTCGAGGGCGAGGCCGACCTCCGCGCCGGCCGCATCCGCTTCGTCGGCGACCCCGCCACCCGGATCCGCGAGGACTATCTCCGCATCCTCCGCTTCTTCCGCTTCTACGGCCGCTTCGGTCGGCCGCCGGCCGATGCGGCGGCGCTGGCGGCCTGCCGCGAGCTGGCGCCGGGCATCGACCGCCTCTCCGGCGAGCGCGTCCGGCAGGAGCTGCTGCGCCTCCTGGAGACGGGAGGTGCCGTGCCGGCCCTCGAGCTGATGCGCGACACGGGCGTGCTCCGCCGCATCCTTCCCGAGCCCCCAGGCTTCGCCCCCCTCCTGCGTCTGGCCACCGCCTGGCCGGATGCCGATGCCATTCTGCGCCTGTCCGTGCTCCTGCGCAGCGCCGGCAGCGACAAGGCGGCTGGTTGAGCAGACCGCCACCCGGCTACGCCTGTCGGCCCGGGACCGGGACCGGCTGGAGGCGCTCGTGCGCCTTCCCCTACCCGACCCCCACGCCGACGGGCGCGCCCACCGGTACGGCATCTATGCGCACGGCACCGCCCGGTACCTCGACCTGCTCCGCCTCGCCGTCGCCCTGGACGGCGGAGATCCGTCTTCAGTCCATGCCGTCGAGGCGCTGGCCACCGACTGGCGGGCACCCGAGTTCCCGCTGGACGGCAACGATCTCCAGAGCCGCGGCATCCCGCCCGGCCCTGAGCTCGGCGCTCTCCTGAGGCATGTCAGGCACTGGTGGGAGACCCATGACTTCACCCCCGACCGCGCCGCCTGCCTGGCCCGCCTCGACGCGCTGCTCGCGAAGGAATCCGGCAGCCAGCACCCTTGACACGGCCCCATGCACCCCATATCGGGAGCGACCGCGGCGCGTCACGCGCGCCCGTTGGGGGATAGTTTAACGGTAGAACTCTCGGCTCTGGACCGAGCAGTCTTGGTTCGAATCCAAGTCCCCCAGCCAGCTTCATGTGTCTCTGTAAAGCCTTGGGAACGCCGGCGGCCAGAGTGGGTCGCGGACCGTGCCGTTCGGGGTGGTTTAGCTGAGGCCGGCGTGGCCACAGTTCCGGGCAGGTCAGGCTGTTTTCGCCTGCTGGAGATGAGGAGCCTTGAGGCGCTCAGGAGCCCATGTGCGCCAGAGCGGTCCGAATTGGCGCCGCGGAGACGGGGGAGATCGTTCAGGCCCTACAGGCGGCCGGCGGACAGCATGGCCCAGACCGGGAGGTGGTCGGAGGCGCGGCGGCTGAGCTCGGTGCGGTGGACGACGGGGCCGGTCTCGACGCGGGCGCCGCGCACGGCAATGCGGTCGAGCGCCAGGAGGGGGAGGCGCGAGGGGAAGCTCGGGCGGGCGGGCAGGAGCCTGCCGGCGCCGCGGAGCGTGGCCAGGGCCCGGGTCCAGCCCCGCCACTCGTTGAGGTCGCCCATGATCAGCGCCGGGTGCGGGGCCAGGGCCAGCTCGCGGGCCAGGACCCTGAGCTGGGCCGAGCGGGCGCGGGGGCCCAGGTCGAGATGGGTGGCGATGACGTGCCAGACCGGGCCGTCCGGATCGGCCACCTCGACATGCAGGAAGCCGCGCGCCTCGAGGCCGATCCGGCCGAAGCGGTTGCGGCGCAGGAGCCGCACCGGCAGCCGGCTCAGGAGCGCGTTGCCGTAATGGCCATGACCCTCGATCAGGAGCGGTCCTTCGATCAGCTCGAGGTTCAGCCGGCGGGCCAGCTCCTGGGCCTGGTTGCGGCTGGTCCGCGACGGCCGGGCCTCCGCCTCCTGCAGCCCCACAACCTGCGCATCGATCTCCTGGAGGACGGCCGCCACGCGCCCGACATCCTCCCGCCCGTCGGTGCCGATGCAGCGGTGGATATTGTAGGTCGCGACCTTGAGGCTCATCCTCGCCCGAATTCCCTGCCTCAGCACCCATCGAGGTAGCCGAAGCCTGCGCGGAGCGCGAGAGCGGTGAGCTCCAGTCGTGGAGCATGCATACCGCAACGCAGCTGCTTGCGCGGGCTGGCCGGATTATGGGCGGCGGCTCCGGCAGCCGCGGAACTCCACCGTCAGGCGTCGGTTGAGAAAGTACGGGCAGCGCCCCGGGCTGAGACACCTCGCTTGCCACAGAACTTGCAAGGCCCGGGTATTTTGTTTGCCCGGCCGGCAATGGGGGTGCGGCGGGAACTTCAGCCAAAGACAAGGCGTTCCTTGGGCCACACGGCGATCATGACGATCGAGGGGTATCATCTATGAGCCAGCATGAGCAGCAGCGCAGCGGTTCGGTGCAAGCTGAGGCCGACCGGCTCAAGCGGGATGCGGATGTCACGGCGCAGCGGGCGCAGGGCGAGGCCCGGAACATCGCCGCCGAGGCGAAGGGTGCTGCACGCGACGTGGCCGACGAGGCCCGCGAGATCGGCAGCAGCGTGAAGAGCGAGGCGCTGGGCGTAGTGAGCGCCGTGCGTCAGGGCCTGGCTGACAAGGCCGAGGAGCAGAAGGACGGCGTCGCCGACCGGATCGGTGCCATCGCCGACCGGGCGCATTCGACCGCCGACGAGCTTCGCGACCGCGAGGCTTGGCTCGCCGGGCTGATCGATCGCGGCGCCCGCGAGCTGGACGGCTTCGCCGATGCGGTCCGGCACCGTGATATCAACACCATATGGAGCTCGCTCGAGAGCTTCGGCCGCCGTCAGCCCGCTTTGTTCATGGGCGCGGCCGTGGCCGCCGGCTTTGCCCTGACGCGGCTGGTCGCGGGCCTCGATGGAGCGCCAGTATCACCAGGCCTACTCGTCGGGCGTCAGCCATGGCCGCGGCGACTACGGCACCCGTGCCGGCTACACCGCCGGCAGCACCAGCTACCCGCCCGGGCGCGGCGGCTCGCCGACCTCGGGCACGGGTGCCGACTACGGCATGGCCGGCGCCGGCCGTGGCGTCGGGGCAGGCACCGCCGGCCGGACCGCGGGCGGCTCGCCGACCTCGGGCACCGGTGCCGATTACGGCGCAGCGGCCGGCTCGGGCCGCTCGACGACGGCCGGTACTTCGCCTGCCTCCGGCGGTGGTTCATCCACTTCCGGAACCCCTAACCAGCCCAATGTGCAGCGCACGAGCACCGAGTTCGAGCGCCACGTCCAGGGGGCGGCGGCAGCGACCGGCGGCGGCACGGCAGCCCCGGGGGCCGGCACGAGCGGGAGCGCCTACTGATGACCACCCTGCACGAGGGTCGTGCAGGGGCGGAGAGCCGATCGATCGGCGAGCTCCTGCGCGACCTCGCCAACGACAGCACGCGCCTCGTTCGTGACGAGCTTACCCTCGCCAAGACCGAGGCGCAGGAGAAGGTGAGCCAGGTCGGTGCCGCGGTCGCGATGATGGCGATCGGGGCCGTGCTGGCGATCCCGGCCCTGGTCCTCATCCTGCAGGCCGTCGTCACCGTGCTGTCCAACTTCATGTGGGACTGGGTGGCGATGCTGCTGGTCGGCGTCGTGATCGCCCTGGTCGGCTATCTCCTGGTCCGCAAGGGCCAGAACGACCTCTCGGCCGGCAGGCTCGCCCCGGAGCGCACGGCCGCCAACCTCCGCCGCGACGTCCGGCTCGTGCAGGAGAAGGTGTCGTGACCGAGCCCACGCCGGAGGTGATCGAGCGCGATCTCGAGCAGACCCGCGCTCGTCTCGACGCCACCATCGATGCTCTCCAGCAGAAGCTCTCGCCGGGCGAGATGATCGACCAGGCGGTGGACTATCTGAAGACGAGCGGTGGCGGCGAGTTCGGCCAGAACCTGATGGCCACCGTGAAGCAGCATCCTATCCCTGCCGCACTGGCCGGGATCGGCATTGCCTGGCTTCTGGCCGCCACCGCGCGCGGCCCGCAGCCCGTTGCGGTGCCGCCTCCGCGGCCACGTCAGGAGCCGGACTACATGCCGGCCCACGAGGCTTGGCAGGACGAGTACCGGACCACGCACGGTGCCTATGCCGACGCTGCCGTCGAGGACTACGAGGACAGGCTTCGTGCGGCCGAGACGGGCATCGCACGCGGTGCGGCCGAGGACGAGGAGGCCTACCACGACCGCCTCTATGTGGCCCGCGGTGAGGTCTTCGGCCTGCGGAAGGACGAGCACGAGGCCGGCAGCAGCTTTCGCGAGCGCGTCGATGCGGCCGCCTCCGCCGCCGGCGAGCGTTACCGCGAGTGGCGCGATCGGGCGGGGGCGATGAGCCAGAACATGGCAGAACAAGGACAATCGGCTATGCAGAGCGTTAGAGGTTATGGGCGTGAGGCGGCCGAGGGTGCCTACGGCTACGGACGCGCAGCGGTTGATGCGGCTTACGACTACGGTCATGCCGCCTATGAGACCGGCGGCGATCTCGGCGCTGGCGTTGTGCGCAGCATCCGCGACAACCCGCTGCCCTGGGCGCTGATCGGCGCCGGTGCGGCATGGCTGATCGCGTCGGGTCGGCTGGGCGGGGGAGCTTCGGCACCCGAGCGCCGTCATCTGCGCACCTACTCGACCGGTGACCGGTACGCCGGCTACGGCCGCTCCGGCTACAGCCCGACCGGCTACGGGGCCCAGAGCCGCGACTACACCGGCTCCACGATCGAGAACCTGGCCGATCGGGCGCACCAGGCCGGTGCCTCCGTGCAGCGTGCCGCCGACGAGGCCGAGGACGCCTATCACGGCCGCGTCTATGCCGCGAAGGGTGCGGTCCTGGGCTTGGCGCAGAGCGTCGGCGAGACGATCGCCGCCTACCGCGAGCGTGTCGATGCGGCGGTCGAGGCTGCGACCGAGCGCTATCGGAGCTGGCGCGATCAGGCCGGTGCTGCCGGCGGCAGCCTGGTGGAGCGCGGTCAGGATGCGGCGCAGAGCCTCTACGGCGCTGGCCGGTCGGCCGTATCGAGTGCCTATGACTATGGCTCGAACGCTGCCGGACGGGGCGTCAGCTTCGTTCAGGACCAGCCGATGCTCATCGGTGCCGCCGGTGTGGCGATCGGTGCGGTGCTGGGCCTGCTGATGCCGCCGACCCGCTATGAGCAGGAGCTGATGAGCGGGGTCGGCGAGGACGTGCGTGGGCGTCTGCGCGATGCCGCCTCCGAGGCCACCGAGGGCGTCAGCCGTGTTGCCCAGAGCATGATGGGCACGGCCCGGGAGTTGGCCGAGCGCGAGGGTCTTACCGACCTGAGCGTCGGCGGCGTGGCCTCGGCCGCACGGGAGCGCGTGCAGGATGTGGCGGCGCGTGCCCGGCACGTCGTCGAGGAGACCGTGGCTGCTGGTCGGGATGCCGTGAAGCAGGAGCTGAGCGGCGGCAAGCAGCAGGGCAATGGCAGCGGCACTCAGGGCGACGTCGGACGGACCACCCGGAATGAGCCAGCGTCAACATCTCAGACCGGGAGCCACGCCGGCGCGACGAGCGGCAGTGGCAGCACAGGCACCGGCCGTACCCCGGCCTGAGCCTGAGCGCGAGGATGTCGAATCACCCGACGACATCCGGTTGACGCAAGAGGATCTGGACCTCGGCCGGCACGCTCGCCGGCCGAGCGACATTCCGGCCCGCGGCTGGTGGGCCGTCATCAGGCGGGTGATGAACGAGGCGACCGGCGACCAGATTTCGATGGTCGCCGCTTCCTGTGGTTTCTATAGCCTGCTGGCCCTTTTCCCCGCGATCTCGGTGCTCATTTCCATTTACGGGCTCGTGCTCGACCCCTTGACCGTGGAGCGCCAGCTCGAGGCCGTCCGCGACGTGCTGCCGCCCACCACCTACGATTTGATCGCGCAGCGGGTCCACGACCTGGCGGCGGCGGGCAGCACCAAGCTGAGCTGGGGCCTCGTCGTCGGCATGCTGATCGCGCTCTGGAGTGCGATGGCCGGCACCAAGGCCATGCTCACCGCCCTCAACGTCGCCTACGAGGAGACCGAGAAGCGCAGCTTCCTCCGCTTCAACCTCGAGTCCTTCCTGTTCACCCTGGGCGGCCTGTTCGGCGTCCTGCTGGCGCTGACGATCATCGTCGGCCTGCCGGCGGTGTTGAACCTCGTGCTCTGGTGGCTGGGACCGCTGACGGCGGTGGCGATCCGTGTCGCGTCCTTCCTGCTCCTCCTGGCCTTCGTCATGCTGGCGCTGGCGGTGCTGTACCGTTATGGCCCGTCCCGGGCCGAAGCCGAGTGGCACTGGGTGACACCCGGCTCCTTCCTCGCCGCCCTGCTCTGGTTCGCGGCCTCGCTGCTGTTCTCCTTCTATGTCAGCAATTTCGGCTCCTATGACGCGGCCTATGGCTCGCTGGGTGCCGTCATCGTGGCCTTGATGTGGTTCTACATCTCGGCCTTCGCCGTCATGCTGGGTGCCGAGCTCAACGCCGAGCTCGAGCTGCAGACCCGCCGCGACACCACGACAGGACCCATCAAGCCCATGGGCGAGCGCGGCGCCTTCGTGGCCGACCACGTGGCGACGACCAGCTGATCCCGGCCTCCTCGGGGTATGGCTGCAACGTTGATCGTTGATCGCTGCTGCACGGCCGCAGGGCAGCTCCTGCCGCTATTGAACCAGCTCCTGATGCGGAACTTTCCTTCGCGCCCGCCGTTCGACCAACTTAGATGAAGCTGGCCGGAGGCGTAGAAGATCAGGGCCTGGGAGTCCTGGGCTGGGGCGAGATCTCAGCGCTTCCCGGTACCGCTACACGGCTTGCACCGCAGCGAAGGGAAAGCAATGCGGCGGATTCTGATCACGGGCGGGGCAGGTTTCATCGGCTCCCATCTTACCGATCTGCTGCTCGAGCGCGGTTATTCCGTCCGTATCCTGGACAGCCTCTCGCCGCAGGTGCATGGCGAGGTCGATCGTCGGCCGTCCTACCTGACGAAGGAAGCCGAGCTGGTCACCGCCGACATCCGCGACCCGCTGGCGGTGCGCCGGGCGCTGGAGGGCGTCGAGGCTGTGGTCCACCTGGCGGCCGCCGTCGGTGTCGGCCAGAGCATGTACAAGATCGCCGACTATACCGGCATCAACGATCTCGGCACCGCCGTCCTTCTGGAAGCGCTCATCAACAATCCGATCGAGCGCCTGGTCGTCGCCTCTTCGATGAGCGTCTATGGCGAAGGGCTGGGCCGGGCCGCTGACGGCAGCCTGGTCGAGCCTGCCGAGCGCAAGGCCGAAGCGCTCCGCCGCAACCGCTGGGAGCCCGAGGGCCCGGACGGAAAGCCGCTGCAGCCCGTGCCCACGCCCGAGACCAAGCACCCGACGCTGAGCTCGGTCTATGCGCTCAACAAGTACACGCAGGAGCGCCTGTGCCTGATCTGGGGCCAGGCCTATGGCGTGCCGACCACGGCCTTGCGCTTCTTCAACGTCTACGGCACCCGCCAGGCGCTTTCCAATCCCTATACCGGCGTGCTCGCCATCTTCGCCTCGCGTCTGCTTAACGGTCGGCCGCCGATGATCTTCGAGGACGGCCAGCAGCGCCGCGACTTCGTTCATGTCCGCGACGTTGCCCGCGCCTGCCTTGCCACCCTTGAGGCAGGCACCGCGGGCGAGGTTCTGAACGTAGGCAGCGGTGTTGCCCGCACGGTCGAGGAAGTCGCGCGCGCTCTGGCACACGCGGTAGGCCGCACCGACCTGCAGCCGCAGATCACAGGCAAGTACCGGGTCGGCGACATCCGTCACTGCTTCGCCGACATCGGCAGGGCCAAGGCCACGATCGGCTTCGAGCCCTGCGAGGATTTCGCGGCCGGCATCGCCGAATTGGCGGAATGGCTGGCCGGCGAGGTGGCGATCGACCGGGTCGACCAGGCCACGGACGAGCTTGCCAGCCGGGGGCTGGTGGCATGAGCCGGCCGCCGCTGCGCGTGATGTCGGGCAGCCGGCCCGTGCTCGTCACCGGCGGGGCCGGCTTCCTGGGCTGCAACATCGCCCACCGGCTGGCGGCGGAAGGACGCGAGGTCCGCATCCTCGACAGCCTGGCGCGCCCCGGCGTCGAGGCCAACCTCGCCTGGCTCAAGGAGCGGCACAAAGGTCGGATCGCGGTCCTGCTCGCGGATGTCCGCGATGGTGCGGCGGTGCGGGAAGCGGCGAGCGGTGTCGAAGCCGTGCTGCATCTGGCAGCCCAGGTGGCGGTGACGACCAGCCTTGCCGATCCGATCCACGACTTCGAGGTCAACGCCCGCGGCACCCTCAACCTGCTGGAAGCCCTGCGCGAGCAGCGCGAGCCGCCGCCTCTGCTCTTCGCCTCGACCAACAAGGTCTACGGCAAGCTTCTGGCCGACAGCGCTCTCGTCCGCTCCGACGACCGCTGGGAGCCGGCCGCCGCGGCACTGCGGGCCGGCTGCGACGAGCGCACGCCACTCGATCTCTACAGCCCCTATGGCTGCTCGAAGGGTGTGGCCGACCAGTACGTGATCGACTACGCCCGCTGCTTCGGCCTGCGCACCCTCGTCTTGCGCATGAGCTGCCTCTACGGGCCGCGCCAGTTCGGCACCGAGGACCAGGGCTGGGTCGCCCATTTCCTCATCCGGGCACTCCGCGGCGAGCCGGTCACCATCTACGGCGACGGTGCCCAGGTCCGCGATGCCCTCTTCGTCGACGACGCCGTGGACGCCTGGCTCACGGGTCTGCGCCAGATCGATCGGCTCAGCGGCCGCGCCTTCAACCTCGGCGGCGGCCCCTCCTGCACGCTGAGCCTGCTCGAGATGCTGGCCCATATCGAGCGCCTCACCGGAAGGCGGCCGGACGTGAGCTTCGCCGATGCCCGCCCGGGTGACCAGCTCTGGTACGTCTCGGACACGCGTGCCTTCGAGGAGGCAACCGGCTGGCGGGCCAGGGTCGGTCTCGACGAAGGCCTGGGCGCCTTGACCGGCTGGCTGCGCGAGAACGTCGTCAGCCCAGCCCTGAAGGTGCCGGCGTGACACCCGGCCGAGTCCTGATGACCGCCGATGCCGTCGGCGGCGTGTGGACCTACGCGCTCGAGCTTGCTCGCGGGCTTGCCGGCCAGCGGATAGAGGTCATGCTGGCCGTGCTCGGCCCCGCCCCCGACGAGGAGCAACGCGAGGAGGCTGCAGAGGTCTGCGGTGTCACCGTCACCGGGCTGGGCCTCGAGTGGCAGGACCGGGCCGGCCCTCTGGATGCCGCAGCCTGCCGGAGCCTCCTGGCCCTGGAGCGCGCGTTCCGCCCCGATCTCGTCCATATAAATGGCTTCCGCGAGGCCGCTGCCGGCTTTCAGGCGCCTGTGATCCTGGCCGCCCACTCCTGCGTCGCGACCTGGTGGAAAGCGGTCCGTGGCGGCGAGCTGCCGCGCGACTGGAGCGGCTATGCAGCAGGCGTGCGCCAGGGCTTGGCTGCGGCCGCCGCCGTCGTCGCTCCCAGCCACGCGTTTGCCGCGGAGCTTGCGGGAGCGTGGGGGGCGAGCCCTCGCGTAATTCCAAACGGCCTCAGCCTGTCGCCGATGGCTACACCGAAGCGCCCCCACATCCTGGCCGCGGGCCGCCTGTGGGATGAGGCCAAGAACATTGCTGCGCTCACCGCCGTAGCACCCGACCTTCCCTGGCCCGTCCATGTGGCGGGCGAGGGTGCTGCCGATGGCCTGCATCACCTTGGTCGCCTGATCCGCCCCGAGCTCCACCGCCGCATGGCCGAAGCCGCGATCTTCGTGGCCCCCGCCCGCTACGAGCCTTTCGGCCTGGCGGTCCTGGAAGCCGCGGCTTCAGGCTGTGCCCTCGTGCTGGGCGACATCCCGACCTTGCGGGAGCTCTGGGACGGGGCAGCGCTGTTCGTGGCACCGGACAGCCCGGAAGCGCTGCGTGGCACGCTTCTGCGTCTGATCGACGACGAGGCCCTGAGGACGGAGCTGCAATCGGCAGCCCGCGAGCGAGCCCGGGCTTACGGCCGCGACCGCATGGTCGACGGCTACGTTGCCCTCTACGCCGACCTGCTTGCCGCCCGCAGCCGGAGGCCGGCGGCATGAGGATCGTCATCTTCTGCCACTCGCTCGCCTCCTGCTGGAACCACGGCAACGCCCACTTCCTGCGCGGTGTCGCCCGCGAGCTGGTGGCTCAGGGGCACGATGTCCGCACCTTCGAGCCCGCCGCCGGCTGGAGCCGTGCCAACCTCGTCCGCGACCATGGCGAGGAGAGCCTCGCCGGCTGGCAGTCGGCCTACCCGGGCCTGACCAGCACTCCCTACGCCGACACACCCGACCTCGACCGGGCGCTCGACGGCGCCGACCTCGTCCTCGTCCACGAGTGGAACGAGCCCGCCCTTGTCGCCGCCATCGGCCGCGCCCGCCTCCAGGGCGGCCGGTTCACCCTCCTCTTCCACGACACCCACCACCGTGCCGTGAGCGAGCCCGAGGCCATCCGCCGGTTCGACCTCGCCGGCTACGATGGCGTGCTCGCCTTCGGTGCCATCCTCCGTGAGCGCTATCTCGACGCCGGCTGGGCCCAGCGGGTCTGGGTCTGGCATGAGGCCGCCGACACCCGGCTGTTCCGCCCGCATCCCGAGACCCTGCCCGAGTCCGACCTGGTCTGGATCGGCAACTGGGGCGACGGCGAGCGCACGGCCGAGCTGCACGAGTTCCTGCTCGAGCCCGTCCGCAGGCTCGGGCTCCAAGCCGCCGTGCATGGCGTGCGCTACCCCCAGGAGGCCCTTGCTGCTCTGGCCGATGCCGGCATCGCCTATCGCGGCTGGCTGCCGAACCACCGCGTGCCCGAGACCTTCGCCCGCCACCGCGTCACCGTGCACGTCCCCCGCCGTCCCTATGTCGAGGCCCTGCCCGGCATCCCGACCATCCGCGTGTTCGAGGCGCTGGCCTGCGGGATCCCGCTGGTCTCCGCTCCCTGGCAGGACAGCGAGGGCCTGTTCCCGCCGGGCTCCTTCCTCATGGTGCGCGATGGCGACGCCATGACCGCGGCCTTGCGCGACATCCTGGCCGACCCCGACCTCCGCGCCAGCCTGATCGGCACCGGCCTTGCCGCCATCCGCGAGCGCCACACCTGCGCCCACCGCACGGCCGAGCTGCTCTCCATCCACCAGAAGATCAGGGAAACGCCCATGGAGCTTGCCCGATGCGCCTGAGCTTCATCGGCTCCTCGCTCGTCTCCTGCTACTGGAACGGAGCCGCCACCTATTATCGCGGCCTGCTCCGGGCCCTGGCTGCCCGTGGCCATCAGGTCACCTTCCTCGAGCCCGACGCCTTCGGCCGCCAGCAGAACCGCGACATGCCCGACCCCGACTGGGCGCGCGTGGTCGTCTGGCCGGCCACACAGGAGGGCATGGAGCACGCCATTGACCTCGCCCGCGGCGCCGACCTCGTCGTCAAGGCGAGCGGTGTCGGCGTGTTCGACCGCGAGCTGGAAGCCGCCGTCCTCACCCTCCGCCGCCCCGGCAACCTCGTCGCCTTCTGGGACGTCGACGCCCCCGCCACGCTCGACCGGGTCGAGGGCGACCCCGCCGATCCCTTCCGGCCGCTGATCCCCGCCTACGACCTCGTCTTCACCTATGGCGGCGGCGACCCGGTGGTGCGCGCCTACGAACGCCTGGGTGCCCGCGAATGCGTGCCGATCTACAACGCGCTCGACCCGGCGACCCACCACCCGGTCCCGCCGGACCAGCGTTACGCCGCTGACCTCGGCTTCCTCGGCAACCGCCTCCCCGACCGCGAGGCCCGGGTCGGGTCGTTCTTCCTGGAGCCTGCTGCCGCCCTCCCGGACCGGCGCTTCCTCCTGGGCGGTGCCGGCTGGAACGACAAGCCGATGCCGCCCAATGTCCGCTATCTCGGCCATGTCGGCACGGGCGACCACAACGCCTTCAACAGCTCGGCCCTGGCCGTGCTCAACATCAACCGCGCCAGCATGGCGGCCTACGGCTTCTCCCCACCAACCCGGGTCTTCGAGGCCGCCGGTGCCGGCGCCTGCCTGATCACGGATGCCTGGGAGGGGATCGAGCAGTTCCTGGAGCCCGGCCGCGAGGTCCTGGTGGCGCATGACGGTGCGCAAGTGGCGGAGCACCTGGCCGCCCTCGACCCCGCCCGCTCCCACACCATCGGCGGCGCAGCCCTGAAGCGCGTGCTGGCCCAGCACACCTACGCCCAGCGGGCCCTCCTGGTCGAAGCGGCGCTGGACGGGCGCTGGCCGCAGGAGACGGCGGCATGAACGTCGTCGTCCTCGGCCTCTCCATCACCTCGTCCTGGGGCAACGGCCACGCCACCACCTATCGCGGCCTCCTGCGCGAGCTCGCCCGCCGCGGCCACGAGGTGACCTTCCTCGAGCGCGACGTGCCCTGGTACGCCGCCCACCGCGACCTGCCCAACCCCGTCTTCTGCGCCACCCGGCTCTATCACGGCCTGGACGAGCTGGAGCGCCACCACGCCCCGCTCGTCGCCGCAGCCGATGCCGTGATCCTGGGCTCCTACGTGCCGGACGGCGTGGCGGTGGGGGAGTGGATCTGCGCCACAGCCCGCGGGCTCAAGGCCTTCTACGACATCGACACGCCGGTCACGCTGGCCAAGCTCGCCCGCGGCGAGCACGACTATCTCTCGCCCGCCCTGATCCCGCAGCTCGACCTCTATCTCTCCTTCACCGGCGGCCCCACCCTGCGCCGGCTGGAGGACGAGCTCGGCTCGCCCATGGCCCGCGCCCTCTACTGCTCGGTCGACGAGCGTGCCTACCAGCCGCAGGACGTGCCGGTGCGCTACGACCTGGGCTATCTCGGCACCTACAGCGCCGACCGCCAGCCCAAGCTGGAAAAGCTGCTGTTGGGCCCGGCGCGCACCATGCCCGAAGGCCGCTTCGCCGTGGTCGGCCCGCAATACCCGGACGGCATTGTCTGGCCGTCCAACGTCGAGCGCACCGCCCACCTGGCACCACCCGACCACCCGGCCTTCTACGCCGCCCAGCGCTTCACCTTGAACCTCACCCGTGCCGACATGGTGGCGGCCGGATGGTCGCCCTCGGTGCGGCTGTTCGAGGCCGCGGCCTGCGGCGTGCCGGTGATCAGCGACGTGTGGGAGGGATTGCAGACCCTTTTCCGGCCGGGCGAGGAGATCCTGCTCGCCGAGGGGGGCGATTCCGTGGCACGCATCCTGCGCGACCTTCCGGAGGAGCAGCGCCGCGCCGTGGGCACCGCCGCCCGAGCCCGCGTGCTGGCGGGTCACACCGCGGCGGTGCGGGCACGCGAGCTCGAGGCGCATCTCCTCGAGGCATCGGCACGCCGGCACGGCCTGCGCGCCGCCGTCGGGACGGGATCGTGAACGTGGAGGGCAGGATGGGCAGCAGGCCCATGAGGAGGATCCTCGTCACCGGCGGTGCCGGCTTCATCGGCTCGCATTTGTGCGAGGCCCTGCTGGCCCGCGGCCATCGCGTTCTCTGCCTCGACAACTTCCAGACCGGCTGTGCCCGCAACATCGACCATCTGCGCGAGGACCCCCGCTTCCGCGTCCTCTCGCACGACGTCGTCGAGCCCCTGCCGAAGCATGTGGAAGTCGACGAGATCTACAATCTCGCCTGCGCCGCCTCGCCGCCGCAGTACCAGCGCGACCCGGTCCACACGCTGAAGACGAGCGTGCTGGGCTCCCTGCACCTGCTCGAGCACGCGGCCGCCACCGGGGCCACGATCCTCCAGGCCAGCACCAGCGAGGTCTACGGCGACCCGGAGGTGCATCCCCAGCCCGAGAGCTATGCCGGCAACGTCAACCCGGTGGGTCCCCGTGCCTGCTACGACGAGGGCAAGCGCGCCGCCGAGACGCTCTTCTTCGACTTCCACCGCACCCGCGGCGTGCGGATCAAGGTGGCCCGGATCTTCAACACCTACGGGCCGCGGATGCACGAGGATGACGGCCGGATCATCTCCAATTTCGTGGCCCAGGCGCTGCGCAACGAGCCGCTGACGGTCTATGGCGACGGCCGGCAGACCCGCTCCTTCTGCTATGTCGACGACCTGGTCGAGGCGCTGATGGCACTGATGGCCAGCGCCGCCGAGGTCACCGGCCCCGTCAATCTCGGCAACCCCGAGGAGCTGCCGGTGCTGGACGTGGCCCGCCGGGTGATCGAGCTCACCGGTGCCACCTCGAGCATCCGCTTCCAGCCACTGCCGCAGGACGACCCGCGCCGCCGTCGCCCGGTGATCGACCGGGCCAGGGCCCTGCTCCGCTGGCAGCCGCGGGTGCCGCTGGAGGTCGGCCTGAAGCGCACCATCGCCGACTTTCGCGCCCGCCTGGCACCGGCTCCGGCCATCCGGGTGCCGGCGCTCGTGGCCCGGACCCTGACGCCGGAGCGTCGCCAGCGCGATGCCGCCCTGCCGCGCGTACTTTAGGGGTATTCTCGACAACCTTCTTGCCTGCAGCGCCGATGCCGCGGAACCAGGGGCTCAGGGCCGGCGTTCCCTTGGCATCTCCCTGAAAAGTCCCGGAGAAGCCGATGTCCAGAACCGCGCACGCCCGGCCCGAAGCCGCATCGTTCCAGCGCACGCTACTGACCATGCTGATGCTCTCCACCCTGGCGGTGTCCATGGCAGCCCTCGCCGGCTGTAACACCATGGAGGGTGCCGGTGAGGACGTGAGTGCTGCCGGCAGGGCCGTCAGCAAGTCGGCCGAGGAGACGAAGCAGGGGATGTGATCGTCGTGGGGCCAGGCCCTGAGCTTGGCCCCTTCTCGGCTCGACTTTCGGTGCAGGAGCTCGCATGGGCATCGAGATAGGCGGGCTGTTCGGCCTCCTGATCCTGATTGCCGATGTATGGGCCATCATCAACGTCGTCGGCAGTCGCGCGTCGCTGATCACCAAGGCAATCTGGGTGATCGTCATCTTGGCCCTGCCTGTGCTCGGCCTGCTGGTGTGGCTTGTCGCCGGCCCGCGTGCTGCGCACGGCAGAGGCTGAGGCCGCAAGTACGGCATGGGCGCAACTGACGCGGCGACTACCAAGGTCCTGCGGCGCCCAGCAACAAAGAGAGCTTGGAATCGCATCCCTGTACGGCTTACCTTCGCCAAGGTGCCGTTGGCCGCCTCCAATGTCTGGAGCGCTCGCGCGACGGGGATGATTGATGATCGGTAAGCGTCTACTCGTCGTCGAGGACGAATTCGTCATAGCCTTGGACCTGCAGAACCTGCTCGAGGCCGCCGGTCATGAGGTGGTGGGCCTCGCCGCCAACATTCCGGACGCGCTGTCGATGATCGAGACCACCACGATCGATGGTGCGATCCTCGACATCAACCTGCGCGGCGAACGCGTGACCGAGGTCGCCGACCTCCTGTCCCGCAAGGACATCCCCTTCCTCTTCGTATCCGGCTACGGCTCGTCCGGGCGGCCGCCAGGGCACGATCGCGTGCCGGTGCTGGCGAAGCCCTACAGCGAGAACGAGCTCCTGGCCATGATCGAGCGCTTCTAGCCACATCGTCTGTTCTCCTGCCCCAACGCGGGGAACTTGCGCCCGGGCCTATGCGTTTCCAACGCAAGTAGTCAAAGCCGGGGCGCGCGGGCTCGCCGCTACCGGCAAGGAGACCACCGATGCTCTACTGGGCGCTCGTTTTCCTGGTCGTCGCGATCATTGCCGGCCTCTTCGGCTTTGGCGGGATCGCCTCCGCCTCGGCCGGGATCGCACAGATCCTGTTCTTCGTCTTCCTGGTGCTGCTCGTGGTCAGCCTGATCGCCTATGCTGTCCGCGGCCGCCGCCCGCCGGTACTCTGACCGGCATCCAGGCCGGAACCTGCCGGTCGTTCGACCGTTTCTATGATGCCTCCCTAACTCCGACGGTTGAAATGCCCCGCCCGAAATGGCGGGGTCTTTTTTTATTGGCTGTTTACTGGAACTCGACATTGGCACAGAAGTTAGTGTCAAAAGAGCAACGAGGAGCTACTCTGATGCTGCGGAACACTTTGGTGATTGCCGGCCTGTCCCTGCTGCTGGTTGCCTGTGGCGACAGCAAGCTGGACCGCGGTCTGAGCGGTGCCGCCATCGGCGCCGGTGCCGGCGGTGCCGCCGGGGCTGTGACCGGGACCAGCACCCTTGGCGGTGCCGTGCTCGGTGGTGCAGCCGGTGCCGCTACCGGGGTCCTGACCGATGAGGACGACATCGACCTCGGCAAGCCCGTCTGGCGCCGCTAGGCGAGCGCTGGCGGAGCTGGGTTGGCCGCACCATCGCGCTTTGAGGAACAAAATAGCTCCAGCTACGTTCGGTTACGGGAAGGGCCGGAGCATGTCGGCTCGGCGTCGGCAGCGGTGGGGAGTGGCATGATCGAAACCCAGCGGACTGGACGGCGGGTGGGGGAGTTCGTGGCACCGGCGCGTTTCGCGGTGGGCCTCGATACTCCCCTGGGCCTGGTCAGGCGTCTGCTGCGGGAAAGTCGTTGCGCGGCGCTGCCGGTCATGGACGACGAGAACCTCGTCGGCATCGTGACCCGATCCGATTTGGACAGCCTGTCCGAGGCTTCCGATCGCGCTCGCCTGCGCGAGATCGGCCGGATGCGGGTGGTCTACTGCTTTGCGGACAGCGATGTGGCCGAAGCCGAGGCAATGATGCAGGCGGCGGAGGCGAGTCACCTGGCTGTACTGGGCGAGGATGTCCGCTTCCTGGGCCTCCTTGCACGACAGGATCTGCCACCGGCCTGATGAAAATGCTCAGTGCCTGCGCGGCAAGGAACAACGGCGTCACTAGCCGGTTGCAGTGTCACGTGGTTTCCTCCGACATCAGCTGTGTGTGCCCGAAACATGCCGTCAGATGATACTAGGTACGTTGAAATTGATGGCTTTGCCGGCCTAGATTGCACTGCAGACGGCCATCGGGGCAGGCAGGAATTGGCGACAGCCGGAGGTTTCGATGATGTGGGTGGGGCGTGGGTCTGGAAAGACGAGAGCCCGGCTCGCACAGGGCAACCTTTTCGACCACTCGCCGGTTACCGCGTTGATGGAATCGCAGGCTCCTACGGCCGAACGGTTAGCATGAGCGACAAAGCCAGCCGGCAGGGGCCCGGGAATGAGCGCATGAAACGTCGCTCCTCACTTGATGCCGGCTTCGATCGCTATCTCAGCCGGCAGTTGCACGAGATCTATGATCCGGTGCTGAACGAAGCGATCCCGGACGAGATTGCGGCGTTGCTCGACGAGTTCGATCGGCGCCCGAACGGCGAAGACAAGGCTCCCGAAAAAGACTAGATCCTATGCTGGCTTTGCGGCCTCGCGGAAGCGGGGCCGCTTGTGGTTGGGCTGCCCGCGGCAGCGGGGCTGGGATGGCGCAGGATGGCCGAGCTGGCAAAGCAGATAGGGCGTTACCTTCCTTACCTGAGACGGTATGCGCGGGCGATCACCGGAGCCCAGGAGGCTGGTGACCGGGCAGTGAAGCTGGCACTGCAGCGGCTGTTGCAGGCTGGCCCCACTTCGGGTGCGGACGGCAATCTCCGGCTGGCTCTCTATCGCTCCCTTCACGACGTGATCCGCGATCAGATTGCCCGGCCGGGAGGTGACGCGGCTGGAAGCGAGCACTTCCTGGCCAATGGCGGGATCCTTGCCTACCGTGTCGAGCATCTGGCGCCGCCCAAGCGCCAAGTGCTCCTGTTGACGGCGCTCGAAGGCTTCCCGCTCGACGAGGCGGGCCAGATCATGCGCGTGGAGCCGCGGGCAGCGGCCGCCCTGCTGGACGAGGCCAAGGCCGATCTGCGCTCGCAGCGCGCCACGCGCATCCTCATCATCGAGGACGAGCCGATCATCGCACTCGACATCGCCACCACGGTCGAGCGCAGCGGCCACACGGTCGTGGGCTTTGCCAGCACGCACAAGGAAGCGGTGGCACTCGCGCGCGAGCACCAGCCCGAGCTGGTGCTGGCCGACATCCAGCTCGCCGACGACAGTTCCGGCCTCGACGCCGTGCGCGAGATCCTGGACGACGCCGATGTGCCGGTGATCTTCATCACCGCCTTTCCGGAGCGGCTGCTTACCGGCGAGCGGCCCGAGCCCACCTTCCTGATCACCAAGCCCTTCGATTCCGACACCCTGCACATCTCCATCTCCCAAGCTTTGGCCATGGCTGCGGTGGCATCGCGGGATCTGGGCGGCGCGCGGGATCAGGCTTGACGCTCGCCGCCGCGGGCGGGCTCAGGCCGACTGTGGGCGGCGGAATCGTGGAGCGCTGGTTCGGCAGCCTCAAGGCGCGCATGGCGCTGGTCCTGGGCCTCGTCCTGCTCCTGCCCGCCGCCTATGCCGTGTTCCAGGCGATCACCGTCTACGCCAACCAGGCCGAGCGTCAGGTGATCGCCCTGCGCCGCACGGCGTCCAACATCTCCGCCTACCAGACCGATCTCCTGTCGCAGGCGCGGGTGGCACTCGACGGCATCGCCACGCGACCGGAGCTCCAGCGGGAGCCTGGGGCCTGCTCCACGTTCCTCAATGCCGAGGTCAGCAAGGCCGAACGGTTCGCCAACTTCGCCGTGACGGATGAGGCCGGCCGCGTGACCTGCGCCTCGGCCAGCCTGCTGCTCGGGCGCGATGTGAGCGGGATGCCCTGGTTCCAGGAGGTCAAGGGCCGCGGCGGGGCCGTGCTGAGCGAGGTCGTGCCCGAGCAGCAGCCGGGCGAGGGGCGTCGCGTCGTCCTGGCCATGCCGCTCCTGCGCGACGGCCAGTTCATCGGTACCCTGTCGGGTGGCCTGGCCGTTCCGCGCTTCGCGGTCCTGCCCTCGGGTCTGGAGCTGCCGGATGGGGCCGTTGCCTACCTCGTCGACCGCACCGGCCGGCTGGTGAGCGACGCGGACCCTTCGAGCCTGACGCTCCCCGGCTGGACCGACATCGTCAGCCTCATCGCCGAGGCCGAGAGCATCATCGTGGCGGACGGCCCCTCGGGCCGGATGCAGTTCGTGGCGGTGCCGGTGCAGAGCGAGCGGGTCTACGCGCTCGTGGGCCTTCCCGCCCCTCTATGGTCCTGGCTCGAGCGCGACCTCGTGCTGGGCCTGATCGTGCCGGTCCTGATGCTGGCGCTGGCCGTGATCGGGATCTCGGATCGCCACCGACTATCTCGTGAACCGCCATATCCACACGCTTGCCCGTGCCGCGCGCGACTATGCCACCGGCCGCCACGCGGCTTGGCCGGGCCTGCGAGGAGCACCGACCGAGCTCCGCCAGCTCACCCAGGTCCTGGCCCAGACCACGGAGGAGCTGAGCGCCCGCGAGAGCGAGCTCAAGGCATCGCTGGCGCAGAAGGAGGTGCTGCTGCGCGAGATCCACCATCGGGTGAAGAACAACCTCCAGGTGGTGACGAGCCTCCTCAACCTGCGCGCCCAGGCCGCCACCTCGCCTGCCGCGCGCCTTGCCATGATCGAGGCGCAGAGCCGGATCAAGGCCATGGCCCTGGTCCACCGCGACCTCTACGAGGGCGAGGAGGTGGGTGCTGTCGAGCTCCAGACCCTGCTGGGCGAGCTCTGCCACCTGCTCGAGGACACGGTCCCCGGCCGGGTCGGCGAGGTCGAGCTCAAGCTCGCTCTCGAGCCCACCCGCCTCAGCATCGACCGCGCGGTCCCGGTAGCACTCTTCGTCACCGAGGCCGTCAGCAACGCCTTCAAGCACGCCTTCCCGGAGGGCCGCCGCGGCACCGTCACCGTCCGCCTCGGCCGCACCCCCACCTCCGCAAGGCTCGAGATCAGCGACGACGGCGTCGGCATCGAGAACGCCCAGGGCGCCCCCGGCCTCGGCCTCACCCTGATGCGCATGCTCGCCGGCCAGACCGGCGGCCGCCTCGCCATCGACAACAGCCAGGGCACCGCCGTCCGCCTCGAGTTCCCGCTCCAGTCCCGCAAGGCGCAGTCCACGGCCCCGTCACCCGAGGCAGCCAGCGCCTGATCCTGCGGAGCCGGTCCGGTCCCGACGGGATGGTGCTTCCACGGCCCTGTGACCGATCCGACCTAGCGGGGTGCTGAGCGCTGGCCTAGGCTCCTTCCCCGCTATGGAGGCACTTAAGTACGCTTGCGGGCTGGCTCTGCTGGCACTTGTCGGCTGCGGCGGCAGCCGGGACGAGGAGCCGCCGCTTGCCGTGGCGGCAACGGCAGGGCAGCCGTCGAAGGAGGCGGCGAAGCTGATCGCGCGCTCGATCTGGGCCGTGGTGCCGGAGACGCCGGCGCGCAAGCGGGATTCTGCTCTCCGGGATGATCCGCGGCTCGGCCGTGGCGGTCTCCGCCAACACGCTGCTGGTGAGCTGCCGCGTGGTGGATGGGCTGGGCAGGGTCGGGATCGCACGCCACAACAAATACCGCTTCGCGCGGGTGGTGGCGGCCGACCAGGGGCGCAGCGTCTGCCTGCTGCAGGCGAGCGACACCCCGCTCAACGTGGTGCGCGGCTTCCGCTGGTGCGGTGACCTCGTGCCGGGCGAGCCGATCTACGCCGCGGCCAGCCGGACCAGTGCCGAGGTGACGGTGACCGAGGGCCACGTCACGGCACGTCACGGCACCGGCGACGCCTGCGCGCTCGGGACCGATCTCGCTTTGCCGACGACCGCGAGTGCGATCCTGTTCGACGGCGCCGGCCGGGTGGTGGGGCTCGGGACCGGCGGCGGCGGGGGCACGCCGACCGCGGTCTCGGTGCCGGTGGCGCGGGATGCCGGCAGCGATCAGCTCCGGCTCGTGCTCAGCCCGACCGAGCTCTCGACCCTGACCTCGGAAGGCGTGGGCGAGTCGACGCTGAGCCGCGGCCTGTCGCCGGACGCAGGTGCCAGCAGTGCCGCGGGCTCCGGCGGCGAGGTGACCGGCGGCTCCTGAGGCCCGCCCTCGAGCAGGAGCACGACCGCCATCGCGATGCCGGCACCGATCCGGTACCAGCCGAAGGCGCGGAAGGTGTGGCGGACGAGGAAGGCGAGGAACGCCCGGATCACGATCACGGCCGTGATCAGCGAGACCACGAAGCCCACGGCGATCACCGCGAAATCGCTCCCGGCAAGCGCGCCGCTGCTCTTGTAGAGATCGTAGGCCGAGGCAGCCATCATGGTCGGGATGGCCAGGAAGAAGGAGAACTCGGCGGCGGCCTTGCGGTCGACCCCCAGCAGCACCGCCCCCAGGATCGTAGCCCCCGAGCGCGACACGCCGGGCACCATCGAGATCACCTGACAGAAGCCGATCTTGAGCGCCAGCGCCACCGGCATGCCTTCGGCCGAATGCTGGCGTGGCTCCGGGCTCACGGCCTCGATCGCCAGGATCGCGATCCCGCCCAGGACCAGCGAGACCACCACCACCCAGGGCGAGAACAGCACCTCCTTGATCACGTCGTGGAGGAGGGCGCCCAGCACCACCGAGGGCAGGAAGGCCGCCAGCAGGGCGAGGACGAACCGGCGCGCCGCCGGATCGTAGGGCAGCCGGACCACCACCCGCAGCAGGCGCTCGAAATAGAGCACGCACACGGCCAGGATCGCACCCAGCTGGATCACCACCTCGAACGTGCCGGCGACGGCACCCTCGAAGCCGATCAGGTGGCCGGCCAGGATCAGGTGCCCGGTCGAGGAGACCGGGATGAACTCGGTGACCCCCTCGACGACGCCAAGGATCACGGCCTGGAGGAAGGTCGTAAGGTCGGCCAATGCTGCCTCGGATCTTGTGTCCGCCGGAGGTGAGCGGAACGGTGCAGGTCCGCGCGCTGGTTGGCGTCTCGGGCCGGTGCTGTCAACAGGACCTTCGCCACGCATTCAGCATGCTCGAGACCGTCACCGGTGGTAGCATTGCCAGGGCCAGTCCAAGCCTGGGAGGACCCATGACATCCGGCGCGCTGCCCGACGGGTCGATCGTTCTTCAGCCCGACCAAGGTCGAGCCTACGACATGGGCTTCATGCGGGCTGTGTTCAAAGCCGACGGCGTCGAGACCGGCGGCCGCTACTGCGTCTCCGAATGGTGGATGGAGCCCCGCAAGGCCGGCCCGGGTGCGCACCATCACGAGCAGAACGACGAGGTGTTCTATGTCCTTGAAGGTACCGCCAGCATCCTGATCGGCACCGAGTGGCTCGATTTCAGCAAAGGCTGCTTCATCCGCATTCCGGCCGGGGTCATGCACGACTTCGAGAACCGCACCGATGCCCGGATGGGGCTCCTCAACTTCTTCATCCCGGGTGGCTTCGAGGAGAGGATGCCGGCCATCGTCGACTGGTTCGCCCACAACCGGTAACACAGGCCGGTGGCTCAGATCGAGGCCATGTAGCCGCCGTCGACGTAGAGGATCTGGCCGGTGACGTAGCGGGCCGCGTCCGAGCACAGGAACACGGCCGCGCCTACGAGGTCGTCCAGCGCCCCGAACCGCCCTTGCGGGATCTTGGCCAGCATCGCCCTGGCCCAGGCCTCGTCCTGGTAGAACACTTCGGTCAGCGCCGTGCGGAAATAGCCCGGCCCGATCGCGTTGACCCTGATCCCGAGCGGCGCCCACTCCGTCGCCAGCGCCCGCGTCATCCCGAGCAGCCCCGCCTTGGACGACCCATAGGGCACCGCCGTCGGCACGCCGACCTCGGAGGTGAGCGAGCAGACGTTGAGGATCGCGCCCTCACCCTGCATCCGCCGGGCCGCCGCCCGGGCGCAGAAGAAGGCGCCCTTGAGGTTGGTGTCGACGATCCGGTCCCAGAGCGGCTCCTCGACCTCGAGCGAGGCGCAGACCTGCTCCACGCCGGCATTGTTGACCAGGATGTCGACCCCGCCCAGCGCCTGGACCGCAGCGTCCACGCCGGCCTCGATGGCCGGCAGGTCGCGCACGTCCATGGCGACCGGCACGGCCCGGCGGCCCGCGGCTTCGATCGCCTGGCCGACCTCGTCCAGATCCTCCACGCGTCGTGCCGCCACGGCCACGTCCGCCCCGCAGCGGGCGAGGCCCAGGGCAAGTGCAGCACCGATGCCGCGCGAGGCGCCCGTCACCAGCGCTTTGCGGCCGGCGAGGGAGAAGCTGGCGAGGGGATCGGGTCGGACTTGCTCGTTCACGTTCGGTAGCCGGCTGGTCGCGGGTGAGCTTAAGGGGAGCACGGCCGGCGGTCCACGCGCTAGGATCCGCCGGCTGGCAAGGTGGAGGTGGGAGTGGCGGCAGTGGTGCCCGAGCCGATGGTGCGGCTCGCAGGCGTTGGGCGGCGGTTCGGCGACACGGTGGCCTGCGAGGGCGTGAGCTTCGCGCTCGCGGCCGGGCAGTTCCTCACCATCCTGGGCCCGAGCGGGTCGGGGAAGACCACGGTGCTCAGGATGATCGCCGGGTTCCTGGCGCCGAGCGAGGGCGAGATCTGGGTCCACGGCCGGCCGGTGGCCGCGGTGCCGCCCTACCGGCGCAAGGTCGGCATGGTGTTCCAGCGCCTGGCCCTGTTCCCGCACCTGAGCGCGGCCCAGAACGTGGCCTATCCGTTGCGGATGCGCGGCTTCCCCAGAGCCGAGATCACGCCCCGGGTCGAGCGCTATCTCTCCCTGGTGCAGCTTGCCGGCCTCGGCCAGCGGCGCATCCACGAGCTCTCGGGCGGGCAGCAGCAGCGGGTGGCGATCGCCCGCGCCCTCGTGTTCGAGCCCGACCTCCTCCTGCTCGACGAGCCCCTGGCCGCGCTCGACCGCAAGCTGCGCGAGGACATGCAGCTCGAGTTCCGCCGCATCCAGAAGGAGCTGGGCGTCACCACGATCAACGTCACCCACGACCAGCGCGAGGCGCTGGTGATGTCGGACCGGCTGATCGTGATGGAAGGCGGCCGCATCCGCCAGGAGGCGAGCCCGGCCGAGATCTATGCCGCCCCGGCGAACCCCTTCGTCGCCGGCTTCGTCGGCATCACCAACTTCCTCCCCGGCCGCCTGCTGGCACTCGACGGCGACAAGGCCCGGATCCAGGTGGGCGCCCGCGAGCTGCGCGGCCTGTGCAGGACTTCCGCCCCAAACGGACGGCGCCGTGGCCGCCACGGTGAGGGCGGAGCGGATCGGGATCGTGGCCGAGGGTGGTCCGGAGCCGGAGACCGTGCTCGACGCCCTGGTCCTGGACGTTATCTTCGAGGGCGACAGGCTGGTCTATGTGGTCCGAAGCGAGGAGCTCGGCGCCGTGCTCCGCCTCTTCGACCGCCAGCCCTGGACGCAGCGCGCACGGTCGCCGGGCGACCGGCTGCGCATCGGCTGGTCCGAGCAGGACCTGATCGTCTTTCCGGCAAACAGCAAGGCAAGCGGAGGTAGGGAATGAGGCGGCTTGGTGGGATGGGGCGGCGGCAGCTCCTGGGCACGGCGGCAGCGGCCGCAGCGGCACCCTTCGTCTGGCGCCCGGCGGCGGCCCAGGAGAAGCCGGCCGAGCTGATCGTGCGCGCCTGGGGCGGCGTCTGGGTCGAGTCGCTGGAGAAGGGGGTGAGCAAGCCCTTCACCGAGGCCACTGGCATCGCGGTGCGGCACGACCTCACCGAGGACAACGAGATCCGGCCCAAGATCTGGGCCGCCGCCGACCAGGGCCGGGTGCCGCCGATCCACGTCAACTGGGACACGACCACCAACGCCATGAAGTCGGCGCTGCGCGGCGTCACCGAGGACCTGGCCGGCCTGCCGAGCCTGGCCGAGATGCTGCCGGCCGCCAGGCCCGCCGACATGCAGGGCGTGCCGGTCGTCAACATGTACTCCTACGTCTACGTGCTGGCCTACCGCGAGGAGGCTTTCCCGGAAGGAGCGCCCAAGAGCTGGCAGGTGCTGTTCGACCCCAAATACAAGGGCCGGGTGGCCCTCTACGACGACGGGATCGGCTTCCACTTCGTGGCCCAGAAGCTGGGCGGCGGTAAGATCGAGGACATCCCGGCCAACATGGAGCCCTGCTGGGAGACCATCGCCAAGCTGAAGGCGCAGAGCCCGCTGCTGGGCGAGGACCCCGACTTCACGACCTGGTTCCAGAACAACGAGATCGACCTCGCCTGCACCATCCTGAGCAACGCCAGGGCCGCCCGCCAGAACGGCATCAAGGTCGCCTGGACGGTCCCGACCGAAGGCTGCAAGGTCGACACCGACGGCATGTGGATCCCCAAGGGCCTGCCCGCGAACGAGCTGCACTGGGCCAAGGAATACGTGAACTTCGCCATGGGCCAGCAGGCCCAGCAGACCTGGACCGACGGCCTGGGCCTCCCTGGCCTGCGCCCCGGCCTCACCCCGCCCGACGACCTCAAGGGCGATCCCGCCTACCCGACGAAGCCGGAGGATTTCGCCCGCCTGATCAGCGTCTCGAACAAGGTCCAGGTCCAGCACGAGGCGGACTGGTTCAAGCGCTTCAACGAGATCATGCAGGGCTAGGGGCGCGGGCTTCCACGCCGGCCCTCTTCATCCCCCTGCGAAGAGGGCCGGCAAAAGGCACTCGTATGGTGGACGGTATTCCTGGCTAACGGTTGCCGCCACCTGCCGGGGATGTAGCCGCTGCTCCCCGTTCACCGCTTCTGGTAAGGGTGGAAGATGTAGTCCTTCGACTTCACTGCCGTGTGGCAAGCGTGCCCGCAGTCGCTGGTGGCGGCGTCAGCCGTGAACGTGTCGGACTTGGCGTCATAGTTGAACAACGCATAGCCCCATCCGCCGCTCTCGGGAAACCTCTTGCTGTCCTTCTCGATGACGAAAGCCTGCGTGAACGTGTCCGGCACATTCACGTCGAAGGGTGCTTCCGTGCTCTTCTTCGGTTTCCACTGGAGCTTCGCGATCTTGGAGCCGTCGGGGAAAGGCTGGCCGTTGCCGGGAATGCCGGCCCGGTAGGCCTCGATCATCACCGGATCGGCGACGATCACCTTGAGCACTATATCCGGCCAATCGCAAGCCGCCGATCTCGGATGGAAACAGTAGCTGCACTAAGTGGTTCATCCGGCAAGTCAGGCAGCTTTTGGGACGAGGGCGATGCCAGGTTGGCGGCGTGCCTTGTGGCGACGCCGGCGACCCCAGACGAAGGGGTGCCGGTGGGCGTTCCAGTAGGTTGTCGCGCGCGCCACGGCCTGAACGATCTCCTCCCAGGTCTCGAAGCGCCGGCCCTTCAGGGCCAGCGAGCGCAACACCTTCCACCACGGCTCGATCAGGTTGAGATAGGCGGCGTACTTAGGCTGGAAGACCATCTCCCAGCGCGGGTGCGCCAGCATGAACAGCAGCACGTCTGTGGCCCGGTGCGCGCTCAGGTTGTCGAGGATGGCGTAGACCCGCTCGCTCTCGGCCGGCAGCCAAAGCTCGACCTCCTCCAGGAAGGCCACCCAACAGGCGGTGCTGCGGCTGAGGTAAGGTCGGGTAAAAGCCTCGCCGGTGGCGGGGCGGAACGCACCGAAGATGTAGCCCTTGCCGCGCCGGCCATAATCAATCTCCTGCTTGGCTCGTCCGGCGGTCAGCCCGCTGGTCTCCACCAGGGTTTGGCCGGGGAAGGTCTTGGCGCTCTCCGGCCCCATCTCATCCAGGCAGACGACTACGCTGCCTGGAGGCGGGGCAGTGTAGAGGCTCTCGATCCGCCCCTTTTTTCCGCGAACGCAGGATCGACCCGCTCCCCGAACCACGTCTCGTGCCGCCGCCAGCGCAAGCCTTCCTTGAGCAGGATCTCGTCGATCCGGCTGCGCTTGATCGCGATCCCTTTGTGCTCGCTCAGGTAGGCCGCCAGCCGGTCCAGCGTCCATGACCCGAACGGCAGGTCCAAGCGCTTGGGATCGGTCAGCGCGGTGGCGATCACCGTCGCCACCTGCTCGGGCGTATAGGTCGGCGGACGACCGGCGCGGGGCTGGTCCTCCAGCCCGGCCAAGCCTTGAGCGTTGAAGCGCTTGACCCAGTCGCGCACCGTGTAGGCGGTCAGGCGCAGCGCCGCCGCGATCGCCGGCGCCATCTGATCCTGGCTCGCCTGCCAGACGATGCGCGCCCGCTCGACCTGCCGCGCCGGGGCAGTGCGCGAATGGGCCAGCTTCTCAACCGCCGTCCGCTCCGCCTCGCTCAGCGCGCGCAGTCGTAGCCGTCGCATCAGGGCTCCTCCAGCTTGGGACAGCTCTGAAATGGAGCAACTTGCCGGATGAACCACTAAGATTGTCGAGGTGGCCGGGCGCTAGGCCTGCTGGTGTATAGGCTTATAATCCTTGACTCGACGACCGCATCGGCGTAGGTCGTCCCCATGCTCGCCACCGCCCACTACGCCACCCGCAAGGGCCTCAACCGCCCCTTCGCCCGGGTCACCGCCCGCGACCGCCGCATGGGCCAGAAGCTCTCCATGGGCCTCACGCCCGCCCAGGTCGCACGGCTCGAGGGCATGGCCTCGGCCGACGTCGAGACCCTCGTCGCCGAGCCCGAGTTCAAGGCCCTCGTCGACGGCTACAACACCCTGCACGCCATGCCGGAGGACGAGCAGCGCCGCATCCTGACCCAGCTCGCCCGCCACCTCCTGATGGAGGCGACGGCCCTGGGCGACGTGCGGGTGGCCATGTTCATCCTGCTCCAGGAGCGCATGGGCAAGGACCCGGCCCGCACCCTGGCCGACGGCGTGATCGCCGCCAGCAAGCGCGCCGCCCAGCCGGCACCGGCCCCTCGCACGCCCAGCCCCTCGCCGCGCGCGCCTCGTCCGTCCGACGACCCTGAGCTACGCACGATGCAGCGGGTGGAGAGCCGCCTGCGCGGCGAGCTGCAGCAGGAGCATGCGGCGGTTCACGCCGCGGTGGCGACGGACGAGGCTCCTCCTGTTGAGGAACCAGCTCCCGACGCGGAGCCGCCGCAGCGGCAGCGCCGCTCTCCTCGGCCGTCTTCGACGCCGGTCCTCAGCGACTACCAGAGCCGCGCCATCGAGGCCCTGCTCCTGCTGAAGAACGCCGCCCCCGACGAGCAGCCGACGCCACGCGCGCAGGCGCCGTAGCTCCTCCGGGAGCTCACTTGCCTGCCTCTACGCTCTACACAGCGTGGTATCGGACCGGCATCGGCCTACGCACCCGGTGCCACGCCGCAGGGCCGGTCCAGGCCCGAAGGCAGCCGCAGGCCCTCCGCCCAGGCGACGATGTCGGCAAAGACCCGCTCCCGTTGCAGATCGCGCAGGAGCAGGTGCCAGCCGTCGAGGTAGGTGACGGCAGCACAGCGCTCCGCGGGCAGGAAGCCGATGAACTCGGCCTGGGATTGGGGCGGGACGACCTCGTCGCGCGCACCGGTGAGGACGAGGGTAGGGATGGCGAGGAGGGGCGCGCGGTCGCGGGCCTGGTCCATGGCCTCGACCAGGCCGACGATGGCGTCGATGCGGGTCTCGCGGATGTAGAGCGGGTCCTGGCCGAGCTCGATCAGGGCCGGGATGTTGTCGGAAGCCTGGATGCCGAGGCCGCCGCCGGTGAGCTTGGCCCAGGGGGCGACGAGGCCGGCGATGGTGAGGGCGCGGCGGTAGAGCGGGCTGAGCGCGTCGCCGCCCCAGACCGCCGGGGCCGAGAGGATGACGCCGTCGACCGGAGGAGCCGTGGGCTCGGTGAAGGCGACGGTGACGAGGGCCGCGCCCATGCTCTCGCCCAGCACGTAGACGGGCAGGCCCGGGTAGCGCAGGCGCAAGGCACGCACCCGGGCGTGCGCCTCGGCCACCAGCACCTCGAGCCCTTGCCAGCGGCCGCGGTCGGGGCGGGCGCCGAAGCCCGGCTGATCGTAGGCCTCGACCAGGATGCCGCGGGCGGCGGCATAGGCGCCGAACTCGCTGAAGGCGGCCTTGCGGTCGTTGAAGCCGTGCAGCGCCAGCATAACCGCGCGTGGCTCCTCCGGCGGGACCCACCGCTGCTCGACCACGGGTGGCAGCTCCGCCGCGGGCGGGGCCTCGGCCACGGCACAGCCGACAAGAAGCACCAGCGCCACCAGAAGCGGCGCCGCCCGGCGCACCTAGCCGGCCTCCGCCATCACCGGCAGGCCGCGCTCGATCGCCTGCCAGATATCGTCCGGCGATTGGCCGCGCTCGCGCAGGTAGCGGACCGTGACCGCCCGGTTGCGCTTGGCGAGGCGCTGGCCCGTGCTGTCGGCCAGCAGGTTGTGGTGGTAGTAGCGCGGGGTGCGCAGACCCAGGAGCGCCTGGAGCAGGCGGTGGATGTGGGTGGCGTGGAACAGGTCCTCGCCGCGGGTGACGAGGGTCACGCCCTGGGCGTGGTCGTCGACGGTGACGGCCAGGTGATAGCTGGTCGGCACGTCCTTCCGGGCCAGCACCACGTCGCCCAGCAGGCCCGGGTCGGCCGGGATGGTGCCGCCGCGGATGTCGCGCCAGGTGAGGGGGCCCGTCACCTCGAGCGCGCGCGCCACGTCGAGGCGCAGCCCGTAGGCCTCGCCGGCCTCGATCCGGCGCCGGCGCAGGGCCTCGTCGAGCAGGCGGCAGGTGCCGGGGTAGAGGGGCTCGCCCGAGGGCCCGTGCGGGGCCCGGTCGGCCTCCTCGATCTCGGCCCGGATCTGCTTGCGGGTGCAGAAGCAGGGATAGATCACGGAGAGGGATCTCAGGCGGCGAAGGGCCGTTTCGTAGGCCGGAAGGTGCTGGGACTGGCGCCGTACCGAGCCGTCCCAGCGCAGGCCCAGCCAGCGCAGGTCCTCGATGATGCCCTGCTCGAACTCCGGCCGGCAGCGCGACTGGTCGATGTCCTCGATCCGGAGCAGGAACTTGCCGCCCGAGCGGCGCGCCGCCTCGTAGGCGAACTGCGCCGAGTAGGCGTGACCCAGATGGAGGTAGCCGGTCGGGCTGGGGGCGAACCGGGTGACGTTCGGCGGCTCGCCGCGCCCGGGCAGAGGCAGGAAGTCGCTCCCCTTGAGCATTGCTGGACTGTCCGGGCTGATCGGGGCGGCTGCACCTTGAGCGCACCGTGCCAGCCGATCATTATCGCGCCAGCCTGCGCACACAAGTCTCACTGGGGGTTGAAACGATGGTGCAGCTCAGCGGCCCGTCGGTGCCGCCGCGTGCCGGCGGGGCGCCACGCCAGCTGGTGGTGCTGCTGCACGGCGTGGGTGCGGACGGGCGCGACCTGATCGAGCTCGCACCGCTGCTGGCCCGGCATCTCCCCCACGCGGCCTTCCACGCCCCGGACGCGCCCAGCCCCTGCGACATGGCCGCCTACGGCCGGCAGTGGTTCAGCCTCCAGGACCGGCGGCCTGCGGCGATGCTGAAGGGACTGTTGCGGACCGCTCCCCTCCTGGACGAATTCCTCACCTCGTTGCTGGCACGTCACGGGTTGAGCGACGGGCAGCTGGCGCTCCTCGGCTTCTCGCAGGGGACGATGATGTCCCTCTACACGGCCTTCCGGCGGCCGCGGCCGCTGGCCGGGGTGCTGGGCTTCTCAGGCGCGCTCCTGGGTGCCGAGAGCCTGGTGCAGGAGGTCCGCTCGCGCCCCCCTGTGCTCCTGATCCACGGCGATGCCGACGATGTGGTGCCGGTCGACGCCATGTTCCTTGCCGTCGAGGCCCTCCAGGCGGCCGACATACCCGCGCAGTGGTTCCTGCGCCCGGGCCTGCCGCACAGCATCGACCCCGAGGGCATCGAGGCGGGCGCGCGCTTCTTGAAGGTCTGCCTGGGTGCCTGAGGGCTCAGGCCGGGTCGCCCAGGCGCTCGAGCGCTTCCAGTGCTGTGCGGGCGAGGGCAGCCTCGCGGCCGTCGCCGCCGGCCAGCGCCGAGGCCAGCAGGCGGCGGACCTTCACCGCCACGTCCGCTGCCGTGTCGGCGGGCGTGGTCGCAAGCTGGTCCTTCAGGGCCGCTGCCCGGGCGGTCAGGTCGAAGGCCCGCCTGTCGAGGCCGGCCAGGCCATGCCGCTCGCGGAACGCCGTGAGCTTCGCCTGCTGGACGCGCAGCTCCTCCAGCGCGCGCTGACATTCGGCGACGGCGACACCCCAGCGCTTGGCTGCCTGGCGGACCTCGCGCTCGGAGGCGCAGACGCTGTAGCCGACGGTCACCGCAACGTCCTGGGGGCAGCTCACCAGGGCCAGGCTCTCCGCCACCTCTTCCTCGAGCCGGTCGAGCCCAGCCAGGAGCACGTCCAGCTCGGCCTCGAGCTCCCAGAGCGCCCGCTCCATGGCCGGAAGGCCGCTTCCCCGGGCGTGGGCCGGGCTGGCCAGGGCTGCCGCGGGTGCCGCGGCCGCGATCCCGGCCAGGGTCCGCCGCCGGCTGGCCATAAGCTCGCCGCTGGCTGCCTTCCTGCGTCCGCTCATGGCTCGTCGTCCCGTGCCTGAACATCGGCCACGGTCCGCACCGTCCTCCATGCTTTCCCTGACACAGACCCGTCCCGATGCTTTTGCGAGCAGTCTAGGTGGCGCGGTCAGGGCGGGGAGGACAAGGGCAAGACGGCGTTCCACGCATAGAAAAGTCGCCGGTAAATACTATGGTAACCATGACAAGGCGCGGCAAAATCAGCTCAAATTGTAAGCAGATGCGGCGATGGCGCCGTCAGGCCGCGAGCAGGGCGGGCACGGCGTCCGCGGGCTCGGGCCGGCCCAGCAGGTAGCCTTGCGCCTCGTGGCACCCCGGATGCTGCACCAGCTCCAGCTGCGGGCTGGTCTCCACCCCTTCGGCTACGAGCCGCTTCTTGAGGTTGAGGCCCAGGCCGACAATGGCCTCGACGATCGCCCGGCCGTTGTCGCTGCTGATCTCGCGCACGAAGGAGCGGTCGATCTTGATCGCCGCGAACGGGAAACGGCGGAGATAGCCCAGCGAGGAATAGCCGGTGCCGAAATCGTCGATCGCGAGCCCGATGCCCATGGCCACGAGCTCGCGCAGGCGCCGGTCGACCACCGGCAGGGCGGGATCGAGGAAGATGCTCTCGGTGACCTCGAACTCGATTGAGGCAGGTGGCAGCCCCTCCCGAGCGAGCGTGGCGCGGACAAAGTCGATGAACCGGTCATCCTCCTTCAGCTGGGCCACCGAGAGATTGATGGAGAGGCCGAGCCCCGGCCGATCACGGTGCCAGCGGGCGAGTGCGGAGGCCGCCTGGGCCACGATCTGCCGGCCGAGCGGGACGATCAGCCCGGTCGTCTCGGCCAGCGGGATGAAAATGGAGGGGGATGGCGCCGCGCTCCGGATCGGTCCAGCGGGCCAGGCACTCCAACCGCTCGACGCGACCGCGATCGAGCGCCACCCGCGGCTGGTAGTGCAGGTCGATCCCGTCCTGCTCGATGAGGCCGCTCAGCGCGCGCTCGAGCCAGAGCCGGTCGCGGGCACCTTCGTCCATCTCCGGCTCATAGACCAGGATCCGGCCGCGCCCGGTCTGCTTGGCGCGGTACATGGCGGTGTCGGCGTGCCGCAGCAGCTCCGCACGGCTGGTCCCGTGCCGCGGAAAGAGGCTCACCCCGACGCTGCCGGTGACCCGCACCACGTGCCGGCCGATCTCGATCGGGGCCGCCACGGTCGGCAACAGGCGCTGCAGCGTCACCACCGCATCCGCCTCGCTGCGCAGCTCATCGAGCACGAGGACGAACTCGTCCCCGCCGCTCCGGCCGACCGTGTCCGTCTCCCGGGCAGCACCGGCCAGGCGCAAAGCCACCTCGCGCAGCACGGCGTCGCCCAAGGCGTGGCCCAGATCGTCGTTGATCGGCTTGAACCGGTCGAGATCGAGGAAGGCGATCGCCACCAGCTGGCCCAGGCGGCGGGCACGGGCGAGGCTACGGTCGATCCGGTCATCGAGCAGGCTGCGATTGGCGAGCGAGGTCAGCGGGTCGCGGGTTGCGCGCCGGGCCATCTCCCGCATCAGCCGCCGCTCGGCGGTGACGTTGCTGAGCGTGACCACATACCCGGCGTTGCCGAGGCGGCTGGCAAGCGGGGCGGCCACGGCACGGAGCTCCAGAGGCGGGCGATCCGGCTGCGGCAGACTCAGCTCCAAGGGCTGGGCGGGCCGGAGCAGGCCAGCCTCGCCGGGCAGGCGCAGGAGCTGGTGCAGGGACACGCCGGTGCGGGCCGATCTCGCCCTCCGCGGAGCGCGTCGTCACCTGCCAGACATACTCGCCCGGTGGCAGCGGCTGGTCGGGTACGAGCTCCGCCCGTGGGAGGTCGGTCCGCTCGAGGAGCGGCCGGTCGGGTGCCGCGGCCGATGCGAGCCGGAAGCTGTAGCCGGCGGCGTCGACCGGCTCCGCCCAGGCGAAGCGGGGTGCGGCGTCCCGAACCCGGCCGGCACGGCGGGGCTCGAACGGTGCGGGTGGCTCAGGGCGGGCGTTCAACGTGAACACGCGCTCGGCATGCCGCCCCTCAAGCCCGAGCCGGTCGATGCCGCGCACCCGCCAGGCATAAGCGCCGTCCGGCAGATCCGGCACGCGGAAGGCGGGGCCGTCCTGCACCTCGTCTGCCAGCAAGGTGGCGAAGCCGGGATCAGGGGCGAGCACGAAGCGGTAGCGTACGGCACCAGCCTGCGGTGCCACGGCGAGCGTTGCCGGCAGGCGCTCCTGCAGGTCCGGCGCCGGGGAGGTGTCAGGCGGCGGCAGCAGGGGCACCGGTGCTGCCGGTGGCGTGTCGAGGCCGGCCACGGTGCCGAAACCGGCTGGTACGGCGACCGTCCGCCACTTGGCCGTGACGCCTACGGACCCCGCCAGCACTTCGGTCGAAGCCTGCCCGCCATCCTCGCTCAACGCCTGCCGGAACGCGGTGCCGCGGACCGAGGTGGTGGCCGGCGGGCTGGCGATCTCGAACCGGGAGCCCGCGGTGACGTCGGCCTGCTCCAGACGCCCCCGCTCGAGCCGGAAGCAGCTGTCCGCGAGCGGCGTGCCCTCGAAGCGCAGCAGGCGCTCCACCACCACGGTCGTCCCGCCCGGGATCAGCACCCGCGAGCCGTCCGACAGCCGCAGGGCCGTGCCCTGCGCCAGCGGACCCCACATGCCACCATGGCGAACCTAGCACTACTCTGCCACGATCATAGCCGGAGGTGATGGTGGAAGCGCTGCCGGCAGTGTGGGCAGCGCAGGAGGACACGGGTGAGTGCGGCCGCGATGCGCCGCCGGATCGCGGGCAGGCTCGGGCTCGGTGGCGGCCCGGGCTCGGGCGGGGTGGGAGCGCTTTTTCCCCCCGAGCCGCAGGTGCTGGAGGAAGGCGAAGGCGAGCTGGCAGAGGAGGGCATGGTGGTGCAGGCCGCGCCAGCTCCGGCCCTCGAAGTGATCCAGCCCGAGCTCGTCCTTCATCTGCTGGTGCATCTGCTCGCACGTCCACCGCGCCTTGATCAGCGCGGCCAGGGTCTCGAGCGAGGCATCGGGCGGGAGATTGGACAGGTAGTACTTGCGCTCGCCGGTGGCGCGGTGCTCGCCGATCAGCCACACCTCCTCGCCGGGAAGGTGCTGGCCGCCTGTAGCAACTGGCCCATCGGCCACGCGGACCCGGCGTGCTGCGAACGCGGCCTTGAGCGGCCCCTTGGTCCCGGTGCGCCAAGTGATCGAGCGGAACGTTTCCGGCTGGGCTTCGATCAGCTCGGTGGCGCTCACGCTTGCAGCCGAAGGTATGGGGTGCTTGCGCGGGCGGCCGGTTGCCTTGCGCTCAGGAACGGCGAGCTTCACGTCGGCGGGGTAGACCTTCTGCGTCGGCAGGATGCCGACCGCAAAAGCAAGCTGCCGTTCGCCAAGCCCGGCGCGGAACAAGGCCGCCTTGCCATATTCGGCATCGGCCAGCACGCAGCCGAAGCGGGCGCCTGAAGCCAGCACGCGGTCGATCTCGTCGAGTGCCATCTGCCACTTCGGGCGGTGGCCGATCGCCTCGGGCACGCCCGCGGCCGTGCGCCGCCCGGCATCGGTGCACCAGTCCTCGGGCAGGAAGAGGCGCAGGCCAACACAGACCGGCACCTCGGCCCTGGCCAGCGTCAGCGAGACCAGCGCCTGGCAGTTTGCCCGTTTGCCAAGCTGGCCGCAGTACTGCCGCTTCACGCCTACCGAGTGCCGGCCCTGCTTCACCAGCGCCGTGTCGTCCACGACCAGCACGGCGTCTTGTCCGCCCACGAGCCGGTCCGCAGACTTGACCAGCTCCTCCTCCAGAGGTGCTGTGGGCCAGGGCGAGGTCGAGACGAAGTGGTGCAGCTGCTGGGTGTCGGCAGGTGCTACCCGTGCCGCCATGGGCTCGATGCTCTTCCGTTCACCCGGCAGGATCAAGCCCTTGAGGTAGAAGGGTGCCCAGTGTCGCTGCGCCTTGCGCCGCAGCCGCGCCAGGAACGGCGCGACCCAGCGTTCCAGCTCCGCCCCCCAGCCTTCCGCCAACCTCTCCTCCATGGCGCTCCTCCGCCGTTAGCGGATCTGCGAGAAGAACGCTCAACTCGGTAGAACGTGGCAGGGTAGTGCTAGGCCGGCGGTTCAATCGCCACCGGCATCGCCTCCGCGGGCACCGGGCGCAGCCAGGCGAGCGGGATGCGCAGGATCTGTCCGGGAGGGATGCGCTCCGGCACGCGGACACGATTGAGCGCCTGAAGCTCGGGCCAGCGCCGCCAGTCGGCGAGATAGGCGCGGCTCAGGTCCCAGATCGTATCGCCGGGCCGGGCGCTGTAGAGCCAGGCGGGAGGCACCTGTGCCGGGGCCGAGGTGCCCGTGACCGACAGGGCGACAACGGCGAGGCCCACGGCCCGAAGCGGCCAGCGCCATCCGGGGCGCGCCCCTCCACGGCATCGGCCGCACCGCCGCGCCCCCGATCTGATGCAGGACGGCATCAACCGTACATCCCCTCGACCAACCGACGGCGTTCACTTTCGAGGCAAGGGGCTGCCGCGCTTCCAGGGTGCCGTCAATGATAATGACAAGCTGTCGAGGGTAAATCCGGAGTGATGTGGTGCCGCCCCGGGCAGAGCCACTGAACGAGGGGGAGCTCCCTTCTCCTGCCGCGGCGCGCCTTGTCCCCGGCTGTTCCGCCAGCGGTCGCCTGTGTAGGCCCTCGTTTCAAATGGATAGCCCGGGGCGGCCCGCCCCTAGTCTTCGAGGACGAAGGTGATCTGCATGTTGACCTGGTACTCGGCGATCTTGCCGTCCTCCAGGCGGATCCGCTGCTCCTTGATCCAGGCGGCGGTGACGTTACGAAGCGTCTGGGTGGCCCTGTTCAGCCCCTGACGCACGGCATCCTCGAAGCCCTGCGTCGAGGTCGACGAGATCTCGGTGACGCGTGCAACGGCCATGGCTTCCTCCATCAGGATTGGCCCGGCCCAGACGACCGGGCAGCCCTGAAGAGTAGCCCAGGCCCGGTCCTCTGCAAGAAGAGCGGCAACCTGCCACTTTGGGGTGCTTGCGGAGGGTCTGCGCCAGCTTGGCAGGTGCAGGCGGCGCTTTGTGGGCCTACAACGCCTGCACCGGCGATGGTGGCCGGTCTCACCAGGGTCGATCAACCCCGCCCAGCCATGGCGCCCAGCGACGTCACTTCCGGGGCTGAAGCCGATCAGCGGTTCCGCCTGATGGCGGCCGCGGTCGAGCAGGTCGACGATTCGGTGGAGATCGCCCAGGCCCCGAGCCTCAGGCTCATCTACGTGAACCCCGCCTTCACGCGCCTCACCGGCTACACGGCCGAAGAGGCGCTCGGCCGCACGCCGGCCGAGCTCCTGCGGAGCAGCCAGCACGATCCGGGGTTCTGGGCCGCCATGGAAGCCTCCCTGCGCGAGCACCACTCCTGGCGCGGGCGGATCACGAGCCGGCGCAAGGACGGCAGGCTCATCCACCAGCGCTGCACGATCTCGCCGCTCACGGACGAGGCCGGGCGCATCACCCACTATGTGGCCGTCCGCCATGACCTGAGCGACGAGGAGCGGACCGCCGCCACCCTGCGGGCGAGCGAGGCCCGGCTCAAGGCGCTGATGGAGCACGCACCCATCGTGGTCCATCTCAAGGACCGGGAGGGCCACTACCTGCTGGCCAACCCGGAGAGTGCCAAGGTCTTCGGCCGCGATCCGGCAACGGTGATCGGTCGCACGCCCTCCGAGCTGTTCCCGCCCCGGGAGGCCCTGGTCATCGAGCGCCATCACCGCGAGGTGCTCGAGACCGGGCAGGTGGTCGTGCACGAGGAGCACCAGCCGAGCCTCGACGCCTATGCGTGGAGCGTGGTGATCCGCTTCCCCGTCCGCGACGAGGAAGGCAGGATCGCCGTGGTCGGCGGCATCGCGCTCGACATCACCGAGCGCAAGCGGGCGGAAGCGGCGCTCCGTGCCAGCGAGGCCCGGTTCCGGGCCATCATCGAGGACCAGACCGAGTTCATCTCCCGGTTCACGCCGGACTTCGAGATCACCTTTGTCAACAATGCCTATGCGGCGCAGCAGCGGCGGAGCCGTGACGAACTGATCGGCAGCTCGCTGCTCGACCTCATGAACGAGGAGCAGCAGCGCCAGTTCAAGGCCCAGCTCGCGGCCCTGACGCCCGAGGCACCGACCATCTCCTACGAGATGGACACCATCCTGGCCGACGGCAGCCGCGGCTGGGAGCAGTGGACCGATCGCGCTTTGTTCGACGCCGAGGGGCGCCTCGTCGAGTACCAGTCGGTCGGGCGCGACATCACCGAGGCCAGGCGGACCCGGGAGGAGCTGCGGCAGAGCGAGGCCAGGTTCCGGGCCATCGTCGAGGACCAGACCGAGGTCATCGTTCGCTTCGACAAGGACCTGCGCCTTGTCTTCTCGAACCGTGCCAACGCCCGCCTCTCCGGCAAGGAAATGGAGGAGCTCGTAGGCACGAGCTTCTTCGATCCCATCCCGGAGCCGCTGCGCTCGGAGCTGCGCGACGCCTTGGCGGCGCTGACGCCTGAGAACCCCGTGCACCGCGGCGAGAACCCGAAGACCCTGCCGGACGGCACCGAGCGCTGGTTCGAGTGGACCAACCGGGCGCTGTTCGACGATGCGGGCCAGGCCATCGGCTACCAGACCGTCGGCCGCGACATCACCGAGCGCCGGGCGGCCGAGGCCGAGATCGCCCGCCAGCGCGAGGCGCTGCACCAGCGGGAGAAGCTCACGGCCCTGGGCTCGCTCCTGGCAGGCGTCGCGCACGAGCTGAACAACCCGCTCTCGGTCGTCGTCGGCCGTGCCCTCCTGCTCGAGGAGGACGTGAACGATCCCAGGCACGCGGCCTCACTCGCCAAGCTGCGGGTCGCGGCCGAGCGCTGTGGCCGGATCGTCAAGACCTTCCTCGCTATGGCGCGCGCCAAGCCGCAACAGCGCCGGCCGGTCTCGGCCAACCGGCTGATCGATGCCGCCCTCGATCTTGCCGGCTATGGTTTGCGGAGTGCCGGGGTGGAGGTGGAGCGCGACTTCGAGCCCGACCTGCCGCCGGTCTCGGCCGACGAGGACCAACTCCACCAGGTGTTCCTCAATCTCCTGCTCAACGCCCAGCAGGCGCTGCGCGACGCGCCGCAGCCGCGACGGATCCTGCTCGCCACAAGCTGCGAGGGCGGCCGGGTGCGGATCGAGGTCGCCGACACGGGCCCTGGCATCCCGCCCGACCTGCGCTCGCGCGTGTTCGAGCCCTTCTTCACCACCAAGCCCACCGGGGCCGGGACCGGAATCGGGCTGTCGTTCTGCCATGCCGTGATCGGCGCCCATGACGGTACCATCGAGGCCGGCGAGCGGCCGGGCGGCGGGGCACTGTTCACCGTCCGGCTGCCGGCTGTCGATGTCATCGTACCGGCACCTGAGCTCTTGCCAGGCGCCTTTGCTTCGCCGGGGCAGGCCCGGATCCTCGTCGTGGACGACGAGCCCGACATCCTGGCGCTCCTGGACGAGATCCTGAGCCGCGACGGCTACACGATCGAGCGTGCGGCCAGCGGGCGCGAGGCGCTGGAGCAGGTGGCGTGCGGGCGCTTCGATCTCGTGATCAGCGACGTCCGCATGCCCGACGGCGACGGGCGCGAGCTCTACCGCTCTTTGTGCGACCGGCACCCCGAGCTTGCCCGCCGGGTGCTGATCCTGACCGGCGACACGCTGGGGCTGGGTGCCGGCGACTTGCCGGGGCTGCCGCGCGAGGCACTCCTGGAGAAGCCGGTAGAGCCGGTCGCGCTGCGGAGTGCAGTACGGCGGCTACTGGCTGCGCCGTAGCAGGCTCTAATCGGCGGTGGCGGGAGGTCGAGCCACGTCGAACCCCAGCACCTCCAGCGCCACGGCGGCAAGCCGGGCGTGGGCAAAGGCGGTGGGGTGGATCTGGTCCCAGAACAGGTAGCCCTCGCAGGAGCCGGTGCCGGCGCAAGGGTGGGTGGTGTCGCGAAATCCGAACGCGGCGGGGTCGGCCATCACCCGGTCCGCCAGGGTGAAGAGGTCGAGCCGGAGGATCCTGATGCGGCGACGGCTCTCCACTTCCGCGAGCGCCCGCTCGAGTGCGCTGTCGAAGGCGAGGCTCAGCCGTCTTGCGCCGGCGGCGACCGCTGGCCCGGCCGCGCGCAGGGCCGGCGTGTGGCCGACATCGGGCAGGTTCGGGACCAGGATCCGGGCAGCACCAGCGGCGGCGAGGTCGTCGACGATCCGGGCGAGGCGATCAGCGGCGCCCGCGGCCACCGCCTCGCTACTGCCTGGCCCGGAGCCCAGCAGGTCGTTGGCCCCGCCCCACACGACGTAGAGGGCAGCAGGATCGAGCCTGCCCCTGCGCGCGGCGAGGAAGGCGTCGGCCTGCCCGCGCAGGTCCGTGGGCGCGCCGGTCACCCTCGCACCGCCGACGGCGAGATTGGTGCCGCCAAGGCGCGAGGGGCGGAGGGTGACGGCTAGCCTCTGGGCCACATGCTCGACCCAGACCGGCCCGTCCGAGAAGCGGCCGGCATTGCCGCTGTCGGAGAGGCTGTCGCCGATCACGACCAGGCCGCTGAAGGAGGGGGGCTCGGCCTCGGCCGTCGCCATGGCACCAGCGACGAGGGCCGCCGCACCCCAGGCAAGAGGACTGCGCTTGCGCAAGCGTGATCTCCCTTCGAGGCAGGGCGAACCGCTCCATGCCTGATAGGTTCCTCTCCCGGAGTGCTGGCAACGGGAGGCGGCGATGGCGCGGGCGGGCACGAAGCGGGCCGAGGCGGGCGATGAGGCAATCGAGGTCGCCGGGGTACGGCTAACCCATCCCGACCGGGTGCTCTATCCGCGCCAGGGGATCACCAAGCGCGACCTCGCGGCCTACTACGAGGCGGTGGCGGATCGGATGCTGCCGCAAGTGGCGCACCGGCCTCTGGCGCTCGTCCGCTGCCCGCAGGGGCGGCAGCGGAGCTGCTTCTACCAGCAGCACGCCGCGCCGGGCATGCCGGCAAGCCTCGCCCGCGTCACCGTGCCGGAGGCCGGCGGGACGGCCGAGCATGTGATGGTGGAGGACCTCGCCGGCCTCGTGGGGCTGGTCCAGATCGGCGTGCTGGAGCTGCACCCCTGGGGCTCCCTCGCCGAGGACCTCGCCCATCCCGACCGGCTGATCATCGACCTCGACCCGGCGCCGGACGTGCCGTTCTCCGCCGTCGTCACCGCTGCGCTGGACGTCCGCGAGCGCCTGTCCGCAAGCGGTCTGCCCAGCTTCGCGAAGACCACCGGGGGCAAGGGCCTCCACGTCACCGTGCCGCTCACGCCGGGCGCCGGCTGGGCCAAGGTCAAGGCGTTCGCGAAGGAGGTGGCGGACACTATGGCAGCCGAGGCCCCGGAGCGGTTCACGGCCAAGGCCGCCAAGACCGGCCGCAAGGGCCGCATCTTCCTCGACTATCTGCGCAACGAGCAGGGTGCCACGGCCGTCGCCGCCTATAGCCCCCGCGCCCGCGAGGGTGCCGCCGTCGCCACCCCGCTCGCCTGGGAGGAGCTGACGCCCAGGCTCGACCCGCAGGCGTTCACGGTCCGCACGGTGCCGGACCGTTTGCAGGGCGAGGACCCATGGGCGAGTTTCGACAAGGCTCGGGCCAGCCTCCCGCGCTAAATCGGGCGGTCGCCCAGGATGGTGGCCCGGTGCATCACCCGCCGCTGGGGCAGGTAGTCGGCGAGCGCGTAGTGCTGGGTCAGGCGGTTGTCCCAGAACGCGACGTCGCCGACCTTCCAACGCCAGCGCACCGTGAACTCGGGCCTGGCGACATGCTCGAAGAGGAAGCGCAGGATGGTGTCGCTCTCCTTCGGCGTGAGCCCCAGGATCCGGGTCGTGAAGCTCTCGTTGACGTAGATGCCTTTGAGCCCGCTCCCCGGATGGGTGCGGATCACGGGATGGGTGACCGGCGGGTTCTTCCGCCGCGCCTCCTCCCACTTGGCCTCGTCCTCGCCCATCCCGTAGCGTTCCTTGCCGAACGCCTTGGTGAGGTCGTGCACGGCCTGGAGGCCATCCAGCAGCCGGCGGAAGGGCTCGGAGAGCGCCTCATAAGCCGCGATCATGCTCGACCAGCTCGTATCGCCGCCGTTCTCCGGCAGCTGCTTGGCCGCCAGGATGGCCCCCATGGGTGGCGTCTCGATGCAGCTCACGTCGCTGTGCCAGGTGTCGGCATCGGGCAGGTTCTGCGCGCCCGTATCGAAGACGATGATCTCGGGCACGCCCGGCGGGTGCGGGTAGATCGGGTGGATGTGCAGGGAGCCGAACCGGGCGGCGAGGTCGCGCTGGCTCGCGGGCTCCAGCCGCTGGCCCTCGAAGAACAGCACATGATGCGCGACCAGCGCCTCCTGGATGCCGTCGACCGTGCGCTCCTCGAGTGGGATCGCGAGGTCAAGGCCCTCCACGAGCGCGCCGATGGCGGGTGTGAGCGGGCGGACGGTGAAGCTGTTGGAGAGGATCGCCAAGGCACGAACTCCCTTCCGCGGCGGACGGGCCGGGCAGGACGAAGTCTCGCCCGGCACTGGCCCGCTTGGCAAGGAAGCCCTTCAGCGGGAGCCGCGATCGGTGCTGGAGGGCGGAACGCAGGAAGCGGCGTAGATCAGGGCCGCAGCCAAGGCGCAGCCGGCGTGTGCCAGCATGCCCTCCGTGAGGAGAACGAAGGTGGTGGCCGCGTAAACGGCAGCCAGCGCAGCGTCGGCGAGGTGGCGGGGCATGGGGGAAGTACCCTTTTGCAGTTGAGCCGACGCCTCATTCACCGCACCATCGCCGCAATGAGCAGGCGCAACCCCGCAAGCCACCGCAATGCCCCGCAAACCCACGGCTAAGCCCGCGCTGGCGCGGTTTGCGAACCTGTTGGCAAAGCATCTCGCGGACGGCACGCGGCCCGTGCATGGCAGCGGGCGAGCCATGGACGTATGCCGCGTTCGCTGCGGAGGTAACGAGCTCGCGGGAGAACGATTTCGTCTCACCGCGCAGCGTTCGAACTGGTGCAAGGGCTCGGCACTGCCGGAAGAGATCGAGCCGATCCTGCGGGCGCTGTTTGGACCGGCCACGAGCGGGCGGCACGCTGAGGCGCGCGACGGCGTTGCGCAAGGCGTTCCAGGCGGCCCGGGCGGGAAGGAACGGCGCCGTAATCGCGCGGGCGAAGCCCGATCCGGCCGGGCCAAGATGGGTCGTAGAGGGCGACCAGCTCGTCATCGACCGCACTGAGCGGCCGACAGACCGGCGCGCCGCGCGGGACCCGTTGCGGCAGCAGCTGCAGGTGGCAATCCGAGGGTTCTCTGCGGCGCTAGCCGAGCGGGCCAAGCGGCTGTCCAACTCCCCAATCTGGGGCGATCTCCCGGTGACTGCCGCGGCGTTCCATGCCGTGGTGGACGCTGATCCGCTGCGGATGCCGGAGCAGCTCGGTATCGCCTATGCGCGGCTGCTCCGTCTCGGCCGCTTCCTGGAGACCAATTCGCAGGTGCGGAACGATCCGAACGCAGGAGCACGATCCGCTCGATCCCGACA
>CAWHNT010000048.1:0-21429 GCA_963830775.1 uncultured Alphaproteobacteria bacterium | reverse complement strand
CCCCGAGGGATCGAGGCGGGCGCGCGGTTCTTGAAGGTCTGCCTGGGTGGCTGACGGCTCAGGCCGGGTCGCCCAGGCGCTCGAGCGCTTCCAGTGCGGTGCGGGCGAGGGCAGCCTCGCGGCCGTCGCCGCCGGCCAGCGCCGAGGCCAGAAGCGGCGGACCTTCACCGCCACGTCGCTGCCGTGTCGGCGGGCGTGGTCGCAAGCTGGTCCTCCAGGGCCGCGGCCCGGCGGCCAGGTCGAAGGCCTGCCGGTCGAGGCGGGCCAGGCCATGCCGCTCGCGGAACGCCGTGAGCTTCGCCTGCTGGATGCGCAGCTCCTCCAGCGCGCGCTGACATTCGGCGACGGCGACACCCCAGCGCTTGGCCGCCTGGCGGACCTCGCGCTCGGAGGCGCAGACGCTGTAGCCGACGGTCACCGCGACGTCCTGGGGGCAGCTCACCAGGGCCAGGCTCTCCGCCACCCCCTCCTCGAGCCGGTCGAGCCCGGCCAGGAGCACGTCCAGCTCGGCCTCGACCTCCCAGAGCGCCCGCTCCACGGCCGGAAGGCCGCTCTCCCGGGTGCCGGCCGGGCTGGCCAGGGCTGCCGCGGGTGCCGCGTCCGCGATCCCGGCCAGGGTCCGCCGCCGGCTGGCCAGGCTCGCCGCTGGCTGCCTTCCTGCGTCCGCTCATGGCTCGTCGTCCCGTGCCTGGACATCGGCCACGGCCCGCACCGTCCTCCATGCTTTCCCTGACACGGACCCGTCCCGATGCTCTTGCGAGCAGTCTAGGTCGCGCGATCAGGGCGGGGAGGACAAGGGGAAGACGGCGTTCCACGCATAGAAAAGTCGCCAGTAAATACTATGGTAACCATGACAAAGCGCGGCAAAATCAGCTCAAATTGTAAGCAGATGCGGCGAGGGCGCCGTCAGGCCGCGAGCAGGGCGGGCACGGCGTCCGCGGGCTCGGGCCGGCCCAGCAGGTAGCCTTGCGCCTCGTGGCACCCCAGATGCTGCACCAGCTCCAGCTGCGGGCTGGTCTCCACTCCTTCGGCTACGTGCCGCTTCTTGAGGTTGAGGCCCAGGCCGACAATGGCCTCGACGATCGCCCGGCCATTGTCGCTGCCGATCTCGCGCACGAAGGAGCGGTCGATCTTGATCGCGGCGAACGGGAAACGGCGGAGATAGCCCAGCGAGGAATAGCCGGTACCGAAATCGTCGATCGCGAGCCCGATGCCCATGGCCACGAGCTCGCGCAGGCGCCGGTCGACCACCGGCAGGGCGGGATCGAGGAAGATGCTCTCGGTGACCTCGAACTCGATTGCGGCAGGCGCCAGCCCCTCCCGGGCCAGCGTGGCGCGGACAAAGTCGATGAACCGGTCATCCTCCTTCAGCTGGGCCACCGAGAGATTGATGGAGAGGCCGAGCCCCGGCCGATCACGGCGCCAGCGGGCGAGTGCGGAGGCCGCCTGGGCCACGATCTGCCGGCCGAGCGGGACGATCAGCCCGGTCGTCTCGGCCAGCGGGATGAAAATGGAGGGCGGGATGGCGCCGCGCTCCGGATGCGGTCCAGCGGGCCAGGCACTCCAGCCGCTCGACGCGCCCGCGATCGAGCGCCACCCGCGGCTGGTAGTGCAGGTCGATCCCGTCCTGCTCGATGAGGCTGCCCAGCGCGCGCTCGAGCCAGAGCCGGTCGCGGGCACCTTCGTCCATCTCCGGCCCATAGACCAGGATCCGGCCGCGCCCGGTCTGCTTGGCGCGGTACATGGCGGTGTCGGCGCGCCGCAGCAGCTCGGCACGGCTGGTCCCGTGCCGCGGAAAGAGGCTCACCCCGACGCTGCCGGTGACCCGCACCGCGTGCCGGCCGATCTCGATCGGGGCCGCCACGGTCGGCAACAGGCGCTGGAGCGTCGCCAGCGCATCCGCCTCGCTGCGCAGCTCGTCGAGCACGAGGACGAACTCGTCCCCGCCGATCCGGCCGACCGTGTCCGTCTCCCGGGCAGCACCGGCCAGGCGCAAGGCCACCTCGCGCAGCACGGCGTCGCCCGCGGCATGGCCCAGATCGTCGTTGATCGGCTTGAACCGGTCGAGATCGAGGAAGGCGATCGCCACCAGCTGGCCCAGGCGGCGGGCACGGGCGAGGCTGCGGTCGATCCGGTCATCGAGCAGGCTGCGATTGGCGAGCGAGGTCAGCGGGTCGTGGGTTGCGCGCCGGGCCATCTCCCGCATCAGCCGCCGCTCGGCGGTGACGTTGCTGAGCGTGACCACATACCCGGCGTTGCCGAGGCGGCTGGCAAGCGGGGTGGCCACGGCACGGAGCTCCAGAGGCGGGCCGTCCGGCTGCGGCAGGCTCAGCTCCAAGGGCTGGGCGGGCCGGAGCAGGCCGGCCTCGCCGGGCAGGCGCAGGAGCCGGTGCAGGGGCACGCCGGTGCTGTTGCCGGGCCCGAGCTCGAGCATGGCGCGGGCTGCGGGGTTGAGGTCGACGACCTGGCCCTTCGGGTCGGTGGTGATCACCGCGTCCGCGATCGAGCGCAGGGCGAGCTCGGCCCGCTTCCTGAGTGCCCTCAGGCTCAAGAGCTCCCCGATCGAGCGCTGGGCGAGCAGGCCGCCGGCCGTCAGGACCAGGCCCAGGCTCGCCGGGCCCGGTGCCCACCACAGCCGGCCATGGAGCGCAAGAAGGAGACTGATGGCCGTCAGGGCCAGCAACCCAATCGGGGATCAGCAGAAGCAGGCGGCGGGAGGAGAAGGCCGCCACGGCAAGGCATCCACCCGCCGCCAGCGCAGCCAGCAGGGCGCCGGTGCGGGCGTCGAGCGGGGTGATGGCGGCCCCGGCCGCGAGCGCCATCATGGCGGCAGCCTGGACCTCGGCACCGCGCAGCCTGTGGACCGGGCCGGCCGCGGGGACCTGGAACTCGGGTCCGAGCCCCGCTGCCGTGACCCCGATCACCAGCACCGCACCTTGCGGCAGGTCGCGCGGGCCGGCCTCGGCCAGGGCATGGAAGGAGACCCGCTGCACCCGGCTCAGGGCAGGTGCGAGCGGCAGCAGGACCTCGCCTTCGGCCACCCAGCCGCGGCGCCCTTCCGGGGTGCGCCGTAGTACCGGTGCCGGCTCGCCCTTGGCGACGGCAAGTGCCGCACCGGCCAGCGTCGGCCAGTAGGCAGTGCCGACGCCGGCCCTCCGATGCAGGCGCCGGAGACGGCCGTCGGGATCGGCCGCGGCGTTGGTGTGGCCCAGTGCCGCCGCGGCTTCGGCCAGCGATGGCTCGGGCAGGAATTTGTGGGCCAGTTTGAAGATTGACACGTTACCGGCAGGGATCAACTCTGATCTGAGCATCGCCAGTCGGCGGCACGAACGGTCGGCCCGCGCATGAGCCTCAGCCTAGCCCTCGCGCCGCCCGCCCAGGTTCACAAGGCCAGCAGCAGGAAGGCTAGCGGAATGGCGACGAACGGCCACCAGCGCGCCGGCACCACGTCGATCCGCTGCGGCGCGCTGAAGGCGCCTTCGTAGCCGTCGCTCTCGATCGCCTGCGCCCGCAGGAAGTAGCGGTCCGGATAGAGGTGGCGGACCTCGAGCTCGGTGCCCTCGATCACCTCGTCGAAGGCCAGCTCCGGAAAGCCGCGTCGCGCGCCAGCTGCACCCGGTAACGCGCACCCTCGACCGCACGCGGCAGCTGCACCACGAGCATGCGGTCGGTGGCGTTGGCGACCGCGGGCTCCGGCACCGGTGCCGGCTCCAGGCGGGTGAAGGGCTGCGGATCGCTGAACGGGCCGATCTCGCCCTCCGCGGAGCGCGTCGCCACCTGCCAGACATACTCGCCCGGCGGCAGCGGCTGGTCAGGCACGAGCTCCGCCCGGGGGAGGTCGGTCCGTTCGAGGAGCGGCCGGTCGGGTGCCGCGGCCGACGCGAGCCGGAAGCTGTAGCCGGCGGCGTCGACCGGCTCCGCCCAGGCGAAGCGGGGTGCGGCGTCCCGAACCCGGCCGGCACGGCGGGGCTCAAGCGGTGCGGGTGGCTCAGGGCGGGCGTTCAACGTGAACACGCGCTCGGCATGCCGCCCTTCGAGCCCGAGCCGGTCGATGCCGCGCACCCGCCAGGCATAAGCGCCGTCCGGCAGATCCGGCACGCGGAAGGCGGGGCCGTCCTGCACCTCGTCTGCCAGCAAGGTCGCGAAGGCGGGATCAGGGGCGAGGACGAAGCGGTAGCGCACGGCGCCGGCCTGCGGTGCCACGGCGAGCGTTGCCGGCAGGCGCTCCTGCAGGTCCGGGGTCGGGGAGGTGTCAGGCGGCGGCAGCAGCGGCACCGGTGCTGCCGGTGGCGTGTCGAGGCCGGCCACGGTGCCGAAGCCGGCCGGCACCGCGACCGTCCGCCGCTCGGCCGTGACGCCAACGGACCCCGCCAGCACTTCGGTCGAAGCCTGCCCGCCATCCTCGCTCAACGCCTGCCGGAACGCGGTGCCGCGGACCGAGGTCGTGGCCGGCGGGCTGGCGATCTCGAACCGGGAGCCCGCGGTGACGTCGGCCTGCTCCAGACGCCCCCGCTCGAGCCGGAAGCGGCTGTCCGCGAGCGGCGTGCCCTCGAAGCGCAGCAGGCGCTCCACCACCACGGTCGTCCCGCCCGGGATCAGCACCCGCGAGCCGTCCGCCAGCCGCAGGGTCACCGAGCCCTCGGGGCCGGTGGCGATCGCATCGCCATCGGTCAGGGCCGTGCCCTGCGCCAGCGGACCCCACATGCCACCATGGCGAACCTGGGCCGGCGGTTCGACCGCCACCGGCATCGCCTCGGCGGGCACCGGGCGCAGCCAGGCGAGCGGGATGCGCAGGATCTGTCCGGGAGGGATGCGCTCCGGCACGCGGACACGGTTGAGTGCCTGAAGCTCGGGCCAGCGCCGCCAGTCGGCGAGATAGGCGCGGCTCAGGTCCCAGATCGTGTCGCCGGGCCGGGCGCTATAGAGCCAGGCGGGAGGCGCCTGTGCCAGGGCCGGCGTGCCCGTGACCGACAGGGCGACAACGGCGAGGCCCACGGCCCGAAGCGGCCAGCGCCATCCGGGGCGCCCCCTTCACGGCATCGGCCGCACCGCCGCGTCCCTGATCTGATGCAGGGCGGCATCAACCGTACATCCCCTCGACCAACCGACGGCGTTCACTTTCCAGGCAAGAAGCTGCCGCGCTTCCAGGGTGCCGTCAATGATAAGGACAAGCTGTCGAGGGTAAATCCGGAGTGATGTGGTGCCGCCCCGGGCAGGGCCACTGAACGAGGGGGAGCTCCCTTCTCCTGCCGCGGCCTGTCACGGCGCGCCTTGTCCCCGGCTGTTCCGCCAGCGTCGCCCGTGTAGGCCCTCGTTTCAAATGGATAGCCCGGGGCGGCCCGCCCCTAGTCTTCGAGGACGAAGGTGATCTGCATGTTGACCTGGTACTCGGCGATCTTGCCGTCCTCCAGGCGGATCCGCTGCTCCTTGATCCAGGCGGCGGTGACGTTACGAAGCGTCTGGGTGGCCCTGTTCAGCCCCTGACGCACGGCATCCTCGAAGCCCTGCGTCGAGGTCGACGAGATCTCGGTGACGCGTGCAACGGCCATGGCTTCCTCCATCAGGATCGGCCCGGCCCAGACGACCGGGCAGCCCTGAAGAGTAGCCCAGGCCCGGTCCTCTGCAAGAAGAGCGGCAACCTGCCACTTTGGGGTGCTTGCGGAGGGTCTGCGCCAGCTTGGCAGGTGCAGGCGGGGCTTTGTGGGCCTACAACGCCTGCACCGGCGATGGTGGCCGGTCTCACCAGGGTCGATCAACCCCGCCCAGCCATGGCGCCCAGCGACGTCACTTCCGGGGCTGAAGCCGAGCAGCGGCTCCGCCTGATGGCGGCCGCGGTCGAGCAGGTCGACGATTCGGTGGAGATCGCCCAGGCCCCGAGCCTCAGGCTCATCTACGTGAACCCCGCCTTCACGCGCCTCACCGGCTACACGGCCGAAGAGGCGCTCGGCCGCACGCCGGCCGAGCTCCTGCGGAGCAGCCAGCACGATCCGGGGTTCTGGGCCGCCATGGAAGCCTCCCTGCGCGAGCACCACTCCTGGCGCGGCCGGATCACGAGCCGGCGCAAGGACGGCAGGCTCATCCATCAGCGCTGCACGATCTCGCCGCTCACGGACGAGGCCGGGCGCATCACCCACTATGTGGCCGTCCGCCATGACCTGAGCGACGAGGAGCGGGCCGCCGCCGCCCTGCGGGCGAGCGAGGCCCGGCTCAAGGCGCTGATGGAGCACGCGCCGATCGTGGTCCATCTCAAGGACCGGGACGGCCGCTACCTGCTGGCCAACCCGGAGAGCGCCAAGATCTTCGGCCGCGATCCGGCAACGGTGATCGGCCGCACGCCCTCCGAGCTGTTCCCGCCTCGGGAGGCCCTGGTCATCGAGCGCCATCACCGCGAGGTGCTCGAGACCGGGCAGGTGGTCGTGCACGAGGAGCACCAGCCGAGCCTCGACGCCTATGCGTGGAGCGTGGTGATCCGCTTCCCCGTCCGCGACGAGGAAGGCAGGATCGCCGTGGTCGGCGGCATCGCGCTCGACATCACCGAGCGCAAGCGGGCGGAAGCGGCGCTCCGTGCCAGCGAGGCCCGGTTCCGGGCCATCATCGAGGACCAGACCGAGTTCATCTCCCGGTTCACGCCGGACTTCGAGATCACCTTCGTCAACAATGCCTATGCGGCGCAGCAGCGGCGGCGCCGTGAGGAACTGATCGGCAGCTCGCTGCTCGACCTCATGAACGAGGAGCAGCAGCGCCAGTTCAAGGCCCAGCTCGCGGCCCTGACGCCCGAGGCACCGACCATCTCCTACGAGATGGACACCATCCTGGCCGACGGCAGCCGCGGCTGGGAGCAGTGGACCGACCGCGCTTTGTTCGACGCCGACGGGCGCCTCGTCGAGTACCAGTCGGTAGGACGTGACATCACAGAGGCTAGGCGGACCCGGGAGGAGCTGCGGCAGAGCGAGGCCAGGTTCCGGGCCATCGTCGAGGACCAGACCGAGGTCATCGTTCGCTTCGACAAGGACCTGCGCCTTGTCTTCTCGAACCGTGCCAACGCCCGCCTCTCCGGCAAGGAAATGGAGGAGCTCGTAGGCACGAGCTTCTTCGATCCCATCCCGGAGCCGCTGCGCTCGGAGCTGCGCGACGCCTTGGCGGCGCTGACGCCTGAGAACCCCGTGCACCGCGGCGAGAACCCGAAGACCCTGCCGGACGGCACCGAGCGCTGGTTCGAGTGGACCAACCGGGCGCTGTTCGACGATGCGGGCCAGGCCATCGGCTACCAGACCGTCGGCCGCGACATCACCGAGCGCCGGGCGGCCGAGGCCGAGATCGCCCGCCAGCGCGAGGCGCTGCACCAGCGCGAGAAGCTCACGGCCCTGGGCTCGCTCCTGGCAGGCGTCGCGCACGAGCTGAACAACCCGCTCTCGGTCGTGGTCGGCCGTGCCCTCCTGCTCGAGGAGGACGTGAACGATCCCAGGCACGCGGCCTCGCTCGCCAAGCTGCGGGTCGCGGCCGAGCGCTGCGGCCGGATCGTCAAGACCTTCCTCGCCATGGCGCGCGCCAAGCCGCAACAGCGCCGGCCGGTCTCGGCCAACCGGCTGATCGATGCCGCCCTCGATCTTGCCGGCTATGGTTTGCGGAGTGCCGGCGTGGAGGTGGAGCGCGACTTCGAGCCCGACCTGCCGCCGGTCTCGGCCGACGAGGACCAGCTCCACCAGGTGTTCCTCAACCTCCTGCTCAACGCCCAGCAGGCGCTGCGCGACGCGCCGCAGCCGCGACGGATCCTGCTCGCCACAAGCTGCGAGGGCGGCCGGGTGCGGATCGAGGTTGCCGACACCGGCCCCGGCATCCCGCCCGACCTGCGCTCGCGCGTGTTCGAGCCCTTCTTCACCACCAAGCCCACCGGGGCCGGGACCGGGATCGGGCTCTCGTTCTGCCATGCCGTGATCGGCGCCCATGACGGTACCATCGAGGCCGGCGAGCGGCCGGGCGGCGGGGCACTGTTCACGGTGCGGCTGCCGGCTGTCGACGTCATCGCACCGGCACCTGAGCTCTTGCCAGGCGCCTTTGCTTCGCCGGGGCAGGCCCGGATCCTCGTCGTGGACGACGAGCCCGACATCCTGGCGCTCCTGGACGAGATCCTGAGCCGCGACGGCTACACGATCGAGCGTGCGGCCAGCGGGCGCGAGGCGCTGGAGCAGGTGGCGGGCGGGCGCTTCGATCTCGTGATCAGCGACGTCCGCATGCCCGATGGCGACGGGCGCGAGCTCTACCGCTCTTTGTGCGACCGGCACCCCGAGCTTGCCCGCCGGGTGCTGATCCTGACCGGCGACACGCTGGGGCTGGGTGCCGGCGACCTGCCGGGGCTGCCGCGCGAGGCACTCCTGGAGAAGCCGGTAGAGCCGGTCGCGCTGCGGAGTGCAGTACGGCGGTTGCTGGCTGCGCCGTAGCAGGCGCTAATCGGCGGTGGCGGGAGGTCGAGCCACGTCGAACCCCAGCACCTCCAGCGCCACGGCGGCGAGCCGGGCGTGGGCGAAGGCGGTGGGGTGGATCTGGTCCCAGAACAGGTAGCCCTCGCAGGAGCCGGTGCCGGCGCAGGGGTGGGTGGTGTCGCGAAAGCCGAACGCGGCGGGGTCGGCCATCACCCGGTCCGCCAGGGTGAAGAGGTCGAGCCGGACGATCCGGATGCGGCGACGGCTCTCCACCTCCGCGAGCGCCCGCTCGAGCGCGCTGTCGAAGGCAAGGCTCAGCCGCCTTGCGCCGGCGGCGACCGCTGGCCCGGCCGCGCGCAGGGCCGGCGTGTGGCCGACATCGGGCAGGTTCGGGACCAGGATCCGAGCGGCACCAGCGGCGGCGAGGTCGTCGACGATCCGGGCGAGGCGGTCAGCGGCGCCCGCGGCCACCGCCTCGCTGCTACCCGGCCCGGAGCCCAGCAGGTCGTTGGCCCCGCCCCACACGACGTAGAGGGCAGCAGGATCGAGCCTGCCCCCGCGCGCGGCGAGGAAGGCGTCGGCCTGCCCGCGCAGGTCCGTGGGCGCGCCGGTCACCCTTGCACCGCCGACGGCGAGGTTGGTGCCGCCAAGCCGCGACGGGCGGAGGGTGACGGCCAGCCTCTGGGCCACATGCTCGACCCAGACCGGCCCGTCCGAGAAGCGGCCGGCATTGCCGCTGTCGGAGAGGCTGTCGCCGATCACGACCAGGCCGCTGAAGGAGGGGGGCTCGGCCTCGGCCGTCGCCATGGCACCCGCCACGAGGGCCGCCGCACCCCAGGCAAGAGGACTGCGCTTGCTCAAGCGTGATCTCCCTTCGAGGCAGGGCGAACCGCTCCATGCCTGATAGGTTCCTCTCCCGGAGCGCTGGCAACGGGAGGCGGCGATGGCGCGGGCGGGCACGAAGCGGGCCGAGACGGGCGATGAGGCAATCGAGGTCGCCGGGGTACGGCTCACCCATCCCGACCGGGTGCTCTATCCGCGCCAGGGGATCACCAAGCGCGACCTCGCGGCCTACTACGAGGCGGTGGCGGAACGGATGCTGCCGCAGGTGGCGCACCGGCCTCTGGCGCTCGTCCGCTGCCCGCAGGGGCGGCAGCGGAGCTGCTTCTACCAGCAGCACGCCGCGCCGGGCATGCCGGCAAGCCTCGCCCGCGTCACCGTGCCGGAGGCCGGCGGGACGGCCGAGCATGTGATGGTGGAGGACCTCGCCGGCCTCGTGGGCCTGGTCCAGATCGGCGTGCTGGAGCTGCACCCCTGGGGCTCCCGCGCCGACGACCTCGCCCATCCCGACCGGCTGATCATCGACCTCGACCCGGCGCCGGACGTGCCGTTCTCCGCCGTCGTCACCGCTGCGCTGGACGTCCGCGAGCGCCTGTCCGCGAGCGGTCTGCCCAGCTTCGCGAAGACCACCGGGGGCAAGGGCCTCCACGTCACCGTCCCGCTCACGCCGGGCGCCGGCTGGGCCGAGGTCAAGGCGTTCGCGAAGGAGCTGGCGGACAGCATGGCGGCCGAGGCCCCGGAGCGGTTCACGGCCAAGGCCGCCAAGACCGGCCGCAAGGGCCGCATCTTCCTCGACTATCTGCGCAACGAGCAGGGTGCCACGGCCGTCGCCGCCTACAGCCCCCGCGCCCGCGAGGGGGCCGCCGTCGCCACCCCGCTCGCCTGGGAGGAGCTGACGCCCAAGCTCGACCCGCAGGCGTTCACGGTCCGCACGGTGCCGGACCGTGTAAAGGGCGAGGACCCATGGGCGGGGTTCGACAAGGCTCGGGCCAGCCTCCCGCGCTAAATCGGGCGGTCGCCCAGGATGGTGGCCCGGTGCATCACCCGCCGCTGCGGCAGGTAGTCGGCGAGCGCATAGTGCTGGGTCAGGCGGTTGTCCCAGAACGCGACATCGCCCTCTTCCAGCGCCAGCGGACCGTGAACTCGGGCCTGGCGACATGGTCGAAGAGGAAGCGCAGGAGGGTGTCGCTCTCCTTCGGCGTGAGCCCCAGGATGCGGGTGGTGAAGCTCTCGTTGACGTAGATGCCCTTGCGCCCGCTCACCGGATGGGTGCGGATCACGGGATGGGTGACCGGCGGGTTCTTCCGCCGCGCCTCCTCCCATTTGGCCTCGTCCTCGCCCATCCCGTAGCGTTCCTTGCCGAACGCCTTGGTGAGGTCGTGCACGGCCTGAAGGCCATCCAGCAGCCGGCGGAAGGGCTCGGAGAGCGCCTCATAGGCCGCGATCATGCTCGACCAGCTCGTATCGCCGCCGTTCTCCGGCAGCTGCTTCGCCGCCAGGATGGCCCCCATGGGCGGCGTCTCGATGCAGCTCACGTCGCTGTGCCAGGTGTCGGCATCGGGCAGGTTCTGCGCGCCCGTATCGAAGACGATGATCTCGGGCACGCCCGGCGGGTGCGGGTAGATCGGGTGGATGTGCAGCTGCCCGAACCGGGCGGCGAGGTCGCGCTGGCTCGCGGGCTCCAGCCGCTGGCCCTCGAAGAACAGCACATGATGCGCGACCAGCGCCTCCTGGATGCCGTCGACCGTGCGCTCCTCGAGGGGGATGGCGAGATCGAGGCCCTCCACGAGCGCGCCGATGGCGGGTGTGAGCGGGCGGACGGTGAAGCTGTTGGAGAGGATCGCCAAGGCACGAACTCCCTTCCGCGGCGGACGGGCCGGGCGGGACGAAGTCTCGCCCGGCCTTGGCCCGCTTGGCAAGGAAGCCCTTCAGCGGGAGCCGCGGTCGGTGCTGGAGGGCGGGACGCAGGAAGCGGCGTAGATCAGGGCCGCAGCCAAGGCGCAGCCGGCGTGTGCCAGCATGCCCTCCGCGAGGAGGACGAGGGTGGTGGCGGCGTAAACGGCAGCCAGGGCAGCGTCGGCGAGGCGGCGGGGCATGGGCGGGGTCCTTTTCCCGGTTGAGCCGACGCCCTATCCACCGCACCATGGCCGCAATGAGCAGGCGCTCCCCCGCAAGCCACCGCAATGGCCCGCAAACCAGCGGCTAAGCCCGCGCGGGCACGGTTCGCGGACCTGCTGGCGAAGCACCTTGCGGATGGCACTCGCCCCGCGACGGCAGCGGGGGAGCCCTGGACCTATGCCGCATTCGCCGCAGAGGTGCCGAGTTCGCGGGAGAACGACTTCGTCTCACCGCGCAGCGTGTCGAACTGGTGCAAAGGCTCAGCACTGCCGGAGGAGATCGGGCCGATCCTGCGGGCGCTGTTCGGGCCGTGGCGAGCGGCATGCCGAAGCGCGTGAGCGGTTGCGTAAGGCATTCCAGGCTGCCCGCGCGGAGAAGATCGCTGCCGTGATCGCGCGGACAAAGCCTGATCCGGCCGGACAACGCTGGGTCGTTGAAGGCGAGCAGCTCGTCATTGATCGCACGGAGCGCCTGACGGACCGGCGTGCCGCCAGGGACCCCTTGCGGCAGCAATTGCAGGTCGCGATCCGTGAGTTTGCTGCGACGCTGGCCGATCGAGCGAAGCGGCTATCCAATTCCCCGCTCTGGGGCGATCTGTCGGCAGCCGCCATGGCGTTCCACGCCGTGGTGGATGGGGATCCGCTGCAGATGCCGGAACGGCTCGGTTTCGCCTATGCGGGGCTGCTGCGCCTCGGGCGCTTCCTCGAGACGGACTTACGGGTGCGGGACGATCCCGCACAGGAGCACGACCCGCTCGACCCCGACATTCACGGCCTGCTGACCGATCTGGTGCAAACGGCAGCACCATGGCTGCGGGGCTTCCCGACGGTGGCGGCCTGGGACGATGCAGCGGGCAAGGTGCTGGTGCGGGCGAACCTTTTCGAGCCAGCCCGCGACTTCGCCCGGATTGCCCGGCGGCTGGAGGCCATCCCCGAACGGGACGCGGCCGAGATGGAGCTGCTGGCCGCGACGGCGAATGTTGACGACTATCAAGGCCGAAAGGCCGGCAGCCGGACCGTCGGTGGGGCGAAGAACCTGATGCTTGCTGCGGCGATGCTTGTTGCGGCGGCCTCGCTTAATCCCGTTGGACCGGCCCCCGGTGCCCGAACGCTGGTCGCACGGCGGGCAGGCATTACCCTGGCCGAAGGCCGAGGTCGAGACGTTCGGCGCCACACTGCCAGCTGACCTGCGTAGCGCCCCAGGGCAAACGGATGAACGCGTGTTCATGCAGTCTGCCAGATGAGGCTCTCGAGATAGGCGGTGTTCCAGCCGGCCCTCTTCCTGCGGTTCTTGAGGGAGGTCGTGGGCTTGGCGTGGTGCAGCAGGTTGGTGGCCATGTGCCTGATCGCGGCCATGTTCTCGGGCGCGTGGCCGCTGCGCAGGCGGGAGAGGTCGTCCCTGAGGACCACATCCAGCACCCAGTGCAGGCGGTTCTCGATCCCCCAGTGGCCACGGACGGCCTGGGCGAAGGCGGCAGCATCGAGCCCGGCTGACGAGAGATAATAACGCCGCTCGCGGGTGAGCTTGCCCTCACGTTCTATCCGGCTTTCGACCATCGCGATCATGGCAAGGCCAGGGAACGCAACCTCGCCCGGGTAGCGTCGGTCCGAGAACAGCCAAGCGACGTCGTGGCAGACGACGTGGCGACGAGTCTCGATCCGGCCATGGTCGCCGTCAGTGGTCGTGCAGGTCTCGATGCCGTCGGGCAGCGGTCGGCGAAGAACGCTTCGACATCCTTGAAGGTGGCCGGCCGGTTCGCCTTCAGCGCCAGAAGATAGTCGCCGCCGCGCGTCAGGATGGTCCGGGCGATCTCGTTCTGAGTGCCGATCGCGTCGATCGTAACCAGAGCACCCTTGAGGGCCAGCCGCTCCAGGAGCAGCGGGATGGCGGTAATCTCGTTGGATTTGCCGGCCACCGCCTCCTGCCCGAGCACCAGCCGCTGCGGGAGGCCCAAGCGGAGACGAGATGCAAGGGCTCGAGCCCCTTGTTGCGGGCATGCGTGCGGCGGGAGGTCTTGCCGTCGATGGCGATCAGGTCCGGCTCCGCCTCACGTAGGCCCTCGACCCAGCGCACGAAGCAGGCCTTGAACAGGGCGGGATCGAGAGCCGCCAGCACCCCGGTCAGGGTGTCGTGACTTGGTATCCCATGCTTGTAGGGCAGGAACCGGCGCAGGAAGGCCAGCTGCTCCCTGCCCCAGAGCTCGATCTCGACGCAGTCATCGGCACCGGCCAGCGTGGCACTGAGCAGGAGGAGAAGGATTTCCGGCAACGGGTAGAGCACCTTGGCCGCTTGGCGCGGGTCCTCCAGGGCGGCGAAGTGCTCGACCAGCGAGGTACCGGCGGGCTGCGGCATGGGCGTCTCCAGAAAGGGAGAGCCCCATCAGCCAGAGCCAGACCGCAGAACAAACTTACAAGCCGTTCATCCGTTTGCCCTGCGTACGCTCTGCGAGAGCTCGCGAAGGAGGGGCGCCCGCAGGTAGAACCGGCTCCGCCGATCGCGTCGCCTCTAGCCGGGCCGTGTCTTCCCCAGGATGTGGTGGAAGAGGCCCGCGCATTGATTCTTGAAGGACGTGCTCCACTATCCGCGTGGTGGCCGCTCATCCGCTCTTTGGGATTCAAGTTTGAACGGCTCGAGAGCTTAGCCTCGCTGTCGGGGCTCACCGCCTTGCAGCACCTCGACCTGATGGAGACCATGGTGACCGACGTGGGCCCGCTTTCGGGTCTCGTTGCGCTGCGCCACCTCGATCTAAGGGGCACGGGGGTAACTGACGTGGCCCCACTGTCAGGGCTCATCGCTTTGCAGTATCTCGATCTTGCGGGCACGGAGGTCAGCGATGTGACCTCGCTCTCGGGGCTTACCGGGCTGCAAAGGCTCGATCTTTGGGGTACTGAGGTGAGTGACGTGGGGCCCCTATCAGGCCTCACGGCCTTACAAAGCCTTGATTTAGGCGGCACGGAGGTAAGCGACGTGAGCCCGCTTTCGGGCCTCGCAGCCCTGCAGGACCTCAATCTGGCGGTAACGAGGGTGAGCGACGTTGCCCCGCTGGCGGGGCTCACCGCCCTGCACGTCTCGATTGACGGGCACTCGCGTGAGGGAAGTCCCAATGGCTTTCGCGGAGCGGCTCAAGGATGGGCTCATGCTTGAGGCTTGACGCTACTTCGCACGCTCACCGGTTCGTGCACCACCACCGGACCATCGCTCCATCAGCATCTCATAAAACTGCCGCGCCGCCGGCGACAGCGTCGTCCCCCTTCGCCGGATGACGCCCATGGTGCGGGTAAGCACCGGGTTCACGAGCGGCCGTGCCACCAGCACTGGGTGCGGGTGGCTGGGCATGGTGAGCCGCGGCAGGGCCGAGATGCCCAGCCCTGCTTCGACCAGGCCCAGCGAGGTGGAGAGGTGCTGGACCTCGTAGAACCAGCGTGGGCGCCATTCGAGGCCGGCAAGGCCCAGGTCGAGGATGAGGCGGTTGCCGCTGAGGCGGCCGACGGTGATGAAGCGGTAGTCGGCGAGGTCGCGCCACTCGACCTCCGTGCGCTCGGCCAACGGGTGGTCGTTGCGGCAGGCGAGGACGAACGGGTCCTGCAGGAGCGGGTCGAAGAGGATGTCGGGCTCCTGGCCGCCCAGGAGGTTGATGCCGAGGTCGACCTCGCCGTTGACCACGCTCTGCAGGACGCGGTTCGCACCCTCGTCGACGATGCGGAAGCTGATGTTGGGGTACTCCGCGTTGTAGGCGCGGATGACCTCGGGGAGGAAGTAGTAGGCCGCGGTCGGGACGCAGGCGACGCTGACCTGGCCGGTGCGGCGCTCGGCGATGGCACGGACCGAGAGCAGCGATTCCTCGAGGTCGTCGAGCAGCCGCCTTGCCTTGGGCAAGAAGTCGCGGCCGACCGTCGTGAGGTCGACCCGGCGGGTCGTGCGCTCAAGTAATGCTACACCCAGTGTCTCCTCGAGCTTCTGGATGCGGCGGCTGAGCGCCGGCTGCGAGAGGTTGAGCTGCTCGGCCGCGACGCCGAACCCGCCGAGCTCGGCCACTGCCACGAACGCGGCCACATCGTCCAGATCGACTTTCATGTGCGTTCTGCATCAATCTTTCCGATCAATGCATTTCACAGACTACGAGGCTTATGTCAAGTTCAGAGGCGTCGGGAGATGTCGGGACGGACAGTAACCGGCAAAGGATCGGGAGAGGCGACGTGACGGCCATATCATGTGTTCTGATGCGCGGCGGCACCTCGCGCGGGCCTTATCTTCGCGGCGAGGACCTGCCGCAGGAGCCAGCCGCCCGCGACCGGCTGCTGGCCGGGATCATGGGCTCGGGGCACGATCTCCAGGTGGACGGGATCGGCGGCGGCCATCCCATGACCTCGAAGATCGCGATCGTGAGCCGCTCCGCGCGTCCCGAGGTCGACGTGGAGTATCTCTTCGCCCAGGCCGGGGTCGCCGAGGCGGTGATCGACACCTCGCCCAACTGCGGCAACATGCTGTCCGGCGTCGGGCCGTTCGCGATCGAGACCGGGATGGTCGAGGGTACCGACCCCGAGACCCGCGTCCGCATCCACAACGTCAACACCGGCAAGCTGATCGAGGCCATCGTCCAGACGCCGGGCGGCCAGGTGACCTACGAGGGCACGGCCGCCATCGACGGCGTCCCCGGCACGGCGGCCCCGATCCGGCTCAGCTTCCTCGATGCCGCCGGCTCCAAGACCGGCCACCTCCTGCCCACCGGATCGGCACGTGACGTGATCCAGGGTGTGGAAGTGAGCTGCATCGACATGGCTATGCCGATGGTCATCATGCGCGCCGCCGACCTCGGCAAGACCGGCCACGAGGCGCCGGCCGAGCTCGACCCCGACCGCGCCTTCTTCGAGCGGCTGGAGGCGATCCGGCGCGAGGCCGGTGAGCGCATGGGCCTGGGCGATGTCAGCGGCAAGGTGATCCCCAAGCCCGTCCTGGTCTCCCCGGCCCGGGCCGGCGGGGCGCTGACCGTCCGCTACTTCACGCCCAAGGTCTGCCACCGCAGCCTTGCCGCCACCGGTGCCATCGGCATCGCCACCGCCTGCGTCACGCCGGGCAGCCTCGCCCACGAGGTGGCGCGGATCGAGGGCACCGGCCCGACCATCACGGTCGCCATCGAGCATCCGGCCGGACGCATTCCGATCGAGCTCGAGCTGGCGGCCCCCGGAGCCACGGTGCCCGTGCTCCGGGCCTCGCTTGTCCGCACCGCCCGGCGGCTGTTCGCCGGGACGGTGTTCGTCGCCGACCGCTAACCCCCATCAGTCAGGGAGCCTTCCAATGTTGAAGAGACGCTATCTTCTCTCCGCGGCCGCACTTGGCCTGCTCATGGCTGGCGCCGCACCCGGCCTCACGGCGTTTGCCGCCGACTACCCGAACCAGGCCATCCGCCTGCTCGTTCCCTATGCCGCCGGTGGCGGAACCGACGCCATCGCCCGCGTCGTGGCCCAGGGTGTCAGCGAGAAGCTGGGCCAGCAGATGGTGGTCGAGAACAACGGCACGGCGGGCGGCAACGTCGCCACGGCCCAGGCCGCCAAGGCCGAGCCCGACGGCTACACCGTGCTCATGGCCAACCAGGGCCCGATGGTCGTCAACCCGCATCTGTTCAAGAACGTGAAGATCGACCCGCTCGCGGCCTTCGATCCGATCACGCTTCTGGCCATTGCACCGCTCGTGGTCGTGGTACCCCAGGACTCGCCGCTCACCGACCTGAAGCAGCTGGTCGACATGGCGCAGAAGGAGCCCGGCAAGTTCACCTACGGCTCGGCCGGCAACGGCTCCGCGAGCCATCTGGCCACGCTCCTCCTCGCCGACACCGCCAAGCTCGAGATGGTCCACGTCCCCTACAAGGGTGCGGGTCCCGCAATCACCGACACGATCGGCGGCCGGCTGGACTTCATGATCACGACCCTGCCGTCGGTGGCCGGCTTCATCAAGAGCGGCAAGGTGAAGGCGCTGGCGGTCACGACCAAGACCCGCAGCAAGTCCCTGCCCGACGTGCCGACGATCGCCGAGAGCGGCTGGGCCGATTACAACACGGGCGCCTGGTACGGCTTCGTCGTGCCGAAGGGCACCCCGGCCGAGGTGACGGCCAAACTGCGCGAGGCAACCGTCGAGTTGCTCAAGGGCGAGCGGGTCCGCGCCAGCCTCGAGATCGAGGGTGCCGAGCCCGTCGGCAACGCGCCCGAGGAGTTCGCCACCTTCATGCAGGGCGAATTCGAAGCGCTGGGCCGAGCTGATCAAGTCGGCAGGCCTCAGCCTCGACTGAGCGGCCAGGCCGGGGCGGCTTGTCCCGCAGCCTATGCGGCCCGCCCCGGCCGGCACATCATCAACAGCGCCACTGCTGGCCAATCAGAATCCATCACGGAGGCTACACGATGCAGCTCAGCGGACTCCTCCACGGCTCAAAACTGCTCCGCTTCGTGAACTTCCCCGTGCCCGAGGTGCTGGGCCCCGACGCCAGCGCCGCCGAGATCAAGGACCTGATTGACCGCCACGGGATGATCTTCATCAAGCCCGTGTTCAAGGGTGCGATCGGCAAGAAGGGCAAGGCCGGCCTGGTCGGCCGTGCCAAGGACCTGAAGACGGCGCTGGCCGAGCGCGAGCGGCTGTTCTTCGCCCGGCATCAGCACGGCAATGTCAGCGCCACGGCCGAGGGCGTCACCTACGAGGCGGCCGTGCCGGCCCAACACGAGGTCTATTTCTCGATCAGCGACTTGACCCGGTTCCGGGCACCCACGGTGACGATCACGCATCATGGCGGCGTCGACATCGAGGAGCTGACCAAGGACCAGATCGTGGCGGTGCCGTTCGAGGCGCTGACCGGCCTCAAGGCCTTCGTCATCGCTAATGCCCTCTCCGATCTCGGCGCTCCCCGGGAGATCGTCTCGCCCCTGGTCCAGCACCTGCCACGGCTGTGGGAGCTGGTGCACGATTTCGGCATGACGGCCCTGGAGCTCAACCCGATCCGCATGCGCCCGGACGCCCGCGGCCGCCTGACACCGGTGGCCTGCGACCTCAAATGCGGCTTCGACCGTGACGACCCGCGCTGGGAGCGGCTGGGCCTGCCCGCCCACCTCTTCGCCGCCGACCAGTCCGAGTTCGAGACCGAGATCAACCAGCTCCGCACCCACCAGGGGCAGAGCGACGTCTACGTCATCAACCCGAACGGCACGATCCTGGCCCCCACCTTCGGCGGCGGTGCCAACTCGCTCGTCTCGGAGGTCCTGGGCGACGACGCCATCATCTCCTCCGACTTCGGCGGCAACCCGCCTTACGAGAAGATGAAGGAGGTGGCGCGCATCTGCTTCAAGTACTGGCTGGCGCAGAGCAACGTCCTCTTCATCATCGGCGGCAAGTCGAACAACACCGACATCCACACCACCTTCCGCGCCATGGGCGACGCGTTGCGCGAGCATTTCGGCGAGCGGGGGCCGACACCGCTCTACGTGGTGGTCGGGCGGGGCGGACCGAACCTGATCCGGGGCATGGGATCGCTCCAGGACACGCTGGAGGCGCTGGGCGTGCCCTACCGCTTCTTCGGCTTCGACTCGGCGATCAGCGAGGTCGTCAACTACGCGCAAGGGGTCGACCGCTGGATGAAGGCGGGCGGCCGCGACCAGGTCGCGAGGCGGCTCGGCATCTTCGGCCAGCGCAAGGCTGCCTGAGCCAACCTCGCCGATCGACGACGTCACTCCAAGATCAGGACGGGCAAGAGTCATGTACAAGCAGGGTGCCCCCGGCTTCAAATACTATGTCGGGATCGAGTTGCTGGCGGAGGTCGCCACCCGTGAGGACCGTGTGTGCGTCCTCAACATCATGGGCGGCGAGTTGAGCGAGGTCACGCCGGTGAGCCACGCCTTCTCGGGCGGGAACGTCGTCTTCGGCACCTCGCCCGGCCGCTGGGGGCAGAAGCTGAAGACGCCGATGGGCGAGATCCCGGTCTTCAACAATGTCCGCGACGGCCTGAACGCCGGCCACGGCTTCAACACCGGCGTGATCTACCTGCCGCCCCCGGCCGTGCGCGACGGCGTGGCGGAGCTCGTCCGGGTCAACCCGGATCTGAAGAAGATCGTCATCATCACCGAGAAGGTCTCGGTGCACGACAGCCGCGAGATCCGGGCGCTTGGCCAGGCAAGGGGCATCGACATCCTGGGTGCCAACGGCCTGGGCGTCGCCGACTCCTGGAACCGGGTGCGGATCGGCGGTGCGCTCGGCGGCGACAATCCGGGCGAGACCCTGCTCAAGGGCTCGGTCGCCATCTTCTCCAACTCCGGCAACTTCACCACCACGATCGCCAGCTATCTCGCCACCGCCGGCTGGGGCACCACCACCCTGATCTCCAGCGGCAAGGACGTCTACATCCACTTCGCGGCACCCGAGTTCGTCTGGGCGCTGGGCAACGACGACCGCAGCAAGGCCGCCGTCCTCTATGTCGAGCCGGGCGGCTACTACGAGCAGGAGCTGCAGCCGACGAAGCCCATGGTCGCCTGCGTCGTCGGCCGCTGGAAGGCGAAGCTGACCCGGGCCGTGGGCCATGCAGGCGCCATCGCCGGCTCGGGCGACGACGCGGCGGCCAAGGAACGCTGGTTCATGGAGATGTTCGGGGTCGACGACATCTTCACGCCCGAGCACCCGGTCTGCTCGGCCAAGGGTGCCGTCGTCAGCAACATCTCGCACATCCCCATGGCCCTGACCCGGGTCATGGCGCTGAATGGCTGCGAGCCCGACTTCGCGCCCCGTGGCGACCTCTCGCTGAAGGCCTGGTTCGGCAACAGCCAGGGCCTCGACCTGCCGCGCGAGCTCGACCTGCCGGTCGTCACCGCTCCGCCGCCCTACAGCGAGCAGATCGCGGCCCTGCGGCAGCAGGTGGGTGCGATCTTCCCGCGCCAGTCGATGAAGGATACCTCGGGCGCCTCGATCATGGACCCGGCGACGCAGGTGACGAGCCTGCATGGCGTGTCGATGCTGGATGCCGCCAGGGAGCCGCTCGAGGCGAACTTGTGCCTGGCCGTCCTCCGCGAGCTGAACGGCCCCAACGACAACAAGCTCGCCAACGTCGCCATCGCTGCCCACGTCAACCTCTTCGGCGATCCGATGCTGGCCGCGGCCGATGCCGCCCGCGCTGCCGGCAACGCGCCCAACAGCGTCATCGCGGCCGCGGTGAGCATCCTGGGACCGCGCCGCGTCGACGGTGCCCGCCGGGCGGTGGACCGGCTGGTCGACCTCTTCGTCGACAAGGTCCAGGACGCCACCGACGAGTTCGGTCTCGCGGTGCTGCCGGCCGATGGCGAGGGTTTCCTCGGGCCGGCCCCGGACCCCAAGGCCCAGGCGATGCTCGACGCGCTCGAGGCACGCGGGACCCGCTCGGTCTTCGTCCGCCATCTGCGGCGGCTGCAGGGCGGCGGCGGTCACGTCACGGCCGACTCGGTGCTGGCGGCCGTGGCCCTGACGCTGGCCTGGGGACCGCTCCTGCGCAAGCGGATCAGCCGCCGCACGGCCATCAACCTGCCCTGGTACCTGGCCCTCTACGGCACCATCCTCGGTGCCTCGGTCGAAGGGGCGAAGCACGAGCGGGAGAGCTTCTGCGGCGTTCCGAACGCCGACCTGCTCCGGGAGTGGACAGTCACCGGCATCGCCGGTCTGGCGCTCACCGGCGGCCGGCCGGCACCCGAGCAGCTCTTCGCCATCCAGGTGCTGCTGGGGCTCCTGCTCACCAACGGCCCGGGCACGATCTCGGCGCAAGGGGCTAAGGGTGCCGTGGCCGCGGACGGCCCGGAGACCCCGGAGCGGGTGCAGCTCAATAAGGCGATGGTGGGCTTCCTCACCCATTCCGGCTTCGCGCACGGCGGCAACGGCTTCGAGGGGATGCAGTTCCTGCTCGAGCAGTTCGGGGGCGAGAATGGGATCGCCGATCCGGGCCAGCCGCAGCATGGGCAGGACCTCACCGCAATGGCGACGGCCTTCACCACCGCCTACAAGCAGGAGAAGGCCAAGCGCAAGGAAGTGGCCGAAGGAGGCCGCGCCATCCCGGGCA
>CAWHNT010000047.1:967500-982975 GCA_963830775.1 uncultured Alphaproteobacteria bacterium | reverse complement strand
CTTCTGCCGCTCCTGCAGGACCCAAATGATCCGAGGCTGCCGAGCACCGATTTCGGCAGCTACACGGCGCAGAAATTCGCGGACGACCTTCTGGGCTTCAATGACGGCCGACCGTTGAGCGTCGAGCAGCAGGCCCTCATCACCCAGAGCTACGATGTCGTCCGCTGGCTTGCCTCGCACGAGGTGAAGTTCGAGCCGATCTACTCGCGGCAATCCTTCCAGAAGGACGGCAGGTACATCTTCTGGGGCGGGTTGACGCTTGCCGCCGAGAACGAAGGCGTCGGCCTCGTCGATGCGGAGCTCCAGGCCTTCCCCAGGCTGGGCGGCGAGATCCGCTACGACTGCGGCGCCGTCGACCTGATCGTCGAGGACGGGCGGGTCGCTGGGGTCCGGACGCAGAACGAGGCAGGCGAGACCCAGGACCTGCAGGCCAGCGCCGTCATCCTCGGCTGCGGCGGCTTCGAATCGATCCCGAGCTGCGGACCCGCTTCATCGGCAAGGACTGGGCCAAGGCGAAGGTGCGGGGAACGCCCTACAACACCGGCAAGGGCCTGGAGATGGCGTTCAAGCTCGGCGCCCAGCGCACGGGCTCTACGAGGGCTGCCACGCCACGCCCATGGACCTGCATACGCCAGACTACGGCAATCTCGACCTGCCTCATCTCGAGCGCAAGCACTATCGCAAGATCTGCTACTTCCTGGGCGTGATGGTCAACGCGAAGGGCGAGCGGTTCGTCGACGAGGGCAAGGACTTCCGCAACTACACCTACGCCCAGTTCGGCCGGTCCGTGCTGGAGCAGCCGAACCATCTCGCGTGGCAGATCTTCGACGCCAAGGTCGATCATCTGCTCTACAGCGAGTACAAGTTCCACGATGCGCATTTCGTCGAGGCCGACACGCTCGATGGCCTGATCGCCAAGCTCGACGGCGTCGAGGACAAGGCGAGGCTGCGCGCGACCATCGACGCCTTCAACGCCGCCGTGAACGAGGAGGTGCCGTTCGATCCGACGAGGAAGGACGGCAAGAACACGCCCGGCCTCGAACTGCCCAAGTCGAACTGGGCGCAGAAGATCGATACCCCGCCCTTCAAGGCCTACCCCGTGACGGGCGGCATCACCTTCACCTATGGCGGCCTGAAGGTGAGCGAGGCCGGCGGTGTGGTGCACCAGGACGGCCACGACATCCCGGGCCTCTATGCCTGTGGCGAGCTGGTGGGCGGCGTGTTCTTCAACGGCTATCCCGGCGGGTCGGGCCTGACCTCGGGCGCGGTGTTCGGCCGGCGCGCCGGGTACGGGGCGTCGCGGTATGTCGAGGAACTGTCGGGGAGGATCCGATGAGCTTCGACCGTCGTACCCTGCTCGCCACGACCATGGCCTCGGCAGCGACGCTGGCGCTCGCCACAGCGCCGGCGCAGGCCCAGGTCGAGGGCCTGGAGATCATCGCCCCCGCCAGCCCCGGCGGCGGCTGGGACCAGACCGCGCGGGCCATGCAGGCGGCGCTCGAGAAGGCCGGCCTCGCCTCGGGCGTGCAGGTCCAGAACATCTCGGGTGCCGGCGGCACGATCGGGCTCGCCCAGTTCGTCACCAGCAAGCGGGCCCGCGGCGACGCGATCCTGGTCAGCGGCCTGATCATGGTCGGCGCCATCCTCACCAACGAGGCGCCGGTGACCCTGGACGATGTCACGCCGCTCGCCCGGCTGACGGGCGAGTACGAGATGATCGCGGTGACCGCCGATTCGCCGATCAAGTCGATGGCGGACCTGGTCGCCAAGCTGAAGGCCGATCCGGGTTCCGTCTCCTGGGGCGGCGGCTCCGCCGGCGGCACCGACCAGATCCTGGTCGGCCTGATCGCCAAGGCGGTGGGCGTGGACCCGACCAAGGTGAACTACATCGCGCACTCCGGCGGCGGCGAGGCGATGGCCTCGATCCTGGGCGGCCACGTCACGGCCGGCGTCAACGGCGTGGCCGAGCTGATGCCGCAGATCGAGGCGGGCAAGCTCCGGCCGCTCGCCATCTCGTCCGAGGAGCGGGTGCCGGGCCTCGACGTGCCGACCCTGAAGGAGCAGGGCGTCGACGTGGCGCTCACCAACTGGCGTGGCGTCATGGCGCCGCCGCAGATCAAGGACGCCGACAAGAAGGAGCTCGGCGAGATGATCGCCGGCATGGTGAAGAGCGAGGCCTGGCAGGAGACGCTCAAGGCCCGGGGCTGGATCGACCTCTACCAGCCGGAGGAGGAGTTCGCGGCCTTCCTGCAGGAGGACCAGGCGCAGGTCGAGGGCATCCTCAAGGAGATCGGGCTGGTGTGAGGCCGGCAACGGTTCTTCTGATCCGCTCGATGGCAGGCGCTGCCATCACGCTGGTGCGGTAAAGCGGCCGCCATGGCCCGCCGCGGGCGGAGGCCTGGAGCTCGAGCGCCGACCCTGAAGTAAGGAGTGGGTAGGTGGGCGACCGCTCTTGCCATACAGGCCGGTTATGCGATTTCGTGGGCCCAGCGGTCGGTAGGGCCGACAAATCCAGCTTCGCCGCTTGCGGCGCTCGTTGCTCGCGCCAGCAACGTCTTGCTACCGAACGCTGGAGAATGGCTACGACGCCTTCTCCGAATACCTCGTCCTTTGGGGTAGAGAACCTTACCTATGGCACGTTGAGAAGATCAGGGGGAAAACACCATGAACGCTGGTGAGCATTGGCTGTTGGCCATTGGTGCTATGGTCGTGGCGGCAGGAACGGCAGGGGCGGCCGAGCCGCAGAAGGCCTGGGAAGCATCGGGCTTCAAGCAGCCGGAATCAGCCGTCTACGACAAGGCGACGGGGGCGATCTACGTCTCCAACGTCAACGGCGACCCGACGCAGAAGGACGGCAACGGGTTCATCTCGAAGGTCGGCACCGACGGCAAGGTGGCGGCGGTGGAATGGGTGAAGGGGCTCAACTCGCCGACCGGCCTCACCCTGGTCGGCGGGACCCTCTATGCCGCCGACGTCGACCAGATCGTTGCCATCGACATCGCCAAGGGCGAGGTCACCGGCCGTCATACGGCCGAGGGGGCCAAGTTCCTGAACGACCTCACGGCCGACAAGCAGGGGCGCGTCTACGCCTCGGACATGCCGACCGACACGATCTGGGTGTTGGAGGGCGACAAGATCGCCATCCTGTTGCACGATGAGGAGCTCAACAACCCGAACGGGCTCCTGGCCCTCGATGACGGCCGCATCCTGGTCGGCTCCTGGGGCCGCATGGCCGAGGACTTCAGCACCAAGGTGCCGGGCCACATGCGGGTGATCGACGTGGCCTCGAAGAAGGTCTCGGACCTCGGTGATCCGACCCCGGTCGGCAATCTCGATGGCATCGAGCCCGATGGTAGCGGCGGCTACCTGGTTACCGATTGGATGAACGGCGTGCTCTTCCGCGTCGCCGCGGACGGCAAGGCCACCAAGTTGCTCTCGATGAACAAGGGAGCAGCCGACCTCGGGGTAGTCCCGGACCAGAAGCTGGCCCTCATCCCGATGATGATGGATGGCACGCTGGTGGCCTACAAGGTCGAGTAGGCAGAGCCTCCACCAACCCTGGCCTGCAGGATAGCAGGGGCAGGCCAGGGGAGGACCTGCGCTACCGTCGCGCTGCGTTGGCTGGACGAGTGCGATCTCGGCGACCTGAACCTCGGCCGCGTCAACCCACCGAGATCATGCAGCTTCGGCCGGTCGTGTCGCCATACCGGGCCATTCCCACGCAGCCCAGCACGACCTCCAGCTTCGAACAACGCTTACTCCGTGACAACGGTCAGCGGATCAGGCTCCAACCGTCGGCGGAGCGTCTGCTGCAGCCGGCTTGGGCTCGCTCCCATTCGCTCCCCTGCCTCTTGCTGGCATTCGTCCTCGGTTGCAAGCGCAGGCGCCAAGTAAGGTGCCCACACCGATGCCAGCCACGCCAGCTAGGGTGGCCGTCATGCCGATCACTGCCGCTGCCGTGAAAGCGGCCGTCGCCAGGATCTTCATTTCATGCCTTCCCGCGGGTTCATCACCGCACAGGTTCCGATTTCATTGTCAAAGATGGGCTCGCTTGCGGCCAATGGCACTCTGAGGAGGCTATCGTCTCGCGGCTCACCCTGGCCCGATACTACATCAAGGCTCGTGGAAGACCCGTTCTCAATGGACCTATGTCCTGCTTGGGTAGACCCTGCTAGAACAGCATTGGAGACATAAGCAAGTGTCTCGCTAGGATTGTTTCGCATGCGAGACGCCATCCAGCGAAGGCCCAGGACAAACGCGGCAAAGCACCTTCAATGACGTTCTACGGCGCAAGCGATACTGTCGATTCGGTTAGTCACTTCCGACATAGGTACGGCGGTGTCGCCGATACTGCTACTGCAGGCTGTAGATGTAGCCTGCTATGTCACGCGCCTCCTGGCCGCCGAGATCGAGACGCGGCATCGCCGTCAGCGGGTCCACGGCCGGCGGGTCCTGGAGCCAGCGGACCATGTTGCCGGGGCTGTTGGCGAGCACGCCTGCGATATAGACCCGGCTGGCCACGCGCTCGAGGCTCGGGCCGACGAGCCCGGTGGCGCGCGGCACGCCCGGGATGACATGGCAGCCGCCGCAGCCGCGATCGCGCGCCAGGGCACGGCCCCGCTCGGGATCGCCGCCGGTGATGGCAGCGGCGCGCTCCATGGCGGCACGTGCTGTCATGCCCCGGCTCACGAGCCAGGCACCTGTGCCGAGCAGGGCCAGGAGGGCCGCCAGGGCCAGACCGTCCTTCCAGCCGAGACCGCGGGCACGCACGGTCATCGCTCGCAGCCGGGGAAGAACAGGGCGGCCGCACCCTGCGCCAGGATCGCGAACATCAGGATGGTCCCGAGCAGGGCACCCGTCCCGCAGAGGAAGTGGCGCTCGGTCCGGCCGCCGTGCGTCCCGGTGCCACGGAAGCCTCGCCAGCAGATGAGAATGCCCAGGCCGGCAACCGCCAGCGCCACGCCGTGGATGGCGAGGATGACGCTGGAACGGCCCCAGATGCAGAACGATGCGAGGCTGTAGCTGACCTGCTGGGAGACGAACCAGGCCAGCGGAGCCAGGGCCAGCCCTGCCCACAAGCCCGGGGTGATCGTGTGTCGCGTCTCGCCGGCCATGGTCATTCCCCCTCAGGAGAGCCGGGGCACGAGGTAGATGGCGGCGTAGATCGGCAGCCATGCCAGGATCACGAAGTACCAGTAGTCGGCATTCTCGCTGACGTCCGTGAACCGCCTGGGGTCGTCGTCGCCGAGCCAGAGGACGGCCAGGACGACGATGGTCTCGCCGGTGTCGGTCAGGAGGTGGAGCGTGTGCAGGCCCAGCAGGGTCCAGACGATCGAGCCATAGGCATTGTCGTCCCAGCGCACGTAGAGCGTGGTCAGCTCGAAGCCGCGCAGCACGACCAGCGCCAGCTCGAGCAGCAGCACGGCCCCCATGGTCAGGAGGACGCCGCGCAGATCCAGCCGCTCGGCCGCCTTCTTGCTCATGTGGTTGGGGATGGCGCTCACGAGGAAGAGGGCGGTGATCAGCGAGCTGTAGAGGAGGCCGGGCGGCGCTATGCCCTCGGGCGGCCAGCTCGGCACCTCGCCCATGAGGTAGAAGCAGGTGACGAGGGCGAGCACGAAGCCCATGCCCTCGATCGCCATGAAGCCCAGCGTGCCCCACCAGACGATGCTGTCGGGGCCGAAGGCGTGGTTCGGCAGGTCCGAGACGTTGCGGACGAAGCGCGGGGTCATGCCGTTGCCTCGACCGCCGCCGGGCCGGCGCTCCGCCCAGCCCGGCGCTTGTCGCCCAGCGAGCCTTTGGGCCAGAACCAGCCGATCAGGGTGATGGTGACCGGGACCGAGCCCCAGACCACGGCCCAGGGTGTGAAGATCGAGCCGATGAACAGGCCGGTCGTCGTGAGCGCCGCCAGGAACGGCCAGATCGACGGGTCGGGCGACGGCTCGCGTACCCTGGGCTCGGCGGAGACCGTGCCGGTGACCAGAAGCTCGCGCGTGTCGGCGCGCAGCCCGTGGACCACCGGCAGCACGCCTTCCGCCTCCTCCCACAGCGGCTCGCGGCTGCGCACGAAGGGGGTGTGGGCGAAGTTGTAGTGCGGCGGTGGCGAGGAGGTCGCCCATTCGAGCGTGCTGGCACCCCACGGATTGTCACCGGCCGGCGCGCCCCGCCGCCGGCTCACGGCCACGTTGACGGTGAAGAGGACGACGCTGAGCGGCGATGACGAGGGCACCGGCGGTGGAGAGCAGGTTGAGGCCGTCCCAGCCCAGGCCCATGGGGTAGGTGTAGACCCGGCGCGGCATGCCGCCGAGGCCAAGGAGATGCATCGGGAAGAAGGCGAGGTTGAATCCGGTGAAGAACAGCCAGAACTGCCAGGCACCCAGCCGCTCCGACAGCATCCGGCCGGTCACCTTCGGGAACCAGTAGTAGAAGCCGCCGAACAGCGGGAATATGGCGCCGCCGATCAGCACATAGTGGAAGTGGGCGACGACGAAGTAGGTGTCGTGGACCTGGAGGTCGAGCGGCACCGAGGCCACCATGACCCCGGTCATGCCGCCCAGCACGAAGATCACGACGAAGCCCACGACGAAGAGCAGCGGTGTCCGGAACTGCGGCCGCCCGGCCCAGAGCGTGGCGATCCAGCAGAAGATCTGGATCCCGCTGGGGATCGCGATCGTCATGCTGGCGGCGGTGAAGAAGCTGTTGCCGAGCTTGGGCAGCCCGGTCGCGTACATGTGGTGGACCCAGAGCCCGAAGGCGAGGAAGCCCGTGGCGACCAGCGAGAGCACCATCGGCATGTGGCCGAAGACGGGCCGGCGGGCGAAGGTCGCGACGATCGCGGAGACGATGCCCAGGGCCGGCACGAAGATGATGTAGACCTCGGGGTGGCCGAAGAACCAGAACAGGTGCTGGAAGAGCAGCACGCTGCCGCCTTCCGCGGGGTTGTAGAAGTGGGTGTCGACCAGCCGGTCCATGATCAGGAAGGTGCTGGCCAGCACCACGGCCGGCATGGCGAAGATCACCATCAGCGAGGTGACCAGCATGGCCCAGACGAAGAGCGGCACGCGGTCGAGCGACATGCCGGGTGCGCGCATCTTCAGGATGGTGACGGCGAGCTGCACCGATACGGCGAGCCCCGCCACCTCGCTGAAGGTGATCATCTGCGCCCAGACGTCGGGCCGCTTGCCCGGACCGTACTCGGGCCCGGAGAGCGGGACGTAGGCGAACCAGCCGCGGTCGGCGCCGGTGTTGAGGACGAAGGCGCCGAAGATGAAGATGCCGCCGGCGAGATAGAGCCAGTAGCTGAAGGCGTTGAGCCGCGGGAAGGCGATGGCGCGCGCACCCAGCATCAGCGGCACGACATAGACGCCGATCGCCTCCAGGATCGGCACGGCGAAGAAGAACATCATCACCGAGCCGTGGGTGGCGAAGAGCTGGCCGTAGAGGTCGGGGCCGACCAGGCTGTTCTCCGGCACGGCCAGCTGCAGGCGCATGACCAGCGCCATCAGGCCGGCGAGCACGAAGAAGATCAGGCCGGTGACGATGTAGCGGAGGGCGATCCGCTTGTGGTCGACGCTGGTGAGCCAGCCCCAGAAGCCCGGCGGCTCGGCCCAGGTGGCGGAGAGCCGCCGGTGCAGCGCCTCGCCGGTGAGGGCCGGCCCGTCGCGGGGCTCGTCGACATCGTCAGGCCGGGCGGCTGCGCTGGCGTCCATCGTCACTCCAGCGAGGAGAGATAGCTGACGAGCGGGTTCAGCGCCGAGCCGTCGATCCCGGGGATCGGCATGTTGGTGCCCGGCTTGATGTGCTGCGGGTCGGCGATCCAGGCGCCGAGGTGACCCCGCGTGTTGGGCAGCGTCCCGGCGGCGAGCGTCTGCCGGCTCGCCAGATGGGTGAGGTCCGGCCCGACCGTGGCGCCGGCCAGCGTGCCGCGGATGCGGTGGCACATCACGCAGGAGGAGGCGAGGAAGAGGTCGCGGCCACGGCGCTCGATGTCGCCCGCGGGCTCCGCCGCCGGCTGAAGCTGGCGCTCGTACCAGGCACTCGAACGCCTCGGGCTCGTCGGCGATGACGAGCAGGCCCATGTGGGCGTGCTGGAGCCCGCAATACTCCGCGCACTGGCCGCGATAGACGCCTGCCCGGTCGGCCCGGAGCATGGTCTCGTTGTCGAGGCCGGGGATCAGGTCGGTCTTGCCGTGCAGGTTCGGGACCCAGAAGCTGTGGATGACGTCGGGCGAGCTGAGCCGGACCCGGACCGTGCGGCCGACCGGGATGTGGATCTCGTTGGCAGTCGTGAAGCTGCGGCTGGGCTGGCCATGCTCGTAGCGGACCTCCCACCACCATTGATGGCCGATGACCTGGATCTGGAGATCCTCCGGCTCGGCCAGCCGGGCAAGGCTGCGGTCGGTGGCGAAGCTGGCGACGACGAACACCGCCAGGATGACGACCGTGACGCCTACTGCACCGCCGACTACGCGGCCGAGGCGACGCTCAACCCCGGCTTCGGGGTAGGGCTCGGCCGCACCGCCTCTGGCACGACGCCGCACGACGGCCCAGACCAGGGCCGCGATGACGAGCAGGTAGACGACGCCGCACACCCCGGCGAAGAGCCAGAAAAGGTCGAGGATCCGCGCGGCAGCAGGGCCCGCGGGATCGAGGGCCGACTGCAGTGCCGGGTTCATCCCGTACCCTGGCTGGCCGGCGGCACGCTCGACGGTACGGGCGTCTGCGGCGGCAGGCTCTGCTCGGAGGGATGCGGGGTCATGTCGTCGTTGCGCCCCGGGGCCACGTCCTTGCGCGCCAGACCTCCGAGTGCCCGGACATAGGCCACGAGCTGCCAGACTTGCGGATCGGGGACCTTGCCGCGGAAGGACGGCATGCCGTTGGGCCGGCCCTCCACGATGGTGGCATAGATGTTCTGCGGCTCGCTGCCGTAGATCCACCTGTCGTCCATCAGCGGCGGCCCCATCCCGCCGCCGCCATTGGCGTGGCAGCCGGAGCAGTTGAACCAGGCGAAGAGGCGCTTGCCCTCGCCGGTCTGGAAGGCGTTCTCGGTGTAGCGCTCGTGCTCCGGCGTGGGCGGAGGCGGCTGCCCGCCGGGCCGGAGCCCGCTCACCGTCGCCTGGACATTGCTCTCGTCCGCGGCCGGTTGGGCACGGCTGTCGCGCTCCTCCCGCTTGCAGGATGCGGTGGCGGTCACCAGCAGCGCGAGGAGGATCAGGCGCCCACGCATGGCCTCACCTCGCCTCCTCGAGCGGCAGCAGCGGCACGCCGTAGGAGGCGAGCAACGCCACTATCTCGCCGCGGTGGCGGCGCAGCGCCTGATCCAGCCGGTCCCGCAGCTCGCCATCCGCCCGGCGCACTCCGACGGCCATATCGAAGGCCATCGGCAAAGCCACATCTGAGACGGGCTCCATCCTCAACGGCCGCGACTCGGCCTTGGCGAAGTAGCCAGCGATCGGACCCCAGACCACGGCTAAGTCGATGTCACCGGTGGCGACCGCATCAACAATCGCGGAAGCCGGTGCAGGCTTGGCATAGTCGCCGTAAATCGAGTAGCCGCGGAGATTGTCGACGATCCCGCGCCGGCTCAGCGCATGGACCGGCGGCGAGTTCGCCGCATCGTCGCCGACGAGCTGGACGCCGATCCTGAGCCCGCGCAACGCCGGGTCGTCGAAAGAGGCGAGCGGCTGCGCGAGGTCGGCCGGCATCAGCAGCACGTAGCTCGAGCGGTAGTAGGGGGCAGTGGTCGCTACCCGCTCGAGGTCCGCCGGCACCCCGATCAGGACGTCGCAGAGCCCGGCACCCAGTGTATTGCGCACCAGACCACGGCGGAGCGGCGACCAGCTGTAGACGAGCGGCAGGCCCAGATCGCGGGCAAGGAGCTCGGCCACCCGGTTCTCGAACCCCTCCCCTTTCTCGTTGGAGAACGGGAGGTTGTTCGGATCGCTGCAGACGCGAAGCTGGTCGGGCAGGGCTGCGGCCGCAGGCGACGCCGACAGCAGCAGCGCTGCCAGGAGGTGGCCGGGCCGGCGATGTAGTTGGCCTCGACCGCCTCGAGGTCCATGCACAGGTTCTGGTGCGGCAGATAGAGGAAGCCCGTGAGCGGCGAATAGGCGGAGGGCTGCCAGTCCTTGGCCCCCGGTGCCGCCGGGCAGATGTCGCGCACGACCTTGCCCAGGACCGGCTTCTTCTCCAGGTTCTCGATCGGCCGGCCGTTCTTGAGGTCGATGCCGAGCGTGCTGGTGATGTGCGCGTAGGGATCGGCCGAGAGCACCTCGCCCGTCGCCCGGTCGAGGACATAGGCGTAGCCGTTGCGCTCGGGGCGGACCAGGACCTTCCGCTGCTGCCCGCCGATCTCCATGTCGAGCAGGATCTGCTCGTTGATCCCGTCATAGTCGAAGAGATCATGCGGGTTCCACTGGTAGAACCAGCGCGCCTCGCCGGTGTCCGGGTCGCGGGCAAAGATGCCGGTGGTCCAGAGATTGTCGCCCGGCCGGGCGTCGGCATTCCAGGGGCCCGGATTGCCGGTGCCGTAATAGATCAGGTCGAGCTCCGGGTCGTAGGAGATCCACCCCCACACCGTGCCGCCGCCGATCTGCCAGTGCTCGGGCGGCCAGGTCGCGACGCCCAGGTCCTTGCCCACGTACTGCGGATAGAACGGCTTGAAGCCGGGCCCGATCAGCACGTCCGCATCGGGTCCGGTGCTGTAGGCCCGCCAGGCGATCGTGCCCGTCTCGGCGTCGAGCGCGGTGAGCCAGCCGCGCACGCCGAGCTCGCCCCCGCTATTGCCGACCAGCACCTTCCCCTTCACCACCAGGGGCGCCATGGTCATGGTCTCGCCCTTGTTGATCTCGCCGAGCCTGGTCTTCCAGAGCTCCTTGCCGGTGGCGGCATCGAGGGCCACCGTGTGCGCGTCCAGCGTGTTGAAGAACAGCTTGCCGCCGTCGAGCACGGCACCGCGATTGACCACGTCGCAGCAGGCGACGCCCTGCGCCGCCGCCGGTGGCTTCGGGTCGTGCATCCACTTCACCGGGGCGCCCGGCCGGGTCAGGTCCAGGGCGTAGACATGGTTCGGGAAGGGCGTGACGATGTACATCGTCCCGTCGGCCACGATGGGTGCCGCCTCGTGCCCGCGCTCGACGCCGGTCGAGAAGGTGAAGGCGACGCCCAGCCGCCGGACATTGTCCGTGGTGATCTCGGCAAGCTCGCTGAAGCGGGTGCTGGCGTAGTTCTTGGCCGGCATCACCCACCGGCCGTCGTCGGCGGGTGCTGCCGCCGCCGGCGGCATGGGCCGGGAGCCCGCCGGCTGGGCCTGTGCCGAGGCCCCTGCCAGTGCCAGGAAGACGAGCGACAGCCGCAGAACTGCGCCCAACCCGCCCTCGCCTCATCCTTGCGGCCGCAGCCGCCATGCCCGAGCGGCCACTTAAACCGGAGGAGCATCTGCTATGTTCCCGCACGCGCCATGCCCCGCACCGGAACAAGACCCCAATCGGCGGGTTGCTGCCCACGAGGCACGTTTCTACGCCACGTCCGCCACAGCAGGAGGATGGCCCTGACCCAAGGCCCTGCTGCCGACGACGACATTGGCCGCCTGCGCTTGGAGCTGGCCGAGGCCCGCCACTCGGTGGCCTGGCTGCGCGCGATCCTGGAGAGTGCCCGGGACTACGCGATCTTGACGATCGACAGCGAGCTCAAGGTCACGAGCTGGAACGTCGGTGCGGTCAACGTCCTGGGCTGGAGCGAGGCCGAGGCGGTGGGCATGGACGTACGGCTGACCTTCACGCCTGAGGACCGCGCGCAGGGCGTGCCGGAAGCCGAGTGCAGCCGTGCCGCCGCCGACGGCAGGTCGGAGGACGATCGCTGGCACCTGCGCTGCGACGGCAGCCGCTTCTGGGCCTCGGGCGTCATGCTCCCGCTCCGCGGCGCCCCCAAGCCCGGGTTCGTCAAGATCCTCCGTGACCGCACCGATCAGCGCGAAGCCGACGAACGGCAGGCGCTGCTGCTCCGCGAGCTGGCGCATCGGGTCAAGAACATGCTGGCCCTGATCAGCTCGATGGCCCGCCAGACCGGTGGCCGGGCCCGGGATCTGGACGGCTTCCTCGAGCTGTTCGAGGGTCGCCTCCTGGCGCTGGCGGCGGCGCACGAGCTGCTCACCGACAGCGGCTGGCGCAGCGTATCCCTGCCGACGCTGATCGCGGCTGCCCTTGCCCCGCACGGCGATCAGATCGCGGTGCAGACCGACGAGCTCATGGTCCTCCCCTCCCCGGCCCAGAACCTGGTCCTGGTACTCCACGAGCTGGCGACGAACGCCGCGAAGCACGGTGCCCTGCTGGCAAGGGAAGGCCGGGTCGAGGTCGAGGCGCGGGTCGGTGCCGACGAGCTTCTCCTGACCTGGCGCGAGAGCGGTGGGCAGTCCGTGCAGGCTCCCCTCGCACGCGGCTTCGGCACGACGCTCCTGGAGCAGATCATCGCCCGCCAGCATCGCGGCCGCATCGACCTGGACTGGCGGGCGGACGGACTCCACTGCACGATCGCGCTGCCCCTGAGCGAGGTCCGTGCCACTGCCCGGCCACTGGAGCACTGGGCCAGGAGCGATCCACCGCCCGCGTAGGATGGCGTGGGCCGGGTTCAATCCCTTGTGGCGCCAACCGAAATGCCCAGATCACGTGCAGTGCCGTGGCTGTGCCTCCGGGGCAGCAGCGGCCGGTCTGCTCGCATGAGGGACTGAGGGGGAACACGAGATGGACATCGAGAAGTATACCGACCGACTGAAGGGCTTCATCCAGTCGGCGCAGGGCATGGCCCTGCGTGAAGGCCACCAGCGCTTCCTGCCCGAGCACGTGCTCAAGGTGCTGCTCGACGACGAGGAAGGGCTGGCCGCCAACCTGATCCAGGCCGCGGGCGGCAATCCCAAGGCCGCAAGGCAGGCGACCGAGGCGCTCCTGAAGAAGCTGCCGAAGGTCGAGGGCAGCGGTGCCGGCGGGCTGCACATGACGCCCGAGGCGGCACGCCTGTTCGATCAGGCCGAGCAGATCGCGAAGAAGGCCGGCGACAGCTTCGTCACGGTCGAGCGGCTGCTGCTCGCGATCGCCGCGTCCGAGACCGAGGCCGGCAAGGCGCTCAAGAGTGCCGGCGTCACGCCGCAGGCGCTGAACGGTGCGATCGAGGCCATGCGCAAGGGCCGCACCGCCCAGTCCGCCAGTGCCGAGGACAGCTACGAGGCGCTCAAGAAGTACACCCGCGACCTCACCGCGGCCGCCCGCGAGGGCAAGCTCGACCCGGTGATCGGCCGCGACGACGAGATCCGCCGCGTCGTCCAGGTGCTCTCCCGCCGGACCAAGAACAACCCGGTCCTGATCGGCGAGCCCGGCGTCGGCAAGACCGCCATCGCCGAAGGCCTGGCACAGCGCATCGTCAATGGCGACGTGCCCGAGTCGCTCCGCGACCGGCGCCTCCTGGCGCTGGACCTCGGTGCCCTCGTGGCCGGTGCCAAGTATCGCGGCGAGTTCGAGGAGCGGCTCAAGGCCCTCCTCCAGGAGGTCAGCCACGGCGAGGGCGACATCGTCCTCTTCATCGACGAGCTGCACACGCTGGTGGGTGCGGGCAAGGCCGAAGGGGCGATGGACGCCTCCAACATGCTGAAGCCGGCGCTGGCCCGCGGCGAGCTGCATTGCGTAGGCGCCACCACGCTCGATGAATATCGCAAGCACATCGAGAAGGACGCGGCCCTCGCCCGCCGCTTCCAGCCGGTGTTCGTCAGCCAGCCCAATGTCGAGGACACGGTCTCGATCCTGCGCGGGCTGAAGGAGAAGTACGAGCTGCACCACGGCGTGCGCATCGCCGACAATGCCGTCGTGGCCGCCGCCACCCTCTCCAACCGCTACATCACCGACCGCTTCCTGCCCGACAAGGCGATCGACCTCGTCGACGAGGCGGCCGCGCGCAAGCGGATGGAGATCGACAGCAAGCCCGAGGAGATCGACGAGCTCGACCGGCGCATCCTCCAGCTCCGGATCGAGGAGGCGGCACTCAAGAAGGAGAGCGACCGCGCCTCGCAGGACCGGCTGGAGCGCCTGCGGCGCGAGCTCTCCGAGCTGGAGCAGCGCTCCTCCGAGCTGACCGCGCAGTGGCAGGCCGAGAAGGGCAAGCTCGCGGGCTCCACCAAGCTGAAGGAGCAGCTCGAGCAGCTGCGCAACGAGCTGGCGACCGCCCAGCGGCGCGGCGACTTCGAGCGGGCGGGGCGGATCGCCTACCAGGAGCTGCCGCAGACGCAGAAGGCGCTCGAGGAGGCCGAGGCGGGCCAGACCCAGCGCATGGTCCACGAGGAGGTGACCGAGCAGGACATCGCGCACGTGGTCTCGCGCTGGACCGGCATCCCGGTCGACCGGATGCTGGAAGGCGAGCGCGACAAGCTCCTGCAGATGGAGACGAAGCTGCGCCAGCGGGTGGTCGGCCAGGAGGAGGCGCTGGCCGCCGTCGCCAGTGCCGTGCGCCGGGCCCGGGCCGGGCTCCAGGACCCGAACCGCCCGATCGGCTCCTTCCTGTTCCTGGGCCCGACCGGTGTCGGCAAGACCGAGCTCTGCAAGACGATCGCGTCCTTCCTCTTCGACGACGACCAGGCCCTGGTCCGGATCGACATGTCCGAGTACATGGAGAAGCACTCCGTGGCCCGGCTGATCGGCGCACCCCCGGGCTATGTCGGCTACGAGGAGGGTGGTGCGCTGACCGAGGCGGTGCGGCGGCGGCCCTACCAGGTCATCCTCTTCGACGAGGTCGAGAAGGCGCACCCGGACGTCTTCAACGTGCTGCTCCAGGTGCTGGACGACGGCCGCCTCACCGACGGCCAGGGCCGCACGGTCGACTTCCGCAACACGCTGATCGTGCTGACCTCGAACCTGGGCTCCGAGTATCTGGCAGCCCTGCCGGACGGTGCGAAGGCGGAAGCAGCGCGCGAGCAGGTGATGCAGGTGGTGCGCGCCTCCTTCCGGCCCGAGTTCCTGAACCGGCTGGACGAGATCATCCTCTTCAACCGGCTGGGCCGGGCGCAGATGGAGGATATCGTCACCATCCAGCTCGGTCGCCTGCGCAAGCTGCTGGCGGACCGGCGGATGACGCTGGAGCTCAGCGACGCGGCCCGGCGCTGGCTCGCGGACGCCGGCTACGACCCGGTCTACGGGGCAAGGCCGCTGAAGCGGGTGATCCAGAAGGAGCTCCAGGATCCGCTGGCGCTGATGATCCTGAACGGCACGCTGCACGAGGGCGAGCAGGTCCGCGTCGATGCCGGCGAAGGCCGCCTCATGATCGGCGGCGGGCAGCCGCTCGCGGCTGCCGCTTGACCGACCGTCCGACCCTGGCCTGAGCCGCCGATCGGCGGCTCAGTGGCTCGCCTGGGCGACGACGCTCCCGCCCGCAAGGTTGCCGCGCAGCTCGTCGAGCTCGGCCCGGACCTGCCGGAACCGCCGCAGGTCCGGGCCGGCTA
>CAWHNT010000047.1:270000-960000 GCA_963830775.1 uncultured Alphaproteobacteria bacterium | reverse complement strand
TCCAGCTCAAGGGATCCGGGCGCACGCCCTTTTCCCGCGGTGGCGACGGCCGGGCTGCGCTGGGTCCCGTGCTGCGTGAATATCTCGTGAGCGAGGCCATGGCGGCCCTGGGCGTGCCCACGACCCGGACCCTTGCCGCCGTGACGACCGGTGAGGAGGTCCTGCGCGAGACCAGGCTGCCCGGCGCCGTGCTGACCCGCGTGGCCGCCAGCCACATCCGCGTCGGCACCTTCCAGTATTTCGCGGCGCGCGACGACATCGAGGCGGTGCGCCTCCTCGCGGACCACGCGATCGCCAGGCACTATCCCGAATGCACAGGCGCGGAGGCTCCCTACCCTTCCCTGCTGCGGGCCGTCGTGACGCGCCAGGCGGAGCTCGTGGCGCGCTGGATGCTCATCGGCTTCGTCCACGGCGTCATGAACACGGACAACACCTCCATCGCCGGCGAGACCATCGACTACGGCCCTTGCGCCTTCATGGACACCTACGACCCGGCCACGGTCTTCAGCTCGATCGACCATGCCGGCCGCTACGCCTATGGCAACCAGCCCCGGATCGCGCACTGGAACCTCGCCCGGCTGGCCGAGGCGATGCTGCCCCTGCTGGGCGAGGATGACGAGAAGGCACTCGCTGCCGCGCATGAGGCGCTGGCGGGCTTTGCCCCCCGGTTCGAGGCCGCCATCGCGCAGGGGCTGCGGGCCAAGATCGGGCTCGCCACCGAGCAGGAAGGCGATGACGCGCTGGCCCAGGACCTGCTGGCCCGCATGGCGCAGAACGAGGCCGACTTCACGCTGCACCTTCCGCCGCTTGTCCGACGCGGCCGCAGACTCGGAGGGCGACGCCGCCGCACGCGCGCTCTTCACCGACGCGGCCGCCTACGATTCGTGGGCCATGGATTGGCGCCAGAGGCTCGCCAGGGAGCCCGGAGAGCCGGAGGCCCGCCGGGCTGCCATGCAGGCCGTCAACCCCGCTTTCATCCCGCGCAACCACAATGTGGAGGCTGCTCTCCAGGCTGCCGTCGAGCGGCAGGACTTCGGCCCGTTCGAGGAGCTGCTCGACGTCGTCACCCGCCCCTACGACGAGCGGCCAGGGCTTGAGCGCTACATGGCACCGCCCGGGCCGGAGCAGCGGGTCTACCAGACGTTCTGCGGGACCTGAGACCACTGCGGGGTGGCAGCCGGCCCGTTTGTTGCGGCCCACGGCCAGCCTGTGTAAGCACGCCACGGCCGCGGAGGGCTTGAGGCGCCCGGTCGCGGCTTTGCGGACAATGGGCACCAAGGGAGCGCCGAGCCATGGACATGACCGGGGAGTACCGGATTCCGGCACCGCGGCAGCGGGTCTGGGAGGCGCTCAACGATCCCCTTGTCCTGCGCCAGGCGATCCCCGGCTGCGAGCAGCTGGACAAGATCTCCGACCAGGAGATGACGGCCCGGGTCAAGGCCAAGGTGGGCCCGGTCAGCGCCACCTTCACCGGCAAGGTCACGCTGGGCGACCTCAACCCGCCCGAGAGCTACACCATCTCGGGCGAGGGCTCGGGCGGCGTCGCGGGCTTCGCCAAGGGTGGCGCCAAGGTCAACCTCGCCGACGACGGCGCGGACACGGTCCTGCGCTACGAGGCCAAGGCCGATGTCGGCGGCAAGCTGGCCCAGATCGGCTCGCGCCTGATCCAGGGCACGGCCAAGAAGATGGCCGACGACTTCTTCAGCCGCTTCAGCCGCATCGTCGGCGAGCAGCATGCGGCGGCGCGCCGCCGGTCGCCGGCTCCCGATGGCGCCGGCGCGGCCGCGGCACCGGAGCCCGTGCCGCCCGCACCGTTCGAGCCGGTGGCAGCACCGCCCGAGGCTGCCGAGCCGGAGGCTCCCGCAGCCGCCGTGCCCCCTAGCCTCAGCACCGAGGCTGCCGCCGGCGGCACGCCGCCCTTCGTGCCCGAGACCCCGCCGCAGCCCGCACCGGCAGCACGGGCCGCACCCTCGCAGTTCGTCAAGCGCGAGACCGCACCCCCTGCCCCGCCGCCCACGCCGGCTGCCCCGCCGCCAGCCCAGCCCGGCATGCTCCAGCAGCCCCTGGTCTGGGCGGCGATCGCGGTCGTGATCCTCGTCCTCCTCTACCTCATTCTTTAGACATTCCAGCCTCTCCGTTGACGCTCCAGGGAGCGTCACCTAGCCTTTAGGCACGAACGGAGGCGTAAGGGCGGCCCGGCAGGGTGAGCGCCCCTTGGGAGGTTGTTTCGATGCCAACGGTGACCATGACGGTGAACGGCCGGCAGGTGAGCGGCGAGGTCGAGCCGCGCACGCTCCTGGTCGAGTTCATCCGCTACCAGCTGGGCCTCACCGGCACCCATGTGGGCTGCGACACCAGCCAGTGCGGCTGCTGCGTGGTCCATGTCGACGGCTCGTCGGTGAAGTCCTGCACCATGCTGGCGGTCCAGGCCCAGGGCCGCGACGTGCTGACGATCGAGGGCTTGGCCAAGGACGGCAAGCTGCACCCGATGCAGGAGGCCTTCCGCGAGCATCACGGGCTGCAGTGCGGCTTCTGCACGCCCGGCATGATCATGAGTGCGGTCGACCTGCTCAAGCACAACAGCAACCCCTCCGAGAAGGAGGTGCGCGAGTGGCTCGAGGGCAATCTCTGCCGCTGCACCGGCTACCACAACATCGTCAAGGCGATCATGGCCGCCGCCGGCAGCTCGCCTGCCTTCCAGCAAGCGGCCGAGTAAGGGCGGTGTCCCATGGCTGAGAAGGGCATCGGTGCGCGCGTCGTCCGCAAGGAAGACCAGCGCTTCATCACCGGTCGCGGCCGCTACACGGACGACATCGCCCAGCACGGGCAGGCGCACGCCTACTTCATCCGCTCGCCCTATGCCCATGCCGGCATAGGCGGGATCGACAAGGCCGCGGCGGAAAGCATGCCGGGTGTCCTGGCCGTGCTCACCGGTGACGACGTCAAGGCCGACGGTCTGGGCAACCTGGTCTGCGGCTGGATGGTGAAGTCCAAGGACGGCTCGCCCATGAAGATGGGCCCGCACCCGCTCCTGGCGCAGGGCAAGGCGCGCTACGTGGGCGACCGCGTGGCCGTCGTCATCGCCGAGACCTATCAGCAGGCGAAGGACGCGGCCGAGGCCGTCAACGTCGACTATCAGGAGCTGAGCCCGGTCGTTGCGGTCGGCGATGCGCACGGTGCCTCGGCACTCGTCCACGACGATGTCGCCAACAACCTGATCTATGACTGGGAGCTGGGCGACAGGGCTGCCGTCGACGCCGCCTTCGCGCGTGCTGCGCACGTGACGGTGATCGATCTCGTCAACAATCGGCTCGCCCCCAACGCCATGGAGCCCCGCGCAGCCGTCGGTCACTACGAATCCGGCACGGACGGCTACACGCTCTATCTCACGTCCCAGAACCCGCACGTCCATCGCCTGGTCATGTCGGCCTTCGTCCAGGTCGCCCCCGAGCACAAGCTCAGGGTCGTGGCACCGGACGTGGGCGGCGGCTTCGGCTCCAAGGTCTTCATCTATGGCGAGGAGTGCGTCGTCACCTGGGCCAGCCGGAAGGTGGGCGGCAGGCCGGTCAAGTGGACGAGCGAGCGGGGCGAGGCCTTCCTCTCCGATGCGCACGGCCGCGACCACGTCACCCATGCCGAGCTGGCGTTGGACGAGCAGGGCAACTTCCTGGCCATGAAGGTGAACACGAAGGCCAATATCGGCGCCTACATGAGCACCTTCAGCTCCTGCATCCCGACCTACCTCTACGGCACCCTGCTGGCCGGCCAGTACAAGACCCCGGCCATCTATGTCGACGTGCAGGCCTACTATACCAATACCGCACCAGTGGATGCCTACCGTGGTGCCGGCCGGCCAGAGGCCTCGTTCCTGATCGAGACGCTGATCGACCAGGCGGCGAGCGAGACGGGCCATGACCCGGCGGAGCTGCGCCGCCGCAACTTCATCCCCAGGAGCGCCTTTCCCTACCAGACCCCTGTGGCGCTGACCTACGACACCGGCGACTACGAGGCGACCCTCGACGAGGCGCTGAAGCTCGCCGACTATGCGGGGTTCGCCACGCGCAAGGCGGCGTCCGCTGCCAAGGGCAAGCTCCGCGGGATCGGCCTCTCCTGCTACATCGAGGCTTGCGGCCTCGCACCGTCGGCCGTGGTGGGCGCGCTGGGAGGTGGCGTCGGGCTCTGGGAGAGCGCCAAGATCCGCTTCACCCACACAGGCAAGATCCAGGCCTATACCGGCACGCACAGCCACGGCCAGGGCCACGAGACCACCTTCGCCCAGGTCGTGGCCGACAAGCTCGGCATTCCCTACGAGGACATCGAGGTCATCCACGGCGATACCGCCGTGACGCCGGTGGGCATGGGGACCTACGGCTCACGGTCGCTCGCCGTCGGCGGCGAGGCCCTGGCGAAGGCTGCCGACAAGCTGATCGCCAAGGGCAAGAAGATCGCGGCCCACCTGCTCGAGGCCTCGGAGGGCGACATCGAGTTCAAGGACGGCAAGTTCACCGTCGTCGGCACCGACCGGGTGAAGAGCATCGGCGAGATCGTCTTCGAGGCCTATGTCCCGCACCACATCCCGCAGGGGCTGGTGGAGCCGGGCATGGAGGAGTCGGCGTTCTTCGACCCGCCCAACTTCACCTACCCGGCCGGCACCTACATCTGCGAGCTCGAGGTCGACCCGACGACGGGCTCGACCGAGATCCAGCGCTTCGTGGCCGTCGACGATTTCGGCAATGTCGTGAACCCGATGATCGTCGAGGGCCAGGTGCATGGCGGCCTGGTGCAGGGCATCGGCCAGGCGCTGCAGGAGGCGGTGCTCTATGACCGCAACGGCCAGCTCCTGACCGGCTCCTACATGGACTACACCATGCCGCGGGCCTACGACGTGCCGAGCTTCGAGGTCGTGACCTCAGGCGGCACCGTCTGCACGTCGAACTCCCTGGGCGTGAAGGGCTGTGGCGAAGCGGGTGCGATCGGGGCGCCGGCCGCGGTCATCAACGCGCTCACCAATGCCATCGGCACCCGGGTGGAGATGCCCGCCACGGCCGAGAAGATCTGGCGCGCCGTCGAGAGCAGCCGTCTCGCACGCGCCGCCGAGTAGGACAGGGAAGGCAAGCCATGTACAATTTCGAGTATCACCGCCCCTCCTCCGTCGCGGAAGCCGCGAGCCTGCTCGCCGGCACGGAGGACGCGAAGCTCCTGGCCGGCGGCCAGACCTACATCCCGACGCTGAAGCAGCGGCTCGCCAAGCCGTCGGCGGTGATCGACCTCTCGGGCATAGGCGAGCTCAAGGGCATCAAGGAGGAAGCCGGCGGGGTCACCATCGGCGCCATGACCACCCATGGCGAGGTCGCCCATTCCGAGGCCGTGAAGCGGGTGATCCCGGGCCTGGCCGAGCTTGCCGGCATGATCGGCGACCCTGCCGTGCGCAACACCGGCACGATCGGCGGCTCGGTGAGCAACAACGATCCCGCCGCCGACTATCCGGGTGCGCATCGTGGCCTTGGGTGCCACCATCCGCACCAACAAGCGCGAGATCCCGGGCGAGAGCTTCTTCCTCGGCATGTTCGAGACGGCACTGGAGCCGGACGAGATCATCACCGCCGTCCATTTCCCGAAGCCCGAGAAGTCCAAGTACACGAAGTTCCGCCACCCGGCCTCGCGCTACGCCATGGCCGGCGCGTTCGTCGCCAAGACCAGCGGCGGCATCCGCGTCGCCATCACCGGTGCCGGTCCTTGCGTGTTCCGCTCGACCGACATGGAGCAGGCGCTGTCGCAGAACTTCAGCGCCTCGGCTCTGGACGGCATCACCGTCGACCCGAGCGGCCTGAACAGCGACATCCACGGCAGCTCGGAGTACCGGGCGCACCTGGTCAAGGTGATGGCCAAGCGCGCGGTCGAAGCGCTCGCCTGATCTTGCGACAAGGCCCCCGCGGCCGCGGGGGCCGGTTCTCCGGAGACATTGCATGCAGCTGCGCCAGCTCGGCCGCTCCGAGCTCAAGGTCTCGCCCTTGTGCTTCGGCGGCAATGTCTTCGGCTGGACCGCCGACGAGCCGACCTCGTTCGCCCTTCTCGACCGCTTCGTCGACGCCGGCCTCAACTTCATCGACACGGCCGACGTCTACTCGGCCTGGGCGCCCGGCAACAAAGGCGGCGAGTCCGAGACCATCATCGGCAACTGGCTGAAGCAGCGCGGCGGCCGCGACCGGGTCGTGCTCGCGACCAAGGTCGGCTCCGAGATGGGCCCCGGCAAGAAGGGCCTCTCCAAGCGCTACATCATGGAAGCGGTCGAAGCCTCGCTGAAGCGCCTCCAGATCGACCGTATCGACCTCTACCAGTCGCACTGGGACGACCCGGAGACGCCCGGTCGAGGAGACGCTGCGCCGCCTATGGCGAGCTGATCCGGCAGGGCAAGGTCCGGGTCATCGGGTGCTCGAACTTCACCGCTGCCCGCCTGACGGAGTTGCTGGAGGCCAGCGCACGCCTCGGCTTGCCCCGCTACGAGAGCCTCCAGCCCGAGTACAATCTCTACGACCGCGCCGGCTTCGAGGGCGAGCTCGAAAGCACCTGCCGTGAGAACGGCATCGGCGTGATCACCTATTTCTCCCTGGCCCGCGGTTTCCTCACCGGCAAGTACCGCTCCAAGGACGACCTCGGCCAGAGCCCGCGTGGCGAGGGCATCGGCGGCAAGTATCTGGACGATCGCGGCTTCCGCATCCTGGCCGCCCTCGACGAGGTCGCCGCCCAGCATCGGGCGACGCCAGCCCAGGTGGCGCTGGCCTGGCTGATGACCCGGGTCACGGCTCCCATCGCGAGCGCCACCCGGCTGGAGCAGCTGGAGGACCTGATCGCGGCCACCCACCTGGAGCTTGATGCGGCGTCGATCGAGCGGCTGACGACGGCCAGCGCCTACTGACGATCCTAAGCTTCCCTGCCTGGCCCATCCGCGAGCCTGCCCTTCGGGACCAGCCAGGCGAGCGTGAGACCTAGCCCGACACCGAGACAGTCCGCTCCCCAGTCCAGCAGGGACGGGTTGCGGCCATCCGCCATGAGCTGCGCCAGCTCGCTGGCCCCTGCGAGCAGGACAAGCCCCAGGACCTGCACCCAGAGCCGGTCGCGCGGGCGCAGCAGCCGCGTGACCAATGCCAGGGCGGCGAACAGCCAGAAGTGGCCGATCCGTGCTGCGGTCTCGGGCGAGACGGCACCGCGCAGAAGAGTTCGGCTGAGCGTCTCGGCGATCGTCTCGCGCAGCGAGTGCGGCATCAGGATGATCACGGCCCCGGTCACGGCCAATGCGGCCAGTGCCAGGCGCGGCCGGCTGCCCTTGACGTTGCGCAGGACCAGAACGAGCCCGGCAAGGAACAGCACCGCCCACGCCACGCGGAGCGCGTCGGCGGCAAGGCGGAAGGCCGGCCGCTCCTCGTAGCCGGTGACGACGAGATCGCTGACCCCGATCGTCCCGGTGGCATAGTAGAGGCGAATCGCGAGCTCGACCCGGGGCGTGTCGGAGCCGAACGTGAAGAGCTTGCGATAGACCGCCGGCACCTTGTCCCGCTGCAGGTTGGCAAGCTCGATGTTGCGCCCCCGCGACGGATCGCCCGCCCGCTTGCCCTGGCCGATCTCGGCGATCGTGACCCGCCCGCCGTGCCAGCGCGGTCGCCCGCCGCTGAGGCCCTCGGTCCAGACGGTGGCGGAGACCTCGAACGCGGCCGCATCGCCCGCTGCCCGGTGCAGCAGCCAGCGCAGCCCGGTCCCGCCGTCGGGGTCCGCGTTGATCACCCGGACCGTCGTTCCGTCGATGACGATGCCTTCCGTCCTGCCCTCCACCTCCCAGCCGGCGAACGGGGGCTCCGGCAGCCAGCTCCGCCCGTCCGGCTGATAGCGGTCGAGCCGGCCGTAGGTCCATGCCGTGGCCGCCGCCAGGATCACCGCCACCGCCAGGAAGCCGAGCCAGAGCCGATGCCTGCGCATGACTGTCCCCGCGACATCAAGGTAGGCCTTGGTCGCCATGTCCTTTGCGCTACCTTCCGCCCCAGCCGAACACGCTGCCGTGGCAGCGCCGCCCCATCAGAGCATCATCCCGCATGTCCACTCCGCTACCCGCCTCGATCGACGCGACGCAAGAACTCCTGACCCACGGCAACTACGTCGCCGACCGACCGCTCGCGACCGCCCTCTTCCTCGCCCTCAAGCTCGGGCGTCCGCTCTTCCTCGAAGGCGAGGCCGGCGTGGGCAAGACCGAGATCGCCAAGGTCCTCTCGGAAACGTTGGCTCGCCGCCTCGTGCGTCTCCAGTGCTACGAGGGTCTCGACGTGGGCTCGGCCGTCTACGAGTGGAACTACCAGCGCCAGATGCTGGAGATCCGCCTTGCCGAGGCGGCCGGCACCACCGAGCGCGAGTCCCTGGCCCAGGACATCTTCAACGAGCGCTTCCTGATCCGCCGGCCGCTCCTCCAGGCCCTGGAGCCCGACCTCGCCGGCCCGCCCGTGCTGCTGATCGACGAGCTCGACCGCACCGACGAGCCGTTCGAGGCCTTCCTGCTCGAGGTCCTGGCCGACTTCCAGATCACCATACCCGAGATCGGCACCTTCAAGGCCGACGCACCGCCGATCGTCATCATCACCAGCAACCGCACCCGCGAGATCCACGACGCGCTCAAGCGCCGCTGCTTCTACCACTGGGTCGACTATCCCACAGCCGAGCGCGAGCTCTCGATCATCCGCGTCCGGGTCCCGGGCGTGGAGGAGCGCCTCTCCCGCCAGATCGTCCACTTCGTCCAGGATCTCCGCCGCCGCGACCTGTTCAAGCTCCCGGGCGTCGCCGAGACCCTGGACTGGACCCGGGCACTCACCACGCTGGACACGCTGGAGCTCACCCCCAGCCTCGTCAACGACACGCTGGGCACGCTGCTGAAGTACCAGGACGACATCCTCAAGATCCAGGGCAGCGAGGCGGCCAAGATCCTGACGGAGGTGAACATGCGGCTGACGGCGGCTGGGGCTTGATGTGCCAGGACGGATTCCTGCGACCCTGGCCCCCGGCTCAAGGCCGGGGCGAGAGCACTGAAGCTCAGCCCGTCACCCTGGGCCTGACCCGAGGTCCAGGGTGGCCGCACGTCGCTCGTCACGCACCATGCTCCAACTAGAGCCCCCGGGCCCCGGCGGCGGCGGCCGCTTCGCCCGCAACGTCATGCACTTCGCCCGCACACTCCGCGCCGCCGGCCTGCCGGTGGGCCCGGGCCGCGTCATCGAGGCCCTCCGCGCCGTCGAGGCGGTGGGCTTCGAGCGGCGCGAGGACCTCTACTGGACGCTGCACGCCGTGTTCGTGAACCGGCGCGACCAGCGCGAGCTGTTCGACCAGTGCTTCCATATCTTCTGGCGCGACCCGCAGCTCCTTGAGCGCATGATGCAGCTCCTCCTGCCGCAGCTCGAGAGCGACCAGCCCCAGGCCGAGCAGGAGGAGGTGAGCCGTCGCGTCGCCGAGGCGATGGCGCCCGAGAAGCGGCCGGGTCAGTCGGAGACCGAGCAGGAGGAGGAGCCCCCGGTCGAGATCGACGCGCTCCTGACCTGGTCCGCCCGCGAGCAGCTGCAGAGCAAGGACTTCGAGCAGATGTCGGCCGAGGAGCTGGCCTCCGCCCGCCGCGAGCTCGCCCGCCTGCGCCTGCCGATCATGGAGGTGTCGACCCGGCGGTTCGCCACCGACCCGCGCGGCTCGCGCGTGGATCTGCGCCGCACGCTGCGCGGCTCCCTTCGCGGCGGCGGGGCGATGATCGACCTCGCCCGCCGCGAGCGCCGCCGCCGGCACCCGCCGCTGGTGATCCTGTGCGACATCTCCGGCTCGATGATCCGCTACTCGCGGATGCTGCTCATCTTCATGCACACCATCACCAACGACCGCGACCGGGTGCACAGCTTCCTCTTCGGCACCCGGCTCACCAACGTCACCCGCTATCTGCGCTCCAGCGACATCGACCTCGCCCTCGAGAAGGTCGGCGGCATGGTCCAGGACTGGGCCGGCGGCACCCGGATCGGCCATGCCCTCTCCGAGTTCAACCGCGTCTGGTCCCGCCGCGTGCTGGGCCAGGGTGCCGTCGTCCTCCTCATCTCCGACGGCCTCGACCGCGACGCCGGCCAGGGCCTCGCCGTCGAGATGGAGCGCCTGCACAAGAGCTGCCGCCGCCTGATCTGGCTCAACCCCCTCCTGCGCTACGACCAGTACGCCCCGATCTCCGCCGGCGCCCGGGCGATGATCCGGCACGTCGACGACCTGCGCACGGTGCACAACCTGGAGTCCCTGCGCGAGCTCACGGCAGTTCTGAGCCGCGAGCCGCGCCGGCGGGCTGAGGGGGCGTCGGAGTGGGTGACCTCGGCGGTCGCCCACAGCTCTTGATCCGTACTGACCTACACCCTTACATACCGTTTCTCGGCCACCTGGGATCGGGCTCGATGCCGAACGTCATCACTATGCGCGAGCTGCAGAAGATGTCGGCAGGTGCGATCAGGTGCTCTGCCGCATGCAACACCGATCAAGAGTGGGAACGATACCGTTGCCGTGCTCGTGCCCATGCACCGTGTCTCGCCTGAGTTCCTGGCCGATGTGCTGGCCCGCATCGACGCCGCGGCGGCGGCGCGCACGCCCGAGCAGAACGCCCTGATCGACGAGATCCTGGGCGATAGAGAGATCGATTGAGCGCGGGCCCACGCCTGCCCACGAACATCCTGGTCGTCGACGCGAATATCGTTCTGGGCATTGTCCTGGGCAGGCGCTCCCGGCCCATCTTCGAGCTTGCGCTGGCAAGGCGACTCCTGGCCACGAGCGCCAGGGCCCGGGAAGAGGTGCTGGGATGCGCGCGCGACCTGCAGCAGGGCGTCCCTACGATCGTCCCGCTTGCCGCAGACCTGCTGAGACTGGTCCGTGTAGCTGACGAAGCGGAGTACGCCTCGAGGATGGAGGCTGCGGCGCTCGTGCTGCAGCTCGCACCAGCCTCGCGCAACGGGAGCATGCGGGACGCGCATATCCTGGCCCTGGCTTGGAGCCTCGATGCCGACATCTGGAGCCACGACCGGGACTTCGCCGGGTCCGGTTGGCCGTCCTGGTCCAACGCCAATCTTCGAGCAGCGCTCGCCGGTACTTGAAGAGCGCCTTTGCAGGGCGACCTAGTGGCATCGCCCCTGGAGCCACACGCATGATCCACGCCGACGACCAGCTCCTCGACCTCGCCGCCGCCTGGAAGCGCGAGGGCCGCAACGTTGCCGTCGCCACCGTCGTCTCGACCTGGGGCTCCTCTCCCCGCCCCGCCGGCAGCGTGCTGGTGGTGGACCAGGACGCCCGCATGCAGGGCTCCGTCTCCGGGGGCTGCATCGAGGGAGCGGTGATCAAGGAGGCCTTGGAGATCATGCGCGGCGCCCCGCCCAGGCTCATGGAGTTCGGCGTCTCCGACGAGCAGGCCTGGGACGTGGGCCTCGCCTGCGGCGGCCGGGTGCAGGTCTGGGTCGAGGCGGTCGAATGAGGCTCGACTTCCTGGAGCAGGTGAACGCCGCCCGGGCGGCCAAGCAACGCGCCTGCCTTGTCCGCCTGATCGAGAGCGGCGGCATGGCCCTTGTCGTCGACGGCAAGCAGATGGCCGGCGATCCTCTGCCGACCGACCTCCTGGGTGCGGTCGAGACGGCGCACCGGCGCGATCAGAGCCTGACCGTCGACAGCTCGGCCGGCCGCGCCTTCCTGCAGGTCTTCAACCCGCCGCTCCGCCTCGATCGTCGTCGGTGCGGTCCACATCGCCCAGGCTCTGGTCCCCATGGCGGCCCTCTCCGGCTACGCCGTCACTGTGGTCGACCCCCGCCGGGCCTTCGCCACCGACGAGCGCTTCCCGGACGTCACCGTCTCGACCGAGTGGCCCGACGACGCCATGCAGCAGCTCGCCCCCGATCGCCGCACCGCCGTCGTCACCCTCACCCACGACCCCAAGCTCGACGACCCGGCCCTGCTCGTGGCCCTGCGCAGCGATGCCTTCTACATCGGCGCCCTCGGCTCCAAGCGCACCCACGCCAAGCGCCTCGAGCGCCTGCGCGAGGAGGGTGCCGACGAAGCCGCCCTCGCCCGCATCCACGGGCCCGCCGGCCTCGACATCGGTGCCGTGAGCCCGGCCGAGATCGGGGTTTCGGTGCTGGCCCAGCTGACCCAGGCACTGCGGCGGGCGGGCTGAGCCGGGCGCCGGAACCTCGGCACGAGGCTGTCGTTCTTACGCCGCGCGGACGCTCGGGTCCGCCCCGACCGGCAAGGGCGCCCGATGCGAGCCGATGAGGTGATGACCCAGACCGACGAGCTGGCGGGAAGGTAGCGGCCTGCTGATCGGCAACCCGGCAAGCTGCGGCTGCGTCCAGCCGTGACGCTCGACCAGGGGCTGGCCTTCGCCATCGTGGCTGCCATGATGGCGCTCTTCGTCTGGGGCCGGATCCGCTACGACCTCGTCGCCATGCTGGGCCTCCTGGCCGCGATCGCCGTCGGGATCGTGCCGTTCGATCAGGCCTTCACCGGCTTCAGCGACGACATCGTCATCATCGTCGGCTCTGCCCTGCTGGTGAGCGCCGCCGTCGCCCGCTCGGGCGTTGCCGAACGCCTGATCGCCCCGCTCGCACCCTACCTGACCACGACCCGGGCCCAGGTGGTCGTCCTCACCGGTGCCGTGGCGCTCCTCTCCGCCTTCGTCAAGAACGTGGGCGCACTCGCCATCTTCATGCCGATCGCCTTCCAGCTTGCCCGCCGGGCCGGCACCTCGCCCTCGCGCCTGCTGATGCCGATGGCCTTCGGCGCCCTCCTCGGCGGGATCGTGACCCTGATCGGCACCTCGCCCAACGTGATCGTCTCGCGCATGCGGGCCGAGCTCCTGGGCGAGCCGTTCCGGATGTTCGACTTCGCGCCCGTGGGTGCCGGCATAGCACTGGCCGGGCTGGTGTTCCTGGCCTTCGGCCATCGGCTCCTGCCGGAGCGCAAGGGTGCAGCCTCGATCGACGCCGCCTTCAACATCGAGGGCTACACCACCGAGGCCCTGCTGCCGGAGGGCTCGTCCGCGGCCGGCAAGACCGTGGCCGAGCTCGAGGCCTTGAGCGAGGGCGACGTCACGGTCACGAGCATCATCCGCGAGCGCTTCCGCCGCTACACGCCCGCCGCCGACTGGACGCTCTACCCCGACGACGCCCTGCTCCTCCAGGGCGAGCCCGCAGCCCTGGAGCGTCTCGTCGCCAGGGCCGGGCTCCAGCTCGTCACCGAGGACAAGGCACCCGACGCCGAGGCTGAGGCCGACGATGTGGGCGTGATGGAAGCCGTCGTCACCGCCGATTCCGATCTCGTCGACCGCTCGCCGACCCAGCTCTCCCTGCGCGGCCGCTACCAGATCAACCTCCTGGCCGTCAGCCGCAGCGGCGAGCGGATCGTCCAGCGCCTGCGCTTCATCCGCTTCCGCCCGGGCGACGTGATCGCCCTCCAGGGCAACCTCAAGACCCTGCCCGACACGCTGGGCGAGCTGCGCCTGCTCCCGCTTGCCGCCCGCTCCATGCCGCTGGGCCGCAGCCGCCGCGGCTTCCTCGCCGTGGCCGTCCTGGTTCTGGCCATGGCCCTGGTCACGGCCGGCATCGTCCCGGTCCAGATCGGCTTCTTCGGTGCCGCCACCTTCATCCTCCTCCTCCGCCTCATCCCCTTGCGCGAGGCCTACGAGGTCGTGGAGTGGCCGATCCTGATCCTCTTGGGTGCCCTCATCCCGGTGAGCGAGGCCGTCCGCAGCACCGGCGGCACGGAGCTCATCGCCGGCTGGCTCTCGGTCGCGGCCGATGCTCTCCCGCCGATGGGAGCCCTGGCCCTCATCCTCGTCGCCGCCATGGCCGTGACACCCTTCCTCAACAACGCCGCCACCGTCCTGGTCATGGCCCCGATCGCCGCCAGCTTCGCGGGCAAGCTCAGCCTCAACCCCGACCCGTTCCTGATGGCCGTCGCCATCGGTGCGGCCTGCGATTTCCTCACCCCCATCGGCCACCAGTGCAACACGCTGGTCATGGGGCCCGGCGGGTACCGGTTCGGCGACTATGCGCGCCTGGGCCTGCCGCTCTCGCTCCTGGTGATCGTCCTGGGCACGGCGCTGACAGCACTCTTCTGGCCGCTCAGGGCGGGATAGCGCCCCCTCGCCTCCTCCGCGCTGAGACGCTACCCTTCACCCCCTTGATCCATCGGGATGAGACCATGGCCCAGGCCGCGCACGCGCCGGCGAGCCGGCGGACCCGCCAGGAGTGGCTCGCCTGGGAAGAAGCCCAGCCGGAGCGTTACGAGCTCCTCTGGGACGAGCCCACGCTTATGGCCGGTGGCACCGTCCGCCACAGCAGCATCACGCTGAACATCGCGGCACTTCTGCGCGAGCGACTACGCGGAGGTCCCTGCCGGGTGCAGGCCGACGTCAAGGTCGGCCTGCCCGATGGGCGCTGGGTCTATCCCGACGTGTTCGTCCGCTGCACGCCCCGTGACGGCACGGAGACGCTGATCGACGATCCGGTGCTCGTGGTCGAGGTGCTCTCGCCCGGAACCCTGATCTACAACACCTCGGAGAAGCGCTGGGCCTATCAGGGGCTGCCCAGCCTCCGCCACCTCCTCGTCGTGGCCCAGGACCAGGCCAAGGTGGAGGTCGCGAGCCGCGATCCCGACGGCACCTGGCGCAGCGTCTTCCACATCGGCCTCGATGCCGAGCTGCACCTTGCGGCCTTCGACATCACCCTGCCGCTGGCGGGCATCTACGAGGACATCGAGTTCCCGGCGGCGGCGAGCGCCGACTCCGCCCAGAGCGAGGCGCCGAACGAGAGCAGCACCACGGCGGCGAAGGCGTGAAGGCCCCAGGCCACCTCGATCGTCCCGATGCCCACGCCCTTGAAGCCCACGATCACCACCGCCAGCAGGAACAGCTCGGCCATCGACAGCTTGCCCAGGAGCGCCAGGCGGCCCAGCGCCCGGTGCGCCGCCCCGGCCGGCAGCCGGTACCAGACGTAGAGGCTGGCCAGGAGCTTGCCGATCGGCGCCAGCACGGAGAACACGAGCACGATCAGGAACAGGAAGAGGTCGAGCCGCCAGAGCTCGACGAGGCCGGTGACGATGGAGATCTCCTCCCGCCACAGGAATGGCACCCGGGCGGTGAACAGCGGCAGCCACCAGGTAGCGGGCAGCACGATGACGAGCAGTCCCAGGAAAGGTCCGAGGAGGCGAACCAGGCCGCGGGCGCTGGCGGCAGCCGTGCCCGTCGCCGTAGCGCTTTGCTGCATGAAGCTCCGATCCGATCCGATTCGCCTCGCTCGAGCCACAGAACTACACCGTTCAGGCGAGCGTTCTATCCTTAGAACACAACCTGCGCGGTGTTGGCATGCCGTTCCGTGAACGACACCTGGCCCTGGCTCTTCTGGCCCTTGCCGCCTGTGACGGGCAACCTGTACCTCCGCCAGCCCCTGCCGCCATCCCGGATCCGCTTGGCGCTGTCCGCAGCCAAGCCCCACACGACGCACTGGTCTGTCCGCCAGCCACGTGCGCCGCCGAGGCGGACCGCCCGGCACCGGCCTACCCTGCAACGGCCGACGATCTCCTCGCCGCCTGGACCGCAGCCTTGCGCGATGCCCCACGCACCACGATCGTCGCCACCGATCCCACGCGCCAGCTGATCCTGGCCCAGCAGCGCAGCGCCGTTTTCGGCTTCCTCGACACCGTCACCGTGCGCGTGCTCCCGACCGAAAGCGGCGCCACCTTCGCCGCCTACAGCGTCGAGCGAGCTCGGCTGGTGGGACTTCGGCGTCAACCGCTCGCGGCTCGAAGCCTGGCAGCAGGCAGCGGAGCAGCGTCTCAAAGATGCAAGGGTGCCTTAACACGTCTTCGGATTATATTCCTTGTACTGCGGCCAAGTTTCCGCTATCCCGTTCCGCATGCGCCCGATGCTCGCCACCGCCCACTACGCCACCCGCAAGGGCCTGAACCGCCCCTTCGCCCGGGTCACGGCCCGCGACCGCCGCATGGGCCAGAAGCTCTCCATGGGCCTCACGCCCAAGCAGGTGGCACGGCTGGAGGGCATGGCGTCCCGGCCGACGTCGAGACCCTCGTCGCCGAGCCCGAGTTCAAGGCCCTCATCGACGGCTACAACACCCTGCACGCCATGCCCGAGGAGGAGCAGCGCCGCATCCTCACCCAGCTCGCCCGCCACCTCCTGATGGAGGCCACGGCCCTGGGCGACGTGCGGGTGGCCATGTTCATCCTGCTCCAGGAACGGATGGGCAAGGACCCGGCCCGCACCCTGGCGGACGGCGTGATCGCCGCCAACAAGCGTGCGGCCGCAGCCGGCACCAGCCCCGCGCACGCCCAGCCCCTCGCCGCGTCGCGCATCGCCCGTCCGACGACCCCGAGCTGCGGACGATGCAGCGGGTGGAGAGCCGCCTGCGCGGCGAGCTGCAGCAGGAGCATGCGGCGGTTCACGCCGCTGTGGCGGCGGACGAAGCTCCTCCAGTTGAGGAATCAGCTCCCGACGCGGAGCCGCCCCGGCGACAGCGCCGCTCGCCTCGGCCGTCCTCGACCCCGGTCCTCAGCGACTACCAGAGCCGCGCCATCGAGGTCCTGCTGCTGCTGAAGAACGCGGCACCCGACGAGCAGCCGACGCCGCGCGCTCAGGCGCCCTGACCAGCAAAGCGCCTCGCGACCTCCAGACTGCCGTCTCGATCGAACCGCACCTGCTAGACCGGCGGTGCCTCGATCGTGCCTTCCGCCACCAGCACGGCGGCACCGGCGACCCGCACCTCCGTGACCTTGCCCGCCTCGACCCTGGCGCTGGCCTCGATCCGGCTCGGGCGGCCCATCTCGGCACCCTGGAGTATCCGCCACCGATGCACCCCGTCGGGAGCGCGAGCGCCCAGAAGGGCTGCGAGGGAAGCGGCGGCACTGCCCGTGGCCGGGTCCTCCGGGATGCCCTGCACCGGCGCGAACATGCGGACCCTGAGATCGGTCTCGGGCTCGCCGGTGTCGCGGGTGAGGAGGTACACGCAGTCCGGCGCCACCTTGTCGAAGAACGACAGGTCCTTGACCTGCGCGCGAGCCAGCGCGGCACGGCTCCTCAGCGGCACCATCACGAACGCGACCCCGCCCGGCACCTCGCACGGCATCACTGGGTCGGGCTCAAGATCGCCTGGCTCCAGGCCGAGTGCTGCGGCACAGAGCCCAGGCTCCACGGCTCGCCCGGGTGCTGCAATCGCCGGTGCGCGGAACTCGGCCCAGGCCGCGCGACCGCCCTCGTAGCGAAGGTCCACCGGGACCGGCCCCGCTCCCTCGCCGAGCGTCACGGCAGGGCACCCCTGCGGCAGCAGCCCGCGCCAGGCCAGCGCCAGGGCGGTCCCGACGGTCGGGTGCCCGGCGAAGGGCAGCTCGCTCATCGGCGTGAAGATGCGCACCTGCACGTCCTCGGCCTCGCTCCGGGGGCGCAGGACGAACGTCGTCTCCGCGAAATGCAGCTCGGCCGCGATGGCCTGCATCTGCGCCGTCGCCAGACCGTCCGCCTCGAGCACCACCCCAAGCTGGTTGCCGGCGAAGGGCCGGTCGGTGAACACATCGGCGATCAGGAACGGGTAGCGGGCCATCGGACGTCCCTACGACTCGCAGCAGATCAGCTTCAGCTCGAGATCGCTGCCGCTGCCGGCCAGGCCCTCGTGCCCGGCGAAGCCGGCGAGGAAGCGTACGGCGATCCGGTCCGGCGGGACACCCGCCTGGATCAGGTACTCGGTGACGCTGGCGACCCGCAGCAGCGCCAGCTCCCAGGCGTCGATGGCGATGCCGGCCTCGCTGGCGGCCTGCCCGCTGTAGCTGTCCACCTGGAGCCGCCACCCCGCGGCCTCCGGCAGGCCGGCCACGGCGGGCAGCAGCTCCCTCATCTCCCGGTCGACACGGGACTGGAACTCGCCCGCGAGCTCGGCCGAGCCCGAGGGGAAGCTCAAAGCACTGGCATAGACCACCTCGCCCCCTTCCCCGGCCCCGCTCGCCCGCGGCGGCGGCACCTCGCGCGCCTCGCGCAGCTCCGCCTCGAGTCGGGCCACCTCCTGCTGCAACCGTGTCGTCTCCCGGCTGCCGAAAAAGGCCAGCGTCCCGGTCAGCAGGGAGGCCAGGAGGAGGGCACCGGCGATGCCGATCAGGAGCAGGGGCGGGTAGCCGGCGAGCGAGCGGGTCAGCCCGGCACTGCCACGGCTGACGAACGCCTGGAAACGGGCCCGCTCCCGCTGGCGCTCGGCGTCCAGGCTCTCGGCATCGTACTGCAGGCGCCGCTGCGGGTCGCGCAGCACGTCGTAGGCCTCGCGCAAGGTGCGGAAGCGCTCGTCGTCGGCGTCGCTGCCCACATCCGGGTGGTAGAGCTTGGCCCGTTCGCGAAAGGCGGACCGGATCTCGTCCGGCGAGGCACCGCGAGGAACACCAAGCACCTGATACAAGCCGCTGGGATCGCCGGCGACGGCCATGCCCAACCTCTGTGCTGTGGCGGGGGACGGCGCGGACTATAGCGCCGGCCGCGGATGGCGCTACACCTGCGACGCGAGTTCGCCAACTCAGGCACCTACGGCCGGAGCTTCGGATGCCCCTTGAACGTCTCCGCCGGGTGCTGCTCCTGCTCGTCCCGGCGCCGGCCCGGCCCAGGAAGCGCAAGCGCAAGAAGCCCCGCGACTTCCAGCGCACGCGGGTCTACCGCTGGGAGGCGGCCCACGTCCTCCCCCATGCCGCCCAGCCTTTGACCCTGGAAGCCTGCCGCACCCTGGTCGCCACGGTCTTCCGCTGGGCCGACCGCCCCGCCCCCATCGTCACCGACGGCCGCGGCCGCCGCCACGCCTGCGGCTCCCCCGAAGCCATCAAGCTCCCCCGCTGGGCCCGCACCCCCGCCATCGTCCTCCACGAATGCGCCCACGGCCTCGCCCGCGACATGCACGGGCCGGAGTTCGTCGCCACCTATGTCGAACTGTTGGCGCGGTTCGCGGGTTTCAACGCCGACGAGCTCCGGGCGAGCCTTGCGCGCAGCAAGGTCGCGGTGGCACCGCCCTCCAGCACGGGCCGGCTCAACCCAGCACCTAAAGCTGTGGCAGCCCGGAAGGGATAAATTTCTCCCGGCGGGCCAGTGTGTGAATTGTCACAGACAGACTAGGGCATCAGGCAGGCTAATGATGGCCTGCCGATCAGAATATTAGGCAGCCACATAACTGCAGCAATAGGAGAAGTCCGTGCTGCGCAGCCTGTACTTCGCCGTCGTTCTTGGGACGGCAACCGCCACGGCATCAGCAGCGAATGCGACTGACATCTTCCTCGATCAGGGCTGGTCGAAGGAGCTCCGCGAGCTGTTCTACTTCACCCCACAAGGCTCGCGGATGATCCCCTACGCCTGGTTCATGGCACTGGAGACGCCGGACGGCCAAGGCAGGTTCGCGGACGACGAGAATCTGCAACGCTACGGCTTCATCCCCGCCGACGGGCCCCATGCCTTGAACCCCGGCGGACTGCCGATCGGGTTCGCCGTCGACCTGGTCGACGTGCCGGGCCGCGGCCGGCATGTGGGGCCGACCTGCGCCGCCTGTCATACGGCCAGCGTGACCGTCGACGGCCGCGCGGTGCGGATCGACGGCGCACCGGCGCGCGTGGATTTCGACCTCTTCTACGCCGATCTCACGAGGGCGGTGCAGCGCACCATGTTCAACGCGGCGGCATTCAAGGCATTTGCGGCTCGTGTCCTGGGCCAGCCCGTAGCGGAAGAGGCCGCCAAGGAGCTGCAGCGGCAGCTTCAGGATTTCCAGGCAACGCTTGCAGCTGACGCGGCGATCCGCCGTCCGGAAGTCGCGTCAGGTTTCGGCAGGGTGGATGCGCTGAACCAGATCATCAATGCGCTGGCGGTCACCGGCCAGAGCGAGCCGCGCAACCTGCGCGCCGGGCGCGCGCCGACGAGCTACCCACAGCTTTGGCTGACGCCCGAGCTCGAGGCGGTGCAGTGGATCCCGATCGCCAGGAGCCCGATCGACCGCAATGCGGCGGAAGTGCTGGGCGTGTTCGGCATCGCCACCCTAAGCGGCGGGCAGCCGGGCTGGTACGCCTCGAGCGTGCTGCTCAAGGAGCTGCATGCGATCGAGAGCTGGGTGGTCGACCTCAAGCCGCCTCGATGGCAGGAGGATATTTTCGGGCCGATCGACCCGAAGCTCGCGGCCGAGGGCCAGTCGCTGTTCGGCAGGCACTGCGCCCAGTGTCACAACGCACAGCCTTACGCGCGCTCCACAGAGACCAACACCAAGGGTGAAAGTTTCATCAAGATCGGCCGGACCGATTTTCGCGAAATCGGCACCGATCCGGCCTATGTCACCTCGTTCATCCAGCGCGTCGTCCATACCAACCCAGCTACGACCCTGGAGCCGAGGGCGCCACCCGACGGGCCGATACCGGTCGCCCAGTACTTCAGCCCGGTGGTCGATGCCATCATCGAGCGGGCGATGGACGACCAGAGCATCGGCGACGCAGATCGGGCGGCCATGAAGGGCTTCCGCCAGAACCCGCCCGACGGGCCGGAGCGGCTGCTCCAGCTCAAGGCCAGCCCCTTGCCCGGCACATGGGCCACGGGTCCGTTCCTGCACAACGGCTCGGTGCCGACGGTCTACGAGCTGCTCTCGCCGGTGGCGGAACGCCGGACGGTGTTCTGGACCGGCGGGCGGGAGCTGGACCGCCAGCGGCTCGGCTATGTGAGCGACGAGGCGCCCGGCCGGTTCCGCTTCGACACCAGCCTGCCCGGCAACGGACGCGGCGGCCACCTCTACCCGAAGGCCGGCCTCACGCCCGACGAGCGGATGGCGGTCATCGAGTACCTGAAGACCCTCTAGGGCAGCCGGGAGCCAGCTGCGGCTCTCGACCGAATGGGGACGACGAGCATGTCTGCAACAACGCTCTCCCGTGGCGACATCTGCATCCTGCGGGTTGTGGCGGCGCTCTCGATGGCCCTCACCGCCTCGCCGAGCAACGCGGCGGAAGTCGCGTCCTACCATCTTCGAGACGGTCCCGCCCGCTGAGCCCCAACAGATCGACCGGCTGGCGGAAATCACCAACAAGCTGCAGGACCGTCGCGCCAAGGAGGATGCGAGCCAGCAGGGCAGGCTGCTGCGCGGTGTGCATCCCAAGTCGCACGGCTGTGTAAGGGCCGACTTCACCGTCAACAGCGACCTGACCGAGGAATACCGCGTCGGCCTACTGGCCCATCCGGGCCAGACCTACCAAGCCTGGATCCGCTTCTCGAACGCCGCAGCCCTGCGTGAGGATGATCTGAAGCCGGGTCCTACCGGCACCCGCACCAATGGGAGCCGGGGCATGGCCCTCAAGGTGCTGGATGTCGAAGGCGAGATGCTGGACACGGATGGCGGCCGGCACGATCAGGACTTCCTGATGATCAATACGCCGGAGTTCGCCTTCCCCGATGTGCGTAATTATCTGCGCCTGAACGAGGTCCTGCTCCGCTCGAAGAACGCCGCCGACGCGCTGGCGTTCTTCGCCGTCCCGGCGCAGCCTCCTCTGCCGCCGGCGAACGATCCGCATTGGGACAATGTCTGGGTCGGCTTCACCGCGGAGGATGGCCTGAGCACACAGACGTCTCTCGGGATCATCAAGAAGAAGATCGAGACCCAGCCCGTTCGCCACCCGATGCAGGTCCAGTATTTCGGTGCAGCACCGTTCCTGTTCGGCCCCGATCGGGCGATGAAGGTTTCCGCGGAGCCATGCCAGAAGGTCGAGCAGGTCGCATTCACCGATGTCACGGCCGACAATCCATCGCCTGACTATCTGCGCGCTGCGCTGACAGAGACCATGCACGGCAAGGAGCCCGCTTGCTTCAACTTTAAAATCCAGGTCCGCACCAAGGCCGAGCTGACGGAGAGCGGGCAGATCGAGGACGCTACGACTCTATGGGGTGCGGACGAGGTTGAGAACTATCGGTCCGTGGCCCGGATCAACATCCCGGTCCCACAGACGCCGGACTCGCCTGAAGCGGTAGAGCAGTGCGAGCGCCTGGCCTTCACTCCCTGGCACTCGCTTGCAGCACACCAGCCGATCGGCGGCATCAATCGCCTGCGCCAGAAGGTCTATGAGAGCTCGGCTGGCCACCGGAAGGCGGGCGAGTAGTGGAGCAGACTTGCTCCGGAGCTGCCCGTTCCCTGCCCGTAGAGGACTGTCCGCTCAACTCGGGACCGGACAGTCCTTCTCCAGCAAGCCCTCGCTCTTCAGCTCGTCCCAAAGGGCGGCCGGGATCCGGCGCGTGATCAAGGCCGCGTTGTCCTCGACCTCCTCCGGCTTCACGGCCCCGGGCACGATGGACGCCACTTCCGGCAGCCCCAGCGGGAACTGGATCGCCGCCGCCTTCAGCGGCACGTCGTGCCGCTTGCACACGGCCTCGATCTTCCGCACCCGCTCCATGATCTCGGGCGGGGCGTCCTTGTAGTTGTACTTGGCACCGGGCACCGCACCGGTGGCGAGGATGCCCGAGTTGTAGGGGCCGCCAAGCATGAACGAGAAGCGCTTCTCCCGGGCCAGCGGGATCAGGTCGCCGAGGCCGCCCTGCTCCAGAAGGGTGTAGCGGCCGGCGAGGAGGAAGATGTCGGGGTCGGCGTCGCGGGCGAGGCGGATGGCGGGCTCGGTCTCGTTGATGCCCATGCCGATGGCCTTGATCACACCCTGCGAGCGCAGGTCGGCGAGGGCCCGGTAGGCGCCTTCGAGGGCCTCCTTGTAGCGCTGCTCGTAGGCCTCGCGCGTGCCGTGGGTCCAGATGTCGACGTCGTGGATGAAGACGATGTCGATCCGCTCGATGCCCAGCCGCTGGTGGCTCTGCTCCAGCTCGCGCATCGTGCCGTCATAGGAGTAGTCGTAGACCGGCTCCATGTTGAGCCCGCCGGTCCACTGGCCGCGATCGATCCGCTCGGGCGCCTTCGGCACCAGATAGCGTCCGACCTTGGTCGACAGCACGTAGCTGTCGCGCGGATAGCGGCGCAGCGCGTGGCCGAAGCGGTGCTCGGAGAGGCCGTAGCCGTAGAGCGGTGCGGTGTCGAAGAGGCGCACGCCGCTGTCGTAGGCGCCCGTGATCGTGGCCTGCGCCACCTCCTCCGGGATCAGCTGGTAGAGGTCGCCCAGCGGTGCCCCGCCCAGCCCCAGGATCGGAATCTGCAGGCCCGTGGTGCCGACCTCGCGGGTACCCAGCATGCTCGTCTCTCTCCCCCCTGTCAGGCGAGCCCGGCCTCGATGCCGAGGCTCCTGGCGGCCTTGTCGATGCCCGCCAGCGTCTCGGCGTTGAGCGGGATGCCTTCCGTGGCGTAGCGCTTCTCGAGCTCCGCTTCCAGCCGGCCCGGCGGGTAGAGCCGCTCGATCCCCGGCCGGCGCCGGCTCGCCGTGATCTCGCGGCTCACCTTGTCGACCCGGGCCCGGACCTCGTCCAGCGGGCGGAAGGCGTCGACCCGGATCGCGGCGCAGAACTGGCCGTCGCGCCCCGGAAAGGCCCCCTCCTCCATGTTGCCGCTCTCCAGGCCGTAGCCGGCATCGCAGAGCAGGGTCGAGAGCATCCCCACCATCACGGCGAGCCCGATCCCCTTGTAGCCGCCGGCCGGCAGGATCAGGCCTTCGATGGCGGCCGCGGGATCGGTGGTCGGATTGCCGTCCCGGTCGACCGCCCAGCCCTCCGGGATCGGATGCCCTTTCTGCTGGTAGACCCGGATCCGCCCATGCGCCGTCATCCCGAAGGCGATGTCGAGCACGAGCGGTGGCTCCTCCGCGGCGGGGAAGGCGATCGCCAGCGGGTTCATGCCGACGAGCTTGTCCAGCCCACCCCAGGGCGCCATGGTCGGCAGCGCATTGGTGCCGGCGAGCCCGATCATCCCGTGCGGCAGGGCGCGCATGGCCCAGTAGTCCATGGCGCCGGCATGGTTGCTGTGCCCGACCGCCGCGAACGCCACCCCGTGCTCACGCGCGGCCTCGACCGCCCGGTCCATGGCGAAGCCCATCGCCACCTGACCCATGGCGTTGCCGCCATCCACCACGATCGCCCCGCCCAACTGGCTCGTCACCCTCGGCCTGCCGCGCGGGTCGACTCCGTCGCCCGTCAGCTTCGCCACGTAGTCCGGCACCCGCAGCACGCCGTGACTGTGGATGCCGCGCTGATCTGCCGAGACCAGCGAGGCTGCCAAGAGGTCCGCATCCTCGGCACCCATTCCCGCCGCCTGGAAGATGCGCCCCACCTGCTCCCGCAGCCGGCCGGGCATGACACGCGTCTCGTTCTCCGTTCCCGGATACTCGGCCACCGATACCTCCCTGAGCTCGATTGTAGAGAGGGGCTGAGGCTGGTCTCAGCCCCAAAGCGGCATCGGGCGCGCCTCCGCCAGCCCGTGGCCATCGACAATGACCGGGTCAGCGGTGTCATCCAGCCACTGCAGGGCGTCGCCGAGCGGGTCGCCGGTCGTTGTCAGCGCGCTGCCATCCGGCCCGACCACGCCCCACCGCGACCCGGCAAGATCGCTTGCCACGACCACGAGCCGCTGCCCTTCCGGCAGGCGCCGGAGCCGGGGAGCAAGGACGACGCTCTCCGCTACGGCGAAAGTGCTGGCCACCCGCGAGCGCTCACGCTCGAGGTCGCCGTAGGCGCCGCCGAAGCGAAGCTGGATGAACAACCCCAGGCCCTGCTGGACCAGGTAGTAGTGCATGGCCCAGGCACCGACCCCGTGACCGGCCGTGCCGAACAGGATGTAGGGCTCGGGCGGCTTCGCCAGCTCGTCCAGGAAGGGCCGGAGCTGGTACGGTCCGAGCTCGTCGTCCCGGCTGGTGACCAGACCGGGAGCCAGCGCCCGGACCTGCAGAGCGAGCTCCCTCGGCACTGGAGGGAGCGGCAGCCCATGCTCCTCCAGGAACAGGTCGCGGACCCAGGCGAGCACCGGCAGCCCGAAGCCCTCCGGCAACAGGAGGCTCGGGAAGAGATCCTCGAGCCCGCCCGCCACCGCACTTTCGTCGTCGGCCATGACCCGCTCTCCCGCCGTCAAAGCCCGACCTTGGCGCGCTCGGCGCGGCCGTCCTGCGCCATCAGCTCGATCCGGTCGAGATAGCCGTTGTTCGCCCGGGCATCGGCCCGCATCAGGGTAGCGGCATCGACCTGCTTGCCGGAGCCAGGCGGGTCGTCACCGCGCCACGTGCTGAAGTCCTGGACGACCCGGCCGGCAGCTGCCAGATCGCGCAGCTGCCCGAAGATGCCCTTTGCCTGGTGAACGTTGCCGCTGGCGTCGGTGTAGGTGCCGCCGAAAAGCCGCGTCTCCATGGCCGACAGCTCGGGCGGCGAGAGATGCTTCGCATATTCCTGTTTTGCCTGTGCCCAGTTCTGCGCAAGATTAGCGAAAGCACCGAGCGTTCTCTCACTCACGAGCGGCGGCAAGGTGGTCCTGTTGTTACCGCTGTGGGTGACGGTTGGGTCTTGAACGGCAGAGCCGAACGAGAAGTCGAAGTCGAACAGCTTGAGCTGCTGGCTCACCGTTCCAGTTGGCCCGCGTTGCAGCTCGACGCGCATATTGCCGGCATTGGGATCCATCTCGCCCGTCAGCGCGTGCAGCCACTCGGCGTCGTTCACCTGCTCCAGGAAAGCCGGATGACCCGTATCCAGCTGGTGCGCGGCAAAGACCTCCTTGCCGTAAGTGCCATCCGCCTTGATGGTGATGTTCTGGGTGCTCAGGTCGTAGAGGAAGTTCCTGGGCTCATATTTGATCCCGTAGCGTTTGCCGGAAGCCAGGCCGGCCTCCGCCTGCTCGACATATCTCTTGTCCGCGTCGCTCAAGGGGATCGGCTGCGGGTCGCGCGCGCCCACGCCAAAGCCACCCAATTTCTCCATGGCAATGCCGACCTGATCTCCCACGGCGGCGTACTGCGTGCGCGGCACCATGTGACCGAGGCCCAGATGGTTCGCCGCCAGCGACGTCGCCACGTTCCGGTTCGCGAAGCGCGGGTCGTTGAGATCAATCCCGGCCAGCGCCTCCATGCCCGAGGCGCCGTTGGAGACGGCATGCATCGGCTTGAACACCATCGGTGCGGCCTCGCCCTGATAATGCACCAGCCGGGTCGAGTTGACGGCACCGCTGCCGAGATGGCCCAGGTCCTTCACGCCCTGCCGGCCATGCGTATCGATCTGGGCCAGCGCCGAATCCGGCATCCCGAACGCGCGGGTCTTCAGCATGTCCATGTAGCTCGGCTTGGTGCCGGGTGCGGGGCCGTCCGTGCCGATCCGGTCGAGCAGGGCCTTGTAGGTGGTGAGCTGGGCCTTGAGGTCCACCATGGCCTTCTCGCCCTTGGTATGGTGGCCGATATGCTTGTCGAGCAGCGTCAGGGCACCGTCGAGATGGGCCTTGAGCACGGCCACGTCCTGAGCCCGGCGTATCGGGCTGCCGCTGACCCCGGCCTGCGCCGCCTCCTTGAAGGCCTCCAGGTTCTTGCGGATCCCGGTGGCCGTCTTGCCGCCCATCGAGCGGCCCTTGGCCTTCTCCAGCGTGGCCCAGTCCAGCAGTTGGCCGGAATCGGAGACGCCGTGCTGCGTATCCGGCTTGCCCTGGTTCTGAAACGCTTTGATGGCAGCCTTGGAGGCCGCCACCGTGTGGCCGGTCGGCTGGGGTGCTTGAGGCTGGTTGGCGTTGACGCCCGGCTGGGGGCCGCCCTGCTGCACGTTCCCACCCGGCATCCGCGGGGTCGTGCGTTGAACCTGCACGGCGCCGTGCGCTCTGTGGCCGGTCCAGGCCCTCTGCTGCAGGGGAGTAGCTGCTGTCGGGCGGCCTGGGCCGGCATTGTCGCGTGGCGACGTGCGGTCCGGCTGCGCCTGCTGGACATCGAACCCGCCGATGCTGCCGGAGCCGTCGTTCGCCGGTTGAGTCCGCGGCGGAAGGGTGAGCTCGCCCGAGCTGCTGAGGCTGCTGCTTCGCCTGATGACGTCCATCTTCCCAGCCTCCCCTGCCGCTCCTCCCAGGACTTCTGGTCAGGCGCGGATCATCCCACCCCACGAGCCCGACGCCGGGGCTCCGCCAGCCGCTCCCGTATCCGCCGCGGGCGGCGACCGCAGCTCGGCACTCCAGGTCTCGGCAGCGTCGGCCAGCCAGAGAAGTGCTGCCTCGAACTCCGCGTAGCTCAGCCGATCGGCCGCGATCGGGCAGCAGAGCAAGGGTGCCCCATCGCGCGGGTCGAGCGCCAGGCGCACGGCCCGTGGTCCGCCACCGCGCGCATTGGCCTCCAGAAACCTCCGGTACGTCGCTGCCTGCAGCGGTTCCGGCACAGGCTGGCCCACCACGACATAGAGGAGCGCGGCATCGTCAGCCTCGGCCGCGACATGGATGATCACCTCGCCATCGAAGGCCAGAGCGCAGACGCCGCTACCGTCCAGCGCCAGGCTGCCGATACCCGAGGTGCGGCCGAACTCGGCCAGGAGGCTGGCTAGTGCCGCATGCTCGGCCATCGCACGGTACCTCCCCCGCTATCCCGGCTACGCTTCAGGTAGCGGAGGATCAGCCATCATTCCGGCGCTGACAAGCATATCCGGGTGCTCGCCTGGAGAACCTGGCCAGTCTTAGCTGCCCGGGTCGGCCCGCCGCATCTGCCAATAGAGCCGGACCACCGCTTCGAGATGGTCCTGCATCGCCTGTCCTGCTGCCTCGGGCTGGCGTGCTGCGATGGCCTCATAGATCGCCTTGTGCGCGGCATAGGCCGCGTCGCCGGCGGTGGGCGAGCGGCCCGAGATCACGCGCTGCTCGGTGAGCCAGGCGACCACGGCATCCATGAGGGCGGTGAAGATCGCGTTCCGGGCGATGGTGGCGATGCCGTAGTGGAAGGCCACGTCCGTGCGCATGAAGGTCGGGTAATCGCCGATCGCCTGCCGGTTCGTCTCCAGGAGGTCGGCCAGCATGGCGATGTCGTCGTCCGTCGCCCGCTGGGCTGCGAAGCGGGCCAGGCCCACCTCCAGCAGCATGCGGGCGTCCTGGAACTGCTCGACCCCGTGCGGCTGGGCAAGGAGAAGCTGCGCCAGGCCCGAGAGCTGCTCCACCATCACCGCGGCGGTAGGCTGCCCGACCCGGGCCCGTTCGCCGCTGGACACGGCGACGATGCCCATCCGCTGCAAGGACAGCATCGCCTCGCGCACGGCCGAGCGGCCGACGCCGAACTCGGCCATCAGCTCGCGCTCGGTCGGGAGCTGGTCGCCCGGGCGCAGGCCGAGGTCCGCGATCCGCTCCTGGATGCGGCTCGTCACCTCCTCGTAGAGCTTGCGGCGACGGATGGGTCCACGCTGCTGGGGAGCGCTTCCGGCAGGTTCGACCATTGACCTGTCTGACATTCCGACCATACGATAGTCGGCAAGCTCGACCAGTCAAGTACAAGGGAGGCTGAGCCAATGACCCGCGGAGCCTTGCTCGCCGCGTCGGCGCTGATGATCGTGCTTGGGGCCACGAACCTGCGCGCCGCCGATGACGACCCGGTCGTCGCCGAGGCCAAGAAGAACGTGGCCGAGCGGGCCGGGCCGCAGACCGTCTGGGACGGGCCCACGAGCTCCTACAAGCCCGAGTCCGGCAAGAAGATCGCCTACCTCTCCAGCAACTCGGCCAACGACGCCTCGCGCGAATGGGGCGACGCCGTGGTCGAGGTCGGCAAGAAGATCGGCTGGGAGGTCACCCTCATCGACGGCCGCGGCAGCCCCAAGACCTGGCTCGAGGGCTACAACCAGGCGGTGGCGCTGAAGGTCGACGGCATCATCACGGACGCCGACATCGCCAGCCTCCAGGACGCGGTGAAGGAGGGTGCCAGGCAGGGCATCGTGCTGGTCGGCATCCACGGCTGGGCGTTCCCGGGGCCGAACAAGGAGCTGGGCGTCTACTACAACATCCAGCAGGACCCGCGGGAGATCGGCCGGGCGCAGGCCGACTGGGTGATCGCGCACAGCGACGGCAAGGCCCGCGTCGTGGTCACCACCCACTGCGAGTACCAGATCGCCTGCACCAAGGCGACGGCGACCAAGGACCGGATCGCCGAGTGCAAGGGCTGCGAGGTGCTGGAGTTCTCCAACAGCCCGATCGCCGAGGTGGCCGAGCGCCAGCCGGCGCTGGTGACCGCCTGGGTGCAGAAGTACGGCACGCCGCTCTACATCACCTCGGTCGCCGACTACACGGCCGACTACCAGGTCCCGCCGCTGCGGGCCGGCGGCGTGGCGGACGGCGAGGTGATCCTGGTCTCGGCCGACGGCAACCGCTCGGCCTACGAGCGCATCCGTGCCGGCGGCCAGTACCAGATGGTCACCGCGTCGGAGCCCTACCGGATGCAGGCCTACCAGGCCATCGACGAGCTCAACCGCGCCTTCCACGGCAAGGAGCCCTCGGGCTGGCACCAGCAGCCCTATCTCGTTACGCCCGAGAACGTGGATGCCGAGGGCGGCGACAAGAACACCTTCATCCCCGGCAACGGGTATGAGGAGAAGTACCTCTCGATGTGGGGCGTGAAGTAGGGGCCGTTCCTCCACCGATCCGATGACGACACCGCTCCTCGCAGCCAGCGGCCTCACCAAGCGGTTCGGCGGCACGCTGGCCCTCGACAATGTCGATCTTGAGCTGCCGGCCGGCGCCGTCACCGCCCTTCTGGGCGAGAACGGTGCCGGCAAGTCGACCCTGATCAAGATCCTGGCCGGCGTGCACACCGCGGACGCCGGCGAGGTCCGCCTGCGCGGCCAGCTGGTGGCACCCGGCGTCGACCGGCTGCCGATCAGCTTCGTCCACCAGGATCTGGGCCTCGTCGACAGCATGACGGTGGCCGAGAACGTGGCCCTGGTCGCCCGCTACCCGCGCCGCCTGGGCCTGATCGCCTGGGGCGAGGCCCGGCGCCGTGCCGCGGCGGCTCTCGAGGCGGTCGGTGGCGGCATCGAGCCCGACGCCAAGGTGGGCGAGCTGCCGGCGGCCGAGCGCTCGGTGGTGGCGATCGCCCGCAGCCTCGCCGTCGAGGCCGACATCCTGGTCCTCGACGAGCCCACGGCGGCTCTCCCCGAGCACGACGTGGCCCTCCTGCTCGACCGCCTGCGCAGGCTCTGCGCCCGCGGCCTCGCGATCCTCTATGTCAGCCACCGGCTCGACGAGGTCTTCCGCGTCGCCGACCGGGTCACCGTGCTGCGCGACGGCCGCCTTGTCCTCGCCGCCCCCGTAGCCGAGACCACGCCCGCAGCCCTGGTGCGCAGCATCATCGGCCGGCCGCTTGAGGACGTCTTCCGCGCCCCGCCCCGCCCGGCGGGCGCCCCGGTCCTCGTCTTGCGCGACCTCATCACCGACGGTGCCGGACCCGCCAGCCTCACCCTGCGCACGGGCGAGATCCTGGCCCTCGTCGGCTTGCGCGGTGCCGGCCACCACGCGCTGGGCCGCGCTCTCTTCGGCGACGCGCCGATCCATGCCGGCGCGGTCGAGCTGGAGGGCCGCAGCTTCCGCCCGACCAGCCAGGCGCAGGCCGTGGCACAAGGCTTCGGCTTCGTTTCCAGCCGCCGGGCGGAGGAAAGCCTCGCCCCCAACCTCTCGGTGCGCGAGAACCTCCTGCCCAACCCGGCCAGCCGCCCCGACCGCCCGCGCCTCCTCGGCACCGCAGCCGAGGCACGCCATGCAGCCCAGGCCGTCCAGCGCTACGGCGTGCGCCCGCCCGAGCCCGAGCGTGCCATCGCCACCCTCTCCGGCGGCAACCAGCAGAAGGTGGCGCTTGCCCGCTGGCTCGAAGGCCCCAGCCGCGTGCTGATCCTGGAGGAGCCCACCTTCGGCGTCGATGTCGGCGCCAAGGCCGAGATCTACCGCCTCCTGGACGAGGCCACCGCGCAAGGCCGCTCCATCCTCCTCATCTCCTCGGATTTCGAGGAGGTCGCCGGCATTGCCCATCGCGCGCTCATCGTCAGCCGCGGCCGCGTCGTGGCCGAGCTCGGCCGCGACCAGCTCTCGGTCGCGAGCCTCACCGCGCTTGCCGGCGGTGCCGAGCCCGTGCTGGAGGCTGCGTGAACCCCTCCCAAGGCGGCCTCGCCCGCTTCATCGCCACCTGGAACCTGCTGATCCTCCTGGTCCTGCTCATCGTGCTTTTTGCGGCGCTCAAGCCCGACACCTTCCTCACCCCCTTCACCTTCCGCTCGATGGCGAACAGCCGCTCGATCAACGCGCTGGCGGCATTGGCGGTGATGATCCCGCTCGCCGCCAACCATTTCGACCTCTCGGTCGCGTCGGTGATCGGCATCGCCCAGGTGCTGGCGAACGGGCTGCAGACCCAGCAGCATTTGCCCTGGCAGCTCGCGGTCCTGCTGGTCCTGGTGCTGGGCGGTGTCGTCGGGCTGATCAACGGCGTGCTCGTGACCCGCTTCCGGATCAGCTCCTTCATCGCCACGCTCGGTACCGGCACGGTCCTGCTCGGTCTCAACCAGTGGTACACCGGTGGCCGTCAGGTCGTGGGCCGGCTCGACCCGGTGTTCCTCAAGCTCTCGACCATCGTGCCGGGCCTGGGCGTGCCCTCGCCCCTGCTCTACGTGCTGGCCATTGCCGTGGTGCTCTGGCTCGTCTTCGACTACCTGCCGCTGGGCCGCTATCTCTACGTGATCGGCGACAATCCCCGTGCCGCCACGCTGGTCGGCATCCGCAGCGACCGTTACGTGATCCTGGCCTTCATCGGGCTCGGGCCTGATCGCCGCCTTTGCCGGCGTCATCCTCCAGGCCCAGCTCCAGGTCGGGCAGAGCACGGTCGGACAGGAGCTGATGCTGCCGGCGTTCACCGGGGCACTGTTGGGCGCCACCGCGATCCGGCCGGGCCGGCCCAACACCTGGGGCACCGTTCTCGCGGTGGCCGTTCTGGCCGTCGCCGTGGCCGGGCTTTCCCAGCTCGGCGCTCCCTTCTATGTCGAGCCGGTCTTCAACGGCACCATGCTGATCCTGGCCGTCGGCCTTGCCATGGCGACCCAGCGCCGCCGCGAGCGGGCCCTGCGCGCCCGGGAGGCTGCGCGCAGGCAGGAGGCACCCGCAGCGGTGGCCGGCACATGAGGAGTGCTTTCGATCTCACCGGCCGCACCGTGCTGGTCACCGGGGCCGCCGCCGGGATCGGCGCCGCCACGGCACGGGTCTGTGCGGCCCAGGGGGCCAGGGTCGTGCTGGTCGACCGCGAGGACGCCGCCCCGCTGGCAGCCGAGCTTGGCGGCACGGCCTTCCGGATCGACGTCGGCGTCCGCAAGGAGGTCGAATCGATCCTGGCCGTGGCAGGCCAGGTCGACGCGCTGGTGGCCAATGCCGCCATCTGCCCGTGGGACGACTGGGACGATGACGGCTGGGACGAGACCTTCATCCGGGTGATGCAGGTCAACCTCCTGGGCAGCCTCCACTTCGCCCGCGCCCTTCTGCCCGGCATGGCCGAGCGCGGCTGGGGCCGCATGGTGTTCGTGGGCTCGCTTGCCGGGCGGATGGGCGGGCTGATCGCCTCGCCGCACTACGTGGCGTCCAAGGGCGGCCTGCTCGCGGTGGTGAAATGGCTGGCCCGCAAGGGAGCGCCGCACGGCGTAGCCGTGAACGGCGTGGCCCCGGCCTCGGTGCGCACGCCGCTGATGGCGGACCGCCCGGTCGATCTCGCCCGCATCCCGGCCGGCCGCATGGCCGAGCCCGAGGAGGTGGCCTGGCCGATCGCTTTCCTGTGCTCGGAAGCGGCGAGCTACATGGCCGGCAGCATCATCGACGTGAACGGCGGCGTGTGGATGGCCTGACGCCCGCCGGCAAGGGAGGCAAAGGATGCCGTCGTTCCCGATCGTGGACAGCCATGTCCACCTCTACGACCCCGCCCACCTCGGCTACGGCTGGCTGAAGCGGGCGCCCAGGATCAACCGCCGCTACGACCTCTCCGACCTCGACCGCTGCCGCGGCGAGGTCGAGATCGACAAGGTCGTCTTCGCCGAGGTCTGGGTCGATCCGGGGCTGCATCTGGAGGAAGCCGCCTGGGTCCAGGCGCTGGCCGACGAGGACCCGAGGCTCGTCGGCATGGTGGCGCACGCGCCGCTCGAGAAAGGTCCTGCCGTCGAGGCCGATCTCGAGAAGCTGAAGAGGTTCCCGATCACCTGCGGGATCAGGCGCCTGATCGAGATCGAGATGGACCCGGGCTTCTGCCTGGAGCCGGCCTTCATCGAGGCAGTGAAGCTGCTGCCCAGATACGGGCTCACCTTCGACATCTGCGTCAAGCACTGGGCGCTGGTCTTCGGCCTCGAGCTCGCCCGCCGCTGCCCCGACGTGCAGTTCGTCCTCGACCATATCGGCAAGCCCGGGATCAGGCACGGTCTGACGGAGCCCTGGAAGAGCCAGATCCGGGAGCTGAGCCGCCTGCCCAACGTCGTGGTGAAGGTCTCGGGCGTGATCACGGAAGCGGACCACCAGCATTGGAAGAAGGAAGAGGTCCGCCCTTACGTCGAGCACGTGCTGGAGTGCTTCGGCTTCGACCGCTGCATGTATGGCAGCGACTGGACCGTCTCCGAGCTGTCGCACGCCTACCCGGACTGGGTGGCCATCCTCGACGAGATCACGGCCGCTGCGAGCGAGGACGAGAAGCGTGCCTTCTGGCGCGACACGGCGATCTCGACCTATGGCCTGCGGTGAACGCGAGGGGGGACAGTCTCGACAGCTTCCAGTTTGTTGCAGGCGCGCAACCTGACTGCACCTGCCAGCTGACTGCTTCCCGTCCCGGTTGTTGGCTGCCGCTCCCGCCCCTAGGTTCGGCGCCGCGCCCTGGGAGGGAACTGGCTGATGTCGACAGTGCGACGCCTCTTGCTCGGAACGACGGCTCTGGCCGGATTCGCCTTGTGGCTCGAGCCGGCGGGTGCGGCCGAGGTGCAGGCGGGCGGTGCGCTGGACATCAAGCTCTCCGGCGAGGCGCGGTTCATCACCAGCTACGGCAACACCGACGATGCGCTGCTCGATGACACCGTGACGAGCGGGCTCGACTTCTTCAACGACACCTCGGTCGACGTCCGGCTCGACGGCAGGCACGACGCCACGGGCATCGAGTATGGCGGCTACATCGAGTTCCAGGCCGACACCAACGTCGAGGAGAACACCGACGAGACGTGGATCTATCTGCGCGGCGGCTGGGGCGAAGCCCATCTCGGCGACGATGACGGGGTGTCGAGCATCAGCGCCGGCATCGTCGGGGGCGAGGACGGTGCCGCGCTCAGCGCCGCCAGCGTCGCTGCCGGCACCGGCGGCCTCGACGGCGACATCGTCAGCGACCTGTTCGGCGCCTCGACCTACGAGCCCCTCGGTACGGATGACGCGACCAAGATCAGCTACGCCACCCCCAAGTTCGGCGGCCTGAACTTCGGCGTGAGCTACACGCCCAACCTGGCCGAGATCTTCGATGGTGCTGGCAATGGCGACTCGCTTGCCAGCAAGGACGTGGCGGCGGGCGACATCGTCGAGGGCATCGCTCACTATGTCGGCGAGTTCGGCGAGGTGCGGCTGCTGGGCTCGCTCTCCGGCCTTTACGGCGACATCAAGGACGAGGATGCGGCAGGCGGCGATGACTATTGGGCGGCCCAGGCCGGAGCGGTGGTCGAGGCCTTCGGCGTCAGCGTGGGCGGCTCCTATCTGACCGAAGAGGTGGGCTCGCTCGAGGTCGATGCCGTCACGCTTGGGATCGGCGCCGGCTTCGGCGGCGACGACGAGGGTGTCGGCGGCTTCAACGTCTCGCTCAACTACGGCCAGATCATCAGCTCGGACGACCTTTCGCTGAACGACAGCGAGGTGGACGAGCCCTATACGCTGGTCGTGTCCGCCGACTACGGCATCGCACCGGGCCTGATCCTGCAAGGCGATGTGGCCTACTTCGACAACGACGTCGAAGGCGAGCCCGCCAACGCGGACGACGACAATGGCTGGTTCGCCGTCATGGCCCTGGCGCTCGAGTTCTGAGCGTCGAGTTGCAGGCACTGCTAGCGGCTGCTAGCATCAGCCAGAACAGCGGTGGAGATCGACCATGGCGACATTGGTCGTGCGGAAGGTGGATGACAGCCTCGCCCAGCGCCTGAAAGAGCGGGCAAGGGTCGCCGGTCGCTCGGCCGAGGCGGAGCATCGGTTGATCCTGGAGGAAGCGCTCCGGCCACACAGAACCGGATGGGACCTGTTCCGGGACCTGCGGGGTGAGGGTCCCTTCCTGACCGATGAAGAGGTGGAGGCAATCAATAACGCCGGGAGAGAGCCTTACGAGCCCATCAAGCTTCCAGAGTGAAGCGCTTCCTGCTCGACACCAACGTCGTGTCCGAGACCAACCGCCGGGCGCCTTCTTCAAGCGTGATCGCCTGGCTGGAATCGGTGCCGCTCCAGGCAATATTCATCAGTGCCGTCACTGTCGGCGAACTTTTTGTCGGTGCCCGGGCAGTCCCGCATGGCCGGCGGCACAATGAACTGGATGTTTGGCTCCAAGGCATTGTCGCAAGTCAGTACGCGGGCCGGATCCTCGCCTTCGACGTGGACGCCGCCAAACTGATGGGCGATCTGATGGCTTCCGCCCGAGCCAGCGGAAACAGCCCGTCGTTCGTGGATGCCCAGATCGCCGCCACAGCCAGTCTGCACGCCCTGACCGTCGCGACCCGGAACGTCCGTCACTTCGTTCCGCTGGCGGTGCCTGTGCTCAACCCCTGGGACTACCAGCCGAGCGTCTCGGACGGCTAGAGCGTCTGCCCCGGGCGCACAAAGGCCTCGAAAGACCGTCGAAGCTGCGCACTCGGCAAATCCTTGCCGATCAGCACCAGCCGGGTCAGCGGCCGGCCTTCGGGCCAGCTCGCGAGGTGGTAGGGGCGGTGCACCACGTGCTGCACGCCGTGGACCACGACCGGTGTCGTCACGCCCACGCAGGTTCAGGATGCCCTTGCTGCGCAGCACGTTCCGCCCGTGCCGGTGCAGCAGGAGCGTGAACCACACCGCGAAGGCGGCCCAGTCCAGCGGCTCATCGGTCGTCAGGCAAACGGCTCCCACGCGACCGTGGGCGAGATGGTCGTGGTGCACGGTGGAGCGGGTGTGCGCAGCGTGCGGGAGCGTCGCTGCCAGCAGAGCATTGCTCACGGCAGTCACGGGGCCATCCGGCGAGAGTGCCGTCACCTCTGCCGCAGGGTTGATCGCCGCGAGCTGGCCCTCGAGCGCCTCGGCCACTTCGGGTGCGGCAAGGTCAAGCTTGCTGATCGCGAGCAGGTCGGCCGCTGCCACCTGATGCACGGCCTCGTCATGCTCCAGGAGCGTAGCCGGGCCGGTCAGTGCATCGACCACCGTGACGATGGTCCCGAGGCTGAAGTGGTGTCTCAGGCGGGGGTCGGCGGCGAGCGTCTGCGCGATCGGTGCGGGATCGGCGAGGCCGGTGGTCTCCAGGATCACGCGGCGGAAGGGTGGCAGCAGCCCTTGGGCTCGCTTGGTCCAGAGCTCGATCAGCGCGTCGCGCAGCTCGGCGCGGACGGTGCAGCAGACGCAGCCCGAGGGAAGCAGCACCGTCTCGGCATCGATGGGCTCGATCAGCCAGTGGTCGAGGCCGATCTCGCCCAGCTCGTTGACCAGCACGGCGCTGTCGGCGAGCCGCGGGTCGTGCAGCAGGCGGTTGAGCAGCGTGGTCTTGCCGCTGCCCAGAAAGCCCGTGATCACGCCGAGCGGCAGCCGTGCTCCCGCCGGCTCGATCACGCCCCCGCCTCGAGCCGATCCAGCAGGCGCTCATCGAGCGGATCGAGCTGCCCCGTGCCCAGCCGGTCAGCCGCGGGCCACAAGGCCGACAGGTTGTCGACCAGATCGCTGCGGCCGGTGCGGCTGGCGAGCACATAGCGCCCGCCCCAGGGCCGCAGGCTCAGGCCCGCCGCCTCGAGCACCCGGTTGGCGAGCGTCACCCGATGCTGCCGCTCGCGCGCCGGGGTGCCGCCCGTAGCACTGCCCTCGTCGGCCCAGTCGCGGCCCACGCCCATGTTGCCGCAGAGGCTGCACATGGCGGGCGCTGCCTAGGCGGGCCGCGGCCGGCGCCTGGCGAAGTCGTCGGCAATGTCCTCGAACGTGCACCAGCGCACGCCGGCATGGCTGCTGATATGCTCGAAGAGGCGCTCCAGCATCAAGAGCACCTGCGGCTTGCCCGAGACGTCCGGGTGGATGGTGAGCGTGAACACCGCGTAGTCCATCTCCCGATAGACCCAGTCGAACTGGTCGCGCCAGAGCTCCTCCAGATGGCGGGGACTGACGAAGCCGTGGCTGTTGGGGGCGGCCTTGATGAACATCATCGGCGGCAGGTCGTCCAGATACCAGGAAGCCGGGATCTCGATCAGGCCGGTCTCGGTCCCGCGCTGGAGCGGCTTCATCCAGGTCGAAGGGTGCTGGCTGTAGTCGATCTTGGTCCAGCTGTCGCCGACCCGCACATAGTAGGGCGTGAAGTCGTCGTGCATCAGCGAGTGGTCGTACTTGATGCCCTTCTTCAGCAGCAGCTCGTTGGTCTTGGACCCGAACTCCCACCACGGGGCAACGTAGCCGCGCGGCCTCTTCCCGCTGCAGGCCTCGATCACCTCGATGCACTTGTCGAAGATCGCCTCTTCCTGCTCGGGCGTCATGGCGACCGGGTTCTCATGGCTGTAGCCATGCATCCCGATCTCATGGCCCGCATCGGCCACGGCCTTCATCTGCGCCGGAAAGGTCTCGATCGAGTGCCCGGGCACGAACCAGGTGGTCTTGATCCCCCAGCGCTCGAAGAGCTTGAGCAGCCGCATCGAGCCGACCTCGCCCCCGAACATGCCGCGGCTGATGTCGCACGGGCTGTCCTCGCCGCCATACGAGCCGAGCCACCCTGCTACGGCGTCGACGTCGACCCCGAACGCGCAGAAGATCTCCTTGGCCATGCCGCCACTCCTCCCAAGGCACCCCCATGCCCGGATGTGTCCCGGGGAGGTGGGAGGTCAACAGCCTGGCCTACAGCCGCTCGATCAGGTCCAGCCCCGGATCGCCTGCCGCCAGGCGCTGGGCCAGCGCGGTGTGAAACCCGTCAATCGCCGCGGCGATGTCGGCGGGGAGCGGGAGTTGCGCGGGTACTCGTCCGCATGGAGGCCGATCAGCGCTCGCGCATAACCTTCTTCATTGCCCTCGAAGGGGTCGGCGTACAGCCAGGCGTACCAGTCGCGCCGCGGGAGCGGGCGCCTGCCCGGCTTGAGCCGAAGTGCCGCCAGGAAGACCATCGTCGTACTCCGCGGCCTCGAGGTCGGCCAGCTCGAGATAGGCCCAGTCGTGGAGCCGCGGACCTTTGGTCCCCTCGCCGGCCGAAAGCCGCGCCCAGGCCGTGCAGGCAGTGCCTGCGCGATCTCTTCCGCCGTGCCGGTGACCGGCGGCTTGTCGCCCCAGGCGTTGAAGAGGTGAGAGCCGTTGACGCCCAGCACGTAGCCCTTGCCGGCCTGCCGCAGCGCGGTCTCTATCCCGCCCACACCGTAGACGCTGTCTGCCGCCACCCCTCGTCCGCCAGAGGCGGACTACCGTCTCCGCAAGGAGCGGCGGCCAGGAGGCCGCCGAGCGAACGGCACCCGGCCGCATCGCCCGCTCGATCAGCGCAGCAAGGCGGGGCTTGGTCGCGAAGGCGGTCCCGGGCGGGACATGGGCGGCGGCCAGGCGGGCCGGATCGTCGGTCCAGGCCTTGGGCAGATATAGTGCCCTGTCGATGAAGGCATAGCCGCGAAGTGGAGATGTTGGTGCTTGCGTGCAAGCTCCTTCTTCCAGGAGGCGCGCAGATCCTCGTCGGCGTCGAAGGCCAGCAGCTTCACCAGATGCTCGTTGATGGTCTCCTCGCGACCCCTGACCTTCTGCTCGGCGATCTTCCGCTCGAAGGCCATATCGCTCAGGAGTGCTTCGGCCTGCATCCCACCTGTCCCGGCGGCCCTATCGTGTCGCCTGACCGCGCGAGCCGGGCTTCACGGCCGGGATGGCCGCGAGCTCGGGCGGGAGCGCGTCGGCCGGGTAGGTCGGTACCTCGAGCGTGGTCAGCGCCACGAGCGGCACTCCGACCTCGGCCTTGCCGCCGCTGCGGTCGATGAGGGAGCAGGCGGCCACCACCTTTCCGCCCTCGGCCTCGCAGCAGGCGATGCACTCGCGGGTGGAGAGGCCGGTGGTGACCACATCTTCCGCGACCAGGATCCTTTGACCCGGCTCAATCGTGAAGCCGCGGCGCAGCGTGAAGCGGCCGTCGACGCGCTCGGTGAAGATCGCGGGACGGCCGAGCTGGCGGCCGACCTCGTAGCCGAAGACGATGCCGCCGAGCGCCGGCGAGACGACGAGGTCGACCTCCTCCGGCAGGAGTGGAACGAGCTGTGCCACGAGGCGGGCGGCGCGGGCCGGGTCCATGAGGACGCGGGCGCATTGCAGGTAGAAGGGCGAGCGCAGGCCCGAGGTCAGGATGAAGTGGCCTTCAAGGAGGGCGCCGGCGGCGCGGAACTCGGCCAGGATCTCGTTGTCGGGGAGCATGGTCATGGCCTCAGGCGTGGCCGCGCTCGACCGCGGTCACACAGGGTGTGGCGCGCAGCGCCGCCTGCACGCGGCGGAGATGGTCCAGGCTCTCGACCTCGACGTCCAGCAGCATCTCGTAGATGTCGGTGGCACGGCGGCCGATCCGCACGTCGGTGATGTTGCCGCCCTGCTTGCCGACCACGGTGCTGATCGAGCCAAGCGAGCCCGGCTTGTTGAGGGTGCTGACCACGAGGCGGGCGGAGACGCGGGAGGGTGCGCCCTCCTCGTTCCAGGCCAGCGGCATGGTCCGGCTGACCTCATTGCCCGAGCGGGTGAGCACGCCGCACTCGGCCCGGTGCACGCTCACCGGGCGCCCGGTCCGGATCACGCCCACGATGGCATCGCCCGGCACCGGCCGGCAGCAGCCGGCGTAGCGATAGGCGATGCCGGGTGCCAGGCCGTGCAGCGGCGCGTCCTTGCCGGCCGTGGCGGCTGGCTGCGTGGACGGGCGGCGCAGGGTCACGACCCGCGCAGCGATGTCGCCGCGCTGCTCGCGCCTCTTCAGCTCGGGGTGAAGGGCCTCCAGCACGGCCCGGGTGGTGAGCGTGCCTTCGCCCACGGCCACATGGAGGTCGTCGACCGAGCGCTGGTGCAGCGAGTCCAGCGCCTTCTCGAGCAGCCGCTCGGTAACCGTCAGCTGCTCGCTGCGGGCGGCCCGCTGCAGCGCTTCCCGACCTTGGGCCAGGTGCTGGTCGCGCTGCTGGGCGCGGGCGAAGCGGCGGATACGCGCCCGGGCCTTGCCGGTGACGACGAACCGGTCCCACTCGGGCGATGGCGTCGAGTTCTTGCTGGTGATGATCTCGACCTGGTCGCCATTGTGCAGCTGGGTACGCAGCTGGACCATGCGGCCGTCGATCTTGGCGCCGACGCAGCGGTCGCCGACCTCCGAATGCACGGCATAGGCGAAGTCGACCGGCGTGGCGCCGCGCGGCAGGGCGATCAGATCGCCTTTGGGCGAGAAGCAGAACACCTGGTCCTGGAACATCTCCAGCTTGGTGTTCTCGAGGAAGTCCTCCGGATCCGAGGCATGCTCCAGGATGTCCAGGAGCTCGCGGATCCAGCGATAGCGCCGACCCTCGGTGATCTTGGCGTTCTGCTTGTAGCCCCAATGCGCGGCCACGCCGAGATCGGCCTGCTCGTGCATCTCGGCGGTGCGGATCTGGACCTCGATCTTGCGGCTCTCGGGCCCGAGGATGGTGGTGTGGAGCGAGCGGTAGCCGTTGCTCTTGGGCGTGCTGATGTAATCTTTGAAGCGGCCCGGCATGGTGTGATAGCTGCCGTGGATCGCCCCCAGGGCGGCGTAGCAGCTGGCCACCGAATCGACCACGATCCGGAACGCCATGATGTCGGAGAGCTGCTCGAAGCTGATGTTCTTGCGCTCCATCTTGCTCCAGATGGAGTAGGGCGTCTTCTCCCGGCCGATGATCTGGGCAGCGATGCCGGCCTCGCTCAGGACCCGCTGCACCTCGGCGCAGATCCGTTCGACGAGATCGACATCGTCCTGCCGGAGATGCTGCAGCCGGTGCAGCACGCTCTCCCGTGCCTCGGGGAAGAGCTCGGCGAAGGCGAGGTCCTCGAGCTCGGACTTGAGCCCCTCCATGCCGATCCGCTCCGCCAGCGGGGCATAGATCTCCATGGTCTCGACCGCGATCCGCCGGCGCTTCTCCGGGCTCTTGATGAAGCGCAGCGTGCGCATGTTGTGCAGGCGGTCGGCGAGCTTCACCAGCAGCACGCGGATGTCGTCCGACATCGCGAGCAGGAGCTTCCGGAAGTTCTCGGCCTGGGCGCTCTGTGCGGACTGCAGCTCGATCTTGTTGAGCTTCGTTACCCCGTCGACCAGCCGGCCGACGGTGGGGCCGAACAGGCGGTCGATGTCGTCGAGGGTGGCGCCGGTGTCCTCGACCGTGTCGTGCAGGAGTGCCGTCGCGATCGAGGCGGAATCGAGCCGGTAGTCGGTGAGGATGCCCGCGACCTCGACCGGATGGTGGAAATAGGGGTCGCCCGAGGCGCGGAGCTGGACGCCGTGCGCCTTCATCGCGAACACGTAGGCCCGGTTGAGCAGGTCCTCGTCGACGTCGGGGTCGTAGGCCCGGACCCGCTCGACCAGCTCGTACTGCCGCATCACCCGGCGGCGAGGCTCGCGCGCGGGTGCCGCCTCCGCCGGCTTGGTGGCCGGCGGCTCCCTGGCGACCACGACCTCGAGCGCTTCACTCATGGTGCTGCCGCCTGCCGGTGACGCTGCCTCGATCCAGGCTCCCCCTCGCCGCCGCCGTCTAGTCCCCGTCCACGACGTCGTGCTCGCTGTAGCTGACACCGTCCGGCATCGGCGCTACGATGCCCGTGTCCTGCGAGGGTATGAGGGCTTCCAGCTCCTCGGCGAGATCCATGGGCGGCTCCGGAGCCGTATCGAGATGGCGGCGCAGGCCGTGGATCAGCTCGTAACGCAGGTGGTCGAAATCGACGGTGGTGTCGGCAATCTCTCGCAAGGCAATGACCGGGTTCTTGTCGTTATCGCGCTCGACAGTGAGCGGTGCTCCGGCCGAAATGTCGCGCGCGCGCTGGGCTGCGAGCATCACGAGCTCGAAGCGCGAGGGCACGCGGAGGACGCAGTCTTCCACGGTGATGCGGGCCATCAGGCAAGTCTCCGTCGCCAGCGGTAAAGGAGGTCTGCTCAAGATGTAGTGGATGCAGAGGCCGGGTGCAAACGCCGCCGCCACGCAGCCTTGACGCAGATGAGGCATGCGTGGGTGGCTCATGCCCGCTGTGTGCCGGCGCCCCACGCGTCACCATTGCCGTGCCGCGGCTGGAGGCGTAGGATCGTCGCCCAACAATACCAAAAATCCCTCAGCAGGAGTGATCTGGATGGGCAGTTCTGCCCTGGAACGGATGTTCAATCTGGACGATAGATTAGCCCTCTTTATCGACGGTGCCAATCTCTATCAGTCCGCGCGCGCCCTTGGCTTCGATATCGACTACAAGAGACTACTATGGAGCTTCGCTGATTCCAGTCGCCTCCTGCGCGCCTACTACTACACTGCGTTGCTCGATGAGCAGGAATATTCCCCAATCCGGCCCTTGGTCGACTGGCTCGACTATAATGGCTACACGATGGTCACCAAGCCGGTAAAGGAGTTCACTCAACCTACCGGCAGGCGCAAGTTCAAGGGCAACATGGATGTCGAGATCGCGGTCGACATCATGGAGCTGGCGAGCCATCTGGATCACGTCGTCCTGCTCTCCGGCGACGGCGACTTCCGGCGGCTGGTCGAGGCCGTGCAGCGCAAGGGCGTGCGGGTCACGGTGATCAGCACCATCCGCACCCAGCCGCCGATGGTGGCCGACGAGCTGCGCCGGCAGGCCGATCAGTTCATCGACCTTGTCGACCTGCAGCCCTACATCGAGCGCGAGCCGGCCTACCGGCCCGACGATCCGTCCCGCATGGCGGTGGCCGGCGACGTGGACGAGGAGGACGGCGACCAGCTTGGCGGCTGAGCCACGTCCGGCACCGTCGCCCGACTGTCCCTTGTGCCCGCGGCTCGCGGGCTTCCGGATGGTGCAGCGGGCGGCGGAGCCTCTCTGGCACAACGCTCCGGTCCCCTCTTTCGGCCCTCCGGATGCAACCCTGCTGATCGTGGGCCTGGCGCCGGGCCTGCGGGGTGCGAACCGCACCGGCCGGCCGTTCACCGGGGACTATGCCGGGGAGGTTCTCTATCCCGCCCTGCTGCGGCACGGCTTTGCGCGCGGGCGCTTCCTGGCCGACCCGGCCGACGGGCTGGAGCTGGTGGATTGCCGGATCACCAACGCGGTGCGCTGCGTGCCGCCGCAGAACCGACCCACCCCGGGGGAGATCGCGACCTGCCGGGCTTTCCTGGTGCCGGAGCTCGACGGCCCGTCACCGGCGCGGGTGCTGCTCGTCCTCGGGCGGGTGGCGCACGAGACCGTGCTTCGCGCCCTGGGGCTCCGCCTCAGCCGCCACCCGTTCGCGCATGGCGCCGAGCATCGGCTGGAGACCGGGCAGGTGCTGCTCGCGAGCTACCACACCTCGCGGTACAACGTGAACACGGGCGTTCTGACACCGGCCATGTTCGATGAGGTGGTCGAGCGGGCGGCAAGGCTGGTGAGGGAGCAGGGATAGAGGCGGGAGCCTCAGGCGTTGACGGCGGCGCGGCGGCGCTCCTGGTGGCGGGCCAGGCAGTCCATCCGCCGCAGGTCGGCCTCGCCCAGCGTCAGCGCCAGGTCGATCCAGAGGTCGACGATGTCGATCAGCTCGGCGCGGGTGATGGCGTCGGTGCGCTGCCGCACCCGCTTCAGGGTGAGGTCGGTGGCGAAATGATCACGCCGGCCGGCGATATGCTCGCGCAAGGTCCGCTCCCCCTCGCCCTTCTCGCACAGGATGTCGACGAGCCCGAGCTCCTGGAGCTCGTCGGCGGTGCGGGTCTTGCCGTCCTCGATCAGCAGCCTGGCCAGCCGGTCGCCGACGCGGCGCTTGAGGAAGCTGTGGGCACCCATGCCGGGGAACAGGTGGAAGAGGATCTCGGGCAGGCCGAACCGGGTGCCGCGCTCGGCGACGATCAGGTCGTTGGTCAGCATGGCCTCGAAGCCGCCGCCGATGGCGTCGCCCTCGACCAGGGCCGCGGTCATGATCGGCAGGTCGAGCCCGCGATAATTGTCGTGCAGCACGTCGATCGAGCGGTAGGCGTAGGCACGGAGGCCCTGCTCGTCCTTGCTCCGGATCAGGCGGGTGAAGGTGCCGAGGTCGCCGCCCATGCTCCACGCACCTTGCGCCTGTGAGCGCCAGACGAGGTAGCGGAAGGGCATCTCCTCGCGGCCGCAGCCGGTGAAGGTACGGCGCAGCCATTCCTGGAAGTGGCGGCCGTCGGCCATCAGGGCCGGGGTGAAGCAGGCGCGCTCGGGATGGCGCATCGTCGCCCAGAGGATGCCGGCCTCGGGGTCGAGCCGCGTCGCCAGCGTCGGGTAGACCAGCTCCAGCGCCTCGGGCCGCACCACCGGCTGCCGCGAGGGGACCGGCGCCTCGGGCCGCAGGCGCGAGGGAACGTTGTCGTTGTCGCTACGCCCGACCAGAGCCTGAAGATTACGCGCCGCGATCGCCATCGCCCCATCTCCGCCTGCTGTCGAGGCTCGCCTGGACCGGCGAGCTCCGTAGTCACCGTGGTTCTCAGACCATCTGAAATCTTGTTAACCATAACTTCTGCTGGCTGCAAGTAGTTTTTCTCTACGCTTACTCAACTCTATTTTATCTTCACTTTCTCCGCCAATTTGTAATGCATTTTATGAAATAAACTATCAAGCAATCGACTTACCATCTCTTCCACTGGACCGATCGAACGTCTGGGTAGGGTTATGGAGGCTCAAGGTTAAGTGCGCGTTAACGGCGGGCTGGGCAGCGCGGAGGCGGGGTGGCAGGGCCGGGCCGCGTCGCTATCTTCGCCAGCGGCTTCGGCAGGAGGTGCGGGATGGGGCGGTTCGGCGTCGGGCAGGCAATCGTGAGGGTTGAAGACGAGCGGCTGCTGACCGGCGGCGGGCGCTACACCGACGACGTCGTGCCGGCCGGGCAGGCCGCCGCCGTGTTCGTCCGCTCACCGCACGCCCATGCCGAGATCGCCGCCGTCCGGACGGAGGCGGCCAAATCCCTGCCCGGCGTGTTGGCCGTGCTCACCGTGGCCGACCTCGACGCCGCGGGGATGAAGGCCCTTCCCTGCCGGGCACCCACCCGCAATCGCGACGGCACGGCTCTCTTCGTGCCGCCCCGCCCGCCGCTCGTCCGCGGCCGCGTGCGCCATGTCGGCGATCCGGTGGTGTGCGTGGTGGCCGACACCCTGGCGCAGGCCCGCGAGGCCGCGGAGGCGGTCGAGATCGATTACGTCGCCGTGCCGGCCGTGAGCGAGGCGGTGCCGGCGCTGGAGCCTGGTGCGCCGCTTCTATGGGCGGAAGCCCCCGGCAACGTGGCGCTGGACTGGGAGGCCGGCGACCGGGCCGCGGTCGACCGCCTGTTCGCCGAGGCCGCGCACATCTCCACCGTCGACCTCGTCAACAATCGCGTCGTCCCCAACGCGATGGAGCCGCGCGGCTGCCTCGGCGAGCACGATCCCGCCACCGGGCGCTACACGCTGCGGACCGGCGGTCAGGGCGTGCACAGCATGCAGGGCATCCTGGCCGAGATGTTCGGCCTGCCCACAGAGCAGATCCGCGTCATCCAGCACGATGTCGGCGGCGGCTTCGGCATGAAGATCTGGGTCTATCCAGAGTATCCGGTCTGCATGCTCGCCGCTCGACTAACCGGCCGGCCAGTAAAGTGGGTGGCGGATCGTGGAGAGAGCTTCATCTCGGACACGCATGGCCGCGACCACGTCACCCGCATGCAGATCGCGGTCGACGGGGACGGCAGGATGCGGGCGCTGCGGGCCTCGCTGATCGCCAACCTGGGCGCCTACCTGTCCCAGTTCGGGCCGTTCATCCCGACCGACGCCGGTGCCAAGATGTATAACGGCGTCTATGCCTTCGAGGCCGTCCACGTCGAGGTGCGCGGCGCCTACACCAACACGGTCCCGGTCGATGCCTATCGCGGTGCCGGCCGGCCGGAGGCGGCCTACGCGGTCGAGCGCGCCGTCGACGCCACGGCGCGCGACCTGGGCTTCGACCCCGCCGAGTTTCGCCGCCGCAACTTCATCCGCCCCGAGGCGATGCCCTTCCGCACCGCCATGGGCACCACCTACGACACGGGCGAGTTCGAGCGTCTGCTCGGGGCAGCCCTCGAGCGCGCGGACGCTGCGGCCTTCGAACGACGCCGCGAGCAGGCACGGGCCCAGGGCCAGCTACGCGGCCTGGGACTCGCCTACTATGTCGAGCAGTGCTCGGGCGGCGGCGACGAGAGTGCGCGGATCGAGGTGCTGCCGGAAGGCCGGGTGCGCCTCTATATCGGCACCCAGAGCAACGGCCAGGGCCATGCCACGGCCTACGCCCAACTCCTGTGCGATGCGCTGGGCATCAGCCCGGACCAGGTCGAGACCATCCAGGGCGACACCGATCTCGTCGCCACCGGCAAGGGTACGGGCGGCTCACGCTCGGTGCCGGTGGGCGGCGTCGCCGTGCAGCGTGCGGCGGTCAGCGCCGTCGAGGCGGGCAAGCGGATCGCCGCCGACCTGCTCGAGGCCGCCGAGGCCGACCTCAGCTTCGAGGATGGCCGCTTCCGCATCGTCGGGACCGACCGCAGCGTGGGCCTGTTCGAGGTGGCAGGGCAGGCCGGCGAGCAGGGCCTGGAGGGCGGCGGCACCTTCCAGCCCTCGATCCACACCTTCCCCAACGGCTGCCATGTCTGCGAGCTCGACATCGACATCGCGACCGGGATGCCGAGCATCGTCCGCTACACCATCGTCGACGATTTCGGCACCGTGCTGAACCCGCTCCTGCTCGCAGGCCAGGTGCATGGCGGGGTCGTCCAGGGCGTGGGCCAGGCATTGCTCGAGCACGCGGTCTATGACGCCAGCGGCCAGCTCGTGAGCGGCAGCTTCCTCGACTACACCATGCCTCGCGCCGAGGGCATGCCGTGGATCGACTTCACCACGATCGCGGTCCCCTGCACGACCAACCCCCTGGGCATGAAGGGTGCGGGCGAGGCCGGTGCGATCGGCGCCCCGCCCGCGGTCATCAACGCCGTGGTCGACGCCCTGGGCGTGCGCCATGTCGACATGCCGGCCACGCCGGAGCGGCTGTGGCGGCTGGCCCAGGAACGCCAGCGGGCTGAAGGGCTGGCCGCCTGAGCCAGCCCTTCGGGGCTTGGCCTACGAGGTGAGCGGCGCCAGCGGTGCCGTCACGATGCCCGAGCCGCGATCCGCGGGATCGACGCCGGTGGCGAATCCGTTGATCCGCGTGTTGGCGAGTAGGCGTGCCAGGACCGCCGTGCTGGCCGCACCGATCGGCGAAGTGCGCACCGCCTCCCACCACAGGGCGGTGACGCCGGCCACGTGCGGTGTGGCCATGCTGGTGCCGCTGAGCGCCCGCAGGCCGCCGCCCGCACGGGCCGAGAGGACGCCGACGCCGGGGGCGCTCACCTGCGGGAAGGTGTTGGAGAAGGGTGCGATCTGCAGCCCACCCTGGCCTGTCTGCAGGGCACCCACCGAGACGATCCCCTGCGCTGCGGCCGGAATCGAGACCGCGATCTCGTGCTCGGGGTTCTTGTCACGCTGGCTCTCATTGCCGGCGGCCGCCACCAGGATGGTGCCCTGGCCGAAGGCAGCGCGCGCCTCCACGATCTCCATCAGCGCATCGAACATGCGCAGGTTGGCGCGGTAGGCCTCGAGTGCCAGCGAGGTCGCCAGGTCGGGTGGCCAGCCCTGACCGACCAGGTCGGCCACGAGGCCCGGGAAGTCGAAGCCCAACGACATCGAGATCACGTCGGCGTTCTCCTGCAGCGCCCATTGGATGCCGCGGAAGATCATGTCGGAATTGCCGCTGCCGTCGTCGCGCAGCACCTTGCCGATCAGGAGATGCGTGACGCCGCGTGCCACGCCGATCCGGGTGCCCGAGACATCACGGCCGACGATGGTGCCGGCGCAGTGCGTGCCATGGCCCTGCCGGTCGCCATTGCCGGCTCCCGAGAAGTCCTGCTCGGCGACGGTGACGCCCTGGAAGGCCGGATGTCCCCGGTCGATGCCGGTATCGAGCACGGAGACGCTCACACCGGCACCGGTGAACGGCGATTCGTCCGCCTTCACGGCCGAGATGCCCCAGGCGCTGGCGGGTGCTGCCGACGCCTCGACCTCGAACGGCTCGATCAGCCGTGTGGGCATGACCGGCGCTATGGCGGCCACGCTGGGGTCGCGTGCGAGATCCTGGACGTCTCTCCTGGCGAGGCTCTCGACCTCGACGCGCGGCTCGGGCGGTGTCACCGCACGGGCAGCAGGAGCGGCGCGCGTGCGCGGCCCAAACGGCTCCGCCGTGCTCAGGCCGCGGAGCTCGCGGAGAACGGTGTATGAACGGGTTGCCATGAACCCTCCCCAACCTGCTCGGGACGGCCCGGACGGCCGTCCGCCACTGCCTCCATGGCCTGTGCTTGGGGATCGCGTTTGAGGCTCTCGGATCGGGAGCCTCCTCAATTGTGTGTATCATGATACTACAAACGGCGGTGCCGCGGAAGCGCTGAGGACTGACCTGCCAGGCTAGCCGCGAGCCAGGAACACCGCCGCCAGCACGATGCCCGCCGCGCAGAGCGCCAGCCATGCCGGCGTCATCCAGGCCCTGAGGCGCGGCCGGGCGCGGACGAACTCGTGCCGAGCCACGACCAGCACTGCCAGCGCCAGAACGAGCGGCATCCAGACGATGGGGCGTTCGGCCGTGACCAGGCACAAGGCCGTGCCCACGGCCAGGATCACGATCCCCCAGCCCCAGGCCTGGGCGACGCGGAGCGCCATGCCACGGGCGAGGACCAGGAGGCCCACACCCAACCCGCTCGAGACCACGCCGCTGAAGCCCAGGAACGCCGGCGGCATGGCGGCGGCGAGCCGGGCCGCGCGTGCCTCGGGGATAGGTGTCGCGGTCGCCAGCAGGAGCAGCGTGCCGGCGAGGGCGGTGAGTGCTGCCGCCACCGGCGGTGCCCAGGGGCGCAGGCGCGGCGCCAGCCGGGTCATGGCGGAGCGCGCGATGATGTGGCGCCAGCGCGTGAGCTCGTAACTCGTGAGCAGCAGCACGCCGCAGGTCAGGGGCAGGAGGTAATAGCAGGCCCGGAACGCGAGCAGCGCCCCGATCAGCGGCAGGGTCTGGCCCTCGGCCGGCTGGACGAGAAGCAGCACGGCCGATTCGAACACGCCCAGGCTGCCCGGCACATGGCTGACGAGCCCGGCGATGATCGACGCCATGAAGATCGCCAGCACCTCGACATAGGAGAGCCCGAGCGAGGCCGGGAGGAGGACGTGCAGGGCGGCGGCGACGGCCAGCAGGTCGGCCACGCCGAAGAAGATCTGGAGCAGCGTGCTGCGCACCGGCGGCAGGCTGAAGGTGCGGCCGCGCACACGGATCGGGTGGTGGAACAGGGCACCCCAGGCGAGGTACGCAGCCACCAGGACGAGGCCCAGCACGGCCCCGGTGCGCCAGAGCCAGTCCGGCATGCCGGTGATCGCAGCCAGTCGCGACGGCTCGAGGAGCAGCACGCCGCCGGCAAGGGTGGCGACCCCGAGCGCGAAGGTCACCGTGAACAGGAGCTGGATCTTGGCGACGTCGACCAGCGTGATGCCGCGATCGGCGTAGAAACGATAGCGCAGGCTGGCGCCGACGACGAAGGCGAAGCCGGTCGAGTGCGCGATCGACTGGGTGCAGAAGGAGGCCAGCGCCAGCTTTTGCAGCGGCATCGGCCGGCCGATCAGCCGGAGTGCCGAATACTCGTAGCCGACCAGGGCGGCGAAGCTCAGCGCCGTGAACAGCACCGCCAGCCCGAGCTGCCGGCCGGTGAAGCCCGCAAGCTCGGCGTGCAGGTCGGCCAGGTCGTAGCGGCCCAGGGTACGGTGCAGCACCCAGACCGCGATCCCGAACATGACCGCACCGAGCAGATAAGGCAGGGCCTGACGAAGGGCATGGCGCCACCCCGGCTCGCCCGCCGGCACCCCTCCGGGCGGGCCCAGCTCGCTCGGCTCCACGCTAACTCCCAAGATGCTCGATCGCGCCGTCAGGTAGACCCTTGCGCCAAAGCCGGCAACGGGGACCGGCAGCCGGCTTGGCACCACCGAGCCCGCCGATGCAGCTCCGTGTACCCCGCACCACACCGCGACGGGGTCCGGATGGATTCCCGCCGCGCCCGCCGCCAAGGTTGCGCTCCGCCGCCGTTCCGCGGCATCAGCCGGGAGCGGGACCACACAAGGAGGCGGCCATGCCGACCCGGATCCATGCACCGGCCCCACGCACCATCGACCGGGCCACGATCGACGCCTGGGCCACGGTGCCCACGACCATCGCCGCCGACCTCCTGAAGGGCCGCACCCTGGCCGACCCCGCGATCCGCCCGCTCCGCCCCTTCGGGCCCGGCCGTCGGCTGGCCGGGCCGGCCGTCACCGCCGGTTGCGAGCCCCTGGACTACGGCCCCGTCCACCACGCCATCGCAGAGGCGGGCCAGGGCGACGTGATCGTGGTCGATGCCGGCGGCCGGCCCGAAGCCGCCATGATCGGCGAGCTGCTCTCCGGGTCCGCCCGCCTCAAGGGCATCGCCGGCATCGTCGTCGACGGTCCCGTCCGTGACATCGCCACCCTCGCCAGCTGGCCCGACTTCCCCGTCCTCAGCCGTGGCCACACCGCGCGAGGCCCATCGTCCATGAACCGCGGCACGGTCAACGCCCCGGTCACGCTGGGCGGCATCCCGGTCAGTCCAGGCGACCTCATCCTGGCCGACGATGACGGCATCGTCGTCCTCACGCCGGAGGACGCGCGGGCCCACCTCGAAGCAGCGCTGGCGATGGTCAGGGCCGAGGAGGGATGGGAGGCTCAGCTTGCGACTGGCCAGACCACGCTGGCGGTCTTCAATGTCCCACCCGGCGAGCGGACGTAACCTGAAAAAGGAGGAGGACCCGACAGAGCAGGTCCTCCTCGCTGCAAGATCGAAGGCTGTCGGGCAGCTCAGAAGTCGAACTGGCCGATATTCTCCTTGCTGTAGACGAACGGGTCGCCGAGCAGGATCTCGCTGCCGTTGACGACCTTGAGCTTGCCGAGCTTGCCGGCCTCGACCTCGGTCGCACCGGGCTTCAGCTTGCCGTCGGCGACCGCACGGGCGACGTGGACGGCGGCATAGCCGAGATCGACCGGGTTCCAGAGCACCACCGACTTCACGCAGTCCGCCGCCACATAGGGCTTCATGGCGTTGGGCGTGGCGAGACCCACCACGGCCACCTTCCCGCACTGCCCCGCCTGGGTCACCGCCTCGGCCGAGGCCGGCGTGGCGACGCTGGTCATGCCGAACAGGCCCTTGAGGTCGTCCCCGTGCTTGTTGATCAGCGTGGTCGCCTGGTTGAAGGAGAGGATGTTGTCCTCCTGCGCCTCGACCGTCTCCAGCCACTTCATGTTCGGGTGGCACTTCTGCTGGTAGGCCCCCATCTCGGCGATCCAGCGCGCCTGGTTGGGCGTGGTGAAGGTGCTGGTGACGATGGCGAAGCTGCCGTCCTCGCCGATCTCCTTGGCCATGTTGTCGATCATGGCCTTGCCGATGCCGTTGAACTCGGCCTGGTTGACGAACCACTCGCGGGCATCGGGCTGCGCGTTGGCGTCGTAGCCGATGACATGGATGCCCTTGGAGAGCGCCTTCTTCAGCACCGGGGCGATCGCCACCGGGTCGTTGGCGGCGAACAGCACGCCATTGACGCCGCGGGTGATGTAGTTGTCGATGAAGGTGATCTGCTCGTCGATATTGGCCCGGGTCGGCCCGTCGGTCGTCACCTTGACCGAGCCCAGCTCCTTGGCCGCAGCCTGCATGCCGGCCGAGGTGGCGTTGAAGTAGCCGATGCCGATCAGCTTCGGCACGTCGACCAGCACCAGCTCCTTGCCGGCAAGGTCGGCCGCACCTGTCGGCTGCGCGCCGTCATAGGCCTTCGCCGCCGCGGGCGCCGCACCACCCTCGCAGGAGAGCGGGTTGACCGGCAGGTCGTCGGCACCGTCCCAACGGCTCTCCTGCGCCAGGGCCGCCGTCGCCCCCAGCATCATCACGCCCACGGCCGTTATCCGCATCATATTCTCTAGCCTCCCTGATGGGCCGATGCGCTCGGCACCTGACGGGTGTCATGAGCCAGGCGGACCGTTCCATCAAGCGCTCTCCGCGGGCAGTACAGCCGTCTGAAGCTGGCGTCCGTCCGTCCAGTGTGTCACGTAGCACCAGCCATAATTGGAGCGAGCAGTATGGCGTCCAGGACTGACAGCGAGTCCGCCTCTCCTCAAAGCGAGCAGCGTGCCCGTGGCCTGCGCCCGGTTGAGCTGTGGGTGTGGGACAATGACAGCCCCGAGTTCCAGGCGCTGCTCCGCGAGGAAATCGAGATCATCCGCGCGCAAGCCGGGTCAGCGGACGAGCGCGACGCGCTGCGCTGGAGCGAAGCCGCTTTCGACGAGCTGATGGAAGAGATCGAGGCAGAGGAACAACGAGCCGGGACTAAACTGCCGTGAGTCGTGGCGATATCGTGTTGGCGGCAGTCAAAGGCGACTTCGGTAAGGCGCGGCCGTTCCTGGTCGTGCAAGCAGATATTGTCTCGGCCGAAGGCTATTCCACCATCGTCGTCTGTCCGCTCACAAGCACGATCACTGGCCGGCGTCTATGCCGGGTCGTGATCGAATTCAACGTTCGAGACAGGCGTGGCTCAGCGCTCCGAGATCATGGTTGAGAAGGTCACGGCAGCACCGCTGCATCGTTTGCGGGATACTATCGGCCGCGCCGACCAAGCGACCATGCGCGAGGTGGAGAGGGCGCTGGCTTTCGTCCTGGGCATCGGCGCCGGCCCGTGACTACCCAAGTCCCCGCCGATCGCGCACGAAGTTCGCAACGAGGATCGAGAGGATCAGCACCGCCCCGATCACGACGATGGTGGCATCGCCCTTCACGCCGGTGAGCGCCAGACCGTTCTTGAGCAGCTGGATCAGCACCACGCCGATCACGGTGCCCGCGATGGTGCCGATGCCGCCGAAGATGCTGGTGCCGCCCAGTACGACGGCAGCGATCACGTCGAGCTCCAGGCCGGTGCCCATGTCCGAGCGCGTCGTGCTCACCCGGCTCACGAAGATCCAGGCGGCGAGCCCGGCCATGAAGCCCGAGAAGGTGTAGATCGCGAGCTTCATGCCCACGACCGGCAGGCCGGAGAACCGGGCGGCGGTCTCGTTGAGGCCCATGGCGTATAGCGTGCGCCCGACGGTGGTGCGGGCCAGGACCACGGCGCAGACGAGGATGGCCACGGCCCAGATCCAGAGCTGGGTCGGCACGCCCAGCACGTCGCCCTGGCCGAGCGTGAAGAACCACTCGGGATAGCCCCGCACCGAGCGGGCCTGGCTGACCCCCTCGGCCAGGCCACGGTAGAGGGCGAGCGTGGCCAGCGTCATGATCAGCGGCGGCACGCCGATGCGGGCGATGAACCAGCCGTTGACGAAGCCTGCGAGCGCACCGGCCGCGAGCGTGCCGACGATCGCAGCCTCGAGCGGCAGCCCCAGGTTCTTCCACAGCACGCCGAGGAGGATCGCGCACAGGCCCATGATCGAGCCTACGGAGAGGTCGATCCCGCCGGTGATGATGATGAAGGTCATCGGCAGGGCCACGAGCCCGATCTCGGCCACCAGCCGGCCTTGGTTGAGCAGGTTGTCGGTGGTGAGGAAGCGGTCGGTCAGCGTCGCCAGAACGATGAGTGCCCCGATCAGGATGGCGGCGAGCACGCCCTCGTGGCCGAGCAGCGCATCCCGGGAGCGGCCGAGGAGCTGGGACCTTGCCTCGGCGGATGTCTCCACGCCCGTCAGAATCCGCCGCGCCTGGCGCTGTCGGCGCATGAGGTCGGCCAGGACCGTCAGCAGGATCAGCACGCCCTGAACAGCCCTCAGCCAGTAGGGCGAGATGCTGACGAAGATCAGCGAGGAGCCGATGCCGGCCAGCAGGATCGCGGCAAGGGTCGAGCCCACCACCGTGCCCGTCCCGCCCAGGATGCTCACCCCGCCCACGACCGAGGCCGTGATGATGCTGAGCTCCAGGTTCGGCGGCACGGTCGACTGGATGACGCTGAGCTGGGTCGCGAAGAGGACCGCGGCGACCCCGGTGAAGAAGCCGTGGATCAGGAACACGGTGACGACGGTGCGCCGCTGCGAGATGCCGGAGAGGCGTGCGGCCTCCGCATTGCCGCCCACGGCATAGATGGCACGGCCCGTTGCCGAGTAGCGCATCCAGAAGGCGGCCGAGGCCGTGAGCACGACCATGAACCAGACCGGCATGGGCACGCCCAGAGGCCGCATCTGCGCCAGGTGGTAGCCCGGCGGCAGGTTGCTGATCCACACCCCGCCGGTGACGCTGATCAGCCCGCCCTTGAGGATCGAGAGCATGCCCAGCGTGACCACGATCGAGGGGATGCGGAGATAGGCCACCATCCACCCGATCAGCCCGGCGACCGCGATCCCGCACAGGACCGGCACCACCCAGCTCACGATGATGGGCAGGCCCGCCACCGCGAGCGAGCCGCTGATCGTGGCCAGCACGCCGATCAGGGCACCGACCGAGATGTCGATATTGCCTGAGATGATCACCATCGACATGCCGATCGCCGCCACGGCGATGTAGGCGTTGCCGAGGAAGATGCTCTGCAGGTTGTTCTGGCTCAGGAAGCGGGGGTTGTAGGCGCCTACGAGCACGAACAGCAGAACGATGCAGAGCAGGAGCACGGCCTCCTGGCTGCCAAGGTGGCGCAGGATGCCGCCGATGCCCCACGGACGGCGTGCCGGTGCGCTGGCGAGCGCCATGCCTCAGGCCGCCGCCGGCTCGGCCGCATGCATCATCGCACCGGCGATCGCCTCCTGGCTCGCCCGGGCGCGCGGGAACTCGGCCACGAGCCGACCCTGCCGCATCACCAGGACCCGGTCGCTCATGCCCAGGATCTCAGGCAGCTCGGAGGAGATCATCAGGATCGCGAGCCCCTGCCCTGCCAGCTCGCTCATCAGCCGGTGGATCTCGGCCTTGGCCCCGACATCGATGCCGCGCGTGGGCTCGTCCATGATCAGCACGCGCGGCTTGGTTGCCAGCCACTTGCCGAGCACGACCTTCTGCTGGTTGCCGCCCGAGAGCTTGCCCACCGCCTGCTCGATGCCCGAGGCCCGCACTCCGAACTGGCGGATGATGCTGCGCGCCAGCTCGGCCTCGGCCGGGAAGTCGATGAAGCCGCCTTTGGCCAGCCGACGCAGCACGGCAAGCGACGCGTTCTCCCTGATCCGCATCGGCCGGACGAGGCCCTGCTGCCCCCGATCCTCGGGCACATAGGCGATGCCCAGCCGGATCGCGTCGCGCGGGCCGGCGATCCGCACCGGCCGGCCGTCGAGCAGGATTTCCCCCGCATCCGGCGGCGTGATCCCGAACAGGGCCTGGGCCAGCTCGCTGCGCCCGGCACCCACCAGGCCGGCCAGGCCGACGATCTCACCCCGATGCAGCGTGAGGTCGATGTCGCGCAGCTGCGGCCTGCCCGAGAGCCCCCGAACCTCGAGCACCGGCGGCCCGATCTCGGCCGCGGTCTTCGGGAACAGGGCATCGAGAGCACGGCCGACCATCATCGTGATCAGCTCGTCCTCGCGCGTCTCCGCCACCTCGCGGGTGCCGACATGCCTGCCGTCGCGCAGCACCGTCACCCGGTCGGCGAGCTCGAACACCTCGACCAGCCGGTGACTGATATAGACGATCCCCACGCCGCGGGCCTTCAGCAGGCGCACGATCGCGAACAGGCGCTCGACATCGGCCTCGGTGAGGGCCGCCGTGGGCTCGTCCATGATCAGGACGCGTGCGTTCTGGGACAATGCCTTGGCGATCTCGACCCGCTGGCGGTTCCCGACCGACAGGGCACCGACCGTGCGGTCGACGTCCAGGTCATGGATGTCGAGCGAGGCCAGGATCTCCCTGGCCCTCGGCCGCATCAGGCTCCAGTCGATCCCGCCCCAGCGCCGCCGCGGCGCATGGCCGGCGAAGATGTTCTCCGCCACGGTGAGCTCGGGAAAGAGCAGCAGCTCCTGGTAGATCGTGGCGATGCCGGCCCTCTGGGCATCCTGCGGCCGGCCGAGCCGGACCGGCTTGCCGTCGAGCTCGACCGTCCCGCCGTCGGGCTCGTGCACGCCCGACATGATCTTGATCAGCGTCGACTTGCCGGCACCGTTCTCGCCCAGCAGCGCATGCACCTCGCCCGGCCGCACGTCGAACTGCACGCTGTCCAACGCGCGAACACCGGGGAATGTCTTGCTGACGGAATCGAGCCTGAGGATCGGCTGCACGCCGCCTCTGCCTCCCTGCTTGGTTGGGGCACCGTAGCAGGCCGACTCAGCAGGCGCCAATGCCGGAGGCGTTGCATGAATGCCGGCAGAAGCGACCTGTGCGCGCGATGGGTCCGACTATGCGTCGGCACCGCATCATGAGGCACTCAGCCGCCCCTAGTCTCGCGCAACGGCAGAATTTCTGTCAAGCGATGGAGCCCGGCTGCGATCGGGCTCTACTCGCTCGCAGCGGCTCGCATGGTACCAGCTCGGTGTGATAGCGCCGTGCGAGTTCCTGATATTCCCGCGTGCCGCTTCGCTTCCAGGCGATCTCCTGGTCGGTGAGCTCGCGCACGATCCGGGCCGGCATTCCGGCCACAAGGGTGCGGGGCGGGACCTCGAAGCCCGCCTTCACGAAGGCCATGGCGGCCACGAAGCTGTCCTGGCCGACGGTGGCCCCGTCCATGACGACGGCGTTCATGCCGACCAGAGCGTTCCGCCCGATCCGGCAGCCGTGCAGGATGGCGCCGTGCCCGATATGGCCGTCCTCCTCGATCGCACAGTCCTTGCCGGGGAAGCCGTGCATGACGCAGCCGTCCTGGATGTTGGCACCGTCGCCGACGATCAGCCGGCCCATGTCGCCGCGAAGGCTGGCGCAGGGTGCGATCAGCACGCCCTTGCCGATGATCACGTCGCCGATCACGACCGCCTCGGGATGGACGAAGGCGCTCTCGTCGATCACCGGCCTGATGCCGGCATAGGCATAGATGGGCACGAGACATGCTCCGCTCTGTCCAGACCGGCCGGGCCTACCGCCTGCGAGGCCCCATGCCCAGACTTGCAACGGCGGGCAGCCCTGCTCTACCGGTCTGCGGCAAGCAGAGAGGTGGGGGAATGGCCGCAGGCGGAACGATCCTGGTCGCCAGCAATGGCGGGTTGACCACGCTCACCCTGAACCGCCCCGACAAGCTGAACAGCTTCAACGAGGCCATGCACGCCGAGTTGCGCACGGCTCTGGAGCACTGCGCCGCCGACCCGGGCTGTCGTGCGATCCTCCTGACCGGCGCCGGACGTGCGTTCTGCGCCGGCCAGGATCTCTCCGACCGGGCGATGAGCGCCGACGAGGGGCCGCCGGACCTCGGCGACACGCTGGACCGCCTCTACAACCCGCTGATCCAGCTCGTACGCACGCTCGAGAAGCCTATCGTCTGTGCCGTCAACGGTGTTGCCGCGGGTGCGGGGGCCAACCTGGCGCTTGCCTGCGACATCGTCCTGGCAGCACGCTCGGCCAGCTTCATCCAGGCGTTCTGCAGGCTGGGTCTCATCCCCGACGCGGGCGGCACCTGGCTTCTGCCGCGCCTCGTCGGCGAGGCTCGCGCCCGAGGCCTGGCGCTCCTGGGCGAGCGCATCACCGCCTCGCAGGCCGAAGCCTGGGGCCTGATCTGGCGCTGCGTCGACGACGACCGCCTCCTCCCCGAGGCCATGGCCACGGCGGAGCAGCTCGCTCAAGGCGCCACGCGTGGGCTGGCGCTGATCAAGCAGGCGCTCAACGCGTCGGCCGGCAACAGCCTCGACGACCAGCTGCGGCTGGAAAGCCGGCTTCAGCAGACCGCCGGCAGGACGGACGACTACCAGGAGGGGGTGCGGGCCTTCCAGGAGAAGCGAGCGCCGCGCTTCCGGGGCACCTGATCGCGGTGCCCCGCCATCGGGTCCGACCCCACAGCACTACTTCCTGCTTCGCCAGCACTCATTGCGGAACGCGACGGCATAGGCGACGGCGGAGCCTGCGGCACCGGCGAGCAGGATGCCGGCCAGGAGCATTGCCGGTGCGTGTATCATCCGAGCGACCCCATCCCTTTCACCACCGCCAGCAGCGCCGAGGCGGGAACGTCACCGCTGAGCGCGTAGGCGTAGCGACCGCTCCACCAGGAGACGGTATTGACGCCGCCGTCGGTATCCGTCTCCGGCCGGTCGATGCCATGCGTGGCCGTCTCCGCCACCATGAGCACGAGGTTCTCGCCGCGTGGCCCCACGAGCAGCACGAGCCGTGCCGTCCCGCCCTCCCAGGGCACGGAATCCGAGGCGACGTGCCTGAACCCCGGCGGCAAGGCGGCGATGAGCCCGGAGACGAGGCCGGCGTCCGGTCCGGCGATCGGCCCCAGCACGGCGAACTTGCCGTCGGTGAGCTTCATGTGGACCAGGTGGAAGGCCTGTGCGGCGTCGCCCGCAAGCTCGTCCGAGGGGTCCATCGCCGCGGCCACTTCCTGGCCCGGGTCGTCCATGACCGCGTGGCCGAACCAGCCTACCCCCACGAGGCAGGCAGCAGCGAGCGCCTTGCCCAGGGCCGGCAGCATCGAGCGCACCCGCAACGACTGCGCCAGCCGTCGCCCCAGAACGACCGTCTCAACCGCAGGCGGCGGCCCCTCGCCAGCCCCATCGGCCAGGAAGAAGCGGATCTCGTTGCGTACCCGCAGGCCGTCCATGACCTGCGCCGCTTCCTCGGCGTGCAGCGCCAGGTGCCCCTCGACCTCGATCCGCCGGGTCGGCTCGAGCTGGTCGTCGATATAGGCCTGCAGATCGGCCTCGGTGATCGGCTCACTCATGGCTTACTCCACCACCCGCAAGTTCCGGCGCCGGTCCGGAGGTGAGGTGTCGGCGGGCTCGGCCGGCCGGGTCCGCCCGGTGGCTGCCCGCAGCGCCTCGCGGCCGCGCGCCAGACGCGACATCAGCGTGCCGACCGGCAGGCCCAGGATCTCGGCCGCATCACGGTAGCTGAGGCCTTCGAAGGCCACGAGGACCAGCGGCTCGCGCTGCTCGGCGGGTAGCGCCATCAGCGCGGCGATCGTCTCGGTGAGATGGACCCGGTCGCCCTGCGGCTCCGGCGTCGCCACCGGCAGGGTGTCGCTGGCCTCGCGCGTCGCCGCGAGCTCGAGCCGCAACCGCCGCTGGCGGGAGACGTGGACATTGTGGACGATCGCGAGCAGCCAGCGCCGCAGGTCGGCACCCGGTCGCCAGGTCCGGGCACCTGCGATCGCCTTGGCCAGGGCCTCCTGGACGAGGTCCTCGGCCTGGTCGGCATTGCGGGTCAGCAGCAGCGCGTAGCGCCGCGCCGCGTGCAGCTCGGCAGTGATGTCGCTGCCGGTCATCAGGAGCCTCATGGGACCGTATACGAACGAGGCCGGCTCCTAATCCGAGCCGGGGACGCGCGTTGCCGCGATCAGAGCCTCAGTCTAGAACCGATCCACCGTCACTGTCCGGTCACGGGAGAGCCTCCTTGTCCTACCCTGCTGCGCAAGCCCCGTTCCCCCGCAGCCGGCCGCGCCGGCTCCGACGCGAAGGCTGGGTGCGGCGTCTGGTGGCCGAGAACCGGCTCGGCCCCGCCGACCTGATCCAGCCCTTCTTCGTGCTGGACGGCGAGGCGAAGCGCGAGGCCGTGCCTTCGATGCCGGGGATCGAGCGTCTGTCGGTCGACCTGCTGGTGGGCCAGGTGGAGCGTTGCCGCGAGCTCGGCATCCCGGCCGTGGCCCTGTTCCCGGTCACCCAGCCGGAGCGGAAGAGCGAGGACGCGGCCGAGGCCTGGAACGAGGACAATCTCGTCTGCCGCGCCATCCGCGCCATCAAGCGCCAGGTGCCGGGCGTCGGCATCGTCGGCGACGTGGCGCTCGACCCCTACACGATTCACGGCCAGGACGGCCTGCTGCGCGACGGCGTGATCCTGAACGACGAGACGCTCGAGGCCTTGTCGAAGCAGGCGCTCGCGTTGGCGGCCTCGGGCTGCGACGTGGTCGCACCCTCGGACATGATGGACGGCAGGATCGGTGCCATCCGCGCCAGGCTCGACGACGCCGGGCATGCCGAGACGCTCATCCTCTCCTATGCCGCGAAGTACGCCTCGGCCTTCTACGGCCCGTTCCGCGACGCCTGCGGCTCCAAGGGCAGTCTCGGCCGGGCGGACAAGAAGACCTACCAGATGGATCCGGCCAACGGCACCGAGGCCTTGCGCGAGTGTGCCCAGGACATCGCCGAGGCCGCCGACATGCTGATGGTGAAGCCCGGCCTGCCCTATCTCGACGTGATCTGGCGGGTGAAGCAGGCCTTCGGGCTGCCCACCCTCGCCTATCATGTGTCCGGCGAGTACGCGATGGTGAAGGCCGCGGGCCAGCTCGGCTGGCTCGACGCCGAGGCCGCGATGCTGGAGAGCCTCATGGCGTTCAAGCGCGCCGGGGCGGATGCCATCCTGACCTATGCCGCGATGGAGCTGGCGCCGAAGCTGGCTGCGTGAGCGCAGCCACTGCAGTAGGGTCCGGCACCATGCTTGCCGCTCCCGCCTCCAACATCGTCGAGTACACGGTTGCCGAGCTCGCCTTCGCGCTCAAGCGCACGGTCGAGAACGCCTACGGCCTGGTCCGGGTCCGGGGCGAGATCTCGAGCTTCAAGCGGGCCGGCAGCGGTCACCTCTATTTCTGCCTCAAGGACGAGCAGGCGGTGCTGGATGCCGTCTGCTGGCGCACGAGCGTCGGCCGGATCCCCTTCCAGCCCGAGGACGGGCTCGAGGTCATCTGCACCGGCAAGCTCACCACCTATCCCGGCCGCTCGCGCTACCAGCTCGTGGTCGAGCGCATGGAGCCGGCCGGGGCCGGCGCCCTCATGGCGCTCCTGGAGGAGCGCAAGCGCCGGCTCGCGGCCGAGGGGCTCTTCGACGCTGAACGGAAGCGGGCGCTGCCGGTCCTGCCCGAGGTCATCGGCGTGGTCACCTCGCCCACCGGGGCCGTGATCCGCGATATCCTCCACCGGTTGGAGGACCGCTTCCCGCGCCGGGTGCTCGTATGGCCCGTGCTGGTCCAGGGCGAGGGTGCGGCCGAGCAGATCGCAGGTGCGATCAACGGTTTCTCGGCCCTGCCGGCCGGCGGGCCGGTGCCGCGGCCGGACGTGCTGATCGTCGCCCGCGGTGGCGGCTCGATCGAGGACCTGTGGGCCTTCAACGAGGAAGCCGTGGTCCGGGCGGCTGCCGCCTGCACGATCCCCCTCGTCTCGGCCGTGGGCCACGAGACCGACACCACCCTCATCGACCACGCCGCCGACCGCCGGGCGCCCACGCCGACGGCTGCCGCCGAGATGGTGGTTCCGGTCCGCCGCGAGCTGCTGGCCCAGCTCGCCAGCCTCGCCGACCGGCAGGAGCATGCGGCCGACCGGCTGCTGGCCAGCTTGCGCGAGCGTCTGGGCGGCCTGGCGCGCGGCCTGGTCCGCCCCGAGACCCTGCTGCATCTCGCCACCCAGCGCCTCGACGATCTGGCCGAGCGCCTGAGCCTGCGCTCGCCCACGGCGGTCGTGGTCCAGCTCGGCGAGCGGATGGAAACACGCTTCGGCAGGCTGGCCGAGCTCGTGCTGGATCGGGCCCGGCGAGCGGCAACCGACCTCGGGCGGCTGGCACCGCGCCTGGCGCCTGTGCTGGTCACCGGCCGCCTGGAGCAGCTGGCACCCCGGCTCGCCCGCGAGACGGCGGGCCTCGACCGCAGCATCGCCGGCCGCCTTGCCCGGCACGACGAGACGCTCACCGCCCTCTCCCGCCAGCTCGAGAGCCTGAGCCACCAGCGCGTGCTCGAGCGCGGCTACGTGATCGTCCGCGGCCGCGGCAGCGGGCAGGTGGTGGCACGGCTTGCCGAGCTGGGCCACGAGGCCGAGCTGGAGCTCACCTTCGCCGACGGCCAGCTCCCGGTCCGGCGCGCGGACGTCGTCCGCCCCCGCGGGCGTGGCCAGGGCACCCCCAAGGCGGCGCAGGGCCAGCTCCTGTGAGCGGGATCGAGGAGCTGCTGGCGGTGATGCGCCGCTTGCGGGACCCGGAGCGCGGCTGCCCGTGGGACATCGAGCAGACCTTCGCCAGCATCGCCCCCTACACGATCGAGGAGGCCTACGAGGTCGCGGACGCCATCCAGCGCCAGGACTGGGCCGACCTGGAGAGCGAGGCCGGCGACCTGCTGCTGCAGGTGGTCTACTACGCGCAGATGGCCGAGGAGCGGGGCCTCTTCGACTTCGACCGGATCGCAAGCGGCATCGCCGGAAGATGATCGCCCGCCACCCGCACATCTTTGGCGAGGCGGACGGCCAGACGGTCGACAGTCTGCGCCGGGTCTGGGAGGAGCAGAAGGCGGACGAGCGGGCGCGCAAGGCCCTGAAGGGCAAAGGTGATGCCAGTGCGCTTGCCGACATCCCGCTGGCGCTGCCGGCGCTGAGCCGGGCCCTCAAGCTGCAGAAGCGGGCGGCCCGGGTCGGCTTCGACTGGACCGAGACCGGCCCGATCCTGGAGAAGCTGCGGGAGGAGCTGGCCGAGCTGGAGGAGGCACGGGCTGGCGGCGACGCGGAGGAGATCGCGGCCGAGCTGGGCGACGTCCTGTTCACGGTCGCCAACCTCGCCCGGCGCCTGGAGGTGGATGCCGAGACCGCGCTGCGTGCCACCAACGTCAAGTTCGAGCGCCGCTTCCGGCGGATGGAGGAGCTGGCTCGCCGTCCTCTGGCCAGGAGCTGCAGACGCTTGGCCTCGAAGCGCTGGATGCCTTGTGGGATGTGGCGAAGGCGGAAGAGCGCACCGGCTAGGCTCAGGTCAATGGGTTCTCGACGAAGCGCTTGGCCGAGTCGACCGCCATGAGTTCCCGCATCTCCTTGAGCGCGTCGTCGAAGACGTGGGCGGAAGGTGGTGGAGCGCCTTCCGCGAAGGCTTCGAGCAGTTGGCCGCGCACGCCGGAGGGCAGGTTCACCATGGACTCCGCCCCGTCATTGACGAACTGCGCCATCAGCTCGCGTCCGACCTCGGCCCGCTCCGCGGCGGGTGCGTTCTTGAACTGCATGATGCCGCGCGAGAACTGAAGGTTCTCAGGCGAGAACTCGCGTTCCGTATGGCGCAGGAGAGCTTGCCCGATCTGCGAGTCCGGCTTCTCGATCGCCATGTCGGTGACGTTGTGGGCGTTCTTACCTATCCCGTCGACCTGCTGCTTGATCCGGGTCAGGTCCGCGCGCGTGATCCCCTGGCTGAGATCGCGGCCGACCTCCTTGCCGACATTGCTCAGGATGCGGTCGGCCACGCCGGCACCGAAATCGCGCACCAGGGACTGCCGGACCTGGGCAGCACCCAGCTCGTATTTGGCGGCCCTGTTCTCCGCCGCCTCGGCGCCACGCCCGTGCAGGCTGAACGAGCTGTGGGTGTAGAGCTGGTCGCCCTTGAAGCGGACGTGCTGGTCGCCACCCGAGCCCAGCATGCCGGGCTTGAACTGGTCGAAGACCGCCTGGAAGCCTGTGCCGTGACCAACCTGCATAGGTCCGGGCATTGTCGTTCTCCCCGCTTGGCCTGCCGTGCCGGCCTCAGCCCCGGATCATTCCCATCATCATCGGATTGAACGGCGCCTCGGCGAGGCCCGCAGAGGGTGCGCTCGCGATGCGGCCGATCCCTTCGCGCCAGGCGCGCAGCACGTCCAGGAAGTTCGTGACCACCATCGCCAGCCGGCTGAGCTCCAGCCCTTCGGCGGGCATGTCGTAGCTGAGGACGACCGCCCCGCCCTCGCCGTCGAGCGACATGCGCAGCCCGCCCGTGTCGCGCCAGCGATGGTTGTAGGTCAGCAGCGTCTCATGCAGCCGCGCCCGCTCCGAGGGAGGCGGTGTTGCGACCTCGCCCGACAGCCAGAGCCGCTCCTGGCCCTGCTCATAGTCGAGGAAGAGCACGGTCTCCGCGTCGACCACGAGGGTCCACAGATCCTCGGCATCGAACGCCGTGACCTCCCCCAGCTCCAGCAGCGGCCCGATCTCCGCCACCAGCGCCTGAACCTGCGCCTTCCCCGTCATCGGCGACCTCCGAGCGGCTTGTAGCGTGGCTCCCTGGCGCGGTCCAGCGGCGGCGGGGCGGAACAAGCCGTTGACGAGACGCGGTTTTCGACGTGCTGGGTTCGTTCGGGCGCCGGGAGATGGGCACGACTTCCGCCCGTGAGCGGCTCATGGGCCCTTCCCTGTCCCGGAAGCATGGGAGAGAGTTGGAACGAGGTCCGTCCCACTATCGCAAGTCCTTGCTGCGCGGGCAAAATTGCCGTCCTGGGTTCGTTCGGACCACGATCTGCGCCCCTTCTGTTGCTAGGCGCATGATCCTATCACATCATGGCAGAGGCCGCACCCGGTCAGCCTCCGGCCTCCCGCCCCTCCGCCGCCGCAAGCCGCCGCTCCAGCTCCTCGACGAAGTAGGCATCCACCGGCGCCAGCCGCCCCGAGCCCGCCAGCTCGCGCGCCACCGCAAGCGCCTTGCCCCAATGCGCCGCCGCCTCGCCCCGCCGCTCCGGCAGCTCCTCCAGCACCGCGGCGATCTTCCAGTGCGACACGATCAGGTCGCGCTGCCACCCCGCGTTGCCCGGGTCCGACGCCGCCAGACGCTCGGGATGGCGTGGCCCGCCTCGTAGGCCGCGAGCGCCCCCGCAAGGTCGCCCTGCGCCCGCCGCACGTCGCCGAGCTTGTCCCAGCTCACCGACAGGTCGCGCTGCCACCCCGCGTTGCCCGGGTCCGACGCCGCCAGACGCTCGCGGATGGCGTGGGCCGCCTCGTAGGCCGCGAGCGCCCCCGCAAGGTCGCCCTGCGCCTGCCGCACGTCGCCGAGCCTGTTCCAGCTCACCGACAGGTCGCGCTGCCACTCCGCGTTGCCCGGGTCCGACGCCGCCAGACGCTCGCGGATGGCGCGGGCCGCCTCGTAGGCCGCGAGCGCCCCCGCAAGGTCGCCCTGCGCCTGCCGCACGTCGCCGAGCTTGTTCCAGCTCACCGACAGGTCGCGCTGCCACTCCGCGTTGCCCGGGTCCGACGCCGCCAGACGCTCGGCGATGGCGTGGGCCGCCTCGTAGGCCGCGAGCGCCCCCGCAAGGTCGCCCTGCGCCCGCCGCACGTCGCCGAGCTTCTCCAGCTCACCGACAGGTCGCGCTGCCACTCCGCGTTGCCCGGGTCCGACGCCGCCAGCGCTCGGCTGGCGACGCGCCTGGTAGGCCTGCGAGCGCCCCGCAAGGTCGCCCTCCGCCAGCCGCACCTCGCGCGAGCTCGCTAGCTCACCGACAGCTCACGTCGGCCGACCATCGGCATTGCGCTGGGACGCCGTGGCCAGACGCTCGCGTCGCGGGCGCTGGCGGGCTGCGCTCCTCGGCCTGGAGCGCAGTTGGCCCGCTCCGTCGCGACAGGCGCGGCCACCGCGGTCGCGAGAGTCCGAGCGCACGTGGCCGGACATCCTAGGCGATCGTCCGCGCTGAAGGCGAGCATGCGCGTCTCGTAGGACTGCCAGCGCCGCGCACATTACATCGCTTCAGCGCCATGACCCGAGCCTGCAGCGCTGCAGGCGGCCGAGCTGGGCCTGCGGCCATCGGCAAGACCCATCCAGGTCCAGGCATCGTCCGGCTGAAGGCGCGCGGCGTCTCGTAGGCCTCGGCGCCCGGCGTACGTCCTTGAGCGCCAGATCGAGCCAAGGCGCCGAGCTCGGCTGCCCTCGCCGCACGGCATCGTCGACCTTGGCGAGCAGCGTATGCGGGCGATCGCCGAGCACGGCAGCGCCCAGACCGGCGTAGCCGGCCAGGAGCGGCCAATCTGCGGCCGAGGTCAGGCGCCGAAGCCGCCCGGGCCTATGCGCGCGGCGAAGAACTGCTCGGCGGGGGCGGTGTCGCCTACCTTCAGTCCGTTCAGTCCTGCCAATGCCTGTCCTTGCACCGCCGGATCGGAGCCGGCGGCGGCGAGGCGCGCACCGCGTCGAGCCTTCCTCATCGAGCGCCAGCGCCGCCGCATCGCAGGCCGGTCCAGGCCGCTTGCCTCGAGTGGCAGCGGGCAGGAGCGCCACCGCAGCGTCGCGTGCCAAGGCGTCCAGGGGACCATCGGCGGCGGATGATGACCTCGGGAGCTGTCCGTCCGGCCCGTCGGGCGCAGCGCTTGACGGCGTTGTAGGCCTCGCGCAGCGCCTCGGCGGTAAGCGCGAAGGCGACGAGCCGCTTCTCGTCCTCGCGCACCCTTGTCGACCTGGACGAGCATGCCCCAGACCGTCACGGCCAACGGGTCGAGCACCGGCGCGCCGCTGAAGCCCCGCTTGACGAAATAGCCTGCCCTGGCTCGTGTCCGCGTTGAGCTGATGCCAGCCACGATCGTTGGTATTCTGGGCGATCAGACGCCCAGGCATGCTGGCCGATGCCGGTGTAGCCGGCGAGCGAGCCATAGGCATAACACTGCGCCCGGTCCGGCGGCGTAGACGGGGGCGAGGCCGGGATAGGGGATCTCGTCCAGGGGCTCATCCAGCAGGAGAACCGCCACGTCCTCGACCTCGGCGCCGGTTCCATCGGGGAACCAGCCGCATTCGGCGACCCGGGCGGTCACCTCGCGCCGTAGCGCACCGAAGCTCAGCTTTACCGTAGCCGCGGGCAGCGAGGACGGCGTCACGTCGCCCAGGCCCAGATGGTCGCGGACGACGTGAGCGCAGGTCAGCGCCACCTGCTCGCTGACGAGGAACGCCTGACCGGCGACGCCCTGCCTGCCCGGCGGCGGGGCCAGCCAGGCGACGGCGGCGTTAGGACTGAGCCGGCGCGGCATCGCGCCGACCACCCTTCCACTTGATCGTGACCTTCAGGTTGGCGGCGACCGTGCCCTCGACCAGGATCACCCCGGTCTTGCCGCTGATGTTGACTCCGAACTCGACCGTCACCTCCTCGGCTGAGGCGGTGGCTTCCTGGAGCTTGCCGACGATGCCCTGCGCGAGCTCGCGGACGAGGTCGACGCCATCCTCCCAGGTCTCGCGCGCCTTGTCCTGCAAGCCGCTCGCCTGCTCCACGCCGGCCTCGTCGGCCAGCAGCGGCGGCGGGTGGAGGCTCGACTGGACCCGAACGACCGCACCGGAGGGAAGGCGGAAGGGCGTGTAGTCGGTCATGGCGTTCCCTGTCGCGCTGCTCACGAGCGCTGAGGGCGCGATAGTCGCGGACGGTGGTTGGTCAGTCCAGCGCGGACTACTCAGGCTGAAGGATCGAGCACTTTGACCCCGGTTGCCGTGAAATGGCGGAGGTTGCGGGTGACGACCGTCAGCCCGTGCTCGAGCGCCGTGGCCGCGATCTGGAGGTCGGCACTGCTATTCCCGAGCGCCGCGCTGAGCTGGCCCCAACGGCGTGCGCTGCGCAGGTCAAAAGGGAGCACACGGTCGGCGTACAAGGCGAGGACACGGTCGAGCCAGGTGGCCAGCGTCTCGGCGAACTCGGGTGCCTTCGCGCGCTGCAGAGCTATGCCGCGCTCGATCTCGCCGACCGTGACGACGCTGAGGAACAGATCGGAGCTCCGCTGCGCGGCTGCCCAGGATGCGGTCTGCGGATACCGCCCGCTTCGACGCAGATCGGAGATCACGACCGTGTCGAGAAGATACATCAGAAGTCGACGTCGCGCGGCCGCACCTCGGTGGTCTCGAATGGCTCGTCGTCCTGGGGAACGGCGAGCAGCAGCTCCACGAAGGAAGGTGCCTGAGCCTGGTCCAGCCGGTGAAGACGATCGAACTCCTCGGCTGCGACCACGACGACGGCGCGCTTGCCGTGCCGGGTCACGAGCTGCGGCTCACCCGCCAGGGCAGCATCGACGACGGCGCTGAAGCGGTTCTTGGCGTCCTGCAAAGACCAGCTAGACGTTGTCACGGCGACCAATCTGTCCAGTTGCTCTGGCTAGAAGCTAAGCCGTGCGGAGGCTCGTGTCGAGAAAAGCAGACGACCGTGGGTGAGGGCGCGGGAGAGGGAGCGGGCTCCCTCTCCCGGCTTATTCCGCCCGCCGGCGGTGTTCGAGGCGCTCGCGGTTGGCGGGGGTGAGGGCGGCCTTGATGTGGAGGCCGGTGCCGTCGTCGTGCTGGTCGATGACGTCGCCGTGGCGGTGGAGCCAGGCGAGGAGCTCGCCTTCCTCGTAGGCGAGGTGGAGGTCGAGGATCTCGCGGGATGCGGTGAGGCGCTGGTCGATGAGGGTGAGGAGGGGGTCGAGGCCGGTGCCGGTCTTGGCGGAGATCAGGGTGACGGGGCCGTTGCGGGTGGCTTCGGCGTCGTGCTGGGCCAGCTGCTCGGGGGTGAGGCGGTCGATCTTGTTCCAGGTCTCGATCAGGCGGGCCTGGCGGTCGGGGGCGTCGATGCCGAGCTCGTCGAGGACGGTCTCGACGTCGTGTTTCTGGGCCTCGGTGTCGGGGTGGCTGATGTCGCGGACGTGGATGATGAGGTCGGCTTCGAGGACCTCCTCCAGGGTGGCGCGGAAGGCGGCCACGAGCTGGGTGGGGAGGTCGGTGATGAAGCCCACGGTGTCGGAGAGGATGGCGCTGGTGCCGGACGGGAGTGCCACCTTGCGCATGGTGGGGTCGAGGGTGGCGAAGAGCTGGTCGCGGGCGGTGACGGCGGCACCGGTGAGGCGGTTGAAGAGGGTGGACTTGCCGGCGTTGGTGTAGCCGACCAGGGCCACGACCGGGTAGGGCACGCGGCGGCGGGCCTCGCGGTGCAGGCCGCGGGTGCGGCGGACCTCCTCCAGCTCCTCCTTGATGCGGGCGATGCGCTCGGTGATCTTGCGGCGGTCGAGCTCGAGCTGGGTCTCGCCGGGGCCGCCGGTGAAGCCGAAGCCGCCGCGCTGGCGCTCGAGATGGGTCCAGGAGCGGACCAGGCGCGAGCGCTGGTAGGTGAGGGCTGCGAGCTCGACCTGGAGGACGCCCTCGCGGGTGCGCGCACGGTCGCCGAAGATCTCCAGGATCAGGCCGGTGCGGTCGATGACCTTGGCCTTCCAGCGCTTCTCCAGGTTGCGCTGCTGGACCGGCGTCAGGGGGGCGTCGACGACCACGAGCTCGGCGGGCTCGGCCTCCAGCCCGTCGGCGATCTCCTGGACCTTGCCGGAGCCCAGGAGGGTGGCCGGGACGGGCTGGCGCAGGGTGACGAGCTGGCGGTGGACGACGTCGAGGTCGATCGCCTCGGCCAGGCCCACGGCCTCGGCAAGGCGGCTGTCGGCATCGCGCGGCTCGGCACCGCGGGCGGCCTGGAAGCGGGCAAACGACCCAGGCCCGGCCGGCGGTGCGATCAGCGGCGTCCGCTGTTGGTTCCGGTGAACGCGACGTGACGGCTCAGCCCTGCTGGGAGCCACCCTCGTCGGCAGCACTCGGATCGTAGAGGCGGACGGCGGCGGACGGCATGACGGTGGACACGGCGTGCTTGTATACCAGCTGCACATGGCCGTCACGGCGGAGCAGCAGGCAGAAATTGTCGAACGAGCTGATCACGCCCTGGAGCTTCACGCCGTTGATCAGAAACACGGTGACCGGCACCTTGTTCTTGCGGACGTGGTTCAAAAACACGTCCTGAAGGTTCTGCTGCTTCTCAGCCGGCATCGACCGATCCTTCCTTTATCATCCCGGCGGCGCAGGTCAGCGACCGGGACAGCGCTTTTTTCAGAACTTGGCGATCAGCCGCAAAGTTCAAGGTGCCTCTCGCGGGGCACGACTTAGCCTTGAAGTTGGGGTGCTTGCAGGGCATAGCCAGAGGCAGACGGGCCATCAAGGGGCAATTTAGCACGTCCGCTCAACCGGACCGTGCAAGAACAAGCCCGATCCGTTGCAGATAGGTCGCAAGCAGCGACCGGGTAATCGAGCCGGGCTTGCCGTTGGCCACGGGGTGGCCGTCGATGCTGGTGACCGGCAGGACGAGGGAGGTGGTGCTGGTGAGGAAAGCCTCGCGGGCACCCCTCGCCTCCTCGAGGCTGAAATGGCGCAAGACCACCTCGAGGCCGGCCTCGCGCGCGAGCTCCAGGACGACCGAGCGGGTGACGCCGCCCAGGATCGCCGGGCTCAGCGGGGGCGTGATGAGGCGGCCGTCGCGGTCGACGATCCAGGCGTTGGAGGAGGCACCCTCGGTGATCCGGCCCTGCGCGTCGAGCAGCCAGGCCTCGCGGCAGCCGGCCTCGGCCGCCTGCTGCTTCGCCAGGAGGTTGGGGAGGAGGGCCACCGACTTGATGTCACAGCGGGCCCAGCGCTGGTCGGGCAGGGTGACGACGCCGACGCCGTCCTCGATCTCGCCCGCGCGGGGCCAGACGGCGCGGCGGGCGGTGACGATCACGTTGGCGCGACCGCGCTTGGGGAAGAGGTGGTTGCGGGGGGCGGTGCCGCGGTCGACCTGGATGTAGATGGCGGCATCCTGCAGCCGGTTGCGGCGCAGGACCTCGCGGATCACGATCGTCAGGGCCGCACGCGAGAGGCGGGGGCGGATGCGCAGGGCGGCCAGGGAGCGGTCGAGGCGGTCGAGGTGGCGGTCCAGATCCTGCGGCTGGCCGCGCACGGCCTTGATGACCTCGTAGACGCCGTCGGCGAGCTGGGCTGCCCGGTCCTCGACCGGGAGTGCCGCACGGGCGATCGGCTGGAAGCGGCCGTTGACGTAGGCGATGCGGGTCATGGGTCTGGGCGGTCGTTCATCGGTTGCTCAGAAGTAGTCGAGCCGGACGGCGAAGAGCTGCTCGACACGCCGTACGGTGTCGCTCCGCGCCGCCAGCACGACGCGGTCGTGGGCCTGGATCACGGTGTCGGAGCGGGGCGTGATCACCTTGCCCTGGCGGACGACGGCGCCGACGATGATCCGGCCGGGAACCTTGATCTCGCGCAGGGGCTTGCCGACCAGAGGCGAGGTCTCGAGGGCTTCGGCCTCGTAGATCTCGGCCTCGCCGTCGTGGATGGTGTGCACGGCCTTGATGCGGCCGCGGCGCACGTGCTGGAGGATGCTGGAGACGGTGGTGTCGCGGGGGTTGATGGCGACGTCGATGCCGACGCCGCGCGTGATCATGCCGTAGTCGCTGTTGTTGACCAGCGCCAGGGTGCGGGCAGCACCCAGGCGCTTGGCCAGCAAGGAGGCGATGATGTTGATCTCGTCATTGTTGGTGACGGTGACGAAGGCCTCGGCGGCGCCGACGCTGGCCTCCTCCAGGATTGCCGGGTCGCGCACGTCGCCCTTCAGGACCACGGTGTGGCGGAGCTGCTCGGCCACGAAGTCGGCACGGGGCGCGCTGGCCTCGATCAGCTTGAGCGCGATCTCGGGCCGCCTGCCTTCCAGCTCGCGGCCGAGGAAGAGGCCGATATTGCCGCCGCCGGCGATGACGACCCGCTGGCTCACCTCCTGCTCGTGGCCGAACGCGGGCAGCGCCCTGGCGAGCTGGGCGGTCTCGACGATGAAGTAGACCTCGTCGCCGACCTGGATGCTGTCCTCGGCATCCGGCAGGAACAGCCGGTCGCCGCGGACGATGGCCATCATGGTGAGGTGCAGGTCGGGGAAGAGGTAGGTGAGCTGGCGGAGCGGGGTGTCGAGCACCGGCGTGTCCGGGCCCGTGCGCAGGGCCAGGAGCCGGAGGCGGTCGTCGACGAAGGGGATGACGGTGAGTGCCCCGGGCACGCCGAGGCGGAGCGCTATGGCGTGCGCCACCTCGCGCTCGGGCGAGATCACGACGTCGATCGGGATGTGGTTGTTGCCGAACAGGTCGCGGAAGCGGCCCTGGAGATAGTCCTGCTGGCGGACGCGGGCGATCTTGGTGGGGACGTTGAAGAGCGCGTGCGCCACCTCGCACGCCACCATGTTGACCTCGTCGCTGTTGGTGACCGCGATCAGCATGTCGGCGTCGGCGGCACCGGCCTCCTCCAGCACGGAGGGATGAGCGGCGTAGCCGACGATGGCCTGGATATCGAGCGTGTCGCCGATCTTCCGCACCAGCTCGATGCGCTGGTCGATGATGGTGACGTCGTAGCCGGAGCCGGCGAGGTAGCGGGCGATGTTGAAGCCGACCTGGCCGGCGCCGGCGACGACGACCTTCACGGGAGGATGGGACCGCTACTCACGGCCACTTTGGTCCAGGGTGGCCGGCCCCTCACTCATCCCCGTGCAGGCCGAGCGTCTTCAGCTTGCGGTGCAGGGCCGAGCGCTCCATGCCGACGAAGTTCGCGGTCCGCGAGATGTTGCCGCCGAAGCGCTGCAGCTGGGACTGGAGGTAGGCGCGCTCGAAATGCTCGCGGGCCTCGCGCAGCGGCATCGAGACCAGCTCGCCATTGGCCATCGGGTCCATGTGGCCGGTCGCGCTGTTGGTGAGCTCGGGCGGCAGGCCCTCGACCGTGATCGGGCTGCCGGTCTCGCCCGGCGCCATGATCAGCATCCACTCGGTCGTGTTGCGGAGCTGACGCACGTCGCCCGGCCAGTCGGCCGTCTGCAGGACGGCCATGGCGTCGTCCGCGATCGGGCGCGGCGGCATGCCGGCATGGCGTGCCGCACCGACCATGAAGTGACGGGCGAGCTCGGGGATGTCGACCCGGCGCTCGGCCAAGGGCGGCATGACGAGCGGGACGACGTTGAGGCGGTAGAAGAGGTCCTCGCGGAAGCGGCCGGCCGCCATCTCGGACTTGAGGTCGCGGCTCGAGGACGCGATCACCCGCACATCGACCTCGACCCTGGTGTCGCCGCCCGGCCGCACGAAGCGCTGCTCCTGGAGGACGCGCAGGATCTTGCCCTGGGTCTCGACCGGCATGTCGGCGACCTGGTCGAGCAGGAGCGTGCCGCCGTCGGCCTGCTCGAACATGCCGACCACCCGCGGCTGGTCCGACCCCAGAAAGCCGGGCTCGCAGCCGAACAGCTCGAGGTCGACGCGGTCGGGCGCCAGGGCCGCGGCGTTGACGACCACGAACGGCCCCGCGGCGCGGCGGGACTTGGCGTGGATCATCCGGGCCGCGACCTCCTTGCCCGAGCCGGGCGGGCCGCTGATCAGCACGCGGGAGCCCGTGGGTGCCACGCGCTCGATCGCCTGGCGGACGCGGATGATCGCAGGGGCCGTGCCGATCAGCTCGGCATCGTCGAAGGCGAGGCTGCGGAGCTCGGCGAGCTCGCGCTTCAGCCGGCTGGATTCGAGCGCCCGCTGGATCGAGATCAGGAGCCGGTCGGACTTGAACGGCTTCTCGATGAAGTCGTAGGCCCCCTTCTGGATCGAGGCCACGGCGGTCTCGATCGTGCCGTGACCGCTGAACATGATCACCGGCACTTCGGGATGGTCGACCTGGATCTTCTCGAGGATCTGCACCCCGTCGAGCTGGCTGCCCTCGAGCCAGATATCGAGCAGCACCAGGCCCGGTGCCTTGCGCGCCACCTCGCGCAAGGCTTCGTCGCTGCCGGCAGCTTCGCGCGGCCGGTAGCCTTCGTCCTCCAGGATGGCCGACACCACCTCTCGGATCGCGGCCTCGTCATCGACGATCAGGATATCTTTGCTCATGCGCTCGATCAGCGGGTTGCAGGACGGGGTGCGGCGGCATCAGCGACATAGCGCAGGTCCGACGGCTGGCAGTCAACCGCGACGGTCCGGAAAAGTCAGCCGCACGAGCGCACCTCCGCGTGGACCGGAGAGTAGCTCCACTGTGCCGGCATGTTCCTCCATGATCTTCCGCACAATGGCAAGCCCCAACCCTGTTCCCGCTCCGCGCGTGGTCACATAAGGCTCAAGCAACCGGCGGCGGTCGGCCGGGAAACCCGGCCCTTCATCCTCGATCTCGACCACGACCTGATGGCCCTGGCGGCGGAGGGTGGCGGTCACCCTGCCCTGCCGCCCGTCCTCGCTCATGGCCTGCGCCGCGTTCTGCAGCAGGTTGGTGAGCACCTGCGAGAGCTTGGGCCCGTCGCACAGAAGATCGACCGGGGCGTCCGGGACATGGGCCTCGAACTGCAGGCCCGGCCAGGCCGCCTGCTGCAGCAGCACCGCCTCCTCGACGATCGGCTGCAGCGGCTCGACCTGGAAGACGGCGGCCGGCATGCGGGCGAAGGCCGAGAACTCGCCGATCAGCCGGCCGATCGTGTCGACCTGGCGGATGATGGTATCGACGATCTTCTGGAAGGACTGGCGCTCCTCGCCCAGGCCCGCCGCATATTTGCGGGTCAGGCGCTCGGCCGAGAGCCGGATCGGGGTCAGCGGGTTCTTGACCTCGTGCGCGATCCGCCGCGCCACCTCGGCCCACGCCGCCTGGCGCTGGGCACCGATGAGGGCGGTCACGTCATCGAAGGTCAGCACGTAGCCCAGCGTGCGCTCGCCCTCGCGCTGCGGCGCCAGGCGCACGAGCAGCACCCGCTCGGCACCGCCGTGGACCAGATGCAGCTCGTTCTCGACCGGCTGGTCGGGATGCTCGCGCAGACGGTCGAAGAGCGCATCGACACCGGGCAGCAGGGCGTCGATCGGGCGGCCGGTGAGGTCGCCGCCGGCATCGTCAAGGAGCTGCTCCGCGGAGCGGTTCGGGAGGACGATCCGGCGGTCCAGATCGAGGCCGATCACGCCGGCGGTGACGCCCGCCAGCACGGTCTCGGTGAAGCGCCGCCGCTGGTCGAGCTCGTGGTTGGCCTCGATCAGCTCGCGACGCTGGCTCGCGAGCTGGGCCGTCATGCGGTTGAAGGCACGGCTGAGTGCCACGAGCTCGTCGTCATCGGTGCCATGGTCGGGGACGCGGGCCAGGAAATCGCCGCCGCGGACGCGGTTGGCGGCGGTGATGAGCTGGCTGATCGGCGTCACGAGCCGGTTGGCGAAGGCAAGGCCGGTCCAGACCGCGGCAAAAAGAAGCAGGAGCGCCACAATCATGAACAGGAGGGCCGAGGTGATCTGGATGCCGGAGCGGCCGCTCTCGAGCTGCTGGTACTCGCTGACGATCGACTGGGTGCGCTCCATGAAGTTGAGGACGTTGGCGTCGACGAAACGCCCGACGAAGAGATAGGCGTCGCCGAAGCCGTCGAGGCGGACCAGTGCCCGCACCCGGTCGTCGGTGTCGCTGGTGAGGGTGACCACCTCGCCCGCCTGAGCCTGCTCGACGGCGGACTGGGGCAGCGTCTCGATCTCGAGGGTGAAGACGAGCCCGGTATGGGCCAGGACGCGGCCGGCACCGTCGAAGACGATGGCCTCGGTGAGCGAGCGCAGGGCGGCCTGGGCGTTGATGACCTGGCGCAGGCGCTGAACGTTCAGGCTCAGGCTGTAGCTCTCGCGATTGAGATCGGCAGCCATCGCCAGGGCGTCGGCGCGGATATTCTCCTTGTGCTCCTCGAGATAGGCCTGGGCGACGTTGAGCGAGTTCTGGAGGGCCGTACGGATGCGGTCGCTGAACCAGGCCTCGAGGCCCGAGCTCAGGAAGAAGACGGCAAACACGGCGACGAGGATCGAGGGTGCGACGGCAACGACGCTGAAGAGTGCCACGAGCCGGGTATGCAACCGCGAGCCGGCGTGGCCCTGCTTCCATTGCAGCCAGAGATGGACGAGGCGGCGGGCGATGACGGCGCCCAGGAGGAGAAGGAGGACGAGGTCGAGGTTGAGGAGGAGGAGGACGGTGCGGACATTCCCGCCATAGGGCGGCGACTGCGAGATCACGACGTAGGTGGCAACACCGCAGACGACCGCCAGCACGGTGAGCACGAGCGCCAGACGGCGCTCGACGTCGAACTGGCGGATACGGGCAAGCCAGCCGGATTCCGGTGCCAGCCAGCCTGGAAGGGTTGCTTTCAAAGCGCGATCCCGGCGGCGCAACGCAGCCCACCCGCCACTCCTGTCCCCCCGCTCGGAGGCGGAGGGGGCAGACTGAGCGGCAGCGAGCGCTTTGGCCTCTTACCAACAGGTCAGCGGACGCCGCCGCCGGTCTGCGCTGGAATCATGGCGCCCGCGTGATCTGGATATCGAGCTCCCGGATCTTCTTCCGGAGCGTGTTCCTGTTGAGCCCGAGAATGTCCGCCGCCTTCAACTGGTTGCCACGGGTAGCTAAGAGCGTGCGCAGGATGAGCGGACGCTCGATCTCGCGCAAGAGCCGATCATAGACCCCCGGCGGCGGGACGCCACCGTCGCAGGCGCGGAAATAGCGGTCGAGATAGCGCTCGACCGCTCCCGAGAGATTGTCGTCGGGCTGGGCCTCGGGCGTCGGCGGCGTCTGCGGCCGTGCCTGCTCCAGCTCGAGCGCGATCACGTCCTCGCCGACCGTGTCCTCGGCGTAGAGAACCGCCAGCCGGCGGACGAGATTCTCGAGCTCGCGGACATTGCCGGGCCAGGAATGGGACTTGAGGCGGACCATGGCCTCCGGTGTCAGCGTCTTCAGCGGCAGGCCGTCGCTCTGCGCCTTGACCAGGAAGTGCTGGACCAGGGCCGGGATGTCGTCGACCCGCTCGCGCAAGGCCGGGAGCCGCATCGGCACCACGTTCAGGCGATAGAACAGATCCTCGCGGAAGAGGCCCTGGGTCGCCAGCAGGCGCAGGTCGCGGTGGCTGGCGGCCACGATCCGCACGTTGCTGCGGACCGGGTTGTGGCCGCCTACGGGCACGAACTCGCCCTGCTGGAGCACGCGCAGGAGCCGTGTCTGCGCCTCCAGCGGCATGTCGCCGATCTCGTCCAGGAAGAGGGTGCCGCCCTCGGCCTGCTCGAAGCGGCCGATCCGGCGCGCATTGGCGCCGGTGAAGGCCCCCTTCTCGTGCCCGAACAGCTCGCTCTCGATCAGCTCGCGCGGGATCGCCGCCATGTTGACCGCGACGAAGGGGCCGGCCTTGCGCTTGCCGAAATCGTGCAGCGCCTGGGCCACCAGCTCCTTGCCGGTGCCGGACTCGCCGAAGATGAGCACGGTGAGGTCGGTGCTCATCAGCCGGGCGATGACCCGGTAGATCTCCTGCATCGCCGGCGAGCGGCCGATGATCGGCAGCTGGTCCTCGGGCAGGCTGCTCCCGGCCGGGAGCGTGCGACGGCGCCGCGAGCTCAAGGAGCGCTGGACGGCCGCCACCAGGTTGCCGATGTCGAAGGGCTTGGGCAGGTACTCGAAGGCCCCGCGCTCGGTGGCGCGCACGGCGGTGAGCAGCGTGTTCTGCGCACTCATCACGATCACCGGCAGGTCCGGCCGGAGGGTGCGGATGCGCGGCAGGAGGTCGAGGCTGTTCTCGTCCGGCAGCGCCACGTCGGTGATGACGACGTCGCCCTCGCCGGCGGCGATCCACTTCCACAAGGCGCTGGCGACGCTGGTCGCCTGGACCTCGTAGCCCTGGCGCGTGAGCGCCCGGCTGACCACGGTACGGATCGCGGCATCGTCCTCCGCGATCAGGACGCGGCCGCCGGTCATGCGAGTTCCTCGGTGACCAACCTGTCGCGGAAGAGCATCGAGCTGGCCGACCGGCCCCGGCGAGATGCGCTGGCGGCACTCGGCTCGTCAGCCAGAAACTGGTGCGACTCCGGATTTGCCATCACGCCGCCTCCCTGCCGTTGCCGTTGGTCGCGACGCGCCGTGCCGGCGGGAGCCGGACGCGGAAGATCGCACCCGGGTCGCCGGCGAGGTAGCTCACCGCACCCTGGTGGTCGGCCACGATCTTGGCCACGAGCGGCAGGCCCAGGCCGTTGCCGTTGCGCTTGGTGGTGACGAAGGGCTCGAAGACGTGGTCGACCAGGTCGAGCGGCACGCCCGGGCCGTTGTCGCGGACCTCGACCGTGATCGGCAGCTCCAGCCGCTCGCGGCTGTTGCCGACCATGACGCGCAGCCCGTGCTGGTACTGGGTTACCAGCGTGATCTGACCGCCGTCCGTCGGTGCCGCCTCGGCCGCGTTCTTGATCAGGTTGAGGAACACCTGCACCAGGCGGTCGCGGTCGCCCTCGACCTCGGGCAGGGAGGGGTCGTAGAGCTCGACGAAGCGCATCGAGCGCGCGAACCCTGCCGAGGCGATCCGGCGCACATGCTCCAGCACCTGGTGGATGTTGACGGGCTCGCGCTCGATCCGGCTGGAGTTGCCGAACGCCTCCATACGGTCGACCAGGGCGCAGATCCGATCCGTCTCGTCGCAGATCAGCCGGGTGAGCTGCCGGTCATCCTCCGGCACCACCGTCTCCAGGAGCTGGGCCGCGCCGCGGATGCCGGAGAGCGGGTTCTTCACCTCGTGTGCCAGGGTCGCGGCCAGCCCCGCCACCGAGCGGGTGGCGCGACGGCTGGAGATGCCGAGGTCGAACCGGCGGGCGGCCGAGCACGGGTGGAGGACCACGAGGACGTTGCCCGGCAGGTCCGGGATCGGCGAGAGATGGCAGTCGACATGGACCAGATCGCCCCGGGCAAGCGCCAGCTCGACGGCATAGTCGGAGAAGGAAGCACCGCCTGCCTGTACCTGGCGGACGAGCCCTAGTAGCGTCGCGTGCGGTGCCACCACCTCCTCCAGCGAGCGCCGTGCCAGCACGTTCCAGCTGGCGCCGAAGAGCTGCTCGGCGGCACCGTTGGCGAAGCGGAAATGCAGGCTCGGATCGACGCTGAAGACGGCGCTGGGGATGGCCTCGAGGAGCTTGCCGGCGTCCAAGGGTCTAGGCGAGACGCCTAGCTCGACGGTAGCTGCGCGCAACAGGAGCCTCACAGTGATGCTCAGGAATTAGGCAGAGACTAGGTGATGCCCAGCGAACAGGCAAGATGCTCGGAGTGCCCGTGCGCGCGGTAGCCCTGATCGTCGCCGCCGGCCGGGGCCTGCGGCTGGGGGGCGAGCTGCCCAAGCAGTACCGGCTGCTGGCCGGCAAGCCGCTGCTGCGGCATGCGCTCGAGCGGTTCACGGCGCGACCCGATCTGGCAGGGGTGCGGGCGGTGATCGGGCCGGACCAGGAGGCAGATTATCAGCGTGCGGTAGATGGGCTCTGCATGCTTCCGCCAATCCCAGGTGGAACGAGCCGCCAGGAATTGGTGCGACTAGGCCTGGAGGCGCTCGCCGGCGATCCACCAAGCCACGTGCTGATCCATGATGCAGCCCGCCCGCTGGTGTCGGATGGGCTGATCGGGCGCGTGCTGACGGCCCTCGAGGACGCCGATGCGGTGCTGCCGGTGCTGCCCGTGACCGACACGTTGAAGCGGGTGGAGGCGGGACTCGCGACCGCCGGCCCGGACCGGAGCGTGCTCGCCCGTGCGCAAACGCCGCAGGGCTTCCGCTACGAGGCGATCCTGGCGGCGCACCGGGCACTGGCCGGACGCGAGCTGACCGACGACGCCGCCCTGGCCGAAGCCGTGGGCCTGGCGGTCCACTGCGTGCCCGGTGAGGAGGCGAACCTGAAGGTCACCACGGCTGACGACCTGCGGCTGGCCGGGCTGCTGCTCGGCGCTGCGCGGAGCTACCGGACCGGGCTGGGCTATGACGTGCATGCCTTCGCCGAAGGCCGTCCGCTCATCCTCTGCGGTGTGCCGGTCCCGCACAGCCACGGCCTGCTCGGCCACTCGGATGCGGACGCGCCGCTGCACGCGCTGACCGATGCGCTGCTGGGCACCATCGGCGCCGGCGACATCGGCCAGCACTTCCCGCCCTCGGACCCGCGCTGGAAGGACGCGGACAGCGCGCTCTTCCTGCGCCATGCGGTCCAGCTCCTGGAAGCGCGCGGCGGCCGGGTCGAGAACGTCGACCTCATGATCATCTGCGAGAGCCCGCGGATCGGGCCGCATCGCGTGGCGATGCAGGAGCGCCTCTCCGCCATCCTCGGCCTGCCTCCCGACCGCGTCAGCATCAAGGCCACGACCAGCGAAGGCCTGGGCTTCACCGGCCGCGGCGAGGGGCTCGCCGCCCAGGCGCTGGCGACGGTCTCCTTCCCGGAGGCCTTCTGATGGACCTGTTCCCGGCACCGCATCTCGACCTTGCCCGTCGCCTGCTCGCGGCCTGCGAGGCGGCCGGCCTCCGGCTGGTCACGGCCGAGTCGTGCACGGGCGGCCTGATCGCCGGCTGCCTGACCGAGATCGCGGGCTCCTCGGCCGTCGTCGAGCGCGGCTACGTCGTCTACAGCAACGAGGCCAAGCAGGAGATGCTGGGCGTGCCGGCCGAGTTGCTCCGCCAGCACGGTGCCGTGAGCGAGCCCGTGGCGCGTGCCATGGCCGAGGGTGCGCTCGCGAGGAGCGGCTGCGGGCTGGCGCTTGCCGTGACCGGCATCGCGGGACCGGGCGGGGCCACGGCCGGGAAAGCCAGTTGGGCTGGTCCATCATGGCAGCGCCGACGGCGAGGCAGCCTACCCTGCATCGAGCGGAGGTCTTCCCAGGCGATCGGACGGAGATCCGGCTGCGCCACAGTGGAGGCCGCGATGCTGCTTGGGCTCAGCCCGGCTCTGGGGGCAGCGCTCAGTCGTCGAGTGCCGGGGCTTGCGCGGTCGAGTACCAGCTGTCGAGCAGCACGATCGTCGAGCGTGTAGGGGCATGCTGGCAGGAAGCTTTCCGCGGACCGCAGCGGCCTCGCCGTACTCGAGCGAAGAGGGCCGCCCGGCGACGGGCACGCTTCTGTAGCTCGGCCAGGTGGCGGTCGAGGTCACGCCGCAGGCTCTCGGTCAACATGTCCTCAAGCTCACGCTCGGGTTCGATGATCGTGGCGATCCAGCCGGCGCGCGGCTCGACGGTGCGGGAGATAGTCGAGCTTGAGAGGTGCTCGATCACTGTCGTAACCCGGCTCCTGACCTCCGCGCTTCTCCATCTTGCCCAAGTCCGCCACCTCGCCGATCAGGTTGGTGACGTCCAGGCCGTTGTTTCGCTGGGCAGCAGGGCAGACGACGCAGCTCCGCCACCTGGGCCAAGGTCCAGGCGTAGAAGTCGCTTCGTACAGCTTCCTCGGCTGCAGCCACCCTCAGCGTGCGCATCGCCTCACCCGCCTGCGCTCGGGACGGAGCCGCCGACGACTGCCGCCACTCCCGTAGAGCTGCGCGCCCGCGTCTCGAACGCACCCACCATCCGGCTCACCGCCTCATTGAAGAGCAGGCCGATCAGGTTCTGCAGGATGCGGGAGCGGAACTCGAAGTCGACGTAGAAGTCGATGATGCAGCCGCCTTCCGGGGCCGGCAGGAAGCGCCAGTGGTTATTGAGGTAGCGGAACGGGCCGTTGATGTACTCGACGTCGATGCCGGTCTTGGGCATGACGTGGACCTTGGAGGAGAAGCGCTCGCGCCAGACTTTGAAGGCGACGACCAGGTCGGCGTAGAAGGTGTCACCCTCGCGCTTGGTGATCCGGGAGGCCTTGCACCAGGGCAGGAACTCGGGATAGCGCTCGACCGCGGCCACGAGGTCGTACATCTGCTCGGGTGTGTAAGGCAGGTGCCGCTGCTCGGCGTGGGTCGGCATCGCGCGGCCTCAGGCAGCACCGCGGGTGGCGGCGGCAAGCAGCGCCTCGCGGTTGGCGCGCAGCCGGGCGAAGTCGTCGCCGGCATGGTAGGAGGAGCGGGTGAGCGGCGAGGCCGCCACCATGAGGAAGCCCTTGGCCTTCGCCATGCGCGCATGGGCCTCGAACTCGGCCGGCTCGACGAAGCGCTCCACCTTGTGGTGCCGCGGCGTGGGCTGCAGGTACTGGCCGATGGTGATGAAGTCCACGTCCGCGGAGCGCATGTCGTCCATCACCTGATGCACTTCGCGCTTCTCCTCGCCCAGGCCCAGCATGATCCCGGACTTGGTGAACAGGCTGGGGTCGAGCTCCTTCACCTTCTGCAGCAGGCGCAGGGAGTGGAAGTAGCGGGCACCGGGGCGGACGCCGCGATAGAGCCGGGGAACGGTTTCCAGATTGTGGTTGTAGACGTCCGGCCGTGCCGCCACCACTGCCTCGACCGCACCGGGCTTCCGCAGGAAGTCGGGGGTGAGGATCTCGATCGTGGTGGCGGGCGTGCTGCGGCGGATGGCCTGGATCGAGCGCACGAACTGCGTGGCACCGCCGTCCGCCAGGTCGTCACGGTCGACCGAGGTGATGACGACGTGGACCAGCCCCAGCTCGGCCACGGCATCGCCCAGCCGCTCGGGCTCGTGCGGATCGACCGCGCGCGGCATCCCGGTCTTGACGTTGCAGAAGGTGCAGGCCCGGGTGCAGGTGTCGCCCAGGATCATCACCGTGGCGTGCTTCTGGGTCCAGCACTCGCCGATGTTCGGGCAGGCCGCCTCCTCGCAGACCGTGTGCAGCCGCTTGCCGTGGATCAGCCGGCGGGTGTCGTGATAGCCGGGCGACGAGGGTGCCTTGACCCTGATCCAGGAGGGCTTGCGGGCGATGGTGGAGCGGTCGAGGACGGTGATGCTGGCCATGGGCTCAGAAGTGTATGGCCCGCTTGTAGGCGTCAAGCGCGGCCTCGTGCAGCATCTCGGAGAGGGTCGGGTGCGGGAAGATGGTGTGGAAGAGGTCTTCCTCCGTGGCCTCCATGGTCCGCGCGATGACGTAGCCCTGGATCAGCTCGGTCACCTCGGCCCCCACCATGTGGGCGCCCAGTAGCTCGCCGGTCTTCGCGTCGAAGACGGTCTTCACCATGCCCTCCGGCTCGCCCAGGGCGATGGCCTTGCCGTTGCCGATGAACGGGAAGCGGCCGACCTTCACCTCGTAGCCGGCGTCCTTGGCCGCCTTCTCGGTGTAGCCGACCGAGGCCACCTGGGGCGTGCAGTAGGTGCAGCCCGGGACCTTGGTGACGTCCAGCGGATGGACGTGCTCCAGGCCCGCGATCTTCTCGACGCACAGCACGCCCTCGTGGCTGGCCTTGTGTGCCAGCCAGGGAGCACCCACCACGTCGCCGATGGCATAGACGCCGGGCTCGTCGGTGGCGCACCAGCGGTCGACGACGATGTGGCCGCGCTCGACGCGGACCTTGGTGCCCTCGAGGCCGATGTTCTCGACATTGCCGACGATGCCGACCGCCATGATCACGCGGTCGGCGGTGATCTCCTCCGTGTTGCCCTTGCTCTCGATCGTGGCGGTGACGCTGTCGGAGCCCTTCTTCAGGCCCTTCACTGTGGCCGAGGTCAGGAGCTTGAGGCCGCGCTTCTCCAGCTGCTTGTGGGCGAAGGCCGAGATCTCCTCGTCTTCGACCGGGAGGATGCGGTCGAGAACCTCGACGACCGTCACCTCGGCACCCATGCCGCGATAGAAGCTCGCGAACTCGATGCCGATGGCGCCGGAGCCCACGACCAGGAGCGACTTCGGGATCGCTTGCGGGACCATCGCCTCCTTGTAGGTCCAGACCAGCTTGCCGTCGGCCTCGAGCCCGGGGAGCTGGCGGGCGCGGGCACCGGTCGCGAGGATGATGTGCGGCGCCTCGACCGTGTCCTCGCCGCCGGCCTTGAGCTTGACGGCGAGCTTGCCCTTGCCGGCAAGCCGCGCCTCGCCGTCGATGACGGTGACCTTGTTCTTCTTCAGGAGGTGCCCGACGCCGCGCGAGAGCTGCTGGGCCACCTGCCGCGAGCGCTTGACCACCGCACCGGCGTCGAAGCGCAGATTGTCGGCCTCGAAGCCGAACTGCTTCAGGTGGTGCATGAGGTCGAAGACCTCGGCCGAGCGCAGCAACGCCTTGGTCGGGATGCAGCCCCAGTTGAGGCAGATCCCGCCCAGATGCTCGCGCTCGACGAGGCCGGTCTTCATCCCGAGTTGGGCCGCACGAATGGCGGCGACGTAGCCGCCGGGCCCCCCGCCGACGACGACGAGGTCGAACTTCTGGGGCATCGGTGCCCTCCCCTTGTTTCGGTTGGCCCGTGTCCGGCGTCAGACCGTCGCCACGTCTGTGCGCGGGAAGTCCTCGCCCTTGAACAGCAGAGGCTCGCCGGTCTCCTGTGCAAGAGCGTAGGCGAGGCAATCGCCGAAGTTGAGCCGTGCGGGATGATAGCCGCGACCGAACCGCCGGTAGGCTGCGCGGGCAAGCTCCGCCTGCGATGCCGAGACTGGGACGATGTTGATGGCGGCGTCGATCAGATAGTGCCGCAGATCCCGCGCTCCTTCTTCACCGCGGCGGCGGTCAATGATGATCGCCACTTCGAGATAGTTGGCAGCCGATAGAAGCCGCACCCGATCCGCTGCGATAGCACGGTTGAAAGTTGCGCGCTCGGGCTCGTCCTGAAGGATAGCCAGAACAGCCGAGCTATCGATCACCATCGGCCAGGCAGGCCATTCTCGTCGTAGCCCAGGATCTCGTCCTCGCTACGATCATCGAGAACCGGCAGCGCTCCACAATGCCGGGCGATGGCATCGAGCCTCGCAACGAGAGCGGCGTCCGGCTTGTGGGCCGCCCTCTCGACACGCGCGAGACGGTCCTCAATCGCGACCTTGACTGCAGTGGTGAGGCTTTCGCCAGTGGCAGCGGCGAGACGGCGGGCAAGCTCGTGTATGGCCAATCCTTGATATTGAGCGCCATGCTCCGCCTTCCACCTAATCCGACAGCCTTCCACCTAGGCAGAGCAAGCTTGCTCGTCAACGTCGGCCAGCGCCTACAGCAGCAGCGCCAGCGGATCCTCCACCAGCTTCTTGAACTCGGCCAGGAACTGCGCCCCGAGCGCACCGTCGACCGCGCGGTGATCGACCGACAGCGTGCAGGTCATTACCGTGGCTACCTTGATCTCGCCGCCCTTCACGACCGGCCGCTGCTCGCCTGCACCCACGGCCAGGATGCAGGACTGGGGCGGGTTGATGACGGCCTGGAACTCCTTGATTCCGTACATGCCCAGGTTGGAGATCGAGAAGCCGCCGCCCTGGAACTCCTCGGGCTTCAGCTTGCCGTCCTTGGCGCGCTTGGCGAGGTCCTTCATCTCGGTGGAGATGGTGGAGAGCCCCTTCTGGTCGGCGCGGCGGATGATGGGGGTGATCAGGCCGCCTTCGATCGCGACTGCAACCGAGACGTCGATGTCCTTGTATTGGTAGATCTTGTCACCGCCCCAGGAGGCGTTGCAGCCGGGGACCTTGCGCAAGGCGAGGGCCGTGGCCTTGATGACGAAGTCGTTGACCGAGAGCTTGTAGTCCGCCCCCTCGCGGGCGTTGAGCTTGCTGCGCATCTCCAGGAGGGCATCGAGCTCGCAGTCGAGCGACAGATAGAAGTGCGGGATGGTCTGCTTCGATTCGGTGAGGCGCTTGGCGATCACCTTGCGCATGTTGGAGAGTGCTATCTCCTCGTAGGCCGCCGAAGGCGGTGCCGTCGGCTGGGTGATCGCGGGCGGCGTAGCGGCTTGAGGGCCTGCGGCTGGAGCGGGAGCGGCGGGCCGCTCCGCCGGCTTGGCCTGTTCCGGCTTGCGGGCGAGGGCGGCCTCGATGTCGGCCTTCACGATCCGGCCGTGTGGGCCTGAGCCCTTCAGCTGGCCGAGGTCGAGCCCAGCCTGCTGTGCCATCCGGCGGGCCAGCGGGCTCGCGAAGGTGCGCTCGCCGTCGGCCTGCGCCGGCGTTGCCGGGGCGCCGGCTTGGCCGTTGCCCCGGGGCGGCTTGGCAAGCGGCGGTTCGGCCGAGGGTCCGGGTGCCGGCTCGGCCTTGTCGGCCGTGCTGGGTGCGGGTTCGGGCGGGCTTCCGCTCTCGAGGGCAGCCTTATCCTCGCCTTCACCCAGCAGCAGGGCGATGGGCTCGTTGACCTTCACGCCCTCGGTGCCGGCCTGGACCAGGATCTTGCCGATGGTCCCCTCGTCGACCGCCTCGACCTCCATGGTGGCCTTGTCGGTCTCGATCTCGGCGATGACGTCGCCGGACTTGACGGCGTCGCCCTCGTTCTTGAGCCAGCGGGCGAGGTTGCCCTCGGTCATGGTCGGCGACAGCGCCGGCATCAGGATCGGCGTCGGCATGGGGTATGGGCTCTCAGGCGATCAGTTGCGGTAGCAGACCGCTTTCGCGGCGGCGACGACGTCCTCGACCTGCGGCAGGGCCAGGCGCTCGAGATTGGCGGCGTAGGGCATCGGCACGTCCTTGCCGGTCACCCGATGCACCGGGGCGTCCAGCCAGTCGAACGCCTCCTCCATCATGATGGCGGCGATCTCCGCCCCCATGCCGAAGCGGGGCCAGCCTTCCTCGACCGAGACCACCCGGTTGGTCTTCTGCACCGAGGTGACGATGGTCTCGACGTCGAGCGGGCGGATGGTGCGCAGGTCGATGACCTCGGCCTCGATCCCCTCCTCGGCCAGCTTGTCGGCCGCCTTGAGGGCACGGTCGACCATCAGCGAGTAGGCGGTGATGGTGACGTCCTTGCCTTCGCGCAGGAGCTTCGCCTTGCCGATCGGGAGCACGTAGTCGTCGAGCTTGGGGACCTCGAAGCTGTGGCCGTAGAGGACCTCGTTCTCCAGGAAGACGACCGGGTCAGGATCGCGGATCGCGGCCTTGAGCAGGCCCTTGGCGTCGGCGGCGCTGTAGGGGGCCACGACCTTGAGGCCCGGGCAGTGGGCGTACCAGGTGCTGTATTCCTGGCTGTGCTGGGCCGCCACGCGCGCGGCGGCACCGTTGGGGCCGCGGAAGACGATCGGGCAGCCCAGCTCGCCGCCCGCCATGTAGAGCGTCTTGGCCGCCGAGTTGATGATGTGGTCCATCGCCTGCATGGCGAAGTTCCAGGTCATGAACTCCACGATCGGCCGCAGGCCCGCCATGGCGGCACCGACGCCCAAGCCGGCGAAGCCGTGCTCGGTGATCGGCGTGTCGATGATCCGCTTGGCGCCGAACTCGTCGAGCAGGCCCTGGCTCACCTTGTAGGCACCCTGATACTGGGCGACCTCCTCGCCCATCAGGAAGACGTTGGGGTCGCGGCGCATCTCCTCCGCCATGGCGTCGCGCAGGGCTTCGCGGACGGTCATCTTCACCATCTGGGTGCCTTCGGGCACCTCCCGCTCAGGCGGCTTGGCGACCCGCTTGGGCATGGCCGGGCTGTCGGCCGCCGGCTTCTTCTCGCCCGTGTCCGCGTCCGGCTTGGGCTGCTCGGCCGCACGTTCGGCCTCGGCCGCCTCGAGCTCGCGCTGGGCGTGGTCGCCGGTGCCCAGACGGGGTGGGCTGCTTTCGGCAGCACTCGCATCCTCACCCTCGCCCAGCAGCATGGCGATGGGCTCGTTGACCTTGACGCCCTCCGTGCCTTCCTGGACCAGGATCTTGCCCAGCGTGCCCTCGTCGACGGCCTCGACCTCCATCGTGGCCTTGTCGGTCTCGATCTCGGCGATGACGTCGCCGGACTTGACCGTGTCGCCCTCCTTCTTGAGCCAGCGTGCCAGGTTGCCCTCGGTCATGGTGGGCGAGAGCGCCGGCATCAGGATCGGCGTCGGCATCAGGTAGCTCCCCGGATTCTTCTAGGCGCGCGACGACGGCTCAAGACTTGGCCAGCACGTCGGTCCAGAGCTCGGCCGGATCGGGCTCCGGCGTGTCCTGGGCGAAGCGGGCGGCCTCGTTGACGATGTCGCGGACCTCCTTGTCGATCCGCTTGAAGCCCTCCTCGTCGCCCACGCCCTGCTCCAGCAGGCGCTTGCGCAGGCCCTCGATCGGGTCGTGCCGCTCGCGCATCTCCTGCACCTCTTCCTTGGTGCGGTATTTGGCCGGATCGGACATGGAGTGGCCGCGATAGCGATAGGTCATGGCCTCGAGGATGGCGGGCCCGTTGCCGCCGCGGACGAACTCGACCAGCTCGGCCGCCTTCTCGTGGACCGCCACCACGTCCATGCCGTCGACCTGATGGCCGGGGATGCCGTAGGCCATGCCGCGGTCGCACAGGCGCTGGCCGGCGGCGGCACGCTGCACCGAGGTGCCCATGCCGTAGCGGTTGTTCTCGATCACGTAGACGATCGGCAGGCTCCACAGCTCGGCCATGTTGAAGGCCTCGTAGACCTGGCCCTGGTTGACCGCCCCGTCGCCCAGGTAGCAGACGGCGATGCCGCCATCCTCGCGGTACTTGTGGGCGAAGGCGAGGCCGGTGCCCAGCGGGACCTGGGCGCCGACGATGCCGTGCCCGCCGTAGAAGCCGCGGTCGCGGGCGAACATGTGCATCGAGCCGCCCTTGCCCTTGGAGTAGCCCGTGGAGCGGCCGGTCAGCTCCGCCATCACCCGGCGCGGGTCCATGTTGCAGACCAGCATGTGGCCGTGGTCGCGATAGCCGGTGATGACCGAATTGCCCTCCTTCAGCGCGTGCTGGATGCCGACGGCGACAGCCTCCTGGCCGATATAGAGGTGGCAGAAGCCGCCGATCAGGCCCATGCCGTAGAGCTGGCCCGCCTTCTCCTCGAAGCGGCGGATCAGGAGCATCTGCCGGTAGAAGGTGCGGAGCTCCTCGGCCGAAGGCTGCGCGCGCTCTTGGTAGTCGGCCTCCACGATCCTGGCCGTGCTCGCTTGCGCCATCTGGTGCTAGCCCCTCCCTCGCGCGCCCGGCCCTACGGCCATGGGCGGCGCCCTGGCATCAGCGTCCTCGTGCTGTATGTGACGCGACCGCGCCTGCCGATCAACGGGCCTCGGCGGGCTTCCCTTCCGGCGTCAGCACGATGACCTCGTTCTTCTTGATATAGCCGAGCTTGCGCAGCTCCTCCTCGAGGAGGTCGCGGTCGAGATGGCCCGGGCGGAAGCCCGCGACCCGGCGCTCCAGGGCCGCCCGCTCGCCCTGCACGGCAGCCAGATCCTGACGCGTGGCCTCGATCTCCCGGTTGCGGTCGATCCAGGCCAGGAAGCCGCGCTGGCCGTGCACGGCGTGATAGCCGAAATAGGCGAGCACGGCCGAGGCCACGAGCAGGGGCCACCAGCCGCGAAACCAGCGGAGCGGCATGGCGAGCAGGCGGCCCGGGTGCGGCATGGAGGCTCAGCCTTTCCGGGCGAGGCCGGTCCGGCCGGCATAGATCGCCCCGTCGCCCAGCTCCTCCTCGATCCGCAGAAGCTGGTTGTACTTGGCGAGGCGGTCGGAGCGGGAAAGCGAGCCGGTCTTGATCTGGCCGCAGCCGGTGGCGACGGCGAGGTCGGCGATGGTGGCGTCCTCGGTCTCGCCCGACCGGTGGGAGACGATCGAGGCATAGCCGGCACGGGCGGCCATGCGCATGGCGTCCAGCGTCTCGGTCAGGGTGCCGATCTGGTTGACCTTGACCAGGATCGAGTTCGCGATGCCGCGCTCGATGCCCTCGGCCAGGATCTTGGGGTTGGTGACGAAGAGGTCGTCGCCCACGAGCTGGACCTTGGCCCCCAGGCTCCGGGTCAGGAGCGCCCAGCCGTCCCAGTCGCCCTCGGCCATGCCGTCCTCGATCGAGACGATCGGGAAGCGGCTGCACAGGCCCTCGAGGTAGCGGACCATCCCGCCCGAATCGAGCACCTTGCCTTCGCCCGTCATGTTGTAGCTGCCGTCCTTGAAGAACTCGCTGGAAGCCACGTCGAGGGCGAAGACGATATCGTCGCCGGCCTTGTAGCCGGCAGCTTCGACCGCCTTGGTGAGGAAGCCCAACGCCTCGTCAGCACTGCCGAGATTGGGCGCGAAGCCGCCCTCGTCGCCGACATTGGTGTTGTGGCCGGCGTCCTTCAGGGCCTTGCGCAAGGAATGGAAGATCTCGGCCCCGGCGCGCAGGGCTTCCGAGAAGCTCTGGGCACCCACCGGGAGGAGCATGAACTCCTGGATGTCGATCGGATTGTCGGCGTGGGCGCCGCCGTTGATCACGTTCATGAGCGGGGTCGGCAGCACGCGGGCGCCGACGCCGCCCAGATAGCGGTAGAGCGGCTGGCCAGTGGCGATGGCGGCGGCCTTGGCCACGGCGAGGCTCACGGCCAGGAGCGCGTTCGCACCAAGGCGCTCCTTCGTCTCCGTGCCGTCGAGCTCGATCATGGCCTGATCGATGGCGGTCTGGTCGAGCGCGTCGAAGCCCGAGACCGCGTCCGCGATCTCGCCGTCGACAGCCTCGACAGCGCGCCGCACGCCTTTGCCGAGATACCTGCTCTTGTCGCCGTCGCGCAGCTCCAGGGCCTCGCGCGAGCCGGTGGAGGCACCGGACGGCACGGCGGCACGGCCGAGCGCACCGCCCTCGAGGATCACCTCGGCCTCGACCGTGGGGTTCCCACGGCTGTCCAGGATCTCCCGGCCGCGGATGACGCTGATCTCGGTCTGGCTCATTGCTCTCCTCCCTGTCCCTTCACAGCGCCACGACGGGGGCGGCCTTGGCCAGCTCGTCGAAGCGCATGAGGTCGCGCAGCAGCTCATCCATCCGGGCCAGCGGCACCATGTTCGGGCCGTCGCTCGGCGCCCGGTCGGGGTCCTCGTGGGTCTCGATGAAGACGGCCGCCACCCCCACCGCGACCGCCGCCCGCGCCAGGAGAGGCACGAACTGCCGCTGCCCGCCGCTGCGCCCGCCCAGGCCACCCGGCTGCTGCACCGAATGGGTGGCGTCGAACACGACCGGCCAGCCCGTGTCAGCGAGATAGCTCAAGGAGCGCATGTCGGACACGAGCGTGTTGTAGCCGAACGAGGCGCCGCGCTCGGTCACCAGCACACGCTCAGCGCCGAAGCTCTCGAGCTTGCCGCTCACCTGCGCCATGTCCCAGGGCGCCAGGAACTGGCCCTTCTTGACGTTGATCGCACGGCCGGTCTCGGCGGCAGCGCGCAGCAGATCGGTCTGGCGACAGAGGAAGGCCGGGATCTGGAGCACGTCGACCACCTCGGCCACGGGCCGGCACTGCCAGCTCTCGTGGATGTCGGTGAGGACGGGAACACCCAGCGTCTCGCGGACCTCGGCCAGGATCGTGAGCCCCTGTTCCAGGCCCAGCCCGCGAGCGCTCGTGGCCGAGGTGCGGTTGGCCTTGTCGAACGAGCTCTTGAAGATCAGCTTCATGCCGAGCCGGCCGGTGATCGCCTTGAGCTCGGTGGCGACGGCAAGGCAGTGCTCGCGGCTCTCGATGGCGCAGGGGCCGGCGATCAGGGCCAGCGGCAGATGCTGGCCGACGCTGAGGGAGCCGATCTCGACGGTGCGGGAGGTCATGACCACCATGCAGGGTGCGGGAAGCCAACCCGTGACCCCGGACCCGCACTCGCGTCAAGTGCGGCAGGAGTTGCGACTTGGCACCTCATACCAGCCTCGATTGGTCCACGGCCGCCTTGATGAAGGCCGCGAACAGCGGGTGCGGCGCGAAGGGCCGTGACTTCAGCTCCGGGTGGAACTGCACGCCCACGAACCAGGGATGGTCCGGGTTCTCCACGATCTCCGGCAGCCTGCCGTCGGGCGACATGCCGGAGAAGCTCAGGCCGGCCTCCTCCAGCGCTGCCTTGTAGTTGATGTTGACCTCGTAGCGATGCCGGTGCCGCTCGTTGATCCGGTTCGAGCCGTAGATCCGGGCCGCCAGGCTCGAGGGCTCGATCTGGCAGGGATAGGCGCCCAGCCGCATCGTCCCGCCCAGCTTGTCGTTGGCACCCCTGCGGTGGATCGTGCCCTCGTGCTCCCACTCGGTGAGCAGGCCCACGATCGGGTCGGCGCAGGGGCCGAACTCGGTCGAGGAGGCGCCGTTGATGCCGGCGAGGTTGCGGGCGGCCTCGATGCAGGCGAGCTGCATGCCGAAGCAGATGCCGAGGAAGGGCAGCTTGCGGGTGCGGGCATAGGTGACGGCGGCGATCTTGCCCTCGACCCCGCGCTCGCCGAAGCCGCCCGGCACCAGGACGGCGTTCACGTCCTGGATGCCGGCCGAGGCGTCGCCGCGCAGGAACTCGTCGGCGTCGATCCAGCGCATGCTGACACGGACATTGTTGGCGATGCCGCCGTGGACCAGGGCCTCGTTCAGGGACTTGTAGGCGTCCATGAGGCCCGTGTACTTGCCGACCACGGCCACCGCGACCTCGCCCTCGGGCCGCTGGTAGCTGGCGACGATCCGGTGCCAGGCGCTGAGGTCGGGCTCGGGCCCTGGCTCGATGCCAAGGGCGGCCAGCACCTGGGAGTCCAGCCCCTCCTCGTGATAGCGCGCCGGCACCTCGTAGATGCTGGAGGCATCCAGGGCCGGGATCACGGCCTCCTCGCGCACGCTGCACTGGAGGGCGATCTTGCGCCTGGCGTCGGCCGGGATCGGCCGGTCCGAGCGGCAGAGCAGCACGTCGGGCTGGATGCCGATCGCGCGCAGCTCGCGCACCGAGTGCTGGGTGGGCTTGGTCTTCAGCTCGCCGGCCGAGGGAATGTACGGCACCAGCGTGACGTGGACATAGGCGCAGGAGTTGCGCGGCAGCTCGTTGCTGAGCTGGCGGATGGCCTCGAAGAAGGGCAGGCCCTCGATGTCGCCGACCGTGCCGCCGATCTCGACCAGCACGATGTCGGCCTCGTCCACGTCCCTGCGGATGAACTCCTTGATCGCGTTGGTGACGTGCGGGATCACCTGGACGGTGCCGCCCAGATAGTCGCCCTGGCGCTCGCGGCTGAGCACGGTCCAGTAGATCCGGCCGGCCGAGACGCTGTCCGAGGCGCGCGCCGGCACGTCGGTGAAGCGCTCGTAATGGCCGAGGTCGAGGTCGGTCTCGGCCCCGTCGTCGGTCACGAACACCTCGCCGTGCTGATAGGGCGACATCGTGCCGGGATCGACGTTGAGGTAGGGGTCCAGCTTGCGGAGACGGACCCGGTAGCCGCGGAGCTGGAGCAGCGCGCCCAGGGAGGCGGCGGCGAGGCCCTTGCCGAGCGAGCTCACGACACCGCCGGTGATGAAAACGTAGCGCTTCATCAATTCCCAGTATCAGTCGCGGTGCCGGCCCGGGCAAGGGGCGGCAGTGGCGAAACTAGAGCGATCCCGTCGCACTGCTAGCGGGCGACCGGGGCGGAAGGCTCGCTCGGCGCCGGAGCGGGCTCGGGTGCCGGCTGTTGCACGGGTGCGGGCGCGTCGAGGATCGAGCTGCCGCTGCGGCCGTGGCTCGCGAGGAGTGCCAGGACCACGCTGGTGGCGATGAACCCGGCGGCGAGGAAGGCCGTGGTGCGGGTCAGCAGGTTGGCCGAGCCGCGAGCGCTCATCAGGCCGCCGAAGGTGCCCCCACCCAGGCCGCCCAGGGCGCCGCCCTCGCTGCGCTGGAGCAGGATCACGCCGACGAGTGCCGAGGCGACGAGCAGATGGATGACGAGCACGATCGTGATCATGACGAGTCCGAATGATGTGAGGTCGCGAGCGGCGCTTCAGGCCGGGCCGCCGGCCTCCAGGATCGACCAGAACCCGGCAGCGTCGAGGCAGGCACCGCCGACGAGAGCACCGTCCACGCCCGGTATGGCCAGGATCGCTCGCGCGTTCTCCGGCTTCACCGAGCCACCATAGAGAATCGGCACCATGGAGCCGCCCGGGATCTGGGCCGCCACGTGCTCACGCACAAGATCGTGGCTCCGCGCGATCTCGTCGCTGCCCGGCGTGCGCCCGGTGCCGACCGCCCAGACCGGCTCGTAGGCGATGATCAGCCGGTCGGCCGCGGCATCGCGCGGCAGGCTGGCCTCCAGCTGTGCCGAGAGCCGCTCCAGCGTGCGCCCGGCCAGCCATTCCTCCTCGGTCTCGCCGATGCAGAGCACGACCAGGAGCCCTTGCGCGAGCGCCGCCTCGGCCTTGGCGCGGACCACCGAATCGGTCTCGCCCAGCCCATGCCGCCGCTCGGAGTGGCCGACGATGACGGCCTCGGCCCCTGCATCCTTCAGCATCGGCGCGCTGACCGAGCCGGTGAAGGCACCCTTGGGCTGCTGGTGGCAGTCCTGCCCGCCGACGACGATCCCCGTGCCGCGCAGCCGCTCGGCTACCCGCGCCAGCACGGTGGCCGGCGGGAAGACGCCCAGCGTGCCGGCCAGCGTGGAGCCTGCCCTGATATCGGCCAGCCCGCCCGCCAGCGCGTCGGCCTCGGCCCGCAGGCCATGCATCTTCCAATTGCCGAAGACGATAGGGGTCGCCAGCGCCATCACGGGTCCGGAGGTTTTGGAACTCGGCGCGGTTGCTAGCACGAGGGTGCCGAGGTTTCCAGGGTGGCGGGTGCTGCAGCGCTTGACAAACTTTGCCAAGCGGCCAGACTGAAGCTGCTCTCTGGAGTCACCGATGCCGACGATGAATGTCAGCCTCACGGCCGAGTTCGTGGAGTTCATCGAGCGAGAGGTCGCTGCCGGCGAGTACGGGACGGCCAGCGAGGTCGTCCGCGCAGCCCTTCGCTCGCTGCGCCGGGAGGCCGAGCTGCGCGCGGAGAAGCTGGCGGTCCTTCGCCGTGAGGTTGGGATCGGAGCGGCCCAGGCCGATGCCGGACGGTTCTCGTCCCGCTCGATCGCCGACATCTCGGCCGCGGTCACTCGGGAGCACGCGGAGGATTGAGCGGCCAAGCCTACCGGCTCACTCCTGCAGCCGATACCGACATCGAGATCATCCTCCGTCAGTCGCAGCAGATGTTCGGCCCTGCGCAGCAGCAGCGCTATGCCGCGTTGTTAGGTGAGGCCGCCCGGCTGGTGGCGGCGCATCCAGAGCGCCCGGGTTCCCGGCCGCGGGACGACCTTGGGTCTGGCGTTCGCACCTTTCATGTCGGGCTGGCAGCGCGTCGGCGTGGGGCCGCTTCCCACGTGCTGTACTATAGGCGGGCCAAGGAAGCCGACGCGGACCACAGCGTCGCTGTTCTGCGCGTGCTGCACGAGGCCATGGATCCGAGGCGCCACCTGACCGGGGAGCTGCGCTAGCAGGAGGCCATGGCCTCGGGTCCGCCCGCAGTTGCGCCAATCGCCCACCTTCCATATTTTCGCTCGACCGCTCCACCGTCCCATTCCCCGCACCGCACGGCCTTCGATCCATGCTCAACGTCATGCGCAAGCACGCCACCGGCTGGGTGGTGAAGGTTCTGTTCGGGATCCTGATCCTGAGCTTCGCCGTCTGGGGCATCGGCGACGTGCTCCGGGCGCCCAGCCTCGGCGGCGGCGGGCTCGCCTCGGTCGCCGGCCAGGAGATCGGCCAGCAGGAGGTGCTGCGCGAGTTCGACGCCCGCTACCAGCAGCTCCAGCAGCAGGCCGGCGGTGCCCTCACCCGCCATCAGGCGGTGAGCTTCGGGCTCCTGAACCAGGCCCTCGAGGTCACCGTCGCCCGGCATCTGGTCGACGCGCATGCGCGGGACATGAAGCTCGCCGTGGCCGAGCCCGAGCTGGCGCAGCAGGTCCGCGACAACCCCATGTTCCGCGGCAGCCAGGGCTTCGACCGGCAGGCCTTCGAGATGTTCCTGCGCCGCATCGGCACCAACGAGCAGGGCTACCTGGCCAATCTGAAGCAGGACGTGATGCGCAGCCGGCTGGTCGACGGGCTGACCGCCCCGGTGGCGGCCCCGGGCCTGCTCTCCGACCGGCTCCTCGCCTATCGCGAGGAGCAGCGGCGCGGCCGGGCGCTGGTGGTGAAGGCCGACGAGATCCAGGTCGACGCACCCGACGAGGCGACGCTCAAGACCTATCTCGAGGCCAACGCCAAGAAGTACGAAGCACCGGAGTACCGGGCTGTCACGCTGGTGGTGCTGGGCCCCGACGACCTCGCCGGCGACATCGCGATCGACGAGGCGGCGCTGCGCGCGGAGTATGAGAGCCGGATCGGCGACTACCGCACGCCCGCCACCCGCTCCTTCGAGCAGCTCGTGGCCGACCAGGAGGCGGTGGTCCGGGAGGCCGCCGAGATGGCCGCGGCCGGCCAGGGGTTCGAGCAGATCGCGGCAGCGCTGAAGGGCAAGGGCGTCGAGCGCACCGAGCTCGGGCCGGTGCGCAAGGGCGACCTGCCGGAAGCGCTCGATCAAACCGTGTTCGCCACCGAGCAGGGCACGACCGCGGCGCCGGTCTCCAGTGCCTTCGGCTGGCACCTGATCAAGGTCACCGAGGTGACACCGGAGGCGACCCGCAGCTTCGCCGACGTGCGCGGCGACCTCGAGCAGGAGCTGAAGATGCAGCGGGCGAGCGAGCAGCTGCCCGACTTCGCCAACAAGCTCGACGACGAGATCGCAGCCGGCACCTCGCTCGATGAGGCCGCCTCCAGGTTGGGGCTCCAGGCGCTCAAGATCGACGCCGTCGACCGCCAGGGCCAGAACCGCAAGCAGGAGGCGGTGGCGGCCGACCGGCTGACCCCTGAGATCCTGGGCATGGTGTTCAGCGCCGGCCAGGGCGAGCCCTCGCTCCTCAACCACGCCCAGAACGGCAGCTTCTACATGTTCCGGGTGGACAGCATCGACCCGGCGCGGCCACGCACGCTCGAGGAGGTGCGGGACGTGCTGAGCACGGCGTGGAAGAAGGAGCAGCAGGCGGAGCGGGCCAAGGCCCGGGCCGAGGAGCTCCGCGCCAGGGTCACGGACGCGACCGCACTCGATGCCGTGGCCGCAGCCGAGCAGGGCGTGCAGAAGATCGATGTCGGCCCGCTCAAGCGGGACGACCAGGGCTATCTCTTCACCCTGACGCCCGAGGCGGTGAAGCTGATGTTCGAGACCCCGGCCGGGGCCACGGTCGCACGCGCGGTGCCGGCCCTGGACGGCTCGGCCGTGCTCGTGGTCGACGAGGTCATCGCCCCCCAGCCCGAGACCGCCGCCCGCGACCAGGCCCGGACAGCACTCGCCAACGACATGCGCAGCGACGTGCTGGCCCAGTACGAGGCCGCCCTCCGCCAGCGCTACCCGGTCCAGGTCGACCAGGGGCAGCTCGCCAGCCTCATGGAAGCACAGGCCCAATAGCCATGGACGCCAGACCCTCGGCAGACGCCTTCGCGGAAACCTATGCGCTCGGCCTGCCGCAGGTGGTCTGGACCTCGCTGGTCGCCGACCTCGAGACGCCGGTCTCGGCCTTCCTCAAGCTCGGCGAGGGGCGGCCCTACAGCTTCCTCCTGGAGAGCGTCGAGGGCGGGGCCGTCCGCGGCCGCTACTCGATCATCGGCACCAAGCCCGACCTCGTCTGGCGCTGCTTCGGCGCCCGCGCCGAGATCAACCGCCGGGTGCGCCAGGGCGGCGAGTTCGAGCCGCTGGAGACGCCTGCCCTCCAGTCCTTGCGCGAGCTGATCCGCTCCTGCCGGATCACCATGCCCGAGGGCCTGCCGCCGCCGGCTGCCGGCCTCTTCGGGCAGATGACCTACGACATGGTCCGGCAGATGGAGCGGCTGCCGGAGAAGAACGAGGACCGGCTGGGCCTGCCCGACGCCGTCTTCGTCCGCCCGACCCTGGTCGCGGTGTTCGACAACATCGCCGACCGGGTGACACTCGTGACCTCGGTCTACCCGCGCCCGGACGTGCCGGCCTCGCGCGCCTATGATGCGGCCCTGGAGCGGCTGGCCGATGCCGTCGCCGATTTCGACCGCGGTGTCCGCCACGAGCCGCTGCGCCGCGCCCTGCCGCCGATCGACCCGGTCCCCAACATGCCGCCGGACGCGTTCCGGGGGATGGTCGAGCGCGCGAAGGAGTACATCGTCGCCGGCGACATCTTCCAGGTCGTCCCCTCGCAGCGCTTCGCCGTGCGCTTCGACCTGCCGCCGATAGCGCTCTATCGGGCACTCCGTCGCCTCAACCCCTCCCCCTTCCTGTTCTATCTCGACCTCGACGGCTACGCGCTCGTGGGCTCCTCGCCCGAGATCCTGGTCCGCCTGCGCGACAGCAAGGTCACCATCCGGCCGCTGGCCGGCACCCGCCGCCGCGGTGCCAACCGCGCCGAGGACGAGGCGCTGGCCAAGGAGCTGCTCTCCGACCCCAAGGAGCTGGCCGAGCACCTGATGCTGCTCGACCTCGGCCGCAACGATGTCGGCCGGGTGGCGGAGATCGGCTCGGTCAAGGTCACCGAGAAGATGGTGGTCGAGTATTACAGCCACGTCATGCACATCGTCTCCAATGTCGAAGGCCGCATCCGGCCGGGGTTCGACGCGCTGGATGCCCTGATCGGGGGCTTCCCGGCCGGAACCGTGAGCGGGGCGCCCAAGGTGCGGGCGATGGAGATCATCGAGGAGCTGGAGCCCGAGCGGCGCGGCTTCTATGCCGGCACGGTCGGCTATTTCGGCGCCGACGGCACCATGGACACCTGCATCGCGCTCCGCACGGCGCTGGTGAAGGACGGCACGATGTACGTCCAGGCCGGCAGTGGCGTGGTCTACGACAGCGACCCCGATGCCGAGTACCAGGAATTGCTCAACAAGGTCCGCGCCCTGATCCGCGCCGCCGAGGAGGCGGTCCGCTTCGCCAGCAGCAAGGGCTGAGCCTCAGCAGCCTCCGTTGCTGGAGACGGTGACGGCGCAGGGCTCCCCTTGCGTGGTCAGGCTGCGCGCCGTCACCAGCCGCAACCCCCGCCGCTCGGCCGCGGGCAGCCAGTCGGCCAGCGCCGCGAGCGTCGCCGGGAAGGGGTGACCGATCGCGATGGCGCTGCCGTGCCGCCGTGGCGACGCGTTCGGCCGCCTCGAGCTGCGCCAGCACCACGCCCGATGTCGGGATGTTGTCGAGGAAGATGTCGCGCGAGGCGATCGGCACCCCCAGGCGCTCGGCGATGGTCGGCGCCACCGAGGCGCCCGTGGTGCGGCTGTCGACGAAGACGAGGCCGCGACGGCGGACCTCGCTCAGCACGGCCAGCATCAGGGCCGGGTCCGCGGTGCCCCGGCTGCCCATGTGGTTGTTGACGCCCACGGCGCGCGGCACGTGGTCGAACGCCCAGGCGAGCCGGCGCGAGACCTCGGCCGGCTGCAGGCTGGTGAGGAGCGCGTTCGCACCCGGGTTCTCCTTGCCGGTCGGCTCCATCGGCAGGTGCAGGAAGACATCGTGCCCACGGGCCGCGGCGGCCGCCGTGAGCTCGGGCAGGTGGAAGCCATAGGGCAGGAAGGCCAGGGTCACGGCGGGCGATAGGGCGATCGCCCGGCGTGCCGCACCCTGGTCATAGCCCAGATCGTCGATGATGATCGCCAGCCGGGGCGCATCGAAGGCCGGCGGCGCCGGCGGGCGGACAATGGCCGCCACCGGCTGGATCGAGGGCGCTGGCACCGGTCGCGGGATCGGCTCGGGCACCGGCAGGCGCTGCAGCGGGACCGGCGTTGCCGGCAGTGCTGCCTCGACCGACGGCAGCGCCGCCACGACCGCGGGCGGCGGCAGGTCCGGCGTTGCGGCGAGAGGTGGCGGCGGGTCTGGGGCTGCGGGCCGTGGTGGCGGTGCTTCGGGCACGACCTCGCGCAGCGGTGCCGGAGGTGGCGGCGGGACCACCTTCTGGACTGCCGCCGGTTGCGGAAGCGGGCGCATCTCGACGGGCGGTGCAGGCGGCCTCGCTACCACATCCTCGGCCTGCTCGGCCGGGCGCTCGGGGGCCGGAGGTGGCACCCGCGTCTCGAGCGCCAGCTTGGTATCGCCCAGGCCCGGCCCGACGAGCGCCAGCCGCGGGGCGGCGCTCAGGCTGACCACGGGCCCGGGATCCGGCCCGGTCCGGTCGCGGGCGCGTTTCAGGGCGGCGGCCACCTCCGGTGTCCGGAAGGGCTGGCTCGGGCGGTGGCGCAGCGAGGACAGGAACACGACCAGTGCCAATGCGACCACCGCCGCGATCAGCAGGTTGCGCGCCAGCGGACGCCGGGCCCAGCGACGCAGCTGCCGCAGCCTGTGACCGGCTGCCGACGCCGCCTTTCCTGCTTGCCTGGTTGCTTCCACCGCACGCCCTCTAGCCAAGGGCGTTCTTACGCCGCAAGCGCCGCATTTGAACAGGTTGTGCGACGCTCCGCCCGCGCAGCCGCGGCCCGCCGCGCCCGCCGGGCCACAGCTCCGCCGCTTGACGGCCAAGGGCCAGATGCGGTTCCTCTGGCACGCCGGTGCGTTCGCCGGCTCCGGGCGGGCCGTCCTCCATGCTGCTGCTGATCGATAACTACGACAGCTTCACCTACAACCTGGTCCACTATCTGGGCGAGCTGGGTGCGGAGACGGTCGTCTATCGCAACGACGCCATCACCGTGCAGGAGGCGATCGCGATGCGCCCGGACGCGATCGTGATCTCGCCCGGCCCCTGCGACCCCGACCGTGCCGGCATCTGCCTGCCGCTGATCAAGGCCGCCGCCGGGCGCTACCCGATCCTGGGCGTCTGCCTCGGCCACCAGGCGATCGCCCAGGCCTTCGGCGCCACCATCGGCCGGGCGCCGCAGATCATGCACGGCAAGCTCTCGGCCATCGAGCACGACGCCACCGGCGTCTTCACCGACCTGCCCTCGCCGCTCGATGCCACCCGCTACCACTCCCTCGTGGCCCTGCCGCCGACCCTGCCGGCCGAGCTCAAGGTGAACGCCCGCACCGGCGACGGCACCATCATGGGCCTGCGCCACGAGCGGCTGCCCATCCATGGCGTGCAGTTCCATCCCGAGAGCATCGAGACCCGCTACGGCCACCGCCTCCTGAAGAACTTCCTGGCCCTCGCCCGCCCCGAGCTCGCCGCCGCATGACGGCGGAGCTGCAGCGCTTCCGCCAGCTCATCGCGCAGGCTGCCACCGGCGAGCCGCTCGCACCCGCGGCCGCGCGCGAGGCGTTCGACCTGATGATGACCGGCAACGCCACGCCGGCCCAGGTGGCGGGCCTGCTGATGGCGCTGCGCGTCCGCGGCGAGACGATCGAGGAGATCACCGCCGGTGCCGAGGCCCTGCGCGCCCGGATGACCCGCATCCAGGCACCGCCCGGCGCCATCGACACCTGCGGCACGGGCGGCGACGCTGCCGGCACCCACAACATCTCGACCGCTGCCGCCATCGTCGTCGCCGGCTGCGGCGTGCCGGTGGCCAAGCACGGCAATCGCGGCCTCTCCTCGCGCTCCGGCTCGTCCGACGTGCTCACGGCCCTTGGCGTCAACATCGAGGCCGAGATGAGCCTCGTCGAGGAGGCGATCCGCACCGCCGGGATCGGCTTCATGATGGCGCCGCGCCACCATGGCGCCATGCGCCACGTCGCCGGCCCCAGGGTCGAGCTCGGCACCCGCACCATCTTCAACCTGCTGGGGCCGCTCGCCAATCCGGCAGGCGTGAAGCGCCAGGTAGTAGGCGTGTTCGCGGCCCAGTGGGTCGAGCCGTTGGCCACGGTCCTGGGCCGGCTGGGTGCGGAGCGCGCCTGGGTCGTGCACGGCCGTGACGGCCTCGACGAGCTCTCCACCTCCGGTGCCACCCTGGTCGCCGAATGGGACGGCAACGGCGTGCGGACGTTCGAGGTCACCCCCGAGCAGGCCGGCCTGCCGCGCGCCCGGCTCGAGGACCTGACCGGCGGCGATCCGGCGCACAACGCCGAGGCTCTGCGCGCCGTTCTGGCCGGCGTACGGGGCCCCTTGCGCGACGCCGTCCTGCTCGGCTCCGCGGGCGCCCTGATCGTCGCCGGCCGCACCGGCAGCCTGCGCGAGGGTGCCGCCATGGCGGCCCAATCGATCGACAGCGGTGCTGCCGCCCGCGCGCTCGAGCGCCTGGTCCGGGTCACCAACGAGGGCCCGCCACCGTGAGCGACGTCCTCGCCCGCATCTGCGAGGTCAAGCGCGAGCACGTGGCCGCCCGCAAACGCGAGCGCTCCCTGGCCGACCTGCAGCGCTCGCTTCCCGCTGAGCCGCCGCGCGGCTTCGTGCGGGCACTGCGGCAGGCCGTGGCTGCTGGCCGCTTCGGCCTGATCGCCGAGATCAAGAAGGCCTCGCCCAGCCGCGGGCTGATCCGCGCCGACTTCGACCCGCCCGCGCTGGCCCGCGCCTATGCCGAAGGCGGTGCCACCTGCCTCTCCGTGCTCACCGACGAGCCCTTCTTCCAGGGCAGCGACGCCTACCTGGGCGCTGCCCGCGAAGCCGTGCCGCTGCCCGCGCTCCGCAAGGACTTCATCCTCGACCCCTATCAGGTGGTCGAGGCCCGTGCGATCGGCGCCGACTGCATCCTGCTCATCATGGCGGCCCTGGGCGACGGCGAGGCCGCCGAGCTCGAGAGCGCCGCGGCCGAGCTCGGCATGGATGTGCTGGTCGAGGTCCACGATCGCCCCGAGCTCGACAGGGCACTTCGCCTTCGGGCGGAGCTGATCGGCGTCAACAACCGCAACCTGAAAACCTTGCGCGTGGATCTAGCGACGACAGAGGAGCTCGCACCGCTGGTACCGCCCGAGCGCCTGCTCGTGGCCGAGAGCGGGCTCGGCACGCATGACGACCTCCTGCGCATGCGCCGGGCCGGTGCTTCCTGCTTCCTCGTCGGCGAGCGCCTGATGCAGGAGCAGGACGTGGCGAGCGCCACCCGCCGCCTGCTCGGGCTGGACCGCGCGGCGTGACCGGCCTCACCCATATCGACCGCGACGGCAACGCGGTCATGGTCGACGTCTCGGCCAAGCAGGTGACCGAGCGCACGGCCACGGCCGAAGGCGTCATCCTCATGGCGCCCGAGACCCTGACCCTGATCGAGGCGGGCGGGTTCAGGAAGGGCGATGTGCTGGGCATCGCCCAGCTGGCCGGGATCATGGGCGCCAAGCGCACGAGCGAGCTGATCCCCTTGTGCCATCCGCTCGCACTCTCCTCCGTGAAGGTCGACCTTGCCACCGACCGCGAGCGCGGCGCCGTCCTCATCCGCGCCACCTGCAAGGTGAGCGGGCAGACCGGGGTCGAGATGGAGGCGCTGACCGCCGTCGCGGTGGCGGCCCTCACGGTCTACGACATGTGCAAGGCGGTCGACCGCGGCATGCGGATCGGCGAGGTGCGGCTCCTGCACAAGGCCGGCGGCCGCTCCGGCGAGTGGCAGGCGGAGGGCTAGGCTGTGCTCTCGGTCCGTGAGGCGCAGGCGCGCGTGCTCGAGGGCTTCCGCCTCATGCCGCCCGAGTGGGTGACCCTCGACCGGGCCCTGGGCCGCGTGCTCGCTGCCGAGGTCCAGGCGCGCCGCGACCAGCCGCCCGGCCGCCGTCTCCGCCATGGACGGCTACGCCGTCCGCGCCGCCGACCTCGATCCACCGGGCCGGTGGCTGGAGGTGGTGGGCACGGCACCGGCCGGCCATCCCTTCGCGGGCGAGGTGGCCCCAGGCGAAACCGTGCGCATCTTCACGGGCGGGGTGATCCCGGCCGGCGCCGACGCCATCGCCATCCAGGAGAATGCCGAGACCGACGGCAGCCGCGTGCGCTTCACCCGCACCGTCAGACAAGGCGAGTTCGTTCGCCCGGCCGGGCTCGACTTCAGGGCGGGCTGGGTCGGCCTTACCGCGGGCACCGTCATGGGCCCGCGCGAGCTGGGCCTCGCCGCCGTCATGGCCCAGGCGTGGCTGCCCGTGCGGCGCCGACCGCGCGTGGGCATCCTGGCGACGGGCGACGAGCTGCGCTGGCCGGGCGAGACGCCGGGGCCGGGCGAGATCGTCAGCTCGAACTCCACCGCCCTCGCCGCCATGGTCCGGCTCTGGGGCGGCGAGCCGATCGACCTCGGCATCTCCCCCGACGAGCCGGCGGCGCTGGCTGCCCGGATCGAGGCCGTCGAGGGTCTGGATGCCTTCGTCACCTCCGGCGGCGCCTCCGTCGGCGACCACGACCTGGTCCAGAACGCGCTGGGCGTGCGTGGCCTCGAGCTCGCCTTCTGGAAGATCGCGATGCGGCCCGGCAAGCCGCTCCTGTTCGGCCGCCTGGGCGCCGGTGCCCGTCCTGGGCCTGCCCGGCAACCCGGTCTCCTCGGCCGTCTGCGCCATCATGTTCCTGCGCGGCGGCATCCTGCGCATGCTGGGCCAGGATCCCGCCCTGCCCCGCGCGCAAGCCCGCCTCGCCGGCCCGCTCCCAGCCAACGACCGCCGCGAGGACTATCTCCGCGCCAGCTATGCCGGCAGCGCCGACGGCCTGCGTCTCGTCGAGACGGCGTCCCGCCAGGACAGCTCGATGTTCGCCACCTTCGCCCGCGCCGACGCCCTGGTGATCCGCCCGCCCCACGATCCGCCCCGCAGCGCCGGCGACCTGGTCGAGATCATCGACCTGCGTGCTGCCCTGCAGCCGCCCTGCTGACCCCAGCCTTGCGCGCGAAGCGGCCGCGGGTGTAAAGGGCGCCGGCCGAGCCGCAGTAGCTCAGTTGGTAGAGCAGCGCATTCGTAATGCGCGGGTCGGGGGTTCGAGTCCCTCCTGCGGCACCATTCCCGACATTGCTGGCAACCTGCCCGGTCGGTCGTTGAGGAACCCCAGATGGGCTACAAGGTAGCCGTCGTCGGCGCCACTGGTGCCGTCGGCAACGAGATGCTGCAGATCCTGGCCGAGCGCCAGTTCCCGGTCGACGAGATCGTGGCACTCGCTTCGGAGCGGTCGATCGGCAGCGAGGTGAGCTTCGGCGACGATACGACCTTGAAGGTGCGCGATCTCGCCCGCTTCGACTTCGAGGGCTTCGACATCGCCCTCTTCTCGCCGGGTGCCAAGGTCTCGGCCGTGCACGCGCCGCGCGCAGCCGCCAAGGGCTGCGTGGTGATCGACAACACCTCCCACTTCCGGATGGACGAGGACGTCCCCCTGGTGGTGCCGGAGGTGAACCGCGAGGCGTTGCGCGACTTCCGCGCCCGCAACATCATCGCCAACCCGAACTGCTCGACCATCCAGATGGTCGTGGCGCTGAAGCCCTTGCACGACATCGCCCGGATCAGGCGGGTGGTGGTCTCGACCTACCAGTCCGTCTCGGGCGGCGGCAAGGAGGCCATGGACGAGCTCTTCGAGCACACCAAGGCCATCTACATGAACGAGCAGCGGGAGGCGGTGCACTTCCCGCGCCCGATCCCGTTCAACGTCATTCCCCAGATCGACGTCTTCATGGAGGACGGCTCGACCAAGGAGGAATGGAAGATGGTGGTCGAGACCAAGAAGATCCTCGACCCCGCCATCGAGGTCACCGCCACCTGCGTGCGCGTCCCCGTCTTCGTCGGTCACGCCCTGGCCACGACCATCGAGATGGAGGAGCCCCTGGGCCCCGACGAGGCCCGCGCCGCCTTGCGCGAGGCCGAGGGCGTCCTCGTCGTCGACGACCCCAAGCGCGGCGAGTACATCACGCCCAAGGACTGCGTGGGCGAGTACGGCGTCTTCGTCTCCCGCATCCGCCGCGATCCCACGGTCCCGTATGGGCTCAGCCTGTGGGTCGTCGCCGACAACCTGCGCAAAGGGGCGGCGCTGAACGCGGTGCAGATCGCCGAGGCGCTGGTCGAGGACGGGCTGCTCTAGCCTTAGCTCGGCCGTCCGCGATCAAAACGGCCATACGGCGCGGGCGGGTCGGTTGATTGACCTGCCTCGAGGCCGGGCAGACAGTGGCTCCGCACGGAATGGGTGCGGGCATCAGGATGCCGTCTTGCGGCTGTCGCTCGTGTCAGCACCTCCCGCGTAAATCCGAGTGCTCCCGCCATAGGGGGCCAAGCTGGGGAGTTGCTGGCGTCATGAGCCCGTTGATCCGGACGGCTGTCGGACTGCTCGCCCTGGCCATCCTGGCCGGATGTGCTTCCACCAAGGTGACCAGCCGCGACACCTACGATGGGCCGGCGCTGCCGCGCCCCGATCGCATCATCATCCAGGACTTCGCCGCCACGCCGGAGGAGGTGCCTGCCGAACTCCGCGCTGACGGCGGAAGCCGCGGCACCCGCGGCACAGACGGCGGAGGACATCGAGATCGGTCACAAGCTGGGGGCCGAGGTAGCAGAGCAGCTGGTGGCCGACCTGCGCGAGGCGGGCCTGCCGGCCGTCCGCGAGGAGGGTCAGCCTCCACCTCGACCCGGCGACATCGTGATCAAGGGCAGCTTCTACGGGATCGAGGAGGGCAGCGGCGGCAAGCGGGTGCTGCTGGGCTTCGGCTCGGGTGCGGCCGAGCTCAGGACCGCGGTCGAGGGCTACCAGATGACCGCCACGGGCCTGCGCCGTCTCGGCGGCGGGACCACCAATTCCGGCAGCGGCAAGATGCCGGGCATGGTGGCCCCCCTGGCCGTCTACGCCGCGACCGCGAACCCGATCGGCCTGGTCGTCGTCGGTGCCATGAAGGTGCGGGAGATGCGGACCGGCTCGAACACGATCGAGGCTGCGGCCAAGCGCACGGCCGACGAGGTCGCGGCACGCCTGAAGGTGGCGGCCCAGAAGCAGGGCTGGATTTAGCCGACAGCGGGCTGGCCGGCGCGGCTCAGTCCGTGACGGCAGGCGATCGGCTCGCTACATCTAACCTGGAGCGAACAGGCCGGCCGCCCTGGCCGGCGCCAAGGGCTGGGTGACGATGAGCGATTGGACGCTGCGTGATCTCGAGGCCTGGGACGAGCGGATCCAGGCCAGGGTCGCGGAGCTCGGGCTCGACTGCTACCCGCAGGAGTTCGAGGTCTGCGACCAGAATGCCATGCTGGGCTATATGGCCTATCACGGTATGCCCTCCCACTACCCGCATTGGTCCTTCGGCAAGGCCTTCGAGCAGACCAAGACCATGTACGACCATGGCGTCTCGGGCCTGCCCTACGAGATGGTGATCAACTCAAACCCCTGTCTCGCCTATCTGATGCGGGACAATTCCTTGTGCCTGCAGGTGCTGACCATAGCGCACGTCTACGGGCACAACGACTTCTTCAAGAACAACTTCACCTTCACCAGCGCCACCGCCGCCAAGGAGACCCTGGCCTCGTTCAAGGCCCGGGCCGACCGGATGCGGCGTTATATCGAGGACCCCTCGATCGGCTCCGACGCGGTCGAGCAGTTCCTCAATTCCGCGCACGCGATCTCCTTCTCGCGCCGGCGCAACCAGGCGATCCGGAAGCTCCCCCGCGAGCAGCAGAAGGCGCGCCTGCTCGATGCAGCGAGGCCACAGCAGGACCAGTGGTCGGGCCTGCGCAAGCGCGAGGAGGCGAAGCCGGTCGACCTCTCCCGCGAGCCGCTCGAGCCCGAGGACGACATCCTCCTCTTCGTGCGCGATCACAATCGCGAGCTCGCCGACTGGCAGAAGGACGTGCTCACGATCGTCGACGAGGAGGCCGCCTACTTCCTGCCGCAGATCGAGACCAAGATCATGAACGAGGGCTGGGCCAGCCACTGGCACCACCGGATCATGATGAGCATCGACCTGCCGCAGGATCTCGATGCTGGAGTTCCTGGTCCGCCACAACCAGGTGATCTGCCCGCACCCGGGCGGCCTCAACCCCTATCATGTCGGCTTCATGATCTGGCGCGACATCGAGAAGCGCTTCGGCGGCGAGGGCAGCAAGGAGGCCCTGGGCAAGCTCATGGAGGTGCGCGAGAGCGACCGCGACATCGCCTTCCTGCGCCGCTTCCTCACTCCTGAGCTGATGCGCGAGCTCGACCTCTTCACCTGGAAGACCCGTGGCGAGCACATCGTGGTCGACGAGGTCTCCGACGAGGAGCACTGGGAAGGCGTGAAGTCGGCCCTCCTGCGCCAGGTCGGCAGCGGCTCCTTCCCGCTGATCCGCATCCACGACGCCAACTTCCGCGGCCGCCGCGGCCTCTACCTCGTCCACGAGCATGACGGCCGCGACCTCGACATGACCGCCGCCGACAAGACCCTCTCCCACCTCCGCACGCTCTGGATGCACGACGTCTTCCTGCTCACCTACGTGCGCGGCAAGAAGACGATCCTGTCGATGACCGACAACGGGTTCGATGCCAAGCTGGTGAGCTGAGGCGAGCCCGCGCGGCACGCGCGGGTCAGGGTTGGGGAGTGAGAAGATGGTTCGCTCGGGTCCGGGCAAGCCCGGCTTTGTGACCTTGCTTGTGCTGGTGCTGGTGACCTGTCTGCAGCACCCGCCAACGGTGCAGGCCCAGAGCCCGGGCGTGGCGCCGTGGGTGGACGTGACACGCACCGGCGCCGCGGGAGACGGCAGGTCGGACGACACCGGTGCCATCCAGCGCGCGATCGGGCGTGCACCGGACGGCGGGCTCGTCCTGTTCCCGCCCGGCCGCTATCGCGTCACGGGCGAGATCATCATCGACAAGCCGGTGAGCCTCGCCGGCGCCGGACGTGGCTCCCAGGTCTATCAGGCCGCCAATGGCAAGAGCCTCTTCGTCTTCAGGAACGTCCAGGCGGTCAGCGTCCGCGACCTCTATCTGGGCTCCAGGCTGTTCAGTTCTTGATTTTGGCAGGCCATGGGCAAGGAGACGGTCGAGGCTGAGAGCGTTGGTGTAGATGGCTTCGCTCACGTTGCCGACGCCGTTGGCGCGCACGATGTTGAGCGCGAACGAGCGCAGGCGGGCGAAGATGCCGGGCTGGCGCCGGATGCGGCTGTCGTCCTCGCGCAGGATGCGATCGCGCACGTGGTGGTCGCGGTTCTCGATCCCCCAGTGCGCCCGGACCGCCCACCCAAAATCCTCGGCGTCCAGCCGGACCTGGCTGACGTAGTAGGCGACCTCGCGCCGGGGGCGCCACAGGCCGGTGCGGGTGTCCTTGCACCAGCTCAGGCGTGAGACGCGGGCCGCACAGGCGATCGTCCCCCGCCATTCGGGTGGAAGCTGATCCGCGACCGCGAAGACCTCGACGCGCCGGTGCTCCTGACGGCCGTGCCGCCGCGGTCCACCGTCTCGTGCCGGTCGATCGGGTCCCGCTCGGCGCACAGTCGCGCCACGGCCTCATACAGGCGCGGGCTGGTTGGGCTTGACGTCGCACCAGCAGCGCGTTGCCGGTCGCGGTCGCGCAGGCGAACGTTTTTTTGGCAGTGCAGGGCGTCGGCCGTGAACAGGACGCCCCTCAGGCCCAGCTGCTCGATCAGCGCCTGGGCCGCCGCGACCTCGTTGCCTTCGGCGATCTCCTGATGGGCCAGGATGAGCGCCGCCTCGCTGGCGAAGGCGCTGAGCACCTGCGCCGCGGCCTGGTCGTCGAGATGGTCGAAGCTGCCCCGCAGTGTCTTGCCGTCCAGCGCGATGACCCGCCGCCCCGGCGCGGTGGTGACGTCACCAAGATGCTGGGCGTGGCGGCGGAACGCGGCCTCGATCTCGGCCGGGTCGAGCGCGTGCAAGAGGGCGCGCAGCGTGTTGACCGCTGGGGCGCGGCGGAAGCGGGCGCCGAAGGTCACGTTCAGCCGCTCGCGATGCACGCCGATGAACAGGCGGATGCGGCGGTAGGAGGTGGCACCGGCCAGGACGGCCAGCACCGCAAACAGCAGCAAGGGGGCAAGGCCGTAACGCTGTCCTTGGCGGCGGCGCGGATCGGGGATCTGTTCCAGGGCGGCGAGCAGGCCGGCGAACGGCACCATGGCGGCCTCCGGTGCGAGGGCTTTGGCCCTCAACAGCCCAGGCGCGCCGACGGTCTCGCAGCCGCAAACCTCGCCCTCATAGACCACTCATGCCCAGAACCGAACAGCCCTGATCTGGGCTCGGTGGCGACCAGCGCCGGGGCCAGCCTGATCAAGCTCGTCAACACCCACCACTCGCGCTTCGACCAGGTGATCATGCTGGGCGGGCACTACGGCATCCACCTGCAAGGCTCACTTCTGAACACCTTCACCGGGCTGCGCAGCGGCACCAACTTCGGTGGCTTCTTCGCGCAGACCTCGACCAACCAGGTCTGGGTCAAGGCCGAGCGCTTCAACAGCATCTCGGCCAACGCCAACACCTTCGTGGGCGCGGCGCTCGAAGGCGGCACCAACGGTATGCTGATCGAGGACAGCAACAGCGAGGGCAGCGTGACGCTGGTTGGCGGCACGATCGAGGGCGTGGCGCGGACCGGCCTCGAACTCCACGGAACCGGCCTGCCCTCCGTGATCTCCGGCGTGCATTTCGAGGCCAACGGCACGGCGGACATCAAGCTGGAGCAGGCAAGCCGGACCCGGATCGAGGGTGTCTTTGCAACCAAGCTGATCGAGATCAGGAAAGCGCTCAACACCACGGTGGAGAACGCACTCGTCGAGCGGATCCTGATCGACCAGGACGCCGTGCGTACCCGCCTGGACAACGTGACGGTGAATCTGAGCGGCAGTGGCGGGATCGAGGACCAGTCCACCGACACCCAGTACCAAAGCGTCTCGGACGTGAATCCGACGGATTGGTTCGGCACCGTCGGTCTGGGCGTCGTGAACCCGAACTCGAACCCGGCGGGCCTCACGCCGAACCTGAAGCTCGATGTCGAGGGCGTGGTTCGTGCGCATGCCTTCTCGACTGGGGACATCACGTTCCGCAAGGACGGCCATCCGCTCTGGCGCATGTTCGAGGACGAGCGGGGCCTTCAGCTCGAGGACGTCCGGACGGGCGAGGTGTCGAGAGTGCTGCTCGAGCGCGACAGGGACGCCCTCGCGAGCCGGGTCGCTGCGCAGGAGGAGATGATCCAGGCGCTGCGGGCCGAGCTTGCGCAGGTTGCGGGAGGAATGGGCCGCCCGTTAAGAGGCGGCCCGGGTCCTCAGCCTTTCACGATGACCTTCAACGCCTGCCCCGGCTCCAGCTTCTGTTCGGCCTGGAGCCCGTTCAGGACGCGGAACGTGTCCAGCGGGAGCTGGTCGACCTCCATCTGCCGGGCCACGCTCTCCTGGGTGTCGCCCGAGCGCACGGTGTGGATCCTGATCCGCAAGGGCTTGATCGCGGACGCCTCGTCCTTGGCCAGACGCTGGAAGCTCTTGGCACTGCTCTCGAAGTCGGCGATGTCGTCGCGGGTCAGGCCCTTGGTGTTGGCGAAGACGAAGCGGTAGAACTGCTGTCCCTCCCCTTCCAGGGCCACCAGCAGGGCCTCGGCCGGGGCCTTGTTGATCTGGACCTGGGCGGTGCCGGCGGCGGCCGACAGGCTGCCCGCCCGGAAGCTCTGCAGGTCGCCCACCCGGGTCTCCTTGGCCCACTCGCGCTGCAGGTAGGTCGCAGGGTCGGAGGAGCTGCCCTGGCCCATGTCGAAGTTCATGACCCGGCCCTGGCGGTCGCCGCCGACCACGGCCTGGGGCGTGTTGCGCAGGGTGAACCCGGGCGGGGCGGTGAAGCGGAAGCCGAGGTCCGGGTGCTCGAAGGTGCGGCCGCGCACGAAGCCTTGGGCCGGGTCGTCGCCGTAGACGAGGCCGTCGATCGCGGCGAGGAAGCGCTCCTTGTCCTGCTCGCGCGCACCCGGCGTGTCGGCCGCCGCGGCCTCGGTGGCGCGGGTCAGCCGGTCGGCCGTGCGCGGATGGCTGCGCAGCCAGCCGGGCGTGCTCTCCTTGCGGCCGGTGAGGCGGGTCTCGAGCTCGTCGTTGGCGGCGAGCTGGCCCAGGAAGCTCGCCATGGCGCGGGGCTCGTAGCCGGCGGCCTGGAGGTAGGTGACGCCCAGCTCGTCGGCCTCGTACTCCTGCTCGCGCGAAAAGCCCTGCACATAGACCTGGGCGCCCAGCGCTCCCGCCTGCCCGCCCACCTGGGAGCCCAGCCGGGCCCCGACGTCGCCGCCCAGATAACCGCCGAGCAGCCCGCCCAGGACCTGCGCTCCCACCGTGCCGAGCTGGCCCCAGACATTGCGGTCGTAGCGCTGGGCGGTGTGGCGGGCGACGACGTGCCCGATCTCGTGCCCCAGCACGCCCGCAAGCTCGGCCTCGTCGCGGGCCAGCGCCAGGAGCCCGCGGGTGACGTAGACATAGCCGCCGGGGAGCGCGAAGGCGTTGACCACGTCGCTGTTGAGAAGGCTGAAGGTGAACTTCTGGTCCTTGAGCGGGGTGACGTTCTTCAGCCGGTCGCCGATGCCGGTGACGTACTGCTGGAGCTTCTTGTCCCCGTAGAGGCCGCCGAACTGGGCCAGCACCTGCTCGTGCTGCTCGCGCCCGATCTCGGCCTCCTGGGCCGGGCTCATGAAGATGCTGTTGCCGCGCTCCTGGGCCAGCGCTGAGGGCAGGCCCCCTGCGCCGCACGCCATCGTGGCAACCAGTAGGAGCGCCGCCATGGCACGCCGGATCATTCCAGGACCTCCAGCGCCAGGGGATGGGTGATCTCGATCATCGGCCCGTTTTCCTCAAACAGCCAACCTCGGACCCGCACCCGGCGGCCGCCGAGGCCCGCCAGATCGAGCCCGGCCGCGGCGAACGCCCGCTCCTCCGCCTTCGGGATCCGGACGGTGAAGTCGCGGCGGTAGAGCTCGCCGAAATTGGCGTACCAGTAGATGGAGGTCGGCGCCGTCCGGGCAATGCGCCCCTCGACCAGCACGTAGCGGCCTTCGGTCATGGGCACGTCACGGGCGTCGAACGGCCCGCTCCCGCCCGCAGCCCACACCCCCGTTCGCCGGGCGCGGGCCGCCGCCTCCAGCGGCAGCAGCTCCGCCCCGATGCCCGGCTCCGGCGCCACCAGGGCGAACCCGGCCGCCACCAGCACTGCCTGAAGCGTGCCGCTGTCCCGCGCCAGCGCCACGCGCCTGCGGCGGTAACGGTCGAGGGCAGGGTCGACGGTCCGGACCTCGAACGCCCCACCATCCAGCCAAGAGGTGAGGGCCGCCGCCGCTTCTGCGCCAAGTTCCGCCGGCACCACGATGCCGGCCAGCGCCACCAGTGTCCCATCGCCCAGGCGCAGCGTCGGCACGGGCGACGCCCGTTCAAGGCTCGCGGCCTCCCCGGCCCGGGCGCCGGCCGCAGCCACGGCCAGCAGCAGCCCCAGGCAGCCCCGCCGCTGGCAAGGACGCCGCAGCGCTGCTATATCCGTCGCACGCGCCCGTAGCTCAGTAGGATAGAGCACGGGATTCCTAATCCCGGGGTCACAGGTTCGAATCCTGTCGGGCGCGCCATTCACCGCAAAAGCTTAGCCGCAACGCCTCTGGCGGAGCCAGGCATCACGGTCCCTGGCAGGGCCGCAGTGACTGCGATGTCTCGCCAATATGGCGTATATCTCTGAATTTCAGCAACTTTTGGTAATCTTGTTGGCTGGAGGCTCACGGTGTACCAGCCTTCACCATGGTATCAGATCCGCAGAGACGCGAGACCCGATTGAGCTTTGTCAATGCTGGCCTGTGCATAGCCCTGGGCGTGATGATCGGGCTCGCCGTGTCCGACTGGTGGCCGGCGGAAGCGTGGGGCCGGCAGCTCACCGATGCCTGCAGGCAGGCGATCGCCAGCTTCGTGGCACCCTGAGCGCCGTTTCTAGGCCCTGACCGCCACCTTGCGCTGCCTTGGCAGGGCCGGGCGTAGCCGGCTGGCGCGTGGGAGCTCGTGCTCGACATGGTGCTGGAGGAGGCCAACGGCCTCGCCGGCGTCGGCCGGGAGGTCGGCGGGGTCGATCAGGTCGCCGAAGGTGAGCTCGAAACGGCGGCCGCGCTTGTTCAGGAGCTCGTTGAAGATGGTGACGTCGCGCAGCTCGGCGCTGACCTGGGAGAGCGCGTAGAAGAGGGCCGAGTTGCGGGCGCGGATGTGGACCGGGAGGATCGGGGCCTCGAACTTGCGAGCGAGGGTGACGGCGGTGGCGAGCCAGGGCCGCTCGCGTAAGCCCCGCCAAGTCATGTAGCTGATCCGCCCCGACGGGAAGATGATCACCGCCTGCTCGTTGCGGAAGGCGGTGCCGAGATCGGCCAGCAGGCGCCGGCTGCCGACCGTGCTGCGCTTGCTCTTCACCCACTCGACCGGGATGATGATGTCGCCCAGCCCCTTGGCCCAGCGGATGGCGTCGCTGTTGGCGATGAACCAGATGTCGGGGCGGACCTGGCGCAGGGCCTCGTAGATCGCGACACCGTCGGCAAGCCCGGTCGGGTGGTTGGGGGCGATCACCACCCGCCCTCGCGCCGGCAGCCGGTAGAGGCCCAGCGTCCCGATCTCGATTTCGATCTCGCGCACCGCCCGCGCCATGATGTCGGGCCCGCTCAGCGTTGAGATCAGGTCGGCCGCCCACACCGCCTCGCGGTAGTGCAGGATCGGTTGCAGAAGGTGGCGCATGGCCCAGCGGGTAGGCGCGTAGCGGAAGAGCGTGGGCGCCCGCTCCTCGATCAGCGTGTCGACGATCTGCTTGCCAGCGCTCTCTTCCAAGCCCCGCTCCAGATCGCGGCCTGCCTTCATTGGCGCCTAGATGGCGTCGGCACTTCTGGATTGCGAGAGGTCAAGATCGCCGCCCTCAGTCCACGAGCAGCGTCAGCTCATGGACCCGGCGCTGCTCGATCGCCGCCATGTCCCAGGCGATGCCGAGGCCCGGCTCCTCGGACGGGATCGCGTGGCCGGCCTCGATCCGCATGCCGTGTAGCGTGATGTCGTCGAGCTGCGGGATGTGCTCGACCCAGCGGCCGTTCGGCACGGCCGCCGTCAGCCCGACATGCAGCTCCATCAGGAAGTGCGGGCAGATCGGCATGTTGTAGGCCTCGGCCAGGTGCGCGCACTTGAGCCAGGGCGTGATGCCGCCGATCCGGGCCACGTCGGTCTGCAGGATCGAGCAGGCCTCGCGGTGCAGGTACTCGCGGAAATGCGGCACGCTGTAGAGCGATTCGCCGACGGCCACGGGGATGCTCGTGCTGGCGGCGAGCCGCACATGCCCGCCCAGGTCCTCGGCCGGCAGCGGCTCCTCGAACCAGGCGAGGTCCAAGGGCTCGAAGGCGCGCGCCCGGCGGATCGCCTCGTCGACCGTGAAGGCCTGGTTGGCGTCGGTCATGATCTCGAAGGCGGGGCCCACGGCCGCCCGCACGGCCTCCAGCCGGGCCACGTCCTCGCTCACATGCGGCTTGCCGATCTTGACCTTGCAGCCGAAGAAGCCGCGCTCGCGCGCTTCCAGCGCCTGCTCGACCAGTTCCTCCGTCGAGAGCTGCAGCCAACCGCCCTCGGTGGTGTAGAGCGGCACCCGCGCCTGCGCCCCGCCGGCCATGACGTGCAGCGGCAGCCCGGCCTTGAGGCAGCGGAGATCCCATAGAGCCGTGTCGATGGCGGCCAGCGCCAGGGCCGTGATCGCACCCACGGCGGTGGCGTGCGTGCGGTAGAAGAGGAAGCGCCAGAGCTGCTCGATCATCTCCGCGTCGCGGCCGATCAGCTCCGGCGCCAGATGGTCGTGCAGCAGGCGGACGATCGAGGAGCCGCCGGTGCCGATCGTGTAGGCGTAGCCGGTGCCCACCGCACCGTCCGCGTCGAAGATGCGGACGATCGGCGTCTCCTGGCTGACGAAGGACTGGATCGCGTCCGTCCGGACCACCTTGGGCGGCAGATCCACGAGCATGATCTCGATACGCTCGATCACCGCCATCGTGTCGCCTCCCCCGGGTTCCCTCGCCTGCGGATGGATCGGCGGAAGCTGGCGGTCAAGGGCCTTCGGCCGGCAGGGCCCGCCTTGGCGGACCTGGAAGCAAGCAGCCTTATGCCAGATCCAGCTCGACCACGCTGACCGAGCCCGGCGGGAAGCGCCACGTCGAGCCCGTAAGCTGCATTTCGACCGGGCGGAACAGGTCGGGCTCGTCCTGGCTCACGGCCTGGCGCAGGTCGGAGGGCGCGATCTCGAGCACGCGCCCGCCGGCGATGGAGTGGCCGTCGACGGCCAGGCGCACCGGTATGGCGCTGCCGTAGCTCAGGTTCGCCACGTGGAGGAAGAGCCGGTTTGCGGTCCGGCTCGCGGCGATGTCGAGGTCGGAAGGGGCGCTCTGGATGGACACGCCCTCCTGCCCGCGATGGCGGCCGAACAGGCGCATCACGGACCCCGCCGGCGTGAGATAGCTGACGCCGCGCGGCACCTGGACGCGAATCGCGACCACTGTCCAGCGGGTGCCGTTGAAGTCGGCGGCGGTGGCGATCCGCACCCGCGCACCATGGCGCTGGTAGGTGTTCAGGGCGCGCGCGTGATAGGCGCCGCTGAGCCATTCGAGCAGGATCGGGTTGGTGTTGTGCGGGGCGAGGCTCAGGTGACCCTCAGTCACGGCGATGCCGGTGCCCGCCCGCTTGGCTTCCAGGATCTGCTCCAGCTCGACCAGCCGCCCCTCGATCCGGTCCCCCAGCTCCCGCAGCTCCTCCCACGCCCGCTCCGGCTCGCGCTGGTAGCGGTTGCCGCGGAGCACGCTGTCCGGCCGGCGCGGCAGCTGCTGCATCATGTGGATGGCGATCATGTCGAGATGCTCGCCCGCGCGCTCGATCATGTCCCCGGCCCAGAGCGCAGGGTCGTCCTCACCCCGATCGCCCCAGCCGATCAGCCGGATGGATGGATCGCGGCCGCGCATCGCCCTGGCGAACTCGACCGTGTGCGCGATCGCCTCGTCCCTGCTGAACCCGTCGGCGCTGTAGGAGGTCTCGTTGCCCACCTGCCAGAGCTTGACCCCATAAGGCTCGGCCGCCCCGTGCTCGCGCCGCAGTCGGTCGTCCGGGTCGTTGCAGTAGGATACCCAGTCCGCGGCCTCGGCCGCATCGCCGGTGCGGTTGCCCTCCGGCGTGCGCGCGTGCCAGGCATGCCCGTCGCTCAGGAAGTTGACGCAGAGCAGCGGCTCGGCGCCGACCCGGCGGCACAGGCCCACGACCTCGCCGGTCCCGATCCGGTTGGTCTCCTTCCCACCCCAGAAATAGTTGCGCATGGGCGGCCGCTGCCCGGGCGGGCCGACGCCCTCGCGCCACTTGTAGTAGCGGCTGAACAGGCCACCCAACCTGATCGCACCCGGCGCCAGGTCTGCCACCGTGTCCAGGAAGTCCGCCCGCCAACCGTCGGCCTCCCAGTCCCAGGCCGCCTCCACCGAGCTGTCCGTGACACCCAGGGGCTCCATGAACTGCATGTGCAGCCACGGCGAGATGGTGAAGCGCGGGGTCGGGTCGATGCGGACGAGGTCCGGCCCTGGCGGCACGGGTGCGATCGCCGCGGCCGCCAGCATCGGCCCTCCCTGCAGCAGCTCCCGGCGCGTGCGTCCCATGGCCCTGAGATAGGGCAGACGCCATCTCGCTCCCAGCCTTGGACGGCTCAGGGAGGCCAACGATGCGCATGCCCGTGCTCTGGCTGGCGCTGGCTCTGCTCGCACCAGCGGCCCAAGCCGGCCCGCGTGAGTTCGGGCTCGAGGAGCTGGCACAGGCCCTGACCGCCCGCGGGCTGACGCTCGACATCCGCACCGAGCTGCGACCAGGGCCTCCCGAATCGTTCGAGATCCTGGCCGACCGCGTCATCGGCGCGGACGAGCGCGGCCTCATGTACGGGCTGCTCGCCGCAGCCGAGCAGATTCGCGACAGCGGTCGACTGGCACCGGAACGCGGCGTGCCGCACACCGCCATGCGCGGCATCCGACGCTTCCTCCACAACGAGGCGATGGAGCGGGACTGGTACTATTCACAAGAGCACTGGGACGCCTTCTTCGGGATGCTGGCCCGGCAGCGCTTCAACCGCTTCAACCTCGTCTTCGCGCACCAGACCAACTACCTGGCTCCGCCCTACCCTTTCTGGCTCGACCTCCCGGCGTTCCCCGAGGTCCGGGTGCCCGGCCTCTCGCCCGCCGATCGGCAGCGCAACCTCGCCATGCTCTGTGCCATTGCCCGAACGGCGGCGGACCACGGCATCGACTTCACGCTTGGCATCTGGGAGCACGACATCCAGCCCGGCATGCAGCCCACGGTCGAGGGCCTGACCCCGGAGAACATCGGCCCCTACAGCTACGCCGCGCTGAAGCGTGTCCTCCAGCCTGCCCGGCCATCGGCAGCGTGCAGATGCGGACCAACAACGAGTCCGGCATCCCGCCCGAGCAGCAGGTCCCGTTCTATCGCGACCATGTCTTCCCCGCGATCCGCGACGCCGGCCGGCCAGTGACGCTCGACTTGCGCGGCTGGATCGTAGCCGGCGGCATGGTCGAGGCCGCGGCCCAGGTGGGCATCCCGGTCCGGCTCTCGACCAAGTACTGGGCCGAGCATCTGGGTCGCCCGTACCAGCCGGCCGAGACCTACCCGAACTACAGCTACCTGAACTTCCTGGCCAAGCCGCGAAGCTATGGCTTCTACTGGGAGCTCTGGGGCCTGGGCTCGCACCGGCTCCTGCTATGGGGCGACCCCGGCTACGTGCGGCGCGCAGTCTCCACCTTCGGCCTGGGCGGGGCCGAGGGCTTCGAGATCGACGCTCCGCTGGCGCAGAAGGGCTTCGGCAATGCTCCGGAGACGTGGGGCGTCTTCACCGACGCCGAGCTGGCCCGGCGGCAATCCTGGCGCTGGGAATGGGAGCGATACTGGCTCTTCTACACCCTCTGGGGCCGCCTGAGCTACGACCCCGACACAGCCGATTCCGTATGGCGCCGAGAGCTCGAGCGCCGTTTCGGGCCGGCCGCCGACGATGTGCTCGCGGCCTACACCAATGCGAGCCGGATCCTGAACGAGATCGTGGCCGTGCACCTGGCCGACCCCAACATGGGCCTGTGGCCGGAGATCAACCCGGGCGGGCTGATCGACGCCTACAAGGACGTGCTCCCGAGCGACTGGCGCTTCGTCGCGGGTCCGGCCGAAGCGGCTGCAAACCGGCTGGCAGGCCGTGCCTCCGCAAAGCAGACGCCTGCCGTGACCGCTGCCCGGCTCGACGGCTGGGCCGAAGCCACCGAACGTGCCGCCCTGCGCGCGAAGGGGAAGCTGGCGCCCGATCATCGCGAATGGCTGTCCAGCGAGCCCGACTTCCTGGTCCTGGCCCACCTCGCCCGCTACCACGCCAGGAAGCAGCTCGCGGCCGAAGCCCTGGCTCTGTTCGACGGCACCGGCGACCCGGTTCTGCTGGCACGAGCCCGCCGCGAGCTGGAGACGGCACTCGCGATCTGGACCGACCTCGTCCGCCTCACGGACGGCCTCTATCCGGAGCGCATGGCCTTCGCACCCGACGACAACGGCCACTGGAAGGACAAGCTGCCCTACGTGCAGCACGACCTCCGGCTGATCGAGGAACGGGAGGAGGTGCTGCGCCGCTTCGAACACTTCGAGCGCGGCTTCGACTTCGGCGGCCCCGTGCCGGAGCCCGCCCCCCATGGCACCTACTGGCACGACCCGTTCATCCTGCGGAACACGGTGGCGCCCCGGTTCCAGGCCGTCGACCCAGGCAGCCTCTATGACCCCGCCCGAGGCTATGGCTGGCTCGGCGGAGGCCAGCGCGAGGCACTGGCGATCGAGCCCACGCCCTATCTCGAGGTGCGAGCGGCCGTACCCGCCCCGAAGAACCTGCCGCACGACATGCTCTTTCGCGATGCGATCCGTGGCGAGGGTGCCCAGACGTTTGCGGTCGATGTGCCTCCTGGCGACTATACCGTCACCTTCCTGCACCCCGACCGGACCTCGGAAGCGCGCCAGCTACGGGCCGAGAACGGGCGCCTCGCCATCGTCTTTCCGGAGAATGTCTGGACGGTAAGCGGGCTCGTGATCCAGAGCCTGACCCCGCCTGCTCCGACGGCGGTGCGCGACGAGCCCCCTCTCCTGCCCCGGCCGGCCATGCGCCACGACGCGCCGACACATTGGCCGGCTGGCCGGCCGCTCCGGGTGGAGCTTGCGCTGGATGACACGCACGCGGTGCAGACCGTGCGCCTGCACTATCGGCCGGTGAACCAGCTGGCGTCGTTCAAGACCCTGGAGAGCGGCCCCGACAAGGTCAGCTTCACCATCCCCGGCGCCGACATCACGCCAGCCGCAGACCTGATGTACTATTTCGAGCTCCTGCGAGCCGATGGCGGCGGCTGGTTCGAGCCCGATCCCCTGGAGAGGACGCCCTACTACGTCGTCGAGATCGACTGAGCGCGCGAGGGGCGGCTCAGGACGAGGTAGGCCACGGCTGACGACCCAGGCCACGGCCGAGACCGCGAACGAGCCCAGCCACAGCCGCTCATAGAAGAGGCTAGGCTCCGGCGTGATCGGCCGGAGTTGCCACACGCTCTGCGGTGCCGCCTCGAGCCGACCAATCCGCCAAACCAGCAGATGCGTGAGCAGGCCCGCGGCCGTGGCGGCAAGCCCGGCCCAGGCAGCACCGTCCAGGACCCGGCTGCGCCCGGCAGGGTAGAAGCGTGCAGCCACGAAAATGAGGCAGACCAGCGGCGCAATGAGGAAGCGGGACGCCACCCGCTCCTGCCCGAGCACGGGCACGTGGGCGAGGCTCAGGAGGTAGATGATCTCGCCCGAGCTCAGGAGCGCCAGGACGGCGCAGGCCCAGAGCAGAGGGCGGTGCTGGCGATCGCGGGCCAGCCGGCCCAAGCCGAACAGGCCCAGGAAGAGGAGCCCGGCCGGGCCGACATAGACATCGTATTCCCACCAGCCCAGCCGGTGCTCGGTGAAGCTGCCGAGATGCAGGCTGGCGGGTGGGCGGACGGTCAGGAGTGCATCGGCCAGCGTGCTCAGGCCCGGATAGCCGCTCATGAAGGTGCGATCGAGATCCTGGAAGGCGATCAGGGCCGGCAGGATGCGGAACGCGGCGAGCAGGCCGCAGGCAAGGAACGCGCGGACGAGAAAGCCGATGCCGCCCGCGCTGGCGAGGCCCGCTATGGCCACGAAGAGGGCGAAATAGACGGCCAGGTGGAACCCTCCCTGCAGCATCATGGCCGCGAGCGTCAGGCCGAGCAGGACGGCATTTCTGGTGCTGCGGTCGCCCTCGATGAAGCGGACGAGGAAGAGGATCACGAACGGCGAGAGGAAGTAGGCGGCCCACATGCTGTGACCGACGGTGAGATGGGCGACGATGTGGCCGTTGAACGAGAACAGCAGCAGCAGCCAGAGGAAGGGCAGAAGCGGAGTGGCGTGCTCGCGCCGCCAGAGCATGCAGCCGACGACGCCGACTGCCCACAGGATGAGGCAGCTCGCCATGGCGTAGGCGCCGTTGCCGAGCAGCGGCAGCAGGAGGATCTGCGGCGAGGTCGGGATCTCGGGAATGGCCAGGAACCAGGAGGTCCCTTGCGCATCCTGGCTCATGTAGAACGGCAAGGCTCCCGCCCGCAGCGCGCTGCGGAGGATGTCGTAGTAGAGCGCCTCCTTGGGCCAGTCGTGCGAGGTGAGGCCAAGGCCGCCGAACTGCCAGAACAGCAGCCAGGCGGCGAGGCACGCCAGGATGGTGAGCGCCACCAGCGCCCGATCGAGCGCCCGGCTCACCGGCTCCGATGCCCGGCCGGCCGCAAGTCTCCACCCCGAGCCGGCGAGCCGGCAGTGCCCGCAATCGCGAACGGCAGTGCCAGGAAGCCCAGGACGAGCGCGAAGCCCAGGGTCGCCAGGCGGATGACGGCGGTGGCGGTGACCGCCGTGCCGGCGTCGACGTCGAGGAGCAGCAGGAGAGCGATCATCGTCGCTTCCGCACCCCCGACGCCGCCCGGGAACAGCGGCAGGCCGCCCACCAGCATCCCGAAGCCGAAGACGAAGGCGGCAGCCGCCAGGCCGACATCGGCGCCCAGCCGGTCCAGCACGAGCCAGGCAGCCAGGATCTCGGCCGACCAGCCGAGCGCTCCCAGGGTCATCGCCATCAGCAGGACCCGTGGCGTGGTCAGGCTCCCCATCGAGCGGAGCGCCCGCAAGGCACCGGCGAACAGTCTCGGCCGGCGGCGGACCCGGGCGTAGACCAGCTTGATCACGGCCGCGAGGGCGCCCGGCCGGAGGACGAGCAGCAGGCCCGCGAGCACGATCCCGCCGACGGCGGCCAAGCTCCAGCCATGCCCCGCAAAGGCACCGACGCCCGGCAGGCACAAGGCCAGCAGGGGAACGGCATCGCTGACGCGGTCGAGGGCGAGCAGGCTCAGCGTACGGCGGTAGGGGGCGGCGTGGTGCCGCCGGAGCAGCCACAGCCGGATCACCTCGCCGACCTTGCCCGGCGTCACCGCGAACGCGAAGCCGGCCACGTAGTAGAGGCCGTTGCGAAGGAGCGGCACGCGCAGGCCCGCAGCCCTGGAGAGCGCCTGCCAGCGCAGGGCACGCAGCGCGTAGTTGACCAGCGACAGCCCGAGCAGCGCCAGCACCAAGCCGGCGTCGAGCCGAGCCAGGTGCTGGCCCAGCTCGCCCAAGCCCAGGGCCCGCAGCGCCAGGGCCACAAGGACCAGGAACCCGGCAGCCCAGATGGCAGCGCGCCAGCCGGCGCGGGCGGGGTCGAGGCCGGCCGAGGGTTCGGCCATGTCAGAGCCGGGTCCGGTGGAAGAGGAAGCGTGGCGTGCTGCGCACGGCCAGCATGATCCAGCGCCAGAACCAGGGCGTGTAGAGGACGGCCTGCCGCCGGTCGACGGCGCGCACGATGTCGCGTGCCACGGCCTCCGGCCTCGCCCAGAGCGGCCCCTGCTGCGGCAGGTGTGCTGTCATCGCCGTGGCGACGAAGCCCGGCCGGATGTCGAGCACGGCGATGCCGCGGCCGTGCAGCCGGTGCCGGAGCCCTTCCAGAAAGCGCTGCAGGCCGCCCTTGGCGCTGCCATAGACGAAATTGCTCTGCCGCCCCCGATCGCCGGCCACCGAGGTGATGCAGGCGATCACCGCACCCGGCGCCAGCTGCTCGGCAAGGGCCAGGAGCAGGGTGGCGGGGGCGGTGAAATTGACCGCGAGCTCGCCCGCAGCATAGCCCGGCTCCGTCTGGGCGCGGGCCTGGTCCGTCAGGGTTCCCCAGGCGATCAGCACGACGTCCGGCGAGCCCATGGCACTCCAGCAGCATTGCATGCTGGCCGGTATCGGCGAGGTCGCCGGCCCACACCGTCACGGCACCCGCACCCCGCACCTTCAGGTCGTTGGCGATTGCCTCGAGGCTCTCGGCACGGCGGCCGGCGAGGAAGAGCTCGGCACCTCGCGCCGCCCAGAGCCGGGCACAGGCCTCGGCGATGGTCGAGCTGGCCCCGAGGATCGCCACCTTGGCGGGTGCCGTCATGCGGCGGCCAGCTCGCTTGCGGGGCGACTCGGCGAGTGCTGCCGCTGGACCGCCCACCCTCCGCCAGAAGGACGACGAGAAGGCCGGATCGACGCTGTCGCGGAACCGGCCCAGCCCGGGATAGCCGGCCGCGAACATGGCCGGGCTCATCCGACCGTCCTTGGCCGGGTAAACCCGCCCGCCGGCGGCGAGCGTGATGCGATCGAGCCGGTCGAGCAGCGCCAGTGTCGAGGGGCCGCGGTTCGGGAAATCGAGGGCCAGGGTCGTGCCGGGCCTCGGGAAGGAGAGAAGGCCCGGCGAGCGCCGATCGCCCAGCGTCTTGAGCACGGCCAGGAACGAGCCCTCCCCCGCTGTGGCCACTGAGTTCGAGGAGCTCGGCGATCCCGTCGCGCGCCGTATCGGGCGGCAGCACGCATTGATATTGGTAGAACCCGTGGCGGCCATAGAGCCGGTTCCATCCGCCGATGGCATCGAGCGGGAACAGCACCGGTGCGTAAGCGGCCAGGTGCCGCGCGCGGCGACGCCAGCCGAGCCGGCGGCGATAGAGGGCGTTGAACAGGCGCAAGGTGAACCCGTTCAGAGGCGACCAGGGTGGGCTCACCGGTACCGCCAGGCGCTGGTCCAGAGATGCGGTGGGCCCGACCGGCCCCGGCGCATGGTTGGCACGGGAGAAGATCCCGCGCCCGAGCTCGCGCCCACGGGCGAGACAGTCGACCCAGGCGACCGTGTACTCCCAGCCCGCCTCGCTCTCGGCCGAGAGGGCGTAGAACTCGTCGAGCGACGCGATCTTGATGTCCTCGGTGACCAGCATGAGCCCCGGCACGCGGCGGAGCTGCAGCCCGACATCGAGGATGAGGCCGGTGAGCCCAAGCCCGCCGATGCTGGCACGGTAGAGCTCGGGGTTCTGGCAGGGCGAGCAGGCGAGGACGCGGCCGTCGCTGCGGGCCAGCGTGAGCAGGGGCACATGGGAGCCGAAGCTGCCCAGCAAGGTGATGGTTCTTGCCATGCACGTCGTTGGCCACCGCGCCGCCCAGGCTGACCCAGCGGGTACCGGGCAGCACGGGCGGGAACCAGGCCGAGCCGTCGGCAGCCGGGCGGCAGACAAAGGCCAGCACGTCGGCAAGCCGTACGCCTGCCTCCGCATGGAGCAGGCCGGTCGCGCGGTCGAAGGCGAGGAAGCGGTCGAGGCCGCTCGTGTCGACCAGGGCCCCATCAGCATTCAGGCAGGAGTCCCCGTAGGAGCGGCCTCGGCCGTAGGCCAGCACGGGCCGCCCGGCGCCGCGCGCAGGCCCGCTGCGCCGCCTCGCGGCTGGTCGGGCGCAGCACGTCGTGGTGGAAGCGGTGGACCCGGCCCCAGGACAGATGACGGTCGGTCAGGCTCATCTCATCGTGCCAGCAGCACGAGCCCCAGCATGACGGCGCCAAGCGCCAGCGACAGGCGGTCGCGCACCGCGAACAGCACCGGATCCTCGTGCATGCGGCCCTGCACGGCCAGGCGCCAGATGCGCAGGAGCCAGTACATCAGGAGCGGGAAGATCAGCCACAGCCATTGCGGGCGGGCATAGAGGCCGGAGGGGAACTTCTCGTCGACCAGGTAGATGACGAAGATCACGTTGGCCGCGATCGCCGAGGCGCCGCCGAGCCCCAGGAGCAGCGGCAGCTCCGAGGGGGCGTAGCCCCGCCCGGGGATGGTCTCCGCGGATCGGGTGCGAGCGAGCTCGGCAAGCTCACCATAGCGCTTGACGAGGGCCAGGCTCAGAAAGAGGAACATGGAGAAGGTCAGGAGCCAGAACGAGACCGGGCCCGCCAGCACCATGGCACCGGCGAAGACCCGGACCGTGAACAGCCCGGCCAGCATGAGCACGTCCAGCATCGGCTCGCGCTTGAGGGCCAGCGAGTAGGCGAGCGTGCCGGCGAAGTAGGCGATCGCGGCAGGCACGAACGCGAGCGGCATCAGGATGAGCAGGGCCGATGCCGCCATGAGCAGCAGCGCCGTGCCCAGCACGCCGTCGCGGATCGGCAGCTCACCGGCTGCGAACGGACGCGAGCGCTTGCTGCGGTGACGACGGTCCGCCTCGAGGTCGAGCAGGTCGTTCACGAGGTAGCCGGCCGAGGCCAGGAGGCCGAAGATCAGGAACCCCAGGCCTGCTTCCAGGAAGTCGGGCCAGCCCGCCAGCGGGCCCGCCAGCAGGACCGGCACGAAGAGCAGGAGGTTCTTCGCCCACTGATGCGGGCGCAGCGCTGCGGCCCAGGCCCGGGCTCGGCCCGCCAGGGTCGCGGCACCATAGGGGAACGTGGCCTCGACAGGCGCCAGCCGGGTCACCTCCGGCAGCCTGCGGCAGGCATCGCCTGCCACCAGGGCCGCGGCACTCTCGGCCCAGATCGGCATGTCGACGGGCGCATTGCCGGCATAGGCGAACGGGCCATCATAATGCGCCCGGATGGCGACGAGCTTGCGCGCACCGGCGAGGTTCAGCTCCCCGTCGCTGCCCTTGGCCCAGGCGAAGAGGCCCAGCCGCTCGGCATAGGCCTGGACGAGGCTGTCGTCGGCCGCCGACAGCAGGGCCAGCTCGCGACCCTTGGCCCGCTCGGCTGCCAGGTAGTCGACCAGCGGCTCGTTGAGGGGCAGGGTGTCGAGGTCGAGGCGAACCAGGTCGGCGAGCCGGCGCTTGACGACCGCCTTGCCGCCGAGCAGCCAGCGCGGCAACGACAGCAGGGCCTGGGGCCGCTGTCGAAGCAGTTGCAGGAACTGCTCGTGCAACAGGTCGGTGCGAAGGAGAGTGCCATCGAGGTCGACGCAAAGTGGGGGAGCCTTGACCCCGGCCATAGATTGGGCCGGCGCCGAATTCCCTCCGACGCCTTGCGCAAACGTGCCCACTTGCCCTCCCGAGGATGCCCCGGCTGGAAACCCCCAGCTCATCACGTGGTTCCGCACGCCATAGCGTACGAGCACGGTGTGGACCGTCAATGCAGCTGGTGAGACAGGCGGAGCGGCTGGTGTTCGCGGCACCCGTGTGGCGGCTGGTCGCGGCGGTTCTCCTCGTCGGCCTGGTGAAGACAGGTGTGTGGCAGATCCCGAACTTCGGCGCCTCGCGCCTTATCGCACAGGATCCGTTTACCAATCCTTTCCAGGACCCCTACGCCCACACGCTTTATTGGAGCTGGCTCGGTCCGTTCCTGGCCTGGGCCATCGGGGCCACGTCGCCGGTGGCGTTCTTCGGCTTTCACCTCCTCCTCTCCATCGGCTTCGCGGCCCTCTTCGTCCTCGCTGCCTTCCGCAACCTTCCGGAGCGCGAGGCGCGAGTGTCGCTGGTCCTGTTCGCGGTGCTGCCGGTCTCGGCCACCGCCTTCTTCTGGGTCAGCACCGATTCGCTTACCCTGTTCCTGATCATGCTGGCCTTCGCCCTGCCGCGCCGCTGGTGGATCGGCGCGCTCGTCGGCACGGCCCTTGGGATGCAGCATTTCGAGCAGGCGCTCTTCGGCTTTGGCGCGCTGCTCGCGATGTTGGTTCTGTCACGGCTCCAGGGCTCGCCCGCCGAGCGCTGGCCGGGCTGGGCGGCGTCCGTGCTCGCCGGGGTGGTCGCGGGCAAGCTGGCGCTCGTGGGGCTGTTCAGCTGGCTTGGCGTCGAGGTGAACTCGGGCCGGCTCTACTGGCTTCAGGAGCACCTGCCGCTCCTGCTCGAGCAGTTCCTGCTCCACGTCCACATCATCCTGTTCTCGGTGCTGGGCCTGGGTTGGCTCGTGGCCGTGAAGTATGTCGAGCGCGGGCGGGAGGCCCTGCCCTTCCTCGCCGCCCTGGGCGGCCTGATGCTGCTGCTCCCGATCTCAGGCGACCAGACGCGGGTGCTGGCCGTCGTCACCTTCCCGCTCATCGCGTCGACCTGGCTCCTGAGCGGCCGGGTGCTGGCCTCGCTCAGCGACCGCTGGGTGGCCTGGCTCCTCGTCACCTGGGTGATCGTGCCCTGGAGCTGGGTCTGGGGCGGCCTGCCGCGTTGGTCCGCCTTCCCCTACGATCTGGCTTACCTGCTGAACCAGGGCCTAGGCTGGCTCGAGCCCCTGCCCGACCCCTTCCTTGGGCCATTCTGAAGGGCCTGCTGGCCCGGCAGCCGCAGCTGCTGCTATCGGCACCGCGAGCCGATCCCTGCCCTTCGAGGAGCGATGCTTTGTCCAGCCCGCACTACAACCTTGTCCTTTCCTGCAGGAACCGGCCCGGGATCGTGGCTCGGGTCGCAAGCTGGCTCTTCAACCAGGGCTGCAACATCCTGGAATCGCAACAGTTCGACGACACGGACAGCGACCGCTTCTTCATGCGTCTGGTCTTCAACGAGACCGCCGGGCCCCGGCCGCTCGCCGAGCTGCGCCAGGGATTCGCCGGCATCGCCGACGATTTCGGGATGGACTGGTCGATCCGCGACCGGAGCGCGCGCATGCGGGTCATGCTGCTGGTCTCCCGGTTCGACCACTGCCTGGCCGACCTGCTCTATCGCTGGCGGATCGGCGAGCTGCCGATGGAGGTGGCCGGGATCGTCGCCAACCATCCGGCCGAGGCCTATGCCCACCTCGATGTCACCGGCGTCCCGTTCCACCACCTCCCGGTCACGCGGGAGAGCAAGCCCGCGCAGGAGGAAGCTCTCTGGGCCCTGGTCCAGGAGAGCCGCACCGAGCTGGTCGTGCTCGCCCGCTACATGCAGGTGCTGTCGAACCAGATGGCTGCACGCCTGTCCTGGCGCTGCATCAACATCCACCACTCGTTCCTGCCCGGCTTCAAGGGTGCCAAGCCCTATCACCAGGCCTTCGAGCGCGGCGTGAAGCTGATCGGCGCTACGGCCCACTACGTCACGGGCGATCTCGACGAGGGCCCGATCATCGAGCAGGACGTCGAACGGATCACCCACGCCGACACGCCGGAGAACCTCGTCCGCAAGGGCCGCGACATCGAGCGCCGCGTGCTGGCCCGGGCGGTCCGCTACCACCTTGACGGTCGCGTGCTGCCCAACGGCTCGAAGACGGTGGTCTTCGCCGACTGAAGGCTTGGCTCAGCGACCGGCCCGGCGAAGCAGATCGAGTGCCGGGTCGCGCAGGCGACCTTCGCCCCAGGTTCGTGCCCAGGACAGAACCTCGGCCGCCGCCATGGGCCGCGCCAGCAGGTAGCCCTGGGCACAGCTGATCCCGACCCGGCGCAGGAGTGCCAGCTGCTCGGCCGTCTCGACTCCCTCGGCGACCGTGGGCAGATCGAGCCCCTTGGCCAGTGCCACGATCGCGCGGAGGATCGCCTCGCCGCGATCGAAAGGGGCGGCGAGGAAGGCCCGATCGACCTTCAGCAGGTCCAGCGGCAAGTCGCGCAGGCGCGCCAGCGACGAGTAGCCGGCCCCGAAATCGTCGACCGCGACCCGCACGCCCAGGCGCCGCAGCCCCTCGAGGGTGGCGACCACCCCGCGGCTGTCCGCGATGGAGCCCTCGGTGACCTCGACCACGAGCGTGCGCGCCGGCACCTCCTCGGCAGCCAGCCTCTGCTCGACATGCTCGCCCAAAGCCGCTGCATCGAGCACCCGCGCACCCAGATTGACCGAGACGAAGGGCTCGCCCATGCCGGCCGCACGCCACTCGGCGGCATGCCGCAGGGCCTCGGCCAGGGTCCAGAAGGTGAGCGGGATGATGAGCCGGTCGCGCTCGGCCGCGGCCAGGAAGGCCGTCGGGGATACCGGGCCCTTGTCGGGGTGGTTCCAGCGCAGAAGCGCCTCGAAGCCCTGAAGCTCGAGCCCGTCCACCCGGATGATCGGCTGGTAGTGCAGGCTCAGCTCGTTCCGCTCGAACGCCGTGCGCAGGTCGCGCTCGAGGGCTGCCTGGCTCCTCACCTGCTCCTGCATGGTCTGGTGGAAGGGTCGCCACGTGCCGCGGCCAGCCGCCTTCGCGGCATAGAGCGCCAGGTCGGCATGGGCGAGCAGGGCACCGGCGTCGGCGGCGTCGCCCGGGAAGGTCGCGAGGCCGACGCTCGCACCGGCGCGCACATCGGTTCCGTGGAGCTGGACCGGTGCGTCCATCTTCTCCACGAGACGCTCGGCCAGGGCGGCGAAGCGACCGCCATCTTCCTCGGCCGTGGCCAGCACGGCGAACTCGTCGCCGCCGATCCGGGCCACGATGTCGCCCTCGCGGACGCTGGCCTGCAGGCGGCGCGCCACCTCGGCCAGGAGCGTGTCGCCGGCGGCGTGGCCCAGCGTGTCGTTGATCCGCTTGAAGTCGTCGAGGTCGACCAGCAGCAGGGCCACCACCGGCCCGCCGCGCGCCGCCCGGGCCATCTCGCGCGTCAGGAGCTCCTGCAGGGTCCGGCGGTTCGGCAGGCCGGTCAGCGGATCGGTGAGCGCCAGCTCGCGGATGCGCTCCTCCGCGGCCTTGCGCTCGGTCGTATCGTAGTTGACGCCGAGCATGCGGATGATGCGGCCGCTCGCGTCGTGGGTGGCGATCCCGCGCTCGGCGATCCAGCGGATGCTGCCGTCGGCGTGCAGGATGCGGAACTCGTCCTCGAACGGCTCGTCGGCCCTGGTCACCTGCTCGAGCCTGCCGCGATCCTCGGGGTGGACGAGGCTCAGGAAGCTTGCGAGCGTGCGCGGCGCCTCGTCCGGCTCAAGCCCGAAGAGGCGGCACTGGGTGTCGTCCCAGGTCAGGCGATCGGCAAGGGCGTCCCAGTGCCAGGTGCCCATCCTTCCGGCGGTGAGCACCAGGGCGGTCTGCTCGGCCGCAGCCTGAGCCGCGGCCTCGGCCCGCTTGCGCTCGGTGACGTCCCGGCCGACGGCCTGGTACTCGACGATGGGATCGCCGATGGCCCGGTCCGTCCAGTGCTGCCAGACCATGGTGCCGTCGGGAGCCGGAACCAGGATCTCGTAGCTCGTCGCTTCCCCGGGCCTCAGGGCCAGGATCCGGGCCATCATCTCCGCGCGCTCGGCCTCGGGCACGAAGTCCAGGAACTTCCGCCCGATCAGCGCCTCGGCCGGCTGGTCGAAGGAGCGACAGTAGGCGTCGTTCACGAAGGTCAGCGTGCTGTCTGGGAGATAACGGCAGATCACCTCCGTCTGGTCCTGCACGATCGCCCGGTAGCGCATCTCGCTTTGCCGGATCGCCGCCGTCGATTGCCGGATCGCGCGCAGCACGAGGGAGGTGAAGATCGCCAGCACGGCCAGCGAGACCAGGAGGGATGGGATCAGCCAGCTCAGCTGCTGCCCGCCCGGGCGACGCGGCTCCCAGACGATCCGCCGCACGAGGGCTCCGCCGGGGCCATGCAGCTCGACGCTGGCGCTCCTCGGCTGCTGGCCCGCTGGTGCCAGGGCCAGGCCATTGAGGCCATAGCCTTCCTGCAGCTCGGCCAGGAAGCGCTCGTTCAGCCGCTTGCCGACGGCCAGGATGGCACGGGGGCCGGCAGGCAAGGTCAGCGCCGCCCTGTTCTGCGGCACGATGAGGCTGACGGAAGCTGCGAAGAGGCCGCTCTCGCCTTCCAGGATGGCGGCGGCGGGCAGAGGCTCCCCGTCCGGCGTCTCGCCGGCACGGGCGATGAGCTCCCGCAGGCCCGGTCCCAGCACCCTTTCCGCCTCGGTCTCGGTGCGCTCGCCATCGACCAGCCCGTAGATCGTCCGGCCATCGCCGGCGATGGCAAAGCTGACGTCATAGCCGAGCGAAGAGTGGAGGGGCTCGATGTTCATCGCAGCCCAGTCCGGGTCCAGGCTCAAGACCAGGTGCCGGACCGCGTCGTCCCACCAGGCATAATCGCGTGCGTTGCTGGCGATCGTGCGCAGAACGGTGCTGATGCTCGAGGCGACGATCCGCTCCTCGCTCTCGCGCTGCACAGCGTCCTGCCGCACGCTGCCGGCATAGACCGCAGCACCGATGATCACGAGGGCGGCAGCGATCAGGCCCGCAAGCGGGGCCAGGATCTGGGCATCACCGGTCCGGCGCAGGGTACGCCGGATCGCCGCAAAGTCGAGCGCGCGCAACATCCTCAGCCGCAGCTCCCACGGGGGCAACCGGCACCGTTGAAGCAGGTTTAGCTTTAAAAATGCTGAATGGCGCTTGCAATCGCTCACCGCCTGCACCGGAGGTCGCCTGGGTGCCACGGACGAGGCTTGGGGCCGTCGCTGGGCCGGATTGCAGCACAGCAGCCGGGTCGGATCGGATTCTTATTGTTGATCAGCTACTTTGGTCACCGCCCTGCTCTTCCGCCTGAAGCTGGCGCAGATAGTCGTCGAGCCGGTCCAGGCTCTCGTTCCAGAACGAGCGGTAGTGATCGAGCCAGTCGGCGGCGTCCTTCAGTGGGCCTGCCTGGAGGCGGCAGGGGCGCCATTGGGCGTCGCGCCCGCGCTCGATCAGGCCGGCGCGCTCCAGCACCTTGAGGTGCTTGGAGACGGCGGGAAGGCTCATCGAGAACGGCTGGGCAAGCTCGGTCACGGGGGCGTCGCCGAGGGCGAGGCGGGCGAGGATGGCGCGCCGGGTCGGATCGGCCAGAGCCGAGAAGGTGGTGCTGAGATGGTCTGGAATTCATTCTTGCGTGAACTGGTGAGTTAAGTAACCAGAAGGTTAAGTGAGTGGTGGCACACGCTGTGTCAAGGGGTTTGGCCAGGAAGCTGCGCATCTACAGCAGGGCAGATCGCTTGGCTCAATGAAAGTCGCGCGACTTTGGGACGATGCGCTCGTCGCGCGGGTGGCGGGACGGGCGGTTGCGGGGGTGCTGCGGGCGGACCACCTCGTCTGCCCGGGCGAGCGCGGGCCGCAGCCGGTCGCCGGCCAGGCGGCGCAGCTCGTGCGAGCGGTCGTGGAGCCGGGTGGCGACGAGATGCACCACCCCTTCGGGGCTCTTCTGGATCCGGCCGTCGACGAGGAGGAGGCGGGCGGCCATCACCTCGCGGCGATAGGCCTCGACCACGGCGGGCCACAGGACCGCGTTGGCGATGCCGGTCTCGTCCTCGAGCGTCATGAAGACGACACCCTTGGAGCTGCCGGGCCTCTGGCGGACGAGGACGAGGCCGGCGGCACGGACCCTGGTACCGTCGTCGGTCCGGGCAAGGACAGCGCAGGTTGCCACGCCTTCCCGCCGGAAGAGATCGCGCAGGAAGGACATCGGGTGCGCCTTCAGGGACAGACGCAGGGTCTGGTAGTCGGCGATCACCTCCTCCGAAGGCGGCATCGGGGGCAGTGCTGGCAAGGCTTCCCCGCCCGCCTCGTCGGTATCGGCGGCCGCGAAGAGCGGCAGCGGCCCGCCGCCGGCGACGGCACTTGCGGCCCACAGGCCCGGCCGCCGGCTGAGGTCGAGCGAGCCCAGCGCGTCGGCCGCGGCCAGGCGCTGGGTGGCGGCACGCGGCAGGCCCGAGCGGCGATGCAGGGCCGCCAGGTCCGGAAAGCCGCCCTCGCGCGTCTGCTCGATCCTTCCTGCCCAGTCCTGGCGGAAGCCGTCGATCTGGCGGAAGCCCAGCCGCAGCGCCAAGGTGCGGTCCTCCCGCTGCTCCAGCGTGCAGTCCCAGGCGCTCGCGTTGATGTCGACCGGGCGGATCTCGACCTTATGATCGTGCGCATCCCGCACGATCTGGGCCGGGGCGTAGAAGCCCATCGGCTGGGAGTTGAGGAGGCCGCAGGCGAAGACGGCCGGATGGTGGCATTTGAGCCAGGCCGAGACCCAGACGAGGCGCGCGAACGAGGCGGCATGGCTTTCCGGGAAGCCGTACTCGCCGAAGCCCTTGATCTGCGAGAAGCAGTGCTCGGCGAAGGTGCGGTCGTAGCCGCGCGCCACCATGCGCTCGACCATCTTCTGCTCGAACTCGTGGATGGTGCCGACATGGCGGAAGGTGGCCATCGCACGGCGGAGCTGGTTCGCCTCCTCGGCCGTGAACTTCGCGGCCTCGATCGCGATCCGCATCGCCTGCTCCTGGAAGAGCGGCACGCCCAGGGTCTTGCCCAGCACGTCCTGGAGCTCGTTGGCAGGTCCGCAGCCGGGTGCCGGGCTCGGCAGAACAACAGCCTCCTGCCTGCTGCGTCTCTTCAGATAGGGATGGACCATGTCGCCCTGGATCGGCCCCGGGCGGACGATCGCGACCTCGATGACCAGATCGTAGAACTCCCGCGGCCGGAGCCGTGGCAGCATGTTCATCTGCGCCCGGCTCTCGACCTGGAAGACGCCGATCGAATCGGCCTCGCAGAGCATGTCGTAGACCGCCTCATCCTTGCGCGGGACCGAGGCCAGATCGAAGCTGAGCCCTCGATGCCGCTCCAGGAGTGCCAGGCATTTGCGGATGCAGGTCAGCATGCCCAGCCCCAGCACGTCGACCTTGAGGATCCGCAAGGTGTCGATGTCGTCCTTGTCCCACTCGATGAAGGTGCGATCCGGCATGGCGCCGTTGCCGATCGGCACCGTCTCGTCCAGCCGCTCGCGGGTGAGCACGAAGCCGCCCACATGCTGCGAGAGGTGGCGCGGGAAGCCCACCAGCTCCGCCGCCAGCGTGACGACGCGGCGGACCAGCGGGTTGGCCGGGTCGAGCCCGGCCTGGCGCACCTGCTGCTCCTCGAAGCCCATGCCCCACCCGCCCCAGACCGTGCCGGCGAGCGAGGCGGTGATGTCCGGCGTGAGGCCCAGGGCCTTGCCGACCTCGCGGATGGCGCTGCGCGGGCGGTAGTGGATGACGGTGGCGCAGATCCCGGCCCGCTCGCGGCCGTAGCGCTCGTAGATGTACTGGATCACCTCCTCGCGCCGCTCGTGCTCGAAGTCGACGTCGATGTCGGGCGGCTCCTTGCGCTCCTGGGAGAGGAAGCGCTCGAACAGGAGGTCCATCTCGGCCGGATCGACCGCGGTGATCCCGAGCACGAAGCAGACGGCCGAGTTCGCGGCCGAGCCCCGGCCCTGGCAGAGGATCTTCTCCTGCTCGGCAAAGCGGACGATGTCGTGGACGGTGAGGAAGTAGCGCGCGTAGTCGAGCCGCGCGATCAGCGCCAGCTCCTTTTCCAGGACCGGCTGGACCTTCGCCAGCCCGGCCCGGGACAGGCGCAAGGGGGCCGCCTGCCAGACCAGATCCTCCAGATGATGCTGCGGCGTCTTGCCGGGCGGGATCGGCTCGTCGGGATACTCGTAGCGCAGGTCGGACAGATCGAAGCGGATGGCATCGGCGATCTCCAGCGTCCGCTCAAGCGCAGGCTCGAAGCCCTTGAACAGACGCTTGATCTCGGCCAGGGACTTCGGATGGCGCTCGGCATTGAGCTCGAGCCTCAGCCCCGCCTCCTCGATCGTCACCTTCTCCCGGATACAGGTGAGCACGTCCTGCAGGGGCCGCCGCTCGGGCGTGTGGTAGAGCACGTCCTGCACCGCCACGATGGGGGCTCCGGCCTCGCGGCCCAGGGCGTCGAGCCGGGCAAGCCGGGCGCGGTCGTCACCGCGGTAGCGGTGGGCGGCCGCGAGATAGACGGGCACCGGCCAGGCGGCGATCGTGCGCAGGGCGGCGACGAAGCCGGCCCCGATCGTGTCGGGCGGGACGACCACCAGGATCATCCCCTCGGCATGGCCTGCCACCTCATCGAGCGTGAGCGAGCAGCCACCTTTCGGTGAGCGCAGCATGCCCTTCGTGAGCAGCCGGCAGAGACGGCCGTAGGCCGCACGATCGACCGGATAGGCGAGCAGGCCCGGCCCGTCCTCAAGCTCGAGCCGGCAGCCGATCAGGCAGCGGATGCCGGCCTTCCCCGCCGCCTCCCAGGCGCGCACGACCCCGGCCAGCGTGTTGCGGTCGGCAACACCGAAGGCCCGGTAGCCGAGCCCGGCCATGGTGCCCGCAAGCTCGTGCGGATGCGAGCCGCCGCGCAGGAAGCTGAAATTGGTGGTGGTCTGCAGCTCGGCGTAAGCTTCCACGGCCGCTCACCAGCGGATGGGGATGCGGCCGATCAGAGGCTGTTCCATTCCTGGAATAGGGAGACCTCCCCGGGTCTGCCCCTCTCCCTCGTCATGGCTGGCCTTGAGCCGGCCATCCAGTCCTTGCGCTCCTGCCTGGATGGCCGGCTTGGAGGCCGGCCATGACGATTGTCGGTTGTAGTGCATCGGCCCCCGAGCCAGCCATCCATGCAATATAACCAAGCCTGGCTGGCCAACTCAGGGCCATCCATGACGACAAAGAGGCTCAAAGTCCCCACTCGGCCAGCTCTTCGTCGCTCATGGTGCCAGTGCGCGTCGACATCTTCCCAGGTGAGACCGGAGCGATCGAAGGCTGCCTTTGCTGATCCGAAGACTGGGCGATGACGAGGCTTCTCGATCGGGAGCAGGCGAGCGACCGGCCTCCGGCGGTTGGCAATGACAATCTCCTCGCCACGCTCGACTGCCTGCAGAAGGGACGAGAGCTTCTTCTTGGCCTCCGCAATTCCGACCTCACGCACAGACCATCTCCTGTTTTCTGCTTGTGCACAGACAGTCTCAATCAATCTACGTCACGGAGAAAGCCCGTGCAGGAACCAGGCAGGCTTCTCCCCCTCCCCGCCATAGAGTCCACGCCGGAAGAGCCAGTAGCGGCGGCCTCTCTCATCCTCGACCTCGTAATAGTCGCGCGGCGGCTCGCTCGGGCCGCCGGCGGCGAGCCACCATTCGGAGCCGATCCGCTCGGGCCCGCGGGCGCGAGCGATCCGGCGCCCGGCCTTGCGCCAGGTGAACTGCAAAGGCGGGCCGTCCGGCACCGTGGCGGTGACGGAGATGGGCTCGGGGCGGCGGAGGAGCCGCAGCGGGCGGCCTGCCCCATCGCCCGGGGCGGGCCAGGCGGCGGGCTCGGCCGCGGCGGGGTGCCGGCGCTGGGCCCGCTCCGGGATGTGGCTTGCGAAGGCGACCAGCTGCCAGACCGACCGCTCGCCCAGACGCACGGTGAGCCGGTCGACGAGACGGGCCAGACCCTCCGCCGCCGCCTGGCCCTCGTGGCCGGCGAAGCCCGGCTGCGAGGGCAGGGCCCGGACCGTGTCGGGAGCCTCGAGGACGAGGAGGTCGATGCCGAAGCCGGGGTCGATGGCGGGCAGGCGCTCGGCGAAGAGATGCAGGAGGTGACGCAGGTCGCGCGCCGGCCGGCTCGTGCGCACCTCGAGAAGGAAGTGCTCGCCGTCGGCCCGGACAGCCTCGAGCGCGAGTCGCCGCACGGCGCGGCCGTCCCGCCCGAGTTGAGCCAGGAGGCGGGCGAGCAGGAGCTCCAGGCCGGCGGCGAGGCCCTGCTGATCGAGGATCGGGTCGAGCGGGGCCAGGCGCTCGCGGTAGAGGGGCTCGGGGCGGAGCGGGACGACGGGCTCGGGGATGAGATCCAGCGCCTGGTCGAGGCGCAGGAGGAGGTCGTCGAGGCCGCCCGCGGCCCGGAAGCGGCGGGCGAGGGCGGACCGGGGGAAGCGGTAGAGATCGCCGATCCGGGTCAGGCCCAGGCGGCGGAGGAGGGTGACGGTCTCGGCCGCGAGCCGCAGGCCGGCGACCGGGAGGTCGGCCAGGGCGTCACGCTGCCCGCCGGGGGCGACCAGGGCCGTCCCGCCATGGCGGGCAAGGGCCCAGGCTGCCCCCCGGCTGTCGGCAAGGGCCAACCTGCCGGTGAGCCCCGCCCGGGCGAGCCGGTGGCTCAGATCGCCCAGCAGCCCGGCCTCGCCGCCGAAGAGCGCGCCGCAGCCGGTGACGTCGAGGACGATCCCATCCTCCCCGTCCGTGCTGGCGATGGGGGTGTAGCGCAGGGCGAAGCGGGCCAGCACCTGCAGGGCCGCCGCATCCGCCTCCGGCTCCGCCGGCCGGGAGTGGAGGCCCTGGACGATGGCGCAGGCATCCGCATGCGGCATGTCGGGGGCGATGCCTGCCGAGCGCGCAGCCCGGTTTGCCGCCGTCACCCGCTGGCCCCTGGCTCCTTGGGCCACCAGCACGAAGGGCCGGGTGTCATCCCACGGCACGGAGCCCGTCCGCCGCAGCCGTTCCAGGGGCCATTCCGGCAGCCAGACGCAGAGAACCCGTCGCACGGTCCCACTCCACCATCCAGCTTCCGGGTGGTCCTGTACGGCAGCGCAGGAGGTCGACCTGCCAGCGCGGCAGGCCCGGTGCCGTGGGATCGAAGGGATCGCCCGCCGACGCCCCGGCGCTGACCCGCCAGCGGGCGGCGACAGGGCTGCCCCGCGCCTTCTCGTCCTCGCCGGTGACCAGAAGGACGAGGGTGCCATGCTCGGCCGCCAGGAGGGCCAGGCGGCGCTGGGCCGCGAAGCCGAGGCTGGCCTCGCCCACGGCGGCGGCGATGGCACCCGAGCGCACACCCTCCTCCAGGGCCCAGGGCACCTCCTGCGGGCACCGGGTGCGGACGAAGACGAAGCTGCCCGGGTTCCATCCCAGCCGCATGAGCCCGGGCCCGAACGGGCGGCCCCACTCCCGCTCGACCAAAGCGGGGAAGACCCAGAGCACGGCCCGACCCTTCAGCTGCGGGAGCAGGGCCAGCGAGAACCCGGCCGCCGCAGGCCGGTCCGGGTAGGCGGCCTCGATCCGGTGCAGGCCGTGCCTGAGCAGGCGATGCAGGCGCAGGCCGCCGGCCTCGGCCCGGGTATCGGCATCGGTATTGGGCAGAAGAGCGCCCACGCCCTCGCCCCCGGCCATCATCGTGCCGTCGATGGCCGCCACCTGCCGCCGCAGCGCTTCCAGCACGATCCGTCGTTCCTGCGGCAGCGGAGGCTGGAGCATGGTCGTTGCGCGCCTTTAATGTTCACGTTTTGTTCTAGGTGAGAGCCGCGCAGAGTCAAGGAACGGAGAACGTCTGGTGCCTTCTCCGATCCGGGCTGGGGGTCAGGCGCGCAGGGCGTTCCGCAGGGTCGCCAGGAGCCGGCGCTCGTTGGTGGGCTTGCCGAGGTTCGGCACGCCGGCCAGGGCAGGTGCCGCGGCCTCGGGCCGCTCGTAGGCGCTGGCCAGCACGAACGGCACGCCGAGCGCCCGCAGTTCCTCGGCCACCGGGGTGACCATCGTCCCGCGCAGGTTCACGTCCAGGAGGGCCACGTCCGGCGTCTCCACCTTCAAGAGCTCGAGCGCCTCCTCGACCGTGCCGGCAGGCCCCAGCACGCGCCAGCCTTGGCGCAGGATCGTCAGCTCGAGATCGAGCGCCAGCAGTGCCTCGTCCTCGACGACAAGGACCAGGAAGCTGCCGGTGATCGGTTCCCGAGTAGGGCCGGGTAGCACATCGTTCCCCAAAAGAAGCGGCCCAGCCGGGTGCCACCCGGATGTCCGCCCTCAAACCGCCAGGGAGGAAGCCTAGTTCCGCACTACCGCGAGGCGAGTGCGCCGGCCAACCGATGCAAGGCTCCTCAGGCCGCGCGGGCGAGAGCCCTTGCGTCCTCCACGATCATGTCCGCCGCCTTCTCGGCGATCATGATCGTGGGCGCGTTGGTGTTGCCCGAGGTGATGGTGGGCATGATCGAGGCGTCGGCGACGCGCAGGCCCAGGATCCCGCGCACGCGCAAGTGCGGGTCGACCACGGCCGTGGCATCGCCCTCCGGCCCCATCCGGCAGGTGCCCACGGGGTGGAAGATGGTGGTCCCGATCTCGCCCGCGGCATGGGCGAGATCGGCGTCCGTCTGCGCCTGGGCGCCGGGCCGGTATTCCTCGGGCGCGTAGCGGGCCAGGGCCGGTGCCGCAGCGATGCGGCGGGTGAGGCGGATGGAATCGACCGCCACGCGGCGGTCCTCCTCGGTCGCCAGATAGCCGGGCCGGATCGCCGGCGGCGAGGTCGGGTGGCCGGTCCGGAGCGCCACCTCGCCCCGGCTGGTCGGGCGCAGGTTGCAGACCGAGGCCGTGAAGGCCGGGAACGGGTGCAGGGGCTCGCCGAACCGGTCCAGCGAGAGCGGCTGGACGTGGTACTCGAGATTCGGCGTGGCGTAGCTGGGATCGCTCCTGGCGAAGGCACCCAGCTGCGAGGGCGCCATGCTCAAGGGCCCGGTGCGGTAGAGCGCATACTCGAACGCCATCGCCCCGCGCCCGAAGAGGCGGCCGGCACGCTCGTTCAGGGTCGGCACGCCGTGGACCTTGTAGACGAGGCGCAGCTGGAGATGGTCCTGCAGGTTCCGGCCGACGCCCGGCAGCTCGTGCCGGACCTCGATCCCATGCTCCTTGAGGTGCCCGGCCGGGCCGATCCCCGCCAGCATCAGGAGGTGCGGCGAGCCGATCGCCCCTGCCGCCAGGATCACCTCGCGGCGCACGCGCACCCGCTTGGGCGCCCAGCCTTCGAGGAAGGAGACACCCGTGCAGCGGCGGCCGCTCAGCTCCAGGCCGGTGACATGCGCCCGCGTGACCACGGCTAGGTTGGGGCGGCCACGCGCCGGGCGCAGGAAGGCCTTGGCCGTGGTCCAGCGGATGCCGCGGCGCTGGTTCACCTGGAAGTAGCCGCAGCCCTCATTGTCGCCGCGGTTGAAGTCGTCCGTCTTCGGGATGCCGCACTCGGCGGCGGCCTCCTGGAAGGCGTCGAGCAGCGCCCAGGACAGACGCTGCCGGTCCACCCGCCACTCGCCGCCGCTGCCGTGGAAGGGGCCGGGCCCTTCGAAGTGGTCCTCCGAGCGCAGGAAGTAGGGCAGCACGTCGTCCCACGACCAGCCCTGATTGCCGAGCTGGCGCCAGTGGTCGTAGTCGGCCGCCTGCCCGCGCATGTAGATCATGCCGTTGATCGCCGAGCAGCCGCCCAGCACCTTGCCGCGCGGGTAGTTGAGCACGCGGCCGTTGAGGCCGGGCTCCGGCTCGGTCCGGAAGCACCAGTCGGTGCTGGGCTTGCCGTGGGTGTAGAGATAGCCGACCGGGATGTGGATCCAGACCTGCCGGTCGTGCCCGCCGGCCTCCAGCAGCAGCACCCGCCGGCTCGGGTCCGCCGAGAGCCGGTTCGCCAGCACGCAGCCGGCCGTGCCGGCGCCTACGATCACATAGTCGAACTCGCCCAGATCGCCGGCCATCCCGGAAACCGCCTCCCGCCCTTGCAGCCGGCAGCTTCGCATGGATGCCGAAAGGCGACAACGCAACCGGCAAAGCATCTTTGAGTTGAGTTTGCTTAGCGGTATACGCGCAGAACGCTAGGTCGGTTGTGGAGCGCGCGCATGATCGAGCAGGGGCGGCGCTGGGCCGTCGCCTTCTGGCGGCATCATCCGAGGGTCGACCAGACCGTCGAGGGGCTGGCCGCCGCCACGGTGGCTTTCCAGGCCAGCCACGGGCTCGACCTGGTCAAGGTGACACCCGCCGGCACCTGGCAGGCCAGCGACGAGGGTCTGGAAGATGCATGGCGCGGCGACTGGCTGGGCCGCCGCTCGATCGAGCGCCGTACGGTCGTGGTCGCCGGCGACTGGGACCGGGTGGGGCGGACGGAGACGAGACCGGCCCTGGCGCGCGCCTGTGCGGTGGTGCGCTCCGTCCGCGCCGTGCTGCCGGCCTCGCTGCCGGTCGTGCAGACGGTGTTCAGCCCGGTATCGATCGCAGCCCAGCTCGCAGGTGCCGACCGCCTCCGCGACCATCTGGAGGACGAGCCGGCGCGGGTGATGCCGGCCCTCGACCGGCTGACCGCGCGCACGGTGGCGGCCATCCGGCACTTACGCCAGGCCGGTGCGGACGGCATCTTCCTCGTCTGTCACGTGATGAACGAAGGCGGCCTGCCCGCCTGCCTCTATCACCGCTTCGGCTGGGAGGGCGATCTCGCCTGCATGGAGGCGGCCTCGGGGCTGCGCTGGAACGTGCTCCACCTGCACGGCTCCGGCATCCACCTCCCGCCCGGCCCGATCGACCCTGCCTGGTGGCTGCACTACGAGCAGAGCGAGAACAATCCGTCCCTCGAGGATTGTCTGGGCCGCTTCGGCAACCCGCTCCTCCTGGGCCTGCCCGCAGCCGAGCTCACCGCCAGGGCAGCACAGGCGGGCTCGGTCCTGGACGATCTCCGCCGCCGGCTCGGCGGCCGTCCGGCCATCCTGGGCAGCGGCTGCGTGCTCCCGCTGGGCCTTGCGGCCGGCACGATCGACCGCTGGGTCGCAGCCGCCCGTGCCGGAACAGCCGCCGCATGATGCCGCTCGACCATGACGGTCCCGACCGCCCCTTCCGGCCGTTCCCCGCCGGGGATATCGAGCGACCCGCAGCCGCCCTCTTCCTGGAGGCGGCTGCCCGCGACCCGCACCGGCTGGCCATCGACGACGGCGCGCTGCCGCTCACCTACGACGCCTTGCAGCGGCTGGCCGGGGCCATCGCCGCCGAGCTGCGGGCGTCGTCCGAGCGCGGGCCGGCAGCGATCGCCTTGCCGATGGGCGCCCGCTTCCCCGCGGCGATGCTGGCGGCCCTCGCCTGCGGCCGCCCCTATCTGCCTCTCGACACCGGCTTTCCCCTGGAGCGGAACGCCCAGATCGTCGCCCACGCCCAGCCCGGCCTGGTCGTCACCGACCGTGCCACGGCCGCAGCCGCACGCGCGATCGCACCTTCGCTGCCGCTCGTCCTGGTCGACGACCTGCCGCCTGCCGGCCGGCCGCTCTACGTCACCGCCACCGCCGACGACCCTGCCTACATCCTCTACACCTCGGGCAGCACCGGCCGGCCGAAGGGTGTCGTCCAGAACCAGCGCGGCCTGCTGCACGACGTGATGCAGTACGTGAACTCGGTCCATCTCGACGCCGGGGACCGCCTCACCCAGCTCTACTCGCCCTCGGTCAACGGTGCGATCCGCGACGTCTACGGCGCCCTCCTCACCGGTGCTGCGCTCTACCCGGTCGACCTGCGCCGCGAGGGCCTGCGCCGGCTGCGCAGCCTCCTCCTGGATGGCACGATCACCATCCTGCACGCCATGCCGCCGGTCTTCCGCGCCGTCCACGAGGCACTGGGCCAGGAACCCTGCCCGCCCGCCGTCCGCCTCGTCTACCTCGCCGGCGACCGGATTTCACGGGCGACGTGGCACGTTTCCGCCAAGCCACCGCACCCGGCACGCTCCTCTATGTCGGCATCGGCTCGACCGAGAACGCCACCATCTACCGCCAGTGGTTCCTGGGCCACCGCACCCCGGTCGAGGGCCATCTGCTGCCGGTCGGCTATCCCGTGCCCGACCGCCCTTCCGTCCTCCTCGCCGAGGACGGCACCCCGGTCCGGCCCGGCGAGACCGGCGAGATCGTGGTCACCAGCCGCTACATGGCCCTGGGCTACTGGAACGAGCCCGCGCTGACCGCCACCGCGTTCCGCCCGTCCCCCGCCGATCCCGCAGCCCGTGTCTTCCACACCGGCGACCTCGGCCGCGAGCGCGCCGGACGGCCTCCTCGAGTTCGTCGGCCGCCGCGACCGCCAGCTCAAGATCCGCGGCTACCGGGTCGAGCCCGCGGAGACGGAAGCGGCCCTGCGCGCCATCCCCGGGCGTGGCCGATGCCGCCGTCATCGGCCGCAGCGACGGCCCAGCCGGCCCCAGGCTCGCTGCGTTCGTTGCCTCTGCCCCCGGCACCATCGCTCGACGCCGGCAGCCCTTGCGGCCCACCTCGCCGAAGCTCTCCCAGCCCACCAGCGCCCGCACACGATCCGGCTCCTGCCGGCGCTGCCGACGCTCCCGAACCTGAAGCACGACCTCGCGGCCCTGGCAGCGCTCGCCTCGGGCGAACCGCGCCCGCACCCGCAGCTTCTCATCTCGAGCGACGACCAGACCGGCACGCGCGATCCGCGCTGCCTGGGAGGAGGTGCTGGGCCCACGATCGTTCGACCCGGGTCGCACCTTCGGCGAAGCCGGCGGCGATTCGCTGGAGATCCTCCGCTTCCTCTTCGCGCTCGAGGAGCGCCTCGGCCGGCCGGTACCCGCCGACGCCGTCGCCCTCGACATGACCCCGCGCCGGCCTTGCCTCCCGCCTCGCCGCACCGGCCGCGCCGACCGGTCGTCGCAGCTTCTTCATCTTCCCCGGAACCTCGGGCGCCAGCCTGGTCGAGCTGCGCCTCGCCGCCGCGCTTGAGCCTGCCATCCGCGCCGAGGTCATGCCGCTGCCCACCCTGGAGGAGGAGTGGCGCAGCCTGCCCACGATCGAGGAGCTGGCGACGAGCCTGTGCCGCCCACATCCCCTCAGGGCGCCGCACGGCCCGATAGCTCTCCTCGGCCTCTCCTTCGGTGCCCGGGTCGCTTGGGCCACCGCAGGCTGCTGTCGGCAGCGGGCCGCGAGGTGGCCTTCCTGGGCGTGGGGGACATCGCCCCCGGGCCGGTCTCCCGATCCCTGGCCCGCGTGCTGCGCGATGTCCTTGCCGGGAGCGGCCGGCTGGCACTGCGCTGCTATCACGAGCTGGTCTACCAGTCCGTGCGCCGGGGCGTGCCCGCGCTGGGCAGGGCCGCGCAGGGCTCGCGGCGGCCTCCTCCCACGCCGCCGGCACACCTTGCTCACCGCCCACACCCTGGGTGCCGTCCGCCGGGCCAAGATCCTGGGCTGGCACCCGCGACCGCTGGCCGTTCCCGTGACGCTGTCTTCAGGACCGCCGATACCGCCCGACGACTTGCCGGGCTCCCCGACGATCTGGGCTGGGCGGCACTGGCCGACGATCTCCGCGTGGTCCCGATCGAAGGCGATCACGCGAACCTTCGCCACCCACCACCTCACGACCTTCGCCGCTGCCGTGACCAGGCCGCCACCGCCGGCCGGTCCCTACCCCGATCCGCCTGAGCCGCCTATCTAGGGGGCTCGTTTCCTTTCCCACGGCAGGATCGATGCCCGATCCGCAGGGGAAGACCGGCCTCCTCGACCTGGGCCGCCTCTTCCTGCCCCATCTCTGGCCAGCCGAGAGCGCCCGCCTCCGCCTCTACGTGGCGCTGGCCGCCGCCTGCCTCGTGGCGGCCAAGCTGGTCAACATCAGCATCCCCTTCTTCCTCAAGGCCGTGGTCGACCAGGTGAGCCAGCCCGGCCTGGCCGCCATCCCGCTCGCCGCCCTCATCGCCTACGGGGCCGCCCGCCTCGGGTCCTCCACCTTCAACGAGCTCTGCGACGCCCTCTTCGCCCGGGTCGGCCAGCGCGCCGGCCGACGGCTGGCGATGCGGGTCTACGAGCATCTCTTCGACCTCTCCCTCGCCTACCACCTGCAGCGGCGCACGGGCGAGCTCGCCCGCGCCATCGAGCGCGGCGTGAAGTCGGTGAGCTTCCTGCTCGACACCGTGCTGTTCAGCATGGGGCCGACGCTCTTCGAGTTCGTGCTGGTCGTCGGCATCCTGCTCTGGCGCTACCCGCCGGTCTTCGCGCTGATCGCCTTCGCCACCGTCGGCGCCTACGCCGTCTTCACCATCATCACCACCAACTGGCGCTCGCAGTTCCGCCGCGAGATGAACGTCCGCGACAACGAGTTCAGCGGCCAGGCGGTCGACGGGCTCATCAACTACGAGATGGTGAAGGCGTTCGCGAACGAGGGCTTCGAGGCCCGCCGGCTCGACCGGGCGATGGCGGCCTACGAGGATGCGGCGGTGAAGTCGCAGACCTCGCTCTCGTTCCTGAACGCGGGCCAGGCCGCCATCATCGCCATCGGCGTCACCGCGATCATGGCCGCGGCCGCCCTGGAGGTGGTCCGCGGCCGTCTCACCGTGGGCGACGTGGTGCTGGTCAACGCCTTCGTCCTCCAGCTCTACATGCCGCTCAACTTCCTGGGCGTGTTCTACCGCGAGCTGATCCAGTCCCTGACCGACCTCGAGAATATCCACGACCTCCTCTCGCTGAAGTCCGACGTCCAGGACGCGCCGGACGCCAGGCCGCTCCAGGTCCCCCAGGGCGAGATCCGCTTCCGCGACGTGCGCTTCGCCTACGACCCGCGTCGCCAGATCCTGGAAGGTGTGAGCTTCGCCGTCCCCGCCGGCCGCAAGCTCGCCGTGGTCGGCCCCTCGGGCTCGGGCAAGTCGACCCTGGTCCGCCTCCTCTTCCGCTTCTACGAGGTCGGCACCGGTGCGGTCGTCATCGACGGTCAGGACGTCCGCGCCGTCACCCAGTCCTCGCTCCGCCGCGCCATCGGCGTCGTCCCGCAGGACACGGTGCTGTTCAACGACACCATCGCCGCCAACATCGCCTATGGCCGGCCCGGCGCCTCACGGGAGGAGATCGAGGAAGCCGCGCGAGTGGCCCAGATCCACAGCTTCATCGAAACCCTGCCCGAGGGCTACGAGACCGTGGTCGGCGAGCGCGGCCTCAAGCTTTCCGGCGGCGAGAAGCAGCGCGTCGCCATCGCCCGCGTGGTCCTCAAGAACCCGCCCATCCTGGTCCTCGACGAGGCGACGTCCGCCCTCGACACCCGCACCGAGCAGGCCCTCCAGGCCGACCTCGCCCGCGTCGCCCTCGGCCGCACCACGCTCGTCATCGCCCACCGCCTCTCCACCGTCGTCGACGCCGACGAGATCGTGGTCCTCGAAGCCGGCCGCATCGTCGAGCGCGGCACCCACGCCCACCTCCTGGCCCGCCCCGGCCTCTACCACCAGATGTGGACCCGCCAGCAGGAGAGCCCGGAGGAGCAGGCGGCGGAGTAGGCCCGAAGTCGGCACTTGCCCTTGAACCGTACTCGGTCCAGCAACGTACATGACGGTTGGTTCGCGGGAACGCCAGGAGCCCCGGGGGTTGAAGAATAGCGCGCCAGCCGGGGCTTCCGCCCCGCGCACGGACCTCTTCTCGGGCGGCGGCGAGATGGGCGAGCTCATGCGCGCCTATGACTGGTCGGCCACACCGCTGGGTCCGCCCGAGACCTGGTCGCAGAGCCTGCGCGTCGTCGTTCGCATCATGCTCACCTCGCGCTATGCCATGTGGCTCGCCTGGGGTCCGGAGCTGACCTTCTTCTGCAACGACGCCTACCGGCCGACCCTGGGCGTCAAGCAGCCCTGGGCGCTGGGCTCGCCGGCCCACCTGGTCTGGGCCGAGATCTGGAAGGATATCGGTCCCCGCATCGAGACCGTGATGGCATCCGGTGTCGCCACCTACGACGAGGGCCTCCTCCTCTTCCTGGAACGCAGCGGCTACCCCGAGGAAACCTACCACACCTTCTCCTACAGCCCCGTGCCCGACGATTCCGGTGCCGTGGGCGGGATGCTCTGCGTCGTCACCGAGGAGACCGAGCGGGTCCTGGGCGAGCGCCGCCTCGAGTTCCTGCGCGAGCTCGGGGCCGAGCTCGCCGGGACGAGCTCCGAGGAGACGGTCGCCGCCGTCTGCCGCCAGCTCGCCCAGGATCGCGAGGATCTCCCCTTCACCCTCCTCTATCTGCTGGAGCCCGGTGGCGAACGGGCGCGGCTCGCCTGCGCCATCGGCTTCGAGGACGGCGAGCCCGCGGCGCCTGAGGCGATCGACGTCGAGGCCTCGGGTGAGACATGGCCGATCGCGGAGCTCCTGGCGCGCGCGGCACCGGTGCCGGTCGACGATCTCGCCGCCCGCTTCGCCAACCTGCCCACCGGCGCCTGGGACCGGCCACCCTCGCGGGCCATCCTCGTCCCCATCGCCCATCAGGGCCACGAGCGCCCGGCCGGCTGCCTGATCGCCGGCATCAACCCCTACCGCGCCTTCGACCCCGCCTATGCCGGCTTCGTCGACCTCGTGGCGGGCCAGATCGCGTCCGGGCTCGCCAATGCCTGGGCCTACGAGGAGGCGCGACGCCGGGCCGAGGCGCTGGCCGAGCTCGACCGCGCCAAGACCACCTTCTTCTCCAATGTCAGCCACGAGTTCCGGACACCCCTGACCTTGATGCTGGGCCCGATCGAGGACCTCCTGGCCCGGCCCGATCTCGGCCCCGATCTCCGCCAGCCCGTGGACCTCGCCCACCGCAACGGCCTGCGGCTCCTCAGGCTCGTCAACACGCTGCTCGACTTCTCCCGCATCGAGGCCGGCCGCACCCAGGCCTCGTTCGAGCCGGTCGACCTCGCCGCCTTCACGGCCGACCTCGCCAGCAGCTTCCGCTCGGCCTGCGAGCGCTCCGGGCCTGGCACTTGCCGTCGACTGCCAGCCGCTGCCCGAGCCGGTCCATGTCGACCGCGACATGTGGGAGAAGATCGTCCTCAACCTCCTCTCCAACGCCTTCAAGTTCACCTTCGAGGGCGGGATCGCGGTCCGGCTGCGGGCCGGGGCCCGGGTGGCGGAGCTCGCGATCGAGGATACCGGCGTCGGCATCCCGGCGGCCGAGCTGCCGCGCCTCTTCGAGCGCTTCCACCGCATCGAGGGCCAGCGCGGCCGCACCCACGAGGGTACCGGGATCGGCCTCGCCCTGGTCCAGGAGCTGGTGCGGCTGCATGGCGGGCAGATCGAGGTCCGCAGCGCCGTCGACCGCGGCACCACCTTCACGGTCACGGTCCCGCTCGGCACGGCACACCTCCCGGCCGACCGGATCGGTGCTGCCCGCGCCCTGGCCTCCACCGCCGCCAGCGTCGACGCCTTCGTCGACGAGGCCCTGCGCTGGCTTCCGGATCGGGAAGCACCATCCCCGGCACAGCTGCCGCCCGTGGCCGCCGGTGCCGTGTCGGAGACCCGCAAGCGGATCCTGCTCGCGGACGACAATGCCGACATGCGCGACTATGTGCGCCGGCTGCTGGCAGGCTCGTTCGACGTCGAATCCGTCGCCGACGGCCGGGCAGCGCTCGCTGCGGCGCTGGCCCAGCCCGCCCGACCTCGTGCTCTCGGACGTGATGATGCCGGGGCTCGACGGTTTCGAGCTGCTGCAGGCGCTCCGCGCCGATCCGGCCACCCGCGAGCTGCCGGTGATCCTGCTCTCCGCCCGGGCCGGCGAGGAGGCTCGCCTGGAGGGCCTCGAGGCCGGTGCCGACGATTACCTGACCAAGCCCTTCTCGGCCCGCGAGCTGGTGGCCCGCGTCGAGGCGCACCTGCGCCTGTCCCAGCTGCGCCGGGAGACGGCCCAGGCCGTGCTCGCCCGCGAGGAGCACTTGCGCCTCCTGCTGCACGAGCTGAGCCACCGGGTGAAGAACATCCTGGCCGTGATCCAGTCCGTGGCCACCCAGACCGGTGCGCGCTCCCTCACCGTGGACGGCTTCCTCACCTCCTTCCGCGGCCGGCTCCAGGCCCTGGCGGCAGCGCACGAGATCCTGACCGCGTCGGGCTGGCAGAGTGCGGGCCTGGGCACCCTCGCGCGCGCCACGCTGGCCCCCTATCTCGACGGCAGGCGGATCAGCCTCGCCCTTGCCGATGCGCCGGTCTCGCCCTCGGTGGCCCAGACCGCGGCCCTGGCCCTCCACGAGCTCGCCACCAACGCCGTCAAGCACGGCGCCCTCTCGGTGGCGGAGGGCAAGGTGACGATCGACGGCCGGATGGCCGACGGCAACAAGCTCGTCGTCCTCTGGCACGAGCAGGGCGGCCCGCTCACCTCGGCCCCCACCACCACCGGCTTCGGCATGACCCTGCTGACCCGCGCCATCCGCCACCAGCACAAGGGCGACGTCGAGCTGGAGTGGCACCCCGAGGGACTGCGCTGCCGGATCACGCTGCCGGTGGCCGTCGGCGACGGCCCGCTCCTGCCCTGAGCCCGCACTCAGACGTGCCGCGTGATGCCCCCGTCGACGCGCAGGTTCTGCCCGGTGATGTAGCCGGCACCCTCCGAGGCCAGGAACCCGATCAGCGCCGAGACCTCGTCCGTCTTCCCATAGCGCCCCATCGGGATCCGCTCTCGGAACTCCGCCTTCTCCGGCAGGCTGTCGATGAAGCCCGGCAGCACGTTGTTCATCCGGATATTCTCGGCCGCATAGCGGTCCGCGAACAGCTTGGCATAGGCCGCGAGCCCGGCGCGGAACACGCCCGAGGTCGGGAAGGCCGGCTCGGGCTCGAGGGCGGCGAAGGTCGAGATGTTGATGATCACGCCGGCCTTCTGCCGCTGCATCACCGGCACCACGAGCCGGGTCGGCCGGACGACGTTGAGGAAGTAGACCTCCATTCCCCGGTGCCAGTCCTCGTCCGTGAGGTCCAGGAGCGGTCCCCGCGGCCCGTGCCCGGCGCTGTTCACCAGCACGTCGACCCGCCCCCAGGTCTCGACCACCTGGTCGACGAGCCGCTTCAGGTCCTCGTTCGACTGGTTCGACCCGGTGACCCCGATCCCGCCCAGCTCCTTGGCCAACGCCTCGCCCTTGCCCGAGGAGGACAGGATGGCGACCCTGAACCCGTCCGCCGCCAGCCTGCGCGCGGCCCCGGCCCCCATGCCGCTGCCCGCCCGCCGTCACGATCGCCACCTTCTCGTCCGCCACGTCCCTCTCCCGCTACCCGAGCTTGAGGCGCCCCAGCACCGCCCCGCCGGGCTCCATCACCACCGCCTCGCCGCTCGCCGGATAGACCCTCGAGGCGGCGGTGATGTTCACCTGGTGGGTCACCATCATCAGGTTTCCAGGCCCGCGCCACGCCGCCATGCGCTCCCGCACCGCCCGGGTCTGCGCCTCCTGCTGCCCCCGCTCTTCGAAGAAGGAGTTGAGCGGCTCGAACGGCTCCACGTCCCCGAGCTCCAGCAGCCGTGCCGTATCCAGGCACCGGCACCAGCGGCTGGAGAGCACCCGGTCGACCGGCACCCGCTCGCGCCGCAACGCCTCGCCGATGGCACGCGCCTGGGCCTGGCCGTCCTCGCTGAGGTTGCGCTGCGTGGCGCAGTCCTCGAGCCTGAACCCCGGCGGGTCGCCGGTCCCCGGGACGGTGCGGGCGTGCCGGAGCAGGATGATCCGCCCGCCGGCCCGCAACTGCTCCAGAAGCCCGGGGTTGGCCGAAGCCGCCGCCGGCAGGCCGAGTGCGAGCAGCACCAGGAGAGCACGACGCGAGAGCACCGCTGTCATGCCGGAGCGAGCTAGGCCGGCAAGGCCGGCGCGCAACCGGGGCCCATGGATCGCCCCTCGCAACAGGCCGTGAGCGGCTACTTCACCGTCCCCGAGATGGAACAGATGGCACCCTGCGTCTGGCCAGTCGTGGACATGGTCACCTGCAGCTCCTGGCGCGGCCCGATCTCGAAGCTGTGCGGCCACTCGAACACGGCATACTCGCCCCAGCTGGTCGGCCCGCGGGAGATGACCGGCATGAAGCCGACGAGCCCGGTGATGTCGTTGGCCCCGATCTGCACCTGGCCCACCACTGCCTGGCCGTCGCCCGTGCGGAACCCGCAGCTGATCAGCTCGATCACGCGCCTGGCAGCACCTTTCGGCGTGTAGCGGGCCACGCATTCGTTGGCGAGCGGCGTGCAGTCGGCCGACACCGCCAGCCGGAAGGCGCGACCGCTGGCCGACACTGCCGGCGCTTGAGCGGCGGGCTCCGTCTTTGCTGCTTGGGCCAGCGGAGCCAACGCCATCGCGGCCGCAAACGAAAGCAGGGTGATCCGCATCAGCCTCTCGCCATCATCGCCATCTTTCAACCATACGTTATCCATTGCTGGGCAAGTCAACGGCTTCGTCCCATTCCCGCCGACTGACTGGTGGCAGGCGGGGCCGTTCCGGCCTAACTGCCATGCTGCCGCCTTCGCGTGACGCGCCTCGATGAACAGGTCAGCAGGAGCGCTCCCATGATCCGCTGCGCCCGCCCTGAGGACGCCGACGCCATCCGCCGGCTCGTGCTGGATGCCTACGGCCACTACATCGCCCGCATGGGCAAGCCGCCGGGTCCCATGCTCGACGACTACGACCGGCGCATCGCGGACGGACAGACCTGGGTGCTGGAGGAGGACGGCCGTCTCGCCGGCGTGCTGGTACTGGAGGATGCGGAGGCCGGTGCCTTGCTGCTGGACAACGTGGCCGTGGCCCCGTCCGCGCAAGGCAAGGGGCACGGGCGGGCGCTGGTGGCGTTCGCCGAGGAGGAGGCGCGCCGCCGCGGGCATGGCGAGGTGCGGCTCTACACGAACGTGCTGATGGCGGAAAACCTGGCTCTCTACGGCCGGCTCGGCTTTCGGGAGACCAGCCGCGGCAGCGAGAAAGGCTACGAGCGGGTCTACATGGCCAAGGCCGTGATGGGGTAGGCGTAACACGGCTGTTGGGAGCGGGCCGTTCCGTGCAGACGTGCCCCGCCCGGAGGCGGCGAGCCCGGGCGTGACGCGTCCCGGCCCGTCATGGTAGAGCCCGGCCGACGATCGAGGTGCCGTCCATGCCAGCAGAGACAGTCGTGCTCGCCTCGGACCATGCCGGGGTGGAGCTGAAGCAGCAGCTTCGCGCCGTCATCGAGAGCCGCGGGCTCGAGGTGCTCGACCTCGGTGCCCACGACACCGGCTCGGTGGACTATCCCGACAAGGCCGATGCCCTGGCCGCCGCCCTGGCCGACGGCCGCGCCGGCCGCGGCGTGCTGGTCTGCGGCACCGGCATCGGCATCAGCATCGCCGCCAACCGCCACCGCCACGTCCGTGCCGCCTTGTGCCACGACGTCACCACCGCCCGCCTCTCCCGCCAGCACAACGATGCCAACGTCCTGGCGCTGGGGGCGCGGATCGTCGGCGCCGGCGTCGCGCGCGAGTGCCTGGAGGCGTTCCTCGACACGCCCTTCGAGGGCGGCCGGCACGCGCTGCGGATCGGGAAGCTGGGCTGAGACGGCCTTGCGCTGCCCGTTCTGCGGAGCCGAGGACACCCAGGTCAAGGACTCCCGGCCCGCCGAGGAGGGGGGCGCCATCCGCCGCCGCCGCCAGTGCCCCGCCTGCGGCGCCCGCTTCACCACCTTCGAGCGCGTCCAGCTCCGTGACCTGATCGTGGTCAAGAAAGACGGCCGCCGTGCCCCCTTCGACCGCGAGAAGCTCGCCCGCTCGCTTCGGATCGCCACGAGGAAGCGCGGCATCGACGAGGAGCGGATCGAGCAGCTGGTGAACGGCATCGTCCGCCGGATCGAGACCACGGGCGAGAGCGAGGTGCCGTCGCGCCGGATCGGCGAGCTGGCGATGGAGGGCCTGGCCCAGCTCGACCAGGTGGCCTATGTCCGTTTTGCCAGCGTCTACAAGGACTTCGCCGACGCCCGCGACTTCGACGAGTTCATCCGCCGCCTGCCCGAGGGCGAGGCGTGATCTCGGCCGAGGATGCCGCCTGGATGGACGAGGCGCTCTCCCTGGCCAAGGGAGCGCTCGGCACCACCTGGCCCAACCCCGCCGTCGGCTGCGTGCTCGTCCAGGGCACCCGCCTCGTCGCCAGCGCCGCCACCGGCCGCGGCGGCCGCCCTCACGCCGAGGCCGCGGCCCTGCTCGCCGCCGGTGCTGCCGCCCGCGGTGCCACCGCCTACAGCACGCTCGAGCCCTGCGCCCACACCCGCCCCGGCGGCCCCTGCACCGAGGCCCTGATCGCCGCCGGGGTCGCCCGCGTCGTGATCGCCGCCCGCGACCCCGACCCGCGCGTCGACGGCCGCGGCATCGCCCTCCTGCGCGAGGCCGGCATCGTCGTCGACGTCGGCTGCCGCGCGGCGGAGGCCCGCGAGGTGCTGGCCGGATTCGCCAAGCGCCTCGCCACCGGCCTCCCCTTCTGCACCCTGAAGCTCGCCACCAGCCTCGACGGCCGCATCGCCACCTCGACCGGTGAGAGCAAGTGGATCACCGGCGAGGCCGCCCGCGCCGACGGCCACCGCCTTCGTGCCAGCCACGACGCGATCATGGTCGGCAGCGGCACCGCACTCGCCGACGACCCCCTCCTCACCTGCCGCCTGCCCGATCTCCAGGGCCGCTCGCCCGTCCGCGTGGTCCTCGACCGCCGCCTCCGCCTCGAGCCGACCAGCCGCCTCGCCACCACCGCCCGCGAGGTGCCGACCTGGGTCATCACCGGGTCGGCCGACCCCGGCCGGGCTGACGCGCTGGCTGCCTGCGGCATCGAGATCATCCGGCTGCCGGGCGCGGACCAGACTGCCCGGCCAGCCTTGGCGGCACTCGCCGAGCGCGGTATCACGCGCCTGCTGGTCGAGGGTGGCGCCACGCTGGCAGGATCGTTGCTGCGCGCGGGCCTGGTCGACCGTCTCCACCTCTACCAGGCGCCGATCCTGCTCGGTGCGGAGGCCATGCCGGGCGTGGGGGCGCTGGACCTTCGGCACCTCGCCGACGCTCCCCGCTGGCGACGTCTCGAGGAACGCCGCATCGGCCATGACCTGCTCAGCGTGCTGGACGCGGCTGCACCGGAAGTGAGTGCGTAGGCTTGTTCACCGGGATCATCACCCATATCGGCAGGGTCGAGAGTGTGCGCGACGGCGCGCTTCGCGACCTCGTCGTAGCCAGCGACCTGCCGCTCGAGGAGATCGCGCTCGGCGCCTCGGTGGCGCATTCGGGCGTCTGCCTCACCGTGGTCGAGAAGGAGCCGGGCCGCTTCCGCGTCCAGGCCTCGCCCGAGACGCTGGCCCGCACCACGCTCGGCAGCTGGACCGAGGGCACGCGCATCAACCTGGAGCGCTCGCTCCGTCTGGGCGACGAGCTGGGCGGCCATCTCGTCTTCGGCCACGCGGACGCCGTCGGCACCATCGCCGCCTTCGAGCCGGTGGGCGAGAGCTGGCGGCTGGAAATCTCGATGCCCGAATCCCTGGCACCGCTCGTGGCGGTCAAGGGCTCCATCGCCGTCGACGGCATCTCGCTCACCGTGAACGAGGCCGAAAGGGAGCGCTTCGCCTGCATGATCATCCCGCACACGCTGGAGCACACCACCCTGAAGGACCGGCAGCCGGGCGACCCCGTCAATCTCGAGGCCGACATGCTGGCCCGCTACGTCGCCCGCCGCCTCGCGTTCGGAGCCCAGCCTTGAGCGTCAGTGCCTTTCGCCGGTTGGCGCCAGAGGACGTGGCCTATCTCTCCACGACCGACGAGCTGGTCGAGGACGCCCGCGCCGGCCGCATGTTCGTGCTGGTCGACGACGAGGACCGCGAGAACGAGGGCGACCTCGTCATCCCGGCCCAGTTCTGCGACGCCGCTGCCGTCAACTTCATGGCCAAGCACGGCCGCGGCCTGATCTGCCTGGCCCTGACCAGCAAGCGCTGCGCGGAGCTCGGCCTGCCGCTGATGGCCCAAGGCGACGAGAGCCGCCTCAGCACTGCCTTCACCCACTCGATCGAGGCCCGCGAGGGGGTCACCACCGGCATCTCCGCCGCCGACCGCGCCCGCACCATTGCCGTTGCCATCGACCCATCTCTTGGCCGCAGCGACGTCGTGACCCCCGGCCACATCTTCCCCCTCATGGCCCGCGACGGCGGCGTGCTCGTCCGTGCCGGCCACACCGAAGCCGCAGTCGAGATCTCGCGTCTCGCCGGCCTCAACCCGTCCGGCGTGATCTGCGAGATCATGAACGACGACGGCACGATGGCCCGGCTGCCGGACCTCGTGGCCTTCGCCCAGCGGCACGGGCTCAAGGTCGGCACCATCGCCGACCTGATCGCCTACCGCCTCACCAACGACCGGCTGGTCGAGCGCGAGATCGCCACCGACTTCCACAGCCGGTTCGGCGGCGACTTCCGGCTCCAGGTCTATGTCAACGTGCTTGACGGGGTCGAGCACGTGGCCCTCGTCAAGGGCGACGTCACCACGCCCGAGCCCGTGCTCGTGCGCGTCCATGCCGTGAACATGCTGGAGGACCTCCTGGGCGAAGGCGAGAGCGGCCGTGGCGACCAGCTGCACCGGGCGATGGAGCTGATCGGTGCCGCCGGCCGCGGCGTCATCGTGATCCTGCGCGAGCCCGCCCCCGACGGCATCTCGCAGCGGATCAGGATCAGCCTCGGCCATCAACCCGATAAGCCGCGCGATCTGCGCGTCTACGGCATCGGCGCCCAGATCCTCTCCGACCTCGGCGTGAAGAGCATGGTCCTCCTGTCGAACACCGGCCGCACCATCGTCGGCCTCGAAGGCTACGGTCTCAGCGTCGTCGAGACGCGGCCGATCATCATGCCGGGAGACCGCTGATGGCCGGTGCCGGCGAAGGTGCCGAGATCCCGCGCCTGCCAGGCGCACGGGTTCTGATCGTCGAGGCGCGCTTCTACCCCGCGATCAACGAGATGCTCCTGGCCGGTGCCGCAGGCGGTGCTGGCCGAGGCCGGGGTGGAGATCGAGCACGTCGTCGTGCCGGGAGCCCTCGAGATCCCGCCCGCCATCGCGATCGCCCACAGGTCCGGCCACTTCGACGCCTATGTCGCCCTTGGCTGCGTGATCCGCGGCGAGACCAGCCATTACGACCTCGTCGCCGGCGAGAGCTGCCGCGGCATCATGGATCTGGGCCTCACCCAGGGTGCCCCGATCGGCAACGGCATCCTCACCGTCGAGAACGAGCAGCAGGCCCTGGTCCGCGCCGACCCGCGCCAGCAGGACAAAGGCGGCGGTGCCGCCCGAGCCGCCCTCCTCCTCCTGGCCCTGCGGCGCCGCTTCGCGAGTGCCGCATGAGCGACCCGCGCCCGAAGCCGATCCTCAACAAGCGCCGTGCTGCCCGCCTCGCCGCGGTCCAGGCCCTCTACCAGGTCGAGGTGACCGGCGAGCGGCCGGAGCGCGTGGTGGCCGAGTTCGGCGAGCACCGCCTGGCCCAGCTCCTGGAGCCGATCGACGCCGGCACGCCCTCGCCCTCCGTCGACCGCCAGTGGTTCGAGCTGGTGGTCGCCGGCACCTGGGCCGCGCGCGAGCGGCTGGACGGCGAGATCGAGCGCTGCCTCGCCTCCGGCTGGACGCTCGCCCGCTGCGGCTATCTCGTCCGCGCCACGCTGCGTGCCGGTGCCTTCGAGCTGGCGGAGCGCACCGACGTCCCCGTCCGCGCCGTCATCAACGAGTATGTCGAGCTCGCCCACCTCTTCTTCGCCGACACCGAGCCCGGCTTCATCAACGCCGTCCTCGACAAGCTGGGCCCCCGCCTGCGCCCGCCCGAGGCCGCCCTTTGAGCATGGCGCCGGGAAGGCTGGGCGAGTTCGAGCTGATCGACCGGCTGCTGAAGCCCCTGGCGGCCGGCTATCCCGGTGCCCTCGGCCTCACCGACGACGCCGCCCTGGTCCGTGTCCCGCAGGGATCCGAGCTGGTCATCGCCAAGGACGGCATCGTCGCCGGCGTCCACTTCCTCGAGGACGACCCGCCCGAGCTGATCGCCGGCAAGCTCCTGCGCGTGAACCTCTCCGACCTCGCCGCCATGGGCGCCACGCCGCTCGGCTACCTCACCGTCCTCGCCCGCCCTCCCGGCCTCACCGACGCCTGGCTGCGGCGGTTCGCCAGCGGCCTCGCGACCGATCAGAAGCGGTTCGGCCTCCACCTCCTGGGCGGCGACACCGTCTCCACCCCCGGCCCGCTCACGCTCACCCTCACCATCCTGGGCACCGTCCCCGAAGGCCAGGCACTCCGCCGCTCGGGTGCCCGGCCCGGCGACGAGGTCTGGGTCTCCGGCACGCTGGGCGATGCCGCGATGGGCCTGCGCGTGCTCCGCGGCCTGGCCCTGCCGGAGGACGAGGCCCTCCAGCTCAGCGACCGCTACCGCACGCCCCAGCCCCGGCTGGAGCTGGGCCGCGCCCTCCTGGGCCTGGCCACCGCCGCGATGGATGTCTCCGACGGCCTCGCCGCCGACCTCGGCCACATCGCCGCGACCTCCCGTGTAGCCGCCGTGATCGAGATCGAGCGCCTGCCGCTCTCCGATGCCGTGCGTGGCTGCCCGGGTGCCCGCGAGGCAGCACTCACCGGCGGCGACGACTACGAGCTCCTGTTCACCGCCCCGCCCACGGCGGCACCCCGCCTCGAGGACCTCGCCCGCAGCCTCCGCCTGCCTCTGACCCGCATCGGCCGGATCGAAGGCGGCGCCGGTGTGCGCGTCCTGGACCGGGCCGGTGCCCCGATCGAGCTCTCCAAGCTCGGCTGGCGCCATTTCTGAGCGCCGCGCCACGGGCGACCGCGTCGCCGCCGCGGCACCCGGCCCTCTTCGTCCTCTTCTGGAGCTCCGGCTTCGTGGCGGCCAAGGGCGGGCTCGCCGGTGCCGAGCCCCTCACCTTCCTGGCCCTGCGCTTCGCCCTCGTCACCGCCATCATGCTGGGGCTGGCCCTCGTCCTGCGCCGGCCCTGGCCGCGCCGCCGCCGCGAGCTGCTGCATCTGGCGGTGATCGGCCTCTCCATGCAGGCGGTCTATTTCGGCACCACCTACCAGGCCTTCGCCGCCGGCATCGGCGCCGGTGCCCTGGCCCTGATCCTGGCCCTCCAGCCCCTCGTCACCGCCTGCGTCGCCGGCCCCTTCCTGGGCGAAGAGGTGGGCCGCCGCCAGTGGCTGGGCTTCCTGCTCGGGATCATCGGCGTGGCCCTCGTCCTCGCCGGCCGCCTCGCCTCCGGCCCGGGCGAGACCGCCGGCATCCTCTGGGGCTTCCTGGCCCTGGCCGCCATCACCGGCGGCACCCTCTACCAGAAGCGCTATGGCACCCAGATCGACCTCTGGTCCGGCGGCTTCGTCCAGTACGCCCTGGCGACCCTCGCCGTCACGCCCCTGGCCCTCGCCACCGAGACCGGCCACGTCACCTGGAGCGCCACCTTCGCCCTTTCCCTGGCCTACCTCGTGGTGATGAACTCCGTCGTCGCCATCAGCCTCCTCACGCTGATGATCCGCCGCGGCCAGGCCTCCCGCGTCACCTCCCTCTTCTTCCTCGTACCCCCAGGTGCCGCCCTGATCGCCTGGCTCGTCCTGGGCGAGCGCCTCACCCCGCTCCAGATCCTGGGCATGGCCATCGCCGCCGCCGGCGTGGCCCTGGCGATGCGGCGGCCGGCTGGGGTAGGCTCGCTGCGTTGATCGGACGACCGGAATGCCTAAAGCCCGAGCGTCTCGCAGCCAGACGCGCCGCCGAAAGGCGGGCCGAAGCCTTGCCACGAGCGATCATGGCGCTCGAGGACTGGAGGCCGTGGCGCCGTGCTGACGAGCTTCGCACCATGATAGGCGGCTGCTTGACAAGGCCAAGGCCCTCGAGACGAGCATGCTGCCGCCCTCAAGTCCTCTCCGAGGAAACCTTCGCTCCTCCTCGATCAGCTTCGCCGCTTCAGGCACGTGGCCCGCAACAACTATGCGCTCGACCTCGACGAGGAGAGCATCGATCGCAACCTGACGGCAATGCGCGCGGTCCTCCCGCTCTTCGAGCGCGACCTGCGCACCTTCGAAGCAGCGTTGCTCAAAGACTAGCCCGGCCGTTACGAACCCCCCGCCAGCTGCGCCGTGACCTCCGGCAGCAGGCCCTCGATCTGCGCCCGGGTCGCCAGCGCCGTGCCGGATGCGGCGGCGGTGGCGGCACCTGCGGCGACCCCCAGCGCGAACGCCTGCGGCAGCGTCTGGCCCGAGGCCATGGCGTACATCATGGCGCCCAGGAACGCATCGCCGGCACCGACGGCACTGCGGGTCTCCACCTTCGGCGAGGCGAGCCGAATCGTGCCGTCACGCGTGGCGAGGACAGCACCTTCGGCCCCGAGGGTGAGCGCCACGATCTCCGCCCGCCCGCTCGCCACGACCTCCAGCGCCAGCGCTTCGGCCTCCGCCACGCTGGCTGCCGTCCGGCCGAGCAGCTTCTCCAGCTCGCCTCGGCTGGGCTTGATCAGATGGACGCCCTCGGCCAGCGCCTCCCGCAAGGGCGGGCCCGAGCTGTCGACGACCATCCGCCCACCGCGCTCCTTCACCAGCCGCGCCACCTGCGCATAGAAATCCGCCGGGATTCCGGGGGCGAGGCTGCCGCTGGCGACGACATAGGGTGCGTCGACCACCGCCAGCACCTCCAGGCAGTGCCGCCACTCGGCCTCGTCGACCTCCGGTCCCTCGGGCGTGAAGCGGTATTCCTGCCCGGTGCTCTCCTCGAGCACGACGTGGCTGACCCGGGTCAGGCCGGTCATCGGAATCCGCACGGCGGCGAGCCCGGTCCGCTCCACCATGCCTTCCAGTGCCTGGCCGGTCAGGCCGCCGGCCATGTAGAACGCGACCGTGGCGCCACCCAGCTCGCGGATCATCCGCGAGGCGTTGAGGCCGCCACCGCCCGGCACGTAGTGCTCGCCGTGCGTCCTGACCTTCCGCACCGGGATCACCCTGTCGGTCCGGCAGAAGGCGTCGATCGTCGGGTTGATCGTGAGGGTCACGATCGGTCTCATGGCGGCAATTCCTCCGGCTTATCCCCGTGCAGCACGAACCGCCGCCACACCCTTAACGTATTCAAGAGCTGCCTCGGCCCGTCCGCGAGCACCGAGAACTCGCCCGAGCCCGTCTGGTGCACGAACTCGACCGGCACCTCACGGATGCGCAGGCCCGCCTGCCGGGCCTTCACCAGCAGCTCCAGATAGACCTCGAACCCGTCCATCCGCAGCGGTGCGATCCGGCCCAGCACCTCCCGCCGCAGCCCGAAGAAGCCCGACATCGCATCGTTGACCGGGATGCCCAGCAGGCCCCGGTAGAGCCGCCGGTAGGCCAGGCTCGGCAGCCGGCGGTAGAGCGGATAGTCGGCCCGCACCCCGGCATAACGCGAGCAGAACACCAGGTCGGCACTTCCCAGCCCGTCGATGCAGGCCCTGCCGGCCGTCACCGGGTCCATCGCCAGATCCGCATCCATGTGGACGACGACCCGGCCCGATGCGGCTGCCAGCGCCGTCCGGAAGGCATGCCCAGCGCCTTTGTTGGCGGCGTACCCCTCGGCCCTGATCCGCGGATCCCGTGCCGCCAGCGCCTTCAGCCTCTCCCAGGTGTCGTCCGTGCTGCCGTCATTGCAGAACACGACCTCGAACTCGCCCGCCAGGCCCGGCAGCACGCGCAGCAGCCTCTCGGCCGTAGCCTCGATGATCGACCCCTCGTTGAAGCAGGGAACGACGACACTGAGCGAAGGCGTCATGCCGCGAGCGCCGCCACCACGCGGTCGACCTCGTCCACGCGCATCCCCGGGAACAGCGGCAGGCTCAGACAGCTCGCCGCGTGCGCCCGCGCGTGCGGGAACGCCTCCGCCGGATGCCCCAGCCCCGCATAAGCCGGCACGAACGGCAGCGCCTCCGGATAGTGCACGTCCGCCATCACGCCCCGCTGCCGAAGCCCGGCCAGGGTCCTGTCCCGCTCGGCCACACGTACTACGAACAGATGGTGCACGTGCCCCGCCTCAGGCTGAACATCGAGCAGCTCCACAGGCAGCCCCGCCAGCCTCTCCCGGTAGGCGGCCGCCAGCCCCTCCCGCTCCCGGTTCCACCCCTCCGAGCCGCTGCAGCTTCACCCGCAGCACCGCCGCCTGCAGCGCATCCAGCCGCGAGTTCATCCCCACGACGCTGTGCTCGTACTTCCGCAAGCCGCCATGGTTGGCGAGCTGCCGACACCGCCCCGCCAGGGCCGCGTCCCGCGTCAGCAGCGCCCCGGCATCGCCGAACGCCCCCAGGTTCTTGCTCGGATAGAAGCTGAACGCCGCCAGGTCGCCGAACGTGCCGACCTTCCGACCCCGCCACGTGGCCCCGATCGCCTGCGCGCAGTCCTCCACCACCGCCAGCCCATGCCGCCGCGCCACGGCCGCCACCGCGTCCATGTCCACCGGCTGCCCATAGAGATGCACCGGCACGACCGCCCGCGTCCGCGGCGTGATGCAGGCCTCCAGCCCCGCCGTATCCAGCAGAGCCGTGCGCGGATCGACGTCGCAGAACACCGGCACCGCACCCGCCAGGCTGATCGCCTCGGCCGTGGCGAAGAAGCTGACGGCCGTCGTGACCACCTCGTCCCCGGGCCCGATGCCCAGCGCCTTGAGTGCGACCACCAGCGCATCGGTCCCGTTCGCCACGCCGACACAGTGCGGCACGCCATGCCAAGCCGCGAGCTCCGCCTCGAACGCCTCGACCTCCGGACCGCCGACGAACCCGCCGCCGGCCACGACCCTGGCCATGGCCTCCCACAGGGCCTCGCGGATCGGCCCGTGCTGCCGCTCGAGATCGAGCATCGGCACGGGCGCCAGCTCCACCTTGTTCACCTTATTCCCAGCTGATACCGTCGAGGTCACGAGGAACGCCCGATCCGATCATGGCCGCGGTCACATCGCCTGCAGCACCCGGCAGCACGCTCTCTAGCGTCGGGCCGGCCACCCTGCCAACGCAGAAGGACCTGATCGTCTCGGTCGTGGTGCCGGTCCACAACCAGGCGGCACGCGTTCCTGCCTTCGTCGACCGTGTCCAGCGCGTGCTGGAGGCGTGCTTCCCCAACCACGAGCTGATCCTGGCCGACGATTCCTCGAGCGACGGCACGATCGAGGTCGTCCGGGCCCTTGCCGCCCGCAACCCCAACCTGCGCCTCCTCGTCCTCTCCCGCCACTACGGTGCCGAGATCGCGCTCACCGCCGGCCTCGACGCCGCGGTCGGCGACTTCGTGGTCACCATGCCGCCGCATCTCGAGGACCCGCCCGAGCTGATCCCGCAGCTGGTCCGCCGCGCCCAGGACGGGTTCGACGTGGTCTATGTCAGGAAACCGCCGCTGCGCAGTGAGCCCTGGCCCTACCGCCTGGCGATCCGCGCCTTCTACCGCCTGTGCCGCTGGGCCACCGGCCTCGACATGCACGAGGACTCCACCGGCTACCAGGTCCTGAGCCGCCGCGTCGTCAACTCGCTGGGCCGCCTGAAGGAGCACAACCGCGTCAACCGCATGCTCTCGGCCTATGTCGGCTTCACCACCGCCTCCATCGACCCCGCGGGCTATGCCGACATCTACCAGGGCCGCGCCGGCCTGCACGAGCGCTACCACGTGGCCCTCGACGCCATCGTCGCCTTCTCCGACAAGCCTTTGCGCTACGCCTCCGGCCTCTCCCTGGCGCTCGCCGGCCTGGCCCTCCTGGGTGCCCTCACCGTCGTCGCCGGCCGTCTCCTCGGCGACACCGCCGTCCCCGGCTGGACCTCGCTCATGGTCGTCCAGCTCGGCATGTTCTGCCTCCTCTTCTTCGTCCTCGCCATCGTCGCCGAATACGTCTCCCGCATCCTGATCGAAACCAAGAACCGCCCCCTCTACTATGTCCGCGAGGAGACCGGCGGCACCCGGCTGCACATCGAGAACATGGTCGACATCGACTGACGACCATCCCGGCTCGATCCAAGCGCGTGCACGATCCTTACGACTTCGCCGTCATCGGCGCCGGCTTCTTCGGCGTCCGCCTGGCGCTCCTGCTCGCCCGCCGCGACGCCAGCGTGGCGCTCATCGACCGCGAGCCCCGCATCCTCGCCCGCGCCAGCTGGGCCAACCAGGCCCGCATCCACAACGGCTACCACTACCCGCGCAGCCTCTCGACGGCCGCGGGCTCGCACCGCCATTACGAGCGCTTCCTGCGCGAGATGGCGGGCTGCGTCGACGAGAGCTTCACCCATGTCTACGCCGTCGCCCGCGACGGCTCGGCCACCAGTGCTGCCCAGCTCGAGCGCTTCTGCCGCGAGCTCGGGCTCCCTCTCACCGCCGCCCCCCGCTCGGCCCGCCGCCTCCTCGATGCGAGCCGGATCGAGGCCGCCTTCGCGGTCCGCGAGGGGGCCTTCAACGCCCTTGCGCTCCGCACCCAGCTCGAGGCCCGCCTTGCCGCCACGCCCGCCATCACGCTCCTGGCCGGCCATGGCGCCCAGCGGATCGACCTCGCCGGCAGCACCGCCACCGTCGTCACCGATGCCGGCCCGGTCCGCGCCCGTGCGGTCTTCCTCGTCGCCTATGCCGGGATCAACGAGCTCCTGCGCGCCAGCGGCCTGCAGCCGCTCGACCTCAAGGCCGAGCTCGCCGAGATTCTGCCTCGTCGACGTCCCGCCCGAGCTGCGCGGCTTCGCCTTCACCGTGATCGACGGCCCCTTCTTCTCCCTGATGCCGATGCCGGCGCTGGGCACCAGCTCGCTCACCCACGTGCGCTACACGCCCCAGGCGAGCTGGAGCCTCCTGGACGACCCCCGGCCGCCCTACGCGCTGGCCCGGTCGCTGGCCAGGCCCTCGCGCTTCCTCTTCATGCAGCGCGACGCCCAGCGCTTTCTCCCGGCCGCAGCCGGCCTGGCCCAGAGCGGCTCCCTCTTCGAGCTGAAGGCGATCCCCAACCGCCACGAGATCGATGACGGCCGCCCGATCCTCGTCCGCTGCCATGCGCAGGCTCCGCTCTGCGTCTCGGTCCTGGGCTCGAAGATCGACAGCGTGTTCGAGCTCGAGGAGGCCGTGGGCGACCTCCTCGACGGCCGCGTCCCGGCGGCTAGAGGATGAGCAGGAACAGGGCCGTGCCGACCCCCCAGGCGCCGTTGACCACGATGCCGGCAAGCACATCGAGCCAGGCCGACATGTCCGCCCCTCTGGTGAGCAGCAGCGGACCGAAGCTGAGCGCGGTCGGCACCAGGGCCCCCAGGACCAGCGCCACCAGCCAGTAGCTCCGCCCGGCCCGGCAGCGCGAGAGCACCAGCGCCAGCACGGCCCCGAACATGGCACCCCAGAGCACGGCACCCGCCAGGGCCGGGATCACCATCCCTGGTGACGGCTTGAGCGCGAACGATGGCGCAGGCACCAGGCCCGGCACGCTGAGCAGCAGAAGGGCCACATACCGGAAGCTCAAGGTCGCCGCGACGCCTGCAAGCACGCCGCGCACGATCAGCGGCGGCGGCGTGGTCCCGGTCAGGGACTGGCTCAGATGCCATCGCCCGCGCCGGGGGGAGTTGCGGCGCTCGTCCGCCCGCTCGGGAACCGCCGCGGCCGTTATGGTCTGAAAGGCCGCGCCATCGGTCTCGGCCCCCCATCGATCGGCCATGTGCCTTCTCTCCCCAAGGCTAACCCCCCACGCCGGACTAAAAGCCCGCCGTGCGCCTTGTTCCGAGCTTCAGCCCTCAAGGGGCCGCTTTCGCCCGACGATGAACAGCGAAAGACCAACTGGCAGTGGTACCAACCGCAAAAGACGATACTCCAGGGCCAGAACGCCGGCCAGCATCCCCGCCGCCGCACGGCCGGCCCCGACCGCCAGATCCGACCCGGCCCGACCGGAACGCCGCCGCGCGAGCCTGCTCGCCACTGCTGCCGGGAACAGGAGCGTGTTCCAGTAGCTGGCCGCCACCGGCTCGAAGCCCGCCGCCTGCAGGAGCAGCACGGCCTCGCGCCGCGTGAAGCGATGGTCCTGCCCGTAGGCCTCGTCGTGCGGCGAGAGCAGCCACTGGAACGCCGGCAGGTTCAGGAGCACGAGCCCCCCTGGCCGCAGCACGCGCGCCATCTCGCGCAGCGGCAGGGCCCGATCCGCCAGCGACCGGTGCCCCAGCACGTCGCAGGACAGCACCACGTCGAAGCTCTCAGGCCCGAACGGCAGGCTCGCCGCCGACGCCACGGCCGTCGCCACGAGCCCGCGCTCGCGGCACGCCGCCACCGCCTCGGGTGCGACGTCGATCCCGGCCGGCTCGCTCAGCGGAGCGAGCAGCGCCAGGTTGGCCCCGGTCCCGCACCCCACGTCCAGGAGGCGCGGCCGCGGCACGGCCACGTGCCGCTCCCAATGCAGCCGGATCACGTCGCGCAGGGCCCGGTACCACCAGTGGTGGTCCTCGGCCGCGCGCATGACGGCGTACTCGTCGAGGTTCATGCCGCCATGCGGTTCAGCGGCCGGCCGTGCTCAGGCGAGGTTCGCCTTGAAGAAGGCCATCGTGCGCTCCCAGGCCTGCTTCGCCGCTGCCGCGTTGTAGCGCGCCTCGGAGGTGTCGTTGTGGAAGGCGTGCTGGGCGCCCTCGTACATGTGCAGCTCGTAGCGCACGCCGGCCTTGTCCAAGGCCTCGCGGAACCCGGGCACGCCGCCGTTCACGTTCTCGTCCATGCCGGCATAGTTCAAGAGCAGCGGAGCCTTGATCCTGGACACCCCGTCCAGCGGCGGCACCCGGCCGTAGAACACCGCCCCCGCATCGAGCTCCGGCACCTCCTCCGCCACCCGGCCGACCACGCCGCCGCCCCAGCAGAAGCCGACGATCCCGACCTTGCCGTTGGTCCGCTCGTCGTTGCCGAGCCAGGCGATCAGCGAGCGCGCATCCTCGACCACGCCCTGCTGGTCGAGCTTGCCGATCATGTCCCGCGCCTGGTCCGGGTCCGCGGGCGTGCCCCCGGCCCTCGAGAGGAAATCCGGCGCCAGCGCCACGAACCCCGCCACTGCCGCCCGCCGCGCCACGTCCTCGATATGCGGATTGAGCCCCCGGTTCTCATGCACCACCACGACCGCGGGCAGCCGGCCGCTGGCAGCGGCGGGCCTCACCAGGTAGCCTTTGATGTCCCCGGCCTGCCCCGGCACGGAGACGCGCTCGGCCGTGACCCGGCCGTCGCCTTCCTCGATCATCGCCGCCGCGGCGTAGTTCGCCTCCAGCAGCGGCAGGACGGCCGCAGCCGCCGCCGTCCCGCCGGCGAGCTCCGCCAGCCGCTGCATGAACACCCGCCGCTCCAGCCCGCGGTGGGTGAACTCGTCATAGAGGTTGATGATCTCCTGGCGCATGGCCGGCCTCCTCCCGCTGCTCCATCGAGCCTTCGGAACTAGGCCGGCGCACCAGGGCGTGGGAGAGCCCTCAGTCGATCGCCGCCAGCACCTTGCGGACGATCTCGACGATTTGATCGACCTGCTCGCGCCCGATGATCAGCGGCGGCGACAGCGCGATGATGTCCCCCGTCACCCGCACCATCAGCCCGAGATCGCACGCCTTCAACATGGCGTCGTAGCCCCGCTGCCCCGGCGCCCCCGGCCTGGGCTCGAGCTCGATCGCCCCGATCAGCCCGATGTTCCTGAGGTCGATGACATGCGGCGCACCCTTGAGCGAGTGGATCGCCTCCTCCCAGTAGGGAGCGAGGTCGGCCGACCGCTCGAACAGCTCCTCCTCCTTGTAGACCTCCAGCGTCGCCAGCGCCGCGGCACAGGCCAGCGGATGGGCCGAGTAGGTGTAGCCGTGGAAGAGCTCGATCGTCCGCTCGGGTGCTTCCATGAAGGCGTCGTAGATGCCCTTGCGGATCATCACGGCACCCATCGGCACCGTGCCCGACGTCACCCCCTTGGCCATCGTGATCATGTCGGGCTCGACCCCGAACCGCTCGGCCGCGGTCGCCTTGCCGAGCCTGCCGAAGGCCGTGATCACCTCGTCGAAGATGAGCAGGATGCCGTGCGCCTTGGTGATCTCCCGCAGCCGCTCGAGATAGCCCACGGGCGGCACCAGCACGCCGGTCGAGCACGCCACCGGCTCCACGATCACGGCGGCGATGGTCGAGGCATCGTGCAGGTTGATGAGCCGCAGCAGCTCGTCCGCCAGGTGCGCACCCCAGGCCGGCTGCCCGCGCGACCAGCGCTGCTGCTCCGGCACGTAGGTGGACGGCAGGTGGTCGACGCCGTTCAGCAGGGAGCCGTAATACATCCGGTTCTTGACGATCCCGCCGACCGAGATGCCGCCGAACCCGACCCCGTGATAGCCCCGCTCGCGCCCGATCAGCCGCGTGCGCGTGCCCTGCCCGATGGCGCGCTGGTAGGCGATGGCGATCTTCAGCGCGGTGTCGACCGACTCCGACCCCGAGTTGGTGAAGAACGCATGGTCCAGCTCGCCCGGCATCATGGCGGCCAGCCGGGAGGCCAGCTCGAACGCCTTCGGATGCCCCCACTGGAACGTCGGCGCGAAGTCCATCTCCTGCGCCTGCTGCCGGATCGCCTCGACGATCCGCGGCCGCCCGTGCCCTGCGTTGCAGCACCATAAGCCCGCCGTGCCGTCGATGATCCGGCGCCCGTCCGAGAGCACGTAGTGCATGCCCTCGGCCCCGACGAGCAGCCGCGGCCTGGCCTTGAAATCCCGGTTGGCCGTGAACGGCATCCAGAACGCCTCGAGATTGTTCGGGGCGCCCGCGAGCTCCTTGGTCAGCATGCATCAACTCCCGCCGGCATCCCGCCATCTTCGGCGCCGCGTCCGCCGGGTGTCAACGCGCGAGACCCGGAACCTGGTGTGGATGTCCAGCCTTGAATAGGTTAATAATCCTTGCTCTGCTCCTCGGCTTCCTGTACTCCCTCCCCCATGCTCGCCACCGCCCACTACGCCACCCGCAAGGGCCTCAACCGCCCCTTCGCCCGCGTCACGGCCCGCGACCGCCGCATGGGCCAGAAGCTCTCCATGGGCCTCACGCCCAAGCAGGTGGCACGGCTGGAGGGCATGGCCCCGGCCGACGTCGAGACCCTCGTCGCCGAGCCCGAGTTCAAGGCCCTCGTCGACGGCTACAACACCCTGCACGCCATGCCCGAGGACGAGCAGCGCCGCATCCTCACCCAGCTCGCCCGCCACCTCCTGATGGAGGCCACGGCGCTGGGCGACGTGCGCGTGGCCATGTTCATCCTGCTCCAGGAGCGCATGGGCAAGGACCCGGCCCGGACGCTGGCCGACGGCGTGATCGCCGCCAACAAGCGTGCCGCCGCACCGGCACCGGCCCCGCGCACGCCCAGCCCCTCGCCGCGCGCGCCTCGCCCGTCCGACGATCCCGAGCTGCGGACGATGCAGCGGGTGGAGAGCCGCCTGCGCGGCGAGCTGCAGCAGGAGCATGCGGCGGTGCACGCCGCGGTGGCGGCGGACGAGGCTCCTCCATTGAAGAACCAGCCCCCGAGCCGGAGCCGCCCCAGCGGCAGCGCCGCTCGCCACGGCCCTCCTCGACCCCGGTCCTCAGCGACTACCAGAGCCGCGCCATCGAGGCCCTGCTCCTGCTGAAGAACGCCGCACCCGACGAGCAGCCGACGCCACGCGCCCGAGCGCCGTAAAACGGCAAAGCTCGATCTCCTACAATGCAGACCGAAGCCGGCGGGCGGCGGCCCGTCTTGGCGTTGTCATGAACCGCGAGTAGAACAGCTCCGACCTGGGCAAGGCACCGGGAGTTGGACCCCAGCCGACGGAGTGGGCAGATGGGCCAGCTCGACCGCACCAGGGAAGCGCGCCGCGCCGTCCAACGGGCAGCACTGGAGCGCTGGCAGCGCCGTCAAGGCGAGCGCGCCAGGAACACGGACCAGGTGGCGGCCGGGGGCCCCGGTGCTGCCGACTCACCGCAACGGCAGGCGCGCTTCAGCGCCCGCGAGGCAGGCCTGGCCCAGGCGCGCGAGCTGCGCCGGCGGGGCATGCTGCCGCTCGGCATCGAGCGCAAGATGGGTGCCACGCTCGACTACGTGCCGTTCGCGCCCAGCGACGCCGCACGGACCGCCGGCAGGCCCGTGGCACGGCTCGTCGACCTGCCCGCTGCCGGCATCCAGGCCGAAGGGTATGCGACCGGCTTCCTCGTGACCTCGCGTCTGCTCCTGACCAACCACCATGTCTTCCCGAGTGCCGGCGATGCCGTCGGTCAGGCCGCCAACTTCCTCTTCGAGCGCACGGACCAGGGAACGCAGCAGGGCATCCTGTTCGAGCTCGAGCCGGACGCGTTCTTCCTCGGCGACGAGCGTCTGGACTTCACGCTGGTCGCGATCAAGCCACGCTCCCTCGACGGGCGCCACCTCGACGAGCTCGGGATCATCGCGCTGATCGAGGCCACCCCCAAGATCCTGATCGGGCAGCCGGTCAACATCATCCAGTACCCGCAAGGCGGCCCCAAGCAGTACGCCATCACCCAGAACCGGCTGGTCGACATCCTCGACGAAGGCTTCCTGCACTACGAGACCGACACGCTCGAAGGCTCCTCGGGCTCGCCGGCCTTCAGCCGCAACTGGGAGCTCGTGGCCCTGCACCATGCCTCGATCCCGCAAGTCCGGGACGGCCGGGTGGTCGCCGTCGACGGGACCCCGTGGACCGAGGAGATGGGCGACGACCGGGTGCGCTGGATCGCCAACGAGGGTGCCCGGGTCAGCGCCATCGTCAAGCACCTGACCGAGCAGCAGCTGCAGGACCCCGCACGGCAGGCGATCCTGCAGGCGCTGCTCGCGTCGACGACCGACCCGGTCGACGACCTTGCCCAGCAGGTGGGCGGGCCGTCCGCCGCCACCTTCGGCGCGGCTGGCGAGAGCCGGCCCTCCCCGCTGCTCCCCTACCAGGGCCCCGCCATGGCACAGAACCACTTCACCTTCACCGGGCCGGTGACCATCCACATCTACGCCCAGCCTGTGGCGACCGCACCGGCGACGGCGCCGATGACAGCCGTTCCGGCAGAATCGGTCGTGGCCGTCGAGAAGACGCTCAGGTTCGACCCGGACTATGCCGGCCGCCAGGGCTACGATCCATTCTTCCTGGGTCACGGGGAGCCCGCGCTGGTGGTGCCGCCGCCGCGGATCGCCGCAGCACGGCTGCCCGAGATCCTGCTGGATGAGCGGCGCGAGCCCAAGGTGCTGAAGTACCATCATTTCGAGCTGGTGATGAACCGCCGGCGCCGCCTGCAGATGTGGTCGGCGGTGAACGTGGATTACGCGCGCGAGCGCAAGTCCGAGGGCGGCCGGGAGGCGTTCGGCACCGACAGGTGGATCCCCGACCCGCGCATCCCGATCGAAGCCCAGCTCGTCGACGAGGACTTCTACAAGCCGGCCACCAAGGTCGATCGCGGGCACGTCGTCCGGCGCGAGGACAATGCCTGGGGCGACAGCGACGACGAGATCGAGCTCGCGAACTCCGACACCTTCCACTGGACCAACTGCACCCCCCAGCACGAGGCCTTCAACCGCTCCGCCCCCGGCCGCCCCTACAGCGGCGAAGGCATCTGGGGTGCCTTCGAGAACCACATCCAGCAGAGCCGGAAGGACGGCGACACCAAGGCCTGCATCCTGGCCGGGCCGGTGCTCGACAATGCGCGCGACCCCACGGCCGACTTCGGGCGCGGCCCGATCGCCTACCCGCTCACCTTCTGGAAGGTCGTCGCCATCGCCGACCGCAGCGGCGACGGCCCGGAGCTGCAGGTCTTCGGCTTCCTCCTCAGCCAGCAGCTGGTCGTCCGCCGCTTCGGCATCGAGCGTTTCGACCCCGGCCGCTTCAAGCGCTTCCAGGCCCCGCTGCGGCAGATCGAGGCCCTGGCTGGCCTCCTCTTCGCCGAGCGATTGCATGCGGCCGACACCATGCGCGGCGAGACCGAGCGGGTCGAGATCGCCGAGCCCGCCCAGATCCGCGGCCTGCGCGCCGCCTGACGGCTCACATTCCGATCAGCCTCTTGCCCGGCGGGCGAGCCCGCCAACCTCCTGGGCTGATCCGGCTCGGGTCAGATCAGGAGGAGGCATGACGATGGCCAGAACGGCAAGCGGAACGATCCTGGCGGCAGCAGCGTTCCTGTGCGCCGCCGCATCGGCACAGGCGCAACAGGCAGGCGACATGACGTTCTTCGTCACCAGCGTGGGCTCGGGCAAGGGTGCCGAGCTGGGCGGGCTCGAGGGCGCCGACCGCCACTGCCAGGAGCTGGCCCAAGCGGCAGGTGCCGGCAGCCACACCTGGCGCGCCTATCTCAGCACCCAGGCGGCCGACGCCCAGGGTGCGGTCAACGCCCGCGACCGCATCGGCAACGGACCGTGGCAGAACGCCAAGGGTGTCGTCATCGCCAACTCGGTCGAGGAGCTGCACGGCACCAACACGATCAGCAAGGAGACGGCGCTCACCGAGAAGGGAGAGCCCGTGAACGGCCGCGGCGACACGCCCAACATGCACGACATCCTCACCGGCTCGCAAGCTGACGGCACTGCCTTCAGCGGCTCCGAGGACCGCACCTGCGGCAACTGGACGAAGAGCGGTGCCGACGGTGCCGCCATGCTCGGTCACCACGATCGGCGCGGCCTGAACGAGGAGCCGCCCGCCAAGTCCTGGAACTCCTCGCACGCCTCGCGCGGCGGCTGCAGCCAGGAAGCGCTGCGCGGCACCGGCGGTGCGGGCCTCTTTTACTGCTTTGCCGCGGACTGAGCCGCCTGGGCGACCCCATCGCGGCAGCGCGCATCGTCGCCGCTGCCGCGATGGAGCACGCCGCGGACCTGGACCACGACGCCGCCTTCCCCACTGCCGACGTGGCTGCCCTGGCAGCCACGGGCCTGCTCACGGCACCGGTCCCACGGGCTGCGGGCGGGCTCGGCCTGGGCTCGGAAGCGCTGGGCTCGCCCACACTGCTGGCGGTCCTTCGCCTGCTGGGCAGTGGCAACCTCTCCCTCGGCCGCCTCTATGAAGGGCACGTCAACGCCTGGCGCCTGATCGCGACCTACGCCAGCAGCACCGCAGCTCCGCACCTGGGCGGAAGCCGCGCGCGCGGGCGACCTGTTCGCCGTCTGGAACAGCCAGCGCGTCGACGGCGTGCGGATGACACCCGTGCCCGGCGGCTTCCGGCTCGACGGGGCCAAGGTCCTGGCCTCGGGCACGGGCCATCTGACCCGGCCCCTGATCACGGCACGCCAGCCCGACGGGACCATGCGGATGGTGGTGGTACCGCTCCCGGAGCCACATGCCGGCGCCGACCCCGACCAGTGGCGGGCCGTCGGCATGCGCGCCTCGCTGAGCGGCGGCTTCGACTTCACCGGCATCGAGGTCGCCGAGGCCGACCTCCTGGGCGGCCCGGGCGACTATGAGCGCCAGCCCGACTTCTCGGCCGGTGCCTGGCGCTTCGCCGCCGTCCAGCTGGGTGGTATCGAGGCCATCGTCGACGAGGTGCGCGCCCATCTCCGGCGCACCGAGCGGGGCGGGGACCCGCATCAGCGGGCGCGGATCGCGGCCATGGTCACCGCCACGATCACTGCCCGCCTCTGGCTCGAGCGTGCCGTGGACGTGGTGAACGAACCCGACCCCGATGCAGCCCTTGCCTGCGTCAACCTCGCCCGCCTCGCCGTCGAAGAGGCCGGCCTCCAGGTGATGGAGCTGGCGCAGCGCTCGGTCGGGCTGCAGGCCTTCCTCCAGCCCAACCCGCTGGAACGGCTCTGCCGCGATCTCGCCACCTATCTCCGCCAGCCCAACCCGGACGGCGCCCGGATGGCGGCTGCGGCCTACGTGCTGGGCAGCGACCGCCCGACCGGCGAGCTCTGGCGGTGACCCGCTCGCTGCCGCCCAGCTACTTCGAGGCCCTCTACGCAAGCGACCCGGACCCGTGGCGGTTCGCGAGCAGCGACTACGAGCGTGACAAGTACGCGGCCACGCTCGCCGCCCTGCCGAAGCAGCTCTACCGAAGCGGCCTCGAGGTCGGCTGCTCGATCGGCGTGCTGACCGCCATGCTTGCCTCGCGCTGCCGCCGGCTCCTGGCCGTCGACGTGGCCGACGAAGCCCTGGCCCAGGCCCGCGAGCGATGCCGGGCGCTGCCGCAGGTCACGCTGGCGCGCCTGCAAATCCCCGATGAGACGCCATCGGGCAGCTTCGACCTGATCGTGCTCTCCGAGGTCGTCTACTATCTCGACCGGGAGGACGTCCGGCACCTCGCCCGCTATCTCGCCCGTGCGCTCGAGCCCGGCGGCGACCTGCTCCTCGTCCACTGGACCGGAGCCACCGACTATCCGCTCTCCGGCGACGAAGCGACCGAGCTGCTGATCGCCGGCCTCGACTTCACCGCGCAGCCGCTCGCGGCCTCACGCCACGAGCGCTACCGGCTCGATCTCCTCCGCCGGCTGGATGCCGAGCCGGCGCTGGTGCCGTGCCACCAGGGCCCGGGCGATGGCGATCTCGCCTGACAGCCTGTCGGCCGGGACCCGAACCGGGCACAGCGCCGGCACCTCCTCCGCGACGCGCGCGAACACCGGCTCCCGCAGCCGGGCCGTCAGCTCGAGCCGTGAGAGGCCCAGCCGTTCCGCCAGGGCGGCCGGTGCCGGCCCGCCCCCGGCATGGGCCGCGCGCAGGCGCGCCCGCAGCGCCAGTGTCCGGGCCACCGAGATCGCCTCGTCGACCTCGTCCCAGGCGGGGTTGGGCGGCCCCTCGCCGCTCCAGCGCACCAGCGTGTCGGCCATCCCGCCGCGTGCCCGGCCCTGCGTCCGGCAGGAGGTCGCCACCCGGGCCTGCACCGCGTGCCGGACCCTCCCGCCCTGCCGCAGCACTGCCGCCACCAGCGCCTTGTCCTCGCCCGATGGCAGAGGGGGCAGCCCGCCGATGCCCAGATAGGTGCCCAGCCGCAGTGCCAGGCTGGCGCCGCAGCCGAACGGGTGCCGCGGCCAGGGGTCGTGCGGCTCCGGGTCGATCAGCGTGGCGAGCCGGTCCAGCAGGTAGATGTAGTCGCGCACGAGATCCGCCCGCAGCCGGCAGGCCTCGTTGAGCAGCGGGAACTCGTCCGGCAAGGGCTCGATCGCACCGGCCACGATGTCGGCCCCGGCCTCCAGGCCGGCCAGCGAGGCATCGAGCCAGCCGGGCAAGGGCGCGCAGTCCGCATCGGTCGTCAGGATCACGCCATCCGGCTTGCCGCGCTCGAGGAGCAGGCCCGCCGCAAGATCCATGGCGAGCCGCCGCGCCCAGCCGGCATGCGCCGCTTCGGCCGGCAGCCGGACGTTCAGGACAGAGACGCGCAGACCGCTGCTCGCGGCAGCCGACATCGCAGCCGCCGCCGTGCCGTCCTCGCAGTTGTTGAGCAGCAGCGCCACCTCGAGCGGTCGGCCCTGGCCCGCCAGCGCATGAAGGCAGCGGCCCACCACCGCCTCCTCGTTCCGTGCCGGAACGGCAACGACCGCGCACGAAGCCGCGGCCGCCGGGGCCGGTGTGCTATAGTCCAGGACCTCGGTGCCCGGCGGCAGTGCTGCCACGAGGTCAGGCATCATCGCGAGGTCGGACCGCCAGCGCATGCGCACCCTCCATGACCACGGGCACGCGCCAGGGCCGCCAAGCAAATCCACAGCGGGCCCGGCTGGTTCCAGGCCAGGCTCAAAGGAAGCTGTAGGGGTCGACATCCACCTGAAGCTGCACCGCTCCCGGCAGCTTGATGGCGGCGAGCCAGCGGCGGAGAAAGGCCGGCAGGTCGAGCTGCGGCTCGGCCTTGACCAGCAGGCGCTCGCGGTAGCGCCCGCGCAGGAGCGCCAGCGGTGCCGGGGCCGGGCCCAGGACGAGCGCACCCTCCCCGCTCGGTGCGGCGCGGGCCAGGCGCTGGGCCTGGGTCTTCACCAGCGAGGCATCACGGCCCGCGACGATCAGGGCGGCGAGGCGGCCGAAAGGCGGCATGGCACCCTCGCGGCGCTCCTCGAGCTCGGCCGTGAGGAAGCCGTCCTTGTCGCTCCGGGCCAGCGCCTGCATCACCGGGTGCTCGGGCAGGTGGGTCTGGATGAAGACCCGGCCCGGCCGGCTCTCGCGGCCCGCCCGGCCCGCCACCTGGTAGAGGAGCTGGAACGTGCGCTCGGAAGCGCGGAGATCGCCGCCGCCGAGGCCGAGATCGGCGTCGATCACGCCCACCAGCGTCAGGTCGGGGAAGTGATGGCCCTTGGCGATGATCTGGGTGCCGATCAGCACGTCGATCTCCCGCCGCTCCATGGCCGTCACCAGCTCGGAGGCCGCGCGCGCGGTCTGCACCGTGTCGCTGGTCATCACCTCCACCCGTGCGTCGGGGAGGATATGCGCCAGCTCCTCGGCCAGCCGCTCGACCCCGGGACCCGAGGCCACCAGCGTCCCGACGCTGCCGCAGGACGGGCAGTGCTGCGGCAGCGGCACGCTGAGGCCGCAATGATGGCACTGGAGCCGGCCGCGCAGGCGATGCGCCACCAGCCAGGCCGAGCAGTTGGAGCAGGCGAGCCGGTAGCCGCAGGCGCGGCACAAGGTGAGCGGGGCGTAGCCGCGCCGGTTGAGGAAGAGGAGCGACTGCCCGCCCATGGCCAGGGTCTCGGCCAGGGCGGTCCGCAACGGCGGGGCCACGAAGCCGCCGCGGGGCGGCTGGTCGCGGCGCAGGTCGATCAGGTTCACGGCCGGCATCACGGCACCGCCATGCCGGGCCGGCAGGAGCACGTGCCCCCAGCCGGGCTCGGCGCGCGGGCCGCCGGCGACCGCACCCGCGGCAGTCGCCGTCTCGACCGAGGGCGTGGCCGTGGCCAGGATGGCCGGGCAGCCCTCCAGGCGGGCGCGCGCCAGCGCCATGTCGCGGGCGTTGTAGGTGACGCCGTCACCCTGCTTGAAGCTGGCGTCGTGCTCCTCGTCGATGACCACGACCCCGAGATCGGTCAGCGGCAGGAAGAGCGCCGAGCGGGCCCCCACCACCGCCGGCACCCGGCCCTCGGCGATGAGCCGCCAGGTCCGCCGGCGCTGGGCCGAGGTCAGGGCCGAATGCCAGACCGCAGGTGCGGTCCCGAACCGGCGCTCGAAGCGGGCCAGCCACTGGGCCGAGAGCGCTATCTCGGGCAGGAGGACGAGCACGCGCCGGCCACGCCGCAGCGCCTCGGCCACGGCCTCGAAATAGACCTCGGTCTTGCCCGCACCCGGCACGCCTTCGAGGAGCGTGGCCGTGAACTTCGCCTCGGCCACCGCCTGCACCAGCCGTGCCGCCCCCTGGCGCTGGTCGGGCGTGAGCTCGACCCCGGGTGCTTCGGGATCGGGTGCGGGCGGCACCTCGATCTCGACCAGCTCCACGGGCAGGAGCAGCCCCGCCTTGGCCATGGTGTGCAGCACGCCCACGCCGACGCCCGCGGCCTTGGCCAGGGCCGGTGCGGTGAGCGCACCACCTTCCGGCAGTGCTGCCCAGACGGCAGCCCGCTTGCCGGAGACGGTCTGGCCCGGCTCGGCCGGGCGCCTGTAGCCCAGCTTCGCCGGCCAGGGATCGAGTGCCGCCGGCACCGGCAGGGCCAGCCTGAGCGCCGAGCCGAGGGGTGCCAGCGTCTCGCGGGCAACCTCCTCCACCAGGGCCCGCAGCGGCTCGGGCATCGGCGGCACATCCATGACCTGGAGCACCGACTTCATCCGCTCGGCGGCGATGCGCCTGGCACCCGGGCGATGCCAGACCACGCCGATCAGCTCTCGCGGCCCGAACGGAACGCGAACGAACTGTCCAGGGCGCGGCACTTCACCCGTGGCCACAATATAGTCGAAGGGCTCGTCCACCGGGACGGGCACCAGAACGGAGACGGTTTGCAGGCTCATTCTTACCGAACGGGGGCAGTGCCGCGGAGATTGACAGAGGCTCGATTGCTAGCATGATCGAGAGGTGCCGTCAGCACAGGGGCGATCATGCTAGCGTTTGCCACGGCCGACCTCGACGCCGTCGTTGCCGACTGGCACGCCTGGCTTGCCAGCGAGCGCCGGCTCGCCGCCCGCAGCGTCGTCGCCTACCGGCGTGACCTCGCGGCCTTCGTGACGTTCCTGGGCGGCCATCTGGCCGGCGAGGTGTCGCTGGCGGCCATGGGCGGGCTGGATCTCGCGGATTTCCGCGCCTGGCTCGCCGCGCGCCACAACCGTGCCTTCGCCCGCACCTCGACGGCCCGGGCCATCGCCGCCGTGCGCAGCTTCTTCCGCTTCATCGACCGCCGCCACGGGATCCACAATCCCGGCCTCAAGGCGATGCGCACGCCACGGCTGCCGAAGCGGGTGCCGCGGCCGCTGTCGCTGGACCAGGCGGCCGAGCTTGCCGAGAGCGCTTCCGAAGCGCGCCAGCCCTGGCTGGGCCACCGCGACCATGCGCTCCTTCTGCTCCTCTACGGCGGGGGCTTGCGGATCGGCGAGGCCCTGGCGCTGGACCGCGGCAGCCTGCACGGCGACGTGCGCTCCCTGCGCCTCCTCAGGGTGCGCGGCAAGGGCGACAAGGAGCGGCTGGTCCCCGTCCTGCCTGCGGTCGCGGAGGCGCTGGCCGCCTATCTCGAGGCCCTGCCGGTGCCGCTCGCCCCGGACCAGCCTTTGTTCCAGGGCGTGCGCGGCCGGCGGTTGCAGCAGGCCGTGGTGCAGAGGCGCGTGCGCGAGCTGCGGGCACTCCTGGGCCTGCCGGAGAGTGCCACGCCGCACGCGCTCCGCCACAGCTTCGCCACCCACCTGCTCGGTGCCGGCGCCGACCTGCGCTCGATCCAGGAGCTGCTGGGGCACGCCAGCCTGTCGACGACGCAGGGCTACACCGCCGTCGAGACGCGCCGCCTGTTCGAGCTCTACTCGAAGGCCCACCCCCGCGCCTGAAAGGAAGGCCGGGCTGCGTCAGCGCCGCGCCGCCTCGGCCTGCAAGGCAGCCGCACGGTACCAGCGCGCGGCCTCGCCCGGGTCGCGCTCGACCAGCGTGCCGTTGGCATAGAGGTCGCCCAGCGCCCGCTGCGCCATCGGCTCCCCGCCGGCAGCAGCCTCCTGGTAGAGCCGGAGCGCCTTGCCCGGATCTTGCGTCACCCCTTCGCCCGTCATGTAGAGCTGCGCCAGACGGAACTGCGCCCAGGCCTCGCCCTGCCCTGCCGCACGCTCGTACCAGCCGATGGCCTTCGCCATCTCCTGCCGGCCGCGGACCGTGACACCGGAATAGAGGTCGCCCAGGGCCCGCGCGGCAGCCGGATTGCCGGCCTCGGCAGAACGCCGATAGAGCGCCTCCGCCCGTCCCAGGTCGGCCGGCACACCGTCACCTCTCGAGAGCGCGCTGCGCCAGAAGGAACAGCGCCCAGGGCTCACCCTGCTCGGCCGCCTGCCCGTACCAGCGTAAGGCTTCCCGCACATCGGGCTCGACGCCGGTACCTTTGGCGTAGGCGTCGCCGAGCGCCTTCTGGGCCGGCGCCAGCCCGGCCGCCGCCGCGCGCCGAAGGTGCTCCAGGGCCCGTGCCGGATCGGGATCGGCACCGCCCAGGTAGAGCATGCCCAGCTTGTACTGCGCCCACGGCTCGCCCTGGTCCGCAGCGAGGCGGTACCAACGCGCAGCCTCGATCGGGCTCCGCTCCACGCCCCTCCCTTCGGCGCTGAGGTCGCCCAGCGCGCGCTGGGCGGCGGCGATGCCCGCGGCTGCGGCACGCCGGTAGAGGCTCGCGGCCCGGCCGGGGTCGCTGCGGTGCGCCATTGCCGTTCGCGTACCGCTCGGCCAGTGCCAGCGCTGCCCAGGGGTCGCCCTGATCCGCCGCCTCCTGGTAGTATCGCAGAGCCTGCGCCGGGTCCGCCCGGAGGCCGGTGCCGCTGGCATAGAGGTCCGCCAGGGCCTTCTGCGCCGGTGCCAGGCCGGCCCCGGCGGCCGGCCGGAGCAGCTCGGCCGCGCGCGCCGGATCGCGGGGCACGCCATCGCCCCGCAGATAGAGCTCGGCGAGCTTGAGCTGGGCCGAGGGCTCGCCCTGGGCCGCGGCGAGGCCGTACCAGCGGGCGGCCTCCACCAGATTGCGCGCGCCACCAGTGCCAGCTGCCGCCAGATCGCCAAGCGCCCGTTGCGCCGGCGCAATCCCGGCCGTTGCCGCCTGGGCGTAAAGGCTGGCGGCCGCCGCAGGATCCACGGCCGCACCACGGCCGGTCCGGGTCAGCTCCGCCAGCTCGTAGGCTGCCCAGCCGTCGCCGGCTGCCGCGGCCTCGCCGTACCACCGGGCCGCAGCCACGAGGTCCTGCTCGACCCCGCGACCGGCCGCATAGAGGTCGCCCAGCGCCTTCTTCGCCGGGGCCACGCCGGCTGCGGCGGCCCTGCGGTAGAGCTCGGCGGCGCGGGCGGGATCGACCGCGGTGCCGCGACCCGCTTCATAGCTCTGGCCCATGCGAAGCATCGCCCAGGGGTCGCCGGCATCGGCCGCCAGCCGGTGCCACTTGACCGCCTCCGCGGCGTCGGACGGCACACCCTGGCCCGAGAGATAGAGGTCGCCCAGCGCACGCTGGGCGGCATGCTCGCTCTGGTCCGCAGCCAAGCGGTACCATCGGGCGGCCTGCTCCGGATCCTGGGGCACGCCTGTGCCGCTCAAGTAGAGATCGCCCAGCGCCTTCTGGGCTGGCGCGATCCCGGCGTCCGCGGCCCGGCGGTAGAGCACGGCCGCCGCTTGCGGGTCGGCCTGCATGCCCCTGCCCTGGGCTGCCAGCTCGCCAAGCCGGAACTGAGCCCAGGCATCGCCGCCATCCGCCGACTTGCGGTACCACTCCACCGCTTCTGCCGGGTCGGCGGCTTGCTCGGCGGTCCCGGCGGCGAGCAGGTCGCCCCAGGCGCGCTGGGCAGGTGCCAGCCCCGCCTCCGCCGCCTCACGGTAGAGCGCGGCCGCCTTGACCGGATCGGCCGGGACGCCGCGACCGCCGGCATAAAGCTCTGCCAGCTCGAACCCCGCCCACGGCTCGCCATCGGCCTTGGCCTGCTCGTACCAGCGGATCGCCGCCGGCAGGTCCTGCGGCACGCCGCGGCCGCTCGCGTAGAGGTCGCCCAGGGCCTTGTAGGCGAGCGGGATGCCCTCGGCCGCGGCCTCCCGGTAGAGGGAAGCTGCCTGTCCGGGGTTCTGCGCGACGCCCTCGCCCTCCAGGTAGAGGCGGGCCAGGGCAGCCTTTGCCCAGCCATTCTCCAGGGCTGCAGCCTGTCGGAAATCGTCGGCCGCCTGGGCCGGCCGCTTCTGCTCCAGGGCGATCTCGCCCAGATGGTAGAGTGCCCAACCGCGCATCGAGGCATCGGCTGCCTTGGCGACCGGCCTGATCAGCCGCTCCGCCTCGGCGAGGTCGCGCGGCACGCCCTCGCCGCGCAGGTAAAGCCGGCCCAGGGCCAGGGAGGCCGCAGGGTCGCCCCACTCGGCGAGGCGGCGCCAGATCTCGGCCGCGCGCTGGCTGTCGCCGCGGTCGTAGGAGAGCTGCCCGGTCTTGTAGCTGCAGCCTCCAAGGACGACCGCGAGAAGAAGCGCGAGGAAAGCCGCTGAGCGGGTCCGGGTGGAGGAAGCCATGCGGAGCACGTGTCCCACTCCTCAGGCTGGCCGCGAGTGCCGGCGAAGGCTGCAGCGGGAGCACGGCCGCCGGTGCCCGTCTCCCGAAGCCCACCAGCGAGAGGGCCAGAAGCGGGAACAGCAGGTCGGCGCCGCCGCGCATGGTCAAATGCGGATCGAACAGCATCAGGACGACCATGGTGGCCACGGCCGCGACGGCAGCGGAGGCAGCGACGCCCACGGCATCGGTACGGCGCCGGGCAACCGGTGTCAGGTCACGCAGCGCCACCGCCGCGAAGGCGAGGAAGGCCAGGAGGAAGGGGACGCCGCCGGTCCACAGAAGCCAGGCATAGCCGCTCTCGATGTAGATCCATTGGCGCCAGCTCTCCGGTGCCGCCAGCCGCGCCGACGGGCGCACACCCAAGAGCCAGTTGAGGCCGGTGCTGAGTTCCGGCAGGACGAAGTGCTGGAGGTTGTCCAGGCGCCCGATCCAGCTCGGCGGCAGGCCTATGGGTGTCTCGAAGCCGCTCAGGCGAACGGCCAGCACCGGCCAGAGAACGACGGCCGCGATCGCCGCCATCGGCAGCCCGATCGCCAGCAGGCGCCCAAGCCGGCCGGTGAGCAGGCCGGCCACGAAGAGGGCGATGGCGAAGCCGATGAAGCCCGAGAACTGGCCGGCGGCGACACAGCCCAGGAGGAAGAGGATGCCGGCGCCGACGAGCATGGGGCTGGGCCGGCCTCGGTGAGCCAGCCAGGCCACGATCATGGCCGCGCACATCGTCATGATGTTGGCGACGCCGAACGAGGAGGCCACGGTCGAGGTGCCGCGCTCCAGGATCGGGCCGGACGTGCCGCTGAACGGCTCGCCGTAATGGCGGTCGAGGAGGCCGGGCACGCCCAGGAGGTCGTTGACCTGGAGGATGGCGACGACGGCCACGATGGCGGCTGCCAGCATGGCGAGCACGAGGCAGGCCCGGACCTGGGCCGGCGTGCGGACGCTGAAACGGAAGATCGCGTAGAGGAGGAGGTATTTGCACAAGACGACGCTGTAGAGGATGTCGTCCGAATCGAGCGGCAGGCCGCGGGCGAAGCGGACCAGCGGCGGCAGGATGGAGCCGGTAAGGACCAGAAGGCCTAAGGCCAGATCGAGGCGCGCGAGCTGCGGCCAGCGCTGCTCGCCGCGCACCATCCAGCGCAGCGTGTGGAGACCCACGCCGACGGCCAGCAGGAGCAGCAGCGCCTCGTTCGGGCGCAGCACGGGCAAGGCACCGCCCCGGTCGATGCCGACGATGAGCGGTGTCGCCAGCAGCCAGAGGAAGGCGCCGAGCTGCGGGGCCACCAGCACGGCGGCAAGCACCGGCAGGCCCATGGCCACGGCGGCGACCCTGATGCCGCCTGCGCCGACGCCGGCTCCCGCCAGGGTCGCAAGGGCCACCGTGCCGGCACCGACGACGCTGATCGGCACCCGGCGCGCGCTGCCTTCGGGTGCCGGCCGGGCGACCCCGCTCATGCCGGCGGCCCGATGCCGGCCGGCGGCGTGGGCTTGGGTGTGCCCGGCAGAAAGCCGCCGAAGAGAGTGCGCAGCTCACCGGAACCCCGGGCGAGCTGGCACAGCAGATAAAGGACGGCGCTGAAGCCGACGACCAGGGCCGCAGCTCCCGAGGCTCCTTGTGCTGGAGCCGGTCTGGCCGGCCAGTGGGTGGGCCAGGAGGATGGCACCGGCCCCGGCCAGGATCGAGGCGCCGAGGTCGCCGAGCAGCGAGCGCTTCCAGGGACTGGACAGGCGCGGCAGGACCCGCAGCTGCTCGCCGTGCAGGTAGGCCGCGGCGCAGAGATTGGCGATTGCGAGGCTGAGGCCCAGCGCCAGAAGCAGGCCAGCACCATGCATCGTCTGGCTTGCGAGTGCTGTGCCGGCACAGGTGACGCCCATCCTGATGACCACGGCCTTGAGCGGCCCGGTGGCGTCGTGGCGGGCATAGGAGGCGGAGGTCGCAAGGGCCAGGACCGCGTCCCCGATCAGGCCGATGCCGAGGCCGGCAATCGCCGCGGCCACGAGTGCTATCCCCTCCTGCGTGCGCATCTCGCCGAAGGCGATGGCGCGGGCCAGCGTCTCGGGCACGCACAGGAACAGCAGGCTCGCCGGCATGGCGACGAAGAGGGTCAGGCGGAGGCTGTCGCGGTAGATGGCGTGGGCCGCGGCTGCGGCGTTGCGCTGGAAGCTGCGCGCGAGCAACGGAAGCTGGGCCGCCGCCACGGGCCGTGCCGCGAGCGCTATCGGCAGGTTGAAGAGGTTGTAGGCGATCTGGAAGGCCACGGCCCCGCCGGGCACGCTGCCGGCGACGATGAGGATGGCGAGGACGGCGGCAGCGGTGAGCGTGGCGTTGCCGCTGGACGGAAGGGCCAGCCGCACCACCCGCCGGACCTCGGGATCGCGCCAGCCGGCGCTGGGCACGAGGCTCACGCCGGCCCGCCAGGCGCCCAGCCACTGCACGGCCGTGTGCAGCGCCACCGCCGCGGTCGACCCCAGGCCCAAGAGCAGGAGCTGGCCGGTCGAGATCGCATCGACGTCGCTGCCGACCCCGAACAGCAGTGCCGTGGCACCCAGCACCGCGACGACGGCGATGTTCTCGATCGCCGGGGCGGCCGACGGCAGGGCGAAACGGCGGTGCGCCTGCTGGACGGCGATGCTGATCGCGGTAATTCCGTAGAACAGCACCTGGGGGGCCAGGGCCATGATCAGCGGTGCCCCCAGCCGCAGCTGGTGCTCGCGGACCTCGGGATCGGGCACGGCAGATGTCAGCAGCATGACGAAGATCGGTGCACCGGCCGCACAGAGCACGGCGACGACGGTGAAGAGGATGCAGGCGACACCGAGGAAACCGTTGGCGACGCGTCTCGCACCCGCGTGATCGCCGGCATCGAGATGGCGCACCAGATGCGGCGTCAGGATCGCCGTGGTCAGGGACGTCATCAGGAGCTGGCAGAGGATGTAGGGCAGCAGCAGCGAGGTCTGGAAGAGGTTGCCGAAATAGGTGGGGCCCAGCACGGCGGCGAGTGCCGCCACCCGGCCGAAGCCGGTGACCCGGCTCACCAGCGTGCCCAGGGCCACCGTGCGCGAATGGGCCGCGAGCTCGGCCGCGGCGGAGCGTGCTCCCTGCTCGCCCTCGCCGGTCGAACCTGCCGCGGGCTGGGCTGCGCTCACGCCGGCGCCCTGGTCTGGGCCAGGACGATGATCCCGGCAAAGGAGATCGCGAAGCCGACGACGGCACCGATGGCTGCCGCCTGGAGCGGCCGGGGCTCGGTCGGCCGCTCGAGCAGGAAGGCCGGGCTCAGGACCTGGTGTCCCGCCCCTTCCGCGACCTCGAGGTCGCGGAGCAGGGTGAGGTAGCGGTCGGTGATGGCCCGGGTGACGTCGAGGGCCGTGGTGCCGCTGGGGTCGGCATACTCGATCCGCATCATGGCGCTCGATCTGACGAGGTCGACCTCGAGGTGCTTCTCGATCTCCTCGACCGAGCGCCCGAACTCGGCGGCGATGGGGGCGAGCGTGCTGCGGCTGGCGGCGATCTCGGGCTGGGTGGACAGGAAGCGGTCGGCGCTTCCGCTGCTCCCGAGCGTGCGGACGTAGAAGACGATCTCGCTGCGGGCGGCGTACATGGTCGGCTGCAGCGTCCCGCCGGCATAGGCACCCAGGCCCGCGAGCACGATCGGGGTCAGGGCCAGGAGCGCGAAGCGCCAGATCGCCCGCCCGCGCCGACGGCGCGCGGGTGCTGCAGGACTGGCCGGCACCAGCACCTGGGACGAGGCACCGGAGGTCCTGCCCGTGTCCTCGGTGGCAACGGCGCCCTGCCCCGGCCGGTCCCGTCGCGGCGGTGCTATCCTTGCCGTCCGCTGCAGGCCCGAGGCCCCGATCTCACCGACTGCCATCCTGGCTCTCCTTCGAATGCCCCGTCGGGCCCACGCTCGCTCGGGACCGGCGAAACGGCCTCAGATGAAGGCCCGGTGGACGAAGGCATATTCAAGACCGCGATCCGAGACCCAGTAGATCCTGTAGCCCATATCGCTCATCTTCTGCACCGACCGTCGGACGTCATCCCGGCCGATGCCATAGAAACCATGATGAAATTCAACCAGGAACTGCTCGGGCCGAATAGTCGTCTGAACGATGCTGTCGATTACCTTGTCTTCAGCGCCCTCGATGTCCATTTTCAGCATGTCGATCTTGGCGTGCTTCAGCATCCGCATGATCGAGGGGAGCGTGCGGACCTTGGCGGTGACACCTTGCTTGGTGGCGCTGGTACCGAAGCTGCGGCCGAGCCTGGCGCTCTTCCCGGGCCTGATCGAATAGGAGATGTGGTCCGGGTTCTCGGGTGCGAAGAACTTGAGCTCGCCGTCCGCGTCGGCGATGCCCATCTCGACGAAGCGGAAGCTCAGGCCGAACTGCTGTGCCGCGATCCACTCGGCGGAGCTCGGCGTGGGATCGAAGCCGTAGATCGTGCAGTGGCAGGCCTGCATCAGCTCGTGCTCGAACGAGGCATTCTGGCCGAGCCCGAAGCTGTAGACGATCGATCCGCGGCCGAGGCGGCCGTTCAGGGCCGGCCATCGATAGCGCGGCGTGTCGCCGTAGAGCGTGTAAGGCAGGCTCACCTCGGGGCCGTGCAGCCGGCGCCACCACATTGCCTTGTTCGCCAGGGGCCACAGCACCGTCTCGACCACGCCCGCCTGGGCAAGGGCCCCCGTCTCGGCGGCAGCGCGCATCGCTGCGGCAAGCATGGTCGGGCTCTGGATCGGCTGATCGAGGCCAGCTCGGCCTTGCGGGGCATCCGGACGGACGCGGGCAACTGTTCCGGCCATGGTCAGGGTACTCCAGCGGCGGCTAGGGAGGGGAGAAGGCGGGTCGAGGCCATCGCCTGCGGACATCGGCAGGACATGGACACTCTCCGCGGAGGTCCCGTCGCCCGTGCCCGGCGCACCCTGGCGGCCCTTCCCACCCTGCACCCGGCCGCACGCCGCCGGGCCTTGGGCCGCCAGCTCGGCGGGTTGCACCCCACCTTCGCCAGCCCTTCCTCCGCCTCGGGCACCTGGTCCTGGCTCGCCACCGTCTGGTTGCGGTCCAGGGTCAGGCCTTTGCGGGAGCTGTCGTCAACCTCGACGCTCTTGTAGTCACCGATGAACAGGTTGCAGGCGATCGTGGCGTCGCTCACGCCGAGCTTGGCCACCACCCCGAAATAGAGGATCGACGGCAGGAAGAGATTGTCCCGGATCTCGACCTGCTTCAGCTGCCGCAGCAGGACCGCCTGGCTGCCATTGTTGGCGCAGACATTGCGGCGGAAGACGATGCGCGCGGACTGACCGAGCGTTGGTGCTTCGACGTTGATGCATTGATGATCGACGTTGAAGCAGACATTGTTCTCGATCAGCGCGTCGATGGTCGGCGGTCGGGACTGGTCGAAGGACTGGAAGCAGTCGGTGTGCGGCTCCTCGCCTTCCGGATAGCCGCGGTCCGAGATGTCGTGGACATAGTTGCCGCGGACGACGATCCCGGTGCCGAAGAAGCGGATGCCGTCGGCGTCGCCGGCGGTGATCATGCGCGAGCCGGCAACGTCGTTGCCCGCGATGCGGATGCGGTCGCCGATGGCGTTGATGCCGTTGCCGTCGGCACCGCGGATGGTGTTGTCGACGATGGCAGCGTCGTTGCAGTTGGGTGCCTTCAGCTCGCAGCCGATGCCGTCGCCGCCGGGCTCGACGATGGTGTTGCCGATCGCCTGCAGCCGGGCGCCGGCAAGGTAGATGCCCATGCCGCGCCCGTCCTCGCGCTCGGGCGGCCGCTTGCCGACCGTGAAGCCGGTGACGACGACATCGTCGGCTTCGATCACAAAGCCCGAGGTCAGCACGCGACCCAGAGCCTTGAGCACGATGGGCGCACCCCTGCGACCGGATCGCTTGACCGAGACCCGCTCGTCCTGGTGATCGAGCGAGCGAACACAGACCACGTCGCCGGGGCGCGCCTGATCGACGGCACTCTGGATGGTGGCGAAGGCTCCGGCCGTGGCCGACCGGTCGCGATCGACGGTCAGCGTGCAGCCGGCCGGATCGCGGGCGAGCGGGAGGGTCCAGCTGGGTGACGTGGTCTGGCCCTGCACCGGGCCTACGCTCAGCAGGCCTGCCGCAGCCGCCGCAAGCGCACCCGCCGCGACGAGCGGGGCCAGCACCTTGGTTGCGATCCGCGACACGGGCCGGCCCTCAGCAGAAGTAGCGGTAGAGCTCGTCGCCGGCGGCACGGGTGACCGTGTCGGGGACGGCGGGCTCGGTGAGCAGGCGGGTCATCCGGTGCAGCGTGCGGCCGACCTCCTCGCCACGCGGGTCGGCATGACCTTCGGGGCGCCACTCCAGCATCGAGATGGCGCGCTCCTCGGTCGCGAACTTGGCCTTGTAGCGGACGAGCCCAGGCTGGTCGGCATCCGACAGGCCGAAGTCGAGGCTCTGCCAGGCCGCGGCCCCGGCCGAAGCGAATGCCCTCCCAGAGCAGGAGGTCGTTGGGGCGGAAGTGGGTGTCGATGGAGGCGTTGAACTTGTAGTAGAGCGTGTCGCCCCATTCCAGGAACAGGATGCCGGCGACAGCGGCACCATCCATCTCGGCCAGCAGAACGGAGATCCGCTCCTCGGGGGCGAGCGCCGCGTGCAGCGCCTCGAAGAACGCGAACGGCTGCGCCAGCATCCGGTACTTCGACTTGCGCAGGCTCGCGTGCATGCCGTGGAACAGGCGCAGATCGTCCAGGCTGAAGCTGCGCCGGACCACCACGCCGTGCCGCTCCGCCTTGCGCACGTTCTGCCGGGCCTGGCCGTCGAGACCGGCCCAGATCTCGTCCTCGCCCCGCCTGAGGTCGACGCCGTGCCACAGAGCGTGACCGGCCACGCGGAAGCGGTCGTCGGCCGTGGGGAGCGCGTTGCGCAGGCAGCGCAGCCGGACCGGGACGCCTGCCGCCAGGATGGGGGCGACGAGGTCGGCCCAGTCAGCCGGATCCTCGACCAGGGGATCGCAATAGTCCGAGAAGGGCAGGCAGGCGATGCGCTCGCCGCGGATGTCGGCGATCCGGCAGAACGGGACCGCGGCTTCGACCCTGCCGTCCCGCAGCCGGGCCGAAGCCTCGATGCGCAGTCCGTAGGCGGTGCCGACCGCCTCGATCCAGGGTGGCGAGGAGAACAGGCTCGCGTGGCGGTGGCCGGCAGCGAGGTTCCTGTAGGCCTCGCCGCGCGCGTCGATCACGGCGACGGTCTGACCTTCCGCGGAGTGGCGGGCGAGGTCCCGCAGCACGGGCGGGAGGAGGTCCCGGCCAGCGCTATAGCCCATCAGGGTCTCAGCGGGTCGCATGGTCGAACAGCACGGCGCGCGGGGTGCGCAGCAGGATGGCAAGGTCGGCGAGCAGCGAAGGCCGCTCGGCGTAGGCGACGTCGAGCGTCAACATCTCCTGCATGCTGAGCCGGTTGCGCCCGCTCACCTGCCACAGGCCGGTGATGCCGGGCCGGCAGCGGTGGCGCCGCCGCTGCTCGGCCGTGAACATCTCGACCTCCCAGGGCAAGGATGGGCGCGGGCCGACCAGGGCCATGTCGCCCAGCAGCACGTTGATGAGCTGCGGCAACTCGTCGATGCTGTAGCGGCGGAGGACGGCACCCACAGGCGTCAGCCTGGGGTCGTGCTCCGGCTTGAAGATGCCGTCGCCGGTCAGCATGCCGCCATCGCCCAGCAGCTCCCTGCGATTGAACTCGCGGTGCAAGCGATCATCGGCGTCAGCGTACATCGTGCGGAATTTCAGAATCGTGAACGGCCGCTCACCTTCCCCAATCCGCGTCTGGCGGAAGAGGACGGGACCGGGGCTGGTGAGGCGGACCAGCAGTGCTGCCGTGACCATGACCGGGCTCAGCACGACCAGGGCGGCACTGGCGGCGACGAGGTCGAAGCAGCGCTTGGCAAGCTGCGCGCCGGAGGCGGTGCTGCGCCAGCCGGCCGTACGAGCGACGGCGGCCGCAACGGTGGTGGCCATCTGGATCACTCCCTGCTCGTCAGCCATTGCGGAGCCGATGCACGAGTGCCCGGGCCGGGCGCGTGTCGGCCAGGACGCGTGCGGCACGCACCAGATGCCGGGCGACGGGGTTGAAGGTGAGCTGCCAGGCCCGGGGCAGGACGACCACCCTGCCGCCGAAGCCGACCTTGAAGGCGGTGGTGCAGTGCTTGAGGTCCTCGAGCGCCAGCCGGCCCTGCCTGATCGCCTGCGCGTGCCGCCCGAGGCCGCCAAGGTCGTAGCGCCGGTAGCCGCGCTCCCGGGCCCACTCGATGGCCCGCCAATGGCAGGCCACGTTCGGCTGCAAGGTGCGCTCCTCGCCGCTCCAGCCGGGGATGCGGTAGGTCATCGTGTCGCCGAACACCGTGTTCCAGATCGCGGCCAGGGGCCGGCCCTCGAGCTCGGCGATGAACAGCTCCACGGCTCCTACGGGCCGCAGGGCCTCCCACTGCGCCTGCATGTAGGCGCGCGAGAGAGGTGCGAAGCCCTGCCGCCGGGCGGTGGCCAGGTGCAGGGCGTGAAAGGCGTCGAGATCCTCGGACCCGCCCAGGCGCACGGTCACGCCGCGGCGCTGGGACTGACGGACGCTGCGGCGGCGGGTCGTTGCCATGCGGGCGAGGATGGTCGCCAGCGGAGGGGTGAGGTCGACCACGATGGTGGCACTGGGTGCTACGTCGGGCGCGTTGGGCGTGTAGCCGCGCAGCGCCAGCGTGGCCTCGATATGCTGCCCGCCCTCGGGCGGCTGGACGACGAGGTGACGGACACCCTGCTCGCGCGCGGTGCGCTCCACCTCGTCCAGGACGCGGGCCACCCGGAAGGGATCGTCGCCGGCGACGAGCGGCCCCCGGGCCATGTAACCCACGGCACCCAGCGGGCCGAAGCGCTTCATCACCAGGAGACCACCGCCTTCGAGAACGCCGCAGCGGCGGGACTGCGCAGTCACGACCGCAAAGCCGGTGGCCTCCTTGGCCCGGCCCCAGGCCGTGGTCTGGACGAGGTCGCCGGCCGCCGTGGCGGCGACGAAATCGTCCCAGCGGACGGCCGGTGCGGCATCCGGAGGGCGGCGGCGTCCAGCACCGGCCGCTCGACGGCTTCGGCCATCTGGTAGGCGAGATTGCGCATGGCCGGCCCCGTCAGGCGGCGAGGCCGGGGAAGGCCGCCGGCTCGAGCCGGTCCAGGGCTCGTGCCAGCGCGGACGCGACCCGGCCGACGTCCCGATCGGCCAGATGCGGGTGCATCGGGAGGGACAGGAGCCGGCCGGCCGCGCGCTCGACCACCGGCAGTGGCGGCGTCGCGTAGGTGCTGCAGGCGGGCTGGAGGTGACAGGGGATGGCGTAATGGACACCGGTGGCGATCCCTTCGGCCGCGAGCAGCCGGCGCAGCTCGTCGCGCTGGGGGACCTGGACCACCGCCAGGTGATGGCTGCTCACCGCCTCGGGCCGGATCAACACGGGCTCGACCGGGAGCCCCTGCAGGGCCTCCCCGTAGAGACGTGCCAGCCGCCGACGGGCGGCGTTCCAGGCGTCCAAGCGGCGCAGCTTGACCGACAGGATCGCCGCCTGGAGCCCATCCAGGCGGTGGTTCTGCCCCATGAGCGCGTGCTGCTCGGCGGCACCGCGCGGGCGGCCATGGTTGGCGAGGCAGCGGATGCGCTGGGCCAGCTCGGCATCATCGGTGACGACGCCGCCGGCGTCGCCGAAGGCTCCCAGGTTCTTGCCGGGATAGAAGCTGAAGCAGCCGACATGGCCCAGCGAGCCTGCCCGCGCACCGCGCCAGGTGGCGCCATGCGCCTGGGCCGCGTCCTCGATCACGGCGATGCCCGCGGGCTCGGCTACGGCACGGATCGCGTCCATGTCGACGGGCTGGCCGTAGAGGTGGACCGCGATCACGGCCGCGGTCCGCGGCGTGCAGGCGGCCCGCACGGCCTCGCCGGTCATCAGCAGCGTGGCCGGGTCGACGTCGATCATCACCGGCACGGCACCCACCGCGGCCACCGCCTCGACCGTGGCGATGAAGGTGTTGGCGGGGACGATCACCTCGTCGCCTGGACCGACGCCCAGGGCCGCCAGCGCCAGCTCCAGGGCCGCGGTGCCGTCGCTCAGACCGACGCAGTGCCGGGTGCCGCAATAGGCGGCCCACTCGGCCTCGAACCGGTCCACGGCCTCGCCGCCGATGAAGGCCGAGCCGTCGACCACACGCTGCCAGACGAGATCCAGCTCCGGGCGGAGCTCGGCGTGCATGGCACCCAGATCGAGGAAGGAGATGCTCATCGTCTGCGGCTCCAGTCAGGCGCTGCGGGCGATCGTGGCCGGGGCGATCTCGCCCGCACCGTCGACCGCGTACGGTGTGCCGGAGGACAGCGACCGGTCGATCGCCTCGAGGACCGCCACCACGGCGATCCCGCTGGCGGCGTCGCTGACCGGCGTGGTGCGGTCGCGGATGCACTCGATGAAGTGCCGGTCCTCGACCGCCAGCGGCTCCTCGGCGTCGATCCGGGGGGAGACGATGTCGCCCTGGCGGTAGGAGATCGGCCGCTCGTAGGGGACCACGCCCTCGCCGGGCAGCCCGCCCTCGACCCCGCAGTCGAAGATGCGCAGCTTCTCGTCCGCCAGATCGTCGTACACCGCCATCTTCCGGCTGCCGACGACCGTAATGCGGCGCGTCTTGCGCGGGTCGAGCCAGGAGACGTGGGCATACCCGACGACGCCGACAGCCGCGTACTGGAGCCGCACATAGGCGAGATCCTTCACCTCGCCGCAGGCATGCGAGGAGCCCCAAGCCGACACCACGGTGGGCGTCGAGCGCAGGAGATAGTTCATGATCGAGATGTCGTGCGGCGCCAGGTCCCAGACGACGTTCACGTCGGACCGGTAGAGGCCGAGGTTCAGGCGGGCGGAGTGGATGTAATAGATCTCGCCGAGCTCGCCCTGGTCCATGCGCCGGCGCAGCTCGCGCACGGCGGGATTGAACTCGAAGGTGTGCCCGGCCATCAGGATCACGCCGGCCCGGCGGGCCTCGGCGGCAAGGAGGCGGGCATCGACGAGCGTGGTGGTGATCGGCTTCTCGACCAGCACGTGCTTGCCGGCCCGCAGCGCCTGGAGGGCGACCTCGGCATGGTTGCGGGGCGGGGTGGCCACGACCGCGGCATCGACATGCGGCAGGGCCGAGGCGAGATCGGGGAAGCCACGGACGGCCGGGAAGGCGCTCGGTGATCGCCCCGCGGATGCGGGGATCGGGGTCGATCACCGCGACCCCGCCGACCCCGGCGAGCCCGCTCAGGACGCGAACATGCTTGGAGCCCCAGTAGCCGCAGCCGATCACACCCACCCGCACCCCGCGGAGCACGGGTGCCGCCGCCAGCATGGAGACTGCGCCGGTCTGGCCGACATGGTCGTCGGACCCGGGGCGCAATCTCTCCTTCAAGCCCATGTCGATGCTCATGGTCCTCGTGCCGTCCACGAAGGGTTGCGCTGGAGGCGAGACCCTCGCGGGCCTCCGGGCGGAAGAAGCGGGCGCTGCCTTTGGCGTCCGACCGGCGTATGGCGGCCATGCCGGCCCTCTGCGCCGCTCACCATGTCACAGCAGTAGAACCACTGGCCCCTCCCGCACCAACGCCAAAGCTACCAAGGCAAATTAACCGTAACCCTCAGCCATTTGCGGTATGCTTCTGCGTCGATCGCCATCTGCGGCGTGGGCTATGAGCCAACCTGTGGGGTGGTTCAAGGAATTTTCATTATATTTTAGGTTAACGTCTCTAAACCAGTACTTTGGCTACCTGATCTCGATCGCGGAACAATACTTCGTCAGTGATGACTAGACCAAGGACGATGCATGAAGGAGGTCGTTGACTAGTGGACTCTCAAACGAGGTAGCACGACGGCCATGGAGCATGTGGCGTGGGGCACCGCCCCGCCTCAACCGTAGCGAAGCCTGAAGGCGGCGGGACGCGGATGGCCACGCCGGGCGGAAAGGCGGGCGCCTGGGCGGGCGGCACAGGCGCTGCGGCCTCGGCGGCCGCCTGGCGGAGGTGCCGGAGCACCTCCGCCGCGGGATCAGGCGGCGGCGCTGGCCATGGCGGCCGTGGTCTCGCTTTCCAGGGCCGCCGCCAGCACGTCGTCGACCCGCTCGCACCAGACGAAGCGCAGGCGGTTGCGGGCGTCCTCCGGGATCTCCTCCAGCTCCCTGCGGTTGCGGGCGGGGAGGAGGACGGTGCGGATGCCGGCGGCGAGGGCGGCCACGACCTTCTGCTTGATGCCGCCCACCGGGAGCACCAGCCCGCGGAGCGAGATCTCGCCGGTCATCGCCACATCGTGGTGGATGCAGCGGCCGGTCATCAGCGAGGCCAGGGCCGTGAACATGGCCACGCCAGCCGATGGCCCGTCCTTGGGGGTGGCACCGGCCGGGACGTGGACATGGATATCCGACTTCTCGAACATCTTCTCGTCGATCCCGAGCGAGGTCGCGCGCGACTTCACCAGGCTGAGGGCAGCCTGGACGCTCTCGCGCATCACGTCACCGAGCTGGCCGGTGAGGATGAGCTGGCCCTTGCCCGGGATGCGCGTGGCCTCGATGAACAGGATGTCGCCGCCGGTGGGCGTCCAGGCGAGGCCGGTCGCCACGCCGGGGACGCTGGTGCGGGCGGCCGCCTCGTTCTCGAACCGGCGCGGGCCCAGGATGCGGGGCAGGTCGGCCGGCGTGATCGTCACCTTCTGCGCCTGACCTTCCGCGAACTGCACCGCGAGTGAGCGCAGAACCGCCCCCACCGTACGCTCCAGGTTCCGCACGCCGGCCTCGCGGGTGTAGTCGCGGACCAGCGCATGCAGGGCCTCGTCGGTGATCTCCACCTGCTCGGCCGTGATACCGGTCGCCTTGAGCTGCCGGGCCAGCAGGAAACGCCTGGCGATGCCGACCTTCTCGTCCTCGGTGTAGGAGGGCAGCTCGATCACCTCCATCCGGTCCCGCAAGGGGCCGGGGATGGTGTCCAGCATGTTGGCCGTGCCGATGAAGAGCACGTGGCTGAGGTCGAACGGCACCGCCAGATAGGCGTCGCGGAAGGTGGAGTTCTGCTCCGGATCCAGGACCTCGAGCAGGGCCGCCGACGGGTCGCCGTGGAAGCCCACGCCGAGCTTGTCCATCTCGTCCAGCATCAGCACGGGATTGCGGGTGCCGGTCTTGCGGATCGCCTGGATGATGTTGCCGGGGAGCGCGCCGACATAGGTGCGCCGGTGGCCGCGGATCTCGCTCTCGTCGTGCACGCCGCCCAGCGAGACACGGGCGAACTTGCGGCCCATGGCGCGGGCGATGCTCTGGCCGAGGCTGGTCTTGCCGACGCCGGGCGGGCCGACGAAGCACAGGATCGGGCTCCTGCCCTCCGGCGCCAGCTTGCGCACCGCCAGGTACTCGACGATGCGGCGCTTGATCTTGTCGAGGTTGTAGTGGTCCTCGTCGAGGACGCGGCGCGCCTCGGCCATGTCGAGCCGGTCCTCGGTCTCCTTCGACCAGGGCAGCTCGGTCAGCACGTCGAGATAGGAGCGGATCATGCCGTGCTCGGCCGCGGCCTCGGGCATGCGCTCGAGCCGGCGGACCTCCTTCAGCGCCTGCTCCTTCACCTCCTCGGGCATGCCGGCCTCTTCGACGGCCTTCCTCAGCTCCTCGGCCTCGGCGGCCCCGCCCTCCTCCTCGCCCAGCTCGCGACGGATGGTCTGGAGCTGCTCGCGGAGCAGTACCTCGCGCTGGCGCTTCTCCAGGTTGGTGCGGGTCGCCTGCCCGATCTCGCGGGTGAGGCGCAGCACGCTCAGCCGGTACTCCAGGAACTGCAGCACGCGGTCGAGGCGGCGGTGGATGTCGAGGGTCTCCAGCACCTCCTGCTTCTCGGCCGGGCTGATGTCCATGGTGCTGGCGACGAGGTCGGCGAGCAAAGTGGCCGAGCCGATGCCGCGGATGGTGTCCGCGAGCTCGCGCGGCGCCTGCGGCAGGAGCTCGACGGCCTCCAACGCCCGCTCGCGCAGCAGCATGAAGCGTGCGTCGACCTCGGCCCGGTGCTCCTCCGGCTCCTCGAACCGCTCGACCCGGGCGGCCAGGAAAGGATGGCCGCCGACATATTCCAGGATCCGGAAGCGCTGCTGGCCCTGGCAGATCAGGTGGTGGTTGCCGTCCGGAGCCGTCACGTAGCGCAGGATCGCCGCCACCGTGCCGATCCGGTGCAGGTCGAGCGGGTTCGGGTCCTCGACCTCCTCCTCGCGCTGCAGGACGACGCCGATCGGGCGCTCGGCACGCACGGCCGCCTGTGCCGCCGCGATCGAGCGCGGGCGGCTCATGGTGACCGGGAGGACCGTGCCGGGAAAGAGGACGACATTGCGCACCGCCACCAGCGGCAGCACGTCCGCCGGCAGCGACGACGCATCGCCCCGCGTACCCGCCGGGGCCATCTGGATTGCTTCATCCGCCATCGAACGTCTCCGGCTCAGGCAAGCTTGCGCAAGGTAAGGGTGAGACAGCCGTCCAGCAGGTCGCGGCGGCCGAGCTCGTAGCGGCCGGGCGGCAGGCCGAGCCGACGCTCGAAGCGGCCGTGCGGGATCTCCAGCCGGTGGATGGTGCCGGCACCGCGCGGCAGCGGCAGCGGGCGCTCGCCGGCAATCGAGAGCACGCCCTCGGCCACCGTCACCTCGAGCTGGTCCCTGGAAACGCCGGGCAAGGCCACCTGGATCCACAGCTCGCCTTCGGCCTCGAACAGGTCGATCGGAGGCTCCCAGCAGGCAGCATGCCGCGCCGGGCCGGGCCGGAACTGGGCGCGATGCACCCGCTCCGCCTGCTCCAGGAGATCCAGGGCCTCGGCCCACATCCAGTTCCGCACGTCCCGCGCCATGGCGCCAACCCTCCACACGAGGTGCGTTAGGTCGTGTGCGTGGGGCCGGCTGTCTAGACCCGGCTAGAAGAGGACGCCCAGGGCGCCGACGATGGCGACGGCGACAGTAACGATCCCGCCGAGCTTGAGGATGAGGTCCCGCTCAAGTCGGGCCATGTCGGCCCTGAAAGCTGCAATGTCGGCCTTCAGCTCTGACCTGACGGTCTCAATCTTTTTCTCCAAATCTGCTGACTGATGCTGCAAGGCTATGTCGAGATATTGCCGAGTGACCAGCTCCTGCCGGTCTGCCTCGTAGCGCCGCTTGAACTGGCGCGCGATGACATCCGCCTGGGGCTCGGGAACCCCGGCTTGGCGCAGCTCGTGCGCGATCTCCAGCGTGTCGATCACCTCGGCCATGGCAAGGAACATAGCGGCATGAGGATCGGCGCAAAAGGCCGTGCGCGGTGGCAGGCTTGCGCCTGTGGCCCTCGCCAGCTCCTGAGGGAGGGGTTATGTCACGAGCTGGCCGGCGGATCATGTTGGGGCGGGGACGGTGGCGCAGCTTCGCGAGGTGACGCTCGACGACAAGTACCGGCTGGACGAGGGCCGGGTGTTCATGACCGGCGTGCAGGCCCTGGTGCGGCTGCCGCTGGAGCAGCGGCGGCGGGATCTCGCGGCAGGGAGGAACACGGCCGGCTACGTCACCGGCTATCGCGGCTCGCCACTTGGCGCCTACGACCAGCAGCTGGCGCGGGCGAAGCGGCTGCTCGACGAGCACCATGTCGTCCACCAGCCGGGCGTGAACGAGGACCTCGCGGCCACCGCCTGCCAGGGCACGCAGCAGGTGGGGCTGGCGGGCGACGGCCGCTACGACGGCGTGTTCGCGATCTGGTACGGCAAGGGGCCCGGCGTCGACCGCAGCGGCGACGCGATCCGGCACGGCAACCTGTTCGGCACGGCCCCCCTGGGCGGCGTGCTGTGCCTCCTGGGCGACGACCATATCTGCGAGAGCTCCACCACGGCGCACCAGAGCGAGTACGCGATGGTCGACGCCATGGTGCCGGTGCTGAACCCTTCGGGCGTGCAGGAGATCCTGGAGTTCGGCCTGCTCGGGATCGCCATGTCGCGCTTCTCGGGCGCCTGGGTGGCGCTCAAGTGCATCCACGACACGGTCGAGAGCACGGCCTCCGTCGACGTCGGGCCGGCCCGGCCCACGGTTCTGTTGCCGGGCGACTACGTGCCTCCGCCCGGTGGGCTGTCGGTCCGCGCCTATCCGGAGCAGCCCTGGCCGCCGCTGGCGCTGGAGGTCGAGCGGCTGCTGCATGTCCACAAGCTCGACGCCGCGCGCGCCTTTGCCCGGGCCAACCGGATCGACCGGGTGGTGCTGGGTGGGGCGGAAGGCGACTGGCTCACGCTCGTGACGACGGGGAAGAGCTGGCAGGACGTGGTGGCGGCGCTGGACGAGCTGGGGATCGACGAGCCCCGTGCCCGGGCGCTGGGCCTGCGCGTCTACAAGGTCGGCATGACCTTCCCGCTCGAGCCGCAGGCCCTCCAGGCGGCGGTTGCCGGCACCGAGCTGGTCGTCGTGGTCGAGGAGAAGCGCGGGCTGATCGAGAGCCAGGCCAAGGAGCTGCTCTACAACGCCCCGCATCGGCCGCGCGTCATCGGCAAGGAGGACGAGGAAGGCAGCATCCTCTTCCAGTCGCACGGCCAGCTCGACGCCCTGCAGATTGCGCTGGCCCTGGCCCGGCGGATCGTGGCCCGGACCGGCGACGCTTGAGCTCCAGGCCCGCCTGCCGGAGCTGGAGCGGCGCCGGGCGATGCTGGCCGGCAACCCGGCGGCGCTGGTGCGCCTGCCCTGGTTCTGCCCCGGCTGCCCGCACAACAGCTCGACCCGCGTGCCCGAGGGCTCGGTCGCCACGGCCGGGATCGGCTGCCACTTCATGACCACCTGGATGGGCCGGGAGACCACCGGCTTCACCCAGATGGGCGGCGAGGGTGCATCCTGGCTGGGCCAGGCGCCGTTCAGCACGCGCCAGCACATGTTCCAGAATGTCGGCGACGGCACCTTCTACCATTCGGGGTCGCTGGCAGTCCGGGCCGCCAAGGCCGCCGGTGCCAACATCACCTTCAAGATCCTCTACAACGACGCCGTCGCCATGACCGGCGGGCAGAAGATGGAGACCGCCAACCTCGCCGTGCCGCAGGTGGCGCGGCTGCTCGAGTCCGAGGGCGTGGAGACGATCGTCGTCGTCACCGACGAGCCGGACAAGTACCCGTTGGGGACCGCCTTTCCCGCCGGCATGCGGGTGCATCACCGGGACGAGCTCGACGCCGTCCAGCGGCAGCTCCGTACCGTGCCCGGCGTCTCGGCCCTGATCTACGACCAGACCTGTGCCGCCGAGAAGCGGCGCCGGCGCAAGCGGGGCGAGTTCCCGGACCCGGACCGCCGGGTGGTGATCAACGAGCTGGTCTGCGAGGGCTGCGGCGACTGCGGCGTGCAGTCGAACTGCGTCGCGGTGCAGCCGGTCGAGACCGAGCTGGGGCGCAAGCGGCGGATCGACCAGTCGGCCTGCAACAAGGACTTCTCCTGCCTCAAGGGCTTCTGCCCCTCGTTCGTGACCGTCCATGGCGGGCGCCTGCGGCGGGGCGGGGTCGGTGGCCGGGAAGGCCCCTTCCCGGTCCTGCCCGAGCCCGTGTTGCCGGAGTTGACCGATACCTACGGGATCGTGGTCACCGGCGTGGGCGGCACCGGCGTGATCACCATTGCGGCCCTGCTCGGGATGGCGGCCCATCTCGAGGGCAAGGGCGTGGTCGCCCTCGACATGGTGGGCCTGGCGCAGAAGGGCGGTGCCGTCGTCAGCCACATCAAGCTGGCGCCGGAGGCCGACCGGACCGGCAGCCCGCGCGTGGCGGCCGGCGGCGCAGTCGCTCCTGCTGGGCTGCGACCTCGTGGTCGCTGCCGGGCGCACGGCGCTGCCCACCGTGGGTGCGGGGGTCACGCGCGTCATCGCCAACAGCGAGGAGGTGATGACGGGGGCCTTCACCCGGAACCCCGACCTCCTCTTCCCGGGCAAGAAGCTGCGGCAGGCGCTGGTCGACGCGGCGGGCGAGGGGCAGGTCGAGCTGGTCGATGCCACGCGGCTCGCCACCAGGCTCACCGGCGATGCGATCGCCACCAACCTCTTCATGGTCGGCTTTGCCTGGCAGCGGGGCCTCATCCCTCTGACCCGCGAGTTGATCGAGCGCGCGATCGAGCTCAACGGCGTCGCGGTCTCCCTGAACCGGCAGGCGTTCGTCTGGGGCCGGCGGGCGGCGCACGATCCCGGCCGCCGTCGAGGCGGTGGTCCGGGCCGGCGAGCCCGAGCGGCCACGGACCCGGACGCTGGACGAGCTGATCGAGCACCGGGCCGCCTTCCTGACGGCCTACCAGGACGAAGCCTATGCGGCGCGTTACCGGCAGGCGGTGGCGCGGGTCCGCGACGCCGAGCGGCGGGTGGCGGGGCGGAGCGAGCTCGCCGAGGCGGTCGCCCGCAACCTCTTCAAGCTCATGGCCTACAAGGACGAGTACGAGGTGGCGCGGCTCTACACGGATGGAGCCTTCACCAGGCAGCTCGCCGCCGAGTTCGAGGGTTGGGACAGGCTCGAGATCCACCTGGCCCCCCCTCTCCTGGCGCCGCGCGATCCCGTGACCGGCCACCTGCGCAAGCGGCAATACGGGCCGTGGATGCTGCGCGCTTTCGGGCTGCTGGCACGGCTGAAGCGGCTGCGGGGCACGGCCATCGACCCGTTCGGCTGGACGGCGGAGCGACGGACCGAGCGGCGGCTGATCGGGGAGTACGAGAAGCTGCTGGAGGAGCTGACCGGCCGGCTCGCAGCCGACAATCACGGGCTGGCGGTGGAGCTGGCGTCGCTGCCGCAGCGCATCCGCGGGTTCGGGCACGTGAAGGAGGCCAACCTTGCTGCCGCCAAGGCACGCGAGGCCGAGCTTCTGGAGGCGTTCCGGAGCGGGACAGCCGTGCTGCAGGCGGCGGAATAGGACGGACGTTGCGGCTCTGCCGCAGGCGCGCATCGCCGCGCGAGCTCGAGGAGCTTCGGCTCGGCTCGGGCGTTGAGCCGCCGGGGATTATCCAGGCCGAAGGGAAAGACTGATGCGGCGGCTCCTCTCCATGGCGACGCTGGCCGGCCTTGCGCTGGCACTTGCCGGCTGCGGCAGCAACCGGGTCGACCGGACTGCCACGGGCGCCGGCGTCGGCGCCCTGGCCGGAGCTGGGGCCGGAGCCCTGCTCGGGCCGATCGGGGTCGTGACGGGAGCCCTGGTCGGGGCCGGCGCCGGTGCCGGCGTCGGGATTGCCACCAACTCGAACCAGATCGACCTCGGCAAGCCGGTCTATCGCTGAGGCTCGGCGAAGTGGCGCATGTGGTGGGCCGCCTGCTCCGGCGCGTGTGCCCATCCGGCGCCGACCGGGCAGGCGCGCCGGGCGACGCAGCCCTGCCAGCATGAGGCGGCCGGGTGGCTGCCGAGATGGGCACGGCACACAGCCACGTCGTAGCCGCGCTCGCTGACCGCTCCGGCCGGGCAGGTCCTGAGACACGGGCGGTCGGGGCAACGGCTGCAGGGCCCGGCGCCCGGGGCCGGCTCGGGCAGCTCGATGGCCTCGCGGAAGAGCAGTGCTGCCCGATAGGCGTGCCACAGCCCGTACTCGGGATGGATCAGCACGCCGAGCGGCGACCGCTCCAGCGCCTCGGCCCGGATCGCCCAGCGCTGGAACGGATGCCAGGGCGGGCCTCCGAACGGGAACAGGGCTTCGGCGTCGAAGTGGGCCGCGAGCGACGTGACGGCACGGCGCGTATAGCGGTCGATCGGATCGGGCTCGCTCGAGCCACGGACCAATTGCCAGAGGGCGGGCCCGACGCTGCCCACCAGGATCAGCGTGGCGGCGGCGGAGCCATCCATGAGGACAGGCACGCCATCGTCGGGGCCGGGATGGAAGCCGCCGCGCAGCACGAAGCCCGAGGGCGCGAGCTCGGCAGCGAGCGCGGCGTACGGGATCACGCCGGCACGGCGGGAACGGGGATCGGGCCCTGCAGCTGGCGAAGGGGGACGACGAAATAGCTGCCGGCATAGGCAGCACCGTCGGCGGCGAAGGCCCGAGGCAGCAGGGTCCAGGGCAGGTTCGGGTGGCGGTGATGGGTGCCGTGCAGGTTCGTGTTGAGGATCAGCGGCCCCATCAGGCGCGGGGCCTGCATGTCGTAGCCCTGGCCAGGGTCGCCGATCTCGCCGTGATAGTGCGGAGCGTTGTCCATGAAGGAGATGACGACGCCGCGGCCGAGAACGGCAAGCGCAAAGGCCCAGGCGAAGGCGCCGTAGAGCCACAGGCACAAGGCGAGCCAGGCAAGCGTCAGGCCGCTGTCGAGCCTGATCCTGGCCAGGCGGGAACGCTCCAGAAGCTGACGCTCGGCCCGGTCGGGCATCCCCCGTGCGTCGCTGGCGCCGTCATAGAAGACCTTGCGCACCATCGGGCGGAGCATTCGCCTGGGCAGGAACGAGAGTGGCGCGCTCAGGAACTCGGCCACGTAGATCCCGATGAACAGGCGAAAGTAGAAGACCGCCGCAGCGCGCAGGCGGGAGCTCGTCCGCGGATCGTAGAGCTCGGGCCGCTCGGTCGGCGTGGCGTTGAGGCTGTGGTGGGAGAGATGACCGAAGCGCAGCACCGCGAAGGAGGCGCCGAACAGGATGCCGAGCATGCGCCCGCCAGCCTCGTTGGCCGCCCCGCTCGGGTGCAGGTGGGCGTGCACGGCCTCGTGGATCAGCGCCCAATGGGTGGCGCTCAGACCCACGAGCGGGACGAGGAGAAGGAGCCAGGCACTGGAATGCGGCAGGAGGATGGTCGGAAGTGCCAGGCCGCAGACCAGATTGCCGGCCACCACGACCGTGAACAGGGCGGTGTTGGCAGCCGCCGGGATCGCCACCTCACCCTTCAACGCCCTGGTCTGCATGGATGCCGTCACTCCACCGCTTCGTGGGACTCAGCCCAGATAACGTCGGATCCTGGTGCAGGCCTCCTGGATTGCCTCCGTCGATGCTGCATAGGAGAAGCGCAGATAGCCCTCGCCATGGATGCCGAAGCTGGTCCCGCTGATGATCGCAACGCCGACCTCGCTCAGGAGCTTGTCCTGCAGCTCGCGCGAGCCCCTGCCCGTCCCCTCGATGTTGGGGAAGGCGTAGAAGGCGCCGCCGGGCCGCACGCAGCGGAAGCCCGGGATGGCGTTTAGCTCATCGATGATGACAGACCGGCGACGGTCGAACTCCTCGACCATGTGCGAGACACTCTCCTGCGGCCCGCGCAGGGCCTCGATCCCGGCCCATTGGTTGGCGGCGCTGACGCAGGAATGGATGTTGATGGCGAGCCGGGTGGCGATCGGGGCCAGCTTCTCGGGCCACACGCCCCAGCCCATGCGCCAGCCGGTCATGGCGTAGGTCTTGGACCAGCCATCCAGCAGGATCAGCCGGTCGCGGATGCTCTCGTAGGGCAGCATGGAGGCATGCGGCACGCCGTCGTAGCACATCCGGGCGTAGATCTCGTCGGACATGACGGCGACCTCGGGGAAGTCCTCGAGGCCGCGCACCAGCCGGTCCAGCTCCAGCTTCGGCACCACACCGCCGGTGGGGTTGGCCGGGGAGTTGACGATCATGAGGCGGGTGCGGGGCGTGATCTGGGCCAGCACCTCCTCGGCACTGAAGGCGAAGCCCTTGCGCTCGTGGAGGGCGATCGGAACGGCCTTCGCACCGCTGTACTCGATCAGCGAGCGGTAGATCGGGAAGCCGGGGTCCGGGTACATGATCTCGGCCCCGGGCTCGCCGAACATGAGGATGGCGAAGGCCATCGTCACCTTGCCGCCGGGCACCACCACGATGCGGTCGGGATGGACGGCAACACCACGGCGGGCCTCCATGTCCTGGGCCACGGCCTCGCGCAGGGCCAGGATGCCGTTGGCAGGCGTGTAGCCGTGGTGGCCGTCGCGGAGTGCCTTGACCGCGGCCTCGACGATGTTGGCGGGGGTGGGGAAGTCGGGCTGGCCGATGCCGAGATTGATGATGCTGCGGCCGGCCTGGGCCAGGGCCGTGGCTCGCGCCAGGACCTCGAAGGCGCTCTCGGTGCCTAGGCGCTCAAGCGCTGCTGCAAGCTGCATCCCCGGTCCCCCAACGCTGCGGTGGCGCAGGATAGGGATCCGCCGGGCCAAAAAAAACACCTGTGAGCCTGGCGTCGCCGCCCCACTCACAGGCGCTCAAGTCCTCAGCCCTCAGCGGGGCCTTTGTGGACTTGCTGTCATGAACCCGCTGTGAGTTTTCTCACAAAATGTTCGGTCAGACGCCGAAATATCGTTCCCGGAGGCTGGAGTCGGCCTCGAGCTCCGCAACGCTGCCGGCGAACCGGATCTGGCCCCGTTCCAGCACGTAGGCGCGATCCGCCACCGAGGCGGCGAACCGGGTGTTCTGCTCGGAGAGCAGCATCGCCACACCGGCCTCCCGCAACGCACGCACGGCCTTCGCCATCTCGGCCACGACCACCGGCGCCAGCCCCTCCGATGGCTCGTCCAGGAGCAGGAGGCGCGGGTTGCCCATCAGCGTGCGGGCGATGGTGAGCATCTGCTGCTCGCCGCCGCTCATCAGCCCGCCAGGGCGCGAACGCATGCCGGCAAGGTTGGGGAAGATGCTGAACAGGGCTTCGGGGGTCCAGCTCACAGCACCTTCCCGGGCCGGGCGGCGCCCCACCTCCAGGTTCTCGTCGACGGTGAGGTCGGCGAAGATGCGCCGCTCCTCGGGCACGTAGCCGAGCCCGCGCCGGCTGATCCGGTAGGGCGGCAGGCCCGTGATCTCCTGGCCGTCGAGCCGGATCGAGCCCTCGACCCGGGGCAGGAGGCCCATGATGCACTTGAGCGTGGTCGACTTGCCGGCCCCGTTCCGGCCCAGCAGGAGGACGACCTCGCCCGCGGCGACCTCGAGCGACAGGTCGAACAGCACCCGTGCCGCACCGTAGCCGGCGTTGACGTTGCTCAGCTCCAGGAGGCTCATGCCGGCAGGCCCAGATAGACGGCCTGGACCTCGCGGTCGGCACGGACCGTCGCGGGATCGCCCTGGGCGATCAGGCGGCCGCGGCTCATCACCAGCACGCGCCCTGCATGGCCGAAGACGATGTCCATGTCGTGCTCGGTGAACAGGACCGCGATCCCGTCACGGGCCGCGAACTCCGCCACGAGATCCATCACCTGGTGCCGCTCGCCCGGCGCCATGCCGGCCGTGGGCTCGTCCATGAGGAGCAGGCGCGGGCCGTGCACCAGGGCCATCGCGAGCTCCAGGCGCTTGAGGTCGCCATAGGCCAGAAGCCCGCAGGCACGGTCCGCCTGCTCCGCCATGCCGACCTGGCCCAGGAGGCGAAGGGCGTCCTCGCGGTAGAGCTCGGATGCACGCGGCAGGAGGGCCAGGAGGCGGCCGTGATGCGAGAGCAGGGCCAGCTGCACGTTCTCGGCCACGGTGAAGGAGGCGAAGGCCTGGGTGATCTGGAAGGTACGGCCGACGCCGAGCCGCCAGATCCGCCGCGGCGGCCAGCCGGTGACATCGCGCCCGACGATGCGCACGCGGCCCGAGTCCGGCCGGATCTGGCCCATCAGCATGTTGAAGCAGGTGCTCTTGCCGGCGCCGTTCGGGCCGATCAGGGCCACGACCTCGCCGGGCTCGACGCTGAGGTCGATCCCGTCCACGGCGGCAACCCCGCCGAAACGCTTGACCAGGCCAACGGCTTCGAGCGCCGGCGTCATGCGCTACGGCGGCGACGGAACAGGCCGGCAAGGCCGCCGGGAAAGGCGATCACCAGCGCCACGATCGCCGTGCCCAGCATCAGACGCCAGAGCTCGAGGCGGGAGAGGGCGTGCTCGAGCAGGGTGAAGGCGGCAGCACCCACGATCGGCCCGGCCATGCTCTGCACGCCGCCCAGGAGCACCATCATCAGGGCGTCGAAGGAGCGGGCGATGCCCATCTCGTCGGGGAAGATGCTGCCCTTGGAGAACAGATAAAGGCCGCCCGCGAGCCCGGCGCAGGCACCCGAGAGCGCGAAGGCCAGCCACTGCTGGCGGGCGACGTCGATGCCGATCGCCTCGGCACGGAGCGGCGCGTCGCGACCGGCGCGCAGCGCGTAGCCGAAGGGCGCCATGGTGACGCGGCGGAGGAAGAGCACGCCCAGGAGCACGAGGGCCAGGACCAGATAGTAGTAGCGCTCGCGCGCCGCGACCCAGGCCGCGGGCCAGACACCCAGGATTCCGTCGTCGCCGCCGGTCAGGGTCGTCCACTGCACCGCCACCGACCAGGCGATCTGGGCGAAGGCGAGCGTGAGCATTGCGAAGTAGACGCCGCGCAGGCGGACGCAGAACCAGCCGAAGAGGAGGGCCAGCAGCCCGGCACCCACGGGGGCCAGCGGCAGGGCCGCCTCCATCGGCCATTCGAGCCGGCTGACCGCCAGCGCCGCGGCATAGGCGCCGCCGCCGAAATAGGCGGCGTGCCCGAACGAAGCGAGGCCGCCCGGGCCCATGATCGCGTGCAGGCTGCTGGCGAAGAGCGCCAGGATCAGGATCTCGATTGCGAGCACGAGGGTGAAGTCGTCGGCCAGCAGCGGCAGGGCCAGAAGCGCCAGCACCACGCCCGCCCACACCAGCCGGCCGGAGGTGCCCGGCGCCCGAAGAGGCTCCTCCAACAGAACGCTGCCCCGCGCCGGGGCGGATTCGGGGCGGCCGAGCAGGCCCCAGGGGCGGACCACGAGGACGACCGCCATGGCGAGGAACATGATGACGAGGCTGAGCTGGGGCATGAGGAGGACGCCGAAGGCCTGCAGCTCGCCGATGATGACGCTGGCGAGCAGCGCACCGCCGATGCTGCCCATGCCGCCGATCACGGTGACGACGAAGGCGGCGGCGATGATGTTGAGGTCCATCAGCAGGTTGGCGCCGCCCTTGGGGAGCTGGATCGCACCCGCGAAGCCGGCGAGTGCCGCACCGATGAAGAAGACCGAGGTCGAGAGCCAGGCCTGGTTGACGCCCAGGGCACCCACCATCTCGCGGTCGGCGGTGGCGGCCCGGACCAGGATGCCCCAGCGGGTCCGGCGCAGCAGCAGCCAGAGGAGGCCGAAGACCAGGGGTGTGGCCGCGATCAGCACGAGGTCGTAGGCCGGCAGGCGGCCGTCGGCGATGGCGACGGCACCGCGCAGCGGCCGTGGGCCGGTACGGTCCTCGGCTCCCCAGATCCACAAGGCGGCGTCCTGGACGATGAGGATGACGCCGAAGGTGGCGAGGAGCTGGAACAGCTCGGGTGCCTTGTAGATGCGGCGCAGGATCAGGATCTCGATCGCGGCGCCGACGAGGCCGACCAGGAGGGCGGCGCCGAGCACCGAGACCGTGAAGCCCAGCGGGCCGCTGCCGAAGAGCTCGACCAGGTCGAGGCCCAGATAGGCGCCCAGCATGAAGAGGGAGCCGTGGGCGAAGTTGACGATGCGGGTGACACCGAAGATCAGCGACAGCCCGGCCGCCACGAGGAAGAGGGTTGCGGCCCCGGAGAGGCCGGTCAGAACCTGGACGAGGTAGAAGCCCAAGGCCGGACGGGGTCAGCCGGACGGGCGGAGCTGGGCCACCTCGTCGGGGCCGGGCAGGTACTTGGCACCGTCGGCGTAGTACCAGTCGCGCATGGTGCCCTTGCCGCCTTCCAGCGTGGTGTAGCCGACATAGGCGCCCATGGTGGACTGGTGGTCCTCGGGCCGGAAGGTGATGCCGCCCTGCGGGGAGGCGAAAGTCAGGCCGCGCAGGCTCTCCACGAGGCGCTCGGTCGCCGTCTCGCCGCCGGTCTTCTCGAGCAGAGCCGCGATCGCCAGGATCATGTTGTAGCCGACCAGCGAGCCCAGCCGCGGATAGTCGTTCCACTTCGCCCGATAGGCGTCGAGAAAGGCCTTGTGCTCGGGCGTGGCGATCTTCTCCCAGGGATAGCCGGTGACGAGCCAGCCCTCGGGCGTGTCCTCCTTCAGGGGATCGATGTACTCGGGCTCGCCGGTCAGCAGGCCGACGACGAAACGGCCCTCGAAGAAGCCGCGGTCGGCACCTTCGCGCACGAGCTTGGCGAGGTCGGCGCCGAAGGCGACGTTGTAGATGGCCTCAGGGTCGGCCGCGGTCAGCGACTGGATCTCGGCCCCGGCGTCGATCTTGAAGAGGGCCGGCCACTGCTCGGCCACCCACTCCACGTCCGGCCGAAGCCGGCCCATGATCTGCTTGAAGGCGGTCACCGCCTCCTTGCCGTAGGCGTAGTTGGGGGCGATCGTGGCCCAGCGCTTGGCCGGCTGCTTGGCCGCCACCTCGGCCAGCATGGCTGCCTGCATGTAGGTGCTGGGGCGCAGGCGGAAGGTGAAGCGGTTGCCGCTCTGCCAGACGAGGGCGTCGGCCAGGGGCTCGCCCGCGAGGTAGAGGACCTCGCGCTGCTTGGCGAGGCTGGAGAGCGCCAGGCCCACGTTGGAGAAGAAGCCGCCGGTGAGCATGGCGACCTTGTCGCGGGCCAGCATCTCCTCCGCGATCTTGATCGCCTCGCCGGGCTCGCCGGCATCGTCGCGCGAGATCAGCTCCAGCGGCCTGCCGCCGGCACCGCCCTTGGCGTTGACCTGCTCCAGCGCCAGCTCGAGGCCCTTCTTGTAGGGCTCGGTGAAGGCGGCCATCCGGGTGTAGCTGTTGATGTCGGCGATGCGGACGGGCTCGGCCGCCCGGGCGACGAAGGGTGCGGCCAGCGCACCGGCGGTCGCGGTCAAGAAGGTCCTGCGCTCGAGCATCCGTGCCGCCCCCGGGCTTCACTCCGTCGCCGTGGGCGACCATACAGGAGCACGCTTCGGGCGGAAGCCCGCAAGGGTACCCTAAGCGGGTCAGATGTCGCCGGCGGCGAGCAGCTGCCGGCGGGGGCGGCCCAGCGGCTCCCAGGTGTCCCGGGCGGTGAGCCCGCCCAATCGGGGCTCCGGCTCGGGCGCGGAGGTGTCGATCTCGACGATCGGCTCGGGTTCGGCCTTGTCAACGCCCCTGCCGGCCTCCGCGAGCCCGGCCTCGATCAGATCGGCCACGGCCAGGAGCTCACGGGCAGCCCGCGAACGCCGATGTCCGGCCGCCGATCCAGTCGCTCTGCTCGAAGGCCGTGGCGAAGGCAGGGTCGTAGCCGATCGGGGAGGCGATCCGGATCTCCATCGCCCGTCGCCGCGATGGCGGCATGGCCGGGGTGCCGAGCCAGGTGCGGCGAATCAGCATCGGCACCGCCAGGATCACCGGCGGATTGGCGGCCCGCTCGGCGGCCGCCGTCTTGGCATGCCGGACCGTGCGCCGGGTGGCTTCGAGATCGATGGCGGAGAAGGAGGTCGGGATCACGATCGCGTCGGCGGTGAGGAAGGCCGCGGCCAGGGCGGGCGAGAGCACGGCCGGGAGGTCGATCACCACCCGGGCAAAGTCCTGCCGGGCCGCCGCCAGGTCCTCGAGCCAGGCGCCGACAGCGCTCAGCTCCCTGATCGGCCGTGGCTGGACGTGGCAGGGCAGCCGCCGCCCCCGCGTCCACGCCATCGCGGTCTGCTGCGGGTCGGTGTCGATGAGCACGGTCGAGAGCTTGCGCGCGGCCAGGGCGCAGCCGAGATTGACCGCCAGCGTGCTCTTGCCCACGCCACCCTTCAGATTGCCGACGGCAATCACCTTGCCCGCAGCGCCCATCGCACCGACCCTCATTCTGCCCGGCCATCGCAGCGGATGTGCTAGCGCAGGTCGAGGGGCGATTGCTTGGTTAAGATAGTGTGAAGCATACCCCAGCGTGACGCGCGGCCCCTATCGCAGCCCGTCCTCGCCCCGGATCGCGGACGCCTCCAGGCCGCCGACCCGCGCATGCACGCGGCCGCCGGTCGTCATGGCCAGGACGAACACGATCTCGTTCCGCCGTCGGCGCATCCGGCACGCCCACCTCCATCGAGGAGAAGTGGCTGCGCACGTAAGCCGCATCCTTGTGGTGCAGCGGGATGTCGATCCGGGTCCCGATCGCCCCCACCTTCTTGCTCGACGGGATGATCGCCTTGCCGCCGCCGAGCGCCCGGCGCAGTCCGGTCCCGGCCGGCACATGCCAGAGGGCGGCGTGCTCGAGCTCGCCATCCTCGCCGACGATCGGCACCCTTGCCGAAGGCTTCGACGCGGGATGCGTCGCCACCCAAGGCACCCAGCAGGCGCTCGCTCATGGTGGTGGCGAGCGGGGTGAGTGCTTCGGCCGCCTCCACGATGTCCTGCTCGTACCGGCCGGCGAATGGGTTGTGGACGACGGCGGCGATGGCGGCGCGGCGAAGCGGCCGGGTCAGAAGCGGGCCGCCCTCGTGGTAGATGTCCTCCTGGCTGAGCGCTATCAGCCGGACGGCAGGGAAGCTGGTCAGGGATGGTCTCCCCGGAAGGAGGTTGACGGCGCTTTATGCTGCAATTGCGAACGAGAGGGGAAGAGCCTGCGATGGCGGCGAAAACGCCACCTCATGGGCGGCTGCGCCACTATGCGGCAGTCGCCAGCCTGTCGCTCGCCATCCTGCTGGCGACGCTCAAGGCGGGGGCAGCGATCGCCACCGGCTCACTGGCCGTGCTGTCCTCGCTGATCGACAGCCTGGCCGACGTCGCAGCCTCGGCGATCACCTTCTTCTCGATCCGGATCAGCCAGCAGCCGCCGGACCTGCGGCACCGCTTCGGCCACGGCAAGGCCGAGTCGCTGAGTGCCCTGGCCCAGTCGACGCTGGTCGCGGGCTCGGCACTCTTCGTGCTGGTCGATGCGATCCGCCGGCTGACCGATCCGGCACCCTTGCGCGCGGCCGGCCTGGGCATCCTGGTGATGGCCTTCGCGTCGATAGCGACCCTCTGCCTCGTCCTGTTCCAGCGCTATGTCATCCGCCGGACGGGCTCGCAGGCGATCGCGGCCGACAGCCTGCACTACAGCGCCGACCTCGCCACCAACCTCACGATCATCGTCTCGCTCGTGATGGTGCAATGGTTCTACTGGCCCTGGCTCGATCCGCTGCTGGGGCTGGGGATAGCTGCCTACCTCGCCTGGTATGCCGGCAAGATCGGCATGGCGGCCATCCACGTGCTCATGGACCATGAGCTGCCCGGCACCTCGCGGCAGCGGATCAAGGACCTGATCACGGCCCATCCCGAGGTGCAGGGCCTGCACGACCTGCGCACCCGCGAATCGGGCACCACGGTGTTCATCGAGTGCCATATCGAGCTCGACCCGGAGATGACGGTCCTGGCCGCGCACGACGTCACCGACAGGCTGGAGGAGAAGCTGAGCCAGGCATTCCCCGATTCGGAGATCATCATCCACCAGGAGCCGGCCGGCATCAGCGACCAGCGCCTGGATCACCGGATCGCCGCCAGCTCGCCGGCGCCCGCAGCTTGACACGGGAGCCGCACCCGGGGATCTCGGCCGCGATGGACCCCCTCTATCTCCGGCCCGCCCAGCTCGACGAGGCGCTCGCAGCGCTGGCGGAGCGGCCGCTCACGATCCTGGCCGGCGGTACCGACGTCTACCCTGCCCTGGTCGGCCGCCCTGCCGACCTCGACGTGCTCGACATCTCCGGCCTCGAGGCGCTCAGCGGCCTGGGTCGCGAGGACGGGCACTGGCGGCTCGGTGCCCTCACCCGCTGGAGCGATCTCGTCCGCGGCGATCTCCCGCCGATGCTGGCCGGCCTGCGCCAGGCCGCCCGCGAGGTCGGCGGCGTGCAGATCCAGAATGCCGGCACCATCGGCGGCAACATCTGCAACGCCTCGCCGGCGGCGGACAGCATCCCCTGCCTGCTGGCGCTGGATGCCCGGGTCGAGCTGGCATCGGTCCGCGGCCGTCGCGAGCTGCCTCTGGCCGAGTTCGTGCGCGGCAACCGGCGCACCGCCCGCGAGCCGGACGAGCTGCTGACTGCCATCCTGCTCCCCGCCCCGGCGGGCGAGGTCGTCGGCCACTTCCTCAAGCTCGGCGGCCGGCGCTACCTCGTGATCTCGATCGTCATGGCTGCGTTTGCGCTGGAGGTCGAAGGCGACCGCATCGTGAAGGCCGGGGTTGCCGTCGGCGCCTGTGCCCCCACCGCCATGCGCCTGCCCGAGCTCGAGAGCCGCCTCACGGGTGCCGTCCTGCAGGCCGGACTGGAGCGGGTTGTCGACGAGAGCTGCCTCGCACCGCTCTCGCCCATCGACGATATCCGCGCCACCGCCGCCTACCGCCGTGACGTGTGCCTCACCCTGCTCCGCCGTGGCCTGGCCGATCTGGCCGGCGACCAGCGCCTGGCCGCCTGATCCCATGGCGACCCGGCTTCCCGAGCCCGCGGCCGACACGCTGGAGCTGACCGTGAACGGCCGGCCGGTAGCGACGGCCGCTCCTCCGTTCCGCCGCCTCGCCGACCTGCTGCGCGAGGAACTCTGGCCTCACCGGCACCAAGATCGGCTGCAATGCCGGCGATTGCGGAGCCTGCACCGTCCTGCTGGATGGTGAGCAGGTCTGCGCCTGCCTCGTCGCGGTCGGGCAATGCGCCGGGCGGCGCGTGGTCACGGTCGAAGGCTTGGCGGCCGACCCGCGCTACGAGCGGCTGCGCGACGCGTTCCTGGCCCATGGTGCTGCCCAGTGCGGGATCTGCACGCCGGGCATGCTGATGGCGGCCGCCGACCTGCTCGCCCGCTCGCCCCGGCCGGATCGGGCCGAGGTGGAGGATGCGCTGGCCGGCGTCCTCTGCCGCTGCACGGGCTACCTCAAGATCGTCGATGCCGTTATCGACGCGGCGGCCGGGACGAAGCTGGCGGGCGAGGAAGGTGCCATGGGCGCCCGGATCGTCCGCCTCGACGGCCGGCGCAAGGTCGACGGCACGGAGGCGTACGGTGCCGACAGCTGGCCGGCCGACTGCCTCGTCCTGCGGCTCGTGCGCTCGCCGCACCATCGTGCCCGCTTCACGCTGGGCGACCTCGGGTCCCTGCCGGTCCGCGTCCTCACGGCAGCGGACATTCCCGGCCGCAACGGCTTCGGCATCTACCCCGACCTGAAGGACCAGCCCGTGCTGGCCCAGGGCGAGGTCCGCCACCGCGGCGAGCCGGTGCTGGCGCTGGTCGGGACACAAGAGGCCGTGGCCGCCATCCCGGACGAGGCGCTGCCGATCGTCTGGGAGCCGCTGCCGCCGGTTCTCGGCGTGGACGCCGCCCTGGCACCCGGCGCCCCGGTCATCCACGCCTTCCGGCCCGACAATGTCCTGATCAGCGGCCGCGTGGTGAGCGGCGATGCCGAGGCCCTGCTCGCCCGCTCCTTCGTGACCGCCGACTATGCGGTCGAGACCAGCTTCGTCGAGCACGCCTATATCGAGCCCGAGGCCGGCTACGCCGTGCGCAAGGGCGACCGGGTCGAGGTCTTCGCCACCACCCAGGCACCCTACATGGACCGGGACGAAGTGGCAGGCGTGCTGGGGATCGCACCCGAGCAGGTGCGGATCATCCCCTCGGCCTGCGGCGGCGGCTTCGGCGGCAAGCTGGACGCGCTCTTCCAGCCGATCCTGGCGGTCGCCGCCTGGGTCACCGGCCAGCCGGTGCGCATGGCGTGGACCCGGCCCGAGAGCATGGCGGCCTCGACCAAGCGCCATCCCGCCCGGATCACGGCCAGCGCCGGCGCTGACGCCGACGGCCGGCTCACTGCCGTGCTTTTTCACGGCGACTTCGATACCGGCGCCTACGCCTCCTGGGGCCCGACCGTGGCGAGCCGCGTGCCGGTCCACGCCACCGGCCCCTATGCCGTGCGCGCCGCCCGCTGCACCAGCCGCGGCATCTACACCAACGGCACGCCCGCCGGTGCCTTCCGCGGCTTCGGCGTGCCGCAGAGTGCGATCGCGCATGAGGCGCTGATGGACATGCTGGCCGACCGGCTGGGCCTGGACCGGCTCGAGTTCCGCCTGCGCAACGCGCTCCGCCCTGGCGATACGACCCACTGCGGCCAGCGCCTCGAGACCAGCGCCGGCCTTGTCCAATGCCTGGAGGTACTGCGGCCGCACTGGCGGCGCGAGCGAGCCGAGGCCGAACGCTTCAATCAGCAGAACGGCCACGCGCCGGCGCGGCGTCGGGATCGGCTGCATGTGGTACGGGCTCGGCAATACCGGCATAGCGAACCCTTCGGCGATGGAGGTCGGGCTCGCGGCCGACGGGACGCTGACGCTCTATAATGGTGCGGTCGATATCGGCCAGGGCAGCGCCACGATCATGGTCCAGATCTGCGCCGAGGCGCTGGGGCTGCCGGTGACGGCCTTCCAGCAGGTGCTGGGCGACACCGACCGCACGCTCGACGCCGGCAAGACCTCGGCCTCGCGGCAGACCCTCGTCTCCGGCAACGCCGCCAAGCTCGCCGGCCTCGACCTCCGGGGTCAGATCCTGCGCCTCGCCAATGCCGGCGAGGACGCCCGGCTGGAGCTCGACGGCCCGGTCGTCCGGGTCAGCGAGAGCGGCCACACGCGCGGGCTCGATCTCCGCCGCCTCGATCCCTTGAAGGATGGCGACGTGCTGCGCGGCCGGGGCGAGTGGGACCCGCCGACCCGGGCACTCGACGAGGACGGCCAGGGCATCCCTTATGCCACCTACGGCTTTGCCGCGCAGATGGCACTGGTCGAGGTCGACCGCGAGTTGGGCACCGCGAAGGTGCTGAAGATCTGGGCCGCCCACGATGTCGGCCGTGCCGTCAACCCGACGCTCGTGGAGGGTCAGATCCATGGCGGCATCGCACAAGGGTTGGGCCTTGCCCTGATGGAGGAGTTCGTGCCCGGGCGGAACGAGAACCTGCACGACTATCTGATCCCGACCGTGGGCGACGTGCCGCCGATCGAGGTGTTCCTGATCGACTCGGGCGAGGAGCTGGGCCCGTTCGGGGCCAAGGGTGTGGGCGAGCCGGCCCTGGTCCCGACCGCTCCCGCCATCCTGGGTGCGATCGAGCATGCGGTCGGCGTGCGGCCGGCGAAGGTGCCGTTCACGCCCGACCGGCTCCGGGCCGCCATCCTGGCACGCCCATGCGCCTGATCGCCTGCGTCCTTGCCCTGGCACTCGCCGGTGCCGCCGCAGCACAGGACGTGCCGCGACAGCCGCCGCCCATGACGCCCGGCGGCGGTGCAGTGTCGCCAGGACTCAAGGGGCCGCCGCGGATCGGGGACGAGCTCGTGCTCACGAGCTGGCAGGCCCAGGCAGTGGCGGGGGCCCCGGTGATCGCCAATTCCGGGCTGACGCTCGAGTTCCTGGAGGACGGCTTCGTCCGCGGCGATACCGGCTGCAACCGCTTCGTCGGCCCTTTCGCCAGCCGCGCGGACAGGGTCAGCCTCGGGCCCTTGAGCACCACCCGCAACGACTGCGCTCTGGCCTCCCTCGGTCGCCAGGAGGTGGCCTACATCAACGCGCTGCAGCGTGCCGAACGCATGCAGGTCCAGGAGGCGGGATCGGTGCTCCTCATCTTCTCCAAGGGTGCGAAGCAGCCGTCGCGATTCCTCCGCCTGCCCTGAGCGTCTGGCACGCCGCCAGGGCTTGTGCGAAACCGGCGGCCGGCAGCGGGCGAGGTCCAGGCATGGAGTGGTTCGACGAGCGGCTGCACCGCGACTGGCGGCAGGGGATCCGGATCCGGGAGGTGGTGTTCGAGGAGCGCACTGAGCACCAGGAGCTGCTGATCTTCGACAGCTACCAGTGGGGCCGCGTGCTCGCGCTGGACGGCGTCGTCCAGACCACGACCGGCGACGAGTTCTGCTACCACGAGATGATCGTCCACGTGCCGATGCTGGCGCATGGCAGCGCCCGCGAGGTGCTGATCGTGGGCGGCGGCGACGGCGGCTGCCTGCGCGAGGCCTTGAAGCACGGCGGCGTCGAGCGGGTGACCCAGGTCGAGATCGACCGCAGCGTGATCGACCTCTGCGTCACCTACCTCCCCAGCATCTCCGCGGGCGCCTTCGACCACCCCAAGGCGCGGGTCCTCATCGCCGACGGTGCGAAGTACGTGGCGGAGACCGAGGACCGCTACGACGTCGTCATCATCGACTCCACCGATCCGGTCGGCCCCGGTGCAGTGCTGTTCACGACCGAGTTCTACAGCGGCTGCCGCCGTCTTCTGCGGCCCGGAGGGGTGATGGCGACCCAGTGCGGCAATCCCTCGATCAAGCCCGACGAGCTGGCCCAGACCCAGCGCGACCAGAAGGCCGCCGGCTTCGCGCTGGTCGACTACTACCTGCCCGTGATCCCGACCTATATCGGCGGCGCCATGGCGCTGGGCTTCGCCACCGACGAGCCGGCAATCCGCCAGCGCAGCACCGACCAGCTGCGTGCGGCAGGCGTCCCTGACGGCCTGCGTTATTACACCCCCGAGGTCCATGTCGGCGCCTTCGCCCATCCGGCCTGGATGATCCGGCACGTGGGCTGGTGAGGCGATGGCACGGATCGGCATCGGCGGGCTGCATCACGAGACCAACAGCTTCGCCCCCCAGCCCGCCACCTTCGAGCGCTTCGAGGAGGCCGACGGCTGGCCGCCGCTCTCGCGGGGCGAGGCGATCTTCGCCAACACGGCCGGGATCAACCTCGCGATCTCGGGCTTCATCGAGGCAGCGGCCCCACGCCATGAGCTGGTGCCGCTGACCTGGGCCAACGCCTGCCCCTCCGGGCCGGTGACGCGCGACGCCTACGAACGCCTGGTCGGCATGCTGCTCGACGACCTCGCCCGTGCCGGCCCGCTCGATGCGCTCTTTCTCGACCTGCACGGTGCCATGGTCACCGAGCATCTGGAGGACGGCGAGGGCGAGCTGCTCCGCCGGATCCGCGAGCTGGCACCGGACCTCCCGATCGTCGCCGCCCTCGACCTGCACGCCAACGTCTCCGAGGCCATGGTCGAGCATGCGGATGCCATGGTCGCCTACCGCACCTACCCGCACATCGACCTCGCCGTCACCGGCGCCCGCTGCCTGCCGTTGCTCGACGCGCTGCTGGCAGGCCGCGCTCTGGCCAAGGCCTTCCGCCGGATCGACTTCCTGATCCCCCTGCCCTGGCAATGCACCACGATCGAGCCCGCCCGCTCACTCTACGCGATGCTGGACGGGCTCGAGGCCTCGGCCTCCATCTGCACCGGCTTCCCGGCCGCGGACACACCTGTCTGCGGTCCCTCGATCATCGTCTACGGTCACGATGCGGTTGCCGTCGAGGCGGCGGCCGACAGGCTTGCCGCAGCCTTCAGCACGGCCGAGCGGGGCTTCCATGGCCGGCTCTGGTCGGCCGAGGAAGCGGTGCGTCATGCGATCGGTCTGGGCGACGGCCCGGTCGTGCTGGCGGATACGCAGGACAATCCGGGCGGTGGCGGCAGCTCGGACACGACGGGCCTCCTGGCCGAGCTGATCCGTCAGCGGGCACCCTCGGCGGTGCTGGGCGTGATGTGCGGACGGGGACGCCGCGGCCCGCGCGCACGAGGCTGGCGTCGGCGGCGAGCTCCAGGGCTTGGAGCTGGGCGGCCGCAACGGGCCCCCGGGCGTGGTGCCCCTCGTCGCCGACTGGGAAGTGCTGGCTCTGGGCGATGGCCGGTTCACGGCGACCGGCCCCATGTACGCCGGTAACCATGTCGATCTCGGCCCGATGGCGCTGCTCCGCCCGCGCGAGGCACCGGGCGTGGAGGTCGTGGTTGCCACCCGGCGGCTGCAGGCCGCGGACCAGGCGATCTTCCGCCATCTCGGGGTGGAGCCTGCGTCCCGCAGGATCCTGGCGCTCAAGAGCTCGGTCCACTTCCGCGCCGACTTCGAGCCCATTGCGCGCGAGATAGTGGTGGTCCGCTCGCCAGGGGCGAACGTGGCCGATCCGGCCGAGCTGCCCTTCAGACGGCTGCCGGCCTGGATGCGTCGCAGCCCTGCAACATAGCTCGATACGCCGGCCCGCGCTTGCCGCGGCGAGCCTGCGCTCACTGCCTTGTGCCGCTCTGACGTTAACGTTACCAGCCTCGATGTCGCGTACGCGGCGCCCGAGGGTGCTGTCCCCCAGCGCGGCGCGAAAGCGGAGCGTGCTGATGAAGGCGACGGCGTCGGGTCAACGAGGCAGCCGCGACGAGGCGGAGCCCGAGGCGGACCTTGCCGACGACCCGGGGCTGCCCGCTCTCGACCTCGCCGATCTCATTCCGGATGAGGGTGGCGAGGTTGTGCTGTTCAACGATTCCAACCTGCGCTCGATCACCCTGGGCACGAGCGCTGCTCTCCTCGAGGAGGGCGAGGTCGATGCCCACCGGACGGCTGAGGGCGACGACGTGTCCGGCTTTCGCTTCTATCGATTCGATAATGGCCTCCGGCTGTATTTCGCGCCGGACCTGGAGCTGATCCTGGTCCGCGCCGACGTTTGAGATTCGGCAACCTGCTCGCCCACGAGCTGAGCCAGCATGGCCTTGAACCGCGCATCGTGATTGATCAGCCGCAGCAGTCGGAGCCGGGAGCAGCCGAGCTGGCGTGCGACGTCGGCTGGCGTGGCGCCCGACGCGATCATGCGCGCCGCCTCCTTCAAGCTCACAGATCTCGGGCGCTTCGCACCCTTATGGCGGGGCCACCCCGTGGTCCTCAGCATACCCTATCTCCTCAAGGAGGACTGGATACGTCCGACAGCGGGGCGGCGCTTTCGGATTGCTGAGGCTAAAGGAATATTAACCTACAAGCAAGCAAAAGATTGCACTTCTCGGCCCGGCGATTTTCTTGGGCGGCAGCGGGACGGCCGCACCCGCAGAGTGCTTGCAATCGCACCATACATCAACCTATGGTTGATATACGAAGACCAGTGTGGGGCGGCGGCTTGGACGAGAGCACCGTGTCGGACCACGTGGACAGCAGATCCGTGCAGGCCGAGATCGAGCGGCTGCGGGGTGAGCGGGATGCGGCCGAGGCCGCGAGCCGCGCGCGGGCGGCGTTCCTCGCCACCATGAGCCACGAGATCCGCGAGCCGATGAACAGCGTGCTGGGCATGGCACGCCTCCTGCGCGACACGCCGCTCGACGGCGAGCAGCGCGGCTATGTCAACGCCGTGGTCGATGCCGCCGAGGCCCTGCTCACGCTCGTCAATGACGTGCTCGACCTCACGCGCATCGACGCCGGCCGGCTGGAGCTCGACGAGACCGACTTCGCGCTCGCACCCTTCCTCGACCGGCTGAAGGCACTGCTCGATCCCACCGCCACGCGCCGCGGGTTGAAGCTGGTCCTCGACGTCGACCCGGCCACGCCCGCCGTCCTGCGCACCGACCCGGGCCGCCTGCGGCAGGTGCTGATCAACCTCGCCGGCAACGCTCTCAAGTTCACCGAGGAGGGCCGGGTCACCATCAAGATCAGGCCGGAACCGGCCACCGAAGGTCGCATGGGCCTGCGGATCGCGGTCGAGGATACCGGGCCGGGCATCCCCGAGGAGGCGCTGCGCCGCCTGTTCGAGGCCTACACGCAGGCCGACCGGCACATGGTCCGACTCTATGGCGGCAGCGGGCTCGGCCTGATGATCGCACACCGTCTCACCCACGCCATCGGTGGCGAGATCACCGTTCACAGCGAGCGCGGCGTCGGCACCACCTTCGAGGTCCGCGTTGCCCTGCCGCTGCCCTCGGCCGAAAGCCTGGCCGCGACCACGGTTTCCCTGCCGCTGGCCGGCGCTTCCCTGCTGGTCGCCGACCCACAGGAACGGACCCGGACGGGTCTGGTCGAGCTCGCCAGCGGCTGGGGCATCGCCGCCCGAGGCACCCGCTCGGCGGCGCAGGCCCTGGCCATCCTGGACGAGGCCGCCGACCGTGGGCGCCACTTCGACCTGGTGCTGATCGACCGCGGCCTGCCCGACCTTTCGGGCGAGCAGCTCGGCCAGCGCATCCTGGCCGAGCCGCGCTACGCCAGGCCCAGCCTCGTCCTGCTGGTGGCCTCCGGCCTGCGGGGCGACGCCGCCCAGGCGAGGGCGGCGGGGTTCTCCGCCTACCTGCCGAAGCCGGTCTCGGCCGAGACGCTGCTGCAATGCCTGCAGGCGCTGCGGGCCGGTGCCGCGGAGGGCCGGCGGGACTTCATCACCATCCACACCATGGCCGACCGCCAGCCCCACCTCGACGTGCTGGTGGCCGACGACAACGACATCAATCGCCGCCTGATGCAGGTTCTGCTCGAGCGGGCGGGGCATCGGCCGACCATGGTCGCCAACGGGCTCGAGGCCGTGCACGCGCTGGAGCGGCAGCCGTTCGACCTGGTGCTGATGGACGTGCTGATGCCGACCATGGACGGGCTGGAGGCGAGCCGGCGCATCCGCTCCCTCGGCGATCCCGCCCGGGCCGCGACACCGATCATCGCGGTCACCGCCAACGCGATGCGCGGCGACGCCGCCAGCTGCTATGCCGCCGGGATGGACGGCTATGTCACCAAGCCGATCACCATGGCGAGCCTGAGCGAGGCCATGAGCCGGCATGCCGGGCGGCACCCCGCCGCGTCCGCGATCGCGGCCGCCACACTCGCCGAATGATTGGACGGGTGCGATCCGCACCCGCTTCTCACGCTCAAACCAGACGGTATAACAACTGGCGGTGAACTCCAGCCGCCGGACCTGCGCCATGTCAGCTGGGCTCTCTCGCCGTCTGGTCCTCGGAGCGGCATTGCCGGCCATGCTGCCGGCGATCGCTCGCGCCGAGGAGTCCTTCGATCTCTGGCTGGAAGGCCTGCGCCGGGACGCCCGAGCCGCGGGCGTGCGCGCCAGCACGCTGGACCGGGCCCTGGCCGGCATCGCCCCGATCCCGCGGGTGATCGAGCTCGACCGCAAGCAGCCCGAGGGCCGCTTCACCTTCGACGAGTACCGCGCCCGCGTGGTCACCGACCAGCGGGTCCTGCGCGGCCGCGAGCTCGCCGCCACCCATGCCCGGCTCCTGTCGCGCGTGCAGGAACGCTACGGCGTGCCGGCACGGGTGATCGTGGCCCTCTGGGGCATCGAGTCCAATTTCGGCACCCGGCCCGGCACCTACTCGGTGATCGCCTCGCTCGCCACCCTGGCGCATGAGGGCAGGCGCGCCAGCTTCTTCCGCAAGGAGCTGATCGCGGCCCTCAAGGTCGTCGATGCCGGCGACATAAGCCGCCGACCGCATGATCGGCTCATGGGCCGGCGCCATGGGCCAGTGCCAGTTCATGCCCTCGACCTTCCTGGGCTATGCCGTCGACTTCAACGGCGACGGCAGGCGCGACATCTGGGGCACGACGCCCGACGTGTTCGCGTCGATGGCCAACTACCTGGCCAATGTGGGCTGGGATCCGGGCCTGCGCTGGGGCCGGCGGGTGCAGGCGCCGGAGCGGATCCGTCAGGAGGGTGCGGGCCTCGACCGTCGCGCGCCGCTCCAGCACTGGCAGGCCAAGGGCGTGCGGCTCCCGGACGGCGGCGACCTGCCCGTGGCCGCGGTCGAAGCCTCGCTCCTGGACATGGATGGGCCCAGCTACCTCGTCTACCCGAACTTCCGCACCATCATGGTCTGGAACCGCTCCACCTACTTCGCCCTCTGCGTGGGACTACTGTCTGATCTCATTGAGAGTGGCTGAGTTTGCCCGGCCGTGGTAGTGATCGATCATGTCCTCCCTGCCCTCCCGGCCGACCGCCCGATGGGCCACGGTCCTGCTTCTGCTGGCCTTCGCCGGCTGCGGCTGGCTGGGCACCGACACGCGCTGGGGCGAGGGTCACTACAAGGTCGGCCGGCCCTACCAGATCAACGGCCGCTGGTACTACCCGGCCTACGACCCGAACTATGAGCGGGTCGGCACCGCCTCCTGGTACGGTGAGGCGTTCGACGGGCTGGAGACCGCCAATGGCGAGGTCTTCGACATGGACGAGCTGTCGGCGGCCCATCCCACCCTGCCCCTGCCCAGCGTCGTCCGGGTCACCAACCTCGCCAACGGCCGCTCGCTCGACGTCCGCGTCAATGATCGCGGCCCGTTCGTCGAGGACCGCCTGATCGACGTGTCGCAGGCGGCGGCCCGCCGCCTCGGGTTCGAGCAGGCGGGCCTGACGCCGGTGCGGGTGAAGTTCCTGGGCCTCGCCGACGCTCGCGGCACGCCGCCCGCCTCACCAACCATGGTGGCGAGCCGGGAAAACGACCTCCTGCCGCCCGTGCGGATGCCGCTGCCGCCGCGCCGGCAGCCGCCGCAGGTGGTGGCCCCGCTGCCTCCAGCCACGCCGGCACCGCCGGTCGTGGTCGCTCAACTGCCTCCCGCAGCACCGGCGACGTCAACGCAGGCTCCACAAGCGCGCGGGCCGCGTCACCTTGTGCGGCCGCCACTCCTGGCGGACGTGGCACCGGAGCCCGAGCCCTGGGCCCCGCCGCCACCCGCACCTCCCGCAGCCGCGCGCCCTGCCGTGCAGGGCTTCTGCGCCAGCGGCCCGCAATATGTGCAGGTCGGCGCCTTCAGCGACAGCGTGCGGGTGCAGGCGGCGATGGTGACCTTGCGCAGTCTCGAGCGCGTGGTCATCGAGCCCTACTTCGCCAACGGCCAGGCGTTGGCCCGGGTCAAGCTCGGGCCCTTGCCCGGCTACCAGGCGGCATCCGCCATGGTTGATCGCGTCCGGGGCCTGGGCTACCCGGAGGCGTTCGTGCTACCTGCCGCCGGCAGCACGGCGGCCACGGCCTGCTGACCGTCATGCGCCCGATCTGCCTGCCCGAGAGAGGATCGATGCTAAGGCTGCTTCTGCTCGCCTGCACGCTCACGCTCACCTTTGTGGGTTCTGCCCGGGCGTTCGAGACCAGTGCACGTGCCGCCATCGTGGTGGACTACCGGACCGGGGCCGTCCTGTTCGCGAAGAACGCGGACCAGTCGATCCCGCCGGCCTCGATGAGCAAGCTGATGACGGCCTACCTCGTCTTCGAGCGGCTCAAGGAGGGCAGCCTGAAGCTCGACGACACGCTCCCTGTGAGCGAGCGGGCCTGGCGGATCGAAGGCTCGGAGATGTTCGTCAAGGTCGGCGAGCGAGTCGGGGTCGAGGACCTGCTCCGCGGCATGATCATCCAGTCGGGCAACGATGCCTGCATCGTCTTTGCCGAGGCGCTGGCCGGAAGCGAGACGGCCTTTGCCGAACGGGCGAACGAGAAGGCGCGCGAGCTCGGCATGTCCGCCAGCCACTTCAAGAACGCGACCGGCCTGCCCGACCCCGAGCACGTGATGAGCGTGCGCGACCTCGCCACGCTGGCGATGCACATCATCCACGATTTCCCCGAGTACTATAAGTATTACTCCGAGCGCGAGTTCACCTTCAACAACATCAAGCAGCCGAACCGCAACCCGCTGCTCCAGGCGGGCGTGCCCGGCGTGGACGGCATGAAGACCGGCTATACCAAGGAGGCGGGCTACGGGCTCGTCGCCTCCGCCGAGCGCGACGGGCGCCGGCTGGTGACCGTGATCGCCGGCCTCGACAAGATCCGCGAGCGCCGCTCCGAGGCCGAGCAGGTGCTGGAGTACGGCTTCCGCGAGTTCCAGGAGTACCGCCTGTTCCAGGCCGGCGAGCCCGTGGCCGAGGCCGACGTCTGGCAGGGCAGCGAGGCCAAGGTGCCTCTCGTCGCTGATGGCGTCGTCGGCGTCACCCTCTCGCGCGAAGCACGCAAGGGCATGGTCGCCAAGCTGCGCTACGAGAGCCCGGTCCAGGCCCCCGTCGCCAAGGGCCAGCGCCTCGGCACGCTCGAGGTCACCGCCCCCGGCGCCGACCTCGTCAGCATCCCGCTCGTGGCCGGCCGCGAGGTTCCGCGTGCGGGCATGTTCGGGCGCATCGCCGGCGCCATCAACTACCTGGTCTTCGGTGCCGGCTGAGCCGCCGGCCGCCGGCCGCGGGTACTTCATCACCTTCGAAGGGGGCGAGGGTGCGGGCAAGACCACCCAGCTCGAGCGCCTCGCCGTCTGGCTCGAGGCGGGCGGGCTGGAGGTCGTCCGCACCCGCGAGCCCGGCGGCACGCCCGGTGCCGAGGCTGTCCGCCGCCTCCTGGTCGAGGGTGCGGCCGAGCGCTGGCTGCCTTCGACCGAGCTGCTCCTCGTGGCGGCCGCCCGCGACGACCACCTCGCCCGCCTGATCCGCCCGGCCCTGGCCCGCGGCGCCTGGGTCCTCTGCGACCGCTATATCGATTCCACCTTCGCCTATCAGGCCTCGGCCGGCGGGCTGGACCCGGCCCGGATCCACGCTCTACACGAGGCCGTGCTCGACGCTCCGCTCCCCGATCTCACGCTCCTCCTCGACCTTCCGGTCGAGACCGGCCTCGCCCGCCGCCATGCCGAAGGCGCCTCGACGCGCTTCGACGCCCGCGAGCAGGCGTTCCACGAGCGCGTCCGCCGCGGCTTCCTCGACCGCGCCGCCGCAGCGCCCGAGCGCATCGCGATCGTCGATGCAGCGCGTGCCGCGGACGATGTCGCCGCCGACATGCGCCGCCAGGTGACGGTCCGGCTTGGCCTCGTCGCTCCATGACGGAGCCGCCCGCACCGGCCAGCAACCCGCACCTTTTCGGTCACGCCGCGGCCGAGCAGCTCTGGCTGCGCGCCTGGCGCTCCGGCCGGCTGCCGCATGGCTGGCTCCTGACCGGCCCTCGTGGCGTCGGCAAGGCCACCCTCGCCTTCCGCCTCGCCCGCTGCCTACCTCGCCGGCCTTGAGGCCGAGCCGCGCTGGCACGAGCCCGCGGCTCCCGTGTTCCGCATGGTCGCCAATGGCGCCCATCCGGACTTCTCGCTGCTCGAGCCGCGGGTGATGAAGCGCGGCCCCGCCGCGCTGGAGGTCGACACCGTCCGTGGGACGCTGGAGAGCCTCTATCGTACCTCGACCACGGGCCGCCGGGTCTGCCTGATCGACGATGCCGATACGACGCTGAACCAGCAGGGCGAGAACGCGCTGCTCAAGGTGCTGGAGGAGCCGCCGCACGGCCTCGTCTTCCTCCTCGTGGCCCAGCGCCCCGGCCGGCTCCTGCGCACCATCGCGTCGCGCTGCGCCGGCCTGCGCCTGGCGCCGCTCACCGCGGCCGAGCTCGCAGCGGGCCTGCACGGTCTGGCCCCCGAGCTGCCCGCGGACGAGCTGCCCCGCCTCATCGAGCTTGCCGAGGGCAGCATCGGTCGCGGCCTGGAGCTGCACGGGCTCGACTGGACGGGCGGCTATGCCACGCTTCTCGAAGCGCTTGCCGCCGGCCGCGACGATGCCGGCCGCCTGCGTGCCGCCATGACGGTGACCCGCCAGGTCGAGGCCGCAGGCCACCGAACCGTCACCCTCTATCTCGGCACCATGCTGCGCCGGCTGGCGCTCGCCGGTGTCGGCCGCAGCCCCGGGCTCGAGCTCTGCGCCGGCGAGCCCGAGCGCCTGCAGGCCCTTGCCGCCAGCGCTCCGCTTGATCGCTGGCTCGCCTTGTGGGACAAGCTCGCCGCCTTGATGGAGCGGGTCGAGACGGTGAATCTCGACCCCGTCGTGGCGCTCCTGCAGATCGCGCACGGCATCTGCAACCCGGAGGTCGAGCCGGCCCCCGGTCTCGCCTGATCGTCTTGGAGACCCGGATGGCTGCGGGCGGCTGGTACATCACGACGCCGATCTACTACGTCAACGATTCGCCCCATATCGGCCACGCCTACACCACGCTCGCCTGCGACGCGCTGGCCCGCTTCAAGCGCCTGGACGGCCACGAGGTCTTCTTCCTCACCGGCACCGACGAGCACGGCCAGAAGGTCGAGAAGGCCGCGCGTGACCGCGGGGTCGATCCCCAGGCCTTCACCGACGAGGTCTCGGAGCGCTTCCGCGAGCTGGCCCGCGTCATGGGCTACAGCAACGACGACTTCATCCGCACCACCGAGCCCCGCCACAAGCGCGCGGTGACGGCCTTGTGGGAGCGGCTCATCGCGTCGGGCGACATCTATCTCGGCAAGTATGCCGGCTGGTACTCGGTCCGCGACGAGGCGTTCTATGCCGAGAGCGAGCTCGTGGACGGCAAGGCGCCGACCGGGGCGCCGGTCGAGTGGGTCGAGGAGCCCAGCTACTTCTTCCGCCTCTCGGCCTGGCAGGACCGGCTCCTCGCCTTCTACGAGGCCAACCCGGACTTCGTGCTCCCGGCCACCCGCCGCAACGAGGTCGTCAGCTTCGTCCGCGGTGGCCTCCAGGACCTCTCCGTCTCGCGCACGAGCTTCCGCTGGGGCATCCCGGTCCCGGGCGATCCGGCGCACGTGATGTATGTCTGGCTCGACGCGCTCACCAACTACATCTCGGCCGTCGACTACCCCGACACCGGCAGCCCCGCCTGGACCAGGTTCTGGCCGGCCGAGCTGCACGTCGTCGGCAAGGACATCCTGCGCTTCCACGCCGTCTACTGGCCGGCCTTCCTGATGAGCGCCGGCCTCGAGCACGCCCAAGCGCGTCTTCGCCCACGGCTGGTGGACGGTCGAGGGCCAGAAGATGTCGAAGTCCCTGGGCAACGTGGTCTCGCCTTTGGAGCTGGTCGAGCGCTACGGCCTCGACCAGACCCGCTACTTCCTCCTGCGCGAGATCCCGTTCGGCAATGACGGCGACTTCAGCCACGCCGCCATGGTCCGCCGCATCAACCACGACCTCGCCAACGACTTCGGCAACCTGGCCCAGCGTGTGCTGTCGATGGTCCAGCGCAACTGCGCCGGTGCCGTGCCCGAGCCGGGCCCTCTCACCGGCGACGACGAGGCCCTGCTCGGCCAAGCCCACGGCCTGCTTTCCCGTCTTCGCGCCGAGATGGACGTGCAGGCCACGCACCGCGCCCTGGAGCTGATCTGGGAGGTGGTGGGTCAGGCCAACCGCTATGTCGACGCCCAGGCTCCCTGGACCTTGCGCAAGACCGATCCCGCCCGCATGGGCACGGTGCTCTGGACCTTGGCCGAGGTGATCCGCCATCTGGCCCTGCTGGTGCAGCCCTTCATGCCGCAGTCGGCCGCAAGCCTGCTCGACCAGCTCGATGTCCCTTACGAGGCCCGCACCTTCGCCTCGCTCGGGCATGCCGACGCGCTGCGCCCGGGAACACGCCTCCCGCCACCGGCCGGCGTGTTCCCGCGCTACGTCGAGGCCTGAGCACCCGTGATCGTCGACAGCCACTGCCACCTCGACTACCCGGGCCTCGCCGAACGCGAGTCCGAGGTGGTCGAGAATGCCCGCAAGGCCGGCGTCGGCCTCATGGTCACGATCGCCACGAAGCGGGGCAGCTGGAAGGACGTGGTGGCCCTGGCCGGCCGGCATCCCAGCGTGGTCTGCGCCCTGGGCGTCCATCCGCACGAAGCCGGCAAGGAGGGCCTCGACCATCCTGCCCCCCTGATCGAGGCCGCTGCCGAAGCCAAGGTCGTCGCCATCGGCGAGAGCGGCCTCGACTACTTCTACGACTTTGCCCCCCGCGACCGGCAGGCGGCGAGCTTCCGCGCCCACATCGCCGCCGCCCGCGAGACCGGCCTGCCGCTGATCGTCCACACCCGCGACGCCGACGACGACACCGCCTCCATCCTGGAGGAAGAGATGGCGGCCGGCCCCTTCACCGGCGTCGTCCACTGCTTCAGCTCCAGCCGCCGCCTCGCCGAGCGCGCGGTCGCCATCGGCCTCCATCTCGGCATCGGGGGAATCCTCACCTTCAAGCGCTCGGACGAGCTGCGCGCCATCGTCCGCGACATGCCGCTCGACCGCCTGCTCCTGGAAACCGACGCCCCCTACCTCGCCCCGGTCCCGATGCGCGGCCGCACCAACGAGCCCGCCTTCACCGCCCACGTCGCCCGCGTGCTGGCCGAGGTGAAGGGCCTGCCGGTGGCCGAGATCGAGCGCGCCACCACCGCCAACTTCTTCCGGCTCTTCACCAAGGCCGGGCCCCTCGACGCTGCCGCATGAGGGTCACCGTCCTCGGCTGCGGCACCTCGGCCGGCGTGCCGCAGATCGGCTGCACCTGCCCGGTCTGCACCTCGCCCGACCCCCGCAACAAGCGCCGCCGCTGCTCGATCTTCATCGAGGTGGCGGGCCAGCGCATCCTGGTCGACACCGGCCCCGACCTCCGCCAGCAGTGCCTCGACGCCGGCATCGGTGCCATCGACGCCCTCCTCTACACCCACGCCCACGCCGACCACGTCCACGGCATCGACGACCTGCGCTCGATCAACAACGTCATCATGGCTCCGATCGAGGCCTATGCCGACGAGCAGGTCTTCGCCCGCATCCGCAGCCGCTTCCCCTACGTCTTCGAGGGCGGCCGCAGCCACTTCGGCTTCTGGCGCCCCGACATCAACCCGCACCCGATCGACGGCCCCTTCCGCATCGGCGATGCCGAGGTCATCCCCTTCCGCCAGAAGCACGGCCGCGGCGAGAGCTGGGGCTTCCGCATCGGCCCCTTCGCCTACTCCACCGACACGGACGGCCTCTCCGAGGAGGCCCTGGCCACGCTCCGCGGCGTCGAGGTCTGGATCGTCGACGCGTTGCGCGACAAGCCCCACCCCAGCCATGCCCACCTCGCGATGGCGCTGGAGTGGATCGAGCAGGTGGCGCCCCGCCAAGCCTACCTCACCCACATGAACCACGAGGTCGACTACGCCGATTGGGCGAGCCGCCTGCCGGAAGGCGTGCTGCCGGCGCATGATGGCCTAGTGGTGGAGCTGCCGGCCTAGGCTGGGCCACGGCCAGCTTCGCGGCGATTGACCTCAGTCGGTACCTTGCTGGTCCGGCCACGGCTCCGGCGTGAGCTGCGGCAAATAATTCCCAATAGGTAAGCTTGATCTCGATCAATGCTGGGCGCCGACCGCCGTGCGCTACTCTCTGGGCCTTCAGATCTCGGCTGCGGAGACAAGGCAGCGGGCGGTTTGGCTCAGGATTGTCAATTCTGGCGTCCTTTTTTGGCTCGCGCCTGGCGAAGCTTTCCGCCTTTCGGCGAGCAGGAGTGATAAGATGGCTCGTAAGACTCTCCACCATCGCCTTGTGGTCGCTTCTGATTGCCGTCGCCACGACGGCCAGTGTGGCCATGGTGTCCGCTGCAGAGGCCGCTGGAACCGGGCCAGGGCGGGCGAAGAGCGGCAGCGTGGAGGCGGGCTCGCCGGGCGAGAGTGCGGCGCCACGGCACGGGCCACCCCTGCACGAGCTGGAAAGCCGCAAGGGAACATTGGAGCAGTGCATCCTATCAACAGGCCGGTCGTGTAGCCACGTACGCCCCCCTCGTGGCTGCATCAGCGCAGGGGACTGAGCCGTTGATCACGGACTTCTCCAACGCGCGGCTCGAAGACTGGACAGGGGCCGGCTTCACCAGCGTCGACCAGATCGAGGCTCAGCTCCGGTTGATGGAGGAGCATTGGGCTTGGCTGAGCCGCGGCCTGGAGAGCTTCCATTGGGATATCATCCGCGTCACCCTGCCGGTCGAGTTGCGGCCCGACGCCTACCTGCATGGCGGTGTTTTTCGCGACGCGGTCGCCCCTCTGATCAGACAAAAGGTCGACGTCTCCGAGTATGCACTTCGAACGAGCGACGACGTCATCGATACGGCATGGGTGATCCCGTCTTCCGCTGGCTGCCCTGAATGTTCTTTCATCACGGGCGGAACTCACTGCCAACCTGGGTGTCATCATGTTTGTCGACAGCCAGAATAGGTTCGAGCATCAAGGGAGGCAACACCGGCAACTTCTCAATCATGAAGTCGGACACACGATCGGCTTACCGGATCCTCTATGGTGATTACGGTACCCTCTCCTACTCTGACGCTCATGGACGACAGCTGGGCCCTTCCACCCAATGATTTCTCCGCCTATGAGCGATTGCGCTGCTGGGTCTGGGTCAAGCCGCAGGTGATCAGCCCGCGGCCGTCAGCCGATGCGAGCAGGCATCGCCGAGTGGCTGTTGGCGCGAGCTTCGTCGACGGGAGACACCGGTGTCGAGCCACGGCCTGGAGCCGGCTTGCCTGGGGCAAGAACATCCTGCCAAGCCGACCGTCGATGCCAACGTCTCGAGCGATGGCTTTCGACTCCCGGGATGCCGGCTCGTTCGACTGGCGAGTCCTCGTGACCTCAAGCCCGAGCAGCTGTCGTCGAGGTCGCCAGCGCCAGGCTTCTGTGGCAACCCCTTCACCGGCAGAGCCTGGCGAGACATGAGCCTGACCGAGCTCAGGAGCGCCTTCTGACCGGCAAGGAGGCCGCGCTCCGATCAGCACGATGCTGGTGCAGGCGGCCTCCCGCTCCGCGCGAAAGCTGAGGTTCGCTTCTGCCCATGCCTGAGCGCCACGAACACCTGCTCCAGGCTCCGTCGGTGCTCTCGGACAGCGTGTTCTCCTCCCTGGGCAAGGCACGTTCGACTAGACCGTCCGCATGATCAAGCCCGTCCACCTCCGGGTCGCGGTCGGCTGGGTTCTTCGGAGCATGACCGCTGCTGGTCGACGACATGACGTAGGTACAGCTGGAGCGCGTTTTAGCGGATGGGACCCTGGAACAGGCAGCCAGAGCACCACGCCCTTCCACTTGCCGTCGATCAGGGTCAGCGTCGCCTCGACGGCGCGGCCCGGGCTGAAGTCGAGCCGCTGGTGGCGGACACGGGCTATCGCGGTATCCATTTCGACACTATGAGCGCTTCATGTGCATACTTGGCGGGAGCGACCCTAAGCAGCATCTCACACCCAGCAACCAAGGAGAACGCCGATGCGCGCCGTCGGCTATCAACGCTCGCTCCCGATCGCGGACGATGCCGCTCTCGTCGATATCGAGCTGCCGACCCCGGAGCCGAGCGGCCGCGACCTGCTGGTCGAGGTCCGGGCCGTCTCCGTCAACCCGGTCGACACCAAGGTCCGCCGTCGTGCCGCAGCCGAGGAGGGCGGCTGGAAGGTGCTGGGCTGGGACGCCGCCGGGGTGGTCGCTGCGGTCGGGCCCGAGGTGAGCCGGTTCAAGCCGGGCGACGAGGTGTTCTATGCCGGGGCCATCGACCGGCAGGGGACGAACTCCGAGTATCACCTGGTCGACGAGCGAATCGTCGGCCGGAAGCCCGCCTCGCTGAGCTGGGCCGAGGCGGCAGCACTGCCGCTGACGGCCATCACCGCCTGGGAAACCCTCTTCGACCGGCTCGATCTCCGCAGGCCCGTGCCAGGCCCCGGCCAGGCACTCCTTATCATCGGCGGCGCCGGCGGCGTGGGTTCGATGACTATCCAGCTCGCACGCCAGCTTACGTATGTCACCGTAATCGCCTCAGCGTCGCGTCTCGAGACGCAGGCGTGGGTCCGCTCGCTGGGCGCCCACCACGTGGTCGACCACCGCAAGCCGCTGGCGGCCGAGGTCGAGTCGCTCGGCATCGGTGCCCCGACCTTCGTCTTCTCGACCACGAACACCGACGTCCACGTGGCCGAGATCGTGAAGCTGATCGCCCCGCAGGGCCGATTCGCACTGATCGACGACCCCACTGCCCTCGACGTAGTGCCGTTCAAGCGCAAGAGCGTGTCGATCCACTGGGAGCTCATGTTCACCCGCTCTCTTTTCCAGACGGCTGACATCGATGCGCAGGGCACGCTGCTGGACGAGGTTTCCGGACTGGTCGATGCCGGCACGCTGCGCACCACGCTTGCCGACCATTTCGGCCCGATCAACGCTGCCAACCTCAAGCGCGCCCATGCCCTGATCGAGAGCGGCACCGCCCGCGGCAAGATCGTGCTCGAAGGTTTCGCGTAAGTCGCTTCAGCCGCCGGCCTTCAGGGCCGCGATCTCCGCCCGCGCCAGCTGGTCCGCCCGCTCGTTGAGCGGGTGGCCGGCATGGCCCTTGAGCCAGCGCCAGTCGACCTTGTGCGGCTGGCGCGCTGCGTCCAGGCGCTCCCACAGGTCCTGGTTCTTGACCGGCTTCTTGTCCGCCGTGCGCCAGCCCCGCGCCTTCCAGCCCGCCAGCCACTCGGTCACGCCCTGGCGCAGATATTGGCTGTCGGTGAACAGCTCGACCTGCATCGGCCGCTTCAGGGCCTCGAGGGCGCTGATCGCGGCCATGAGCTCCATGCGGTTGTTGGTGGTGTGGCGCTCGCCGCCGGCCAGCTCGCGCTCGTGCTCGCCCCAGCGCAGGATCGCGCGCCCACCCACCCGGGCCGGGATTGCCGCTGCACGCCCCGTCGGTGTGGATCTCCACCAGCTCAGGCGAGGCCATAGGCACCCGGACCGCTGGCGGCACGGTGGAAGCGCAGCTTGGCCAGATACTCGCGCGGGTCCTTGGGCCGGACCAGGGCGCCCTCGACCTGATGCAGCCAGTCGTAGAGCCGGGTCATGAGGAAGCGCAGGGCCGAGCCGCGGGCCAGGATCGGCAGGGCCGCCACCTCCTCGGGCAGGAGTGCCCGGTGGCTGCGATAGCCGTCGCAGAGTGCTTTGGCCTTGGTGATGTTGAAGGCGCCGTCCTGCTCGAAGCACCAGGCATTCAGGCAGATGGCGAGGTCATAGGCCAGGAGGTCGTTGCAGGCGAAGTAGAAGTCGATCACGCCGGTGACCTGGTCGCCCTCGAAGAACACGTTGTCGGGGAAGAGATCGGCGTGGATGACGCCGCGCGGCAGGTCTGTCGGCCAGTGTGCCGCGAGCGCCTCCAGCTCGGCCGCGATCTCCGCCTCCAGCCCAGGTGCAACCGCGTCCGCCTTGCCCCGGCAGCCCTCGAACAGCTGGCGCCAGCCGGCGAGGTCGAGCGCGTTGTGGCGGCGGAGGTGGAAATCGCGCCCGGCAAGATGCAGCTCCGCCAGGGCCGCCCCCAGCGCCTCGCAGCGGCCGACGGTGATCCGCCGCGGCCAGCGTCCCTCCAGGAACGTGACGATGGCCGCTGGCTTGCCGCGCAGGCTGCGGAGCGCCCTGCCCTCCCGGTCGTGGATCGGCAGGGGACATGGCAGGCCCGCACGGGCGAGGTGCTCCATCAGGCCGAGGAAGAACGGCAGGTCGGCCGGGTCGACCCGCTTCTCGTAGATGGTGAGGATGAAGCGGCCCTGGATCGTGTCGAGGCGGAAGTTGGAGTTCTCCACCCCCTCCTGGATGCCGTGCAGCCCGAAGAGCTCGCCGATGTCGTAGTCGGCCAGGAGAGCCGCGAGCTCAGCGTCGCCGGGCTGGGTGTAGACGGCCATCGAGGATCTCGCGCCGGCTCAGGAGGCCCTGCGCAACGGGGTCGGCGGCGGCTTGAAGAACACGTCCTCGTCCGCCACCCGCACCTCCTCGATCGCCACCTCGAACCGGGCGCGGCAGGCGTCGATGACGCCGTCCACCAGCACCTCCGGAGCGCTGGCGCCGGCACTCAGGCCGAGCCGCGACGCACCCTCGAGCCAAGCCCAGTCGATGTCCGCGGCCGAGCGGATCAGCTCCGCCCGCTCGCAGCCCGCACGGCGCGCCACCTCGACCAGCCGCATGGAATTGGACGAGTTCCCGGCCCCCACGACCAGCATCACGTCCGCGCGCGGGGCGATGGCACCCTACCGCCTGCTGGCGGTTGGTGGTGGCGTAGCAGATGTCCTCGCCGCGCGGGCCCTCGATCGCCGGGAAGCGCCGCCGCAGCGTGGCCACGATCTCGGCCGTGTCGGCCACCGAGAGCGTGGTCTGGGTGGAGAACGCGAGCTGTGCCGGGTCGGGCACCTCGACCCGCTCCGCATCCTCCACGGTCTCCACCAGCAGCACGCTGCCCGGCAGCACCTGCCCCATGGTCCCGATCACCTCGGGATGACCGGCATGGCCCACCAGCAGCACGGTGCGCCCCTGCCGGTGATGGCGCTCCACCTCGCGGTGCACCTTGGAGACGAGCGGACAGGTCGCGTCCGCATGCACGAGCTGGCGCCGCCTGGCTTCGGCCGGCACACTCTTGGGCACGCCATGCGCCGAGAAGACGACCACCGAGCCGTCCGGCACCTCGTCCAGCTCGCGGACGAAGACCGCACCCAGCCCCTTCAGCTCGTCGACGACATGCCGGTTGTGGACGATCTCGTGCCGCACATAGACCGGCGGCCCGTTCTTCCTCAGCGCCTCCTTGACGATCGCGACGGCGCGCTCGACCCCGGCACAGAAGCCGCGCGGGCTCGCGAGCAGGATGGTGAGCGGCGGCAGGGCTGGGCGGGGCAAGCGACGGTTTCCGGCTGGCATGAGGCGGGTTGCAGCGGAGCTAGCACAGCCGGCCAGCAACGGCGAGCCCGCCTTCCTTGACGGCCCGGCCCCGTTGCGCCACATACCGGCCATCTCGTGGCGGGCGTAGCTCAGTTGGTTAGAGCACCAGGTTGTGGCCCTGGGGGTCGCGCGTTCAAGTCGCGTCGCTCGCCCCACTTCCCTTATTTTGTGAAGTGCGGAGCCGGTCTTGGTCGCTGACCTGGCCGGTGGACCGGTTCCGGCCGTGCCGCCGGTTCTGATCGAGCGCATCGTGCGGCGGTTCGATCCGCAACGGATCATCCTTTTCGGCAGCCAGGCGCGGGGCGACGCTGGCCCCGACAGCGATTGGGACCTGCTCATCATCGTTGATGATGACGCTCCGCCCGAGAATCTTTGGCTGCGGACAGCCTACGAGGCGATAATGGGAACGGGCATTGCCGCCGATGTCGTGCCGGTCCGTGCAGCTACGTTCGAGTACAAGCGTGATGTCGTGAACTCACTCTCCTGGTTCGCGGACACCGAAGGTCTCGTCGTCTATGAGCGCGTCGCGCAGCCCAGAGCGGCGTGATGATCGTCATTCGCCTGCCGCCTAGGCTAAGCGGGCGAGCTTTCTACACCTGAGCGGAACCGCCCTCCAGCCTGGCGGGCCTGACCTCGAGCGCTCTCCTACCCGCAAACCTTGCCCGCCCGCCCAGCGCCTCCTCGATCCGCAGGCCCTCGTTCCACTTCGCCATCCGCTCGGAACGGGTGAACGAGCCCACCTTGAGCTGCGGCACGCCCCAGCCCACGGCGAGGTGGACGATGGTGACGTCCTCGCTCTCGCCCGAGCGGGCGGAGACGATCGCACCCATGCCGTAGGCCTTGGCGGCGTCCCATGCGGCCAGCGTCTCGGTCAGCGTGCCGCGCTGGTTGGGCTTGAGGAGGACGGTGGTGCAGGCGCCGGACTGGGCAGCGGCGCGTACCCGGCCGGCGTCGGTGACCAGGAAGTCGTCGCCGACGACCTGGATCCGGTCGCCATTGCGACGGGTGAAGCTGGACGAAGCCCTGGGGGTCGTCCTCGGCGAAGCGGGTCCTCGACCGAGACGATGGGATAGCGCGCCAGCCAGCCCTCGAAGACGGCGATCAGCCCGTCCGCGTCGACCTCGCGGCCCTCCAGCCGGTAGCGGCCCTCACGGCCGAGCTGGGTGGCAGCGATGTCGAGCGCTATCGCCACCTGCTCGCCGGGATGGAAGCCCGCCCGCTCGATCGCCCGGGTGAGCATCTCGAGCACCTGCTCGTTGCTGTCGAACTCGGGCCAGAAGCCGCCTTCGTCGGCCACACCCTTGAGCCGGCCGGCCTCGGCCATCAGGCTTCCCGCAGCACGGTAGACGTCGGCGGTCCATTCCAGCGCCTGGGCGAAGCTGGCCGCCGCCGGGCACACGATCAGGAAGTCCTGCACGTCGAGCCGGCCCGCCGCGTGCGCTCCGCCGCCGAAGATCTGGATCTCCGGCAGTGGCAACGTGACCGCTTCGTCGCCACCGAGCCAGCGCCAGAGCGGCAGACCCTCCGCGGCGGCCGCGGCGTGTGCCACCGCCATCGAGGTCGCCACCGTCGCGTTGCCGCCGAGTCGGGCCTTGTTGGGGGTGCCGTCCAACGCGCACAGGCGTCCGTCGACGCTCGCCTGGTCGGCGGCATCCATGCCGGCAAGTCCGGCAGCGATCACCTCACCAACAGAGGCAACCGCCCGGCCGACATCCATACCGCCCAGCGCCTGGCCGCCGTCGCGCAGATCGACCGCCTCGCCGGTGCCGGTCGAAGCACCCGCCGGCGCTATGGCACGGCCCGCGGCACCGCCGGCGAGCGTCACCTCGACCTCGACCGTCGGCCGGCCGCGGCTGTCCCACACGCGCCGCCCATGCACACCCGCGATGCTTGTCCGGCTCAAGCCCCCACCTCCTCTGCCCAGGCAGCGCGGATCGGCATCAGCGTCTCCACCGGCTCCCGCAGGAACCTGCCTGCCAGCCGCCTGACCCGCACCTTGTCCGCCTGCTCGGTGACGTACTCGACCGGCGACTTGCCGTCGACGCGGGCAAGGAACAGCCCCGGCAGGAGGGCCGCCGCCCGCGATTCGAGCTCGCGCCGCGGCTCCCACACGACGCCGGCCATGTAGGCTTCCGCCAGACCATCGAAGGCGTCGAGGAAGGCTGAAGCTGCCGACGGTGTCCACAGGCACTTCAGCAGCAGATGGTTGAGACAAAAGGCGAGGTCGAACGCCGGATCACCGTACCAGGCACACTCGGCATCGAGGAACACCGGACCGTCCGGGCCGACCAGGATGTTCTTCGGGCTCACGTCGCCATGGACCAGCGCCCGCTTGGTCGTGGCCGTGCGCCGCGCCAGCCGCCGCAGCCGGGCACCGTGCTCCGGATGGGCCTGGCCGGTCGCCAGCAGGTAGGGCTCGAGGCGGATGTCGTGGAAGATGGCGTCGGTCGGGAAGCCGCGCGCCACCTCCTCCCGGCCGGCCGTGCCGGCATGGATCGCGGCCAGCCGCTGGCCCACCATCCGTGCGAAGCCGATGTCGACCTCACCGTCGCGCAGGGCTGCCTTCCACAGACGGTGCCGCGCCGGGTCGAGATAGCGCATGACGAGCGCACCGGCCGGCCGGTCCTCGACCAGCAGCTCCGGCACCGCAGCAGGGACGATGCGTGCGGCCTCGCGCATCCAGGCGGCCTCGTAACCGCTGCGCTCGACCGGTGCGCGCCACTCGGCCTTGACCCGCAGCTGCGCCAGCGCCCGCTTCACGCAGACCGGGCCCAGCTCGGTCTCCACCCGCCAGATGTCCGAGGACACGCCACCGGTCAGCGGCTCGGCCGTGGGCCGCTGGTCGATCTCCAGGAGGCCCGCCCGGCGCAGCACGGCCAGGATCTCGTGCGGCACGCCGACTGGCCCGCCCGCCGGACGGCCGGTAAGCTCCGGCCGGGCAAGACCATAAGGTGCTCGGGGGTCGGGATGCGCCATGTCGTGTTTCAGTATCAGGCGAGCCCGGCCCTGACGAGCCGTCTGCGGCAGCTCTCCGCAAGCGGAATCGAGGTCAGGATCGCGGCACCCGGGGACGACGCTGCGCTGGCCGAGGCCCTGCCCGAGGCCGAGGTCATCTGGCACGTGCTGGAGCCGGTCACGGCGGCGCTTATCGCCCGCGCACCGAAGCTCCGCCTGATCCAGAAGATCGGCGTCGGCGTGAACACGATCGACCTCGAGGCTGCCCGTGCTCGCGGCATCGCGGTCTGCAACATGCCGGGCACCAACAGCCGTGCGGTGGCCGAGCTGACCTTGGCCCTGATGCTGGCCTGCCTTCGCCGCATCCCCATGCTCGACGCCGAGCTGCGCGCGGGCCGCGGCTGGCAGCGGCCGACAGCCGAGATGGACAGCTTCGGCGAGATCGGCGGCCGCACCGTGGGCCTCGTCGGCTACGGCGCCGTCCCGCAGCTCCTGGCACCCGTGCTGCGGGCCATGGGTGCTTCCGTCCACTACTGGACGCGCGAGCCCAAGCCCGAGGCGCCCGAGGCGTGGCGACCCCTGCCCGACCTCCTCGAAACAGCCGACATCCTTTCCCTGCACCTGCCGCTGACACCCGAGACCGAGTGCCTGATCGACGGTCCTGCCCTCGCCCGCATGCGTCCCGGCGCCGTCCTGATCAACACCGCCCGCGGCCGCCTCGTCGACGAGCCGGCCCTGATCGAGGCCCTGCGTGCCGGTCGGCTCGCGGCCGCCGGCCTCGACGTGTTCGCGGCCGAGCCCCTGCCGGAGGGCCACCCGCTGACGAAGCTCCCGAACGTCGTGCTGATGCCGCACCTCGCGTGGCTCACGCCCGAGACGCTCCTGCGCTCGCTGGACGTGGCGGCCGTGAACGTGCGCCGGCTCGGCACCGGCGAGGCGCTTCTGCACCGCGTCGCCTGAAGGCGGCTGGCGCGGGGGGCCTTTGCGCCCTACCCTCTCCTCCTATCGGACGATTGCGCGACAGAGGAGGCAGGCATGCGCGTCTTGATCTTATCCGCGGCCCTGGCGGCTACCCTCGCCGGCTGTGCCGCCGCCGCGGACAACAAGACCGCGACCATGACCAAGATCGACAAGAACGGCACCGGCGAGGCCGTGGGCACCATCACCCTCTCAGGCGGGAGCAGCGGGCTCGTCCTCGCGACCGACCTCAAGGGCCTCCCGCCGGGCGAGCACGGCTTCCACCTGCACGAGAAGGGCGACTGCGGGCCGGGACCGAACCCACAAGGCGAGGTCATCCCCGGTGGTGCTGCCGGCGGCCACTGGAGCCCGTCCGGCTCCAAGGCGCATGCCGGTCCGGCCGGCGACGGTCATATGGGCGACCTGCCCTTCCTCACCGTGGAGGCCGACGGCACCTCGAAGGAGCAGCTCATTGCACCGCGGATCACCGACCTCGGCCAGCTCGACGGCCATGCCCTGATGATCCACGCCGGCGGCGACAACTATGCCGACCAGCCTCAGCCCCTGGGCGGCGGCGGCGGCCGCATCGCCTGCGGCGTCATCAAGTAGGGCGCGGCCCTCAGTCGAGCATGGTCCAGCGGTCGCCTTCGCGGCGATAGCTGGGCAGCTCGGCGATGCCCTCCCGGTCGAGGTCGACATAGTAGCCGTCGGCATCGCCCTGGGCCGGCAGGATGCGGGCCAGGATGATGCCCTTCACCGCGCCGCCTGTTTCCTCGACCAGCACCATCGCCTCGTTCCCGGCCGGATCGCGCATGACGTCGCGCACGGTCCCGACCGGATCGCCGTCACGGTCGGCGATCTTCTGGCCCACCAGCTCATCCGCATCCGGCTCGTCCGGCTTGTCGAGGTTCGGCGTCCGGGTCGCAGTGTTGGCCGGTGGTGCGGTCGAGCCCACGGTCTCAGCCCCGCTGGGCGTGCCTTCGACCGCCTTCGTCGCCTCCTCGCTCATCTCGCGAACGAGGTCCCTGTCGCGCTGTTGCGCCCGCTCCGCGGCCTTGGCCGCCTCATCGACGAAGGCGCGGCCCGAAGTGGGCTCCTGCTGCTGGGCGGCGGCACCGCCGGCGAGGAGGACCGCCAGAACACTCGCTGCCGTCAGGCGAAACCGCATCGGCTCATCTCCAAGGGTCACTGCGCTCGAAACCGCGCAAGGCCGCGGAGGTTGCGCCGAAGCCGGTGCCACCACATCATCATGACAGCGGCGTCACCTGCCCGGAAGCACGGCCGATGAGCGAGTTCCACCCTTCCGTATGCCCGCACGACTGCCCGTCGGTCTGCGCGCTCGAGGTCGAGAAGCTGCCGGACGGCCGTCTGGGCAAGGTGCGCGGGAGCCAGCGCGTGGCCTACACGGCGGGCGTGATCTGCGCCAAGGTCGCCCGCTACCATGAGCGGTTCCACCATCCCGAGCGCCTGGCCCACCCGATGCGCCGGACCGGCCCCAAGGGCTCGGGCCAGTTCGAGCGGATCGGCTGGGAGGAAGCCCTCGACCGTATCGCCGAAGCCTTCCTCGACGCCGAGCGGCGGCACGGGCCCGAGACCGTCTGGCCCTACTGGTACGCCGGCACCATGGGCTTCGTGCAGCGCGACGGCATCCAGCGCCTGACCCACACGAAGCGCTACTCGCGCTTCAAGAGCACGATCTGCGTGCTGCTCTCCGATACCGGCTTCAAGGCCGGCCATGGCAAGCGCTGGGGCGTGCCGGCGACCGAGATCCCCGACCATTCCGACCTCGTCGTGGTCTGGGGCTGCAACCCGGTCAGCACGCACGTGAACCTGATGGGCCACATCGCCCGCGCCCGGAAGGAGCGCGGTGCGAAGCTGGTCGTGGTCGACCCCTACCGCTCGCCCACGGCCGAGCAGGCCGACATGCACCTGGCCCTCCGCCCCGGCACCGACGGCGCCCTTGCCTGTGGCGTCATGCACATCCTCTTCCGCGACGGCCACGCCGACCGCGACTATCTCGCCCGCTACAGCGACGTGCCGGCCGAGCTGGAGCGCCATCTCGCCTCGCGCACGCCCGAATGGGCCGCCGCCATCACCGGCCTGCCGGTGCAGGAGATCGAGGCCTTCGCCCGCCTCTACGGCGGGACGAAGCACAGCTATCTCCGCCTCGGCTACGGCTTCACCCGCTCGCGCAATGGAGCCGCGGCGATGCACGCCGCCTCGTGCCTGCCGGTCGTCACCGGCGCCTGGGCGCACCCGGGCGGTGGAGCGCTCTACAATTTCGGCGAGCTCTATCACTGGGACAAGACGATGATCGAGGGCCTGGACGTCCTCGACCGCTCCACCCGCCTGCTCGACCAGTCCCGCATCGGCCCGATCCTCTGCGGCGACCGCACCGACCTCGGCGACGGCCCGCCGGTCACCGCCCTCCTGATCCAGAACACGAACCCGATGTGCGTGGCGCCTGAGCTGCACAAGGTCCATGCCGGCTTCGCGCGCGACGACCTGTTCACGGCCGTGCACGAGCAGTTCCTGACCGACACCGCCCGCATGGCCGACATCGTCCTGCCCGCGACCATGTTCCTCGAGCACGACGACATCTACCAGGCCGCGGCCCACCCCACGATCCAGATCCACAAGGCCATCTTCGAGCCCCACGGCGAGTGCCGCACGAACCACTTCGTGCATCGCGAGCTGGCCCGCCGCGTCGGTGCCGAGCATCCCGGCTTCGGCATGACCGAGTGGGAGCTGATCGACGACCTCCTGGCCCGCTCCGGCTGGCCCGACGCCGAGACGGTCTGGCGTGCCGGCGGCTGGGAGGTCCTGCCCGACTTCGCCACCGCCCATCACCTGAACGGCTTCCCCACGCCCGACGGCCGCTTCCGCTTCGCCCCCGACTGGCCGTCCCTGGGCCCGCGCGGCCACCTGATGCCGCGCCTCCCCGACCACTTGGCCGTGATCGACACCACCACGCCCGAGAAGCCCTACCGCCTGGTCGCCGCCCCTGCGCGCCAGTTCCTCAACACGAGCTTCACGGAGATGCCCACCTCGCGCAAACGCGAGCAGCGCCCGACTGCCCTGATCCACCCCGACACCATGGCCCAGCTCGGCCTCGCTGACGGCGACCCCGTCCGCCTCGGCAACGAGCAGGGCTCGGTCCTCCTCCACGCCCGCGCCCACCATGGCCAGCACCCGACCACCATCGTGGTCGAGAGCATCTGGCCCAACCAGCACTGGGGCGAGCGCATCGGCATCAACAGCCTGATCAGCGCCGAGCCGGGCCTGCCCGATGGAGGTGCTGCGTTCCACGACACCGCCGTGTGGCTGGAGCCGGTCCATGAGGTGGGTGTCGCTCCTTCGGGGACGGCAGAGAACCACGTGACCTCTGCTGCTTCAGGCGGCTGACCTGCCGATTAGGCGACCGAGAGCAACGGTTTGCGCATGAGGAATCCGGCTCACCCAGGGCAGTTCTTCCGCTCGATCGTTATCGAGCCCCTCGGGCTCTCTGTGAGCGGTGCGAAGGCGCTGGGCATTACTCGCTGCGTAGACCCTGATGCGGATGCAGACCAGTTACGACATTTCCCAGGCAAGGATACGCGAGGGCGAGATCCGCGTTGCTCGCTTCCAGCCGCCCGTCGAGCCGCAGCCGCTCGACACGCCGCGTTGACACCGGCCCTTCCGCGGCTATAGTCGCCGCTCGCGTTCGGGACAGCGCGGAACGTGCGTTGTCCTGCGTCCTCAGCTCAGGCCGGTTCCTTCCGATGTACGCAGTGATCAAGACGGGCGGCAAGCAGTATCGCGTCGCCACGAACGACGTCATCTCCGTCGAGCGCCTCGAGGGCGAGCCCGGCGGGACGATCGAGTTCGGCGAGGTGCTGCTGGTGGGCGGCGACAACCCGCAGGTCGGTGCCCCCACCGTGGTCGGGGCCAAGGTCATGGCCACCGTGCTGGAGCAGGGCAAGGGCCCCAAGATCATCGTCTTCAAGAAGCGGCGGCGGAAGAACTTCCGTCGCCGGACCGGTCACCGCCAGCTCCAGACCGTGGTCCGCATCGCCGACATCATGACGGCCTGAATAGGCCGGTAGGAGAAGGTCATGGCACATAAGAAGGCGGGTGGCAGCTCGCGCAACGGCCGCGATTCGGCAGGCCAGCGACTGGGCGTGAAGAAGTTCGGCGGCGAGCGCGTCATCCCGGGCAACATCATCGTCCGCCAGCGCGGCACCAAGTGGCACCCCGGCACCAATGTCGGCATGGGCCGCGACTTCACCATCTACGCCGTGGCCGAGGGGCACGTCCGCTTCCGCGAGCGCGGCGACCGCACCTACATCCACGTCGAGCGGTTGGTTCAGGCAGCCGAGTAGGCTGCTCCTCCCGCCTGTCGCCCCGGCGGGATCGGGGGTGACCGAAGACGAGGGTGACAAGGCCCGCGGATAGAGGGCCGGAGCCCATGCGTTTCCTCGACAGCGCCAAGGTCTACGTCAAGAGCGGCGATGGCGGGAGCGGCAGTGCCGGCTTCCGGCGTGAGAAGTTCATCGAGTTCGGCGGGCCCAATGGCGGTGACGGCGGCCGCGGCGGCCATGTGCTGGCCGTGGCCGATCCCGACCTCAATACCCTGATCGACTATCGCTACCGGCAGCATTTCCGGGCACCGCGCGGCCAGAACGGGATGGGCCAGGAACGCACCGGGAAGACCGGCGAGGACGTGACCCTGCGCCTGCCGGTCGGCACCCGAATCCTGGCCGAGGACGGCGAGACGCTGCTGTTCGATCTCACCGTGCCCGGCGAGACGGTGGTCCTGGCCAAGGGTGGCGACGGCGGCTTCGGCAATGTCCACTACAAGTCGTCGACCAACCGCGCCCCGCGCCGCGCCGACCCGGGCTTCCCGGGCGAGGAGCGCTGGGTCTGGCTCCGGCTCAAGCTCCTGGCCGATGCCGGGCTGATCGGCCTGCCCAATGCCGGCAAGTCCACCTTTCTCTCCGCCGTCAGCCGTGCCCGCCCCAAGATCGGCGACTACCCCTTCACCACGCTCGAGCCCAAGCTCGGCACGGTGGTGCTGGGCCATGACAGCTTCATCATCGCCGACCTGCCGGGCCTGATCGAGGGCGCCCACACCGGTGCCGGCCTGGGCGACCGATTCCTGGGCCATGTCGAGCGCTGTGCTGCCGTCATCCATCTGGTCGACGGCACGCAGGAGGACGTGGCGGGTGCCTACCGCACCATCCGCCACGAGCTCGAAGGCTATGGTCAGGGTCTGGCCCAGAAGCCGGAGCTGCTCTGCCTCTCCAAGTGCGACGCGCTCGACGAGACGACCATCGCCGAGCGCAGCGCTGCCCTGGCCGAGGTCGCGGGCCGCGAGGTCTGGCCCATCTCGGCCGTGGCCCAGCGGGGCCTGGACCCTGTGCTCAACGCCGTCTGGGCCCTTGTTCAGGAGCGCCGCCGGCGCGCTCGGGACGAAGCTGCCTGATGCGCAGTGCTGCCGAGGCGCTGAGCGCGCGCCGGATCGTCGTCAAGATCGGCAGCTCGCTGCTGGTCGACGAGGAAGGGCGCGTACGCGAGGCCTGGCTCGACGGCCTTGCCGCCGACATCGCCGTGCTCACCGCCCGCGGCCAGCAGGTGATCGTCGTCACCTCGGGTGCGATCGCGTTGGGCCGTCGCCCGCTCGGCCTCAAGCGGCGCCCGCACCGGCTGGAGGAGAAGCAGGCGGCTGCCGCGGTGGGGCAGATCGTGCTCGCCCATGCCTATCAGGAGCGCCTCGGCAGCCGCGGCCTGCGCATCGGCCAGGTGCTGGTCACGCTGCACGACACCGAGGCCCGCCGCCGCTATCTCAACGCCCGCGCCACGCTGGAGACCCTCCTGCGCCTGGGCGTGATCCCGGTCGTCAACGAGAACGACACCGTGGCCACGAGCGAGATCCGCTTCGGCGACAATGACCGGCTCTCCGCCCGGGTTGCCGTGATGGCCTCGGCCGAGACCTTGGTCCTCCTCTCCGACATCGACGGCCTCTACACCGCCGACCCGCGCAGCGATGCCACGGCCCGCCACCTGGCCACGGTCGAGGCGATCACGCCCGAGATCGAGGCCATGGCCGGCGGGGCCGGCTCCACGGTCGGCACAGGGGGCATGGTGAGCAAGCTCACGGCGGCCAAGATCGCCACCTCCGCCGGCTGCTCGGTGGTGCTCGCCCGCGGTGCGGTCGAGCGCCCGCTGGCCGCGATCGAGGCGGGTACGCGCGCCACGCTCTTCCCGGTCCGCCTCTCCGCCCGTCGGGCGCGCAAGGACTGGATCGCTGCCAGCCTCGGCGCCAACGGCACCATCGACATCGATGCCGGTGCCTGCCAGGCACTTCGCCGTGGCTCCAGCCTCCTGCCCGCCGGTGTGACCAGGATCGAGGGCGAGTTCGAGCGCGGCGACGCCGTGCTGGTGCGGGCCCCCGACGGCAACCCGGTCGCGAAGGGCCTGGTCGCTTACGATACCGCCGATGCCCAGCGCCTGGTCGGGCGCAGGACCGAGGAGATCGAAACCGTGCTCGGCTGGCGCGGGCGCGACGAGATGATCCACCGCGACGATCTCGTGCTGCTTTAGAACGCATCTGACCAACGTGGCGTGGTGCAGCCTCGGCCACGGCGGGACCAATGAGCACGCATGACCACGAACTTGCGTGTAACGAGAACGTTATTCTGGACTTTCCCGCAATACGTTAGATGGTGGATGCCCGTCTCGGTACTGAGGCAAGGCTGAACGGAGTTGGAGCCCTGATGCGTTTCCTCCTCGCAGCGCTGGCGCTGGTGCTTCCCCCGTTGACTGCGATCCTGCCGGCTTCGGCAGCCGACGATGTCGCTGGTGCCGGACAGGTCCGGGCAGCCGCCAAGAGCAAGCAGCGCGTGCGGGTGATCGCGACACTTTCGGGCCCGAGCGAGGGCGGCCGCATCGCCTCGCCGGAGTCCCTGCTGCGCAGCCGGATGGCCGGCGCCGGCGTCTCCGATCTGGCGCGGCTGGGCGGGCTCCCGGCGGTGGCGGTGGAGCTGGACCCGCGCCAGCTCGAGGCTCTGCTGGCGAGCGGCCTCGTCGTCAGCGTGCACGAGGACCGCCGGGTCCGCCCGCACCTCAAGCAGAGCGTGCCCCTGGTGCAGGCTCCGGTCGCATGGGGTCAGGGGGCCACCGGGGAGGGTCAGGTGGTGGCGATCCTCGACACGGGCGTGGACAGCTCCCACCCCTTCCTCAAGGGCAAGGTGGTGAGCGAGGCCTGCTTCTCGCAGAACTATGCGGCCGAGCAGGCGACCAGCCTGTGCAAGCGGACCAAGCCCGAGGTCATCGGCAAGGCCGCCGGCCTGCCCTGCCCCAGCTCGGTCCAGGACTGCGAGCACGGCACCCATGTGGCCGGCATCGTCGCCGGCAAGAACGCCAAGTTCTCGGGCGTGGCACCAGGGGCGAAGCTGATCGCGATCCAGGTCTACTCGCTGATCAGCGACCCGGCATACTGCCAGGGCAGCGCCACCTGTGTCGCGGCCTACGAGTCCGACATCATCTCCGCCCTCGAGCATGTGGGCTCGCTGGCCGGCACCTACAGCATCGCGGCGGCCAACCTGAGCCTGGGCGGCGGCACCTATCCCGGCAGCGACTGCGACGCGTCCGGCCCCGAGATCAAGGCCGCCATCGACGGGCTCCGCGCCAAGGGCATCGCCACCGTGATCGCCTCGGGCAACGAGTACCAGCGCGGTGCCGTGGACTTCCCGGGCTGCATCTCCAGCGCCATCACCGTGGCGGCCACGACCGACTACGGCAAGGAGCGCATCACGGATTTCTCCAACATGAGCCCGGCCGTCGACCTCTTGGCACCCGGCGACCTGATCCAGTCCTCGGTGCCGGGCAACAAGTTCGCGTCGTTCATGGGCACCTCGATGGCCACGCCCCACGTCGCCGGCGCCTGGGCCGTGCTGAAGTCGGCCAACCCCGCCTTCACCGTCGACAGCATCGAGCAGGCGCTGGAGAGCACCGGCAAGGGCATGCGCCGCTCCGGCCAGACCAGGTCCCGGATCGACATTGCCAAGGCCCTGGCCAGCCTCAAGCCCGCGGCGAAGGGCAAGAAGGCCGCTCCGGGGAGCTGACCCTGCTCAGCCGTGCGTCGGCATGACGAACTCCGCACCGGCGCGAATGCCGGTGGGCCAGCGGGTCGTGACCGCCTTCAGCCGGGTGTAGAAGCGCACCCCCTCCATCCCGTGCGTGTGGTGGTCGCCGAAGAGCGAGCGCTTCCAGCCGCCGAAGCTGTGGAAGGCCAAGCGGCACCGGGATCGGGATGTTGATCCCGACCATGCCGATCTGCACCGCGTTCATGAAGGTCCGCGCGGCATCGCCGTCGCGGGTGAAGATGGCGGTGCCGTTGCCGTATTCGTGCGCGTTGACGAGGCCCACCGCGGTGTCGAAGGAGGGGGCACGGACCACGGAGAGCACAGGCCCGAAGATCTCCTCCTTGTAGATCCGCATCTCCGGGGTGACGCGGTCGAACAGGCACCCCGCCAGGAAGAAGCCGTTCTCGTAGCCCTGCATGCGGAAGTCGCGGCCGTCGACCACGAGCTCGGCCCCTTCCTTGAGGCCGCTGTCGATGTAGCCGCGCACCTTCTCCAGATGCTCCCGCGTGACCAGCGGGCCCATCTCGACGCCGGGCTCGGAGCCGGGGCCGATCTTGAGCTGGCGGACGCGGGGCGCAAGGCGCTCGATCAGCGCGTCGGCAGTCTTCTCGCCCACCGGCACCGCCACCGAGACCGCCATGCAGCGCTCGCCGGCCGAGCCGTAGGCGGCACCCATCAGCGCGTCGACCGCCATGTCGAGGTCGGCGTCGGGCATGACCACCATGTGGTTCTTGGCCCCGCCCAGCGCCTGGACCCGTTTCCCGTGGCCGGTGCCGGTCTTGTAGATGTGCTCGGCCACGGGCGTGGAGCCGACGAAGCTCACGGCCGCGATGTCGGGATGGGCCAGGATGGCGTTCACCGCGTCCTTGCCGCCGTTGATCGACGTTGATGACGCCCTTCGGGCACGCCCGCCTCCATCATCAGCTCGGCGAGCGCCAGCGGGCAGGAAGGGTCCTTCTCCGAGGGCTTGAGGATGAAGCTGTTGCCGCAGGCGATGGCGAGCGGAGCCATCCAGAGCGGGATCATGGCCGGGAAGTTGAAGGGCGTGATGCCGGCGCAGACGCCCAAGGGGAAGCGGACGGAGAGGAGGTCGATGCCGCCGCCGACCTGGTGGCTGAAATCGCCCTTCATCAGCTGCGGCAGGCCGCAGGCGAACTCGACCACCTCGAGCCCGCGGGTGACCGAGCCCTTCGCATCCTCGACCGTCTTGCCGTGCTCGTCGGAGACGAGGCGAGCCAGGCGGTCGATGTTCTGGTCGAGCAGCTCCTTGAGGCGGAACATCACCCGCATGCGGCGGAGCAGGGGCGTGGCGGCCCAGTCCGGGAAGGCGGCCTTGGCCGCCTGCACCGCGCGGTCGACGTCGGCAGCGTTGGCGAAGGCCACCCGCCCGGTCTCCTCGCCCGTGGCGGGGTTGTAGACCGGGCCGGTCTGGCCGCTCTCGCCGGCCACGTGCCGGCCGCCGATGAAATGGCCGATCTCCTTCATCGCACACCCCTCCCCGAGCACCGCAGGTCCTGGAGATAGGCGCAAGCACCCAAACCCGTCCAGCCGGGCCTGACAGGGTGCGGGGATGCGCCTAGGCTGCGGGGTGCGGGGCAGCGGGGACGGGTCGATGGCCTTCACGGTCGCCACGATCGGCTACGAGCAGGCGACGCAGGACGCGCTCCTGGAGGTGCTGAAGGCGGCCGGCGTCCAGCTTCTCGTCGACGTGCGGGCGGTGGCGGCCTCGCGGCGGCCGGGCTTCGCCAAGCGCCAGCTCGCGGCCGGCGCCGAGGCCGCCGGCATGGGCTACCTCCACCTGCGCGGCCTCGGCACCCCGGCCGAGGGCCGCCTTGCCGCGCGCAGCGGCCAGCCCGAGCGGATGCGCGCGATCTTCGCGGACCATCTCGCGACCGGGACGGCGCAGGCGGAGCTCGAGGAGCTGGCACGGATCGTCGAGAGCGGGCAGCGCGTCTGCCTGCTCTGCCTCGAGCGCGACCCGCTTCATTGCCACCGCAGCATCGTCGCGGACGAGCTGCAGCGGCGGCTGGACGTGGAGATCCAGCACCTCACGGTGTGAGGGCATGCGGCCGGGCCGGGAGGAGAGAAGCCGCTCAGGGCCCTTGCGCGCGAGGGGTCGGGGGCTCGTCGGGAGGGGGCTTGCTCAGGAGGAGCATGGCCTCCAGGGCGCGGGCCTGCTCGTAGCTCGGCAAGGTGCTGGGATGCGGCCGCGGCGTGCGGCGGGTCCGGCAGCGCACCGGGGCCGGCTCCGGCGTGAGCGCGGCATCCGCCGGGTCGGGGTCGCTCTCCTCCACCACTTCCGCGGCCGGCTCGGGCTCGTCATCCGCCGCCACGGCCGCATGCACCACCGCATGCTCGTGCGCCAGCTCGTCACAGAGCCGGTCCTCCACACGCTGCATGGCGCGGAGGTCGGGATCGTCCGAGGGGTAGGCTGGGCGCGGGGTGGCGCTTGGGGTGCGCGGTGCCGGCACCGGGGCGGGCCGGGGCTCGCGGTTGACGGAGGCGATCACGCCGTCGGCCAGCGTGCGGGCGGGGTCGCGGCCCATGCGCTCCTGGAGGATGATGAAGGTGGCGACGCGGACATCGCCCAGGGCCGTGGCCTCCATGAGGAGGTGACGGGCGAGGCTCGTGAGGATGCGGCGCTGCTCCTCCTCGGGCATCGCGTGGAGGGCACGGTAGCCCTCGGCGAGCGAGGCGAAGTCGGGGTCGGCGAGGAGGGTCTCGACCTCGAACGTTCCCAGGCCTTCGAGGCGGGCGACCTGGGCGGCGCTCAGGCCCATGGAGAGCTTGTGGCCGAGGCGGCGGTGCTGGGCCGTGGCTCGGGCGAAGGGGCGCTGGAGGCCCTTGCGGGTGAGGAGGCCGAGGCATTTCCGGGGCGTCAGGTTGTGGGTGAGGACGATCTCCTGCAGCTCGGCATCACCGAGCGCGTCGAGGTCGAGGTCGCGCGGCAGGTCGCGCCGTAACCGGCCGTTGGCGTTCTCCACCGCTCCTTTCTGCCAGGAGGCGTAGGCGTCATAGAACCAGGTTGTCATGGCGCAGGCGCTGGCGAGGAGGCCGTGCCGGGCAAAGGCGGTGTCGTTGTCGAAGGTGATGGAGGCGCGCAGGCGCGGGTCGAGCCGCCGGAAGACCGCCATCATGATGGCCACGGTCTCCGCGGCCGACTTGCCGGCAAGCCTGGCGGCGAGGACGAACCGGGTCTTGCGCTCTTTGAGCACCAGCACCGGGCGGGTCCGCTTGCAGATCAGGAGGTCGCCCTCCCAGTGCCCGGCTTCCTTGCGCTCCTGGACGGCCTCGGGCCGGTCGTGGATGGAGCGCCGCTCAGCAATGACGTTGCGCGGCTGCCGAGCCCGACGGCGCCCCCGCCTGGCCCGCCCACGCGGTAGCAGCTTCCAGAGCTTCTCGCCTTTCTGCCCGGGGCGGTGCACGAAGGCGTAGATCGTCTCGGTGGAGACGGTGCGCAGCCCACGCTCCTCGCCACGCTTGAGCCAGCCGGCGATCTGCTCGGGCGTCCAACCCTCCACAAGACGCTCGCGGACGAAGCGGCCGAGCTTGGCGTCACGCTCCACAAGCGCCGGCCGCTGGCGGCGCTCGAGGTAGCAGCCCTCGGCGTGGGCCGGCAGATAGCCACCCTTGGGCAGCAGCATTGCGCCGCAGCTCGCGGCTGATGGTCGAGGCCGCCCGGCCGAGCTGCCGCGCCATCGCCCGCAAGCTCAGCCCCTCGCCCTTGAGCGCGGCCAGCCGCTCCCTCTCCTCCAGCCTCAGATGCGTCCCGCCCGACATCGCTCCATCCCGAATTGCCATTCCCGGCCAGAGCCTTACCACAAGGCCCCGGGATGTTGCGCTTCATGCCGGACTCCGCCCGGTGCTCAGCCCCATGGAGAGCTTGTGGCCGAGGTGGCGATGCTGGGCCGTGGCTCGGGCGAAGGGGCGCTGGAGGCCCTTGCGGGTGGCGTAGGAGGCGGAGGCGAGCATGACATGCTGATTACATGGATCATTGACCGACTCAACAAGGATGATATTCTTATACGTAAGCCGATCCGCGGGCAGCACCAGCTCGAGCAGATGTACCCTTCCGCCAGCATCGCCCGCGACGAGCAGCCGATCTGGAGACGCAAGCGACGGCGTGGATGGCCTGGTCGGCCGTGAAGGGCACTGCACTCCCCTGTACCAAGTCCCAGACCTTGAGCGTTCTGTCGTCAAGCCCGAGACCGCACGCCGCCCGTCCGGGGTTACCGCCACCGCCTTGACCGCGCCGCTGTGGCCTTCGAGCGTCGCAAGCTCCTCCCCCGCTCCAGGTCCCAGACCTTGAGCGTCTTGTCCCGAGCCCGAGACCGCGCGCCGCCCGTCCGGGGTCACCGCCACCGCCCTGACCTGCCGCCGTGGCCTTCGAGCGTGGCAAGCTCGGCACCCCGCTCCAGGTCCCAGACCTTGAGCGTCTTGTCGGACGAGCCCGAGACCGCGCGCCGCCCGTCCGGGGTCACGGCCACCGCCCTGACCCAGCCGCCGTGGCCTTCGAGCGTGGCAAGCTCGGCACCCCGCTCCAGGTCCCAGACCTTGAGCGTGTTGTCGCGAGCCCGAGACCGCGCGCCGCCCGTCCGGGGTCACGGCCACCGCATTGACCCCGCCGCCGTGGCCTTCGAGCGTGGCAAGCTCGGCACCCCGCTCCAGGTCCCAGACCTTGAGCGTGTTGTCGTCGGAGCCCGAGACCGCGCGCCGCCCGTCCGGGGTCACGGCCACCGCCAGGACCCCGCCGCCGTGGCCTTCGAGCGTGGCAAGGGCTGCGCCCCGCTCCAGGTCCCAGACCTTGAGCGTGTCTGTCGGACGAGCCCGAGACCGCGCGCCGCCCGTCCGGGGTCACGGCCACCGCATTGACCCCGCCGCCGTGGCCTTCGAGCGTGGCAAGGGCTGCACCCCGCTCCAGGTCCCAGACCTTGAGCGTGTTGTCGGACGAGCCCGAGACCGCACGCCGCCCGTCCGGGGTCACGGCCACCGCATCGACCCCGCCGCCGTGGCCTTCGAGGGTCTGGAGGAGGGCACCACCGGGAGAGGTGAGCGTCGGCCAGCGAGGAAGGAGCTTCGGCTCGTTGAGGGATGCGAGAGGCTGACGGCGCAGCGGCGAGCCTGGCTCGACTGTCGCTCGAAGCCGGCCGACGAGCTGGCCGGCGAGCTGGGCCGGGTCGTGGCCGATCACGTGGGCGGAGAGGCGGAGCGCGTCGCCGATCAGTCGAATTTCGGGGTCGGGGGCGTCGGCGTAGTCGAGGATCAGGGAGGTGGCGCCGGCGTGGCGGAGCTTGGCATCGATCCAGGCGTAGTCGGCGAGGAGGGCGCGCCAGGCGTCGGGGTCGGCGGAGCGGAGGTGGGTGGGGAACCACTGGAAGTAGTAGCCGTCGTCGTGCTCGGGGCCGCTTGGGCCAGCCGGTCGGGCACTGGCGGCGGTAGGCTTCGACGAGGGCGCGGTCGAGGTCGGGGAGGTGCGGTCCGGCCTCGCCGCGGAGCCAGGCGCGGATGACGTCGTGGAGGCGGATAGTCGAGGTCGTCAGGTCGAGGTCGAGCAGGAGCGAGAGGCTGGCGAGGCGCTGGAGCAGCGTCTCCGTGTCGAGGTCGTCGAGGCCGGCGGTGTGGGACCAGAGCAGCTCGACCGTGCGGATCGGGACCGCGACATCTTCCGGGAAGACGGCAAGCTCGGCGAAGCGGGCGCGCTCGTCGGCGGTGAGGAGGTCGAGGCTGAGGCCGATGGTCTTGGCGACGGCATCGGAGCGTGCCTCGGGATTGCGGGCGTCGAAGGCGGTGAGGCCGCGCTTGTCGAGCAGTCTGCCCGCGTAGGCGATGGCGTCGGCGAGCGGCGCCTTGGCGCGGACGGTGCGGTCGCGCAGCGCGCCGTGGACGAGGCGCAGGAGGAGCGGCCATTCGCCGAGGCGGGCGGCGAGTGCGGCAAGCGCGGCGTCCTCGCCGGCGGGGAGGTCGCCGCGGAGCAGGGCCATGGCTTCCCGGCCCTGCATGGCGTCGACCTTCGCCTCCTGCGCGTTCGCCGGCAGCGTGTCGCTGTTGCGGGTGGTGATGAGGCGGGCGCCGTGGGGGCCGCCGCGGAGGAAGGGGCGGGCGTGGGCGGCCTGCCAGAGGTCGTCGAGGACGAGGAGGATGCGGCGGTCGGCGAGCAGCTCGGCGAGCTGGGAGGCGGCCGCCTCCTCGGTGCTGAAGTCGGGGCGCTCGCCCTTGAGGGTGGCGATCAAGTCCTGGAGGCGGCCGAGGAGGGGGCCGGGCTGCTCGCCGAGCGTGGTCCAGAGGATTCCGTCGTGGAAGGCGTCCTGGATGTCGGGGTCGGCGCAGAGGGCGCGGGCGAGCGTGGTCTTGCCGTAGCCGCCGGCACCGCGCAGGGCGGCGGTGATGGCGACGGGCTCGCCGTGGGTGTCGAGGAGGAGCTGCTTGAGGCGGGCGAACTCGGCGGGGCGGGGGACGAAGTCGGGCGGGGGCGGCTCGGCCATCATTGGCACGCGCGCCAGCGGGGGTGCTGGACCCTTCAGGTTTTCGAGGAGCCAGGCGTGGCGTTCGGGGACGTGGAGCGGGACGATGTCGGCGCGGCGCATCCAGCCGGCGAGCTGGGTGAGGTCGAGGTCGGCGACCCTGAGGTCGGTGACGGGGATGACGTAGGTGCCGACCTGGCGGGCGTAGCGCCATTCGTCCTTGCAGACCTTGGAGGCGAGGGCGCCGGGGGTGAGGACGAGGACGAGGTATTCGGCCTTGTCGGTGGCCTGCTGGATCTGGCGCCACCAGTCCTGGCCGCCCTGCATGGCGGTGAGGTCCTGCCAGAGGGAGATGCCCAGGGATTCGAGCTCGCGGCGGAGGCGGGCGGCGGTGGCGGCGCCGTCGTAGCGGGAATAGGAGATGAAGACGCGGGGGAACTGGTGGTCGTGCGGCATGGGGGCTCCCTCGGCTGGAGCTTAGGCCGGTCGGACGTCGCGCGGCCACCCTGGACCCCGCGATCAAGTCGCGGGGTGACAGTTGGGGCGGAAGAGGAAGGTGGGGGTGGGTGCGGGAGGGGGAGCGGGCTCCCCTTCCCGCCCCTTCTACGCCAGGCTCTTGGTGGCGATCTCGTAGCTGTCGCGCGACAGGCCCTCGGTGCCGGCGATGCGGTCGAGCTCGGCGCGCATGAGGGCCTGGCGGGCGGGGTCGAAGCGGCGCCAGCGGTTGAAGGCGGTGATCAGGCGGGCGGCGACCTGGGGGTTGGTGCGGTCGAGCTCGATGGCCTTGTCGGCGAGGAGGCGGTAGCCGGCGCCGTCCTTGCGGTGGAAGCCCAGGAGGTTCTGGCCGAAGGTGGCGAGGACGGCGCGGACGCGGTTGGGGTTGGTGGTGGTGAAGGCGGGGTGCTGCATGAGGCGCTGGACGCGCTCGACGGCACCCTCGTCCTCGAGCATGGCCTGGAGGGCGAACCATTTGTTCACGACCAGCGGCTCGTGCTGCCAGGCGGCGTAGAAATCGGCCAGGGCCTGGTCGCGTTCGGGGAGGCCGGTCTCGACGATGAGGCGCAGGGCCGAGAGCCGGTCGGTCATGTTGTCGGCCGCGGCGAGCTGGCGGCGGGCGAGGTCCTGGCCTTGCGGGTCGGCGGCCCAGGCGAGGTAGGCCAGGGCCGTGTTCTTGAGGGAGCGGCGGCGCGATGGCGGCGGTCTCGATCGAGAACGGGCCGTCGGCGGCGTTGGCCTCGTAGGCGGCGCAGGAGCTGGCCCTGGAGGGCTGCGGCCGAGCTCGCCGCGGGCGGTGCGGAGTGCCGCTGTCGATGCCGTCGACGTCGATCACCTCCATCTGCTGGCCGAGATAGGTGGCGCTGGGGAGCTGGAGGGCGCGGGCGGCGAAGGCGCGGTCCTCGGGGGCGCGCTCGAGGACGGCGGCGAACGAGGTGGCGAGGCGCGGGTCGAGGTCGCCCGCGGGTCTCGATCAGGCGAAGGAGTGCCCGGAGTGCCAGGGTCTGGCCGGCATCCCAGCGGACGAAGGCGTCGGTGTCGTGGGCGAGCAGCCGGGCCAGGTCGTCGTCGCTGAGACCGGCGTCGAGCTTCACCGGGGCCGAGAAGTCGCGCAGGAGCGAGGGCACGGGCTCCTCCTCGATGCCGAGGAAGGTGAAGCGCTGGGTGGGCTCCTTGAGCTCGAGGACGCGGTCGGTGCCCTTGGGCTCGTTCTCGCCCTCGAGCTGGAGGGGAAGCTCGCTGCCGTCCTGGCCGAGAAGGCCCAGGCGCAGGGGGATGTGGAGGGGCAGCTTCTCGGGCTGGCCCGGCGTGGGCGGGGTGCGCTGGCTCACCTCCAGGGTGTAGCGCTGGGTGGCGGGGTCGTGGTGGCGCTGGACCCGGATCTCGGGCGTGCCGGCCTGGGCGTACCAGCGCATGAACTGCGACAGGTCGCGGCCCGAGGCGTCGGCCATCGCGGCCACGAAGTCCTCGCAGGTGACGGCCTCGCCGTCATGGCGCTCGAAGTAGAGGTCGATGCCGCGGCGGTAGGCGTCGGCGCCGATCAGGGTGTGGATCATGCGGATGACTTCCGCACCCTTCTCGTAGACCGTGCGGGTGTAGAAGTTGTTGATCTCGATATAGTGGTCGGGGCGGATCGGGTGGGCGAGCGGGCCCGCGTCCTCGGGGAACTGGCCGTCGCGGAGCAGCATCACGTCGCCGATCCGCTTCACCGCCGCCGAGTGCATGTCGGCCGAGAACTGCTGGTCGCGGAAGACGGTGAGGCCTTCCTTGAGGGTGAGCTGGAACCAGTCGCGGCAGGTGACCCGGTCGCCGGTCCAGTTGTGGAAATATTCGTGGGCCACGATCCGCTCGACGCTCATGAAGTCGGCGTCGGTGGCGGTCTCGCGCTTCGCCAGCGTGGCCGAGGTGTTGAAGATGTTGAGGCCCTTGTTCTCCATGGCGCCGAAGTTGAAGTCGTTGACCGCCACGATCTGGAACAGGTCGAGGTCGTACTCCAGACCGTAGGCGTCCTCGTCCCACTTCATGGATTTCTTGAGCGACGCCATCGCGTGGTGGCACTGGTCGATGTTGGCGGCTTCCGAGTAGATGCGGAGCTGGACCGTGCGGCCGGAGCGGGTGGTGAAGCTGTCCTCGAGGCAGGCGAGGTCGCCGGCCACCAGCGCGAAGAGGTAGGCGGGCTTGAGGAACGGGTCCTCCCACAAGGCCCAGTGGCGGCCGTTGGCGAGCTCGCCTTTGTCGACCGGGTTGCCGTTGGAGAGGAGGACCGGGCAGGCCTTCCGGTCGGCCTCGATCCGGACCCTGAAGCGGGCCATGACGTCCGGGCGGTCCTGGAAGTAGGTGATGCGGCGGAAGCCCTCGGCCTCGCACTGGGTGCAGAAGATGCCGTTCGAGAGATAGAGGCCCATCAGCCGCTTGTTGGCGGCGGGGCTGTGCTGCGAGCGGACGGTGAGCTCGAAGCTGTCGGGCAGGCCCGTGAGGACGAGCCGGTCCGGCTCCAGACGATAGCGGCTGGCCGGGAGCGGGGTGCCGTCGAGGCGGAGGTCCAGCAGCTCCTGGTCCTCGCCGAAGAGGACGAGCTCGGCCGCGCCGGCGTCGGCCTTGGGGTTGCGCTCGATCCGCTGGGTCGAGGTGACGATCGTGGCCTCGGGGTCGAGCTCGAAGAGAAGGTGGACGTCCCGGGTGGTGTAGGCGGGCGGACGGTAGTCCTTGAGATGGACCGGGTCTCTGCTGGTGGCCTTGCTCATCCTCGCTCCTCGGCACGGCGTTGTGAAGCTTATAGGACGACGCGGTGGTTGGCGGCGAGGTCGGGTTGCATGGCTGAGCCTTGCGGAACCGCAGGGCCCGTCTGTAGCTTCCGGCAGGCACAAGGCATGGAGGACGGGAATGAAGGTGGCCTTTGTCGGGCTCGGCGTGATGGGCTTCCCGATGGCCGGGCATCTACGGGCGAAAGGCCACGAGGTGACGGTGTGGAACCGCTCGGCGGCCAAGGCGGAAGCCTGGCGCGAGCGGCATGGCGGGGCGGTGGCCTCCAGCCCGCGAGAGGCGGCAGAGGCGGCCGAGATCGTGTTCGCCTGCGTCGGCAACGACGATGATCTGCGCTCGGTGGCTTACGGCGAGAAGGGGATCCTGGCCGGCCTCGGCGAGGGCGGGATCTTCGTCGACCACACCACGGCCTCGGCCGACGTGGCGCGCGAGCTCTATGAGAAAGCCGGGGAGCACGGCGCCAGCTTCATCGACGGGCCGGTCTCGGGCGGGCAGATGGGGGCCGAGAACGGCACGCTCACGGTGATGTGCGGCGGCGACGAGGCGGCGTTCGCGCGCGCCGAGCCTGCCATGCGCGCCTACGGGCGGGCGGTGACGCTGATGGGGCCGGCGGGCGCGGGCCAGCTCACCAAGATGGTGAACCAGATCTGCATCGCCGGGCTCGTGCAGGGGCTGGCCGAGGCGCTCAACTTCGCCCAGCGGGCGGGGCTCGAGCCGGACCTCGTGCTGGCCACCATCTCCAAGGGTGCGGCCCAGTCCTGGCAGATGGAGAACCGCTGGAAGACCATGGCGGCCGGCAAGTTCGACTTCGGCTTCGCCGTCGACTGGATGCGCAAGGATCTGGCCATCTGCATGACGGAGGCGCGGCGCAACGGGGCGGCACTGCCGGTGACCGCGGTGATCGACCAGCTCTACCGCATGGTCCAGCAGCAGGGCGGTGGCCGGTGGGACACATCGAGCCTGATCCAGAACCTGCGCATCCAGGAGCGCTGAGAAGTCGGACCTTGGAGGCTTGCCGCCGGTTTCCCATATGCAATCATGTCAGGGGGATGCCGTCCCGGGTCGCCCTGACCGCCACGATGCGCTGCGGCGGTCTGGCGCCTGGTTGATGGATGAGGTCAAGTGTCATGGACAACAAGCGGGCGAGGTTCACGGTCGGCCAGGTGGTGAAGCACCGGGTCTTCCCGTTCCGCGGCGTGATCTTCGACGTCGACCCCGTGTTCAGCAACACGGACGAATGGTACGAGTCGATCCCGGCCGAGGTGCGGCCGCCCAAGGACCAGCCGTTCTACCACCTGCTGGCCGAGAACGCCGAGAGCTACTACATCGCCTACGTCTCCGAGCAGAACCTGGAAGCCGACTCCGCGGGCGGCCCGGTCGGCCATCCGCAGATCTCCCAGCTCTTCGGCGACCTTGAAGACGGCCGTTACCGCCCAAGCTACCGCTACGCCAACTAGGCGGGCGGCGGCGCGCCGCGGCGTTCAGTTTGCACACGTCCGCTTAAGGGCGGTCTGGCCGTAGCTCGCGAGGAGTGCCCGGGCATGAAGTTCTTCATCGATACGGCGGACGTGGCCGAGATCCGGGACCTGGCGGAGAGCGGTCTGGTCGACGGTGTGACCACCAACCCCTCCCTCATCGCCAAGAGCGGCCGCAACTTCCTGGAGGTCGTGGCCGAGATCTGCGACCTGGTCGAGGGCCCCGTCAGCGCCGAAGTGGCAGCCATCCGCCATGACGAGATGCTGGCCGAAGGGCGGCACCTCGCCAGGATCGCCAAGAACGTCACCGTCAAGGTCCCGCTCACCTGGGACGGCCTCAAGGTCTGCCGCGCGCTCGCCGATGAAGGCACCAAGGTCAACGTCACGCTCTGCTTCAGCCCGGCCCAGGCCCTCCTCGCCGCCAAGTCCGGTGCGACCTTCATCTCCCCCTTCGTCGGCCGCCTCGACGATATCGGCCACGACGGCATGGGCCTGATCGCCGACATCGTCGAGATCTACCGCCAGTACCCCGCCACCCTGCACACCGAGGTCCTGGTCGCCTCCGTCCGCACCGTGAACCACGTCATCGAGGCCGCCCGCCTCGGCGCCCACGTCGCCACCCTCCCCCCCAAGCTGCTGCGCGAGCTCGCCAAGCACCCCCTCACCGACAAAGGTCTCGCCGGCTTCCTCAAGGATTGGGAAGCCACCGGCCAGCGGATCGTCTGACGCGATGCGCGGCAGCGGGCTGTTGGTGGCGGTGGTGCTGGGCGCCACACCCTGCATGGCTGGGGATGATCTGAGCACGCTGCTCCAAGGCATTGCCCCGGCCAAGCTGCCGCAGGGCGAGGTGGCGGTCAGCGGGTGGGTAGAGCGTGGCAACACCGGCACGGAGCTGGTCATCCGCGTCGAGCCGCGCGGAGCGGCGAAGCTTGTGGCCGAGCCTGGCGTTGTTGTGACCCCCCTTGCCCGCGAGGGCGTAAGCTGGTCGAAGGCAGCCGCCCAAAGCGAGCTGATGGGGCAGAGCTACTTCGATGCACCGGTCGAGCTGAGGCTCCCGGTGAGGGTGACCGATGGCGCGTCAGGTCGAGGCGGACGTTGAGTACGCCTATTGCCTTGTGGATTATCAATGTCTCTTTGGGGAGACGCGGGTGAGCGTCCTGTCTCCCGCTTGCCGCCGGCCACCAAACGCCGCCACCTGCTGAGACGGAGCGGGAGGTTCTGGATTAGCCAAACTGGCTACGCAAGCGTCGCTCGAGCCTGAACAGCCTCGCCTACGGCTTACGCGCGCCCGTATGCATGTCACCGTTAAGGCGCTCGGCAAGACGGAGCAGGGCAATCGGGCCCACTTCACCGCCGTCCGGGCGGAGCTTGGAGCAGTTGGCCCGGTGGCCCGCCACCTGGCCAAGACCTTCGCTGTCGGCATCCTGCGCTCAGGCCGCGCCGAGCGCCTCGAAGGCGAGTTCCTTGCCGGTCTTGCCGAGGCGGGCACCGGCCCTGCCAAGTCCCTGCCGACGACAAGGACGCCCGGGCGAGCCTCGCCCTGATCCTGCGCTACCGTCGCGAGGCGGAGGGCGACGTCCGACGCGCGCTGGACAGCCTCGTGCGGCTGCAGCGTGCCAGGGCGGAGGGACTGCTGCCGGGTGACGAGGAAGCCCAGCTTGTGCAGAAGGAGCTCGACAGGGAACTCGCCGAAGCGCCCGCGCCGCACGAACTCAGGATCGAGAAGATCGAGCCCATCCAGCCGCTTGCGGCCGGACCTGCGAACCAGAACGCGCCCGCTCCACTGCCTGCAGTCGCGCCGCCCAATGGCAGGCGCCTCCTGCAGGGCTACTACTGGGAGCTGAGCTGAGGGGTGGACCGGGCACGGGCCTAGCGCGCCCGGCTCACCCCATGGAAGCAGATGACCCTGGATGCTGCCCTGGAGCACGAGCCGGTGCACGGCCCCGAGCCCCACCCCACGCACTGGTACACGCAGAAGACGCCAGCGCCGGCGAAGGCATGAGCCACAAGCCGGCGGCGGCCCGCCGCCGGCTCGCCGCGCCGGAGCGGCGAGCCTTTGTTCTTGTAGGAGCCGGCAGGTCGGCCGCCGGGTGGCCCTTGAGGGGCCGCCTACTGCACGACGATCTTGACGTTGCGATAGGTGACGTTCGGCGGCTGGTAGTAGAGGACGCGGTAGTCGGAGCCGAGATAGAGGTGGCGGAGCGGGACCTTGGGGGCGCCGGGCAGGATCTTGCCCTTCTTCTTGATCGGAAGGAGGGAGACGCTGCACTGGAGGATGTTGTCCTTATACCAGCGGACCAAGGTCTGGTTCCATTCGACCTTGAACTGGTACCAGCTAGGTGTTAGGTCCCGGGATGAGGTGGTGCGGGTTGATCTTGAACGAGGAGGGATCGTTCTTCCAGGCGTCGCAGACGGCCTGGAAAGGTGTCCGCCATCGTAGCGCCTTGAGGTGCTTGGCGAAGTTGTAGGCTGCCAGGAAGGCTTGCAGGTGGGCCTTGAGGCTCTCCAAGGTCTCGTAATGGAACGTCTTGACGGTGGCCTCCTTCACCGTCCGGTTCATCCGCTCGGCCTGTCCGTTGGTCCAGGGATGGTAGGGCTTGGTGAGCTTGTGCTTGATGCCGTGCTCATCGCAGACGCGGTCGAAGGGATGGGCCATCCGGTCCCACTTGCTGGCAGCGCAACGGGTGAAGGCGACGCCGTTGTCGGTCAGCACAGTATGGATGCGGTAGGGGAAGGCGGCCACCACCCTGCGCATGAAGGCGGCGCCCGTGGCCATCTCAGCCGTCGCGTGCAGCTCGACGTAGGCGAACTTGGAGACGCGATCGATGGCGAGGAACATGTGGACCTTGCCTTCGGCGGAGCGCAGCTCGCAGCTGTCGATGTGGACGTAGCCGATCCTGGTCTCGGCGAAGCGCTTGCGCTTGGAGGAAGCCTCCTCGTCTCTGGGCAGGCGGGAGATGCCGTGCCGTTCCAGGCAGCGGTGCAGGGCGCTGCGGGTGAGCCTGGGGATGCTCTCCCGCAAGCAGCCGAGGACGTCATCGAGCGGCAGGAGGGTGCGCCTGCGGAACTCGACCACGACCGCCTCCTCGGCCTCGGTCAGGACGGTGCTGCGTGGCCGATGCGGCCCCATGGGCGCATCGGCGGTGTCGCTCCGCGCACGCCACTTGGCGACTGTCTTGGGGTTCAGCCCGTAGCGGGCGGCAAGGGCACGGGTGCTCGCTTGCGACGCTTGGAGCTCGGCTCGAACGCACGGCGTCGTGCGGGCGCAGCCGTGCAGCAGACCTGCCATAGCGCATCCTCCTCCTGACGGGTCAGGGACGGATATGCACCATCACACTCCGGGACCGCACACCTAGTCGGGCTCCAGATGACCGGGGCCTTGGCGTCGCACTGGCGCTCGAAGGTGGGGCTGTCGAAGCGCATGCGGTGCGAGCCGGGATAGAAGGACCCAGGAATGTTCTTGTGGTCGTAGAAGCGGATGAAGAAGCCGATCGGATCGGCCGCCGGGTCGTGCGGCTCGTCCTGGTCGAAGACGCCCAGCATGTGCTCGCGCTCTTCGGTCTCGCCGCCGTTGCTCGGATACTTGTCGAACTTGAAGCCCATGGCCTCGAAGGTGAGCACGCCGCTCGTCACGCCGGCGGGGAGCAGGTAGTAGAGGTACTGGCCGATGCCGGTACCCTTGCTGGTGACCTTCCAGCCCTGCGGGGTGAGCTCGCCGCCGTTGCGGCGGGTAGCGACCGTGGTGCCGGTCAGCGGGTCGGTGATCGTGGTCTCGGCGGCGTGGGTCGGGGCTGGGCCCGCCAGGGCCAGCAGGACCGCCGGGGCCGCAAGCATCATCGAGCCTAGGTGACGAAAGTTCATGCCTGGCCTCATTGCTAGTCTGTTCGGGGCGGGGATGGCGCTACTTCACGACGATGTTCACGTTCCGGTAGGTGACGTTCACCGGCGTGAGATAGAGAGCGCGATAGTCGGAGCCGACATACAGATGGCGGAGCGGGACCTTGGGCGCGCCCGGCAGCTTCTTGGTCGGCAGGAGAGAGACGCTGCACTGAACGACATTGTCCTTGAACCAGCGGACCAGCGTCTGTGACCACTCGACCTTGAACTGGTACCAGGTGGTCGGGCTCCAGGCGACCGGGGCCTTCTGATCGCACTGCTTCTCGAAGGTGGGGCTGTCGAAGCGCATCCGGTGCGAGCCCGGATAGAACGTGCCCGGATTGTTCTTGTGGTCATAGAAGCGGAGAAAGAAGCCGATCGGATCAGCAGTCTTGTCGTGCTTCTCGTCCTGGTCGAAGACGCCCAGGATGTGCTCCCGCTCCTCCGTCTCCCCGCCCCGGCTCGAGTACTTGTCGAACTTGAAGCCCTTGGCCTCGAAGGTCAGTGTACCGCTGGTGACACCCTCGGGCAGGAGATAATAGAGGTATTGGCCGACCTGCTTGTGGGCGCTGTTGGTGGTGACCTTCCAGCCTTCCACGGTGAACTCGCCACCGTTGCGGCGGGTGGCGAGGGTCGTGCTGCCGGTGAGCGGATCGGTGATGGTGGTGTCGGCTGCCGCCGGTCCTGGAGCCGCGCTCAGCAGCGCCAGCAGGATGGCGGGCAGCGCGGCGATGCTCGGTCGTGCACGCGACAGGTCCATGCTGACCTCGTTCCTTTGTCTGGTCCGGCCGAGAGGCTGTCCTATTAGTTGATCAGCGGTCAGACAAGCAAAATCGGCGCGGGAGGCCACTGCTGGGAAGATCGGGGCCTCGCAACTCAACTCGTGGCGCGCCGGGGTACGACCAAGCGGGAGGTCAGAGACCTGGACGGTCTCACCGTCCTGGTTGCGGGTCTCGCTGCGCAGGATGACCGTGCCGCGGTCGGGGCGGGAGCGGGAGGGGGTGATGGCCACGACCTCGCTCTCGACCGTGAGCACGTCGCCCGGGCGGACGGGCCGGGGCCAAGCGAGCTCGACGCCGGCGCCGATGATGCCGCCGGCGATGGGCGCACCGCCACCGACGAGGAGGCGCATGGTGATGGCGGCCGTGTGCCAGCCGCTGGCGGCCAGGCCCTTGAACAGGCTGGCACTCGCCGCCTCCTCGTCGAGGTGGAAGGGCTGCGGGTCGAACTCTTGGGCGAAGGCCTTGATCTGGGTCGCGTCCACCGCGTGCGAGGCGCTGGTGAAGCGCTGGCCGACGCTGAGGTCGTCGAGATGGAGGCGTCCGTTGTCGGCCTCATTCGGCATCGGGCTCCTCCTCGATGGCCTGCCTGGCGATCGCGAACGAAAAGCCGGCGCGGACCAGCTTGGCAAGGTCGCGCTCGCGCATGGCAGCCCGCTCCGCGTCGGGCCGCCAGGGGCCGAGCCGGCGGCGGCGCACCAGCCTGCGGGCGGCCGCGAGCTCGGGGTCGGCATGCTCCTCGCGCAAGCCGGAAAGCGCAGCGTCGGCGGGCTCGCGGGCAACACCCTGGCGAGCGAGCGTGGCGCGGATCATCGCCTCCGAGCGGCCCTTGCCGGCGAGGCTGCTGGCCTTCATGGCGGCGTAGCGGCCATCGTCCAGATAGCCGAAGCCGCGCATCTGCTCGAGGATAGCCGCAATCGTGGCTTCCACCTGGTCCGGTGCCAGCCCATGGAAGGCGGCCTCGGGCAGGGCCTTGCGGCGCAGCACCTGGGCCAGGTGGTGCTCGCTCGTGGCGTAGCGGGCAAGGTAGCGCAACGCCCGGTCGCGCAGGCGAGCCTGGTCGGGAACGGGCGGGTGGCGCAGGCGGGCGATGGTGCCGTCTCCGCTGGTGGGCCCGGCAGGATTCGAACCTGCGACCAGACCGTTATGAGCGGCCAGCTCTAACCGCTGAGCTACGGGCCCGTTGCTAGCGTTCTAGCGGGTCGCGTTCGGGCTGACAAGGACAGCTGGAAAGGGCTATTGTGGCGCAGCCTGTCACATCACGGAGTTTCTGACATGAATCCAGTTTGGGTCAAAGTTGCGGACAACGGGCGAATAGGCCTGCCTGCCGAGATACGTCGCCGGGCGGGGCTGAGCAAAGGCGATGAGCTGGTGGCCCGGGTGGAGGAGGAGGGCGTGGTTACGCTGATGACGGCCGAGGCCGCAGTGCGGCGGGTGCAGCGCATGGCCCGGGAGCTGTTCGGCGACAAATTGCCTACAGTTGACGAGTATCTGGCCGAGAAGCGGGAAGACGTAGCGCGCGAGGAGCGCAAGATGCAGCATATGCTGGGCGAGATTCCGGCCGACATCGATGAGATCGCTTGATACCTCGGCCATCATGGCGGTGGTTCGAGGCGAGCCCGGGGCCGAGTTCGCGTCGCGACGCATGGCAGGTGGCCTGCTCTCAACCGTAAATTACGCCGAGGTGATTGGCGCGCTGGCGCGCCGCGGTATAGACGCCGAGGAGGCACGCGCCACTCTGGCCGGCCTGCCGGTGCGTCTCATAGAGCTTGATGAGGTCGTCGCCTTCCGTGTCGGCAGGCTGGAGATCGCCACGCGCCGTGAGGGCCTGTCGCTCGGCGACCGCACGTGCCTTGCGCTGGCGGAACACCACAGTATCCCTGCCCTCACCGCCGACCGCGCCTGGAGCACGGTCGGCAAGCGATTAGGGATCGAGGTCGAGCTGATCCGATAGGATCAGGTGTCGAGGAAGCTCCGGAGCTTCCGGGACCGGCTCGGATGCTTCAGCTTCCTGAGCGCCTTGGCCTCGATCTGGCGGATGCGCTCGCGGGTGACGCTGAACTGCTGGCCCACCTCCTCCAGCGTGTGATCGGTGTTCATGCCGATGCCGAAGCGCATGCGTAGCACGCGCTCCTCGCGGGGGGTGAGGGTCGCCAGGACCCGTGTGGTGGCCTCGCGCAGGTTGGCGAGGGTGGCGGCCTCGAGCGGCTGGACCGCGTTCTTGTCCTCGATGAAGTCGCCGAGGTGGCTGTCCTCCTCGTCGCCGATCGGAGTCTCGAGGCTGATCGGCTCCTTGGCGATCTTCAGGACCTTGCGGACCTTGTCCAAGGGCATGTTGAGCTTGTGCGCCAGCTCCTCGGGCGTGGGCTCGCGCCCATACTCGTGCAGCATCTGGCGCGACGCGCGGACCAGCTTGTTGATGGTCTCGATCATGTGCACCGGGATGCGGATCGTGCGCGCCTGATCGGCGATCGAGCGCGTGATCGCCTGCCTGATCCACCACGTAGCATAGGTGCTGAACTTGTAGCCGCGCCGGTACTCGAACTTGTCGACGGCCTTCATCAGGCCGATGTTCCCCTCCTGGATCAGGTCCAGGAACTGCAGGCCGCGGTTCGTGTACTTCTTGGCGATGGAGATGACCAGGCGGAGATTGGCCTCAACCATCTCCTTCTTGGCGACGCTCGCCTCCTTCTCGCCACGCTGGACGAGGTTCACGATCCGGCGGAACTCGGCGATCTGCAGGCCGGTCTCGTCCGCGATCGACGCGATGTCGGCGCGGAGCGACTGGATCTCCTCGTAGTGCCGCCCGGTGAAATCCCCCCAGCCCTTGTCCTTCAGCCGCGCCACGCGGTCCAGCCACTCGGGGTCGAGCTCGCGGCCGACATAGTGCTGGATGAAGCTCTCCCGCGCCACGCGCGAGGAGACCGCAAGGCGCAGCAGCTTGCCTTCGAGGCTCTGCAGCAGCTTGTTCATGTCGAACAGCTGCTGGACCAGGTTCTCGACCCGGGTCTGGTTGAGCTGCACCTGCTGCATCAGCTCGACCATGGAGGAGCGAGCGGACTGGTAGCGGCGGTCCAGCGCCTCGGGCACGCGCTCGTTGCCCTGGATCAGGGTCAGGCGCTCGTCCTGGAGCTGCCGCAGGCCCTTGTAGGCCTCGGCGATCTCGTCGAACGTGGTGAGCACGCCGTCCTTCAGCTTGCTCTCGAGGGCTGCCAGCGACAGCGTATCCTCGTCGAAATCCTCGTCCTCGATCGGCTCCGGGGCGCGCGGCTGCTCGGCCTCCTCCTCCTCGCCTTCGGCAAGGATCTCGTCTTCGTCCTCCTCGTCCTCGTCGGCATCCTCGCCGTCGGCCTTGCCGGCCTTGGCCTCGGTCTTGGCCGGCACGGACGGGCGCTGCGGCTGGGCTGCGGCAGCCGGCACGGGCTCCATGAGCTCGGGAGGGAGCGCCTCGACCATGGCCTGGCCGTCGACGCCCTGCCCGGCGAGGCCGGCCTCGTTGTTGGTGGCCTCGAGGTCGATGATGTCCCGAAGCAGCACGCGGCCCTCGCGGATCGCGTCACGCCAGCCGATCACGGCCCGCATGGTGAGGGGGCTCTCGCACAAGGCCTCGAGCACGGTGTTGCGACCGGCCTCGATGCGCTTGGCGATCTCGATCTCGCCCTCGCGGGAGAGGAGCTCGATGGTGCCCATCTCGCGCAGGTACATCCGCACCGGATCGTCGGTGCGGCCGATATCCTCCTCTTCCGGCGTGAAGCCGCTCTCTTCCTCCTCCTCGCCCTGGGCGGCCTCGGCCTCCTGGGCGGGCTCGGCCTCGGTGGTCTCGGTCTCGTTCTCGGGGCCGGCGTCGTCGCGCAGGACCGAGATGCCGCGTGCTTCCAGATGGGTGATCAGCTCATCCATCTGCTCGGGCGTGGTGTCCGGCGGCAACGCCTGGTTGAGCTGGTCGTAGGTGACCGAGCCGCGCTCCTTGCCCTGCAGAGCGAGGCGGCGGAGCTGCGAGGTGCTCTGCAGCATCGTGTCGAGGCTTTCCTCGACCACCTGCTTGGGTGCCGGCTTGGCCCGCATCATCTGTGCCGTCGTCGCCTTGACCGGCTGGCGCATTGCCATACCGCTGACCTCCTTTGCGGCCCCGCAGGACCGTGCCGGGAGCGGGTCAAACGACCCGGCCCCGGCGGGCTTCACCCCGTTCGCTGGGCTGAGCTCAGGAATTGCGCCGCAGCGGGCCGGGAGAGCTCGTCCCTCCGGCCTCGCTCTCGGCTTCCCGGTTCAGCAGCTGGTCGAGACTGGTACGGTTCACCGTCAACCCGGCTGGCTCGCCCGAAAGGACGCTTTCGACGAAAGAGGCACGCTGCCGGTGCCGCGCCGACATGAGTCGGCCGCGGACGAGCGTCGCCTTCCATTCCTCGGCGCTCGGCCAAGCCGTCGTCTCACCCCGCTTCTGACGGACCTTTGCAACCGAGGCGAGAACCCTATCCCGCTCGCTCGCCAGCCCGTGGCGGTTGAGATGTTGTGCCAACTCGGAGGCGTCAAGAGCGGAATTGTCACTTGACCACAAGAGGATCTCATCTCGCAGACGAGAGAGGCCCGGATCCGACAGTTCCAGGGCCGCGAAGTCCTCTTCGTAACCGTCCAGCAGGCCCGGCTCCACCAGGACGGGACCCAGCAGATCCTCACCGCCGAGGCTGGAGACGCCCAAGAGGCCGGCCGTCAGGCGGGAAGCGCCGATCAGCGAAGGTTGGTTCCGCTGGTCCGGCACCTTCCCCTTCCCCCAGCCCGGCCGGCGGCGGGGGAAGAGGCCGTCGAGGAGCTGGTTGAAGTGGCCATCCAGGCTCACCCGCAGGTCGGGATCGGCGACGAGACGGGTGTAGCCGCGCAAGCGGCGGCGCAAGGCTGCCTGATCCTCGGGCGCCTCGAAGCGGCGGCCTTGCGTCTCCAGCCGCCACAGCGTCTGCGACAGGCTCTGCGCCCGGGCCAGCACCGCCGCCAGGGCGGCACCGCCATGGCGGGCCAGATAGCTGTCGGGGTCCTCGCCCTCGGGCAGAAGCGCGAAGCGGAGCGAGCGGCCACCCTGCATCAGCGGCAGGGCGCGCTCGGCCGCGCGCAGGGCCGCACCGAGGCCGGCGCGGTCGCCATCGAGGCAGACGATGGGCGCTTCGGCATAGCGCCAGAGCAGGCCCAGCTGACGCTCCGTCACGGCCGTCCCCAGCGGCGCCACCGTGTGCTCCAGGCCGGCGCGGGCCAGAGCGATGACGTCCATGTAGCCCTCGGCCAGGACGATCTCGCGGCGCTGCCGGGCTGCCGGGGCAGCGCGGTGCAGATTGTAGAGCAGCTCGCCCTTGTGGAAGAGCGCCGTCTCGGGTGTGTTCAGGTACTTGGCGCGGGCGTCGCCTAGCGCCCGGCCGCCGAAGCCGACGATGCGGCCGCGCTCGTCGGCGATCGGGAACATGAGCCGGTTGCGGAAGCGGTCGAAGCTGCCGCGGCCAGGGTCGTCCTCGGCCATGGCGAGGAGGCCGGCGGCCAGAAGCTCGGTCTCGGTGAAGCCCTTGTCGAGGAGGGCGCGCCTCAGGCCCTGACGGTCGTCGGGCGCATAGCCGAGCTGGAAAGTGACCGCCTGCTGCCGGTCGAGACCGCGGCGCTCGACATAGGACCGCGCGGAGCGGTCCTGCTCCAGCTGCCGCGCGAACCAGGCGGCGGCAGCCTCGTTGGCGGCATAGAGGCGGGCATTGGCCTCGGCCTGCTCCGGGTCGGCGCGCCGACGAGGTGCGGCGATGCCGGTGAGGTCGGCCAGGCGGTCGAGTGCGGCGCCGAAGTCCAGGTTTTCGACCCCCATCACGAAGTCGATGGCCGTGCCGTGCGCGCCGCAGCCGAAGCAGTGGTAGAAGCCCTTGTCCTCGACCACGTGGAACGAGGGCGTCTTCTCCTTGTGGAAGGGGCACAAGCCCCGATACTCCCGCCCGGCCTTGGTCAGGCGGACATAGCGGCCCACCACCTCGGCCAGCGGCAGGCGGGCCTTGAACTCCTCGAGCGTGATCTCGGCGTGCGGGGCCATGGGGCGCCAGCTAGCCGCCCGGATGCCGTCGCGTGGCCACCCTGGCCTCCGGCCTCAATGCAGCCGCGCGCACAAATGCTTCTTGGCGCAGGCAAAATCCATCTGGCCGTTGTAGCGCTCCTTGAGGGCGGCGATCACGCGGCCCGCATCCTTGAGGCGCGCGGCCCCGGTCTCGCGGATCGCCAGCTCGACTGCATGCACCGTGTCGGGCTCGCTCATCCGGGCCGGGAGGAAACGCTCGATCACGGCGATCTCCTCGGCCTCCTGCTCCGCGAAGTCGAGCCGGGCACAGGACTCGCAGCGCTGGATCTCGCGTCGTCGCTGGTCGACCATGCCGGTCAGCATGAAGCGGATCTCGTCGTCGCTGACGCCCTCGCTCTCGCCCGCCTCCCGGGCGCAGTGGTCGCGCTCCTTGATCGCGGTGAGAATAAGCCGCAGCGTGCCTGCCGCACGCTGGTCGCCAGCCTCGCCTGCATCCCGCAACGCGGCATTCAGCCGTTCTCGCAACACCCTTGCCTTACTCCTTGCGCAACCATGGAGAGGCCGCCGCGCTCATGCGCAGGCAGCCCTCCGGCTCCACCATTCGATCCTCTGGCCCGGCTTTCTTGACGCTCATCCCGGCGATGCTAGAACCCAGCGGCCCCAACCATGCGCCGCCGTCGCACCGTACCGGCGCGCGTCCCGCACTCCCGGATAGCTCGCACGATGGTCGTTCCACTCCGGCGCCAGCCTACGGCAGCGCTTGCCCTGCAGGACGGTACCGTCTTTCTCGGGTTCGGTCTCGGCAGTCCCGGCGTGCATGAGGGCGAGCTCGTCTTCAACACCGCGATCACCGGCTACGAGGAGATCCTAACCGATCCCTCATACGCTGGCCAGATCGTCACCTTTACCTTTCCGCACATCGGCAATGTGGGCACGAACCCCGAGGATTTCGAGGCGACCACCCCTGTCGCCCGCGGGATGGTGGTGCGCGCGCCGGTGACCGAACCCTCCAACTGGCGCAGCACCCAGCATCTCGCCACCTGGCTCGAGCGGCACGGCATCGCCGCGATCACGGGCGTGGATACACGGCGCATCACCCGCCTGCTCCGCGACCGGGGAGCGCAGAACGCCGCCCTGGCCTTCGCAGCCGACGGCCGGCTCGACGTCGAGGACCTGAAGCAGCGGGCCCGCTCCTGGCCCGGGCTCGTCGGCATGGACCTCGCACCCGAGGTGAGCACCCGCCAGCGCTACGACTGGCGAGACCGCCTGTGGCAGCCGAGCACCGGCTACAGCACGGGCGAGGGCGACGGGCCGCACATCGTGGCCCTCGATTACGGGGTGAAGCGCAACATCCTGCGCTCGCTCTCCGAGCGCGGCTGCCGGGTCACCGTCCTGCCGGTCGACGCCAAGGCCGAGGAGATCCTGGCGCTGAAGCCGGACGGCGTCGTGCTGGCCAACGGCCCGGGCGACCCTGCGGCCACCGGCAGCCATGCCGTGCCCGAGATCAGGAAGCTGGTCGAGACCGGCACCCCGGTCTTCGGCATCTGCCTCGGCCACCAGCTCCTGGCGCTGGCGCTGGGTGCGCGGACCGAGAAGATGCCCTTCGGCCATCACGGCGCCAACCACCCGGTCAAGGACCTGGCGACCGGCAAGGTCGAGATCACGAGCCAGAACCATGGCTTCGCCGTCGCCGACAAGGACCTGCCGAGCAGCATCGAGGTCACCCACCGCTCGCTCTTCGACGGCACGATCCAGGGCCTCAAGGCCAGGGACAGGCCGGCCTTCTCGGTCCAGTACCACCCCGAGGCCAGCCCTGGGCCGCACGACAGCGGCTACCTGTTCGACCGCTTCGTCGGGATGGTGCGTGCCGCGAAGGCGCGTTGAGCCGGATGGACCTTGCAGCCATCTGTCGGGCGGATCAAGCACGCGTTAATCTCTCGCTCGCACTGTTCAGAGGCTGACGTTCGGGCGCTGTCGTTCTGCGGTGCTGCGGGGTAGGCTGGGACGATCTCGATCCCGAGCGAAGTCACCCGGAGTATCGCACTCGGCGACCGAGGGTCGATTCGCGCTGTCGCATCCTGGCGCAGCCCGGCTCTTCATGACGTTAAAGGCCAGGCCTCGGGAGTCGAGAAGCAGCTCTTGAGTATGCGTTCCACGTGGCATCCTTTGCAGTCCTCACGATGGCCAGGAGTGGACTTCTTCTGCCGAGGCGCACCGAGCTCCTAGAGGAGCGCTTGCTTTACAAGCTCGAGCTGATCGAACGGCGACAGCAGAAGTCGTGCGAGCAGTCTCGTGCGGATACCTGTGGTTTGGAGCGGGTTCGTTCGGGCAATGCGCTGAAGGACGCAACCGGACTACGATGACTCCACATCGAACCGGTCAGTGCGCGACGCGTTCCCCGAGCGTGGAGCAATTCGCGGAGCCTGAGAGTTCATGGTCGAGCCTGATCGTCGAGCGCACACGTCGCTAGCAGGCTTCGCTCTGCGGCTGGTTGCCGTCCCGGGGGACCTTGGCGCGCCTCTGCGAGCAACGGTACCCTCCCGACTCGACTGTCCCGAAGCTCCAGCGTATCTCCGCAACAGAACGCTGCCAATGCCGCCGAGCCGGCCTCAGACTGCATTCATCGCAGGCTCTTGCTCAGACATCGGCGGGACCGGCTCCTCAGCGTTGCCTCAGTCGTTTCAGGACGCGCTAGGCCGGAGCGACCGAGCTGCTCTACAGATCGTCCGACTCGCTTCACAGACCAGCTTCTTGAGCGGTTCGCCGAGCAGCCCGCTGGACAAGCACGTAATCACGTCGCTCGCGACCGAGGCACGTCTATCGCCGGCCGACCTTCGCTCCGTCCCTCTCCAGCTTGACAGGCCCGCCTGGTATCGGCACGCAACGTCTCAATCGCGACAAACCAGGCTGCCCGAGCGCGCCGTCAGAGCACGCCTATTTGGCGCCGATCTGGTCGTCGCTCTTCCTAACGCCAAAACCTGAACATCCCGTAAACGGCTGACCCATGCCCAAGCGCACCGACATAAGCTCGATCCTGGTGATCGGGGCCGGGCCGATCGTGATCGGCCAGGCCTGCGAGTTCGACTATTCGGGGACCCAGGCCTGCAAGGCGTTGCGGGATGAGGGGTATCGGGTCGTTCTCGTGAACTCCAATCCCGCCACCATCATGACCGATCCGGAGGTGGCGGACGCGACCTATATCGAGCCGATCACGCCGGCCTTCGTGCGCAAGATCATCGCCAAGGAGCGGCCGGATGCCGTGCTGCCGACGATGGGCGGGCAGACCGGGCTCAACGTGGCCCGGGCGCTGGCGCAGGACGGGACGCTGGCCGAGTTCGGCTGCGAGCTGATCGGGGCCAAGGCCGAGGCCATCGACAAGGCCGAGGACCGCGAGCTGTTCCGGGCCGCCATGGTCGGGATCGGGCTCGACATGCCCAAGAGCCGCACCGTGCGCTCGATCGTGGAGGCGCACGAGGCGCTGCACGAGACGGGGCTGCCGGCGATCATCCGGCCCTCGTTCACGCTGGCCGGGACCGGGGGCGGGATCGCCTACAACCGGGAGGAGTTCGAGCAGATCGTGCTGGCCGGCCTCGACGCCTCGCCGATCAGCGAGGTGCTGGTCGAGGAATCGGTCCTGGGCTGGAAGGAGTACGAGATGGAGGTGGTCCGCGACCATGCGGACAACTGCATCATCGTCTGCTCGATCGAGAACGTCGATCCGATGGGCGTGCACACGGGCGACAGCATCACCGTGGCCCCTGCCCTGACGCTGACCGACAAGGAATATCAGCGGATGCGCACGGCCTCGATCGCCGTGCTGCGCGAGATCGGGGTCGACACCGGCGGCTCCAACGTCCAGTTCGCGCTCAATCCCGCCAACGGGCGGATGGTCATCATCGAGATGAACCCGCGCGTGTCGCGCTCCAGCGCGCTGGCGTCCAAGGCGACGGGCTTCCCGATCGCCAAGGTCGCGGCCAAGCTCGCGGTCGGCTACACGCTGGACGAGATCGAGAACGACATCACCAGGGTGACGCCGGCCTCGTTCGAGCCCTCGATCGACTACATCGTCACCAAGATCCCCCGCTTCACCTTCGAGAAGTTCCCGGAGACCGAGCCCTTCCTCACCACCTCGATGAAATCGGTGGGCGAGGTGATGGCGATCGGGCGCAGCTTCAAGGAATCGGTGCAGAAGGCCTTGCGCGGGCTGGAGACGGGGCTCAGCGGCCTCGACGAGATCGAGGTCGAGGGCGGCGAGGAGGCGATGCGGGCAGCACTGGGACGGCCGACGCCGGACCGGCTGCGGCTGGTGGCGCAGGCCTTCCGCCAGGGCCTGCAGATGGCCGAGATCCAGCGGCTCACGGCCTACGACCCCTGGTTCCTGCGCCAGATCGAGGAGCTGGTGCGGGCCGAGGCCGAGATCCACGCGAACGGGCTGCCGGAAGACGCGGAGAGCCTGACCGCCCTCAAGGCGGACGGGTTCTCGGACGCGCGGCTGGCGAAGCTCACCGGCACCAGCGAGGCCGATGTCCGCCAGCATCGAGCGCGTCTGGGCGTGCGGCCGGTCTACAAGCGCATCGACACCTGTGCCGCCGAGTTCGAGGCGCGCACGCCCTACATGTACAGCTGCTACGAGACGGCCCCCTTGGGCGAGGAGCCCGAGGACGAGGCCAGGCCCTCGGACCGGCGCAAGGCGATCATCCTGGGCGGCGGGCCGAACCGGATCGGCCAGGGGATCGAGTTCGACTATTGCTGCGTGCATGCCGTCTTCGGCCTCAAGGAGGCCGGCATCGAGACGATCATGATCAACTGCAACCCGGAGACGGTCTCGACCGATCCCGACACCTCGGACCGGCTCTATTTCGAGCCGCTGACGGCCGAGGACGTCTTGGAGATCTGCCGGGTCGAGGCGAGCCGCGGCGAGCTCCTGGGCGTGATCGTCCAGCTCGGCGGGCAGACGCCCTTGAAGCTGGCGCACCATCTGGAGCGGGCGGGCGTGCCGATCCTGGGCACCTCGCCCGACGCCATCGACCTGGCCGAGGACCGCGAGCGCTTCCAGGGCCTTCTCCACCGGCTGGGCCTGAAGCAGCCGGCCAACGACATCGCCAACGATGCCGTGGAGGCGGTCGAGAAGGCCGTCCGGCTCGGTTTCCCGCTGGTGATCCGCCCCTCCTACGTGCTGGGCGGGCGGGCGATGCGGATCGCGTATGCGGCGGACGAGGTCCAGGCCTTCGCCCTGGAGGCGGCACGGGCATCCGAGATGGGGCCGGTGCTGCTGGACCGGTACCTCTCCGACGCGATCGAGATCGATGTGGACGTGCTCTCCGACGGCGAGACCGTGCATGTCGCCGGCGTGATGGAGCATGTCGAGGAGGCGGGCGTTCATTCGGGCGACAGCGCCTGCTCGCTGCCGCCCTACACCCTCTCCGGCGAGGCGGTGGCGGAGATCGAGCGGCAGGCCGAGGCGCTGGCCAGAGCGCTCGAGGTGCGCGGCCTCATGAACGTGCAGATGGCGGTCAAGGACGGCGAGGTCTTCATTCTGGAAGTGAACCCGCGCGCCAGCCGCACGGTGCCGTTCGTCGCCAAGGCCGTGGGCGTGCCGATCGCCCGCATCGCCGCCCGGGTGATGGCGGGCGAGCGGCTGGACAGTTTCGAGCTGGGAAGACGCTCTCACCGCCATGTGGCGGTGAAGGAGGCCGTGTTCCCCTTCGCCCGCTTCGCCGGCGTCGACCTGCTGCTCGGGCCGGAGATGAAGTCGACCGGCGAGGTGATGGGCCTCGACCGCGACTTCGCGGCCGCCTTCATCAAGTCGCAGCTGGCGGCCGGCAACGAGCTACCGCGCGGCGGCAGGATCTTCATCTCCGTGCGCGACCGGGACAAGAGCGCCATCGTCGAGCTCGCGCATACGCTCGTGCGCGCTGGCTTCGAGCTCGTGGCCACGCGCGGCACCGCGGTGGCACTCGCCGGGGCCGGCCTGCCGGTGGTCGAGGTGAAGAAGGTCCATGAGGGCCGGCCGCACATCGTCGACCTGATCAAGGATCGCGGCATCGGGCTCGTCATCAACACCACCGACGGGCGGCAGGCGATCCGCGACAGCTACTCCTTGAGGAGGGCCGCCTTGATGGCGAAGCTGCCATACTATACGACGCTGCCCGGGGCGCGGGCCGCGGTGCAGGCGTTGGAGCGCCTTGTCGGGGGCGAGCTTGAAGTGGCACCACTTCAATCGTACTTTAGCGCCCCTGAATGATCGCGCCGCCGCTTCGCTGGGCGGCGCGATATTGTTTTCACCCGACAGCATGGATCGCCGCGAAGGATGTCGAACAGGATCCCGATGACGCCGGAAGGCCACGCCCGCCTGAGCGCCGAGCTCAAGCGGCTGAAGACGACGGAGCGCCCGGCGGTCATCAAGGCGATCGCGGCCGCGCGCGAGCATGGCGATCTGTCCGAGAACGCCGAGTATCATGCGGCCCGCGAGCGACAGGGCTTCATCGAAGGCCGGGTGATCGAGCTCGAGGACAAGCTCAGCCGGGCCGAGGTGATCGGCCTCGGCACCCTCTCGGGCTCGAAGATCATGTTCGGGGCCAAGGTGAAGCTGGTCGACGAGGAGACCAACGAGGAGACCAGCTACCAGGTGGTGGGCCCCGAGGAGGCGGACATCCAGGCGGGCCTGCTCTCGATCCAGTCCCCCCTCGCCCAGGCCCTCATCGGCAAGGAGGCGGGCGACCATGTCGAGGTCAGCACGCCGCGGGGCACCAGGTACTTCGAGATCCTCGAGGTCAGCTACACATAAGGGGCGGCCGCCCGGCTGCGCTCCGTAGGCGGCCTTCGGGCTGGCCGTAGCGGAGAAGGTTGATGGCGAGCAGCACGCGGCACACGAGCGTCCTGATCATCGGGGCCGGCCCCGCCGGCTACACGGCGGCGATCTACGCCGCCCGCGCCAACATGAAGCCTGTGCTCCTCCAGGGCCTGCAGCCTGGCGGTCAGCTCACGATCACGACCGACGTCGAGAACTACCCGGGCTTCGCCGAGCCCGTGCAGGGCCCCTGGCTGATGGAGCAGCTCACGGCCCAGGCGGCGCATTGCGGGGCCGAGCTGGTCGCCGACATCGCCACGGAGGTCGATCTCTCGCTCCGCCCCTTTCGGGTCACGGGCGACAGCGGCGACGTCTACACGGCGGATGCCCTGATCATCGCCACCGGCGCCCAGGCGCGCTGGCTCGGGCTGGAGAGCGAGTACAAGTACTCGGGCTTCGGCGTCTCGGCCTGTGCCACCTGCGACGGCTTCTTCTTCCGGGGCAAGCCGGTGGCGGTGGCCGGCGGCGGCAACAGTGCGGTCGAGGAGGCGCTCTATCTGGCGCAGATGTGCTCCAAGGTGACGCTGATCCACCGCCGGGAGCAGCTCCGGGCCGAGAAAGTGCTCCAGGAGCGGCTGTTCCGGAATCCCAAGATCGAGGTCTTGTGGAACCATGTCATCGACGAGGTCCAGGGTACCGAAGAGCCCAAGTCGGTGACGGGTCTGCGCCTGCGGCAGGTGAAGACCGGCCAGATCCGTGAGCTGCCGGTCGAGGGCCTGTTCGTTGCCATCGGCCACGATCCGGCGACCAAGCTCTTTAAAGGTCAGCTTGAAATGGACGCCGAGGGCTATATCGTGACGGCGCCCGACAGCACCAGGACCAGCCGGCCCGGCGTCTTTGCGGCTGGCGACGTCCAGGATCGGGTCTTTCGCCAAGCGGTGACCGCGGCCGGTACCGGCTGCATGGCGGCACTAGAGGCAGAGAAGTTCCTGGCGGAGCAGGGTGCTGTGTAAGTCGCGCGCGGGCGACCGCCGCATAGGTCGCCTTAGGGAGTTTGCATGTTGGACTGGGATCGCGTCCGGGTGTTTCACGCTGTAGCACAGGCGGGAAGCTTCACGCGGGCGGCCGAACGGCTTGGCCTCAGCCAGTCCGCCATCAGCCGGCAGATCGGTGCGCTCGAGGAGGATCTGGGCACCCCACTCTTCCATCGCCACGCGCGCGGGCTCGTGCTGACAGAGCAGGGCCAGATCCTGCTCGATGCCGCCCTCGACGTCGCCAAACGCATGGCGGGCGTGGAGACGGCTCTCTCCGAGAGCCGCAACACGCCGGCGGGGCATCTCCGCGTCAACGCCACGGTGGGCGTCGGCACGATCTGGCTCACCTCGCATCTGGCGGAGTTCCTCGACCGCTATCCCGAGATCACGGTGTCCCTGCTGGTCACCGACGGTGCCGACCTCGATCTCAGCATGCGCGAGGCCGACGTGGCGATCCGCGTTCAGCGCCCGACCCAGCCCGACCTGATCCAGCGCCGGCTGATGACGGTGCACACGCACATCTATGCAGCACCGAGCTACCTCGCCAAGCATGGCACGCCGGAGACGCTGGAGGATCTCGACCGGCACCGGCTCATCGTCTACGGCGATTCGCACCCTCCCGTGCCGACCCTGAACTGGGTGCTCACCGCCGGGCACGAGGAGGACGAGCGGGCGCGGCGGCGCAAGCCCTCGCTCGAGCTCAACAATGTCTATGGCATGCTGCGCGCGGCCGAGACCGGCCTGGGGCTCGCATCGCTGCCGGACTACCTGGCCGGGGTCACCGCCCGCCTGCAGCGCGTCCTGCCCCATCTCGAGGGGCCGAGCTTCACCGCCTACTTCGTCTATCCGGAGGAGTTGCGGACGAGCAAGCGCGTGGCGGTCTTCCGCGACTTCCTGCTCGAGAAGGTGGCTGAGCAGCCGGTCTGGTAATAGCACCTATGCCAATTACGCATAGGTATTATGCGGCGGCAGGCTAGGCAAACGCAACCGCACACACTACTTATTGCAACGCAGCACGGTTGTGGCTCTGGGTAATCGTGCTGCGGGCCCGCCGGTCGCTTCGGCACCGTGGGCCTGCTCCGGGCGCGACGCCCGGGGCTCGGGAGAACCTCCCGGTTCTCTCGTCTCCCAGACGTTTAGCCTCCCTGATCGACTTGCCGGACCTTCGGGTCCGGCATTTTTTTGGCCCCGCACGCAGCGTTAGCGGTTTTGCGTGTTGAGGCTGCGCAACGGTTCCATAGGATGACCTGCGTTCGCTGTCAAGCTTGCTGCAATGCAGCAACAGCACCTAACGGTTCCAGTTTTCAATGGTTTAGTTTAGCGGCCCGGGGTCCGGCACTACCCTCACGCGAAGAGACGCTCGCCCTCGAGTCCGGCATAGAGGCCTGCCACCTGCTCGCCATAGCCGTTGTAGAGCAGGGTCGGGACGCTTCCCTGTCCACCCAGCGGGCGTTCGCTGGCCTGGCTCCAGCGCGGATGAGGCACCTCGGGGTTCACGTTCGCCCAAAAGCCGTACTCTGACGCCTGAATGGTCTCCCAGAAGCTGACCGGGCGCTGATCGGTGAAGGTGAAGCGGACGATCGACTTCACCGACTTGAAGCCGTACTTCCAGGGCGTCACGAGCCGGAGCGGGGCGCCGTTCTGTCGCGGCAGTGGCTTGCCGTAGACCCCGGTGCCGATGAGGGCCAGCTCGTTCGTGGCCTCGGCCATGGTGAGACCCTCGACATAGGGCCAGGGGTACCAGAACTGGCGCTGACCCGGCGCCTCGTCCGGCCGGCTGAAGGTTTCCATGCGCAGGTAGCGGGCGCTGCCCAGCGGACGAGCCAGATCGACCAGGGCCCTGAGCGGGAAGCCCGTCCAGGGGACGGCCATCGACCAGGCCTCCACGCAGCGGTGTCGGTAGAGGCGCTCCTCCAGCTTGCATCCGGCGGATCAGCTCCTCGGCCTCGAAGGTGAGCTCCTTCTCGACCATGCCGTCGATCCGAACCTGCCACGGCTTGAGGGCCAGCTCCTGCGCCGACTTCCAGATCTGCTTGTGCGAGCCGAACTCGTAGAAATTGTTGTACGTGGTCGCGAGCTTCTCGTCGGTGAGCGGCCGGTCCAGCGCGTAAGCCTCGTTGCGCGTTGCCGGATAGACGTCCGTGGCGATGCCCGGCTGCTCGTCGGCCGCCGCATCCTCCATGCATCCGCCTGTCGCCAGCAGGATGGGCCCTGCCGCGACCAGCTTCGCGAGGTCGCGACGCCGCCAGTAGACCGCCTCGGCTGTCGCCCGGCTCTCCGGCATCTCCCAACCCTGCCGCCGCTTCACGAGCATGGTTCCAGCCCTCCTGCGCGCCGGTGAGGTAAAGAGGCCCTGGTGCAGCCGCAACTCACGTGCCGCTGATCAGCGTAGTGAGGCAGCTCTAAGTAGCGCTTCGCACCTCACGTGCGCCAGACTTGCTCCGCGCTGTCTCAGCTGGCGACCAGCCAAGCTGCAAGCGCAATCAGGCACCAGAGGCCGAGAGACACGGTGCCGGCAGCCGAGAGCGAGGCCAGGAGGGGAAGGTCGTGCAGGCCGGCGCCGGCGCGGAGAAGGCCGCAGGGCACCGGGCCCGTGGTGGATGGGGCGGAAGCGGTTGCGCCCGAGTGAGGATGCCGTTGCCCAAGCATCGCGCCACTGTCCTATGGCGAGCACTGGGACCAGCTTACCAAACCAAGACGCGAATGTCACTACTCCGGACCCGGGAGTTGCGCTCGTGACGTTGGAGATCGTCTTCGTCGGGATGAACAACGAGCTGGCGGCGGCCTGCCTCTCGGCGCTCCTGCCGGCACACAGGGTCGTGGCGGTCTTCGATAGCACGAGGGAGCGAGGCTGGCTGCCGCGGCTGCGGCGCCTGCTGCGGCCCGGCCGGTTGCGCAGGCTCGCCCGCCGGCATCGCATCCCGTTCGATATCCTCTGCCGTGGTCGCCTCGAGCCACTGGAGCGGCAGCTTCGGGAGCGGCCGCCGGACGTGCTGTGCATCGTCACCATGAGCCACCTGCTGCCCGAGGCGATCCTGGCGCTGCCGCGGCTCGGCACGGTCAACCTCCATCCCTCGCTGCTGCCGGCCTATCGCGGTCCGGGAGCCCTGTTCTGGCAGCTCGTGGACGGAGTGCCGGAGAGCGGGGTCACCGCCCATCTGCTCGACAAGGGCGAGGATACCGGGCCAATCCTGGCGCAGAGGCGATTTCCGCTGCCGTTGGGCACGAGCTATCACGAGCTGACGGGACGGATTGTCGAGACGAGCCCGGCTCTGCTGCTAGAAGCGCTCGAGCGGCTGGCTCAGGGCGCGCCAGCTGAGCCGCAGCCGCGCCAGAGCCCCACCAGGCGGGCGCGCTGGTGGCGAGCGGAAGATCGGGCACGCCTCGACCCTGACGCGGCTGGACCTTGCCGAAGCGGCACGCCTGCTGCGGGGCGTCGGTCCGTTCCTGGACCTGCCGCCGGTGAGCTGGCGCCGGCCGGGCTGGCGCCCTTACGTCCGGAGCGGCGAGCCGGGCAACCCGGGTGCCGCCCCGGGCACGATCGCGCGAGACGCTCGAGGCTGGTACCTCGCCCACCCGGAGGGCAGGCTCCGGCTCGACTATCGCTGGGAACCCTGGGCCTGGCTCGATCGGGCACTGCGCTCGCGTTGAACTGCATGGCTGGAGCCCGGCTCCAGCAGCACGAGGGGTGGCGTCGTTGTTGGCGGGCCAAAGCCGGCCCAGCCACATTCGGCGATCACCCCGAGCCGGGCGAGCCCGCCGACGGCCAGTCGACGCGCCGTGTCGGCTGCCGCCTCCGGCGTCGCCGGGCCGTCGGGCGGGACCATGCAGAGTGCCTCCCAGCCCTTGCTCGCCCCTCTGACCATGGGCGCCAGTCCGATAAAGGCAGAGACGGTGGGATTCCAGGCAGTCCAGCGGACCAACAGAGCACCGTTCGACCAGCGCCTCCGAACAAGATTCGCACCCCAGAGGTGCTTGCTGCGCAGGGAGCCGTCGCGCAGCCAGGGCAGCGAGCCGCCCAGATCGAGGAACTCGGCACCAGTGGCCGCGGCGTGCTCGGTCGCGAACAGGCGGATGGCGCTCATCAGCCCGAGCTCGCGCGCCAGCACCGGGTCGAGGTCCGTGCCGAAGATCAGGAGATGCAGGACCCGGCCCTGACGCTCGACCAGATAGCCGGCAACCGGTCTGCCGGCCTGCTCCACCCAGAACAGGGAACCCTTGCGCAGGCGGCGCCGCAGCGCCTCGCGCGAGCGTACCACGGCCGCATCCTGGAACCGTGCGCGCGCGAACGGCACGTACATGCTGTCATAGAACAGGTCGAAGTCGCGCGGGTCCTCGCTCTGCCGGGGCGCCAGCCCAGCCCGTCGCACCCGTCGCTCGGCGCTGATGACCGATGTGGAGCCTCGCCGGCGCGCCTCGATCTCCGCGATCGGAGCGCACATGCCCACGCTCTCCGGCATGACGATCGAGGAGCCGCCTTGGGCCAGGTCGGCGATCAGGCGCGGCACACGGAGCACGACGAGATCGGCCTCACGCTCCAGCCTCGCGAGATCCCGGGACAGTCGCGCCAGCGACAATGGTTGCAGCTCCTGGCTCTCCATCTCGACCGGCAGGACGTTGCGGCGCAGAGCCGTGAGCACGGCGCGCCGCCCGGCCAGGATCAGCGAGCCGGCCCGTCCTTCGGCCGTGCGCCCGCGTACTCGCAGCGCCGGCAGGCGGGATGTCACCAGAGGTGCCAGCAGATAGCGGCCGGCCGCCGCGGCGGCCTCGTAGAGGTCGGCGATCACGCGAGGCCGAAGCGTGCGATCAGCTCCCGCGAGGAGCCGGCCATCACCTCCGCCATCGGGATCGGGTCGTCGAGGCCGGGTGCGGTCGATGCGATGCTGCCCAGCCCGCTCCGCGTGCGCAGCACGGGCTCCAGCCGAGCGAGGAGCCGCGCCAGCACAGGCGCCGGCTCCCGCCAGCCGAGCAGGAGGTCGTGGTCGGCGCGGGCGCGCGGCAGCAGCCTGGCTCCCCAGAGACGCTTGTTGACCAGCACCGGGTCTGTCAGCGACGGCAGGCTGCCGCCGAGGTTGACGCGCCTGAGGCCGCGCTCTCGTGCCAGCTCAGCGGCGAAGAGCGTGGTTGCGGCAAGTGCCCCCAGCCCCAGAGCCGCCGGATCGGGCGCGGCGCCGACCGCCACGCATTCCAGCTCTGCGCCGGACACGGAGACGAGCTGGGCCGCGAGCAGGCGATCTCCTTGCCGGATCTCCTGGATCCCGCCCGAGCAGAACTTTGCCTGGAGCATCGCTGTCGAGCGGACCACGGCGCCGGGGCCGAACCGTGCCACCGCATAGGGCCGGTAGAGGTCACGGCAAAACCTCTGGAAGCTCGCCCGATCGGTGGCGAGCGACCAGCTCAGGCCCGAAGTCCGTACCCGCCGTTCGCTGGAGCGGGCCGAGCGCGTGCCGGGCCATCGCTCCCCGGGAGGCGGCAGGTCGATCACGGCGTCAACCAGCTCGGGTAGGCGCAGGAAGCTTGCCCGGGCCACGGCAGCGGTCGCCACCGGCAGGCGGGCGAGGACGAGCTCGGCCCGGTCCAGCGCCCGTCCGAGCGTGCTGGCCATACCTCCGATCCTGGTCCACCCGGCCGCGGTCGGGACAGAATCTCTGCTCCAGTCCTCGGGTGAGCAAGTAGTCGAGCCCGCGGCCGCCGCCTAACAGGATGACCGAGCCTCCGACTTCCGGGCCGTCCAGCCGACGCATCCGGACGGGCCGATACGGATGGCCGAGCCAGCGTGACCGAAGCCAGCGGGCGGCATCCGCGGGTACCAGCCCGGGCCGGGAAGGGAGCATGCCCCGTCATAGGATGGAAGGGCGGCCGGGGTCACCGCGGCAGAAGCTCCATGCCCTGCCCTCGACAGTCTCCCATGCCAGCCGCCATCTCCGGTTCCGACAAGCGCTCCAGCGACGGCGGGTGGGATGATCATCGGGCTCGGCAGCGACCTCATCGACACGCGCCGGATCGAGCGCACGCTGGAGCGCTTCGGCGCGCGCTTCACCGAACGCTGCTTCACCGATCTCGAGCGGGTGAAGTCCGAGCGGCGGCTGCGTCGGGCCGAGTCCTACGCCCGGCGCTACGCCGCCAAGGAGGCCTGCGCCAAGGCGCTGGGCACGGGCTTCCGCCACGGCGTGTTCTGGCGCGACATCGGGGTCGTCAACCAGCCGGGCGGCAAGCCCACCATCGAGCTCACCGGCGGGGCCGCGGCCCGCCTCGCCGCGATCACGCCGCCCGGTACGCGCGCCAGCATCGAGGTCAGCCTCACCGACGAGCCGCCGCTGGCGCAGGCCATCGTGATCATCACAGCCCTGCCCCAAGGGTGACAGGCGCAGCTTTACCTTCCAGAAGGGCTCCGCTAGTGTCCCCGCCGCTGTCGCTAAAGCCGGCTGGTGGTGCGCGCGGTCGCCCAGGTCGGACGCCCGCTAGCTCGAAGCGGCTCAGGCAGCGTCCGACAGCGACAAAGACGGTGGGATGCGCGAACCCCTGGTGATGACGGAGCGCAAGACCGGCGGGGTCAAGGAGACTCTGCGCACCCTTGTCTATGCGCTGGCGATAGCGCTGGTCGTGCGCACCTTCGCCTTCGAGCCGTTCAACATCCCCTCGGGCTCGATGAAACCGACCCTCCTGGTCGGCGACTATCTCTTTGTCTCCAAGTTCGCCTATGGCTACAGCCGCTACTCGCTGCCGCTCAGCCTGCCGCTGTTCTCCGGCCGGATCCTGGAGCAGCTGCCCGAGCGCGGCGACGTCGTGGTGTTCAAGCTCCCGGCCGACAACAAGACCGACTACATCAAGCGCGTGATCGGCCTGCCGGGCGACCGGGTCCAGGTCCGCGAGGGCCTCCTCTACATCAACGGCGTGGCGGCCCAGATCGAGCCGATCGGACGCTTCATGGAGGAGATCGGCGGCAGCCAGGTCGACGCGCCGCTTCTGCGCGAGACCCTGCCCGACGGTCCCAGCCACGAGATCATCGATCTCACGCCGAACGGTGCGCACGACAACACCCGCGTCTACGAGGTCCCGCCCGGCCACGTCTTCGTCATGGGCGACAATCGCGACAACTCGCTCGACAGCCGGGTCGATCATGTGGGCTACATCCCGCTCGAAAACCTGATCGGCCGGGCCGAGCTCCTGTTCTTCTCCGTCAATGGCGAGGCGCGGCTCTGGGAAATCTGGAAGTGGCCGCTGGCCATCCGCTACGACCGGCTGCTGCGGCCGATCCGCTAGCCGGGCCGGCACAGCGCCCCCGGCACGCCGGCGGGCGCCGGGCCGAACTGGAGGAGGCGCTCGGGCACGCGTTCGCCGACCCGGCGCTGCTGACCGAAGCCCTGACCCATGCCAGTGCCATCAACGGCAATTCCCGCCGCAGGCGCTCCTACGAGCGGCTGGAGTTCCTGGGCGACCGGGTTCTGGGCCTGATCATCTCGCACCTGCTGATCGAGCGCTTCCCGCATGATGCCGAGGGTGCCCTGACCCATCGCCACGCAGCGCTGGTCCAGAAATCGGCCCTGATCGAGGTGGCGCAGCGGATCGGGCTCGGGCGCTGGATCGAGATCGGTCGCAACGAGGCGGAGAGCGGCGGGCGCAGCAAGCCGGCACTCCTCGCCGACTGCTGCGAGGCGGTGATCGGTGCCCTCTATCTCGACGGCGGGCTCGAGCCTGCCCGCCGGTTCGTCGCCCGCGAATGGGAGCCCTTCATCGCCGGTGCCCTGGCCCCGCCGCGCGATGCCAAGACCGCCCTGCAGGAGTGGGCCCAGGCGCGCGGCCTGGAGGTCCCGGCCTATGCCGTGGTCGCGACCGACGGCCCGCCGCATGATCCGCACTTCACCGTCGAGGTTCGCCTGGCCGGACTGGAGCCCGCCCGCGGCCTGGGCCGGAGCAAGCGGGCAGCCGAGCGGCAGGCAGCCGAGCTGATGCTCGGCCGTGCCCGGGAGCAGGGGCGATGAGCGAGCCGCAGCGCGCCGGCTTCGTCGCCATCCTGGGTGCCCCCAATGTCGGCAAGTCGACGCTCCTGAACCAGCTCGTCGGCACGAAGGTGTCGATCGTCTCGCCCAAGGTGCAGACCACCCGCCGCCGCATCATCGGCATCACGATCCAGGGCCAGGCCCAGATCATGTTCGTCGACACGCCGGGCATCTTCGCCCCCAAGCGGCGGCTGGAGAGCGCCATGGTCCGCGCGGCGCTGGCCGGTGCGGCCGACGCCGACCTCGTCATCGTCGTCCTCGACGCCCGCCGCGGCCTGGACGCCAACAGCCGGCTCGTCCTGGAGCAGCTTTCGCAGCAGAAGCGCAACCGCCCGGCCTTCCTGGCGATCAACAAGCTCGACACCGTGCGCCCGCCGGCCGCCCTGCCGCTGATCAAGGCCGCCAACGACGCCTATCCCTTCACCGAGACCTTCCTCGTCTCGGCCCTCTCCGGCGACGGCTGCCCTGCGCTGCTGGCTGCCGCGGTCTCCCGCCTGCCGGAGGGTCCCTGGCTCTATCCCGAGGACCAGCTCTCCGACCTCTCCAACCGTGCGCTGGCAGCCGAGATCACCCGCGAGCAGATCTTCCGCCGCCTGCACCAGGAGCTGCCCTACAGCATCACGGTCGAGACCGAGGGCTGGGCCGAGAGCACCGACGGCAAGGAGGTCCGGATCGACCAGACCATCTACGTCGTCCGCTCCAGCCAGAAGCCGATCGTGATCGGCAAGGATGGCAGCCAGCTCAAGGCGATCGGCGAGGCGGCGCGCAAGGAGCTGGAAGCCATCCTCGAGGCCCGTGTCCACCTCTTCCTGTTCGTCAAGGTGCGCGAGAACTGGCAGGACGACCCCGAGCGCTACCGCGAGATGGGCCTCGACTTCGAGCGCTGAGCGCATGGCCCGTTCCGGCGCGCGCACATCGAAACGATAGGCTCTGGGCATTGGCGGCAGCCCTGGCTTCCGGCGAGACTGCGGCGTCGGCGCCCGCCGGCGCCACTCAAGACCGCTGAGGACCACGCCATGTCCACGATCGCCGCCGTCGCCCCGGCGGAACCCATCTTCCCCGCGCCCACAGCCCGCCTGATCGCCACCGCCCTGATGGCCGGTCTTGCTGCCGACCTCACCTGGGAGGTCTGGGCCCGGCTCGTCACCCCGCTCTGGGTAGGCGGCCCGCTCGAGCCCGCGGCCCTCGTCCAGTCGGTGTTCGGCCTGCAGAGCCGCTTCCTGGCCGAGATCATCCACTTCGTCGTCGGATTCGCCTTCTATCCGCTAGGCTACCTCTATATCGCCCGCCCGGTGGCACAGACCGTCACCCCGTTCCTGCCCTGGTGGGTGGTCGCCGCGGGCTTCGGCGTGGGCTTATGGGTATTCGCCCTCTACGTCATGGCCCACCTGATCGCCGGCCTGCCCGCCTTCCTCGGCTTCATTCCCCTGACCTGGGCCTCGTTCGGCGGCCACGTCCTGTTCGGCCTCATCGTCGGGTTCGTGGTGCGGATGCGCGAAGCCTCTTGAGGCTCTCTGTCCGCAAACCCCCGAAGCTTTGATCGAAGCCGCGGGCAGCTACCAAGCTGCGCCGCGGCAAACTCGTCCCTTGTAGCATTCGAATGCCCGCAGACTGAACAACAGTATCGGTCGTGCAGTATAGAGGCGGAGGTCGACCGCTCATGCTGCTTTCACTGGCTTCAATTCGCAAGCGCAATATTTTGCTGCAATGCGAAGGAACATCATCCGGCTGCTCGCGGTTTCAACGGCCATAGCACGGATCGGAGAACCAAGGTGGCAGCCATAACAAGCGAGCAGCGCACGACCCTTCCCGTGATCGAGGAGCGGGCGGTCGTCCACAAGCGCAAGAAGGTCACCGGGGCCGTCCGTGTGCGCACCGTCGTGCACGAGGAAGAGCAGCGCGTCCGCGAGGCGCTAGCGACCGAGCAGGTCGAGGTCGAGCGCGTGCCGATGGAGCGCTGGGTGGAGGCACCGGTCCCGATCCGCCAGGAGGGCGACACCACGATCATCTCCCTGCACGAGGAGGTGGTGGTGGTCGAGAAGCGCCTCCGGCTGACCGAAGAGGTGCGGATCACCCGCAAGAGATCGACCGACCGCGCCGAGGAGCGGGTGACGCTCCGGCGTGAGGAGGCGGTGGTCGAGCGGCTGGAGCCGCTCGATGACGAGGAGCCCGACTGAGGCTTCTCCTATCCCGGCGCATGCCCGCGCCGGACGACGTTCACCGAAGAGCATTGGAGGAAATCATGGCGAGCACCGTCATTGGTGTGTTCGAGAACGCCGGCATTGTCGGCAAGCTGACGGACGAGCTGGTCAAGGCCGGCCTTGCCCGCGGCGACATCGAGGTCCTGGAGGGTGGCGAGGACACGATCACGTCCGTGATCATCGACCACGGCTTCTCCGAGGACGATGCGCGCGAGTTCGCGGAAGCCGCGGGCGAGGGCAAGACGCTGGTCGCCGCCCGTGCCCCGCAGGCCAAGCTGGACAGGGCCGTCAGCATCATCGAGCGCTTCGAGGCCGCCGGCGAGGAGAGCAAGGAAGAGGAGCGCTCCGCACGGCAGCAGCGCGTGACCGTACCCGAGGTCGAGGAGGAGCTCGAGGTCGGCAAGCGCAAGGTCGTCAAGGGCGGCGTGCGCGTGACCAGCAGCGTCTCCGAGCAGCCGGTCGAGGAGACGGTCAACCTGCGCGAGGAGCGGGTGAAGGCCGAGCGCCGCGCCGTCGACCGCGACCTGCGGCCCGAGGAGGCGGAGACCGCCTTCGAGGAGCGCACGATCGAGATGACCGAAACCTCCGAGGAGGCCGAGATCGAGAAGCAGGCCCGCGTGGTCGGCGAGGTCTCGCTCACCAAGACGGCCAAGGAGCGCGAGCAGACGGTCCGCGACAAGGTCCGTCACACCGAGGTCGAGGTCGAGGAGATCAGCGCCGGGTCGCGCAAGCGCAGCAAGTAACCATTGGGAACGGCCGGCGCCATCAGGCGCCGGCCGGCTCCTTCAGAGGTTCACCCCGGCATAGAGCTCGTCCAGCGGCACCTGCGAGGCGAGCCACGGGCTTTCGATCGTACCCCGCCCGATCAGGTCGACCCCGATCCACGTATCAGCCTCACGCCGCCAGACCTGCGCCCACCGCCTCGTGCTGGCGACCAGCCAGATCTCCCGCACCGAAGGCAGGGCCTTGTACTCGTCCAGCTTCACGGTCCGGTCGGTCCCCTCGTTCCGCGGCGATAGCACCTCGACAACCAGCGCCGGCTCATCGACCAGATTTGTGGCCTCGTCGTGCTCCACGCAGGCAGCTACAACATCGGGGATGCGGCTTCGGCCCTCCTCGAGGAGCACAGCGATCTCAAGCGTGGCCCAGCATGGTGCGCGCAGGCGCGAGCGGATCGCGGTCACTGTATTCAGCACGATATCCTGATGCCGCCGGCTCGGCGGAGCCATCATCCTGGGCTGCGCTGGATCGCGGGGCCAGAGCGGCACCGGCACGCCGTCGACGAGCTCGTAAGGCTCCTCCTGGGTCTCCGCCCACTCCATGAATTCCTCGACCGTCATCCGGCGCGCTGGCGCTGCGGGGTCGGTCACGGCGCGCTCCTCCTGCCCGTCATCCGTCGGATCCCTCAGGCTCCACCTGGAGCTGGACGCCGGCATAGAGCTCGTCCAGAGCCACGGCCGACGCGAGCACACGGCTGCTGAAGGCGCCAAGGCCGATCACGTCGGTGACGTGCCAGCCGCTCTCCTCGCGATGCCAGCTTTGAACCCACTTTCGATTGCTGGCCACCAGCCAGAATCTCCTGGACGGATACCAGCTCCTTGTACTCGTCCAGCTTGCGGCTCCGGTCCTTTGCCTCGCTAGTGGGCGAGAGCACTTCCACGATCAGCACCGGGGCGCCCACGAGATTGCTCCGGCTGTCCGCAGGCACACAGCTGGCGACGATGTCGGGCACACGGGTCCTTCGCGACCGGATCGCCACCGCCACGCCGGCGATTGCCCAACAGGGGTACTGGAGCCGCCGCTGCAGGATGCCCAGCGCGTTCAGCTGCACCTGCTGATGGCCCACGGTCGGAGACGCCATCATGGTCGGCTCGCCGGGATCCCGCGGCCACAGCGGGACCGGCACCCCGTCCTCGAGCTCGTAGGGCTCCTCCTGGGTCTCGGCCCAGGCAAGGAACTCCTCGACGGTCATCCGATGCCGGGGGGCCGCGGGGTCGGTCACGGCGCGCGTCTCCTGTCCGTCTCACCCGCAAGATAGCAACCTGCCACCGTTCCGCTAAGAAGCCCGGATGGAGTGGCACGACGAAGCCATCGTCCTCAGCGTCCGCCCGCACGCCGAGAACGATTCGATCCTGAGCGCGCTGACGCTGCAGCACGGCCGCCATCCCGGTCTCGTCCATGGTGGCTCCGGCCGGCGGACGCGGCCGCTGCTCCAGCCGGGCAACCGGCTCGAGGTCACCTGGCGCGCCCGCCTCGCCGAGCATCTGGGCAGTTTCCGCGTCGAGCCGATGCAGCTCCTCTCGGCCCGGCTGGTCGACGATCCCGCCCGCCTGCTCGCCTTGGCTTCCGCCTGTGCCCTGCTCGACGAGAGCCTGGCCGAGCGCGAGCCGCACCCGCGCCTCTATGCCGGCCTGTTGCACCTGCTGGAGGCTATGGTACAAAACGAGAACTGGCCTGCGACCTACGTGCAGTTCGAGCTTCTCCTCCTGGGCGATCTCGGCTTCGGCCTCGATCTCTCGGCCTGTGCCGTCACCGGTGCGGCAGAGGACTTGGCCTATGTCTCGCCGCGCACCGGGCGGGCGGTGAGCCGGGGTGCCGCCGGGGAATATGCGGCACGGCTGCTGCCCCTGCCGGGCTTCCTGCTGGGGACCGGGACGGCGGCCGAAGGCGAGGTGGGTGCTGGTCTGAGGCTCGCAGGACATTTCCTGCGCAAGCATGTGTTCGGGCCTGCCGACCGCCCGCTGCCGCTCGCCCGCGAGCGGCTGGCGCAGCGGCTCGTGCCAGAGACGAGAGCGGATGATGAGCGGAGCGGCAGCGAAGAAGCCTGAGGAGATCAAGGTCATCGACCTCGGCCAGGCGCTCTCGGAGCGCTACCTGGCCTACGCGCTCTCCACCATCACCGCCCGCTCGCTCCCCGACGTGCGCGACGGCCTGAAGCCCGTCCAGCGGCGGCTGCTCTACGCCATGCTGCAGCTTCGCCTCGATCCCGCGGGCGGCTTCAAGAAATGTGCCCGCGTCGTCGGCGACGTGATCGGCAAGTTCCACCCGCATGGCGACGTCGCCGTCTACGAGGCCCTGGTCCGCCTGGCCCAGGACTTCGCCCAGCGCTACCCACTGGTCGACGGCCAGGGCAATTTCGGCAATGTGGACGGCGATAACGCCGCCGCCATGCGGTACACCGAGAGCCGGCTCACCCCGGTCGCCATGGCGCTGCTGGAGGGGATCGACGAGGACGCCGTCGATTTCCGCGCCACCTATGACGGCAGCGAGCAGGAGCCGCTGGTCCTCCCGGCGGCCTTCCCCAACCTCCTGGCCAACGGTGCGGCCGGCATCGCCGTCGGCATGGCAACCTCGATCCCGCCGCACAATGCGGGCGAGCTGCTGACGGCACTCACCTGGATGGCCGGCCGCCCGCTGGGATCGCGCCCGCCCTCGGCCGAGGAGCTCCTGAAGCACATCAAGGGCCCCGACCTGCCCACCGGCGGCGTGATCCTGGACGGCGACGCCACCCTGCTCGAGGCCTACGCCACCGGCCGCGGCGCCTTCCGCCTGCGCGCGCACTACGAGGTCGAGCGCATGGCGCACGGCCAGTACCAGGTGATCGTGACCGAGATGCCGTACCAGGTGCCGAAGGGCCGCCTGATCGAGCGCATGGCCGAGCTCCTGGCACTGAAGAAGTTGCCGCTCCTGGCCGACGTGCACGATGAATCGGCCGAGACCATCCGTCTCGTCCTCACCCCACGCTCGCGGGCCATCGCACCCGAGGTGCTGATGGAGCAGATGTTCCGCGGCACCGACCTGGAGGTGCGGCTCTCCCTCAACATGAACGTGCTCGACGCCGCCGGCATCCCGCGCGTCATGAGCCTGGCCGAGGTGCTGGAGGCCTTTCTCGCCCACCGGATGGAGGTGCTGGTCCGCCGCACGCGGCACCGCCTCGCCAAGGTCCTGGACCGGCTCGAGGTGCTGGAAGGCTACCTCAAGGCCTTCCTCGACCTCGACGAGGTGATCCGCATCATCCGCGAGGAGGACGAGCCCAAGCCCGCCCTCGATGCGGCGCTTCGAGCTCACCGACCGCCAGGCCGAGGCCATCCTCAACCTGCGCCTGCGCAACCTGCGCCGGCTCGAGGAGATGGAGCTCACCCGCGAGCAGGCGAAGCTCACCGCGGAGCGTGGCGAGCTCCAGGGCCTCCTCGCCGACGAGGGCCGCCGCCGGGCCCGGCTCAAGGAGGAGTTCCAGGCCGCGAGGAAGCAGTTCGGCAGCGGCGAGCTCGGCCGCCGCCGCACGCGCTTCGCCGACGCCCCGGTCATCGACGCCGCCGCCTTCGAGGAGCCGGTCGAGCGCTACCCGGTCACCGTGGTCTGCTCCAAGCTGGGCTGGATCCGCTCCATCCGCGGCACGATCGAGAAGCCCGAGGAGCTGAAATACAAGGAGGGCGATGCCGCCCGCTTCCTGCTCCCCGCCCAGAGCAGCGATCGCCTGCTGCTGGTGGCGTCCGACGGCCGCGTGTTCACGATCCCGGTCGACCGGCTGCCGGGTGGCCGTGGGCAGGGCGACCCGCTTTCGCTCATCGTCGACCTCGCCAAGGGGGTCGAGATCACGGCCCTGCGCGTCCACCGCCCGGACGGCCGTCTCCTCCTCGTCACCCGGCAGGCCTTCGGCTTCATCGCTCCCGAGGCCGAGCTTGCGGCCCAGACCAGGGCCGGCAAGCAGGTGGTCAATCTGAGCCCCGACGACGGCGTCCTCGCCTGCGTCCCGGTCGAGGGCGATCATGCCGCGTGCATCGGCACCAACCGCAAGCTCCTGGTCTTCCCGCTCAGCGAGCTGCCCGAGCAGGGCCGCGGCAAGGGTGTGACGCTCCAGCGCTACCAGGATGGCCGCCTCTCCGACGTCACCACCCTCGAGCTGGCCAAGGGACTGACCTTCACCAACGGCGGCGGCCGCCAGCGGACTGTCACCGATCTCGCCACCTGGCTGGGCCGCCGCGGGCAGGCCGGCAAGCTGCCTCCGAACGGCTTCCCGAGGGACAACCGCTTCCGCTGAGGCGACTAGCGCCGGGGTCGCATCCTGCGGAAGCTCACGGCTTCTGCCAGATGCGGCTTGCGGATGGTCTCCGCACCGTCGAGGTCGGCGATGGTGCGGGCGACACGGAGCACGCGGTGATAGCCGCGGGCCGACAGGTGGAGCTGCTCGCTGGCGCGGCGGAGCAGGGCCCCGGCCGCTGCATCGAGCGGGGCCACGCGTTCCAGGACCTCGCCGTCGGCCTCGCTGTTGGTGCGCAGCGCCGGCACCCCGGCATCGGCGAAGCGCTGCGACTGCACGGCCCGCGCGGCGGCAACGCGGGCGGCGATCTCGGCCGTGCCCTCGCGCGGCGCAGGCAGCGCCATGTCGCTCATGGTCACGGGCGGCACGTCGAGATTGATGTCGACGCGGTCGAGCAGCGGGCCGGAAAGGCGCGATTGGTAGTCCTGGGCACAACGAGGTGCTCGTGGGCACGCCATGCCGGGGTCGTCGAGGTAGCCGCAGCGGCAGGGGTTCATGGCGGCCACGAGGAGGAATCGGGCCGGATAGGTGACGTGCAAATTGGCACGGGCGATGGTGATCTGGCCGGTCTCCATGGGCTGACGCAAGGCTTCGAGAACCTGCCGGCCGAACTCCGGCAGTTCATCCAGGAACAGCACGCCTTTGTGCGCGAGACTGACCTCGCCCGGCCGCGCGTTCTGGCCGCCGCCGACGATGGCCACCATCGAGGCACCGTGGTGGGGGCTGCGGTAGGGGCGGCGTTTGGTGAGCTTGCCGCCGAGCCGGCCGCCGACGCTGGCGATCATGCTCACTTCCAGCACCTCGGCCGGGTCGAGCGGCGGGAGCAGGCCGATCAGGCGGGAAGCCAGCATCGACTTGCCGGCACCGGGCGGGCCGGTCATCAGCAGGTTGTGGTTCCCGGCCGCCGCGATCTCCAGCGCCCGCTTCGCGGTTTCCTGGCCTTTCACGTCGCGCAGGTCGGGGCCGGCTGCTTCCTCCTCGGGGTCAGGCGGCTCGGGGATGGGCAGCGGCTGCAGCCCGCGGGCGTGGTTGAGGAGGGCCAGGAGGCTGGGGGCGGCCACGATCTCGATCTGGTCCTTGAGCCAGGCGGCCTCCTGCCCGCTGGCGGCGGGGCAGATCAGGGCGAGCTCGCGGGCGGCTGCGGCCACGGCGGCCGGCAGGACGCCCGAGACGCCGCGCAGGCTGCCATCCAGGGCGAGCTCGCCCAGCGCCAGATGACCCTCGACCGCGTCGGCCGGGAGCACGCCCATGATCACGAGCAGGCCCAGGGCGATCGGCAGATCGAAGTGGCTGCCTTCCTTGGCGATGTCGGCCGGCGCCAGGTTGACCGTGATCCGCTTGGGCGGCAGGGCCAGGCCCATGGCGGCAAGGGCGGCGCGCACCCGCTCGCGGCTCTCGGCCACGGCCTTGTCGGCCAGGCCCACGATCGTGAAGCTGGGCAGCCCGGCGCTGAGCTGGACCTCGACATCGACGTCGGCGACGTCGAGCCCGATCAGGGCCACGGTCCGGACCCGTGCGATCGTGAGAGCCGCTGCCTGCGCCAAGCCCGCTGCCTCCGGCCGCATCTCGGACGGCGGCACCCTAGCAGAGAAGATTGAAATTAGAAGAGGATACTCTACCCTGGGTTGTCGGACGGTCTGCCCTCTTTCCGGACCAGCCGACTGCATGGCATGCTGTGCCCTGCGCCCTCACTCTGGAAGCCGGCCTGCACCTTGCGCCAGCCGCCCTTGATCCTGGTTGTCGACGACGATCCGGACCAGCGCGAGATCATGTGCTGGAGGCTGGCCACCCAGGGCTACAAGACGATCATGGCGGCCGACGGCGAGGAGGCGCTCGCGACGGCCCGGGCGCAGCTGCCCGACCTCATCATGCTCGACGCCACCATGCCGCGGCTGGACGGGTTCGAGGTCTGCCGTCGGCTCAAGGCCGATCCCGCCTTCCCGTTCACGCCGATCATCATGGTGACGGCGTTGGCGGCGGTCGAGGACGTGGTGGCCGGGCTCGAGGCCGGTGCCGACGAGTACCTGACCAAGCCCGTCGAGCAGCCCTCGCTCGTGGCCCGCGTGCGCGCGATCCTGCGCACCAAGGCCCTGCACGATGCGGTCCAGGCGCAGGCGGCCGAGCTGGCGGAGTGGGGCCGCACGCTGGAGCGCCGCGTCGCCGAGCAGGTGGCGGAGATCGAGCGCGTCGGCCGCCTGCGCCGCTTCCTGCCGCCGCAGGTGGCGGAGCTGATCCTGGCGGGCGGTGACGAGAGCCTCCTGGAGAGCCACCGCCGCGAGGTCACGGTGGTGTTCTGCGACCTGCGCGGCTTCACCGCCTTCGCCGAACGGGCGGCACCGGACGAGGTGATGGGCGTGCTCCGCGAGTACCACGCCGCCCTCGGGCCCCTGGTGCACCGCTTCGAGGGCACGCTGGAGCGCTTCCTGGGCGACGGGCTCGTGGTCCTGTTCAACGACCCCGTCCCCTGCCCCGATCCGGCACAGCGCGCGGTGCGGATGGCGATGGCGATGCGCGAGACGGTCCAGGCGCTGTCAGCCGACTGGCAGCGCCGCGGCTTCGCGCTGGGCTTCGGCGTGGGGATCGCGCAAGGGCAGGCGACACTGGGCCGGATCGGCTTCGAGGGGCGCTACGACTATGCCGCGATCGGCAGCGTCGCCAACCTGGGTGCTCGACTGTGCGCTCAGGCACCCGACGGCCAGATCCTGGTGAGCGAGCCCGTGGCCCTGGCGGTTCGCGCGGTCGTCCACCTGCAGCCCATCGGCCCGGTCGATCTCAAGGGCTTCCAGGCCGCGGTCCCGGTCTACGCCGTGCCGGCTACCATAGCCTGACAGGCAAGGCTCAGTGCAGCTTCACCCGCGGCTCGGTCTGGCGGGTGATCATGCGGCCGAGGGTCGACATCGCCGTCTTGAACATGCCGTGCAGGGCCGTCTGGTGCATCTTGTAGAGGGACTGGTACATCAGGCGGGCGAAGTAGCCCTCGATCAGCATGTTCTTGCCGGCGATGAAGCCCATCAGGTTGCCGACGGTGGAGTACTCGCCAAGGCTGACGAGCGAGCCGAAGTCCCGGTAGACGAAGGGCTTGAGCGGCTCGCCGCGAAGGTGGCGCTCGACCTGTCCGACCATGTGGCTCGCCTGCTGATGGGCAGCCTGGGCCCGGGGCGGGACCGGGTTGGGGTGGCCCTCGCGCGGGCAGTAGGCGCAGTCGCCGATGGCGAAGATGTCGGGGTCGCGCGTGGTCTGCAAGGTGGGGAGCACCACGAGCTGGTTGCTGCGGCTGAGCTCCAGGCCCTCGAGGTTCCTCAGCACATCGGGCCCGCGCACGCCGGCCGCCCATACGGTGAGCTCGGCCGGGATGAAGCGGCCGTCGGCCAGAGCCACGCCGTCGGCGCGGACCTCGCTCACCTTCGAGTTGGTGGAGACGTGGACGCCCAGGTTCGCGAGCAGGGACGTGGTGGCCTCGGAGATGCGCTCGGGCAGGCCTGGCAGGATGCGCGGGGCCGCCTCGATCAGCGTGATGCGGATGTCCTTGTCGGGGTCGATCTTGTCGAGACCGTAGGCCACCACCTGACGCGCGGTGCGGTGCAGCTCGGCCGAGAGCTCGGTGCCGGTGGCGCCCGCACCGATGATCGCGACATGGAGCTGGCCCGGGCGAACCGGCTCCGACTGGGTGTGGGCGCGCATCAGCGCGTTGACGAGCCGGCGGTTGAATCGGGCGGCCTCGTCCGGCGTCTCCAGCGCTATCGCATGCTCCTGCACGCCGGCGGTGCCGAAATCGTTGGTGACGCTGCCGATGGCGAGGATCAGGATGTTGTAGCGAACGGTCCGCGCCGGGGTGATCTGCCGGCCCTCGTCGTCGAAGGTAGGCGCCAGGAGCACCTGCTTCCTGCCGCGGTCGAGCCCGATCATCTCGCCGAAACGGTAGCGGTAGTGGTGCCAGTGGGCGTGGGCCAGATAGTCGAGCCCGTGCTCGTCCACATCCATCGAGCCCGCCGCCACCTCATGCAGCAGCGGCTTCCACATATGCACGCGCTCGCGCTCGACGAGCCGGATCGCCGCCTTCTGGCGTTTGCCCAACCGGTCGCCCAGCCGGGTCACCAGCTCAAGGCCGCCGGCCCCGCCTCCGACCACCACGATCCGGGGCAGGTCGGCGCCCGGCAGAGCGCGCCGGCCCGGGAGAGGTGCCGGCTCCCGCGGCTCGGTCGCGAGGTCGGCCGTGACGTCGCCCTTGCGCTCGAGCTCCGCCGTCCTGTCGGTCATCAGCCGGGCAATCTCAGGCGCGAGCGGGCGTGGGCCCGGGGCCCGGAACACGGCTCTCCTCCTCGATATCCTCAGCCACCAGGACCGCCTCGGGATCGTCGGCCTCCGCTTCGCTCTCCTGGTTCAGGTGCCGGTGCATCCGGCCCTCGTCGAGTGCACCCTCCCATTTCGCGACGACAATGGTGGCAACGCCATTGCCGATCAGGTTGGTCAAGGCGCGGGCCTCGGACATGAACCGGTCGACGCCCAGGATCAGGGCAATCGACGCTACTGGCACGGTACCGAGGGAAGCCAGCGTGGCCGCGAGGACGATGAAGCCCGAGCCGGTGACGCCCGCCGCCCCTTTCGAGGTCAAGAGCAGGATGCCAATCAGGCCCAGCTCCTGGCTGAACGTGAGCTCGGTGTTGGTGGCCTGGGCCAGAAACACGGCCGCCATGGTGAGATAGATGCAGGTGCCATCGAGATTGAAGCTGTACCCGGTCGGGATGACGAGCCCGACCACCGACTTGTCCGCGCCCAGGTTCTCCATCTTGGCCAGCATCCGCGGCAGGACGGATTCGGAGGAGCTGGTGCCGAGCACGATCAGCAGCTCCTCCTTGATGTAGCGGATGAACTTGAAGATGCTGAAGCCGCAAAGGGCACCGACCCCGCCCAGCACAAGGAAGACAAAGATCAGGCAGGTAGCGTAGAAGCCCAGCATCAAGGATCCCAGCGAGACCAGCGTGCTCAGGCCGTACTTGCCGATGGTGAAGGCCATGGCACCGAAAGCGCCGATCGGTGCGGCCTTCATGACGATGCCGACGATGCCGAAGAAGACGTGTGCGGTCTGGTCGATGACGTGGAGCAGGGGCTTGCCCTTCTCTCCCAGCCAGTGCAGCGCGAAGGCGAACAGGATGGCGAAGAACAGGACCTGGAGGATCTCGCCTTCCGCGAAGGCGCCGACCACCGTGGCGGGGATGATGTGCAGCAGGAACTCGACCGTGCTCTGCTCGCCGGCCTTCTGTGTGTAGCTCGCGATCGACTTGGTATCGAGGGCAGCGGGGTCGACGTTCATGCCGCTGCCGGGCTGCCAGAGATTGACGATCAGGAGCCCGATGATCAGGGCGATCGTGGTCATCACCTCGAAGTAGAGCAGCGCCTTGAGGCCGACCCGGCCGACCTTCTTCATGTCCTCCATGCTGGCGATGCCGTGCACCACGGTGCAGAAGATGATCGGTGCGATCAGCATCTTGATCAGCTTGATGAAGGCGTCGCCCAGCGGCTTCATCTGCGCGCCGAGCGCCGGATAGAAGTGGCCCAGAAGGACGCCCAGCACGATCGCACCCAGCACCTGGACGTAGAGATGCCGGTACCAGGGCTTGTGATGGGCCGACATAGCAGCGGCGGTCGCGTGCGTGGCCATCGCCGGTCTCCCTGATGCTCTACTGCGGGGTAACGGTGTCCACGGCGGTCAGCGCGGTCATGTTCACGATCCGCCGGACGGTGCTCGTCGGCGTGAGGATGTGAACGGGCTTGGCGGCTCCGAGCAGGATGGGCCCGACCGTGATGCCGCCGCCGGCCACGATCTTCAGCGCGTTGAAGGTGATGTTGGCAGCATCGAGCGTCGGGCAGACCAGCAGGTTCGCCTCGGCGGTCAGGCGCGAGCCCGGGAACATGCGATCGAGCGTGGGCTTGGAGAGGGCCGCGTCGGCATGCATCTCGCCCTCGACCTCGAGCTCGGGATCCTGCTTCTCGATGAGCGCCAGCGCCTGCCGCATCTTGACCGAGGACGGGTCGTCGTCGGTGCCGAAGCTCGAATGCGAGACCAGTGCCACCCGTGGCGTGAGGCCGAAGCGGCGGACCTCGGCTGCCGCCTGCAGCGTCATCTCGGCCACCTGTGCCGCCGTCGGATCGTGGTTGATGTAGGTATCGCAGATGAAGACGGTATGGCGCGGGAGCTGGAGCAGGTTCATGGCCGCCAGGATGCTGGCCCCCGGCTTCGGCCCGATCACCTCGGCGACATAGCGCAGGTGGCTGCGATAGCTGCCGAAGGTGCCGCACAGCAGGCCGTCGACCTTGCCCTGGTGCAGCAGCATGGCGGCGATCAGGGTGCCGTTGCGGCGCATCTCGCTGGCCGCCAGCTCACGCTCGACGCCCTTGCGCTTGCCGAATTGGTAATAGGCCTCGGCCGCCTCGCCCACGAGCTCCGCGTCGTCGAAGCTGGCGATCTCGACGTCGCGGCCGGGCTCGATGCGCAGGCCCAGATCCTTGATCCGGGCGGCGATCACGTCCGGCCGGCCGACCAGGACGGGGTGCGCCAGGTTCTCGTCCAGCACCACCTGCGCCGCCCGCAGGACGCGGTCGTCCTCGCCTTCGGCATAGACGATCCTGGCCCGCGTCGCCTCGACGGCAGCGGCGAAGACCGGCTGCATCACCGTGCCCGAGGTGTAGACGTAGCGCTGCAGCGAGCGGCGATAGGCCTCGATGTCGGCGATCGGCCGGGTGGCGACGCCGGTATCCATGGCGGCCTGGGCCACCGCCGGTGCCACCTTGGTGATGATGCGGGGATCGAACGGGCGCGGGATCAGGTACTCGGGCCCGAAACGGATCTCCTGCTTGCCGTAGGCCGCGGCCACCACGTCCGACTGCTCGGCCCTGGCGAGCTCGGCCAGCGCCCGCACGCAGGCGAGCTTCATCTCCTCGTTGATCGTGGTGGCGCCGACGTCGAGGGCACCTCGGAAGATGAACGGGAAGCACAAGACGTTGTTGACCTGGTTCGGGTAGTCGGAGCGGCCGGTGGCGATGATGGCGTCGGGTCGCACCCCTTTCGCCAGCTCCGGCCTGATCTCGGGCTCCGGATTGGCCATGGCGAGGATGATCGGGCGGTCCGCCATCTCCTTCACCATCTCGGGCTTGAGCACGCCTGGTGCCGAGAGGCCGAAGAACACGTCGGCACCGGCGATGATGTCGCCGAGCGCCCGTGCGGGCGTGTCCTGCGCGTAGCGGGCCTTCTGGTCGTCCATGTACTCCTTGCGGCCCGCGTAGACGACGCCCTTGCTGTCGGTGATCCAGACGTTCTCCTTGCGCACGCCGAGGCCGACCACGATGTCGAGGCAGGCGATGGCGGCGGCACCGGCGCCGGAGCAGACGAGCTTGATCTCCTCGATCCGCTTGCCCACGACCTCAAGCCCGTTGAGCAGAGCCGCGGCGGCGACGATGGCGGTCCCGTGCTGGTCGTCATGGAAGACGGGAATCTTCATCCGCTTCCTGAGCGCCTGCTCGATCGTGAAGCACTCGGGTGCTTTGATGTCCTCGAGATTGATGCCGCCGAAGGTGGGCTCCAGCGAGGCGATGATCTCGATCAGCTTGTCGGGATCGGTCTCGTCGATCTCGATGTCGAACACGTCGATGCCGGCGAACTTCTTGAACAGGCAGCCCTTGCCCTCCATGACCGGCTTGCCGGCAAGAGCGCCGATATTGCCCAGGCCCAGCACCGCCGTGCCGTTGCTGATCACGGCGACGAGGTTGCCCTTGGACGTGTAATCGTAGGCGGTGAGCGGGTCCTTCTCGATCTCAAGGCAGGGGACCGCCACGCCCGGGGAATAGGCCAGCGACAGGTCGCGCTGGTTGGTCATGTCCTTGGTAGGCTGGACCGTGATCTTCCCCGGGGTGGGATAGCGGTGATAGGCGAGTGCGGCTTCTGCGAGCTGATCTTCCATATTTCCTTCCCTGCCCTCGCCTCCACCGCGTGCCGCGGCGGTCCCCCGTCGTTCTTCCGTAGCCCGGCCTAGCCGAAGCGCTTCAGTGCGTCGGCCCAGCCCTTCTGCAGCTTCTCCAGCGCTGTCTGCGAGGCGGACTGCATGTCCTTCCAGGCAGACTCGCTGGCGGTCTGGACCTCGCCCAGCAGCTTCTTGCCCTGCTCGGTGTTGTCGCGCAGGCTGGCTACACCCTTCTCGTAATTGGCGCGGGCGTCGGCGCTCGCCTGCGCCATGCGCTCCTGATAGTCCTTGAGCTGCCCCTGCCAGACCGCGACCTGGCCCTCGACCAGCTTCTGGAATTCCTGCTTCACTGCCATTGCCGGCTCCTCCTCACCTGACCGTTCAGCACTGCCATCAGCGCTTCTTCGGTGGGATCAGATCCGTGATCGTCCCTTCGAACATCTCGGCCGCCATGCCGATGGTCTCCGACAGCGTCGGGTGCGGGTGGATGGTGAGGCCGATATCCTCCGCATCCGCGCCCATCTCGATGGCGAGTGCCGCCTCCGCGATCAGGTCGCCGGCGTTGGGGCCAACGATCCCGCAGCCGATGATCCTGTGGGTGGCGTCGTCGAACAGCACCTTGGTGATGCCCTCGTCGCGACCCAGAGACAGCGAGCGGCCGCTGGCGGCCCAGGGGAAGACACCCTTGCCGTACTTGACGCCCTTGGCCTTGGCCTCGTTCTCGGTCAGGCCCACCCAGGCGACCTCGGGGTCGGTGTAGGCGACCGAGGGGATCACCTTGGCGTCGAAGAAGCTGTTGTGGCCGGCGGCAGTCTCCGCGGCCACCTTGCCCTCGTGCACCGCCTTGTGCGCCAGCATCGGCTGGCCCACCACGTCGCCGATGGCGAAGATGTGCATCTGGTTGGTGCGCATCTGCTTGTCGACCGGGATATAGCCGCGCTCGTCGACCGTGATCCCGGCATTCTCGGCCCCGATCAGCCTGCCGTTCGGACGCCGGCCGACCGCCACCAGCACACGGTCGAACGTATCCGTGGCCGGCGCCTTCGGGCCCTCGAAATGCGCCGTCAGCCCGTCGCCGCCCACCTCGACCTTGGTGACCTTGGTCTTGAGGTAGATCGCCTCGTAGCGCTTCTCGAGCCGCTTCGCGAGCGGGGTCACGATGTCCTTGTCCGCACCCGGGATGAGCTGATCCATCAGCTCGACGATGGTCACCCTGGTGCCCAGGGCGTTGTAGACCGTCGCCATCTCCAGGCCGATGATCCCGCCGCCGACCACGAGCAGGCGCTTGGGGATGCCGCCCAGCTCCAGGGCACCGGTGGAATTGATCACCCGCGGGTCGGAATGCGGGATGAAGGGCAGCGTCACCGGCTCCGAGCCCGCGGCGATGATCGCCTTCTCGAAGGTCACGGTCTTGGTGCCGCCGCCGTTCGGCTGCTCGACCGCCAGCTCGTTGGGCGAGGCGAAGCGGCCGTAGCCGCTGACCACGGTCACCTTACGCGCCTTGGCGAGCCCGGAGAGGCCGCCGGTCAGGCGCTTGACGACCCCGTCCTTCCAGTCGCGGAGCTTGTCGAGGTCGATCTGCGGGGCGGCGAAGGTGATGCCGTGGCCGCCCATGTCGATCGCCTCGTCCAGCACCTTGGCGGCGTGGAGAAGGGCCTTGGACGGGATGCAGCCGACATTGAGGCAGACGCCACCAAGCGACGGCCAGCGCTCGACCAGGACGACCTTCTTGCCGAGATCGGCGGCACGGAAGGCTGCGGTGTAGCCGCCGGGCCCAGCACCCAGCACCAGCACCTCGGCATCGAAATCGCCCTTGGCCCCGGACGACGGCTTGGCGGCGGGAGCCGGTGCCGGCGGGGCCGATACCCGTTCCTTGGCCCCGGTCTCCAGCTTCAGGATCAGGTCGCCCTCGGAGACCTTGTCGCCCTTCTTGACCTTCAGCGCGCCGACCTTGCCCGCGGCCGGCGAGGGGATGTCCATCGACGCCTTGTCGCTCTCCAGCGTGAGCAGCGGATCGTCCGCCTTGACCTCGGCACCGGGGGCGACGTGGACCTCGATGACCTCGACGCCCTTGAAGTCGCCGATGTCCGGGACCTTGACCTCGATCGTCTCGTAGAGCGCCGGCCGGGCGAGCCATAGCCCGCGGGCTCGGCCGTCGAGGGCGACGCGCCCTGGTTGATCCGCTCCTTGGGCGGGATGGCGGCCGCACCCTCGGCCTCGAGGGTGAGGATCACGCTCCCTTGCGAGACCTTGTCGCCGAGCTTGACCTTGAGCTCGGCCACCGTGCCCGCCTGCGGCGAGGGCACGTCCATGGTGGCCTTGTCGCTCTCCAGCGTCAGGAGCGGGTCGTCGACGGCGATCTTCTGGCCCGCGCTGACGTGGACCTCGATGATCGGGATGTCCTTGAAGTCACCGATGTCGGGGACCTTGATCTCGACGGGCATGGCATCTCTCTCCGGGTTCGTGGCTCAGGCGCTGGCGCGGGTCAGAGAACCAGCCGGCGCACGTCCTCGAGCACGGTGCAGAGATGCCGGGCGAAGCGGGCGGCCAGCGCCCCGTCGATCACCCGGTGGTCGTAGGAGACGAAGAGGGGGAGGATCAGCCGGGCCTTGAACTCCTTGCCGTCCCAGACCGGCGCCATCTTCGAGCGGACCACGCCCAGGATCGCCACCTCGGGCGCGTTGACGATGGGGGTGAAGGTGGTGCCGCCGATCCCGCCCAGGCTGGAGATGGTGAAGCAGCCGCCCTGCATCTCGGCCGGCGCCAGCTTGCCGTCGCGCGCCTTGGCCGAGGTGTCGCCCAGCTCGCGGCTGAGCTCGACGATGCCCTTGCGGTCCACGTCCTTGATCACCGGGACAACGAGGCCTTCCGGCGTGTCGACCGCGATGCCGATATTGTAGTACTTCTTGACGATCAGCGCGTCCTTCTCGGGACTGCAGCGAGCTGTTGAAGTCCGGGAAGGCCTTGAGCGCCGACACCGAGGCCTTCATCAGGAACGGCAGGAGGGAGACGCGGTAGGGCTTCTTCTCGCCCTTGGCCTGGGTGTCGAGCTCCTTCCGGTACTGCTCGATCTCGGTGATGTCGGCCTCGTCGCCGTGCGTGACGTGCGGGATGTTGAGCCAGGCGCGGTGCAGGAAGGGGCCGGAGATCCGCTTGATCCGGGCCAGCGGCTTCTTCTCGACCGGGCCGAACTTGGAGAAGTCCTGGGCCGGGATCTCGGGGATGCCCATGCCGCCCGAGGGTGCCGCTGCCGCTGCCGGAGCCTGCGCCGGACCCTTCAGGAAGCCGCGCACGTCCTCGAGCGTGATCCGGCTCTTCTCGCCCGTACCCTTCAGCTTGGTCAGGTCGACGCCCAGCTCGCGGGCGAGGCGGCGCACGGACGGGCTGGCATGGACACCCGAGAAGTCGCTCGTCGCACCGGGGCTCTGGGCCGGCGGGGGAGCCGGCTGCTGACGCGGCTGAGCCACCGGGTCCTGCTGTGCCACCTGCTGGGCCACGACCGGGGCGCCGGCAGGCGGTGCTTCGGGCGAGGCACCGGCGCCGTCCTTCAGGCGCATGATCGGGGTGCCCTCGCTCACCTTGTCGCCGATCTTGACCAGAAGCTCGCCCACGGTCCCGTCCTGGGGTGCCGGGACGTCCATGGTGGCCTTGTCGCTCTCGAGCGTGATCAGGGGGTCGTCGGCCTTGACCGTATCCCCGACGGCCACATGGACCTCGATGACCGGGATGTCCTTGAAGTCGCCGATGTCCGGGACCTTGATCTCGTTCGTCGCTGCCACGGCTGAGCCACTCCCCCCTGCCCGGGCGCTCGGGACGCCCGGATCGATTCAAGCCTGATCGGATGCGTTAGACGGTGGCCGGGTTCGGCTTCTCCGGATCGATGCCGTATTTCTGGATCGCCTCCGCCACCCGGGCCGCCGGGACCGCACCGTCCTTGGCCAGGCTCTCCAGGGCCGCCAGCGTCACCCAGTGCCGGTCGACCTCGAAGAAGTGGCGGAGCTTGCGGCGGTAGTCGGAGCGGCCGAAGCCGTCCGTGCCCAGCACCCGGTAGCGGGCCTTCACGTAGGGCCGGATCTGGTCGGCGAAGAGCCGGATATAGTCGGTCGAGGCCACGACCGGGCCCTGCCGCCCGTCGAGGCAGGTCTCGACCCAGCTCCGCGCGGCGCCTCGGTCGGGTGCAGCAGGTTCCAGCGCTCGGCGCCGATCGCCTCGCGGCGCAGCTCGGTGAAGCTGGGGCAGCTCCAGATATCGGCCGAGACACCCCAGTCCTGCTGCAGCAGGTCGGCGGCCGCGATCACCTCGCGCAGGATCGAGCCGCAGCCCAGAAGCTGCACCCGAGGCCCCTTGGCGCCGGCCTCGGCCTCGCGGAAGAGATACATCCCCTTCACGATGCCCTCGGCGGCACCTTCCGGCAGGGCCGGGTGCTCGTAGTTCTCGTTGAGCGTGGTGATGTAATAGTAGACGTCCTCCTGCTCGGCATACATCCGCCGCAGGCCGTCCTGGATGATCACCGCCACTTCATAGGAGAAGGTAGGGTCGTAGGAGATGCAGTTCGGGATGGTGAGCGAGTAGATGTGGCTGTGGCCGTCCTCGTGCTGCAGGCCCTCGCCGTTGAGCGTGGTCCGCCCCGAGGTGCCGCCGATGAGGAAGCCGCGGGCACGGATGTCGCCGGCGAGCCAGGCGAGATCGCCCACCCGCTGGAAGCCGAACATCGAGTAGTAGATGTAGAAGGGGATCATCGGCGTGTTCGACACCGAGTAGGATGTCGCGGCCGCGATCCAGGACGACATGGCGCCGGCCTCGTTGATCCCCTCCTGCAGGATCTGGCCGGACTTGTCCTCCTTGTAGAACATCAGCTGGTCGGCATCCTGCGGGCGGTAGAGCTGGCCCACCTGGCTGAAGATGCCGAACTGGCGGAACATGCCCTCCATGCCGAAGGTGCGCGATTCGTCGGGCACGATCGGGACCACCCGCTTGCCGATCTTCTTGTCGCGCAGAAGCGTGTTGAGGATGCGCACGAAGGCCATGGTGGTCGAGTTGGAACGCCCCTCGCTGCTCTTGAGCTGGGCGTCGAAGGCGGAGAGCGGCGGCACCTCCAGCGTCTCGGCGGACTTCTGCCGCCGCGCCGGCAGGTAGCCGCCCAGGGCACGGCGCCGCTCGCGCAGGTAATTGAGCTCGGGGCTTCCTTCCTCGAACTTGAGGTAGGGGATCTCCTTGATCTGCTCATCGGTGAGCGGCAGGGAGAAGCGGTCGCGGAACTCCTTGAGGTGGACCTCGCCCATCTTCTTCTGCTGATGGGTGATGTTCTGCCCCTCGCCGGCCTCGCCCATGCCGTAGCCCTTGACCGTCTTGGCCAGGATCACGGTCGGCTTGCCCTTGGTGTTGGCCGCCTCGTGGTAGGCCGCGTAGACCTTGAGCGGATCGTGGCCGCCGCGGACGAGGCCCCAGACCTCCTCGTCGGTCATGTCGGCCACCATGGCCTTCAGCTCGGGATACTTGCCGAAGAAGTGCTCGCGGACATAAGCGCCGTTCTTCGACTTGAAGTCCTGGTACTCGCCGTCGACCGCCTCCTCCATCCGCTTCAGGAGGATGCCGTCCGTGTCCTTGGCCAGGAGCCGGTCCCATCCGGTGCCCCAGAGGCACTTGATGACGTTCCACCCCGCCCCGCGGAAGATGCCCTCCAGCTCCTGGACGATCTTGCCGTTGCCGCGGACCGGCCCGTCGAGCCGCTGCAGGTTGCAGTTGATGACGAAGATCAGGTTGTCGAGCCGCTCGCGACCGCCCAGCGAGATCGCACCCAGGCTCTCGGGCTCGTCGCACTCGCCGTCGCCCATGAAGCACCAGACCTTGCGGCCCTCGGTATGGGCGAGGCCGCGGCCCTGCAGGTACTTGAGGAAGCGCGCCTGGTAGATCGCGGCGAGCGGCCCCAGGCCCATCGAGACGGTCGGGAACTGCCAGTAGTCCGGCATCAGCCAGGGGTGGGGATAGGAGGAGAGCCCCTGGCCGTCGACCTCCTGGCGGAAATTGTCGAGCCTCTCCTCGGTGAGCCGGCCCTCGATCAGGCTCCTGGCATAGATGCCGGGCGAGCAGTGACCCTGCACGTAGACCAGGTCGCCGCCATGGTCGTCCGACGGCGCGTGCCAGAAATGCATGAAGCCGGTGTCGTAGAGCAGGGCCGAGGACTGGAAGCTGGCGATATGGCCGCCGAGCTCGCTGCTCTCCTTGTTCGCGCGCAGGATGATCGCCACCGCGTTCCAGCGGATGTAGGAGCGGATCCGGTGCTCGATCGTCCGATCGCCCGGGTGCCGCGCCTGGCGGTCCGGCTGGATGGTGTTGAGGTAGGGTGTGTTGGCCGAGTAGGGCACCGGCGTGCCCCAGCGGCGGGCCCGGCCCAGCAGCTCGTCGAGCAGGAAGGCGGCGCGGTCCTGGCCTTCGACCTCGATCACGCCCTCAAGCGAGTCCAGCCACTCCTTGGTTTCGACGGGATCGTTGTCGGACACCCGGTCCATGCGGCCCTCCCCCAACTGATTCGACGTCAACCGGCCCGGGCCACAGTCCGCAGTTGTAGCAGGCGTGACCGCCACGCTATCGCACTGTGATTTCGACCTGGACGCCGGTGCTCGGCTGCGCGGGAGGAAGGCTAGCGCGTGAGGCAGCCCTGCCCAGCCTCAAGACCCGCAGTGAGGCAATTTGCCCGTCGCTTGCCCTCCGCCGGTGAGGACGCCATGCTGGGCGCGGCCATGCAGTCGAAAGACGCGCCGCATTTGCGCAACTCCTATCCCATCACCGTCGCCCTCGCCGACAAGAGCCCGCTGGTACTGGCCGGGCTCCGCAGCCTCGTGCTGCAGGATGCGCGCTTCAACCTCGTGGTGACCGCGTGCGACGGCGAGCGCTTCCTCGATGCCGTGCGGAGGTTCTCCTTCGAGGTCGCAGTGATCGGCTGGGAGATGCCGTTCAAGGGCGGCCGGGCGGTGCTCGAGGCCCTGCGCGAGCAGGCGTCGGGGCCGCGCATCGTCGTCTACACCGGGGCCGACGACCCCGCGATCCCGCGCCAGGTCATGGCCCTGGGCGGTGCCGCCTTCATCTCCAAGCGCGAGCCGCCCGAGCGGCTCCTGGAGACCCTCCTGGCCGTGGCCGCCGGGCGGATGGTCTTCCCGTTCCTGGACGTGCGTCGGCTGGACAAGGACCCGCTCGGGGCGCTGAGCGCCCGCGAGCGCGAGCTCCTGGAGGCTCTGGGCACCGGCAAGACCAACGCCCAGCTCGCCCGCACGCTGGGGGTCTCGATCAACACGGTGAAGTTCCACCTCCGCCATCTCTTCGAGAAGCTCGAGGTGCGCAACCGCGCCCAGGCGGTGCAGGTCTGGCATGAGAGCCGCGGCTCCCCCACCCTTTCGGGCGGGATGCAGCCCCACCCGTAAGATTGCCGGCCGCTACCCGGCCGCGCGTCCCGCATCCGGCCCTTGGCCCTATCCTCCGGTCCACAGAACAACGTGATCGGGGAGCAGCGGCGATGGGCCAAAGCTCGGCGGATCTGGGGCCGGCCGCTCCCCTCTTCATCTACGGCCTGCGCAACGTCACCGAGGCCGCGGCGCGTGCGGCCTGCGACTGGATCGGCCGCGGCGACAAGCAGCGCGGCGACGGGGCCGCGGTCGAGGCCATGCGGCGGACGCTCAACGCGCTCCCCTTCGACGGCACGGTGGTGATCGGCGAGGGCGAGAAGGACGAGGCACCCGAGCTCTACAAGGGCGAGAAGGTCGGCACCGGGCACGAGGGCACGCGTTACGACGTGGCGGTCGATCCCGTCGAGGGCACCACCTACCTCGCCAAGGGCCTGACCAACGCCATGGCGGTGATCGCCATGAGCCCGCAGGGCACGATGTTCGACCCCGGCCCCTGCTTCTACATGGAGAAGTTCGCAGGCCCTCCGGCTGCCCGCGGCGAGATCGACCCCAGCTGGCCCACCGACAGGAAGCTGCGCCGCCTGGCCGAGGTGCTGGAGAAGCCGGTGAGCCGGCTCACCGTCTTCGTGCTCGAGAAGCCGCGCCACAACCGGCTGGTCGAGGAGATCCACAGCGTCGGCGCCCGGGTGGCGCTCTATCCGGCGGGCGACGTGGCGGGTGCCATCGTCGCCGCCTTCGCCGACGGCCGCATCGACGCGCTCATGGGTACCGGCGGCACGCCCGAGGGCATCATCTCGGCCTGCGCCATCCGTGCCCTGGGCGGCGCCTTCTGGGGCCGGCTCGACCCGCAGCTCGCGACCGAGAAGATGCGCCTGCGCGAGACCGGTCTCTCGACCGAGCGCTGGTACCAGCTGGAAGAGCTGGTGATGTCGCCCGAGGTGCTGTTCTGCGCCACCGGCATCACCACGGGCCTCCTGTTCGAAGGCGTCGAGCACGGGTCCACCCACTACCGCACGCAGACCTTGATGATCTCGGGCGTCACCGGCGAGCGTCAGCTCCTCACGAGCTGGCTCCCGTTGGGTGCCACGGGCGCGGAGGCCTGAACAAATGCCATACGAACGGCGTGTCGATCACCCCATCATCCTGGGCATCGTCGGCGATTCCGCGGCCGGCAAGACCACGCTCACGGCCGGCATCGCCGCCATCCTCGGCGCCGACCGCGTGGCCACGATCTGCACCGACGACTATCACCGCTACGGCCGCGAGGACCGGGCGCGGCTCGGCATCACCCCGCTGCACCCCGAGTGCAACTATATCGACATCATGGAGCAGCACCTGGCACTGCTCCGCCAGGGCAAGCCGATCCTGAAGCCGGTCTACGACCACAAGGACGGCAGCCTCGCAGCGCCCGAGTACGTGGCACCCAGGCCCTACATCATCGTCGAGGGCCTGCTCGGCTACCACAGCCGGGCCATGCGCGCGTGCTACGACGTCAAGGTCTATCTCGACCCGGACGAGAGCCTGCGCGTGCGCTGGAAGGTGCAGCGCGACTGCGCCAAGCGCGGCTATGCCCGCGAGCAGGTGCTCAAGCAGATCCAGGACCGCGAGGCCGACACGCGCGCCTTCATCCGCCCGCAGCGCACCTTCGCCGACATCGTGGTCAGCTTCCACCAGCCCGAGGGCCATGCCGAGGAGATCGGTGCTGCCCTCAACGTGCGCCACCTGCTGCGCCCGACCCTGCCCCACCCCGACCTGGAGCCGATCCTGGACCGCGGGGCGAAGTCGGGCCTGCATCTCTCGCTCTCGCGCGACACCGACGGCAAGCCCGTCGACCTCCTGGAGATCGCAGGCGACATCCCCAGCGCCCGTGCCGAGCGGCTGGAGAACCTGCTCTGGTCCCTGATCCCGGAGGCCAGCCATCTGCGCGCCAATGTCGGCGCGTTCGACTTCGGCGGCTCCAAGATGAGCCACCCCCTGGCGCTGACCCAGCTCCTGGTCGCCTACCACATGGTCAAGGCCGCCCTGGGCGAGCGCGCGGTCTGAGCTTGAGGAGCACCGCAATGACCAGCCCGCACGCCCCCGTCGCCGACGAGCTGATGGCCAACGCCATCCGCGCCCTGGCGATGGACGCGGTCGAGAAGGCGAAGTCCGGCCATCCCGGCATGCCCATGGGCATGGCCGATGTCGCCACCGTCCTCTGGACCCGCTTCCTGAAGTTCGACGCCTCCGATCCCGAGTGGCCCGACCGCGACCGCTTCATCCTCTCGGCCGGCCACGGCTCGATGCTGCAATATGCGCTGCTCTATCTGACCGGCTTCCCGGGCATGACGGTCGAGGAGCTCAAGCGCTTCCGCCAGATGGGCTCGCTCACGCCCGGCCATCCCGAGTACGGCCATACCCCCGGCGTGGAGACCACGACCGGCCCCCTGGGCCAGGGCTTCGCCAACGCGGTCGGCATGGCCTTCGCCGAGATCGCCTTGTGCACCCGCTTCGGGCCCGACCTCGTCAACCACCACACCTATGTCATCGCCGGCGACGGCTGCCTCATGGAGGGGATCAGCCACGAGGCGGCCTCGCTGGCCGGGCACCTGGGCCTCGGCCGCCTGATCGTCCTCTTCGACGACAACCGGATCTCGATCGACGGGCCCACCAGCCTCTCCTGCTCGGACGATGTGCGGCGCCGCTTCGAGGCCTATGGCTGGCACACGGCCAGCGTCGACGGCCACGATCCCGAGGCCGTGGCGGCCGCCATCGCCGCTGCCCGCGACGAGGTGCGCCGGCCGTCGCTGATCGCCTGCCGCACCGTGATCGGCAAGGGTGCGCCCACCAAGCAGGGCAGCGAGAGCACCCACGGGGCGCCCTTGGGCGAGAAGGAGGTCGCGGCCGCGCGCCTGGCGCTGCGCTGGCCATGGGGACCGTTCGAGGTGCCCGACGAGGTTCTCGCCGCATGGCGTGCGGCGGGAGTGCGTGGACGGCACGTCCGTGAGGTCTGGCAGGGCCGGGTCGCCACGCTGCCGCCCGGCGAGCGCGATGAGCTCACTCGGAGGCTCGCCGGGCAGCTACCCGAAGGCTGGCAGGCCGCCATCGGCACCCACAAGCGCAAGCTCGCCGAGCAGCGGCCCAATATGGCCACGCGCAAGTCGAGCGAGGCGGCACTCGAGGTGCTGACCGAGGCCCTGCCTGAGCTTCTGGGCGGCTCGGCCGACCTCACCCACTCCAACAACACGGTGACCAGGCACACGCCGGCCGTGAAGCCGGGCGAGCTCGACGGCCGCTACCTGCATTACGGCGTGCGCGAGCACGCGATGGCCGCCTTCATGAACGGCGTCGCCCTGCACAAGGGCTTCATCCCGTACGGCGGCACGTTCCTCGTCTTCGCCGACTATTGCCGCCCCGCCATCCGCCTCTCGGCCCTGATGCGCCAGCGGGTGATCTACGTGATGACCCACGATTCGATCGGCCTCGGCGAGGACGGCCCGACCCATCAGCCGGTCGAGCACCTTGCAGCGCTGAGGGCCATCCCCGGCTTGCGCGTCTTCCGCCCTGCCGATGCGGTCGAGACCGCCGAGTGCTGGGAGCTGGCGGTCGAGCATGACGAGGGGCCGTCGCTCCTGGCCCTCACCCGCCAGAACCTGCCCACGCTGCGCACCGAGCACAGCGACGAGAACCGGTGCGCCCGCGGCGCCTATGTGCTGGCCGATACGCACGGCCCCCGTGCGCTGACGCTCCTGGCCACGGGCTCGGAGGTGCATCTGGCGATGGAGGCGCGCGAGAGGCTGACTGCCGAGGGGCTGCCGGTGGCCGTGGTCTCGATGCCGTCCTGGGAGCTGTTCGAGCAGCAGGACGAGGCCTACCGCGCCGGGGTCCTCGGCAGCGCCCCACGCCTGGCCATCGAGGCCGCCTCGACCTTCGGCTGGACCCGCTACGTCGACCGCGAGGCCGATGTGGTGGGGATGCGCGGCTTCGGCGCCTCGGCCCCGGCCAAGGATCTCTTCGAGCATTTCGGGATCACCGTCGAGGCGGTGCTCGCCCGTGCCCGAGCGCGGCTTGCCCTGCCCAAAGCCGCCTGAAGCGGCCGATCAGCGGAGGAACAACAGCATGGCCTTCATCAGCCTGCGACAGCTTCTGGATCACGCGGCCGAGCACGGCTACGCCGTGCCGGCCTTCAACATCAACAACATGGAGCAGCTCCTGGCGATCATGGCGGCGGCCCGGCGCACCGACGCACCGGTGATCCTCCAGGCCAGCCGCGGTGCCCGCTCCTACGCCGGCGACTTCATGCTCCGCCGGATGGTCGAGGCCGCGGTCGAGAGCAATCCCGGCATCCCGGTCTGCCTGCACCAGGACCACGGCGACACGCCGGCCACCTGCCTCTCCGCCATCCAGATGGGCTTCACCAGCGTGATGATGGATGGCTCGCTGATGTCGGACGGCAAGCAGCCGGCGAGCTACGAGTACAATGTCGACGTGACCCGCAATGTGGTCGAGATGGCCCATGCGGTGGGCGTCTCGGTCGAGGGCGAGCTCGGCTGCCTGGGCTCGCTCGAGCATGGCGGCGACGAGGGCGAGGACGGCCATGGTGGCTCGGCCAGCCTGTCGCGCGACCAGCTCCTGACCGACCCCGACCAGGCCGCCGACTTCGTGGCCCTGACCCATGTCGACGCGCTGGCAGTCGCCATCGGCACCAGCCACGGCGCCTACAAGTTCAGCCGCAAGCCCACGGGCGACATCCTCGCCATGGACGTGGTGAAGGCGATCAACGCGCGGCTGCCCGGCACGCACCTCGTCATGCACGGCTCCTCCTCGGTGCCGCAGGAGCTGCAGGACGTCTTCAACGCCCATGGCGGGAAGATGCCGCAGACCTGGGGCGTCCCGGTCGAGGAGATCCAGGAAGGCATCCGCTACGGCGTGCGCAAGGTGAACATCGACACCGACTGCCGCATCGCCATGACCGGCCAGCTCCGGAAGGTAGCGAACGAGAAGCGCGCCGAGTTCGACCTGCGCAACTTCCTGAAGCCGGCGATGGCAGCACTGGAGCAGCTCTGCGCCCAGCGCTTCGAGGACTTCGGCACGGCCGGCCGGGCAAGCTCGATCAAGCCCGTGCCACTGGCCGAGATGGCGCGCCGCTACAAGGCCGGCAAGCTCGACCCCCAGATCACGTCCCGCGCTAAAGCGGCCTGAACGGAGACAACCAGGCGATGGCTACGATTACGAAGACGCGCTCGGCTGCCGACCGGTACAAGGCCGGCGTCATGCAATACAAGGACATGGGCTACTTCGACCTCGACTACGAGCCCAAGGACACGGACGTCCTCGTGCTGCTTCCGGATCACGCCGCAGGACGGCGTCGACCCCGAGGAGGCGGCGGCCGCGGTGGCGGGCGAGAGCTCGACCGCCACCTGGACCGTGGTCTGGACCGACCGGCTCACGGCCTGCGACAAGTACCGGGCCAAGTGCTACCGGGTCGACCAGGTGCCGGGCGGGCCGGGCCAGTACTTCGCCTACATCGCCTATGACCTCGACCTGTTCGAGCCGGGCTCGATCGCCAACCTCACCGCCTCGATCATCGGCAACGTGTTCGGCTTCAAGCCCTTGAAGGCGCTGCGGCTCGAGGACATGCGCCTGCCCGTGGCCTACGTGAAGACCTTCGACGGCCCCGCCACCGGGATCGTGGTCGAGCGCGAGCGCCTCGACAAGTTCGGCCGCCCCCTCCTCGGCGCCACGGTGAAGCCCAAGCTCGGCCTCTCGGGGCGCAACTATGGCCGCGTGGTCTACGAGGCGCTGAAGGGCGGGCTCGACTTCACCAAGGACGACGAGAACATCAACAGCCAGCCCTTCATGCACTGGCGCGACCGCTTCCTCTACTGCATGGAGGCGGTGAAGCGGGCCGAGGCCATGACCGGCGAGATCAAGGGCACCTACCTCAACGTCACCGCCGGCACCATGGAGGACATGTACGAGCGGGCGGAGTTCGCCAAGCAGCTGGGCTCGGTCATCGTCATGATCGACCTCGTGATCGGCTACACGGCGATCCAGTCGATGGCGAAGTGGGCGCGCCGCAACGACATGGTCCTGCACCTGCACCGCGCCGGCCACGGCACCTACACAAGGCAGAAGACCCACGGCGTGTCGTTCCGCGTCATCGCCAAGTGGATGCGGCTGGCCGGCGTCGACCACATCCATGCCGGCACGGTGGTGGGCAAGCTCGAAGGCGACCCGCACACCACCAAGGGCTACTACGATATCTGCCGCGAGGGCTACAACCCGATGGCGCTGCAGAACGGCCTCTTCTTCGACCAGGACTGGGCGAGCCAGCGCAAGGTGATGCCGGTGGCCTCGGGCGGCATCCATGCCGGCCAGATGCACCAGCTCCTCACCCTCCTGGGCGAGGACTGCGTGCTCCAGTTCGGCGGCGGCACGATCGGCCATCCCATGGGCATCGCGGCCGGTGCCACCGCCAACCGGGTGGCCCTGGAAGCCATGATCCTGGCCCGCAACGAGGGCCGGAACATCATGGAGGAAGGACCGGAGATCCTGGAGAAGGCCGGCCGCACCTGCCAGCCGCTGGCCCAGGCGCTCACGCTCTGGAAGGACGTCACCTTCGACTACGCGTCCACCGACACGCCCGATTTCGTGGCGCTGCCCACCGCCGCCTGAGCAAGGGAGGAACCATCCATGCGCCTGACCCAGGGCACCTTCAGCTTCCTGCCCGACCTCACCAACGAGCAGATCAGGAAGCAGGTCGATTACTGCCAGTCGAACGGCTGGGCCGTCGGCATCGAGTACACGGACGACCCGCATCCCCGGAACACCTATTGGGAGATGTGGGGCCTGCCGATGTTCGATCTCAAGGACCCGGCCGGCGTCCTCTACGAGATCGAGGAATGCCGCAAGGCGTTCGGCAACTGCTACATCCGCGTCTCGGCCTTCGACGCCACCGCGGGCTGGGAATCCTTGCGGCTCTCCTTCATCGTCCACCGCCCGGCCGAGGAGCCCGGCTTCGGCCTCGAGCGCACGGAGACCGAAGGCCGCAACGTCCGCTACACCGTCCGCCCCTACGCCACCCAGCGGCCGATGGGCGAGCGGTACTGAGGCGCGGCCGCCCGAGTTGACCTCCCTGAGCCTACGCCTGCCGGGCTCCCGCCCGGCAGGCGGTTCTTCCAGCGTTGCGCGGATGGGCCGCCTTGTGCATCACCTGATAGCAAGCACGCACAAGCGAGGTCGCCGCGATGCGGACAAACATCGACATCGACGAGGCGCTGGTGAGCGAAGCGATGAGACGAACGGGCCTGTCCACGAAGCGAGCAGTCGTCGATAGGGCTCTACGCCTGTCCAGCTCGAGCTCGCTCGCCACGATGACATCCGCGAGCTCCGGGGCCGAGATCCGGACTGGGAGAGCGACCCCGACGAGATGCGGCATGATGCCGCTCTCGCGAGCCGGTGAGCCGGTTGATCGTCGTCGACACTTCGGTGCTGGATCGATTACTATCGACAGCTCGAGACGCGAGAGACGACAAGCTCGAGCGCTTCTGTCTCTGGGACGACGAGCGGCTCCTGCTGGGCGACCTGGTCCTGTGCGAGCTGCTGCGGGGCGTGCGGAGCGAAGGCGAGGCACACTTCGGGCATTTGGGAGAAGCGCTTCGCATTCGCCACAGTCGAGATGGTCGGCCGTGAGGTTGCGGTCTCGTGCCGCCGATTAACTATCGCGATCTGCGCGCGCGCGGGATCACGATCAGGAAGACCGTGGATCTGCTGATCGGACCTTCTGCATGGTCCGCGGCCATCGCCCTGCTACACAACGACAGCGACTTCATGCCGCTGGTCGAGCACCTCGGGCTGCTGGAGGCCTAGATGAACGCTCCCGTCACTTCTGCACCTGCCAGCATCGACCTCGATGCCGTCTACCGCGAGTCCGGCGTCGGTGAGGTGCTGGACCAGCTCGACCGCGAGCTCGTGGGCCTCAAGCCGGTGAAGGCCCGCATCCGCGAGATCGCGGCCCTGCTCCTGGTCGACAAGCTGCGCCGGGATCTGGCACTCACCAGCGTGCCCCCGACCCTGCACATGTCCTTCACCGGCAATCCCGGCACCGGCAAGACCACGGTCGCCGGCCGGATGGCCGACATCCTCCACCGGCTGGGCTATATCCGCGGCAACCACCTGGTCTCGGTGACCCGCGACGACCTGGTGGGCCAGTATATCGGCCACACCGCGCCCAAGACCAAGGAAGTGCTCAAGCGCGCCATGGGCGGCGTCTTGTTCATCGACGAGGCCTATTATCTCTACCGGCCGGAGAACGAGCGCGACTACGGGCAGGAGGCGATCGAGATCCTGCTCCAGCTCATGGAGAGCAAGCGCGACGACCTGGTCGTCATCCTCGCCGGCTACAGCGACCGCATGGACCGCTTCTTCACCTCCAACCCCGGCTTCCGCTCGCGCATCGCCCACCATCTCGACTTCCCGGACTACGGCGAAGAGGAGCTGATGACGATCGCCGAGATGATGCTCCAGGGCCAGAGCTACCGCTTCAGCCCCGAGGCCCGCGATGCCTTCCGGCACTACCTGAAGGCGCGGATGCAGCAGCCGCATTTCTCGAACGCGCGCTCGGTCCGCAACGCGCTCGACCGGGCACGGCTCCGCCAGGCCGTCCGCCTGTTCGAGCGCCGCACCCGGCCGATCACGGCCGACGACCTCGCCACCATCGAGCCCGAGGAGATCCTGGCCAGCCGCGTCCTCAAGGCCCCGCCGCCGGCCGTGGAAGCTGCGGCATGAGCGAGGTCCTCATCGCACCTTCGATCCTGGCCGCCGACTTCGCGCGGCTGGGCCAACAGGTGCAGGCCGTGGACGAGGCCGGCGCGGACTGGATCCATCTCGACGTGATGGACGGCCACTACGTCCCCAACATCAGCTTCGGCCCGGACGTGATCAGGGCGATCCGCCCCTACAGCCGCAAATGCTTCGACACCCACCTGATGATCGCCCCGGCCGACCCCTACCTCGAGGCCTTCGCCAAGGCCGGTGCCGACCGCATCATCGTCCACGCCGAAGCCACGACCCACCTCGACCGCACCGTCCAGGCCATCCGAGCACTGGGCAAAGCAGGCCGGCGTGTCCCTCAACCCCGCCACGCCGGAGAGTGTCGTCGAGTACGTCCTGGGCGAGATCGACCTGATCCTGGTCATGACCGTGAACCCCGGCTTCGGCGGCCAGAGCTTCCTCACTTCGCAGCTGGAGAAGATCCGCCGCCTCAGGGCCATGACCGCCGGCCGAGGGATCCGGATCGAGGTCGACGGGGGCATCACCCCGGAAACCGCCCCCCTCGCCATCGCGGCCGGCGCCACCGTGCTGGTCGCCGGCTCCTCTGTCTTCCGCTCACCCGACCTGGCTGCCGCAATCCGCGACCTCAGATCTTACCTGCGCGCCTGAGAGTCTGCACATCTCCCGATCAGCGGAGCTGCACATACATGGTTGGCATACCGAGAAGAACCGCCGCCACCATAGCCGCCATCACCATATCGAGCCGGTCCGCGACAGCTCCCGTGGTGGGATGCGCCTGATCCCGGCTCATGCTTAGCCAACCGAATTGGGCTCTTATCGGGCTTCGGGGCGGTCGGTCTGGAAGGCAGCGGTGGTGCCCCATCCGGATCAACCCCAGGCGAGGCCGGCGAGCCAACACCCCTCCAGCAACATCGTGGGGCGAGCTGTCACGCGACTGATCGGCGCGCTCCTCCTGGAGCAGTCCGACGAGGGGGCCGTCCAGCGCGCCCGCTACATGACCCTGAAACCATCGCTACCCTCGGCGATGATCCCGCCGTTAGCCTGCTAACCCTGGCCGCTGACCAGACCGGTTGCGCCGGGCATCGTGGTGATGCTGGCCTCAGCTACACCACGCCAAGGGTCACGGCCCAGCTTGGTCTCTCAAGTGGCGGCGCCGTTGCCGAAATCGAGGTTGAGGGTGCGGCTCTCGACATCTGCTTCATGGCCGCGGACCATGGCTTCGCACCTTGGGCATGCTGGGCTCAGCCGGTAAGATCCGGACCCATCGAGCGATGTTGCGCAGGCGGCGTCGGCCGAGCGACTCGCAGCGTGCCATGATGTCGTGGGCCAGACGATCGAAGACATGGCCCGAGAGGAACACCTCACCCGGGGCGGCCAGGGCCAGAAGGCGCGCCGCGATGTTGACGGCGCTGCCGTAGAGCTCGCCGTCGATGACCAGAACCTCACCGCCTGCGCTCACTCCCATGCGCAGGCGCAATCGCTTCCGCATCGGCCGGTGCCGCTCCTGCTCCTCCAGCTCCTGGTGGATGGCTGCGGCGCAAAGAAGGGCGTCGCTGACCACGGGGAAGGCGGCCAGGACCCCGTCGCCGGCGGCATCCACGACCCGGCCGCCGTAGGTGGTTACCGTTGGCCCGATCAGGTGGCGGCGCAGCGAGCGGATCCGCAGTGCCGTATCCAGATCGTCCGCCTCAATGAGACGGCTGTAGCCGACAACGTCGGCAAGGAGGACCGCCAGCGGCCGGCGCTCGATGCGCGGCGCGGTTGTGGCCCGGTGGATGGCGGGCTTTTCCCTCTCGATCGACCCGTGGCAGCTACCGACGGGCTCGTGATGCTCGGCGGCCGCGGCAACCAGCGCTGGAGACCTGCTCGGCGATCTCCTCGACGCTGCCCTTCCTGGTGCAACCCATGGACTGCATCGGAGCCCCCAAACTCCTCTCTCTCGGAGCTTGGCAGCCAGCGCCAGTGAAACCTACACGAGGCAGCGCCCGTGCCGGATGCCAAGCCCGACGCTGACAAGCTGCCAGCATGATCGGCAAGGCACCGTGAAACGGCGGTGAAAACGGTGGACGAAGACGTCGGGCGAGCGTGAATCGCTGACCGGCAGCGTGCAGGCGTCGACCGCAACAAAAAGCCGGCAGCGCACTCACTCCTGCCGGCTGATAGCGGACAACAATTTTGGAGCTGGCCTGCGGACAGGTTGACGGCGCTCCATGGGCTTTGCTCAGGGAAAGCGCAAGGAACCTTCCGCCCGCTCACACCATGACGCCGTCGCAAGGAAGGTCCGATCAGGATCTTCCTATGGAAAGCCTCTGCTTCCCTGACCGCCGCCGCCGCGTCAACAAGACCTTTGCCGAACTCGTCGGCTTCAGCCCGAAGCTGCGGCTTACAGGGGTTCCGTCGTCCTTCAGGTAGTCCCTCTTGGCTGTCCGATGCAGGATGCTGCGCACCTCGCCAGGATTGCCCTTGAGCTTGCCCTTAGCTGCCGAGAGCATGAGGGCGATCACACCCGCCACCTGGGCTGCAGCCGCCGAGGTCCCCCCGAAACCGAACTCTCCGGTGACCTTGCAGTAGTCAGCTGGGGGGTCGACATTGTAACCCTTCTCCCCGGTATTGTCAGGTGCTGCGATCGCAAGCTCGCCGAACTTGTCAAAGCCCCATTCGTGCAGCGGTCGAGGCATCTTCCCACATTGCCCGCAGCTCCGGTTCGATCGTCCGAGCACGGCCTGCAAGAAACTCCCGCAGCAGCGTCCGCTTTACCGGGTCCGTCACTTTCTCTACGCGAGGATAGCCCTTGAGAAGACGCACGCTGATCTCCTCGGCATCGAGCCGGGTCATCTTGCGGTTCGACACTGCCACGTCGTTGCTGGGCGCCACGCAATCCACCGAGCGCTCCGCCCTTGAAGCCGTATTGGCTGTAGGTCGACCGGTAACCCTTGTCGTTGCAGGCACCGACCGCGATGACCCCCGGAAGGAGGGCCGGGTAGGCCAGTGGCGTGCCGCCGTCATTGCCGCTGGCACAGACGATAGGCACCTGCTCCGCCGCCTTGACGATCGCATCCTGGATCTTGGCGAGCTTCTGGCTCTTCTCTCGATCGAAAGCCAGGCGTGGCACGAAGCGCGGAAGCAAGATCACCCACCCCAATCCTTTGCGGCCACCTCGACCGCGTGCTCCAGGGCGCCGATCAGACACTCGGCTTCGAAGTTGGTGGAGATTCGGATTGGAGTGAGAAGGCATCCCGGCGCCACGCCGATGAAGCTCTTGTCGCTCGGTGGACTCGGCGCCCGTTTGAGGTCGCGGGTCGCACAGGCGACGCCAGCGCAAGCCGTACCGTGTGCATCGAGCGGGTCGTCGACACGGCCTACCTTGCCCAGCCTGGCCAGTCGCGACGGCTCTGCCAGCAGTAGACCCTTCTGGTTCGTGGTATGATCGAAGTTGCGGCCGTTGCTCAGGTCGATTCGACCGCGCAGGGCAGGATGATCGAACTCTACGCCCAGGTCGTAAAGGATCACCCGGACCTGCTCGTCTCCCTGAGTCGTTTGCCAGGCCGCAATTGCATTGATGCCGACCCGGTCCGGCGACGGAGCACGGAGGTGCCAGATCTCGTCGACATGCTGCAAGTCGCTCGAGCCTGCTGCGTCATCGACCAGTCTCCAGCAGAGTGTCGGCTCTTTCCCACAGCTACAGCCATTCCCGTCTGGCCGCATCGAAGGTCTCGCTGTAGGCATCGACAACCTGGGGGAAGACCGCAAAGGCGATTTCCCTGCCGGCCTCCGTATCGCTCGGGAAATGCAAACCGGCCCATTCGCGGTTCTCGGCCACCCGACGAGCGATTTCGAACAGCTCGGTGCCCATCTCGTGGCTGCGCACGACGCTCGCCAAGGCCTTGGCAACCAGGTGATATTGCAGAGAGTGACCGCTCGGATAGGCAGCATGACGTGGCACGCCGATCATCGGGCGCAGGCGCGGCTCCAGCTCCGAAGGGCGAAGCCGCATGAACTGCTTCTTGAAATGCGCCGCCAAGATGGTGCCCAGCTCGAACATGGCCTGCATCAGGACGTAGCTCGCCGGATGGGCATCGAAGTTCAACATGCGATTGAAGTACGGATTCTCGTCCTGTGCCTCCAACTCGATCTCGCGCCGTCGACGCTCGCGCTCCTCATAGTTGTTCTGTCGAGCAAGAAGAAGTCGCAGCTCGCGCCGCGGTCTCCTCCGGTCCGGCGGCTTGAACCTCAATCTCCCGCCAGGCCGGCTTTCGAAGAACTTCGGAAGCTCACGACATGCCTCCATCTCGTCATCCCAGCCGTCCGTCGGATAACTGATGATGATTCTTGTTGATAGATTGCTCTTGTTCTTGTTCTTATTCTTGTTCTTGTTCTTGTTAAGGCCATTGACCGCCCTCCTCCTGCGACGCGGCTTCCCCCGTTTTGCGTAGAACGCACCTCAGTGAGGACGCTGTGCGAAACCGCACAATCGGTCGTGCCTAGTCTTCGACGCCCGCCTTGCGCAGCCCCTCGATGTAATGGTCGCGGGTCGTCCTTCGGCAGCGGCGGATAGTTGCTCGCGGAACCAGTCGATGCTGAAATCGGGCTGGAGCTGGCGCAGCTTGCCAAGATGCTCGCGCGCCTCCTCGATCTCGCCGACAGCCCAGGCTGGCGATAAGCGGGCGATAGGCGCCTGGAAGTTAGGGTTCTCCCGCACCGTCCGGCGGCCGACCTCGGCCGCCTGCTCGTGTTGCCCAGCGAGCAGCAGGGCGATGCAGGCGGTGGTGCGGAAGTAATAGGGGCGGGTGATGTTCCGCCAGACGTCCTCGCGAGGCTGCACGCGGCTGCAGCGCCTTCTGCGCGCTCGCCGGTATAGCAGAGCGTCACTGCGCTGAGGTCCCAGGCGATAGGCGGAGTTCGGATCGAGCGCAAGCGACTGCTCGAAGCAGGTCAAGCGCCCGCTCGTAGTCGTGGTTCACGAACGACGCGATGTGGCCGGCCACGGCCAAGGCCAGCGCGTTGTCGGGTCAAGCTCGAGCGCGCGGCGGACCAGGAACCCCAGCTCCTCCTTCGCCGCCGCGCAGATCCCGCGCCCAGCCCTGGCCGATGCGAGCGAAATACCAGAACGCCCGCCAGGCCCAGACCAACGAGTCGTGCGGGTCGGCTTCCTGGGCCGCGCGGAGCATCCGCTCGGCCTCGGCGAACGATTTTGGGCGTCAGCTCGAAGATGCAGCGGGATCGCGCGCAGCAGGCTAGTCGTAGCGCTCAGCTGCTCGAGCGGCTTGCGACCGCGCGCGATCGATCTCCGCGAGCTCCATCTCGCAGTCGAGCCGGCGTGCCAGCGATCCGGCCAGCCCGTCGACCAGCGTCGAAAATCTCGTCGCCCAGCCTGCGGTCGTAGTGCTCGGCCCAGAGAATCGCGGGCCGAATGGCCCTCCTTTAGCTGGGCCAGAACCGCATCCGGTCTCGCCATCCGGAACAGCGACACGCTGACTCTGGTAGTCCGGACCGCCCGGCATGCGGCGCGGTCGCCCAGGCCGACCAGCCGGATGCGGCCCCGGGATCCACGACCGACAGCCAACGCTTGCGTGCCAGCGCCTCGCGCAGCGCCGACGCCAAGCGCGGCCGCGACCGCACCGTCGGTCGGATCGGCGCTGAGCGGCGGGCCGCTCCTCGACCGCCACCGAGCGCATGGGCGGCGGGCCGCGCGCGGCGATCAGGGCCCGGCCAGGCGCTGCGGCTCGGCTGCGCGCGCGTCGAGGCCGCCGCGCCCGGATCTGCCTGCAGGAGCGCCTCGGTCTCGGCGCGAGGGCCGCAGGTCGAGACCACGGGCCAGGGCCTCGCGGCAGGCCTGGTACTGGCGGATCGCAGCCGGCACATCGCCTGCCAGCGCATGGGCGCGCATGAGTGCCCGATGCGCCGCCTCGTGTGCCGGATCCACGATGAGCAGAGTCGCGCGGCCAGACGCCTCGCCCGGCTCGAGCTCGCCCGCCTCGACGCATCGTCCGCCCCAGCTCTCGAGGGCATGACATACCTGCAGCCCGCAACGCCTCGCGCTCCATGGTGAGCCAGTCCTCGAAGGCCGGATCGCGGACGCTCACGTCCTCCAGCAGGTCGCCGGCATAGAGGCTAGCCATGGCCTCGATCTCGGCCGGCGTCCGTGGCCGCGCGAGCCGGCGCACCTCGAGCGCGTCGACCCAGACAGCCGAAGGTCCAGGGTCACGCGCTGGGGAGTCAGTCTGAAGTAGGTTGCCGAGGCTCGCTGCAGCGCAGCGTCTGGCGGAGCTCCCGCAGGCACTGGCGCAGGCTGGCTTTGGCATCGGCGCCCTCACCCCATACGAGGCCCGCGAGCCGGCCGCGATCGGCCGTGCCGCCGGGCGACAGCGCCAGGTACGCCAGGATCGCGCGTCCCTTGGCGCTCCGAGGAGTGCCGATCTGACCGTCGGCGCCAATCAGCTCGAAGCGCCCGAGGAGCCGTAGCCGTGCAAGGCCTGCCCGGGCTGCGAGCCGGCGGCTGTCCGCTGCCGCCGTCAGGGCTCAGGGCGGCTGCCATGCCCCCTCGTCCGCGGCCCGCAGCACGGCCTCTATAACCCGCATGTTGAGGAGGCTGTCCTCCAGCGGCACCGGCTGCTCGCTGCCCTCCTGGATGCTGGCGGCAAACGCGTCGGCCATGAGGCCGTACTGGTCGCAGGTGGGGATCTCGATCGTCTCCGCCACCTTCAGGCCGAGGTCGGCGCCGTCGTAGAGGTGGAGGCGGCAGGGGCGGTCGGTCGGGGCGTTGAAGGGGATTTCGATCTCGAGGCGGCCCTTGGTGCCGATCAGCTGCATGGTCTGGCGGGGGGTGAGCTGGGTGGCGTAGGTGAAGATCGCCTGCACGCCCGGGAAGTCGAGGAGGACGGAGCCCAGGCGGTCGATGCCGAGCTCGGGGTCGCGCTCGATGAGTGCCGCGACGCGGCGGGGCTCCGGCCAGTGATGAAGCGGGAGGTGGTGATCGGGTAGCAGCCGATGTCGAGGAGGCCGCCGCCGCCCCAGCCAAGCACGTTGCGGATGTTGGCGGGGTCGGTCAGGTGGTAGCTGAAATGGCCGTAGATGGCCTTCAGCTCGCCGATCCGGCCCTCGTGGACGATCTCGCGCGCCCGCAGCCATTGCGGATGGGTGCGGACCATGAAGGCTTCCTGGATGCGCACGCCGGTGCGGTCGCGCGTCTCGATCAGGAGTTGCGCATCGGCCGCGGTGATGCCGATCGGCTTCTCGCACAGCACGTGCTTGCCGGCCTCCGCGGCCTTGATGGTCCAGGGCACGTGGAGGTGGTTGGGGAGCGGGATGTAGACGGCGTCGATCGCAGGATCCGCCAGCAGCTCCTCGTAGGACCCGTAGGCGTGCGCGATCCCGAGCTCGGCCGCCACCTCGCGGCCGCGGGCAAGGTCACGCGAGGCGATCGCCACCACCTCGCAGCGCTCCGCCCGCTGCATGGGCGGGATCACCTTCTGCCGCGCGATCTTGGCCGTGCTCAGCACGCCGAACCGCAGCTTGCCCATCACTCCCCTCCCCGTTCGTTCATGCCGCCAGCAGCCGGTGCATCACCGCCCGGTATCGCCGCAGCGTGCGCTCGCGGTGGACGTGGCGGCCTGCCTCGACCAGAAGGCGACCGCCTGCCCATACTTCCCGGACGGCCGCGTTGTCGCCGTTGAAGACCCAGCCGTCCAGCCAGGCATCGCCGGTCCGCTCCATGAGGGCCGGATGCTCGGCGTCGAGCAGGACGAAGTCGGCACGGCAGCCCAGGGCGATGCTGCCGAGGCGGCGTCCCGACGCCTGGGCGCCGCCGGCAAGGGCGGCGTCGAACAGGCGCCGGCCGGTGGACTGGCCTTCGTGGCTGGCCAGCAGGTTGCGGCCGCGATGGTGCAGGCGCTGGCCGTACTCGAGCTGACGCAGCTCGGCGGCTGGGCCGAGCTGGACGTTGGAATCGCTGCCGATCCCGAAGATGCCGCCGGCCTGGAGATAGCCGATGGCGGGGAAGAGCCCGTCGCCGAGATTGGCCTCGGTGATCGGGCACAAGCCGGCCGCGGCCCCGGAGCGGGCGAGGGCTGCGGTCTCGGCCGCGCTCATGTGGGTGGCGTGGATCAGGCACCAGCGGCGGTCGACGGGCATCTCGCCCAGCAGCCACTCGACCGGACGGCGGCCGGACCAGGCGAGGCAGTCCTCCACCTCCTTCACCTGCTCGGCGGCGTGGATGTGGATCGGGCCGTCGGGGGCAAGGGATGTCACGGCCCGCAAGGTCTCGGGCGTGACGGCGCGCAGCGAGTGCGGAGCGATGCCCAGCACGGCACCGTCCAGGCCGGCAACCGCGTCGCGGCTGGCGTCTACCAGCGCTGCGAAGAGCTCGGGCGTGCATACGAAGCGGCGCTGGCCTGGCGTGGGCGGCGCGCCACCGAAGCCGCCCTGGGCGTAGAAGCACGGCAGCAGGGTGAGGCCGATGCCGCTGTCGGCGGCCGCGGCAGCGATCCGGCGGGCCATCTGGGCGAGGTCGGCGTAAGGGTCGCCGTCCGGGTCATGGTGGAGGTAGTGGAACTCGGTGACGGCGGTGAAGCCGGCCTCCAGCATCTCCACGTAGAGCTGGGCGGCGATGGCCTCGACGTCCTCGGGCGTGAGCCGGTCGAGGAAGCGGTACATGACCTCGCGCCAGGTCCAGAAGCTGTCGGCAGCGGGCCCACGGACCTCGGCCAGGCCGGCCATGCCGCGCTGGAAGGCGTGGCTGTGCAGGTTGGGCATGCCGGGGAGCGCGATCCCGGCGCGGCGGTCGGCACCGGTGGAGGACGCATCGGCGACCACGGCCGTGATCTCGCCGCCGCCGACGCTGACCCGCACGCTTCGGGCCCAGCCATCCGGCAGCAGTGCCATGTCGAAGAAGAGGTCGGGCATTGCGGCTACCCTCCACGCGCGTATGTGTGGAGGAGGAAGGGCCGTCAGGGAAGGCGCCACGCATGCGCTTCGACCGGCTGTGGCTCGATGCCAGGCTAGCCACACTCGACCCGGCCCGCCCGGACCTGGGCGTGATCGAGCGCGGTGCCATCGGGGTCAAAGAGGGGCGAATCGCGTTCGCCGGGCCGCAGGATGAGCTGCCGGGCGATGCCGATGCCGCCCAGCGGATCGGGCTCGACGGCCGCTGGATCACGCCCGGGCTGATCGACTGCCACACCCATCTCGTCTTCGCGGGCGACCGCTCCCATGAGTTCGAGCGCCGGCTCGAGGGTGCGACCTATGCCGAGATCGCCGCCCTGGGCGGGGGCATCCTCTCGACCGTCAGGGCGACCCGGATGGCGAGCGAGGCCCAGCTGGTGGCATCGGCGCTGCCGCGGCTGGATGCCCTGCTGGCCGAGGGCGTGACGACGGTCGAGGTGAAGTCCGGCTACGGGCTCGAGCTCGAGGCCGAGGCCCGCATGCTCCGGGCGGCACGAGGTCTGGCCCAGCGCCGGGACGTGAGCGTCGTCACCAGCTTTCTGGGCGCGCACGCGCTGCCGCCCGAGGCCGGTGGGGACAAGGACGGCTATATCGACCGCGTCGTGCGCGAGATGCTGCCGGCGGTCGCATCGGCTGGGCTCGCCGATGCCGTCGACGCCTTCTGCGAGGGCATCGCCTTCTCGCCCGAGCAGACGGCGCGGGTCTTCACCGCGGCCAGAGAACGCGGGCTGCCGGTACGGCTGCATGCGGACCAGCTCTCGAACCTTGGGGGTGCAGCGCTGGCGGCACGGTTCGGTGCGCTGTCCGCCGACCACCTGGAGTACACGGACGAGGCGGGCGTGGCCGCGATGGCGGAGGCCGGCACCGCGGCCGTGCTGCTGCCCGGCGCCTACTACACCCTGAGCGAGCGCAAGGCTCCGCCGGTCGAGCAGTTCCGGCGGCATGGGGTGCCGATGGCGGTGGCGACCGACTGCAACCCCGGCACCTCGCCGCTGACCTCCCTGCTGCTGGCGATGAACATGGCGGCGACGCTGTTCCGCCTCACCGTTCCCGAGTGCGTGGCCGGCGTGACGCGCGAGGCGGCCAGGGCACTGGGACGCCTGGACGAGACCGGCACGCTGGAGGTCGGCAAGTGGTGTGACCTCGCGATCTGGGACGTGGAGCGGCTGGCCGAGCTGCCCTACCGGATCGGGTTCAACCCGCTCCACGCGCGGGTCTGGAGGGGAAAGTGAGCGGCCCGGTCACGATCAGGCCCGGTGCGACACCGCTTTCGGATTGGAGATCGGTCTATCGCGGAACCGGAGCGGCGGTCGATCCGGATGCACGAACTGCCGTGGACGCCGCAGCGGCGACGGTGGCCGCAATCGTGGCACGGGACCTGCCGGTCTACGGGATCAATACCGGGTTCGGGAAACTGGCCTCGGTCCGCATCGCCACGGCCGACCTCGCCACCCTGCAGCGTCGGCTCGTGCTCTCGCACGCAGCGGGCGTCGGTGAGCCGCTGCCCGCCGCGGTCGTGCGTCTGGTGCTGGCGCTCAAGATCGGCAGCCTGGCGCAAGGTGCTTCGGGTGTGCGCTGGGCCGTGATCGAGATGCTGGAACGGCTGCTGGCGCTGGACCTCCTGCCGATCGTTCCAGCGCAGGGGTCCGTTGGGGCGTCGGGCGACCTGGCGCCGCTTGCGCACCTGTCGCTGGTGCTGATGGGCGACGGCGGGGTGGAGTGGCGGGGCCGGCGCTGGCCGGCGGGGGAGGCACTGCGTGCCGCCGGCCTGGCGCCGCTGGAGCTCGGGCCGAAGGAAGGGCTGGCGCTGCTCAACGGCACCCAGGTCTCGACGGCACTGGCGCTGGCCGGCCTTTTCGAGCTCGAGTGCGTGCTTCAGGCAGCCCTGGTGACAGGCGCGCTGGCGATCGATGCCGCCAAGGGCTCCGACGGCCCGTTCGATCCGCGGATCCACGCGCTCCGGCGGCATCGCGGGCAGACCGAGGTAGCCGAAGCGCTCCGCCGCCTGCTGCACGGCAGCGCCATCCGTGAATCGCACCGGACTGGCGACGAGCGCATCCAGGACCCCTACTGCCTGCGCTGCCAGCCGCAGGTGATGGGCGCCTGCCTCGACGCCATGCGCCATGCCGCCTCCGTCCTGGCCACCGAGGCCAATGCGGTCTCCGACAACCCGCTCGTGTTCCCGGGCGAGGCCGAGGTGATCTCGGGCGGCAACTTCCACGCCGAGCCGGTGGCCTTCGCCGCCGACCATCTGGCCCTGGCGGCGGCCGAGATCGGCAGCATCGCCGAGCGCCGGATAGCCATGCTGATCGACCCGGCGCTGTCCGGCCTGCCCGCCTTCCTCACCCCCGAGCCCGGGCTCAACTCCGGCTTCATGCTGGCTCAGGTCACGGCGGCAGCCCTCGTGGCCGAGAACAAGCGGCGTGCCGTGCCGGCCGTGGTCGATTCGATCCCGACCTCCGCCAACCAGGAGGACCATGTCTCGATGGCGACCGATGCCGCCCGCCGCCTCCTGCCGATGGCCCGGAACACCGCGCACGTGATCGGGATCGAGCTCCTGGCAGCAGCCCAGGGCTGCGAGTTCCATGCCCCGCTGCGCTCGAGCGAGCCGCTGGAGCGCGCCCGCAGCATCCTGCGCGCTGTCGTTCCGCCGCTGCGGGACGACCGGCTGATGGCGCCCGACATCGCGGCCGCGACGGCACTCGTCACCTCCGGCGAGCTGGCCCAGGCAGCCGGCCCTGAGCTGCTGCCCAGCATCGAGGCGGAGGGGCGATGAGCTGGCTCGAGGTCAAGCGAGGCTCGGCACCGCTCCTGCTGAGCCTGCCCCATACCGGCACGGACATCCCGGACGCGATCGAGTGGAGCCTCGTCACGCCCGGGATCGGCCGCCTCGATACCGACTGGAGCGTGCATCGCCTCTACGGTTTCGCCGCCGAGCTCGGCATCACGACCGTCCGCACGCGCATCTCCCGCACCGTCGTGGACGTGAACCGCGATCCCTCCGGCGCCTCGCTCTACCCCGGCCAACCGGTGACCGGCCTGGTGCCGAGCACCACGTTCGACGGCGATCCGCTCTATCGGGACGGCTCGTCTCCCGGCCCTGCCGAGGTCGCCCGGCGGCGTGCCACCTGGTTCGACCCTTATCACGAGGCGCTGGCCGCCGAGCTCCAGCGCCTGCGCGCCCGCTACCCGCGCGTGGTCCTCTATGATGCCCACTCCATCCGCTCCCGCGTGCCGCGCCTCTTCCCGGGCGAGCTGCCGATCCTGAACCTCGGCACCAATGGCGGCTTGAGCTGCGATCCCGCCTTGCGCGAGGCCTTGAACGCCGTCTGCCAGGAGAGCGGGTTCAGCTGGGTGGTCGACGGCCGCTTCAAAGGCGGCTGGATCACCCGCCACTACGGCCGCCCGGCCGACGGCATTCACGCCGTGCAGATGGAGCTGGCCCAGCGCGGCTACACCGACGAAGCCCGTCCCGGCCTGTGGGACCCGGCGCTGGCGGCCCCGCTCCAGGTGCATCTGCGGCACCAGATCGAGACGGCGCTGGACTGGGCGAGGAGCGAGCGATGACGAGGCTCGACAACGCGCGGCGGATCAGAGCACCGCGTGGGACGGAGATCAGTGCGAAGAGCTGGCTCACCGAAGCACCGTTGCGGATGCTGATGAACAATCTCGACCCGGAGGTGGCCGAGCGGCCGGAGGAGCTGGTCGTCTATGGCGGGATCGGGCGGGCGGCGCGGGATTGGGAGAGCTTCGATCGGATTGTGGCTAGCTTGCGGGAGCTGGAGGCGGACGAGACGCTGCTGGTGCAGTCGGGGAAGCCGGTGGGCATCTTCAGGACCCATGCCGATGCGCCGCGCGTGCTGATCGCGAACTCGAACCTGGTGCCGGCCTGGGCGAGCTGGGACCATTTCCATGAGCTCGATCGCAAGGGGCTCATGATGTACGGCCAGATGACGGCCGGATCCTGGATCTATATCGGCAGCCAGGGGATCGTGCAGGGTACCTACGAGACCTTCGTCGAGGTCGGGCGGCGGCATTATGGCGGCGATCTCGGGGGTAAGTGGATCCTGACCGCCGGGCTGGGCGGCATGGGCGGGGCGCAGCCGCTGGCGGGGACCATGGCCGGGGCCTCGGTGCTGGCGATCGAGTGCCAGCCGTCGCGGATCGAGATGCGGCTGCGGACCCGGTATCTCGATGCGCAGGCTGGCGACCTCGACGAGGCGCTGACGATGATCGAGCGCTCCTGCAGGGAGCGGAAGCCGCTGTCGGTAGGGCTCCTGGGCAATGCGGCGGAGCTGCTGCCGGAGCTGGTGCGCCGCGGAGTGCGGCCTGACGTGGTGACCGACCAGACCAGCGCGCACGACCCGCTCAATGGCTACCTGCCGGCGGGATGGACGCTGGAGGAGTGGCAGGAGCGGCGGGAGCGCGACCCCAAGGGGACGGAGAAGGCGGCCAAGGAGTCCATGGCCGTGCATGTCAGGGCCATGCTCGACCTGCACCGGGCGGGCGTGCCGACGCTCGATTACGGCAACAACATCCGCCAGATGGCGAAGGACGAGGGTGTCGCCGACGCCTTCGACTTCCCGGGCTTCGTGCCGGCCTATGTCCGTCCGCTCTTCTGCCGCGGCATCGGTCCGTTCCGCTGGGCAGCCCTTTCCGGCAACCCCGAGGACATCTGGAAGACCGACGCCAAGGTCCGCGAGCTGCTGCCCGAGCATCGCCACCTGCACCACTGGCTCGACATGGCGAAGGAGCGGATCAGCTTCCAGGGCCTGCCGGCGCGGATCTGCTGGGTGGGCTTGGGCGACCGGCACCGGCTGGGGCTCGCCTTCAACGAGATGGTGGCGAACGGCGAGCTGGAGGCGCCGATCGTCATCGGCCGCGACCATCTGGACAGCGGCAGCGTCGCCAGCCCGAACCGCGAGACCGAGGCCATGAAGGATGGCTCGGACGCCGTCTCCGACTGGCCGCTGCTGAACGCGCTCCTCAACTGTGCCTCGGGTGCCACCTGGGTCTCGCTGCATCACGGCGGCGGGGTCGGCATGGGCTACTCGCAGCACTCCGGCATGGTGATCGTCTGCGACGGGACACCCGAGGCGGCACGGCGGATCGAGCGGGTGCTGTGGAACGACCCCGCCACCGGCGTGATGCGCCATGCCGATGCAGGGTATGAGGAGGCGATTGCCTGTGCGCGGGAGCATGGGCTCAGCATGCCGTCGCTGGCTACCAAGTCCTGAGCTAGCTAGTATGGGGCTGGACCAGCGAGAGTGACGATGTCCGATCTCGAAAGCCACACCCTGGCCTTTCTGCGTCGCCTTGACGACAAGCTCGACCGCGTGATCGCGGATATCGGCGACCTCAAGGCCGACATGGAGGTTCAGTCCGCGATCATCCGGCGCCTGGACCACAGCGTGCAGAACCTCACCGGCGAGGTGCGCGCCCTGGCCGGTCAGCAGGACCGGCAGCGTCAGAAAACAACGAGATCGACGAACTCAAAGGCCCACATGGAGGTTCCGTCCACAATCACCCCCTCGACCACAGCGTGCAGAACCTCACGCAGCGGCCCTCCCCGCACAGCAGGATCGGCAGCGTCAGAAGCTGGAGCGGCTGGAGCGGCGGATCGACGAGCTGGGCCCGCTTCAGCCGGCCTAGCGCCGTGCAGGCGAGCGAAAAGATTGATTTCCTGAGCTCGCGGGTCCATCTATGTGCGTGAGGCCGTTCGGCCTCTGCCTCGTGGCAGCGTGCAGGCGTTCCGGTGGATCCTCCGCCGGCTACTCCGCCCCGAGATGCTTCCCCCCTACACCCGCCCAGGCAGCGCGCGCATGCCGGGCAGCCAAAGAGCCTCGCTCGCGAGGCTCCTGACGCGGCGCCGTGCCCGGCTCGAAGCCCGGCCAGCGTCGTGCCAACGACATTGAAAGCAAGAATGACTTCTTTTTCCGACCTTAACCTGGCCCAGCCGCTCCTGCGCGCCCTTGAGGCCGAGGGCTACACCGTGCCGACGCCGATCCAGGCGGCCGCCATCCCGCTCCTCCTGGAAGGCAAGGACCTGCTGGGCATCGCCCAGACCGGAACCGGCAAGACGGCGGCCTTCGCGCTGCCGCTCCTGCAGCGCCTGGTGGAGGCCAATCGGCGTCCGCAGCCGCGTTCCGCGCGTCTCCTGGTGCTGACGCCTACCCGCGAGCTGGCGATCCAGATCCTGGAATTCTTCGCCACCTACGGCCGCAACGCTCGCCTGAGCCGGACCGCCGTGTTCGGCGGCGTGGGCCAGAATCCGCAGGTGAAGGCTCTGGCGCGCGGCGTCGACATCCTGGTCGCCACGCCGGGCCGCCTGCTCGACCTCATCGAACAGCGGCATATTCAGCTCGACGGCGTTGAGGCCTTCGTCCTGGACGAGGCCGACCGCATGCTCGACATGGGCTTCATCCACGCCGTGCGCCGGATCGTCGCCATGCTGCCGAGGCAGCGCCACACGCTGCTGTTCTCGGCCACCATGCCGGAGGCGGTGACGCAGATCGCCAACGGGCTGCTGCGCGACCCGGCACGGGTCGAGGTGACACCTGCCGCCTCGACGGCCGAGAAGGTCGAGCAGCGGATCCTGTTCGTCGAGACGGCGAACAAGCGGGCACTCCTGGCCGAGCTGCTGCAGGACGAGAGCATCGAGCGTGCGCTCGTGTTCAGCCGCACCAAGCACGGCGCCAACCGGATTGCCGAGCAGCTGGCGAAGCACGGCGTGCGCGCCGACGCCATCCACGGCAACAAGTCCCAAGGTGCCCGGCAGAGGGCGCTCGAGGATTTCCGTGCCGGCCACGTCCGGGTGCTGGTTGCAACCGATATCGCCGCCCGGGGTATCGACGTCGACGGGATCACGCATGTGATCAACTTCGACCTGCCGAACGAGCCGGAGAGCTACGTCCACCGCATCGGCCGCACCGCGCGTGCCGGGGCCACGGGCTTCGCCATCTCGTTCTGCGATGCCGAGGAGACCGAGTATCTCCGCGACATCGAGAAGGTGATCCGCCAGCCGGTGCCGGTGGACCAGGATCACCCCTACCACGCGGCGCACATCGCGAACGGCAGGCATGCGCGGCGCGGGCCGGCGAGACCGGCCAGCCGCCAGCAGCAGCGCCCGCCACGGCACCCGGTCGGCCGTACGGCGGACCCCGGTCGTCGCTCAGCTCGGGCGTAACCCGGAAGGCCGGAGCAGGCGGCCTCATAGCCGTCCTGCTCCGTGCCCCGGACATGCCGCTCGGGATCCATGGCGTCGTGCAGGATGCGCCGACGTTCATGCTTTGAACGATGCGGCTGCGCCGAACGTCGAGGGCGGCTGAGCGCGGCGGCGTTCAGGCCGTGACAGCTGTTCCTGCGTAGGCCCGCTCGACCGCGGCGATGTCGAATTTCTTCATGGTCATCATCGCCGCAAAGGCGCGCTTGCGCCCTTCAGGCTCGCCCGCCCGCAGGATCTCCATCATGCGGGTGGGCACGATCTGCCAGGCCATCCCGAAGCGGTCCTTCAGCCATCCGCACTCGATCTCCCGCCCACCGTCGACGATCAGCGCAGCCCACAGCCGGTCGATCTCGGCCTGTGTCTCGCACGGGACCATGAGCGATACGGCTTCAGAGAACTTGAACTGCGGCCCGCCATTCAGCCCCATGAAGGGCTGCCCCATCAGCTCGAACTCGACCGTCAGCACCGCGCCCTCGGCGGTGCTCGGATTGTCGCCCGGCGCGTGGCCTATATGAGTGATGCGGCTGTCCGGCAGCAGCTCGCACCAGAAGCGCGCCGCCTCCTCGGCATTGCCGTCGAACCACAGGCAGGGGGTGATGCGGGTCATTTCCGGGCCTTTCGGGGCCATGCTAGGGCAAGGGTGCCGCCTCAAGCGGCGGCCGCAGCCCCCTCGTCCTCGGCCACCTGCACCGGGCCGCTGTCCTGGCCCTTGGCGTCGACGTCGCGGTCCACGAGCTCGATTACGGCCATCGGCGCGTTGTCGCCGTAGCGGAAGCCGGCCTTGAGGATGCGGCAGTAGCCGCCGGGCCGTGCCTTGTAGCGGGGCCCCAGCGTGTCGATGATCTTGGCTGCGGTCGCTTCCGAGCGCGTGCGGGCGATCAGCAGGCGGCGGCCGTGCAGGTCGCCGCGCTTGCCGATCGTGATCAGCTTCTCGACGATCGGACGCAGCTCCTTCGCTTTGGGCAGCGTGGTCACGATCTGCTCGTGCTTGACCAGCGCCTGGGCCAGGTTCGCGAACATGGCGAGGCGGTGGGATGTCTCCCGGCTGAATCGCCGGCCGCGCATGGCGTGACGCATCTTTCTACTCCCAGCTCATTCAGCAAGAGGGCCAACGGCCGTGCCTAAGAAGGCGGGCCGGACATCCGACTGCCCGGCCCCGGGTCTGCAAACGCGGCCTAGAACGGCTCCTCGACCTTGCGCGCCAGCTCCTCGATGTTCTCCGGCGGCCAGCCCGTGACCTCCATCCCGAGATGGAGGCCCATCTGGGTCAGGACTTCCTTGATCTCGTTCAGGGACTTGCGGCCGAAGTTCGGAGTCCGCAGCATCTCGGCCTCGGTCTTCTGCACGAGATCGCCGATATAGACGATGTTGTCGTTCTTCAGGCAGTTGGCCGAGCGGACCGAGAGCTCGAGCTCGTCGACCTTGCGCAGCAGGTTCGGGTTGAACGGCAGCTCCGGCCGGCGCTCCATCGGCTGCGCCAGATGGGGCTCCTCGAAGTTCACGAACAGCGAGAGCTGGTCCTGGATGATCCGGGCGGCCAGGCCAACGGCATCCTCGGGGCCGACCGAGCCGTCGGTCTCGATCTGGATCGTCAGGCGGTCATAGTCGGTCTGCTGCCCGACGCGGGCATTGTCGACCTTGTAGGCGACCTTGCGCACCGGGCTGTAGATCGCGTCGACGGCGATCAGGCCGATGGGCGCATCCTCGGCCTTGAGCATCGAGGCCGGGACGTAGCCCTTGCCGATCTGAATCGTCATCTCCATCGAGAGCTTGCCGCCCTTGTCGACGTGGCAGATGACGTGGTCGGGGTCCATGATCTCGATGTCGTGCGGCGTCTCGATCATGCCGGCGGTGACGATGCAGGGGCCCTCGGCCTTGAGCTGCATGCGCTTGGGCGTGTCGCTGTGCATCCTCAGGCCCAGGGCCTTCAGGTTCAGCACGATGTCGGTCACATCCTCGCGCACGCCGGCGATGGTCGAGAACTCGTGCAGCACGCCCTCGATCTGGATCGCGGTGATCGCGGCGCCCTGCAGCGCGGAGAGGAGGACGCGCCGGAGCGCATTGCCAAGCGTGATGCCGAAGCCGCGCTCGAGCGGCTCGACCACCAGGACGGCCTCGCGGTCGGGCCTGCGACCCGGCTGCACGTCCAGCCGCTGCGGCTTGATCAGGTCCTGCCAGTTCTTCTGAATCAAGGCACTACCTCACTTCACGAACGAAAGGGCGAGAGGGCCGCGGGCACATTGCCCGAGGCCCCTCGCCCACACATAAGAACGACGCTCAGACGCGACGGCGCTTGCGCGGCCGGCATCCGTTGTGCGGGATCGGCGTCACGTCCCGGATCGAGCCGATCTGGAAGCCCACCGCCTGCAGGGCCCTGAGCGCCGACTCCCGCCCCGAGCCAGGGCCCTTCACCTGGATCTCGAGCGAGCGCATGCCGTGCTCCATGGCCTTGCGGCCGGCCTGCTCGGCGGCGACCTGGGCGGCGAACGGCGTGCTCTTGCGCGAGCCCTTGAAGCCCTGCGAGCCCGAGCTCGACCAGGCGATCGTGTTGCCCTGGGCGTCGGTGATGGTGATCATGGTGTTGTTGAAGCTGGCGTTCACGTGCGCCACGCCAGCGGTGATGTTCTTGCGCTCGCGGCGACGAACGCGCTGTCCGGTTTCAGTTGCCATGGCCTACTTCTTCGTCGCCTTCTTCTTGCCGGCGATGGGACGAGCCTTGCCCTTGCGGGTGCGGGCATTGGTGTGGGTGCGCTGACCGCGGACCGGCAGGCCGCGGCGATGACGCAGGCCGCGATAGCAGCCGAGATCCATGAGCCGCTTGATGCTCATGGCGACCTCGCGGCGGAGGTCACCCTCGACCTTGAGCTCCTTGTCGATCTTGTCGCGAATCCGTGCCAGCTCGGCCTCGGTCAGCTCGCTGACCCGGCGCTGGAGCGGGATCGCGGCATCAGTCAGGATCCTGCGCGACGTCGTCTGACCCACGCCATAGATATAGGTGAGCGCGATCCAAACAGGCTTCTGGCTCGGGACATTCACTCCCGCGATACGCGCCACGTGTCTCTCCTCAGATTGCCGGCCGCCGGCAGCACAGGCCCCAGCGTTCAGCAGGGCCCGGTCGAAAGGGCGCCGGGATTATAGGGGCCAAACCTCCGGTGTCAATGCCCGGCGCCCGCGAGCGCCTGGGAGACCGCCGCCTGCACGGCGCCGATCGAGCCCATCCCGTCCACCGTGCGGACCAGGCTCTTGGCCCGGTAGTATGGCAGCAGGGGTGCCGTCTGAGCGTCGTAGGCCTCGAGCCGTGCCTTCACGGTCTCGGCATTGTCGTCCTTCCGGCGCACGAACTCGGTGCTGCCGCAGACATCGCACACGCCCGGCACGGCGGTGGGCTTGAACGTGTCGTGATAGCCGGTACCGCACTTGGCGCAGGAGAACCGGCCGGCGATACGCTCGACCAGGGCCGCATTGTCGACGGCGAACTCGATCACCGCATCGAGATGCAGGCCGCGCTCCTCCAGCATCCGGTCCAGCGCCTCGGCCTGGGCGGTGGTGCGCGGAAACCCGTCGAGGATGAAGCCGTCGGCACAGTCCGGCTCGTCGATCCGCTCGGCGACGATGCGGTTGATGATCTCGTCCGAGACCAGGGCACCGCGCTCCATCACCGCCTTGGCCTCACGGCCAACCTCGGTGCCCTTGGCCACCGCCGCGCGCAGCATCTCCCCGGTCGAGAGCTGCGGGATCCGGTAGGTGTCCCTCAGCCACGCGGCCTGGGTACCCTTCCCAGCCCCCGGCGGTCCCAGCAATATCAGCCTCATCCTCGCCTCCCCCGCAGTCGGGCCTTCTTGATGAGGCCTTCATACTGGTGCGCGATCAGGTGGGACTGGATCTGCGCCACCGTGTCCATTGTGACAGAGACGACGATCAGCAGGCTGGTGCCACCCAGATAGAAGGGCACGCCATATTCGGCGATCAGGATCTCGGGCAGCACGCACACCGCGGCCAGATAGAGGGCGCCGGCGGCCGTGAGCCGGGTCAGCACGTAGTCGAAATACTCGGCCGTGCGCTGGCCCGGACGGTAGCCCGGGATGAAGCCGCCGTTCTTCCTCAGGTTCTCGGCCGTCTCCTGCGGATTGAAGACGATCGAGGTGTAGAAGAAGCTGAAGAAGATGATCATCGCCGCGTAGAGCAGCATGTGCAGGGGCTGGCCGTAGCCGATCGCGGCCAGGATCGCCACCAGCCAGTCCGGCCCGCCCTGGCCCGCGAAGCCGCCGATGGTGGCGGGCAGGAGCAGGAGCGAGCTTGCGAAGATGGCCGGGATGACGCCCGCCGTGTTGAGCTTCAGCGGCAAATGCGAGCTCTCGCCGCCGAAGATCCGGTTGCCCTGCTGGCGCTTGGGATACTGCACCAGGATCCGGCGCTGGGCGCGCTCGACGAAGACGATGAAGGCGATCACCGCGATCACGATGATGATCAGCAGCACGATGAAGATCGGCGACATGGCGCCGGTGCGGCCGAGCTCCAGCATGTGGGCCACGGCCGAGGGCAGCTGGGCGATGATGCCGATGAAGATGATGAGCGAGATGCCGTTGCCGACCCCGCGCGCGGTGATCTGCTCGCCCAGCCACATCAGGAACAGGGTGCCGCCGACGATCGTCACCACCGTGGTCAGGCGGAAGAACCAGCCAGGATCCATGACCGCCGAGCCCGCGGGCCCGCTCATGGCCTCGAGGCCGATCGCCAGGCCCCAGGACTGGAATGCCGCCAGCACCACCGTCAGGTAGCGGGTGTACTGGTTGATCTTCTTCCGGCCGGACTCGCCTTCCTTCTTCAGCACCTCGAGCTGCGGCGAGATCGCCGTCATCAGCTGCATGATGATCGAGGCGGAGATGTAGGGCAGGATGCCGAGGGCGAAGATCGACATCCGCTCCAGGGCACCGCCGGCGAACATGTTGAACATGCCCATGATGCCGCCGCGCTGCTGCTGGAAGATCTGCGCCATCACGGCGGGATCGATCCCCGGCAGGGGGATGTAGGTCCCCAGGCGATAGACAAGCAGGCAGCCGAGCGTGAACCAGAGCCGCTTCTTGAGCTCCGTCGCCTTGCTGAAGACGCCGAAATTGATGTTGGCTGCGAGCTGCTCGGCGACCGAGGCCATGGCCTGCTCCGTCAGCCGGCCGGGGCCGCTTCGCCGCCGAGAACGATCACCTTGCCCCCAGCCTTCTCGACCATGGCGACGGCACTGGCCGAAGCACCCACCACCTCGACCGTCACGGCCGAGGTGAGCTCACCCTTGCCCAGCAGCCGGACGCCGTCGAGCGCGCGCCGGAGGAGGCCGGCCGCCACCAGGACCGCGGCATCGACCGTCTGGCCGGCATCGATCCGGCCGGCGTCGATCGCCGCCTGCAGCCGGCCGGTGTTCACGACCACGTAGTCCGCCCGGGTCGGGTTCTTGAACCCGCGCTTGGGCAGCCGGCGATAGATCGGCATCTGCCCGCCCTCGAAGTAGCGGGGCTTGTTGTTGCTCTTGCGCGCCTTCGCACCCTTGTGGCCCTTGCCCGAGGTCTTGCCCAGGCCGGAGCCGATGCCGCGGCCCAGGCGCTTGGTAGCGCTCCTGGCACCGGGGTTGTCGCGCAGCTCGTTCAGCTTCATTCGCTGCTCCCCTCGACAGGCTCGATCCTGAGGAGGTGCTTCACCTTGTCGATCTGCCCGCGCATGGCCGGCGTGTCCGTCACCACCCGCGACCGGTGCAGCTTGTTCAGTCCGAGCCCGACCAGGGTCTGGCGCTGGTCATAGCGCCGGCCGATCGGGCTGCGGATCTGGGTTACCTTGACCTGGGCTGCCATCATCTCACTCCGGCTTCGCCGCACCGCCCTCGGCGTTGTCGCGGCGGCCCAGGATGTCGGACACCTTCTTGCCGCGCTTGGCCGCCACCGTGCGGGGCGACATCATGCCGTTGAGCGCCGCGAAGGTGGCCTTCACCATGTTGTGCGGGTTGGCCGAGCCCAGGCTCTTGCCGACCACGTCCTGGACACCCAGCGCCTCGCAGACCGCGCGCATCGGGCCGCCGGCGATGATGCCGGTGCCGGGCGGGGCCGTGCGCATCATCACGTGGCCCGCACCGAAGCGCCCCTGGATGTCGTGGTGCAGGGTCCGGCCCTGACGCAGGGGTACGCGGACCAGCGAGCGCTTGGCGGCCTCGGTCGCCTTGCGCACCGCCTCGGGCACCTCACGCGCCTTGCCGCTGCCGTAGCCGACCCGGCCCTTGCCGTCGCCCACGACGACCAGTGCGGAGAAGCCGAAACGCCGGCCGCCCTTCACCACCTTCGCCACGCGGTTGACGCTGACAAGGCGATCGGTGAGCTCGCCGTCCTGCCTGTCGTCGCCGCCCCGATCACGCCCACGCGGTGCCATGCCGATCCCCTACCTCAGAACGCGAGGCCGCCCTCGCGGGCGCCCTCGGCCAGCGCCTTGACGCGGCCGTGATACCGATACCCGCCACGGTCGAACGTCACCTGCTCGATACCCGCAGCCTTCGCCCGCTCGGCCAGCAGGAGACCCACCCGGCGCGCCGCCTCGCGGTCGGCACCGGTCTTGAGATCGCCCTTCAGCCCCTTGTCGAGCGTCGAGGCGCACGCGAGCGTGCGGCCCCCGGCGTCGTCGATGACCTGACCGTAGATATGGCGACCGGAACGGAACACCGAAAGGCGCGGCCGGCCGCCACCCTTGGTGCGGAGCGCGTAGCGCACCCGGCGCTCGCGCCGCTCGAAGCGCTCGTTGGGCTTGACCATGGCCTACTTCTTCTTGCCTTCCTTGCGCAGGACCGTCTCGTCCGAGTAGCGGATGCCCTTGCCCTTGTAGGGCTCGGGCTTGCGGAAGCCCCGGATCTCGGCCGCGATCTGGCCGACCCGCTGCCGGTCGGCGCCGCTGATCGTGATCGAGGTCGGAGTCTCGCAGACGATCTTCACATCCTCGGGGACCGCGAACTTGATGTCGTGGCTGTAGCCGAGCTGCAGGTTGAGGATCCGGCCGTCGACGGCGGCACGGTAGCCGACGCCGCTGATCTCGAGCCGGCGGCTGAAGCCCTGGGCCACGCCGGTGACGATGTTCTGCACCAGCGTGCGGGACATGCCCCACATCGAGCGACCGCGCCGATCCTCCGCGTCCCGCGGGCTCACGGTGATGCGATCACCCTCGAGCACCACGGCGACGTCGCGCGGCAGGCTGCCGTGCAGCTCGCCGAGCTTGCCCTTGGCGCGGACCTCGTTGCCGTCGACGGTGACCGTCACCCCGGCCGGGACGGTCACAGCATGCTTGCCGATACGCGACATGATCAGAACACCGTGCAGAGGACCTCGCCGCCGACATGGGCCTCGCGGGCCTCCGTGTCGGACAGCACGCCACGGGGAGTTGAAAGGATGGCGATGCCGAGGCCGTTATAGACCTGCGGCAGCTCTTTCACCCCGGCATAAATACGCCGGCCAGGCTTCGACACACGCCTGAGCTCGCGGATCACCGGCTCGCCATTGTGGTACTTGAGCTCGATCGAGAGCTCACGCTTGCCCTGCCCTACGTCATGGGCCTCGAAGCCGCGGATATAGCCCTCGCGCCGGAGCACCTCGAGCACGTTCTCGCGCAGACGGGAGCCCGGCGCCTTGACGGACATCTTGCTCGCCATCTGCCCGTTGCGGATCCGGGTGAGCATGTCCCCGAGCGGATCGCTCATCGCCATCAGGCTGCTCCCCTCTTACCAACTGGCCTTGGTCACGCCCGGGATCTGGCCTTCCGAGGCCAAGTCCCGCAACGCGATCCGCGACAGACCGAACTTGCGATAGTAGGCCCGCGGCCGGCCGGTCAGCATGCAGCGATTGCGAATCCGCACCTTGGAGCCGTTGCGCGGCAGCTCGGCCAAGGCCAGCGTCGCGTTGAACCGCTCCTCGGGCTCGAGGCTGCGGTCCTGCACGATCTCTTTCAGAGCCTTGCGCTTGCTCTTGAACTTGTCGACAAGCTGCCTGCGGCGGTTGTTCTTCTCGACGGCGCTCTTCTTCGCCATGACCGGTATGTCCTGCTACTTCCTGAACGGCATGCTGAAACCCTCGAGAAGCGCCTTGGCCTCCTCGTTGGTCCGCGCCGTCGTGCAGATGATGACGTCCATGCCCCGCGACTCGTCGATGTCGTCGAAGTTGATCTCGGGGAAGACGATCTGCTCCTTCAGCCCCAGGGCGTAATTCCCGCGGCCGTCAAAGCTCTTGGGCGACACGCCCCGAAAATCGCGCACCCGCGGCAGGGCGATGTTCACGAGCCTGTCCAGGAACTCGTACATCCGCTCCCGGCGCAAGGTGACCTTGCAGCCGATCGGCATGCCCTCGCGAAGCTTGAAGTTCGCTACCGACTTGCGCGCCCGACAGATGGCCGGCTTCTGGCCGGCGATCTTGGTCAGATCGGTCATCGCACCGTCGAGCTTCTTGCGGTCGGCGGCGGCCTCGCCGACGCCCATGTTGATGACGATCTTGTCGAGTTGCGGCACCTGCATCGGGTTCTTATACCCGAACTTCTCGATCAGGGCCGGTCGCACGACCTCGCCGTAATGTTCTTTCAGCCGAGCCATGGATGGCACCTCAACGATCGATGACCTCGCCGGACCGCTTGGCGAAGCGGACCTTGCGACCGTCCTCGAGGAACTTGAACCCGATCCGGGTGGCCTTGCCGTCCTTGGGGTCGACATGCGCCACGTTGGAGACGGCGATCGCCGCCTCCCTGCTCACGATCCCGCCGCCGCCGCGCGGGCTCGGCTTCTCGTGCCGCTTGGCCATCGCGACACCCTGGACGACGACCCGGCCCTCGACGGGCAGGACCCGCAGGACCTCGCCCTCCTGGCCCTTGTCGCGGCCGGTGAGCACCACCACCCGATCGCCTTTCTTGATCCGGGCTGCCATCACAGCACCTCCGGGGCGAGCGAGATGATCTTCATGAACCGCTTGGCGCGAAGCTCGCGCGTCACGGGCCCGAAGATGCGGGTGCCGATCGGCTCGCCCTGCTTGTTGATCAGCACGGCGGCGTTCTTGTCGAAGCGGATGGCGCTGCCGTCGGCGCGCGAGACCTCCTTGGCGGTGCGCACGATCACCGCATGGTGGACATCGCCCTTCTTCACCTTGCCGCGCGGGATCGCCTCCTTCACGGAGACCACGATCACGTCGCCGATCCCGCCCCACTTGCGATGCGAGCCGCCCAGCACCCGGATGCACTGCACGCGGCGCGCACCCGAGTTGTCGGCGACCTCGAGATTGCTCTCAGGCTGGATCATCTCAGGCTCCGTGCTCCGGCGGTTTCTCCGACCCGGACCCGGTCACCGCAGCCACACCCGCCGCTACCGCACCGGCGATCCCGGTGGCCACCGAGGCGACCCCGGCCACCAGCCCGGCCCCGGCCTCGCGGACGGTGTCGACCGCCGAGCGGCCCGCCGGCGCCTCGTCGGTCAGCACCTCCCAGCTCTTGGTGCGGGAGATCGGCCGGCACTCGCGGATCTTCACCACGTCGCCCGTCTTGAACCGGTTGTCCGGGTCGTGCGCGTGGTACTTCTTCGAGCGACGGATGAACTTCTTGTAGAGCGGGTGCTGCACACTCCGCTCGACCTTGACGACCACGGTCTTGTCGCTCTTGTCGCTGACCACGGTGCCTTGCAGGATGCGCCTCGGCATCGCCTCTATCCCTCAGCCCCGGCCGACTGCCGGGAGCGCTCGCCCAGTAACGTCAGGATGCGGGCGATCTCGCGCCGCACCTGTCGCACGCGACCGGTGCCCTCGAGCTGGCCGGTCGCCTTCTGGAAGCGCAGGTTGAAACGCTCCTTGCGCAGCTGACCCAGCTGCTCCTGGAGCTGATCTGGACTCTTGGCGCGAAGATCGGCTGGCTTCACGACGCCACCTCCTCCACCGCCTGGAGCCGCTTGATGAACCGGGTCTGCAGCGGCAGCTTCGCGGCCCCGCGCAGGATCGCCTCGCTCGCCAGCTGCTCCGGCACGCCGTCGATCTCGAACATGACGCGGCCGGGCTTCACCCGGGCAACCCAGAGCTCGACCGAGCCCTTGCCCTTGCCCATGCGGACCTCGGCCGGCTTCTGCGTCACCGGCACGTCCGGGAAGATGCGGATCCAGACCCGGCCGACGCGCTTCAGGTGCCGGGTGATGGCACGCCGCGCAGCCTCGATCTGCCGGGCGGAGATCCGCCCGGGCTCCATCGCCTTCATGCCGTAGGCGCCGAAATTGAGGTCGAAGCCGCCCTTGGCCAGGCCGTGGATGCGACCCTTGAACTGCTTGCGGTACTTCGTGCGCTTAGGCTGCTGCATCGCCGCGTCCTGCCCGCTCGCCTCGATCGCCCCTGTCGCCGCGCTCGCCACGGTCAGGCCGCGACGGGCCGGTGGTCTCAGCCATGCGGCGGTCGTAGGCCGTCGGGTCGTGCTCCATGATCTCGCCGCGGAACACCCACACCTTCACCCCGCAGGTGCCGTAGGGCGTGTGCGCCGTGGCGCTGCCGTAGTCGATGTTGGCGCGCAGCGTGTGCAAGGGCACCCGGCCCTCGCGGTACCACTCGCTCCGCGCGATCTCGGCCCCGCCGAGCCGGCCGCCGCAGCGCACCCGGATGCCCTGGGCACCCAGCCGCATGGCCGCCTGCACCGCGCGCTTCATGGCCCGGCGGAAGGTGACCCGTCGCTGCAGCTGCTGGGCGATGTTCTCCGCCACCAGCTTGGCGTCGAGCTCGGGCTTCCTGACCTCGACGATGTTGAGGTGGACCTCGCCACCGCAGCGCTTGGCCAGCTCCTTCCTGAGGAGCTCGATCTCCTGGCCCTTCTTGCCGATCACCACGCCCGGGCGGGCGCTGTGCAGCGTGATCCGGGCACGCTTGGCCAGGCGCTCGATGATCACCCGGCTGATGCCGGCCTGGCTCAGGCGCTTGAACAGGTACCGCCGCACGCCCAGGTCCTGGTCCAGGAGCTTGGCGTAGTTGCGGTCCTCGTACCAGCGCGAGTCCCAGGTGCGGTTGATGCCGAGCCGGAGCCCGATCGGATTTACCTTCTGTCCCATCAGGCAGCTTCCTCGCCACGCTCGCGGACCACGATCCGGAGCCGGCTGAACGGCTTCTCGATCCGGCCCGAGCGGCCACGCGCACGGGCGTGCATCCGCTTCAGGACCATTCGCTTCCCCACGCTCGCCTCGGCCACGTAGAGCCGGTCGACGTCGAGATTGTGGTTGTTCTCGGCATTGGCGATCGCCAACTCCAGGGTCTTGCGGACCGCCTGGGCGATCCGCTTCCTGGAGAACTCGAGCGCCACCACCGCCCGGCCGGCCGGCAGGCCGCGGATCAGCCCGGCCACGAGGTCGAGCTTGCGCGGGCTGGTGCGCAGCATGTCGGCGACAGCGAGCGCCTCGGTGTCGGCGAGCGAGCGCTCACGCTTGGGCTTGCCCATGGCGCTACTTCCTCTTCGCCTTCTTGTCCGCGCCATGCCCGTGATAAGTCCGGGTAGGCGCGAACTCGCCGAGCTTGTGCCCGACCATGTTCTCGGTGACGTAGACCGGCACGAACTTCTTGCCGTTGTAGACGGCGAAGGTCAGGCCGACGAAATCCGGCACCACCGTCGACCGCCGCGACCAGGTGCGGATGATGTCGTTGCGACCCGACCGGCGCACGGCATCGACCTTGTCGAACAGGTAGCCGTCGACGAACGGACCCTTCCAGACGGAACGGGGCATCTCTTAGCCTCCCCGCTTCTTGGCGAGGTGGCGGCTGCGGATGATCATGTTCGATGTCTTCTTGTTCCGGCGGGTCTTGTGCCCCTTGGTCGGCTGGCCCCACGGGGTGACCGGATGACGGCCGCCCGAGGTCCGGCCCTCGCCGCCGCCATGCGGGTGATCGACCGGGTTCATGGTGACGCCGCGATTGTGCGGGCGCCGCCCCTTCCACCGCATCCGCCCGGCCTTGCCCCAGTTGGCGTTCTGGTGGTCCGGGTTGGAAACAGCCCCGACGGTGCCCATGCACTCGGAGTGCACGCGGCGGATCTCGCCCGAGCCCAGGCGCAACTGGCTCCAGTCGCCATCGCGGCCGACGAGCTGGCAGTAGGTGCCGGCCGAGCGTGCCAGCTGCCCACCCTTGCCGGGCTTCAGCTCGACATTGTGGACGATGGTGCCGACCGGGATCCCACGCAAGGGGGCCGCGTTGCCGGGCTTGATATCGACCCGCTCGCCGGCCACCACCTTGTCGCCCACCTGCAGCCGCTGCGGTGCCAGGATGTAGGCGACCTCGCCATCCTCGTAACGGACGAGTGCGATGAAGGCCGTGCGGTTGGGATCGTACTCCATCCGCTCGACCGTGCCGGCGACGTTCCACTTCCGACGCTTGAAGTCGACGAGCCGGTAGGTCTGCTTGTGACCGCCGCCGCGGAAGCGCACCGTGGTGTGGCCGTGATTGTTGCGGCCGCCACTCTTGTGCTTGCCCTCGGTCAGCTTCTTGACCGGCTTGCCCTTCCACAGCTCCGAGCGATCGACGAGCACGAGCTGCCGCATCGAGGGGCTGGTCGGGTTGTATGTCTTGAGCGCCATCGGCTCAGATCCCCGTCGTCACGTCGATGCTCTGGCCTGCGGCCAGGGTCACGATCGCCTTCTTCACGTCCGAACGCCGGCCCACCCGCCCACGGAAGCGCTTCACCTTGCCCTTCACGTTGAGCGTGTTGACCGCCTCGACCTTGACGTTGAACAGACCCTCGATCGCCGCCTTGATCTCGGGCTTGGAGGCCTCCTTGCGGACCCGGAACACGACCTGGTTCGCCTCGGAGATCCGCTGCGTCTTCTCGGTGATCACCGGCGCCAGGATGATCTCGTACATGCGGTCGCGGTTCACGGCATCGCCTCCTCGGCAGGTGCCTCGGCCATGGGTGCGGCTGCAGGCTCCTCGGCGACCTCGTCCGCAGCACCGTTGGCTGCGCCGAACCGCTCCTCGATCCGCTGCACGGCCTCGCGGGTGAGCACCAGCGTGTCGCAGCGCAGGATGTCGTAGACGTTGAGCCCCTGCGACGGCAGCACGTCGATGCCGATCAGGTTGCGGGAAGCGAGGCCGAAATTGCGCTCGACCTCGGCGCCGGTCACGATCAGCGCCGAGCCCCAGCCCAGCTTGCCCAGCGCACCCGCCAGGGCCTTGGTCCGCGGCTCGGCCAGCCGTGCCTCATCAAGCACCACGAGCTTGCCTTCCTTGGCCTTGCTCGACAGCGCGCACTTCAGCCCCAGGGCCCGCACCTTCTTCGGCAGGTCCGTGGAATGATCGCGCGGATGAGGCCCGTGCGCCACGCCGCCGCCACGGAAGATGTTGGGCCGGCGCGAGCCATGCCGGGCGCGGCCGGTGCCCTTCTGCTTGTAGAGCTTGGCACCGGTCCGCCAGATCTCGGCCCGGGTCTTGACCTTGTGGGTCCCGGCCCGGCGCTTGGCCAGCTGCCAGAGCACGACGCGATGGAGGATGTCGGTGCGGACCTCGACGCCAAAGATGGCGTCGGGGAGCTCGACCGCCCCCACCTCCTCGGCGGCAAGGTTCCTAACTGCGACCTGCATGATCCTACTCTCCGGCCGCCGCCGGAGCCTCCGCCTTGCCACCGGATGGGCCGACAATGGCCGCCGGGTACGGTGCCTCGCCCGGGCGGCCCGCCTTCACCGCATCGCTGATCCGGACATAGGAGCCCTTGGCCCCCGGCACGCCACCGCGCACCAGGACAAGACCGCGGTCCGCATCGACCCCGAACACCTCGAGGTTCTGCACCGTCACCTGCCGGGCGCCCATGTGGCCCGCCATCTTCTTGTTCTTGAAAGTCCGGCCTGGGTCCTGGCGGTTGCCGGTCGAACCGTGGCTGCGGTGCGAGACCGAGACGCCGTGGCTGGCGCGAAGACCGCCGAAATTGTGCCGCTTCATCGCACCGGCGAAGCCCTTGCCGATGCTGATGCCGACCACATCGACCAGCTGGCCCTCGACGAAGTGCTCGGCCGAGAGCCGGGCTCCCACCTCGAGCAGCGCGTCCTCGGCGACCCGGAACTCACCCACCTTCCGCTTCGGCTCGACCTTCGCCTTGGCGAAGTGACCGCGCATCGGCTTGGTGACGTTCTTCGTCTTGGCCCGGCCGACACCGAGCTGGACGGCGGTGTAGCCGTCCTTCTCGGCGGTGCGGACCGCCACGACCTCGCAGTCCTCGACCTGGAGGACCGTGACGCCGATATGGCTGCCGTCGACACCGAACAGCCGGGTCATGCCGACCTTCTTGGCAAGGAGGCCCGTGCGCATCGTCGCCGCCCCTAGAGCTTGATCTCGACGTCGACGCCGGCCGCGAGGTCGAGCTTCATCAGCGCGTCCACGGTCTGGGGCGTCGGGTCGATGATGTCGAGCAGCCGCTTGTGGGTGCGAACCTCGAACTGCTCACGGCTCTTCTTGTCGATGTGCGGCGAGCGGTTCACGGTGAAGCGCTCGATGCGGTTGGGGAGCGGGATCGGGCCCCGCACCCGCGCCCCGGTCCGCTTGGCCGTGCCGACGATCTCGCGCACCGACAGGTCGAGCACGCGATGATCGAAGGCCTTCAGCCTGATTCGGATATTCTGCGTTTCCATGATGGTGAACCGCCGCCCGTTACCGTCCGGGCGCTCCCCTACTCGCTTGCTCTGCTACTCGATGATGGAGGCGACGACACCGGCCCCCACCGTGCGGCCGCCTTCGCGGATGGCGAACCTGAGGCCCTGCTCCATGGCGATGGGGCTGATCAGCTCCACCTCCATGGCGATGTTGTCGCCCGGCATCACCATCTCCGTCCCCTCCGGCAGCTTGATCGAGCCGGTCACGTCCGTGGTCCGGAAATAGAACTGCGGCCGGTAGTTGGAGAAGAACGGCGTGTGCCGGCCGCCCTCCTCCTTGGTCAGGACATAGGTCTCGGCCTTGAACTTGGTGTGCGGCGTGATCGAGCCCGGCTTGCACAGGACCTGGCCGCGCTGCACGTCCTCGCGCTTGGTGCCGCGCAAGAGGATGCCGACATTGTCGCCGGCCTCGCCGCGGTCCAGCAGCTTCCGGAACATCTCGACCCCGGTGCAGGTGGTCTTCACCGTGGCGGCAAGCCCCACGATCTCGACCTCCTCGCCCACCTTGACCGCCCCGCGCTCGATCCGGCCCGTCACCACCGTGCCCCGGCCCGAGATCGAGAACACGTCCTCGATCGGCATCAGGAACGGCAGGTTCACCGCCCGCTCCGGCTGCGGGATGTAGCTGTCCACCGCCGCCATCAGGTCCAGGATCGACTGCCGCCCGATCGCCTCGTCCCGGCCCTCGAGGGCTGCCAGGGCCGAGCCCTTGATGATCGGGATGTCGTCGCCCGGGAACTCGTACTTGGAAAGCAGCTCGCGCACCTCGAGCTCGACCAGCTCCAGGAGCTCGGGGTCGTCCACCATGTCGACCTTGTTCATGTAGACGACCAGCGCCGGCACGCCCACCTGCCGCGCCAGCAGGATGTGCTCGCGCGTCTGCGGCATCGGCCCGTCGGCCGCCGAGACCACCAGGATGGCGCCGTCCATCTGCGCCGCACCGGTGATCATGTTCTTCACGTAGTCGGCATGGCCCGGGCAGTCGACATGCGCGTAGTGCCGGTTCTCGGTCTCGTACTCGACGTGCGCGGTGTTGATCGTGATCCCCCGCGCCTTCTCCTCCGGCGCCTTGTCGATCTGGTCATAGGCCGTGAACTGCGCCCGACCCGACTCCGCGCAGACCTTCGTGATCGCCGCCGTCAGCGTCGTCTTGCCATGGTCGACGTGACCGATCGTACCAATGTTCGCATGCGGCTTCGTCCGCGCAAACTTCTCCTTGGCCATCGCCAGATCTCCGTCCTGTCCTGCCCGTCTTCAGCGCACGATCACGCGTACTTCGCGCGGATTTCCTCGGCCACCATCTGGGGCACGGGCTCATAGTGGTCGAAATGCATGGTGAACTGTGCCCTGCCCTGCGAGAGCGAGCGCAGCGTGTTGACGTAGCCGAACATGGTGGCGAGCGGCACCATGGCCGACACCACCTGCCCGTTGCCGCGCGGCTCCATCCCGGTGATCTGGCCGCGCCGGCTGTTCAGGTCGCCGATGATGTCGCCCATGTACTCCTCGGGCGTCACCACCTCGACCCGCATCACGGGCTCGAGCAGTTGCGGGCCGGCCTTGGCGATGCCCTCCTTGAAGGCAGCGCGTGACGCGATCTCGAACGCGAGTGCCGAGCTGTCGACGTCGTGATAGGCGCCGTCGATCAGCGTCGCTGCCACGTCGACCATCGGGAAGCCGGCCAGAACCCCGCTCTGCACCGAGGACTCGAGGCCCTTCGCTACGCCCGGGATGTACTCCTTGGGCACCGACCCGCCGACGACCTTGTTCTCGAACTTGAAGCCGGAGCCCTTCTCGCCAGGCTCGAAGACCAGCTTCACGCGGGCGAACTGGCCCGAGCCGCCGGTCTGCTTCTTGTGCGTGTAATCGACCTCGGACTTGCGCGTGATGGTCTCGCGATAGGCGACCTGCGGGGCGCCCACATTCGCCTCGACCTTGTACTCGCGCTTCATCCGGTCGACGATGATCTCGAGATGGAGCTCGCCCATCCCCTTGATCACCGTCTGGCCCGACTCCTGGTCGGTGCCGACGCGGAACGACGGGTCCTCCTGAGCGAGGCGCGAGAGGGCGATGCCCATCTTCTCCTGGTCGGCCTTCGACTTGGGCTCGACCGCCACCTCGATCACGGGATCGGGGAACTCCATCCGCTCCAGCAGCACAGGCCGCTGCGGATCGGAGAGCGTGTCGCCCGTGGTCGTGTTCTTGAGGCCGACCAGCGCCACGATATCGCCGGCATAGGCCTCCTTGATCTCCTCGCGATTGTTCGCGTGCATGAGGAGGATACGGCCGATGCGCTCGCGCTGGTCCTTGACCGTGTTGATGCAGATAGGAGCCGCTCTCGATCTTGCCCGAGTAGAGGCGCACGAAGGTGAGCGAGCCCACGAACGGATCGCTCATGATCTTGAAGGCAAGCGCCGCCAAAGGCTCGCCGTCCTCGGGCTTGCGGACCACCACCTCATCGGTCCCGGGCTTCAAGCCCTCGGTGGCCGGCACGTCGAGCGGGCTCGGCAGGAAGTCGACCACGGCGTCGAGCAGGGGCTGCACGCCCTTGTTCTTGAAGGCCGACCCGCACAGCACCGGCACCACCTTGCCGGTCACGGTGCCCTGGCGCAGCAGGCGCACGAGGGTGGCGTCGTCCGGCTCCTCGCCGCTGAGGTAGGCCTCGAGCACGACGTCATCGAGCTCGGCCACGGCCTCGATCAGCTTCGTGCGATACTCGGACGCCTGCTCCTGCAGGTGCTCGGGCACCGGCCGGACCTCGAACTTGGCGCCCAGCGTCTCCTCGAGCCACACCACCGAATGGTTGCGCAGCACGTCGACGATGCCGGTGAACTCGGACTCGTGCCCGATCGGGAAGTTGAGCACCACGGCGTTGGCGCCGAGGCGGTCCTTGATCATGTCCACGCAGCGCCAGAAGCTGGCACCGGTGCGGTCCATCTTGTTGCAGAAGCAGATGCGCGGCACGCCGTACTTGTCGGCCTGGCGCCACACGGTCTCCGACTGCGGCTCGACGCCGGCCACACCGTCGAACACGGCCACCGCACCGTCCAGCACACGAAGCGAGCGCTCGACCTCGATGGTGAAATCGACATGGCCCGGCGTGTCGATGATATTGACGCGATGATCGTTCCAGAACGCGGTGGTCGCGGCCGAGGTGATGGTGATGCCGCGCTCCTGCTCCTGCTCCATCCAGTCCATCGTCGCGGTGCCTTCATGCACCTCGCCGATCTTATACGACTTTCCGGTGTAGTAGAGGATGCGCTCGGTCGTGGTCGTCTTGCCGGCATCGATGTGGGCCATGATGCCGATATTGCGGTAGCGCTCGATGGGAATCTGGCGAGGCATGGGTGCTGGTCCGGGTCCGGCTCGCTCTTACCAGCGGTAATGCGCGAAGGCGCGGTTGGCATCGGCCATCTTGGTCGTGTCCTCCCGCTTCTTCACCGCCGAGCCACGATTGTTGGCGGCATCGAGCAGCTCGCCGGCAAGGCGCTCGGTCATGGTCTTCTCCGAACGCTTCTGCGCCGCCTGGATCAGCCAGCGATTGGCCAGCGCCTGGCGCCGGTCGGGGCGCACCTCGACCGGAACCTGGTAGGTGGCACCACCGACGCGGCGCGAGCGCACTTCCAGCATCGGCTTCACGTTGTTGAGCGCGTCGTGGAACATCTCCAGCGGACTGCGGCCGGTGCGCTTCTGCATCCGGTCGAACGCGTTGTAGACGATGCCTTCCGCAACCGACTTCTTACCGTCGTGCATCAGACAGTTGACGAACTTGCCGACGACCACGTCCCCGAACTTCGGGTCGGGGAGGATCTCACGCTTCTCGGCAGCACGGCGACGCATGTCAGGACCTCTCGATGCTTACTTCGGGCGCTTCACGCCGTACTTGGAACGACCCTGCTTGCGTCCCTGCACGCCCTGCGTGTCCAGCTTGCCGCGAATGATGTGATAGCGGACACCCGGCAGATCCTTCACACGGCCACCGCGGATCAGGACCACCGAGTGCTCCTGGAGGTTGTGGCCCTCGCCCGGGATGTAGCTCGTGACCTCGAAGCCGTTGGTGAGCCGGATACGGGCCACCTTACGCAGCGCCGAGTTCGGCTTCTTGGGCGTCGTCGTGTAGACGCGCGTGCACACGCCCCGCTTCTGCGGGCAAGCCTCGAGGGCCGGGACCTTGTTCCGTCCCGTCTTCGGCTCGCGTGCCTGACGCACGAGCTGATTCACCGTCGGCATTCGCTAACGCATCCTGTCATTGCCAAGGCGATCGACCACGGCCGACACTCGTCGACCGCCGACGCGAGAACAGCGCGGAGCAGCGAACCCATGCTCGCCCGCGCCTCTCGAACAGATCACCTCTTAACCCGGTGCTGCGTATGATCCGCTAGGGTCACCACCAGCACCCAGAAAAGTGGGACGCTTCTATCCCCGCCCCCGGCACCCGTCAAGGCCAAGGGCCTGCAAGAGATAGGGTTGGAGCATACATCCCGCCCGATGGGCAGGATGTCGCGGGTCGAGCAGGTCCGACGTGTTGCACGGGGTCTGGAGCCACCGCCGATACATCAACGGCGCCGAGCGCTTCGGAGATCGAAGCCGATGACTCGAGCTCGCTCGAGCTGGAAGCGCCTGTACCCGTGCGGTACAAGCTTACCGTCGACGACTTCCATCGGTTGGGCTGAGGCCGGCATCCTCAAGCGGAGCACGATCGTGTTGAGCTGATCGAGGGAGAGCTGATCGAGATGTCACCGATCGGCGAGCGCCACTCGGCCTCGGTCGCTCGCTTGACAAGCGCTTCTGCTCGACTGGCCGGCGATCGAGCGCGCTCGTCTCGGATACAGTGCTCCGTCCGGCTCGGTCACCCACAGCGAACCCCAGCCCGACCTTGCCCTTCCTCGCCCACGCGACGACTTCTACGCGCAGCGCTGCCGAAGCCAGACGCGGCTGATATCGTTCTCCTGTCGAGGTAGCTGACAGCTCCGTCAGGTATGACCGCAGCACCAAGCTCCCGCTCTACGCCCGCCATGGCATCCCGGAAGTCTGGCTCGTCGATCTTCCCGGCAATCGGATCGAGATCTTCCGCAGCCCCGGCCGCATGGCTATTGCCAGAAGCATATCGCTCGGGTGGGCGATGCGCTCAGTCCCGAAGCCCTCCCGGACGTGAAGCTCACGGTTGCCGAGTTGCTGGCCGAGCCCCAACCCGGCAGTGGCGGACGCGGAGCATGACCGGGCCTTCACCACCGACCAGTCCCACGCTGGCCCGCCACAGGCTGAGCGTCGACGACTGCCGTCGGATGCAGGAGCTGGGCATCCTCAAGAAGGAGCATCGGGTCGAGCTCATCGACGGCGTCATCATGGACCTGGAGCCGATCACGAGCGAGCACGCTGCCCTCGTCCTGACCTTGGCCGAGCAGCTTGCCCTTGCGGTCGGTGCGTCCGCCATCGTCCGGACTGGTTTGCCGCTCCACCCCTGGATCGCTACAACGAGCCTTCGCCCGACATCATGGTCCTCCGGCTGCCACGCGACGGCGGCCAGCCTGAGGTCGCTGTCCCGAGGGACGTGCTTCTGGTAGTCGAGGTGGCAGACAGAACAGGCGCCTACGCCCTGCAGATCAAAGTGCCACTCTACGCCCGGCACGGGATCCCGGAAGCTTGGCTGTTCGACCTCCAGGCGGACCGACTCCTGTTGCAGAGCCGTCCCAGAACCGACGGCTACGCCCAGAAGCACGACGTAGGCGCCAGCGACGCGCTCAGCCCGGAGGCTCTGCCGGAGCTGATGCTCGCGGCAGAGGCACTCCTTTACTGAGCGGCTAGGACGACAGCTCTGGCAGCCGGAGCGGCAGGTCCTCGGCCGTCATCTCGCCCGGGGCAGCGAAACGCTGGTCGCCCTGGGTGACGCGCTTGAACCGGTTGAGCACGCCACCGGTCCCGGCCGGGATGAGCCGGCCCACGATCACGTTCTCCTTGAGGCCAGCGAGCTTGTCGACCTTGCCGGCGAAGGCCGCCTCGGTCAGCACGCGCGTGGTCTCCTGGAAGGACGCGGCCGAGATGAAGGACTGCGTCTGCAGGCTCGCCTTGGTGATGCCCTGCAGGACCGGGATGCAGCTCGCCGGCCTCCGGTCCTCGAGCACGACCCGGTCGTTGACCAGGTCGAACTCGGTCCGGTCGACCTGCTCGCCGACGAGGAAGGTCGTATCGCCGGGATCGACGATCTCGATCTTCTGCAGCATCTGCCGGACGATCACCTCGATGTGCTTGTCGTTGATGCGCACACCCTGGAGCTTGTAGACCTCCTGGATCTCGTTGACGAGGAAGGCCGCCAGGGACTCCACGCCCAGCACCCGGAGCAGGTCGTGCGGCACCGGGTTGCCGTCGACGATCAGGTCGCCCGGCTTCACGAGGTCGCCTTCCTGCACCACGACATGGCGGCCCTTGGGGATCAGGTACTCGACCGGATCGAGATCCTCATCCGACGGGACGATCTTCAGGCGCCGCTTGTTCTTGTAGTCCTTGCCGAACTCGATCTTGCCGTCGATGTCGGCGATGATCGCCGGGTCCTTCGGCCGGCGGGCCTCGAACAGCTCGGCCACGCGCGGCAGACCGCCCGTGATGTCGCGGGTCTTGCTCGCCTCCTTCGGCAGACGGGCCAGGACGTCGCCGGCACTGACCTTCTGCCCGTTCTCGACCGAGAGGATCGCCGCCACCGGCAGGTAGTAGCGAGCCTCGGAGCCGGACGGCAGGTTGATCGGGTTGCCCTTGTCGTCCTGGAGCAGGAGCGACGGCCGCAGGTTGCCGGCGCGGGCACTCTGCCGCCAGTCGATGACCTCCTTGCTGGTCTTGCCGGTGCTCTCGTCCAGGACCTCGCGGAACGAGATGCCCTCGTTCATGTCCTGGAAGACGATGGTGCCCGCCGTCTCGGTGATCACCGGAACGGTATGCGGGTCCCACTCGGCCAGGATCTGGTCCTTCTCGACCATCTGCTCCGGCTGGACCAGGAGCCGGGTGCCGTTGGGCAGCTTCTGGCGCAGCTTCTCACGCCCGACCTCGTCGAGCAGGAGGAGCTCGGAGTTGCGCCCGAGGACCACGAGGCGGCCGGCGCTGTCGCGCACGATCCGCGGGTTGAGCACCTTCAGCAGGCCGGCCGAGGGTGCCTCGACCGCCGACTGCTCGGCCGAGCCCTGCGCCGCACCACCGATGTGGAAGGTGCGCATGGTGAGCTGGGTGCCGGGCTCGCCGATCGACTGGGCGGCGATCACGCCCACCGCCTCGCCGATGTTCACGGCCGTGCCGCGGGCGAGGTCGCGCCCGTAGCAGAGGCCGCACACGCCGGTCTTGGCCTGGCAGGTCAGCACCGAGCGCACGCGGATCGAAGTCCACGGCCGCGGCATCGATCTGCCGCACCATCTCCTCGTCCATGATCGTGTTGGCCGGCACGATGACATCGCCCGTGCGGGGATTGAGCACATCCTCGCACGTGGTGCGGCCGAGCACGCGCTCGCCCAGCATCTCGGCCCCTGCCGACGTCGACGGCGACGCCGTGATCGGGATACCCTCGCTGCTGCCGCAGTCCTCCTCGGTGATGATGCAGTCCTGCGCCACGTCGACGAGCCGACGGGTCAGGTAGCCGGAGTTGGCGGTCTTCAGCGCGGTGTCGGCCAGACCCTTGCGGGCGCCGTGCGTCGAGTTGAAGTACTCGAGGACGGTGAGGCCCTCCTTGAAGTTCGAGATGATCGGATTCTCGATGATCTCGCCGGACGGCTTCGCCATCAGACCGCGCATGCCCGCAAGCTGACGGATCTGCGCCGGGCTGCCACGAGCCTGACTGTGCGCCATCATCCAGATCGAGTTCGGCTGCTTGTAGCGGCCGGTCGCGTCCCGGGTCTGATGCACGTCCTGAATGGCCTGCATCATGTCCTCGGCGACCAGATCCGAGCACTGCTGCCAGGCGTCGACCACCTTGTTGTACTTCTCGCCCTTGGTGATCAGGCCGTCCGAGTACTGCTGCTCGTACTGCTTGACCAGATCCTGGGTCGAGCGGACCCGCTTCCACTTGCCCTCGGGGATCAGCATGTCGTCCTTGCCGAACGAGATGCCGGCCCGGCAGGCGAAGGTGAAGCCGAGGTTCATCATCCGGTCGGCGAAGATCACGGTCTCCTTCTGACCGCAATGCCGGTAGACCTGATCGATGATCTGGCTGACCTCGCGCTTCGTCAGCACCTTGTTGACGAGACCGGCGAAGGTGACGTTCGCGTGCTGGGGCAGGATCTCGTAGAGCAGCATCCGGCCGGGCGTGGTCTCGACCAGCTGCCGATGCATCTCGCCGTCATGGCCCATGCTGTGGATGCGGCACCTGATCTTCGCGTGCAGGCTGACCACGCCCGACGCCAGGGCGTGCTGCACCTCGTTCACATCGCGGAACGCCATGCCGTGGCCGGGCTCGTCATCCGCGATCAGGCTCAGATAATAGAGCCCGAGCACGACGTCCTGGGTCGGCACGATGATCGGCTTGCCGTTGGCAGGGCTCAGGATGTTGTTGGTCGACATCATGAGCACGCGCGCTTCCAGCTGGGCTTCCAGCGAGAGGGGCACGTGGACCGCCATCTGGTCGCCGTCGAAGTCGGCGTTGAAGGCCGTGCAGACCAGGGGGTGCAGCTGGATCGCCTTGCCCTCGATCAGCACCGGCTCGAACGCCTGGATGCCCAGTCGATGCAGCGTCGGCGCCCGGTTCAGCAGGACCGGGTGCTCGCGGATCACCTGCTCCAGGATGTCCCAGACCTCGGGCCGCTCCTTCTCGACCATGCGCTTGGCGGCCTTGATCGTCTGCGCCTTCCCGTAGAGCTCGAGCTTGGCGTAGACGAAGGGCTTGAAGAGCTCGAGCGCCATCTTCTTGGGCAGGCCGCACTGGTGCAGCTTGAGCTCCGGCCCGACCACGATCACCGAGCGGCCCGAATAGTCGACGCGCTTGCCGAGCAGGTTCTGCCGGAACCGGCCCTGCTTGCCCTTGAGCATGTCGGAAAGCGACTTCAGCGGCCGCTTGTTGGCGCCGGTGATGACGCGGCCGCGACGGCCATTGTCGAAGAGCGCGTCGACCGCCTCCTGCAGCATCCGCTTCTCGTTGCGGACGATGATGTCGGGGGCGCGCAGCTCGATCAGCCGCTTCAGACGGTTGTTGCGGTTGATGACGCGGCGATAGAGGTCGTTGAGGTCGGAGGTCGCGAACCGGCCGCCGTCGAGCGGCACCAGCGGGCGCAGCTCCGGCGGGATGACCGGAACCACCTCGAGCACCATCCACTCGGGCTTGTTGCCCAACTCGAGGAAGACCTCGACCGTCTTCAGGCGCTTGACGAGCTTCTTGCGCTTGGCCTCGGAGCTGGTCTCCAGGAGATCGGCGCGCATCTGCTCGCGCTCGACCGCAAGGTCCATGCGCTTGAGCATGTCCCGCACGGCCTCGGCACCGATGCCGACGGTGAACGCGTCCTCGCCGAACTCCTCGCGGTACTTGTAGACCTGCTCCTCGGTCAGGAGCTCGTTCGGCTTCAGCGTGGTGAGGCCCGGCTCGACCACGACCCAGTTGTCGAAATAGAGCACGCGCTCGAGGTCGCGCAGGGTCATGTCGAGCAGCACGCCGATCCGCGACGGCACCGACTTCAGGAACCAGATGTGCGCGACCGGGGCGGCGAGCTCGATATGGCCCATCCGCTCGCGGCGGACCTTGGACTGGATGACCTCGACGCCGCACTTCTCGCAGACGATGCCCTTGTACTTCATGCGCTTGTACTTGCCGCACAAGCACTCGTAGTCCTTGATCGGCCCGAAGATCTTGGCGCAGAAGAGGCCGTCCCGCTCCGGCTTGAAGGTCCGGTAGTTGATCGTCTCGGGCTTCCTGACCTCGCCATACGACCACTCCCGAATCTGGTCGGGGCTGGCGATGCTGATCCGGATCTGATCGAATTTCTGGCCGGCAGCGGGCTGGCCGAACAGGTACATCAGCTCGTTCATCGGTAACCTGCTCTCATAAGAGGATGGGGCAGAGCGGCCGGACGCCGTAGGGCGCCCGGCCCGGGCCGGCTCACTCGCCGGCCAGCTCCTGCTCCAGCTCGACATTGAGGCTCAAGGACTGCAGCTCCTTCACGAGAACGTTGAAGCTCTCGGGGATACCGGCCTCGAAAGTATCCTCGCCGCGGACGATCGCCTCGTAGATCTTGGTCCGCCCGGACACGTCGTCCGACTTCACCGTCAGCATCTCCTGGAGCGAGTAGGCAGCACCGTAGGCCTGGAGCGCCCAGCACTCCATCTCGCCGAACCGCTGGCCGCCGAACTGTGCCTTGCCGCCCAGGGGCTGCTGGGTGACCAGGCTGTAGGGACCGACCGAGCGGGCGTGGATCTTGTCGTCCACGAGATGGCCGAGCTTCAGCATGTAGATGTAGCCGACGGTCACCTCGCGCTCGAACGCCTCGCCGGTGCGCCCGTCATAGAGCGTCACCTGCCCGCTCGTGCTGCAGCCGGCAGCCTCCAGCAGCCGCACGATGTCGGCCTCGTGGGCGCCGTCGAACACCGGCGTGGCGATCGGGACGCCGACCTTGAGGTTGGTGCCGAGCTCCAGCAGCTCCTGATCGCTGTACTGCTTCACCTCGGCGCCGATCTCGTCGCCGAAGATCTCGCCGAGCTTGTGCTCAAGCTGGGGCCGGGCGCTGTCGTGCTGCATGGCATCGACGAGCTCGCCGATCTGCCGGCCGAGATTGGCGCAGGCCCAGCCCAGATGGGTCTCCAGGATCTGGCCCACGTTCATCCGCGACGGCACGCCCAACGGGTTGAGCACGAGGTCGACCGTGGTGCCGTCCTCGAGGTGCGGCATGTCCTCGATCGGCGAGATCTTGGAGATCACACCCTTGTTGCCGTGCCGTCCGGCCATCTTGTCGCCCGGCTGCAGCTTGCGCTTCACCGCGACGAACACCTTGACCATCTTGAGCACGCCGGGCGGCAGCTCGTCGCCGCGCTGCAGCTTCTCGACCTTGTTCTCGAACCGCTCCTGGAACAGCTTGTAGCCGTCCTCGAGCTGCCGCTTCAGGCCCTGGATCTCGGTCATGTGGTCGGCGTCGTCGACCCCGAGCTCCCACCACTGGCGGCGCTGCAGCCGGTCCAGCACGTCGGCATCGATGGCGACACCGGTCTTCATCCCGCGCGGGCCCGCCGTCGCCGTCTGGCCCTCCAGGATGTCGCGCAGGCGGCTGTAGACGTTGCGCTCGAGGATGGTCTTCTCGTCGTCGCGGTCCTTGGCCAGGCGCTCGATCTCGGAACGCTCGATCGCGATGGCACGCTCGTCCTTCTCGACGCCGCGGCGGTTGAAGACGCGGACCTCGACCACCGTGCCCTGCACGCCCGGCGGCACCTTGAGCGAGGTGTCGCGCACGTCGGCCGCCTTCTCGCCGAAGATGGCGCGGAGCAGCTTCTCCTCGGGCGTCATCGGGGTCTCGCCCTTGGGCGTGACCTTGCCGACCAGGATGTCGCCGGCCTTCACCTCGGCACCGATATAGACGATCCCGGCCTCGTCGAGGTTGCGCAAGGCCTCCTCGGACACGTTCGGGATGTCGCGCGTGATGCTCTCGGGCCCGAGCTTGGTGTCGCGCGCCATGACCTCGAACTCGTCGATGTGGATCGAGGTGAAGACGTCATCGCGCACGATGCGCTCGGAGATCAGGATCGAGTCCTCGAAATTGTACCCGTTCCAGGGCATGAACGCGACCAGCACGTTCCGCCCCAGCGCCAGCTCGCCCAACTGGGTGCTCGGGCCGTCGGCGATGATGTCGCCGGCGTTCACCGAATCGCCCACCTTCACCAGCGGGCGCTGGGTGATGCAGGTGTTCTGGTTCGAGCGCTGGAACTTCTTCAGCCGATAGATGTCGACCACCGCATCGGCGCGGCTGGTGTCGTCCATCGCCCGCACGACGATGCGCGAGCCGTCCACCTGGTCGACGATGCCCGAACGCTTGGCACCCACGGCCGCACCGCTGTCGCGGGCCACCACATCCTCCATGCCGGTGCCCACGAAGGGGGCGTCGGCCTGGAGCAGCGGCACCGCCTGGCGCTGCATGTTGGAGCCCATCAGCGCCCGGTTGGCGTCGTCGTTCTCGAGGAACGGGATCAGGGCGGCTGCCACCGAGACCAGCTGCTTGGGCGAGACGTCGATGAACTCGATCGTGTCCGGCCGAGCCAGCACGAACTCGCCGTTCTGGCGGCAGGAGACGAACTCGCCGGCGAGGCTGCGGTCGGGGTTCAGCTCGGAGTTGGCCTGGGCGATGGTGTAGCGCCCCTCCTCCATGGCCGAGAGATAGACCACCTCGTCCGAGACCTTGCCGTCGACGAGCCGCCGGTACGGGCTCTCGATGAAGCCGTACTTGTTGATCCGGGCGTAGGTCGCGAGGCTGTTGATGAGCCCGATGTTCGGGCCCTCCGGGGTCTCGATCGGGCAGATCCGGCCATAGTGGGTCGGATGCACGTCGCGCACCTCGAAGCCGGCGCGCTCACGGGTGAGACCGCCCGGGCCCAAGGCCGAGAGCCGCCGCTTGTGCGTGATCTCGGAGAGCGGGTTGGTCTGGTCCATGAACTGGGAGAGCTGCGAGCTGCCGAAGAACTCGCGCACCGCCGCCGCCACCGGCTTGGCGTTGATCAGGTCGTGCGGCATGGCCGCATCGATCTCGACCGAGCTCATCCGCTCGCGCACGGCACGCTCCATGCGGAGCAGGCCGACGCGGAACTGGTTCTCCATGAGCTCGCCCACCGAGCGCACCCGGCGATTGCCCAGATGGTCGATGTCGTCGATCTCGCCGCGGCCGTCCTTGATCTCGACCAGCGTGCGGACGACCTCGAGGATGTCCTCGGTGCGCAGCACGCGCAGCGTGTCGTCCGTCTCCATGTTGAGACGGGCGTTCATCTTCACCCGGCCGACCGGCGAGAGGTCGTAGCGCTCGGGATCGAAGATCAGGCCGTTGAAGAGGGCCTCGGCCGTCTCCAGTGTCGGCGGCTCGCCCGGGCGCAGCACGCGATAGATGTCGAGCAGCGCCTCCTCGCGGGACGAGGAGCGGTCGAGCACCAGCGTGTTGCGGATGTAGGGGCCGATGCTGAGATGGTCGATGTCGAGGACCGGGATCTCGGCCACGCCAGCCTCGCCCAGGCGGCGCAGCATCTCGCCCGTGAGCTCGTCGCCGGCCTCGGCATAGACGAGGCCGTTCTCCGGGTTGACGAGGTCGCGGCTGACGAAGCGGCCGACCACGTCCTCGGCCGAGAGGTAGACCTCCGTCATGCCCTGCTCCTCAAGACGCTTGAGGAGACGCGGGCTGAGCTTGGTGCCGGCCTCGGCCAGGGTCTGGCCGGTGCTGGCGTCGATCAGGTCGGTGACGATCTTCTGGCCCTTGAGCCGCTCGGCGCGGAACTCGGTCTTCCAGCCCTGGCCGGCCTTAACGAACAGGACCTCGCCGTAGAAGGTCTGGAGGATGGTCTCCTGGTCCAGGCCCAGGGCCAGCAGCAGCGTCGTCACCGGCAGCTTCCGGCGCCGGTCGATGCGGACGTAGATCAGGTCCTTGGCGTCGAACTCGAAATCGAGCCAGGAGCCGCGATAGGGGATGATCCGGGCCGAGAACAGGAACTTGCCCGAGCTGTGGGTCTTGCCGCGGTCGTGGTCGAAGAACACGCCCGGGCTGCGGTGCATCTGGGAGACGATGACCCGCTCGGTGCCGTTGATGACGAAGGTGCCGTTGTCCGTCATGAGCGGCATGTCGCCCATGTAGACATCCTGCTCCTTGATGTCGCGCACGCTGCGCGCACCCGTCTCCTCGTCGATGTCCCAGACGATGAGGCGGAGCGTCACCCGGAGCGGGGCGGCATAGGTCATGCCGCGCTGATGGCACTCGTCGACGTCGTATTTCGGCTCCTCGAGCTCGTACTTGACGAAGTCGAGGGCCGCCCGGTCGGCGAAGTCCTTGATCGGGAAGATCGAGCGGAACACCTCCTCCAGCCCGGCATGCTGCCGGTCGGCCTGGGGGACGTGCATCTGGAGGAAATTCTCATAGGACTGGCGCTGAACCTCGATGAGGTTCGGCATCACGGTGACCTCCGGGATGCGGCCGAAACTCTTGCGGATCCGCTTCCTGGCCGTGACGAGCTGTGCCATGACTGACCTGCTGCCTGATGATTCCGTGGTTGGGCCGATGCCCGGGTGCTGGGCCCCGAAGGCCAGAGCACCTAAAACGGCGCGAACGCCGACGCCAAAAAGGCAGCACCGCCCCGCGGTGCCGCCGCCAATCGCGCTAGGCGCGTGCCAGCGGCCGCCGACCTTGCGGGCGGCGGCTCCGGCGACTGGATGATGCGCTCGGGAACGGAGATCTTACTTGATCTCCACGGAAGCGCCCGCAGCCTCGAGCTGCGCCTTCAGCTTGGCCGCCTCCTCCTTGGAGACGGCCTCCTTCACCGCCTTCGGAGCGCCCTCGACCAGGTCCTTGGCCTCCTTCAGGCCCAGGGCCGTGATCACGCGGACCTCCTTGATGACGTTGATCTTCTGCGCACCCGCCGCAGTCAGGATCACGTCGAACTCGGTCTGCTCCTCGACCGGGGCCACCTCGGCCGCGGCACCGCCCGCACCTGGGGCAGCCACCGCCACCGGTGCCGCCGCCGATACGCCCCACTTGTCCTCGAGGAGCTTGGAAAGCTGGGCTGCCTCGAGGACAGTCAGCTTGGAAAGGTCCTCGACCAGCTGCTCCAGATTCGCCATCACGCCTTCTCCCGAAACCACGTCGCGACGAGCGCCCGGGCCATCGCCGGGCGCGCAAGATTGATCCGTCAGGCGGCTTCCTTGTCCGCCCAGGCCTTGAGCACACGCGCGAGCTGACCGCCCGGCGCCTGCATGAGGCCCACCAGCCGGCTGGCCGGGGTATTGATCACCGACAGGAGCCGTGCCCGAAGCTCATCGAGCGAAGGCAGCTCGGCCAGCGCCCGTACCGCAGCCTGGTCGAGCAGGGCACCACTGAGGCCGCCGCCGATGATCTGCAGCTTCTCGTTGCGGCGGGCATAGGCGACGATCACCTTGGGTGCCGCCGTCGGGTCCGCCGAGACCGCGATCGCGGTCGGGCCCTTGAACAGGTCGATCATCGGCTCGAAGGCCGTGCCCTCGAGAGCCCGCTTCGCCAGCAGGTTCTTGGTCACCCGCAGGCTGGCGCCGACCTTGCGCATCTGCCCGCGAAGATCGCCCATCTCCGCCACGGTCATGCCCTTGTAGTGCGTCAGCACGACCACGCCCGAGCTCCGGAAGACGGAGCTCATATCCTCGATCAAGTTCAGCCTTTTCGGCTCGCAGCACGACTGCCTCCGACAACTAAGCCCGAGAGGGGCCGCCCATGCCGGCGGCCAGCCGTCCCGAGTTCCGATCCGCACGCGCGCAAAGCGCCACACCCGTGATCCCAGCCGGTCCCGGGGTAGGTGGCGCGCTTGCGTTCTTCGGAGCCGCCATACATAGCGCGCCAAGACGCAAGCGCAAGCACTTTCCCCGCGACATCCTCACCATCCATCAACCCAGGAGGGTCGGGATGTCGAGCTTGATGCCGGGACCCATGGTCGAGGCCAGGTGCACGCGCCTGAGATAGGTGCCCTTGGCACCGCTGGGCTTGGCCCGGTTGATGGCGTCGACGAACGCCTTCACGTTGGCGGCGAGCTTGTCCGGCTCGAAGCTGGCCTTGCCCACGCCGGCATGCACGATGCCCGCCTTCTCGACCTTGAACTGCACCTGCCCGCCCTTGGCGGCCTCGACCGCCTCGCGGACATTGGGCGTCACCGTGCCAAGCTTCGGGTTCGGCATCAGGCCGCGCGGGCCCAGGATCCGGCCCAGCCGGCCGACGAGCGGCATCATGTCGGGGGTGGCGATGCAGCGATCGAAGGCGATCGTCCCGCCCTGGATCTGCTCCGCCAGGTCCTCGGCACCGACGATGTCGGCCCCGGCCGCCCTGGCCTCCTCGGCCTTGTCGCCCCGGGCGAACACCGCCACCCGCACCTCCTTGCCGGTGCCGTGCGGCAGGTTCACCGTGCCGCGCACCATCTGGTCGGCATGGCGCGGATCGACGCCCAGATTGATCGCGACCTCGATCGTCTCGTCGAACTTGGCCTTGGCGTGCGCCTTCAGCGCACTCACCGCCTCGGCCAGCGGATAGAGCCGCTCGCGGTCCACCTGCTCCAGCGACGCGCGCAGCCGCTTGCCCTTCTTCGCCATGGCTAGCTCACCACCTCGAGGCCCATCGAGCGGGCGGATCCCACGATCATCTTCACCGCCCCGTCGATGTCGACCGCGTTCAGGTCCTTCATCTTCTGCTCGGCGATCTCGCGGCACTGGTCCATCGTCACCTGGCCGACCGGGCCGGTCTTGCCCGTGGTCTGGCTGCCCTTGGCGAGCCCGGCCGCCTTCTTCAGGAAGTAGCTGGCGGGCGGGGTCTTGGTGACGAAGGTGAAGGTGCGGTCACCGAAGGCGGTGATCACGACCGGGATCGGCATGCCGGGCTCCATGCCCTGCGTCGCGGCGTTGAACTCCTTGCAGAACTGCATGATGTTCAGGCCGCGCTGGCCCAGGGCGGGCCCGATCGGCGGCGACGGGTTGGCCTTGCCGGCCGGCACCTGCAGCTTGATGTAGCCTGTGATCTTCTTGGCCATGCGGCCGTTCCTCCTGCTGGCGGTGCGAACGCCGGCCCGTCAGGACCAGCTCCCGCCGTTGATGCTGCGGCTGGAAGCTACTGCTTCTCCACCTGCGAGTACTCGAGCTCGACCGGCGTCGAGCGGCCGAAGATCGAGACCGAGACGGTGACCCGGCTCTTGCCCTCGTCGACCTCCTCGACCACGCCGCTGAACGAGGCGAACGGGCCGTCGCTGACCCGCACCGTCTCGCCGGCGACGAAGGAGATCGAGGGCTTCGGGTGCTCGTGCGCCTCCTGCATCTGGTGCCGGATGCGCTCGGCCTCGACGTCCGGGATCGGTGCCGGCTTGCCGTTGGGCCCGAGGAAGCCGGTCACCTTGGGCGTGTTGCGCACCAGGGACCAGGTCTCGTCGTTGAGGATCATCCGCACCAGCACGTAGCCGGGGAAGAGCTTGTTCTCGGTGTTCACCTTCTTGCCGCGGCGGATCTCCACCACCTCGCGCATCGGCACCAGGATGTCGTCGAAGAGGCCGGCGAACCCCTTCTGCTCCGCCTGCTTCTGGATCTCCTCCTTCACCTTCTTCTCGAAGCCGGAGTAGACGTGCACGATGAACCAGCGGAAGTCGGCCATCAGGCGCCCAGTCCCAGGACGGTGGTGACCAGCCAGGCGATGATCTGGTCGGCCACGAAGAAGAAGAGTGCGGCTGCCGCCGACATCACCAGCACGCTGCCGGTGGTCGCGATCAGCTCCTTGCGCGACGGCCAGGTGACCTTGTCCAGCTCCTGACGGACCTGGCGAATGAACAGGGCAGGCGAGATGGTCGCCATCGCTTCGAGCTCTAATCCTTGATCACGCGACGATGTTGCTGGCGGAGCGGCTGGCAGGAGTGGAGGGGCTCGAACCCCCAACCCCCGGTTTTGGAGACCGGTGCTCTACCAATTGAGCTACACTCCTGCATCCCCGACCTCGGCCCGGGATGCGTCCGGCCGCGACGCAACAAAGCCGGCGGCCACGCCGGCCGTCGGCGGAAGCGGGTTAGTAGGGCAGCGCGCTCTCGCGCGCAAGCCCCCCGGCCGACGCCCTACTCGATGATGGAGGCGACGACACCGGCCCCCACCGTGCGGCCGCCTTCGCGGATGGCGAACCTGAGGCCCTGCTCCATGGCGATGGGGCTGATCAGCTCCACCTCCATGGCGATGTTGTCGCCCGGCATCACCATCTCCGTCCCCTCCGGCAGCTTGATCGAGCCGGTCACGTCCGTGGTCCGGAAATAGAACTGCGGCCGGTAGTTGGAGAAGAACGGCGTGTGCCGGCCGCCCTCCTCCTTGGTCAGCACATAGGTCTCGGCCTTGAACTTGGTGTGCGGCGTGATCGAGCCCGGCTTGCACAGGACCTGGCCGCGCTGCACGTCCTCGCGCTTGGTGCCGCGCAAGAGGATGCCGACATTGTCGCCGGCCTCGCCGCGGTCCAGCAGCTTCCGGAACATCTCGACCCCGGTGCAGGTGGTCTTCACCGTGGCGGCAAGCCCCACGATCTCGACCTCCTCGCCCACCTTGACCGCCCCGCGCTCGATCCGGCCCGTCACCACCGTGCCCCGGCCCGAGATCGAGAACACGTCCTCGATCGGCATCAGGAACGGCAGGTTCACCGCCCGCTCCGGCTGCGGGATGTAGCTGTCCACCGCCGCCATCAGGTCCAGGATCGACTGCCGCCCGATCGCCTCGTCCCGGCCCTCGAGGGCGGCCAGGGCCGAGCCCTTGATGATCGGGATGTCGTCGCCCGGGAACTCGTACTTGGAAAGCAGCTCGCGCACCTCGAGCTCGACCAGCTCCAGGAGCTCGGGGTCGTCCACCATGTCGACCTTGTTCATGTAGACGACCAGCGCCGGCACGCCCACCTGCCGCGCCAGCAGGATGTGCTCGCGCGTCTGCGGCATCGGCCCGTCGGCCGCCGAGACCACCAGGATGGCGCCGTCCATCTGCGCCGCACCGGTGATCATGTTCTTCACGTAGTCGGCATGGCCCGGGCAGTCGACATGCGCGTAGTGCCGGTTCTCGGTCTCGTACTCGACGTGTGCGGTGTTGATCGTGATCCCCCGCGCCTTCTCCTCCGGGGCCTTGTCGATCTGGTCATAGGCCGTGAACTGCGCCCGACCCGACTCCGCGCAGACCTTCGTGATCGCCGCCGTCAGCGTCGTCTTGCCATGGTCGACGTGACCGATCGTACCAATGTTCGCATGCGGCTTCGTCCGCGCAAACTTCTCCTTGGCCATCGACGACTCCTAGCTCGGCTCTCGCGTCTTGCGGTGCTTGGGGTTCAGGACAGGTGGTCGGGAGATGGAGCGGGTGAGGGGAATCGAACCCCCACCACCAGCTTGGAAGGCTGGAGCTCTACCATTGAGCTACACCCGCGCCGCTCTTCGTCTCGCCCGAGGCTTGCCATGGATGGTGGAGGGGGTAGGATTCGAACCTACGTAGACGTACGTCGGCAGATTTACAGTCTGCTGCCTTTAACCACTCGGCCACCCCTCCGCGCCATGGGCCCGGAGGCGGAAACGCCCGGCGAGATATCGGTATCGGTCAGCACTTGTCAACATCAACCCCCCGCCGCCGCAACGGCTTACCGGACCGCCGGCGCGACCGTGCCGAGCCGGCCTCGGGCCATGTCCGCCTCTGGGGCCGGCACGCCGTGCTGGCCGCCCTCGCCAACCCGGACCGGCCCTGCTTTCGCGTCCGCGGCACCGCCGCCGCCCTGGCCGAGCTCGGCGCCGCTGCCGACCGGCCTGGTCTCGTCCGCGAGACCGTGGAGCCGCGCGAGCTCGACCGCATGGTCCCGGCCGACAGCCCGCACCAGGGCCTCGTCCTCGATGCCGGCCCCCTGCCCTCCCGCTCAGCCAACGAGCTCGGCGCCGATCCCGACCGGCCGTCGCTTGTCCTGGCCCTCGACCAGGTGAGCGACCCCCGCAATCTCGGCGCCATCCTGCGCACGGCAGCCGCGCTCGGGGTCGAAGGCGTGCTCGTCCCCGACCGCCGCAGCGCCGAGCTCGGCGGCGTGTGCGCGAAGGCAGCCTCGGGTGCGCTCGACATCGTGCCGGTCGTCGAGGTCGTGAACCTCGCCCGCACGCTGGCTCATCTGAAGGAGCGGGGCTTCTGGGTGGTCGGGCTGGACGCGGCCGGCACCCTCCCGCTCGAGCAGCTGCCGCTCCAGCCGCGGCGCGTGCTCGTCCTCGGTGCCGAGGGTGCGGGCCTGCGCCGGCTCGTGGCCGAGAGCTGCGATCACCTGGCCAGGATCGAGATCGACCCGCGCATGGAGAGCCTCAACGTCTCGGTGGCGGCGGGCATAGCGCTCTACCTCCTGGCCCGCCGTTCACCTCAGGCGTGATCCGCGGCAGCGCGACCCGCAGTAGAAGAAGGCGGGACCCACGCAGCGCGGACGGCAGACGTCGTAGGCGGCTGGCCGTCGGGGAGGCACCATGCAGACGAAGAAGTACGCTGCCGAAGCCATCGGCACGTTCTGGCTCACCTTCGCCGGCTGCGGCAGCGCCGTGCTGGCCGCAGCCTTCCCGGAGGTGGGCATAGGACTTCTCGGCGTGTCGCTGGCGTTCGGCCTCACCGTGCTCACCATGGCCTACTCGATCGGCCACATCTCGGGCTGCCACCTCAACCCTGCCGTAACGGTGGGCCTGGCTGCCGGCGGCCGCTTCCCGACCGGGCAGATCGTGCCCTACATCGTGGCCCAGGTCGCCGGTGCGATCATGGCGGCAGCCCTCCTCTATATCATCGCCAGCGGTGCTCCCGGCTTCGACGCCGGCAAGGGCTTCGCCGCCAACGGCTACGGCGCCCACTCGCCCGGGCAGTACGGCCTCTTCGCCAGCTTCCTCATGGAGCTGGTGATGACCGCCATGTTCCTCTTCATCATCATGGGCTCGACGCACGGCAAGGCGCCGGTGAGCTTCGCACCCATCGCGATCGGCCTCGGCCTCACGCTGATCCACCTGGTCAGCATCCCGGTCACGAACACGAGCGTGAACCCCGCCCGCAGCACCGGCCCTGCCCTCTTCGCAGGCGCCTGGGCCCTGGGCCAGCTCTGGCTCTTCTGGCTGGCACCGCTGCTCGGCGGTGCGGTCGGCGGCTTCCTCTATCGCTGGCTCAGCACCGAGGCCGAGCCCGAGATCACGGGCGGCGTCCGGCCGGCCAACATCGGGTAGCGCACAACGGCAGAGGGTGCCGGCCCCAGCCGGCACCCGGCTGGCTTTCTGCAGGACGCGCAGCCTAATTCCCGCGCCAACGCCGCTTGACCAGGACCGCCGTCTCCTGATTGCGGACGCTCAGTAGGCGATCGCCAGCTGCGTCGGCTTCTCCAGGAGGAGCCCCAGGCTCAGGAACAGCACGTAGAAGTAGAGCAGCGCACGGGCGAGCATCGCCGGTTCTCCACAGGGGTGCCACGGCACCTGCCTCGCTCCTGCTTCTCCGCTCTGGGCGGCTAACGCGCTGTTAGTTCTCTCACATCCCGCTGTGCTCGGTTCACCGCGGACCGCCTGCCGTTGCACCGGCGCAACGGCGGCTGCCCGCCCTCCGCACTGTCCACCCACTGTTTTCCAACGTTCTCCACAGGCGGGCGAAACATGGAGGTCGCCTCAAGACCTGCTGAGCCATGATGATGGCCGCTAAGTCAGCGTCGGACGGGCCGAGTTGATTGCTACTTGATCTTACCTGAGCGGGCTTGAGCGACGGTCGTCATCGCGAAACCCTTGCCCCCGGGGCCGGTTGCAGCGATTCTGGACCGAAGCGTTCAGCTGACCGCCGGAGAGCGATGCGCCCGTTGCGCCGTGTGCTGGAGACCGTGCTCTACGCCGAGGATTTGCCGGCGGCGGAGCGCTTCTATGCCGACGTGCTCGGGCTCGAGCTCGACAGCCGGAAGGAGGGCGTGTTCGCCTTCTTCCGCATCGGGGATGGGATGCTGCTGCTGTTCGATCCACGGGCCGCACGGCAGGGGCGCGGCGTGCCGGCGCACGGGGCCCTGGGCGCCGGGCATGCCTGCTTCGCCATGGCCGAGGATGCGCTGGACGACTGGAAGGCCCATCTGACGGCTATGGGCATCGCCATCGAGCACGAGCAGACTTGGCCGCGCGGCGGCCGCTCCTTCTATTTCCGCGATCCCGCCGGCAACAGCCTGGAGCTGGCGACCCCCCGGATCTGGGGCATGGCGGAGGAGGTGCCTTGACCGCCGAGGCCCCGGCCCGGCACGACGCCATGCACCGGGCCGTCCAGGTCGGGGCCGCCGCCACCTCGGCCCTGCCCCAGGTCCGCTTCGTGGCCGACCTCGTCTGCCCCTGGTGCTATCTGGGCTTCCACCGGCTGATGGCGCTGGCGGCGAGCAGGCCGTTCCGCCTGGTCTGGCACCCCTTCCTGCTCAACCCGAACCTGCCGCCCGAAGGTGTGCCGCGCTCCCTCTATCTCGAGCGGAAGTTCGGGACCGCGGGGCTCGCCGAGGCGGTCCAGCAGCGTGCCGCCGCCGCGGCATCGGCCGGTGGCCTGGAGCTGCGGCTCGGGCAGATCAGGCGCCAGCCGAACACGGTGGCGGCACACGCCCTGCTGATGCGCGCCGGCGAGCGCACGGTCGAGCTCGCCACCGCCCTGTTCCAGGCCTTCTTCCAGGACGGAAGCGACCTCGGCAGCCCCGAGGTGCTGGCCCGGATCGGTGCCGGATTCGGGATCGATTGGGAAGACCTGCCCGCGGCTCGCCGGGGCGCGCTCTCGGCGCATGAGAGCGCCTGCCGCTCAGGGGTCGACGGCGTCCCCGTCTTCATCTTCGGCGACAGCCACGCCATCGCCGGCGCCCAGCCCACGGCCTGCCTCGAGGCGCTGCTCGACCTCGAGCGCTATCGCCTGGAACGGGCCGCCGGGCCGGCCGCTCAGGGCCGCCAGGCCTCGTAGTCGCCGGTAGCGCTGTCCCGCTGGCCGCCGCGCAGCTCGTGGCCCGGCGGCAGGTACGCCAGCTGCGTGCCGGTGAGGTTGGGCGTGTGCTCCTTCTCCCAGCGCTTGACCGGGAGCGGCACCTCGCTCGGCGGCTTCTCCAGGTTGTGGTGCAGCCAGGCGTTCCAGCCCGGCGGCACCGAGCTCGCCTCGATCTCGCCGTCGCCGGCATAGACCACCCAGCGCCGCTCGCCCTTCCAGGTCTTGGGCCCGGCCGCGGGCTCGCGGTAATAGTGGTTGCCGAACTCGTCCTCGCCCACGAGCTTGCCCCGCCAGCGGGTCAGCAGGTGGGTGCCCAGCGCATTGTTCCGCAGCCACTTCAACACCGTGCCCAGCTCCCGCCGTTGCCCTGAGGGTTCGGAAACTGCGACGCGGACCGGCACCTGTCCAGTGACCGCGTCAGGAGGTCCGCGGGTTCCAGAGCCGCCATGCGCGGATTTTGTCCCGAGTTGCCCACAGGCACACTGTCCACAGGCTTTCCCGCCCTCTCAGGAACCGGCTGATTGCAGTAAGCGTTGATTGATCATGGCGCACTGGAGCTGTCGCCGTGGGCGTTCCGAGCCATCCTGGCGGACGATCGCCCTATTGAAGCCGAGCCCCATCGGTGTACCATATGTTGTGGTGATCGCGGCTGGGGCACCCGATATCCAGCTAGGAGCACCCCGAGATGGTGGACTTTTACGCGAGCACATCCTAAGGTTTTCCACCGCTGCGTTCAGGCTGTGGAACCTGTGGATAACTCGGAGCCGCGGATTGTGGCCTTAACTCAGCCTCTCTAAGCTAAGAGGTGATGGAGATAAGGCTGAGCCCCGGGGATCGTTGCCCCTCTCCGGTCGTTCTTGACGAACATGTCGTGAACACCCTAATCTCCATCGAGGAGGAGAAACGTGCCACTTAGCGTCGAGCGTCGTTTCACGCGGGCCGGGGATTCTCCTTATTCGGCCGTGCCGTTTCGGCAGGCGTCGAGCGAGATCCGCAACCCGAACGGCTCGGTCGTGTTCAAGCTCGAGGGCATCGAGGTGCCGGCGGCCTGGTCGCAGGTGGCCGTGGATGTCCTGGCGCAGAAATATTTCCGTAAAGCCGGTGTCCCTGCCCGGCTGAGGCCGGTGTCCGAAGAGGGCGTGCCCGAGTGGCTGTGCCGGCGGGTGGCCGATGAGACGGCCTTGTCGGAGCTGCCCGCCACCGAGCGTCTGGCCGGCGAGAGCAGTGCCGTGCAGGTGTTCGACCGTCTGGCCGGGACCTGGACCTACTGGGGCTGGAAGTCCGGCTACTTCGCTTCCGAGGCCGATGCGCGCGCGTTCTACGACGAGCTGCGCTTCATGCTGGCCCGGCAGATGGCGGCCCCGAACTCGCCGCAATGGTTCAACACCGGGCTGCACTGGGCCTATGGCATCGACGGGCCCGCGCAGGGTCACTTCTATGTCGACGAGGCGACGGGCGAGGCCAGGGCCTCGACCTCGGCCTATGAGCGGCCGCAGCCGCACGCCTGCTTCATCCAGTCGATCGCCGACGACCTCGTGAACGAGGGCGGCATCATGGACTTGTGGGTCCGTGAGGCACGCCTCTTCAAGTACGGCTCCGGGACCGGCACCAACTTCTCAGCTCTGAGGGCAGCCAACGAGCCCCTCTCCGGCGGTGGCAAGTCGTCGGGCCTGATGAGCTTCCTCAAGATCGGCGACCGGGCGGCGGGGGCCATCAAGTCCGGCGGCACCACGCGCCGGGCCGCCAAGATGGTGATCTGCGACATCGATCACCCGGACATCGAGGAGTTCGTCTCCTGGAAGGTGCACGAGGAGCAGAAGGTGGCGGCGCTGGTCGCCGGCTCGCGGCTGCTCGAGCGCCATGCCAACGCGATCCTGGCCGCCTGCCATGAGTCGGGCCTGCCGGAGCGGGCACGGTTCGATGCCCTGGAGAACCCTGCCCTGCGCAAGGCCGTGCGCGAGGCGCGCAAGGCCTTCCTGCCCGAGGGTGCGATCCAGCAGGTGGTCCTCTATGCCAGCCAGGGCTACCGCGAGATCGAGGTCCCGGCCTACACCACCGACTGGGACAGCGACGCCTACCTCACCGTCTCGGGCCAGAACTCGAACAACACGGTGCGGGTGGCCGACGAGTTCGTGCGCGCAGTCCTGGAGGAGCGGGACTGGAATCTCGTCCGCCGCACGGACGGGAAAGTCGCGAAGACGCTGCCGGCCAAGGAGCTCTGGGACCGGATCGGCTTTGCCGCCTGGGCCAGCGCTGATCCCGGCATCCAGTACGACACCACCATCAACGACTGGCACACCTGCCCGGAGTTGGGGCGGATCAACGCCTCCAATCCCTGCTCCGAGTACATGTTCCTGGACGACACGGCCTGCAATCTCGCGTCCTTGAACCTGATGACGTTCAAGCGTGAGGACGGCGGCTTCGCGGTCGAGGACTTCGTCCACGCCTGCTCCTTGTGGACGATCGTGCTCGAGATCGCGGTGCTGATGGCGCAGTTCCCGAGCCGGAAGATCGCCGAGCTCTCCTATCGCTTCCGCACGCTGGGCCTGGGCTACGCCAATCTGGGCGGACTCCTGATGGCCACCGGCGTGCCCTACGACAGCGATGCGGGCCGGGCCTTCTGTGCCGCGGTGACGGCGCTGATGACCGGCGTGTCCTACCGGGTCTCGGCCTTGATGGCGCGCGAGCTCGGCCCGTTCCCGGGATACGCCGACAACAGCGCCCACGCCTTGCGCGTCCTGCGCAACCACCGGCGGGCCGCCTGGAGCGAGACCGAGGGCTACGAGTATCTGCACACGCCCCCCGTCCCGCTCGACGCCGAGAGCTGCCCGTCGCCCGAGCTGGTCCGGGCCGCGCGTGAGGCCTGGGACGATGCGGTGGCGATGGCCGAGGCGCATGGCTTGCGCAACGCGCAGGTGACGGTGATAGCGCCCACCGGCACCATCGGCTTGGTGATGGACTGCGACACCACCGGCATCGAGCCCGACTTCGCTCTCGTGAAGTTCAAGAAGCTGGCCGGCGGCGGCTACTTCAAGATCATCAACCGCATGGTGCCCGAGGCCCTGCGCACGCTGGGCTACGGGGCGGCCGAGATCGAGGCGGTCACGGCCTACGCCGTGGGCCGCGGGACCTTGCGCGACGCGCCGGGGGTCAACCACGCGGCGTTACGCGCTAAGGGCTTCACGGACGAGGTGCTGACCAAGGTCGAGGCAGCGCTGCCGACCGCCTTCGACGTCAAGTATGTCTTCAATCGGTTCACCCTCGGCGAGGCGTTCTGCCGGAACGTACTGGGCCTCACCGAAGCCCAGCTGGATGATCCAGGCTTCGAGATCCTGCGCCACCTGGGCTTCTCGAAGGAGGCCGTCGAGGCCGCCAACGAGTACTGCTGCGGAACGATGACGGTCGAGGGTGCCCCGCATTTGAAGACCGAGCACCTGGCGGTGTTCGACTGCGCCAACCCGTGCGGGCGCAAGGGGCGGCGGTTCCTCTCCGCCTCCAGTCACATCAGGATGATGGCGGCAGCCCAGCCCTTTATCACCGGCGCCATCTCGAAGACGATCAACATGCCGGGCCGGGCCACCGTGGCCGACTGCCAGGAGGCCTATCTCGAGGGCTGGAGGCTGGGCCTCAAGGCTCTGGCCCTCTACCGCGACGGCTCGAAGCTGTCGCAGCCCTTGGCCTCGATGCTGGCCGAGGATCTGGGGGACGAGGAGGAGGAAGAGAAGCCTCAGGTCCAGAAGGTGGTCGAGGTCACCGAGCGGATCGTCGAAAGATGGGTGCGCGAGCGGCGCAAGCTGCCGAACCGGCGCAAGGGCTATACCCAGAAGGCCGTGGTCGGCGGGCACAAGGTCTATCTGAGGACCGGCGAGTACGAGGACGGTGCGATCGGCGAGATCTTCGTCGACATGCACAAGGAGGGTGCCGCCTTCCGCTCGCTCATGAACAACTTCGCAATCGCAATATCCATTGGCCTCCAATACGGCGTGCCTTTGGAGGAGTTTGTGGAAGCTTTTTCATATACGAGGTTCGAACCGTCTGGTATCGTGCAGGGAAACGATACGGTCAAGATGGCAACCTCGGTGCTTGACTACATCTTCCGCGAGCTCGCCATCTCGTATCTGGGCCGAACGGATCTCGCCAATGTCGAGCAGAGCGACGTACGTCACGACGCGCTCGGCCGGGGCGTACGCGAGGGCGACCTAGGACGGGATGCGGTGGCTCAGCTTGCCTCCAGCGGCTACGTCCGTGGCAATCTCCGGCTCCTGGCCGGTGGAGGCACGGTCGCCGATGTCACGCCGCCACGACGCCCTTCCTCTTCGTCCACCTCCGGTGCTATCCAGATGATGGAGCCGGCTCGTGGACCTTCGAACAGCCGCGCTGAGCAGGTGCAGATGGCCCGCCTCAAGGGCTATGTAGGCGATGCCTGCTCTTCCTGCGGCAACTTCACGCTGGTGCGGAACGGCACCTGCCTGAAATGCGATACCTGCGGCACCACCTCCGGGTGTAGCTGAGGTACGCATAGCGTCCCGTCGGGCAAGCGGGACGTTCCTTTCCTTGTATTCTCCTCCATGCGCTTGACCCCGGGGGTTCGCCCCCGGGGTCCTTCTTTTTGCGCCTGCCGCATGGCTGGGTTGATGGTGCGTCATCCCCGCTGAGCATCGCTTATGAGACGGCGCATGCTGCGCTGCAAAATCAATCAACGATCCCCAGGAATCCTGGCCTGTGGAAACTGTGTGCGCCGGCTGCAGCCGGGCACCCGGGCAAGCTTTCTGATCGGTACCGCGGCCTCAGCCTGCCTGATGCCGGATTGAGAAAGGCTCATCTGCATCAGCTGCCTGCCCAGCGGGCCGCTCCGGGCGCTGGCAGCCTTCGGCATCGCTCGTCATCCAGCAGGGGCCTGGAAAAAACTTGAAAAAGTTTCCCGGGTCTGTCGATCCGGCGGGGCGCCGTTCGTCGTGGCGATGAAACAGGCTTAACGGAGGATCCGACGATGCGGTTCATGGTGATGGTCCGGGCCAACAAGGACACGGAAGCCGGCGTGATGCCCGAGGAGCGGCTGCTGGCCGAGATGGGGCGGTACAACGAGGAATTGGTGAAGGCCGGCATCATGCTGGCGGGCGAGGGACTGCACCCGAGCTCGAAGGGTGCCAGGGTCAGGTTCTCAGGTGCGAGCCGGACGGTCATCGACGGGCCGTTCGCGGAGACCAAGGAGCTGATCGCCGGCTTCTGGCTCCTGCAGGTGAAGTCGCTGGAGGAGGCGATCGAGTGGGTGAAGCGCTGCCCCAACCCGCTGGACGGCGAGAGCGAGATCGAGATCCGGCAGGTGTTCGAGGCCGAGGATTTCGGGGCCGAGTTCACGCCCGAGCTGCGCGAGCAGGAAGAGCGGCTCCGGGCGCAGATTGCCGGACAGCAATAACCGGGATGCAACGCCGCTTCCGGTGCGCGAGGAAGCGGGACCGCCTGGAACGTGGGAGAGAGCCATGCAGATCCAGCCCTACCTGTTCTTCAACGGCCGGGCCGAGGAGGCGATCGACTTCTACAGGACATCCCTGGGCGCCGAGGTCGGCATGCTCATGCGGTTCAAGGATTCGCCGGAGCCTGGGATGGTGACGCCCGGCACGGAGGAGAAGGTGATGCACGCCGCCCTGCGGATCGGCGACAGCACCGTGCTCCTATCGGATGGCCGCTGCTCGGGCAGCACGAGCTTCGAGGGCTTCGCCTTGAGCATCTACGCCAGGGATGATGCCGAGGCCCGGCGCCTCTTCGAGGCCCTGGCGGCGGATGGCGGCCAGGTGCAGATGCCGCTCACCAGGACCTTCTTCGCCTCCAGCTTCGGCATGGTGGCTGACCGTTTCGGCGTCGGCTGGATGGTCGTCACCGTAAGCTGACCCCCGAGCACGCCGGATCACGAGGACAGGGAACGGCCATGCGTTTCATGATGCTGATGATCCCCAAGGGCTACGAGACCGCCCAGCCCGGGATCGACCTCGACCCCAGGCGCGTCGAGGCGATGATGAAATACAACGAGGATCTGGCGAAGGCGGGCGTGCTGCTGGCGCTGGATGGCCTCCACCCGCCCTCGACGGGTGCCAGGGTCACCTTCGAGGGCGGCAGGCCCAAGGTCACCGACGGCCCCTTCGCCGAGGCCAAGGAGGTTCTGGGTGGCTACTGGATGATCAACGTGGGCTCGAGGGCCGAGGCCATCGAGTGGGCCACCCGCTGCCCTGCCAGCGAGAACGAGATCATCGAGATCCGCCAGGTGCAGGAGATGTCCGACTTCTCCGAGGAGGTGCAGAAGGCGGCAGCAGACCTGCCCGAGATGCAGGCCCGGATCGGGCAGCCGACGGGCCGGGGATGAGCTAGCGGCGACGTGGCGGAATTGCTGACCCATCGGACCGTCGAGGCGGTCTGGCGGATCGAGGCGCCGCGGCTGATCGCCGGCCTCGCGCGCATGGTGCGGGACGTGGGGCTGGCCGAGGAGCTGGCCCAGGACGCGCTCGTCACCGCCCTGGAGCGATGGCCCCTGTCGGGCGTCCCGGACAATCCGGGTGCCTGGCTCATGGCCGCGGCCAAGCACCGTGCCATCGACCGGCTGCGCCGGAAGGCGCTCCTGGAGCGCAAGCACGAGGAGCTGGCGCGCGAGATCGAGGCCGAGGAGGCCCGGACCCCTGATCTCGATGCCGCTCTCGACGACCCGATCGGCGACGACCTGCTCCGTCTCCTCTTCATCGCCTGCCACCCGGTCCTCTCGACCGAGGCCCGGGTGGCCCTCACCTTGCGTCTCCTGGGCGGGCTCACGACCGATGAGATCGCGCGTGCCTTCCTGGTCCCGGAGCCGACGCTGGCGCAGCGGATCGTGCGGGCGAAACGCACCCTGGCCGAGGCGCGGGTGCCGTTCGAGCTGCCGCCGGCTGCCGAGCTCTCGGCCCGGCTCTCGTCGGTGCTGGAGGTCATCTACCTGATCTTCAACGAGGGCTATGCCGCCACCGCCGGCCAGGACTGGACCCGCCCTGCCCTCTGCGAGGAAGCCTTGCGCCTGGGCCGCGTGCTGGCCGGGCTGGCGCCGCTGGAGCCCGAGGTCCACGGGCTCGTGGCGCTGATGGAGATCCAGGCCTCCCGCCTCAAGGCCAGGATCGGCCCGTCGGGCGAGCCGGTCCTCCTCCTGGACCAGGATCGCGGCCGCTGGGACCACATCCTGATCGGCCGCGGCCTGGCGGCCCTCGAGCGCGCCATCGGCCTGGGCCGAGCACTCGGCCCCTACGCGCTCCAGGCCGCCATCGCCGCCTGCCACGCCCGCGCCCACACCGCGGCGGAGACCGATTGGACGCGGATCGCAGCGCTCTACGACGCGCTGGCGCAGGTCGCCCCGTCCCCGGTCGTTGAGCTGAACCGTGCCGTGGCGCTGGCGATGGCCTACGGCCCGGCGGCAGGGCTCGAGCTGGTGGACACCCTCAGCAGGGAGCCGTCACTGCGCGCCTATCACCTCCTGCCGGCCGTGCGCGGTGACCTCCTGGCGAAGCTGGAACGCTTCGAAGAGGCCCGGACCGAGCTTCTGCGCGCAGCATCCCTCACCCGCAACGAGCGCGAGCGCAGGCTGCTGCTCGACCGGGCGGCGGCGATGAAAGTGGCGGATCAGGGCGCCTGAGCACGCGGCGTCGGCTGCTCGTCGGGGGCCGCGTTCTTCAAGAGGAGCAGGGCCTCGATGGCGCGGCCCTGATAGTCGCTGAGGACCGGGGTCGAGGAAGGCCGCGGCGAGCGGCGCTGCCGCTGCGGCGGCTCCGGGTCGGGGGTCTGCTCTTCCAAGGGAGGAGCCTCGTCCGCCGCCACAGCGGCGTGCACCGCCGCATGCTCCTGCTGCAGCTCGCCGCGCAGGCGGCTCTCCACCCGCTGCATCGTGCGCAGGTCGGGGTCGTCGGACGGGCGAGGCGCGCGCGGCGAGGGGCTGGGTGAGCGTGGGGCAGGTGCGGGCTGGGCGGCGCGCCTGTTGGCGGCGATCACGCCGTCGGCCAGCGTCCGGGCCGGGTCCTTGCCCATGCGCTCCTGGAGCAGGATGAACATGGCCACCCGCACGTCGCCCAGCGCCGTGGCCTCCATCAGGAGGTGGCGGGCGAGCTGGGTGAGGATGCGGCGCTGCTCGTCCTCGGGCATGGCGTGCAGGGTGTTGTAGCCGTCGATGAGGGCCTTGAACTCGGGCTCGGCGACGAGGGTCTCGACGTCGGCCGGGACCATGCCCTCCAGCCGTGCCACCTGCTTGGGCGTGAGGCCCATGGAGAGCTTCTGGCCCATGCGGCGGTCGCGGGCCGTGACCCGGGCGAAGGGGCGGTTCAGGCCCTTGCGGGTGGCGTAGTGGGCGGTGGCGAGCATGAGAGGCGAATAGCGGAAGGGCAGCAGAAATGCAAGGAATAATAACCTATGAGCCTGACCCGAAGACACCGATCTCCCGAACGGCCGGAGTCGAGCTCAGGCCATCTCAGTAGATACCGTGGATGTTCACTGTCTGGGCCGGGCGGGTGGCGGCTGCCGGCGCTGCCGGGCCGGCGATGCCCTGGTCGAGCGAGCCCACCAGGGCCGGCAGGCCCCGCGTCACCTGGACCGGAATGCCCAGCCGGGCGCGGGCGGTCTCGGCGACCGTGTCCCAGTCGATGCGCCCGAGATCGGTCCCGGCCTTGGCGACGACCATCTGCTCGACGCCGGGCGGCGGCGGCTCGGGGCTCATCTTGGCCGTGGCCTCGAGCTCGTCGATCTGGGTCATGGACGGCATGACCTGCAGGTAGAGCTCGCCCTGGTGCCAGCCCACCTTGACCGCCTGGTCGATCACCATGGCCCGGCTGCCCAGCGCCACCTGCGGGAACAGGCGCTCCATCCCTTCAGGGTACATGCGGATGCAGCCGTGGCTGACCCGGCGGCCGACGCCATAGGGCTTGTTCGTGCTGTGGACGAGGTACGAGCCAGGAAAGCCGAAATCCATGGCGTAGTCGCCCAGCGGATTGTCGGGCCCTGGCAGGCACCGCGCGCGGCAGCCAAGGCTTCTCGTTGATCGATGCTGCCGTCGGGATCCAGGTCGGCTTGTAACGCTTGCGGACGATCCGGGTAGGCCCGATCGGGGTGTTGAAGCCTTCCTTGCCGACGCCGATCGCGTAGTGCTGCATCGGCCCGACCTTGGGGAAGTAGTAGAGCCTGAGGTCGGCCTTGTTGACGATCAGCCCCTCGCGCGGGACGTCCGGGATGATGTGCCAGGTGGGGAGGACGAGCTTCGTCCCGTCACCGGGCACCCAGGGGTCGACGCCCGGGTTGAGGGCCGAGACCTGCGGCACGCCGACATTGTGGGCGCGCGCGATCGCGAGCAGGGTCTCGTCGGCATGGCTGACATAGGTGGTGAGCCGCCCCACCAGATCGTCGCGCTCCGGCAGCGACGGCAGCTGCGCCCAAGCCGGCAGGGCCGGTGCAGCCACGGCCACGAGCCCGCCGGCGAGGAGCCGCCGCCGCGAGAGCTCAAGGTTGCGAGCCATGCCGGTCATCCCGTCCATCCTGCCGCTGGCACCTGCCCGGCCCGGGCTGAACCCTGGGCCGGGCAGGATGCGCCCGCGTCCGTGCCTACTTGCGCAGGCCTTCGCGGTAGATCCGGTCGGCAGCCTCGCGCGCCTGGGCAGCGCTGGCCGAGGCCTGCGATGCGTCGGCGGCGGCCCGGCTGGCCTCGGCCTCCGCACGGGTCGCCTTGGCGTCGATCGACGCCAGCGACGAGCGCAGGCCCGCGATCTCCGAGCGCACGGCCTCGACGTCGCCCTTGGTGGCACAGCCGGAGATCCCCAGCACCGACACCGCCATGATCGCCGGGGCGACCGCCATCAACTTTCTCATCCCGTTCCTCCATCACTCACGTTCTTGCACGCCTTGAGGCGAGTGTTCGGCAGCGGCTCCGGCCCACCCAACACAGCGCCACTTGTCCACCACCGGCCGCCGCCAAGGGGCGGCTCAGGGGCGGATCTCGATCGGAGTTCCGAGCTCGGTGCTGGCCCAGATCTCGTCCATTTCCCGGTTCGTGACCGCGATGCAACCGTTGGTCCAGTTGTACATCCAGTGCTCTTCGCCCCAGTTCGGGCGCTCGTTCGGCAGGCCGTGCACCATGATGAGCCCGCCCGCGGCCTCGCCCATCGCCCGGGCCCGGACCTTGTCCGCGGCATTGGGGTAGGAGACGTGCAGGGCGCGGTAGAAGTTGCTGCCGGCATTGCGGCCGTCGAGGACGTAGCGGCCCTCCGGCGTGCGGCCGTCGCCCTGGTAGAGCTTGGTGCCGCGCGGCTGCCGTCCCAGCGCCACCCGGTAGCTTTTCACGACCTCGCTGCCGCGCAGGAGGTAGAGCCGGCGCTCGCTCTTCACGACCACGATCTTGTCCGCCTTGAGCGCGCGGGCGGCCTCGGCATCGCCGGCGAGGCCAATTCCGACGCAGAGCAGAAGGACCAGCCTCCACAACCGAAGCGCGTGCGAAAGGATCGCGGCCATGCGATTGCCGGGCTTGAACCTATGGTGGCTGAGCAGACGGCGCCACCTATACGGACTTGATGGGAAATGTCCATGTATGACCTCAAGCCCGCGGTCGCCCGATGCCCCGCCCGATCATGCTGCGGCGCAGTTGCAACAGTCCCTCGCCACCGCGCACCGGCCGGCCCGGAAACCGCTACGTTAGAGGTGGTCGAGGCCGCTGTCGGGCAGGCGGATTCGCCCCTTCACGTCCCCGACCGGCCGTGGTGTCCTGCCGCGCCATGCTGAGCACCGCCCCGGATTCCGCCTATGTCGAGCTGGTTGCCCCGACCGGGCAGCACCCGCTCCTTCTTCTCTGCGACCATGCCGGCCGGCAGGTGCCCGAGGCGATGGCCAGGCTCGGGATCAGCGAGGAGATGCTGGCCCGTCATATCGGCTGGGACATCGGTGCCGCCGACCTCACCCGGGCGCTGGCCCGGAGGCTGGGGGCGGCCGCGGTCCTCAACCACTGCTCGCGGCTGGTGATCGACCCGAACCGCCGCCCGGGCAACCCGACCTCGGTACCCGCGGTCAGCGACGACTGCGTCATCCCCGGCAACCAGGACCTGAAGCCGGACGCCGTCCGCGAGCGGGTCCGCCGCTACTTCCTCCCCTATCACCGCACCGTGGCCCGGCAGATCGCGGCCTTCAGCCGGAAGCGGACCGTGCCGGCGGTGATCTCCGTCCACAGCTTCACCCCGCGGATGAACGGCGAGGACCGGCCCTGGCATGTGGGCGTGCTCTGGCGGCAGGACCGCCGGATCTCGGACCCGGTGCTGGAGGCGCTGCGCGCCCGCGGCGACCTCGTCGTCGGCGACAACCAACCCTATTCGGGCCTGGGCGAGTTCGGCTTCACGATCGAGTTCCACACCCAGCGCACGCGGCTGCCGCACGTGATGTTCGAGGTCCGGCAGGACGAGATCGACACGCCCGAGAAGGCCCTTCGCTACGCCGACATCCTGGCCCGGGCGCTGGCCGCACCCCTGGCCTCGCCCGAGCTCTACACCCGCTTCGACAGCCCACCCGAAACCCCTGGCCTGGAAGGCTTCTCATGGCGCCGAGGGAGCCGGCTCTGACGCTTGGGATCGAGGAGGAGTATCTCCTCGTCGACCTCGACACCCGCGAGCTCGTGACCCGGCAGGACCCGGGCTTCATGCGTGCCTGCCAGGCAGAGCTCGGCGAGCAGGTCACCCACGAGCTGCTGCAGTCGCAGGTCGAGGTCGGCACCGCCGTCTGCCGCACGATCGCCGACGCGCGGCGCGACCTCGCCCGGCTGCGGGCCACGGTCTCGCGCGTGGCGCAGCGCTTCGGGATGGGGCTGATCGCGGCCTCCACCCATCCCTCGGCCGCCTGGCAGGAGCAGCGCAACGTCGACCTCGACCGCTACCGCAACCTGACCGAGGACTACCAGGCGATCGCCCGCCGGCTCGTGATCTGCGGCATGCACGTCCATGCCGGGATCGAGGACGACGAGCTGCGCATCGACCTGATGAACCAGCTCTCCTACTTCCTGCCCCATCTCCTGGCGCTGAGCACGAGCTCGCCCTTCTGGCAGGGCCAGGACACCGGGCTCAAGTCCTTCCGCCTCACCCTCATGGGCAACCTGCCCCGCACCGGCATCCCCGAGCTCTTCGAGAGCTACGGCGAGTGGCAGCGCCTGCTGGCGGAGATGGACGAGACCGGGGTGTGCGACGACGCCACCAAGATCTGGTGGGACGCGCGGCCCTCGGCCAAGCACCCGACGCTGGAGATGCGGATCTGCGACGTCTGCACCAGCATCGAGGACACGCTCACCATCGCCGCCCTCTACCAGGCGCTCCTGGGTGCCTTATGGCGGCTGCGCGCCCGCAACCAGACCTGGCGCCTCTACCGGCCGATCCTGATCGGCGAGAACAAGTGGCGCGCCCAGCGCTTCGGCACCGAGGGTAAGCTCGCCGACTATGGCCGCCGCTCGCTGGTGCCTTTCCCCGACCTCCTGGACGAGCTCATCGCCCTGGTCGCCGACGAGGCCGAGCGTCTCGGGTGCCGGGCCGAGGTCGAGCGTGCGCGCGGGATCGTCACCCGCGGCACCAGCGCCGACCGCCAGCTCTGGCTCTACAAGGCGGCCCTGACGGCGGGTGCGAACGAGGGGGAGGCGCGCCGGCAGGTGGTCGACTGGCTGCTGCAGGAGACGGTGGCGGGGCTGGCGAGCTGACGCAAGTGTGGACATGGCCTACGCCATTGGCGTATCAAGCCAATGAAATACGAGTGGGCGCAAGACAAGAACGATCGCAACTTCCGTCAGCGAGGCTTCGATTTCGCCTACGCGAGCGGCGTGCTCGAAGGGCCTGTGCGCATCGAGGAGGATGACCGCCGCGATTACGGGGAGCGCCAGCTACTTGCCACAGGCGTGGTCGATGGGATCGAGCTGGTCGTGGTCTACACCGACCGCATCGACGGCGATGGCGAGCTCGTCCGGCGGATCATCTCGGCACGGCGTGCGAGCCGAAAGGAGAGACGGGCCTATCATGAGCAGACGTGAGCGGATCGTGACCCGAACGGCTGGGGAGGCCCGGGCTGAAGGCCGCATCGACAAAGCGAGGCTTCTTGCGACGACGGATCAGGAGATCGAACGGCAGATCGCCGAGGATCCGGACACGGCTCCCATCCTTAGCGACGAGGAGCTGGGACGGGCCCGGATGGTCTACCCGGTGCGGGCCATTCGCGAACGGCTTGCCATGAGCCAGACAACGTTCGCCCGGCTTTTCGGAATCTCGGTCGACACGTTGCAGAACTGGGAGCAGGGCCGGCGCCAGCCCGAAGGACCGGCGCGGATGCTGCTGCGGGTGATCGACCGTGAGCCGGAGGCGGTTCGCCGGGCTCTGCGGGAGCCGGAGGCCGCATAGTCGAGCGCGGCGCGATGGCGGCAGCGGATCGGCTCGCGTTCGCACCGCCTCAGGACCAAAGGGCTTCCCCAAAGGCTCGTGGCGGCCATCTTCTCGCCAGACAACCAGGGGAGACCGACCGATGCCCTCGACCAGCCTCGACGAGCGGACCCGCACCGAGCTGGAGGCTGCGGCCTTCCGCTCCCTCGTGCAGCATCTGCGCGAGCGGACCGACGTGCAGAACCTCGACCTGATGAACCTCGCCGGCTTCTGCCGGAACTGCCTCAGCCGCTGGTACCGCGAGGCAGCCGAGGCGCGCGGGGTCGAGATGCAGGATGCGCAAGCGCGCGAGGCTGTCTACGGCATGCCTTATGCCGAGTGGAAGGCACGCCACCAGAGCGAGGCCACGCCCGAGCAGAAGGCGGCGTTCCGCGAGGCAGGCGGGCACCAGCACTGAGACCAAGGAGGCGACGATGGCCGAGGTGATCGGGGCGCTGCAGGAGGCGCTGGGGCCCGAGATCGTGCTCGTGGGCGAGGCGGTGCCCGAGCGCAACCGCGACGACTGGAGCGGCCTGCCGCCGACCCGGCCCCTGGCCGTGCTCCGGCCGCGCACGACCGAGCAGGTCGTCGACCGCCTTGCGGATCTGCCATGCCCACCGCCAGCCCGTGGTCCCCCAGGGCGGGCTCACCGGCCTCTGCGGCGGGGCGCGTGCCGGTGACGGCGAGATCGCCCTCTCGCTCGAGCGCATGGTCGGGATCGAGGAGATCGACCCCGCCACCGCCACCATGACCGTGCTGGCCGGCACGCCGCTCGAGCGGGTGCAGCAGGCGGCCGACGCCGCCGGTTTCCTGTGCCCGCTCGACCTCGGTGCCCGCGGCTCCTGCGCCATCGGCGGCAACATCGCGACCAATGCCGGCGGCAACCGTGTGATCCGCTACGGCATGACCCGCGAGATGGTGCTGGGCCTGGAGGTGGTCCTGGCCGACGGCACCGTGCTCACGAGCCTCAACAAGCTGATCAAGAACAACGCGGCCTACGACCTGAAGCACCTGTTCATCGGCAGCGAGGGCACGCTGGGCATCGTCACCCGTGCCGTGCTCCGCCTCCACCCCAAGCCCTCCTGCGTCCAGGCGGCCTTGTGCGGGCTTGCCAGCTTCGAGGCCCTGATCGAGCTCCTCAAGGGAGCCCGGGCCGGGCTGGGCCCCACCCTTTCCGCGTTCGAGGTGATGTGGAGCGACTACTACCGCTTCGTCACCACCGAGGTCCGCGTCCGCCCGCCCATCGGCAACGAGCACGCCATCTACGCCCTGGTCGAGGCCCAGGGCACCGACGAGGCCGCCGACAATGCCCGCTTCGAGGGCTGGCTGGAGCGGATGCTGGAGCAGGGCATCATCGCGGATGCCGCCCTCGCCCAGTCGCTGGCCGAGGTGCAGAGCTTCTGGACCTTGCGCGACTCCGCCGGCGAGTTCCGCCAGACCCCGCTCGGCCCCGACCATGTCAGCTTCGACATCGGCCTGCCGACCGGCTCCATGGGCACCTACGTCGACACCTGCCGCCGCCAGCTCGAATCCGCCCTCCCCGGCCTCATCGCCCTCTTCTACGGCCATATCGGCGACGGCAACCTGCACATCGTGGCCGCCATGCCGGGTGCCCCGACGCAGCCCAAGGAGACGATCGACCGCGTGGTGTACGAGCTGGTGCGCGAGTGGGGCGGCACGGTCTCGGCCGAGCACGGGATCGGGACGCGGAAGAAGCGGTGGCTGGCGTACTCGCGGACGGAGGAGGAGATTGCGCTGATGCGGACGCTGAAGGGGGCGCTCGATCCGGTGGGCATCCTGAATCCGGGGAAGGTGCTGTAGCAGTCATTCGAGCGGAGTGGCTCAGATCGGGGTGCGAGGCTGGCATGATGCGGCTGTTCGGGCGGCGACCAGCTCAACAACGGACCGGTGCGGACCGCGGACACGAAGCTGAAGCAGACCGACGTATTCGTGCAGCCGCCGCTACGGATGCGTCCGAACTTGATCTGGGGGGCTTGGTCTCACCACCCTGCCCGAGGCCATCGCCAATCTCGCCCAGCTGCAAAGCCTCAACGTCTCCTAAACCAGCTCACCGCTCTGCCCGAGGCCATCGGCAACCTCGCCCAGCTGCAGAGCCTCTACGTCTCCCACAACCAGCTCACCGCCCTGCCCGAGACCATCGGCAACCTCGCCCAGCTGCAGAGCCTTGACGTCTCCAGACAACCAGCTAACCGCCCTGCCCGAGGCCATCGGCAACCTCGCCCAGCTACAAAGCCTCAACGTCTCCTACAACCAGCTCACCGCCCTGCCCGAGGCCATCGGCAACCTCACCCAGCTGCAGAGCCTCTACGTCTCCGACAACCAGCTCACCTTCCTGCCTGAGGCCATCGGCAACCTCGCCCAGCTGCAGGGCCTCCATGTCTCCAGCAACCAGCTAACCACCCTGCCTGAGGCCATCGGCAACCTCGCCCAGCTGCAGAGCCTCCACGTCGCCGGTAACCAGCTCACCACCCTGCCTGAGGCCATCGGCAACCTCGCCCAGCTGCAAAGCCTCAGCGTCTCCAGCAACCAGCTCATCGCCTTGCCCGAGGCCACCGGCAACCTCGCCCAGCTGCAGAGCCTCGTCGTTGACGGAAACCAGCTCGCCGCCCTCCCTAGCCATCGGAACCTCACTCAACTGCCATCTCGACGCATTCCGACCGCCGACTCGCTACCTGCAAGGCGTCGGCAACCTCACCTGGCTCAGACATCGATTTTCCTTCACAACAATCCAGCCCTCGCGCTTCCGGTGGAGCTACTCGGGCCGACTTGGCGCGAGGTGGTCAGAGACAAGAAACAGCCGGCAAGCCCCGCGGTTATTCTCGACTTCTATTTTCGTGCCCGCGTCAGCCGGCCATTGAACGAGGCTAAGCTCATCCTGGTTGGCTTTGGCTCAGTCGGGAAGACGAGAGTTTCACCCGACTAACGCTGAGCTGAATTCGCCGCCGTTGCAGTGGTAGTAGGCGAACAGCGCCATGGTGGCGTCGACCATCGCGACCGAGCGCGAGACCACGCAGGTACGGCGCCGGAAGCGGGCGAACCAGTGCCGTTGTCGGGCATTGTTGCTCTCGCTGCGCTGCGTCTGGTCCTTGCCGATATAGTGCCGGCCGGCGGGCAGCGCTGTGTCGTAGGGCGCCCAGTCGTCGGTGCAGAACAGCCGGACGCCCCAGCGCTCCAGGCGCTTGAGCAGACGCTGCAACGTGGCCTGGTCGCGGTCGCCGCATTCCCAGTCGATCAGCCGGCCGGTGCCGCGCTCGAACGCCTTCCAGATCCAGAGCTTGCAGGATTTTTTTCGACGAAGTGCCAGACCTCGTCGAGCTCCACGACGGCCGTGCTCCCGGTCGACTCGGGCTTGGGGCAGTGCTGCCGGGCATGATCCCGGACCCAGCGCAGCATGCTCTGGGCCGAGACGCCGACCCGCTTGGCCACCGCGTTCATCGACAGGCCCAGGCAGTAGAGCTCGATCGCATGGCGCTTGAGGGCCGCCGGCTTGCCGCGTGGCTCGGTCCGGGTGAACTGCCGGCCACAACCCTTGCACCGCCAACGCTGCCGGCCGCAGGCATGACCCGACCGGACCAGCACCGCGCCGCCGCACAAAGGGCAGCCAGACGGGCGTTCGTCCATCACTCCCTCCCACCATCCCTACACGCCCAAAGCTCGGCAGATAGGACCAGCGTTAGAAAGGTGAAGCCTCCGGGAAGACATCCCTGGTCGAGCGCCTGGTTCATGGCCGCTTCGATGCGGACGAGCGGAAGACCGAAGGGATCGCCATAACCGATTGGCCCCTGCGCCTGCACGATGGCGAGGAGGTCCGCCTGCACGTATGGGACTTCGGCGGGCAGGAGATCATGCACGCCACGCACCAGTTCTTCCTCACCAAGCGCAGCCTCTACCTCCTGGTGCTTGCCGGCCGCCAGGGGCGCGAGGATGCCGATGCCGAATACTGGCTGAGCCTGATCGGCAGCCTTGCCGCGAAGTCGCCGGTCATCGTCGTTCTGAACAAGGTCAAGGAGCACGCGTTCGATCTCAACCGCACCGCTCTCCAGCAGAAGTTTCCCTTCATTCGCGACGTGCGAGAAGACGGACTGCGCCGATGGCACTGGCCTGGAGGAGTTGGCCCGCACAATTCGCCGGGAGACCGACGCCCTGCCCAATCTGCGCGACCCGTTCCCGGCCAGCTGGGTTGCGATCAAGGACCGGCTCTCCTCGATGCCGGAGAGCTGGCTGAGGCCGGACCAGTATCGCCAATGCTGCACGGAGCTGGGGGAGGTCGACCCCACGGGTCAGGAACGCCTTGCGGAGGCCCTCCACCGGCTGGGCATCGCGCTCAACTTCCGTGACGATCGTCGCCTGCGCGAGACCCATGTGCTGAACCCGCGTTGGGTGACCGAGGGCGTCTACAGGATCCTGAACCACCAGCGGCTGGCGGACCAGCAGGGCGAGCTGTGCGTGGATGATCTGGCGGCGATCCTCGATCCCGCAGTCTATCCGCGCGACCGCCATGGGTTCCTGATCGGCCTGATGCGCAAGTTCGGGCTATGCTTCCGGCTGCACGACGACGAGGACCGGTTCCTGGTTCCGGAGCTTCTGGGCAAGGAGCAACCCCGGGAGGCCGACGCATTCCAACCCGAGGCCTGCCTGAACTTCGAGTATCACTATCCGACCGTGATGCCGGAAGGGCTGCTGCCCCGTTTCATCGTGCGGACCTATGCCCAGAGCGCAGACGAGCACCGTTGGCGCACTGGCGTGATCCTTCGGTTCGCCGGGAACCGCGGGCTGGTCGTGGCCGATCCGCTGGCGCGTCGCGTGCGTGTGGCCATCGCCGGCCAGCCCGAGACGCGGCGTGAGCTTCTTGCGGTCATCCGCACCGAGTTCGACCGCATCCATGCCGACTACCGCTCGGCAGCACAGGAGATCGTACCCGTACCCGGCCATCCCGAGGTGCTGGTGCCCTATGCCAAGCTCGTGGCACTCAGCCGGGCAGGCATCCCGAGCTTCGTCGAAGTTGCGGGGATGGAAGTCCTGACCCTCAGCGTCCGTGATCTTCTTCAGGGCGTCGACGTTGCACCCGCTCCCCGTGCTGACGCTCGACTCGCATCCGCCGAGCGCGCCCCAAGCGCCTTCGTCAGCTATTCGCACAAGGACGAGAGGCTGAAGGACGAGCTGGTCGCCCATCTCACGCTCTTGCAGCGCCAGGGCCTGCTGGAGGTCTGGCACGATCGGCGGATCGCGCCGGGTGAGGACTGGAAGGTCGAGATCGACAGCAACCTCGAGCGGGCCGACCTCATCCTGCTCCTGGTCAGCAAGGACTTCGTCACGTCCGACTATTGCTGGGGCATCGAGATGGACGCGGGCGCTGGAGCGGCATGCCGAGGGTTCCGCTCAGGTCGTCCCGATCATCATCCGCGACTATGCGTGGCAATCGGCCCCGTTCGGCAAGCTCCAGCCGCTGCCGAAGGACGGCAAAGCCGTGACGAGCAGCGCGGCTCGGCCGGCACGGGACAAGGCGTGGAAGCAGGTAGCGGAGGGGATTGAGAGGGCGCTGAAGGAGCTTGGGCGGAAGCCGGGCCGGCGGCATTTCGCCTGATCGCTGCTGATAGCCTGCTGAGGGTCGACTCCAGCGGCTGATTTTGTCGGTTTTCCAATGTTTTCCACAGCCCCGCTCACCCGGGGGAAAGCAGCTCGTCCACGAACTCCGGCACGATCCGGCTTGCCGGGCCGTAGCGGCGCTCGGTGAAGAGGCTGCTCACGGAAGAGGGCTCGAGGTTGAGCTCGACCGTGCGGGCACCGGCAGCGCTGGCCTCCTGGACGAAGCCGGCGGCCGGGATAGACCTGGCCCGAGGTGCCGACGGCGAGGAACAGCTCGCAGCGGGCCAGGGCCGCGTAGACCTCGTCCATGCGGTAGGGCATCTCGCCGAACCACACGATGTCGGGGCGCAGGGAGCCCAGGGCGCCGCAGCCCGGGCAGGAGGAGTCGGGGCCGAGATCCTGGCGCCAGGCGGCCGAGGCCTGGCAGTCGAGGCACAGCGCGCGCAGGAGCTCGCCGTGCATGTGCAGCAGGTTGCGGCTGCCGGCGCGCTCGTGGAGGTCGTCGACGTTCTGGGTGACGAGGAGGACCTCGCCGGGCCACTGGGCTTCGAGCCGGGCCAGGGCCCGATGCGCCGGGTTGGGCTCGACGCCCGATTCGAGGAGCGCACGGCGGCGCAGGTTGTAGAAGCGCTGCACGAGCTCCGGGTCGCGGGCGAAGGCCTCGGGTGTCGCCACGTCCTCGACCCGGTGCCCCTCCCACAGGCCGCCGGCACCGCGGAAGGTGGGCAGGCCGGACTCGGCCGAGATGCCGGCCCCGGTGAGGATGACGATCAGGCTCATGCGCGAGATTGTAGCGCGAAGGGAACCCTTGCCGGAACATCCGGCAAGGGGGCGCCGCCAGTCGTGACGGCCTTCCGCGTACTCCTCGATCATCTTGGCATCGGGGTCGGCGAGCCCGCCCGGCAGCACCGGCGCGTCGCACTCGCCGGCATCGGCCGGCTGGCCGCGCGGTGTCGGGTCAGAACGCGGAAGGGCGGAGGATGGTGGCGAAGGGAGTTGGCTCCGGCGGTAGGACTCGAACCTACGACCCGACGGTTAACAGCCGTCTGCTCTACCGACTGAGCTACGCCGGAACGGAGAGGGCCGCGCTATAGCGCCCCCTTGGCTGAATGCCAACCCCCCGCAGATGGTTGCCGGCGGCGGAACCGCAAGTAGCGCAGTTCCGTTGTGGCGCGGGTTGAGCTATTGCACCCCAGGTGGAAACTGCGAGCGCGGAGTGGTCATGGAGGCAGCGGCCGCGGTGGCCGTCGATGCGGCCGGACTGGCGGCCTGCGACAGCGAGCCGATCCACATCCCGGGCAGCATCCAGCCGTATGGCATGCTCCTGGCGCTGGGCCCGCGAGGGCTGCCGGTGCTGCAGGCCAGCGCCAACTGTGCCGCACTCTTCGGCCGCCCCGTCGAGGAGGTGATCGGCCACTTCCTGGGCGAGCTGCTGCCGATGGCGGAACCCACCGTGCTGGCGAGCCTCGAGGCCAGGGTGCCGGACCAGGGCTCCCTGGTGCTGAAGCGGCTGCACCTCGGTGGCGGTGCGCGTGACGGCGTGTTCCATGCCACTGCCCATCGCAGCGACGGCAGCATCATCCTGGAGCTGGAGCCGGCCGGGGCGGACGGCGATGCCGATCCTCTGGACGGCCTGCACCTCGTCGTCAGCGCCTGTGCCGCCGAGCTGCAGGCGGCCGGTTCCGTCGAGGAGGTGGCCGCGGTCGCGGCACGCCAGACGCGGCGGATCACCGGCTTCGACCGGGTCCTGGTCTACCGTTTCGACGAGGACGAGAACGGCACGGTCGTCGCCGAGGACCGCAACGGGGCCCTGCCCTCCTATCTCGACCTGCGGTTCCCCGCCTCCGACATCCCGCGGCAGGCGCGCGAGCTCTACCGCCTGAACCGCCAGCGTCTGATCCCCGACGCCACCTACGTCCCGGTGCCGATCGTGCCGGCGCTGAGCCCGCTCACCGGCCGGCCGCTCGACCTCAGCTTCGCCAGCCTGCGCAGCGTGTCGCCGATCCATGTCGAGTACATGCGCAACATGGGGACGGGCTCCTCGATGTCGGTCTCGCTGCTCTGCGACGGCCGGCTGTGGGGGCTGATCTCGTGCCACAGCCTGAAGCCCCGCCAGGTCCCGCTGGAGGCGCGCATGGTGGCCGACCTCGTGGGCCAGATCGTCTCGCTGCAGATCGCGGCCAAGGAGCACGGCCGCGACAATGCCCGCCGGATGGAGCTGAAGGGCGTCGAATCGCGCCTTCTCGCCTACATGGCGGCCGAGGACCGCTTCACCGACGGGCTGGCCTCCCATCCCCATGAGGTGCTGCGCCTCACCGCCGCCCAGGGTGCCGCGATCCTGCATGAGGGCGGCTGCACGCTCCTGGGCCAGACCCCGCCCGAGCCCGTGGTGCGGCGCATCGCCGAGTGGCTGGGCGGCGGGCACCGCAGGCTGCATGCGACCGACGGGCTTGCGGACGAGCTGCCCGAGCTCGAGGCGCATCGGGACACGGCCAGCGGGCTGCTTGCGATCGCGATCTCGCAGATCCACCCCAGCTACCTGCTCTGGTTCCGGCCCGAGGTGGTCCGCACCGTCCGTTGGGGCGGCGACCCGCGCCAGCCCGTCCAGCCCAGAAGGGACGATGTCCGCCTGCATCCGCGGCGCTCGTTCGAGCTGTGGAAGGAGACGGTCCACGGCCGCTCCCTCCCCTGGCAGACGGCCGAGATCGATGCCGCGCGCGGGCTGCAGGACGCCGTGGTCGGGATCGTGCTGCGCAAGGCCGAGGAGCTGGCCGCACTGAGCGAGGAGCTCACCCGCAGCAACAAGGAGCTGGAGGCCTTCTCCTACTCGGTCTCGCACGACCTGAGGGCACCCTTCCGCCACATCGTGGGCTATGCCGAGCTGCTCAAGGAGCAGGACGGCCCGAGGCTCAGCGAGCGCGGCAGGCGCTTCGTCGCCACCATCATCGAGTCGGCGATGTCGGCCGGGCGGCTGATCGACGATCTCCTGTCCTTCTCGCAGATGAGCCGCAGCCGCCTGATGCCGCTGACGGTCGACATGGGCATGCTGGTGGCCGAGGTGCTGCGCGGCCTGGCCCAGGACATCGGCCAGCGCAGCATCGACTGGCGCATCGGCGATCTCGCCCCGGCGCACGCCGACCCCGTCATGCTCCGGCTGGTGCTGGAGAACCTGCTCGCGAACGCCATCAAGTACACCCGCACCCGGCCGCGAGCGGTGGTCGAGATCGGCAGCTGGTCCGACGATGCGCAGAGCACGTATTTCGTCCGCGACAATGGCGTCGGGTTCGACATGGCCTATGCCTCGAAGCTGTTCGGTGTGTTCCAGCGCCTGCATCGGATGGAGGAGTTCGAGGGTACGGGCATCGGGCTTGCCAACGTGCGGCGGATCGTGGAGCGGCATGGCGGCCGGGTCTGGGCCGAGGCTGCCCTGGACAAGGGTGCCACCTTCTTCTTCTCCCTCCCCAACGCGACCCAGGCAGGCTGACCATGGCCGAGCTCAAGCCCATCCTCCTTGTCGAGGACAACCCCAAGGACGTCGAGCTGACCCTGGCGGCGCTGGAGAAGAGCCAGCTCGCCAACGAGGTCATCGTCGCCCGTGACGGCGCCGAGGCGCTGGACTATCTCTTCTCGCGCGGCCCCTTCGCCAGCCGTCCACCAGGGTTCCCGGCCGTGGTCCTGCTCGACATCAAGCTGCCGAAGGTGGACGGGCTCGAGGTCCTGGCCGAGCTGAAGCAGCACCCCGACACGCGCCACGTGCCGGTGGTGATGCTAACCTCGTCCCGTGAGGAGCCGGATCTGCAGCGCAGCTACGAGCTCGGCGTGAACGCCTACGTGGTCAAGCCGGTCGGGTTTCGCGAGTTCTTCGAGGCCATCCAGGACCTGGGCGTGTTCTGGGCCATCCTCAACGAGCCACCACCCCGCTCGCTCCGCCACTCGCCCGGGCCGGGGCGCGACGGGAGCGGGTGAGCCCCGCTTCGGACCTGAGCAGCAAGCCCCAGCATGGTCGACATTCTTCTCCTCGAGGACAGCGCGCTCGACGCGGAGCTCGTACGCGAGCATCTGGACCGCGCCGGCATCGTCCACCTGCTCCACCGGGTCGTGGAGCGGGAGGACTACGCGCGCTCGGTGGCCAGCGGCTACGACGTGATCCTGGCCGACTTCTCCCTGCCCGGGTTCGACGGGCTGGAAGCGCTGCGGATGGCACAGGAGACGGTGCCCGACACGCCGTTCATCTTCGTTTCCGGCACGCTGGGCGAGGAGGTGGCGATCGAGGCCCTGAAGCAGGGTGCCACCGACTACGTGGTGAAGCAGCGCCTGCAGCGCCTGCCCGCGGCCGTGCGGCGCGCCCTCGACGAGGCCCAGCACCGGCGCGAGCTCCGCCGCGTGGAGGCGCGGCAGAAGCTGCTCGTGGCCGAGCTCAGCCACCGGGTGAAGAACACGCTGGCGACCGTGCTCTCGATCGCGCGCCAGACACTCCGGCGCAGCAGCTCGCTGGCCGAGTTCGAGGCCGACTTCGTGGGCCGGCTGCATGCGCTGGCCCAGACCCACACGCTGCTCGTGCGGGAGGACTGGCGCCCGATCGAGCTGGCCGAGGTGGTGCGCCTGGCGCTCACGCCGTTCGACCAGGCGTCGGGCTCGCGCGTGCAGATCGAGGGACCGGCGGTCCGCCTTGAGCCGGGCGTGGCCCTGCCGCTGGGCATGGTGCTGCACGAGCTCGCCACCAATGCCGCCAGACACGGCGCCCTGCAGGACGGGGCCGGCCGGGTTCGTGTCGTGTGGTCGGTGCAGGCCGGCGACCCGCCGCAGGTGAGCCTGCTCTGGACCGAGCGTGACGGAGCGCCGGTCAGCCCGCCCGAGGGCGAAGGCTTCGGCCTCATGCTGATCCGCCAGAGCGTCGGCCACGAGCTGGGCGGTGCGGCGATCCTCTCCTTCCCGCCCGAGGGCTTCACCTGCGACATCAGCTTTCCCGTCCTGGGCGATGCCCCGGTGGACGTGCCGCCGGAACCGGCATCGGCGGACGCCGCTACGGGCGGCCCTCGATGACCACGCGGCGGTAGGCCTCGAACGCAGCCCCGGCCGCCCTCACCAGCCCGGCCTCCCCTTCGGCCCCGAGCGGTGCGGCCTCGAGCACCGCCAGGAACGCGCGCCAGCGGCGGCCGCGATGCGGTCCATAGGCGTCGAGGAAGGCGGCACCGCTGTCCGGCCCGATGCCGAGCCGGGCCACGATCCGGGCCAGCATCGCTCCGCCGAGCGTGGCACCCTCGCTGACATAGAGGGTGCCCAGCAGTTCGGCCGGGCTGCTCGGTCCGGGAGGGAACCAGCCGGGTGCCGGCGCTGCCGGTGCGATGCCGAGTGCTGCGCAGTCCGCGAGCAGCAGGGATACCTTGCGGCGCTCCGGCCAGTCGGGGAGCAGTGCTGCGGCACCGCCGGCATCGGCCCCGGTTTCGAGCGCGGCGTGGAAGGAGACCGACCGCTGCAGGAAGCACCGGTAGCCCGGCAGGCTGGCGAAGAAGCCCTGCTCGGCCGCCGCTGCCTCGAGTGCTGTGTGCAGCTCGCGCGTGGCCTCGCGCAGGAGACCGTGCCGGTGACCTGTCTTCACCCGCCTGGACGGTGCAATGTCGGTAGCGATGGAGGCCCGGGCCGGAATCGAACCGACGTCCAAGGATTTGCAGTCCTCTGCATGACCACTCTGCCACCGGGCCGCGGCTTGGCTTTATTAGGGGAGTGTTCCCCGGGCGGTCAACCGAGCGCGACCGCCCGCGCAATTGCGGCACGGCAGCACCTGCCGCTATAACCCGCCGCCGCCCCGTCAGCCCCGAGGCAAGCCCGGCATGAGCGATTACGAGACCGCCCGCAACAACATGGTCGAGAACCAGCTCCGCCCGAGCCGGATCTTCAACACCCGCCTGCTCGATGCGATGGGGACGCTGCCGCGCGAGCTGTTCGTGCCCAAGCCGCTGCGGGGGGTGGCCTACGCGGACGAGGACATCCCGCTGGCGGGCGGAGGCTTCCTGGTCGAGCCGCTGGCGCTGGCGAAGCTGATCCAGGCCGCCGAGATCGGACCCCAGAACGTCGCGCTCGTGATCGGCGATGGCACGGGCTATGCCGGAGCCGTCGTCTCGCGCCTTGCCGCCACCGTCTTCCTGCTCCTGCCGCCGGCGGCACCTTCAGGCGAGGTCGAGCGGCTCCTGAACGAGCTCGGCTGCGAGAACGTGGTGATCCAGCACGGCCTGCCGGCGCAGGGGCTCCCGGACCAGGCGCCGTTCGACGTCGTGCTGCTCGTAGGCTCCGTCGACCGGGTGCCGCCGGCCCTGATGGAGCAGCTGGCGCAGCACGGCCGGCTGGTCACCGTCGTCGAGGAGCGGCACAGCGGCCGGGTCACCGTGTGCGAGCGGGTGGGCAACGCCTATGGCCGGGCTGTGCCGTTCGATGCCCACCTCCCCCGCCTGCCCGGTCTGCCGGTGGCGCAGCCCTTCGAGCTGTAAGGTCACGGCCCCTCATACGGTTGATAAACGGCAGAATTAATCGCTTATAACGCGAGAAGACATGCTATAGGGCGTGCATGCCGCGCGCCACGAGCATGCTCGCCGTCCTAGCCGTCCTCCTCGCCGCCGGACCCGCTGCCGGCGGGCCGCTCGAGGAGACGCTGGCCCTCGTCTATCTGGACAATCCGAGGCTGGTGGCGGGCCGGGCGGCCCTGCGTGCCGCCGACGAGTCCGTGGCCCTGGCCCAGGCCGGCGGCCGGGCCAGCGTCATGCTGCGCTCCTCGGCCGGGGTGGAGGCGCAGGACACCAGCCGCGGCAGCGGCGTGGTCACCCCGATGCGGCAGTCGCTGGGGCTGACCCAGCCGGTCTACAGCGGCGGCGAGACCACCGCCGCCACCGCCCGCGCCGAGAGCCTCGTCCTGGCCGAGCGCGCCCGGCTGGGCGATCTCGAGCAGCGCGTGCTGATGGAGACGATCGGGGTCTTCACCGCCGTGGCCCGCGAGCAGGCGGTGGTGGGCCGTGCCCGCGACAACGAGAAGCGCCTCACGGCCCAGCTCGACGCCACCCGTGAGCGGCTGCGCCTGGGTGACGTCTCGAAGACCGATGTCGCCCAGGCCGAGGCCCGCCAGGCCGGCGGCGTGGCCGATCGGGTCCAGGCCGAGGGCGAACTCGACGCCGCGGTAGCCGAGTACATCCATGTCGTGGGCGACGCACCCGGCCGGCTGGAGCTGCCGGAGCCGCCCGATGCCCCGCCGGAGACCGGCGACGATACGGACGTGGAACGGAGCTTCGTCTACCAGGAAGCCCAATACGAGCTGGCGGCGGCCGAGGCCGAGATCGCGGCTGCCCGCTCGGTCTCGCGCCCCCGCCTCGCCCTGATGGGCGACGTCAGCTATGTCGACGAGCCCAACTCCTACACCGACCGGCAGGGGACCGCCTCCCTGGGCGCCACCTTGCAGGTGCCGCTCTACCAGGGCGGCAGCGCCACGGCGCGGCTGCGGCAGAGCCGGGACCTGCGCGAGCAGCGGCAGCACACGCTGGACGAGGCGCGCCGGGCGGCGACGGCGGCGATCACCACCGCCACGCACGACCAGCGCACCGCCATTGCCCGCATCGCTTCCCTGCAGAAGCAGGCGGACGCCGCGGCCTTCGCGCTCGACGGCGTGCGCCAGGAAGCGCTGGTCGGCTCGCGCACCGTGCTCGACGTGCTCGATGCCGAGGCCGAGCTGTTCCGGGTCGAGGTGGCGCTCCTGCGGGCGCAGGCGCAGCGGGTGCTGGCGGCCTACCGCCTGCGCGCCGCCATGGGCCAGCTCACCGCCGAGGGGCTGACCCTGGACGTGACACCCTACGACACGAAGGCTCATTATCGCGAAGTTCGTAACCGATGGTTTGGAATTGGCGGGCTAGGATCGACACGCTAGGGCCGCATCAGCGGTACACTGGCCTGGAATTGTCGCGTCGCCGGCCGCCGGAACGACGCCGTACGGGGACAAGCAGAATGGCAGAGCAGACCAAGACCAGCCAGGAACCCTCGATGGAGGAGATCCTCTCCTCCATCCGCCGCATCATCGCCGACGAGGACACGAGCCCGCCGCCGCCGGCGGCCCGTGCCGCGTCCGCGCCACCCTCCTCCCCCGACCCGGGCGGCGACGGGGAGGACGAGGAGGTCCTCGAGCTCACCGAGGTGGTCGAGCCGCCGCGCGCGGAGGTGCCTCCGCCAGGCCCGCCGGCTGCCGACCAGCGGCCCAGCTTCATGGAGCGCCCACCCCGCACCGAACCCCCAGCCAGGAGCCCCGCCATGGCCGCCACCCAGGCCAGCGACAGCCTGATCTCGCCCGGCACCGCCACCGCCAGCACCAACGCGATGGCCAAGCTGGCCCGCGCCGGTCTGACCGAGCAACGCGAGAACGGCACCGGCTTCGGCGATCTCACGGTCGAGAAGCTGCTGCGCGACCTGCTGACGCCGATGCTCAAGGACTGGCTGGACCAGAACCTGCCGGCCATCGTCGAGCGGGTGGTGGAGCAGGAGGTGAAGAAGCTCGCCCGTCGCGCCGAGCTGCTCTGAGCGGCCGGCCCCTCGATACCCGGCCGCCGCTCCGCTGACCCGTCACCCCGTCCAGCGAGGCGCGTGCGATGCCGGCGCTTGAGGAGCCGCCTATCGGCAGCGTGCTCGCCGTCTCCGGGGCGATGATCACGGCGGCCCTGAACGACGATGCCTTCGCCGGGGCACGGCCGGTCGTCGTCGGCGACCTGCTGGGGATGCCGGCCGGGCCCGACCGCGCCTTCGGCATCGTCCACAGCCTGCGCAAGGGCAGGCGGGCCGAGGACGGCCCCATCGCCGAGATCCACCTCCTGGGCGAGCTCGTCCACCGCGCCGGCATGCCGGTCTTCCGCCGCGGCCTCTCCGCCTACCCTGCCCTCGACGCTCCCCTGGCCCGGGCCACCCGTGCCGAGACTGCCGTGGTCTACGCCCAGCCCTCGGTCCCGCACGTCAAGGTGGGCCAGCTCCGCCGCGACCCGGACATCCCGGCCTACCTCCTGGCCGACAGCCTGCTCGGCAAGCACTTCGCCGTGCTCGGCAGCACCGGCTCGGGCAAGTCCTGCGCCGTCACCGTCATCCTGCGCTCGCTGCTCAGCTCCTTCCCCTATGCCCACGTCGTCCTGATCGATCCGCACGGCGAGTATGGTGCCGCGTTCGGCGACCAGGCGCTGCCGCTCGACGCGGGCTCGCTCGAGCTGCCCTACTGGCTGCTCAACCAGGAGGAGGCCGCCAGCATCCTGACCTCGGGCGACACCGCCCGGGCCTACGCCGAATCGGCCATCCTCCGCGACGCCATCCTGCGCGCCAAGTACACCTATCTGGGCGTCGATCCCGACAGCCAGGCCGTCACCGTCGACGCGCCCGTGCCCTACCGCCTCTCCGACCTCGTCCGCTTCATCGAGGAGGGTATGGGCACCCTCAACAAGCCTGAGGCGGCAGCGTCCTACAGGCACTTGATCGCACGGATCAACGCGGTACGCGACGACCGCCGCTATGCCTTCATGTTCCAGTCCGTCGTGCTGCGCGACAACATGGAGGCGGTGCTCAGCCGACTGATCCGCCTGCCGGTCGCCGGCAAGCCGATCACGATCCTCGACATCTCCGGCGTGCCCTCGGAGATCGTGAACGTGGTCGTCTCCCTGCTTTGCCGGCTCTTCTTCGAGTTCGGTCTCTGGACCGAGCGGGCGGTAGGCGTGCCCGTGCTGGTCGTCTGCGAGGAGGCGCACCGCTACGTGCCGGGCGACGGTGCCCTGGGCTTCGGCCCGACCAGGCGGGCGATCGACCGGATCGCCAAGGAGGGCCGCAAATACGGCGTCTCCTTGTGCCTGGTGAGCCAGCGCCCGTCCGAGCTTTCCCCGGGCAGCCTCTCGCAATGCGGCACGATCGTGGCCCTTCGTCTCAGCAACGAGCGCGACCAGACCTTCGTCCGCAACGCCCTGCCCGAGGGCTCCGACTGGCTGATCCGCACCCTGCCCGCGCTGGGCACCGGCGAGGCCGTGATCGTGGGCGAAGGCGTCTCGGTGCCGATGCAGATCCGCTTCGACAGCCTGCCCGCCGGCACCCAGCCGGCGAGCCACACGCCCTCGTTCAGCGCCGCCTGGTCGACCGAGGCCGACGGCCCCAGTGTCCTCCGCGGCGCGATCACGCGTTGGCGCGGCATCCAGCGCTGAGGCTTCTGGAGTGGGATAAGCAACGGCTAAGCCAAGCCGCCGATCCAGCCTGTCAGCCCTGATCCGCCCTACTGCCGTGCGCGAAATCCGCCGCCTGAAGTTCGTTCACCCTTCGTGCCGTTGCGGCGGCGCAACCGCGTCGCCTTGCCGCCACCGCCCCTCTTCTCTAAGTAGCACCGGCCCGCCTGCCCCCTTGCCCGCGCTTGAGGACTGTCGCCAGCCATGCTGGACAAGAATTATCGACCTGCCGAGGTTGAGGCCCGCATCTACGCCGCCTGGGAAGAGGCCGGCGCCTTCCGCCCGGCACCGGCGGGCGATCCCTATTGCATCATGATGCCGCCGCCGAACGTGACCGGCAGCCTGCACATGGGCCACGCCCTCACCTTCACCATCCAGGACACGCTGACCCGGTTCCACCGCATGCGCGGCCGGGCCACGCTCTGGCAGCCCGGCACCGACCATGCCGGCATCGCCACCCAGATGGTGGTCGAGCGCGAGCTGGCGAAGGCCGGCAGCAACATGGGCCGGCGCGAGCTCGGCCGCGAGGCGTTCGTCGCCAAGGTCTGGGAGTGGAAGGAGCGCTCGGGCGGCCACATCGCCCGCCAGCTCCGCCGGCTGGGCGCCTCGGCCGACTGGAGCCGCGAGCGCTTCACCATGGACGAGGGCCTCTCCAAGGCCGTTCTGCGGGCGTTCGTAAGCCTCTACAAGGCCGGCCTGATCTACAAGGACAAGCGGCTGGTCAACTGGGACTGCAAGCTCCAGACCGCCGTCAGCGACCTCGAGGTGCAGCAGCTTGAGGTGAAAGGTCACCTCTGGCACCTGCGCTATCCCATTGAGGGGGAAACCGACAGCTACATCACCGTGGCGACCACGCGGCCCGAGACCATGCTGGGCGACACCGCCGTGGCCGTTCACCCCGAGGACGACCGCTACCGTCACCTGCACGGTCGCCATGCCATCCTGCCCCTCGTCGGCCGCCGCCTGCCGATCGTGCCCGACACCTACTCCGACCCGGAGAAGGGAACGGGTGCGGTGAAGATCACCCCTGCCCATGATCCGAACGACTTCGAGGTCGGCCGCCGGCACGGGCTGGATCTGGTGAGCGTGATCGACCGCGAGGGCCGGATCAACGAGGCGGCGCCCGAGCCCTATCGCGGCCTGGACCGCTTCGCGGCCCGCAAGCGCATCGTCGCCGACCTCGAGGCGCAGGGCCTCGTCGCCGCGATCGAGCCCGTCACCCACACCGTGCCGCACGGCGACCGGTCCGGAACCCCGCTCGAGCCGCTCCTGACCGACCAGTGGTACTGCGATGCCAAGACCTTGGCCGAGCCGGCTATCGCAGCGGTCGAGGAAGGGCGGACAAAGTTCGTCCCTGCCCAGTGGTCGGCCACCTACTTCGAGTGGATGCGCAACATCCAGCCCTGGTGCATCTCGCGCCAGCTCTGGTGGGGCCACCAGATCCCGGCCTGGTACGGGCCCGACGGCACCATCTTCGTCGAGGAGAGCGAAGAAGCGGCCGAGGAGGCGGCACGCCGCCACTACGGCCGCGGCGGCGAGCGCCTGGAGCGCGACCCGGACGTGCTCGACACCTGGTTCTCCTCGGGCCTTTGGCCCTTCTCCACGCTCGGCTGGCCCGAGCACACGCCCGAGCTCCAGCGCTTCTACCCCACCGACGTCCTCGTCACCGGCTTCGACATCATTTTCTTCTGGGTTGCCAGGATGATGATGATGGGCCTTCATTTCCATGCGCGAGGTTCCGTTCCGCGACGTCTACATCCATGGCCTCGTCCGCGACGAGCAGGGGGCCAAGATGTCGAAGACCAAGGGGAACGTCGTCGACCCCCTGGACCTGATCGAGCGCTACGGTGCGGACGCGCTGCGCTACGCGATCCTCGCCAGCACCGCACAAGGCCGCGACATCAAGTTCGGCCCTTCGCGTGTCGAGGGTTACCGCAACTTCGTCACCAAGCTCTGGAACGCGGCCCGGTTTCTCGAGCTGAATGAAGTCCGGCTCGAAAAAGGCTTCGATCCAGCATCTTGCCGGCATCAGATCAATCGCTGGATCATCGGCGAGACCGCGAAGGCCGCCAGGGCCGCGACCGAGGCCCTGGAAGGCTACCGTCTCAACGAAGCGGCGCACGGCCTCTACCAGATGGTCTGGGCCACCTACTGCGACTGGTACGTCGAGCTGGCCAAGCCCCTGCTCGCGGCCGAGGACGAGGCGCTGCGCCGCGAGACCCGCGCCACCGCCGGCTGGTGCATGGCCCGGCTCCTCCAGCTCCTCCACCCGATGGCGCCCTTCGTCACCGAGGAGCTCTGGGAGAGGCTGTTCGAGGCACCGGACGGCCTCCTGATCACCTCCGTCTGGCCCGAGCTGTCCACGGACCTCATCGACCCGGAGGCCGAGGCCGAGCTCTCCTGGCTCACCCGCACCATCGGCGCGATCCGCAGCGCCAGGGCCGAGCTCAACGTGCCCGCCAGCGCGGCGCTGCGGCTGCGCCAGCACGCTGCCTCGCCCCGCTCCGTCGAGCTGCTGCAGAAGCACGCGGCCTCGATCCGGCGCCTGGCCAATCTGGGCGAGCTCGAGCTGGAGGATGCCCCGGTTGCCCCGCAGTCGCTGCAGGTCGTGGTCGACGAGACCGTCCTGCACGCGCCCGTGGGCGACGTGATCGACCTCGAGCGCGAGCGCGCGCGGTTGCAGAAGGAGATCGGCCGGGCCGAAGCGGAGCTGGCCCGCACCGACGAGCGGCTGGCGAACGAGGCCTTCCTGGCCCGGGCACCGGCCGAGGTCGTGGACGAGCTGCGCGAGCGTCGGGCGGAGCTGGCGGCGGCACTGGAGCGGTTGCACCAGGCCCTGGCCCGCATCTCGTAAGCACGGAGAACTCGATGTTGAGCTGCTTTGCCGAGGGCCGAGGCCGGCGCCCGCCCGGTCCATGTGCTGCGCAAGGACGACTATGCCGGCTGGCTCGCCTCGGCACCCGCCCCGGCCCGGACCTGGCTCGAGGCCACCGGCTTCACGCCCAAGCCGGGTGCCAGCACCCTCCTGCCGGGTGCCGGGGGCGACCTCGCCGCTGCCCTGCTGCTGGTCGGCGAGCGGCCCAGTCTGTGGGATGCAGCAGCGCTCCGCGACGCCCTGCCGGCCGGCGTCTGGCAGCTGGACGACCCGCAACGGCTCCTGCCCGCTCGTGAGGCAGCACTCGGCTGGGCTCTGGCCGCCTACCGCTTCAGCACCTATCGCGAGCCGGAGGCCTCACCGCGCCCGCAGCTGGCCGCCGCGGCCGACGACCTGACAGCCGCCGACCGAATGGCCGAAGCCATCTATCTCGCCCGCGACCTGATCAACACGCCCGCTTCGGACCTCGGCCCCGAGGAGCTGGCCGAAGCGGTGGTCGCTGAAGGCCGCCGGCACGGGGCCACGACCGAGGTCACCGTCGGCGACGAGCTGCTCCGGGCCAACTACCCGGCGATCCACACCGTCGGCCGGGCCAGCACCCGGGCACCCCGCCTTGCCGACCTGCGCTGGGGCGATCCCTCGGCACCGCTCCTCACCCTCGTCGGCAAGGGCGTGTGCTTCGACACCGGCGGCCTGGACATCAAGCCGTCGGCCGGCATGCTGCTGATGAAGAAGGACATGGGCGGTGCCGCCATCATGCTGGCGCTGGCGCGCCTGGTTATGGAGCACGCCCTTCCGGTGCGCCTGCGCCTCCTCATCCCCACGGTCGAGAACAGCATCGCGGGCGACGCCTTCCGCCCCGGCGACGTGATCCGCATGCGCAGCGGGATGACGGTGGAGATCGGCAACACGGACGCCGAAGGCCGCCTCATCCTGGCGGACGCGCTCGCCGAGGCCGACGGCGAGCGCCCGTCCCTCCTGCTCGACGCCGCGACCCTCACCGGTGCCGCGCGCGTTGCCCTGGGCCCGGAGCTGCCGGCCCTGTTCACGCCCGACGACGTCCTGGCTGGCGATCTCGCGGCTGCAAGTGCCGCAGCCGACGACCCGCTCTGGCGGCTGCCGCTGCATGCGGGCTATCGCAGCTACATCAAGAGCACCATCGCCGACATCAACAATGCCGGCAGCAAGCCGCTGGCCGGCTCGATCACCGCGGCCCTTTTCCTCAAGGAATTCGTCCGCGAGACGACGAGCTGGGCGCATCTCGACCTCTTCGCCTGGAACGACGAAGGCCGGCCCGGTCGCCCGCGCGGCGGCGAGGCCACCGGCCTGCGGGCGCTCTGGGCGCTGCTCGAGCGCCGGTTCGCCGCCGCCTGAGCCCGGCCCCCAACTTTCCACATACCGAGGTCATCCGTATGCCACGACCTGCTGCCAGCCGACGCGCTGACTACCGCTTCTTCAGCACCATCCCGACCCGCTGGCACGACAACGACATCTACGGGCACGTGAACAATGTGCTCTATTACAGCTTCTTCGATACCGCGATCGCCCACCTCCTGATGCAGGAAGGCGGGCTCGATCCCTGGCGCGGCAGCGTGGTCGGCGTGGCGGTCGAGACCGGCTGCCGCTTTCACCGCTCCTTTGCCTTCCCCGACCTGATCCATGCCGGGCTGCGGGTCGGCCATCTCGGCAGCAGCAGCGTGCGCTACGAGATCGGCCTCTTCCGCAACGAGGACGACGAGGCCAGTGCCGAGGGCCACTTCGTCCATGTCTTCGTCGACCGGCCGACTCAGCGGCCGGTGCCGATCCCGGACCCGATCCGCACCGCCCTCGAATCCCACCGCCGCAGCCCGGCGTGAACAAGCTGTGGACAAAACGCGGATGGAGCAGCGGCTGATGCGGTTGATCGAATCCTGATCGCAGCCTCGCCTTGCTGTCGAAGCGGGCGAGCTTTAAGCTTCCAGTACAAGCAATTGCCGGGGGCTGCTTCATGGACGACCGAGCGCGGCTGCGGATCAGCCTCGGGCAGCGGGAGTTCGAGGTCGAGGGCAGCGAGGCGTTCGTGCGCGAGTTCACCCCTCGCATCGAGACCCTGCTCGAGCGCCTGACCGCCTCTCCGGCAGCACCGGAACCCGCCCTGCCCGCCAATGGCGGCGAGGCCGAGCCCCCGGCAGCACTCGGCTCCTTCGGCGAGTACCTCCTGAAGCTGCCCGGCAGCGCCACGGACGTGGATCGCATGCTGGCCGCCGGCTACTACGTCCAGCAGCACGCCGCCGACGACAGCTTCGCCACCGCCGACGCCAACAAGCGCCTGACCGAGCAGGGCATCAAGCTCGGCAACCCCTCCCAGTGCGTGAAGCAGTCCGTGCTCTCCAAGCGGGTCTTCATGGTCACCCGCGGTCGCTATCGCGTTTCCCAGCATGGCCGCCAGCACCTGCGCCAGCTCCTGGGGCCCATCGTGCCGGAGTGAGCAGGGTGCCCGGTCGCGGCAGGCGCAGGGCGAAGCCACCGTTTCTCTCTCCATCAGCCATGCCCTTCTGACCGCCGCCAAGCCGAGCCTGGCTTTGCGGCGGTGCAAATAGTCACTGCAGACCTGCAGATGGACGTGCGAGGCAGTGCGGGCTTAGTTGCGGCGCGCAAGCGGGGCCACGGGAACACTGGCCCGCCTGCGCCAAGACAGACTACCAATCCAAGGCAAGTACATCTATGAGCATCAACACGGTTACGCTCTCTCCTTCTGGAGAGGGCGACAAGCTCAGCTTTGTCGGCACGAATGCCGACGAGCGGGTGATCTTCAGCAATCCGGACCGCCTCTATTATGCGGCCGATCTCAACCTTTCGGGCGGCAACGACCAGCTCGCCAGCAGCGACTGGATGCTCGAGTGGGCCAGGATCTTGGCTGGAAACGGCAACGACCAAGTGTCGCTCGTGGCCGAGTACGACCTGCTCGTTGATGGCGGAGCCGATAACGATACCCTCAAGGCAAGAGCCGACTACCATGTCGGCCTCGTCGGCGGCACGGGCGACGACCGCCTTGAGGCCATCACGGAGGGAGCGGCCAGCGTCGACGGTGGTACGGGCAACGACACGATCACCGGCGGCGCTCTGGAGAGCTACGACGCCAGTGGCGGGGAGGGCAACGATACGATCCGTGTGCGCATGGGTGAGGGCACGCTCGACGGCGGCAAGGGCAACGACCTGATCGAGTTCACGACCGACGGCTATGCCGGCAAGGCGGCGTACGGCGGCGACGGCAACGACACGATCCGCTATGCCGCCACACAAGGTGAGGAGATCAGCCCGGAGATGATCATCGATCTCTGGGGTGGGGCCGGCACCGACAAGCTCCGTGCCGGAGCCGCTCAGGACCTTCTGCACTTCACACCCGCCAACAGCCCGGCCGGCAAGACCCGCGATCTCGTCTTCGGCTTCGACGGCGACTCCGACCGGCTGCTGCCGGAAGGTGACGCCAACCGGGGCAAGAGCGGCGAGCAGGACTATGCCTTCGTCGGCGAGACAAAGACGGTAGGAGCCGGCCAGGTCGGCTTCTACGAGTCCGGCAACGACACCATCGTCCGCGGCTCGGACGGCAAAACCACCTTCGAGATCCAGCTCGAGGCGTACCAGGGCGGACTGACAGCCTTGGACTTCGACTTCGGCAGGGCGTGAGCGCGAACGACGAGGCAGAGGAGCCTTCCGCATTTCGTCGTGCCCGGCTGAACGTTGCGAAAAGCAGTGCTCAGCCGGGTGTGTTCGGCAGTAGTTGACCTGGGGTCCCTTCTCGGCTAGGGGGTTGGCATGCACCCGTTCCGGACCCTGACCATCCGAATTAGCCGCCCGACCTCGGGCTGAGGTCGGGTCGCGCACGTCCTGTTCGGATCGGTCATTTCGGGTGCTGTCATGTCCAGTGTCTACTGCTTCTCCGTCCATGCCGAAGCCACGCCCTCGACGCTGCCTCGCGTCGTCGAGGTCTTCGCCCTGCACGGTCACGTTCCCAGCCGCTGCCATGCCCATGTCGGCGGCCGCGGCAGCGACGAGCTCGTGGTCGACCTGCAGATGCCGGGCATCACGGCCGGCGAGGCGGCCCTGCTTGCGAAGCGGCTGGGCCGCGTCGTGGCGGTGCAGAACGTACTATGGTCCGAGAAGAGGGCCGCCGCCTAGCACCCGCCTCGAGCCCGCTTCGTGCTATCTTCAACCTCGGACCTTTTGGGGCGAGGAGTTGTCGATGGTGAGGGCAGTAGCGATCGTCCTGGGGCTGATGGCGGTGGCATCGCGGGCAGAGGCTGCAGCCCTGTGCGAGAGCCTCTTCGTGCCCGACGGCTACACGCTTATCTGCGAGACCCGGATCGAGAGTGGGCAACGCAGCGAGCGGGTCGTGGTCAGGCCGAGTGGCGGAACCGCCGCCTCCCTGGCCGAGCTGACCATTCGTCCGCTCGAGCGTGCCACGGCTTCCTTGGCCTGGACCGCACCCCAGCAATGGCTGGCGGACCAGGTGGCGGTGGACGTGAGCGGGCTCAGCACCGGGCTGCAGAACCTCGGCGGCACGGCCTTCCTCGCCCACCCTGCCGCCAAGGCCACCGTGGATGGGCTGGTCACGATGCTGACGGGCTGGAGCAAGCTCCCGGCCGAAGCCTGCACGCCCGAGGAGAAGCCGCGCCGGCATGACCTGCGCTGCCGCTGGGGCATTGAGCCCGTAGCACTCGAGATGAGCCAGCGGCTGGTCGAGGCCGGCGAGCAGCGCTTCGCCGTGAGCTACTGGGCCGCGGACGAGCAGCGCCTGCGTCACCTCGAGGCGATCGCCAACTCGTTCAACCCGGCCTGATCAGCGCTCGGGCTCCGCCTCCTCGTCGGGCTCGATCTCAGCCGCCGGGACGGCGTAGCGTCCGTCGAGCCAGCGCAGCAGGTCGCGGTCGCGACAATAGGAGGAGCAGAACGGCCGAAAGCGCGGATCGGCCGGCTTTCCGCACTCGGGGCATCGTGGCCCACGGGGAGTCCCGGACTTCCCCATGCCTCAGCCTTCCACCCGATAGCTGCCGGGCGCCAGCGCCGGATCGCGCACCAGGGCAACCGGCCCGATCCTGGTCAGCGACTGCCGCCAGGGTGCCGCCTCCTCGCCGGAGAGGAACGCCTCCAGGTCCGGTGCCAGATGGACCTTGCCCGGCGGCACGGTGCGGCCCCGCAACTCGGCCAGGAGGCGCTCCCCCTCCGAGCGCAGGCCGGCGACCCGGCCCTCCCCCTCGCAGCGCGGACATGGTCGCTGCAGCCGGGCCGAGAGCGGCTCGCCGCGCCGGGCACGCGACAGCACGACCAGCCCCAACGCCGGCAGCGTATGCACCTCGACCGGCAACGGGTCGCGCCGGAAAGCCCGCTTCACCGCCTCCTCCAGCCTGCGCTGGTCGCCACGCTGGGCCAGGTCGATGAAGTCGATGAAGATCGTCCCGCCCAGGTTGCGCAGGCGGACCTGACGGGCGATCTCGGCTGCGGCGTCGAGATTGGTATCGAGCGACGCCCGGCCGCCGCCATCCACGTCTATCGCAATGCCTGCGGCCGTCGGCTCGATCCGGAGCCGGCCGCCTTTCGCGAGCGGCACCTCGGCTGCCAGCGCCTGCTCCACCTGCTCTTCCACCCCCGCACTCGCGAAGGCCGGCTGATCATCCGGCAGCCGGACGAGCTCGAGGTCCGGCGGAAAGGCAGGCGCCTGCTCCCGGAGCCGGCGAAGCTCCGCCCACAGTGCCGTATCCGCAACCTCGATCCTGGTCGGCGACCAGCCCAGCAGGGACCGGAGCAGCCGCTCGAGGGGACGCTCGGGTGTCGCCAGCCGCCCCGGCTTCCGACCGGCTTCAGCCGCCTGTCTCAGCTCGTCCCAGCGGGCACGGAGCAGGGCAGCCTCGGCACGCAAGGCATCGTCACCGAGCGAGGCCGCGTGGCGGCGCAAGGCGAAAAGCCCGTCCGGGAACAGCGCCTGCGCGCGCTCGCGGGCGCCGTCGAGCTCCCGGCCCCCCCGGGCATGATCGGGCTGCGGGTTCAGCGGCGTGTGCACAAGAGCGAGGCCGAACAGCCGGATGTCGGCCGTGAAGCGTGCGCCCTTGTCGTCCGCGGCCTCGCGCAGGCCCTGCACGACGAGGCGCTGGCCTTCGCGCAGGAGCTCGCGGATCGGGCGGCGCCCGCCTCCGCCGGCCACGGCGCGCGCATCCTTGGCGGCGATGAACGCGGGCGTGGCGAGGCCGCAATCGAGAAAGGCAGCGTTGAGCTTGGGCTCCACGGTGCCGACCCGGGCAAGGAACAGCTCGTCGGTGACCTGCGTGCCGCCGAGATCCTGGTCGCGCAGCTCGACCAGTCTGCCATCCTCGAGCACGGCCGCGCGCAGGCCGAACCCGACATCCTCCACGACGAGCCGAACCGTCACCCCCGCCTCCAGCCCAGGCCCTCGAGCATCGCCAGCGCCTCGGCCAAGGGAAGGCCCACCACGTTGCTGTAGGAACCGTTGATGGCCGGGATGAAGGCAGCGGCCCGGCCCTGGATGGCGTAGCCGCCGGCCTTGCCTTCCCACTCGCCGCTGTCGAGATAGAGCTCGCGCTCGGGGCCCGTCAGCCGCTTGAAGCGCACGGCCGTGGTGACGACGCGAGCACTGCGCCGGCCATCGGGGGCGATCACGCAGACCCCGCCATGGACCCGGTGCCGCCGCCCCGACAGGAGGTCCAGGCAGCGTGCCGCCTCATCGCGGCTCGCTGCCTTGGGCAGGATGCGCCGGCCGCAGGCCACCACCGTGTCGGCCGCGAGGATGAACCCGCCTCCGCACCCGACACGCTCCCCCACCTGCTCCGCCTTGGCGATCGCCAGGCGCAGCGCGCAGGCGGGCGGGAGCTCCTTCTTCAGCGCTGCCTCGTCGACGTCGGGCGGCTCGACCCGGTCCGGCTCGATCCCGACCTGCCGCAGCAGGTCGAGCCGGCGTGGCGAGGATGAGGCCAGGACCAGAAAGGTGGTTGGCAAGCTTACTTGAACCGGTAGGTGATCCGGCCCCGTGTCAGGTCATAGGGCGTCATCTCGATCGTCACCTTGTCACCGGCAAGCACCCGGATCCGGTTCTTGCGCATGCGGCCCGAGGTATGGGCCAGGATCTCGTGCTCGTTCTCGAGCTTCACACGGAACATCGCGTTGGGAAGCACCTCAGTCACGGTGCCGCTGAACTCGATCAGATCTTCCTTCGCCATCCATCCTCCGGGGCCGCAGCGCCGCGCGGCGCCGGCCTGTTCATGGGGATGCTGCAGCGCCGGGTCAAGGCTGGCCCGAGCGAAAGCAGCCGAGGTGACGCCTCGCCTCCACCCTTGACCGCAGGAACGACCATTCGCCGCTCGTCCTCAGATTTACGCTGAGCCGAAACAGTCAAGCTGATCGAGGAGAGCAGCCCGCACGGGCTCTCGCCGGGGAGCTTGGCCTCCATCCGAGCCAGCTCAGACCATGGCGCAGCCTGGCCGTCGCGGTTCCGTCATGGGATGCCGCTTTGACGCCGCATCGGGCAGCACTGCCGGAACCTTGCTGGGCCGCCCGGTGGCCGGATCTCGCTCAACGTCTGTTCAGATGAGGAAGAAGTCCTCGTCTACCTTCTTGATGTGGATCGTGTCCGCGATCCTGACGCCTACGCCGTAGCGGATCATCAGCGTGGCAAGCTCGTCACCATCGACGAGCACGACGCGGTTCGCGACCTTCTCTGCTGCGTCGCGCGCAGCCCGAGTAAACCTGGATGTTGTCACGAGGAGCCCTTTCGACGCTTGAAGATGCCGAGGCTGCCGGCAAGCGCATGGACCGTACTTGGTCCGATGGCCTGGTCGCGGGCGTAGCGCTTTGCCTGGACGTAGACCCGGTCGAGTCCAAGAGGATCCTGATGGATGACCACATCGACACCTTGATCTCCAGCTCCGCCGACGACCTGAGCGGTGCTCGGATCGCCGCCGCCATAGCCCATGGCAAGGAGCGTCCGAAGGACAAGCCGTTCGAAGAACCGGGCTTCTTGTCGAAGCACGCTCGTCAGGAGCTCGTCCTTCAGCGCAGCATCGAGGCTGAGGAAAGCGGACCGGATTGCTTCCTCAGGCGTCAGGTCGCTGCCGGAAACCTCGACCAGCCCGCCAGTGTTCGGCGTACCCGCGTCAGCCTTAGGGCTGGCGCGGGAGACGCCAAACATCCTCTTGATCTCGCGGCCATTCAGACCCGCGGAGTGCTGGGTCAGCAGATCACGGCCTTGCTGCGCGATCCGGTAGAGGCCCCTCTGTACGCGTTCGAGACAACCGGCCCGGAACAGCACTGAATGAGCCCAGCCTGCCCGATCCTCGCTATACGTGAACTGCCCGCTCGGGATGCGCTGCTCTCGCTCCTCTGCCTTCAGCTGGAAGTGGTCGGCCATAGCGACCGCTGCCTCGCCGAGGCGGAACTCAGGGACGGTCGCGGCGAATTGAAGGAGTGGCCATGCCACCTCATGCCACTTCGGGATCGTCACGCGGCTTCCCTGCCCTCCTCCACTGCGTGGCAGGCCACCAGCCGCCCGCGCAGGTGCTTGAGCGCCGGCACCTCGATGCGGCAGCGCTCGTTGGCGAGGGGGCAGCGGGGGTGGAATGGGCAGCCCGACGGTGGGTTGAGCGGCGACGGCAGCTCCCCCTTGAGCTTGATGCGCTGGCCGCGGCGGGAGGGATCGGCGATCGGACTCGAGGCCAGGAGGGCACGGGTGTAGGGGTGCTGAGGTGCGGTGAAGATGGCAGCGCGGGTGCCGTGCTCGACCGCCTTGCCGAGATACATCACCAGCACCTCCTCGGCGAAATGGCGGACGACCGAGAGGTTGTGGGAGATGAACAGGTAGGCGAGCTGGAACTCCTGCTGCAGCTCCACCAGCAGGTTGAGCACCTGGGCCTGGATGGAGAGGTCGAGGGCTGAGACCGGCTCGTCGAGCACGACGATGCGCGGCTTCAGCATCAGGGCACGGGCGATGGCGATCCGCTGCCGCTGGCCGCCCGAGAACATGTGCGGGTAGCGGCGCGCCTGCTCCGGCCTGAGGCCCACAAACCGCATCATGTCGGCCGCGGCCTCGCCGCGGGCTGTGGCATCGAGATCGGTGTTGATGACCAGCGGCTCCTCGAGGATGGCGCTGACCTTCTTGCGCGGATTGAGCGAGCCATACGGGTCCTGGAAGACAATCTGGACCAGCCGACGAAGGCTGCGCCGGTCAGTGCCCGGCGCTTGCGGATCGACGCCGTCGAGGATGAGGTGGCCGTCGCTCGGCGCCTCGATCAGGGTGACGAGACGTGCCAGCGTGCTCTTGCCGCAGCCGGACTCGCCGACCACGGCCAGTGTTCGGCCGCTCTCGAGGGTGAAGCTGACGCCACGCAGTGCCTGGACCACGCTGGGCTTGCGCAGAAACCCGCCGCCGACCGTGTAGCGGCGCTGCAGCTCGTGCGCCTCGAGGACGGTGGCGCTCATCGGTGCATCTCAGGGCCGCCGGATCCTAGACGGCGAAGCGGTGTAGCATCCGGCGGCCCGAACACCTGTCGTGACGGCCTGCTTCGCTCGCCGGTGGATGACCCGCATGCGACCCGCCGCGCGGCAGGTGCCGGGAGACCGAGACCGACCAGAGTGCGACGCGCTACTGCTTGCGGGCCAGAGCGCCTGTCGGCGGGCGATCTGGCGGCTCGGGCGAGACCAACCCGACCCCAGGAGATCAGCCCATGCTGTTCCATGGCGATTGGAATTGGAGCGGCACGGGCCACACGGCCTGCATCGTCGATCGGACCGGGCAGGTCATCGTGCGCTTGGTAGCGCGGCATGATGTGAGCCGGCTGTCCGATCTGCTGGTCCGGCTCAGGCGGGTGGCAGCGCCGGCCGGCCTGCCCATCGCTGTCGGTTGGCCGTCCGGGCTGATCGGCGCTGCCCTGGTTGAGGCCGGTCAGCGCGCCCGGATCAAACCCGAGGTGCTCAAGTCCTGCCGTCCTCATTAGAGCGCCGTCGGTAGTAAGAGCGCCCCGGGCGATACCTTCCTGCTGGCGGAAGTCCTGAGCACCAACGGCCTTTGCTTCCGCCCGCTCAGACGCGCCTCCGAGCACGGCAACCCGATCGCACCCGCCTTCTCCGGTTGCTTGCCCACCTACGACAGGGCCGGCCAGTTGTGCGAAAAGCGCCTGACCGCCTTCCTCGCCCAGCACGCCTGCTGTGGGCGCCGCTCTCCAGCCGAGCTGATCCGGCACCTGCGGGCAACTCCAGCCGGACTGACCGGCGAGGCAAAAGCCAGAGGTCAGATCGCTGAGCCCTCCATCGCGCATGCTGTTGCCGGCCTGCCCGACGGCAGGATCGTGTGCCTCGCGCGCGCGCAACGCCTGCGCGCGGCGCAGTTCCTGGCCGAACGCGGCGAGTTCCGTGAGCGCTTCCCCACCGACGATCAGCTCTCCGCGGAGATCAGCATCCGTCTTGTCACCCGCACATCGGGCGAAAGCCGCAGCACCGTCGTCCGCCGGGCCCGCGACAAGAGCTTCCGCGGCGCCATCACCGGCCCCGCCGACAACTCCAGCAACACCACTGCCCGAACACATCGAGCTGGACAGACGGCACCTCATGCGGCCTCGGCTGCCGGCCCGGGATGGCCCTGCGGGATGCCTTGGAGCAGCGGATAGTGGCAGCGGACCCGGCCCTGGCGCTCCGGAGCGAAAGCGGGCTGGTCGACGCGGCAGCGGTGCGTGGCGAAGGCGCAGCGCGGGTTGAAAAGGCAGCCGGTCGGCCGGTCCATGACCCCGGGGACGACACCGCGGATGGTGGGCAGCAGGCGCCCCTGCGCACGTTCCGGCAGCGCGTTCAGCAGGGCCGCGGTGTAGGGGTGCATCGGATCGCCGAACAGACCCTGCACGCTCTGGGCCTCGACCTGCTGCCCGGCATACTGCACGACCACCCGGTCCACGGTCTCGGCGATCACCCCCATGTCGTGGGTGATGAGGACCAGCGCCATGCCTCCCTCGCGCTGCAGTGCCACGAGCAGGTCCAGGATCTGGGCCTGGATGGTGACGTCGAGTGCTGTCGTCGGCTCGTCCGCGATCAGCAGCTTCGGGTTGCAGGCGATGGCGATGGCGATCATCACCCGCTGGCACATCCCGCCCGAGAGCTGGTGCGGGTAGGCGCGCAGGCGGCTTTCGGGTGCCGGGATGCCCACATGCTGCAGGAGTTCGACCGCACGATCCTGTGCCTTGCGCCCGCTCATCCCCTCATGCTCGCGCAGCGATTCGGTGAGCTGGAAACCAACCGTGAAGCAGGGGTTGAGCGAGGTCATCGGCTCCTGGAAGATCATCGCCATATCCTTGCCGATGAGCCGCCGCCGCTCGCTGCCGCGGAGCCGCAGGAGATCGACGCCGTTGAAGGCGAGCCGGTCGGCGGTCACGCGCGCGGTCCAGGGCAGGAGACCCATGACCGCCAGCATGGCGACGCTCTTGCCCGAGCCGCTTTCGCCGACGATGCCGACGATCTCGCCCGCGTCGACCACGAGCTCGACTCCGTCCACCGCCCGCAAGGTGCCCTGCGCCGTAGGGAACTCGACGGTGAGATTGTGGATCTCGAGGAGAGGCATGGGCGCTCAGCTCCGCTTCAGCCGGGGGTCGAGCGCATCGCGCAGGCCGTCGCCCATGAGATTGAAGGCGAGGACCACGATCAGGATGGCGAGGCCGGGGAAGGTCACGACCCACCAGGCGCGGAGCACGAACTCGCGCGCATCCGCCAGCATGGTGCCCCATTCGGGCGTCGGCGGCTGGGCGCCCAGACCCAGGAAGCCGAGGGCAGCCGCCGACAGGATGGCTTCCGAGAAGCCCAGCGTCGCCTGCACGATCAGGGGCGCAAGGCAGTTCGGCAGGATGGTGCTCAGCATCAGGCGTAAGGAGCCCGCACCGGCGACACGGCTCGCCACCACATAGTTCTTGCTCTGCTCGGTGATGACCGAGGCGCGGGTGAGACGCGTGTAGTGCGGCACGTAGACGATGGCGACGGCGATGATGGCGTTGGCCAGCCCCGGCCCCAGGATCGCCACGATCACGATCGCCAGGAGCAGGCTCGGGATCGCCAGGAGCACGTCCATGAGGCGCATGATCACGGTCTCGGCCCAGCCGCGATAGAAGCCGGCCAGGAGACCCAGCACCACGCCCAGGCTCAGCGAGATGCTGACGACGACGAAGCCGATCAGCAGCGAGTACCGGGCTCCGTAGATGATGCGGGAGAAGATGTCGCGGCCGACCGCGTCGGTGCCGAGGAGAAAGCGCCATGAGCCACCCTCGGCCCAGACGGGCGGGCGCAGGAAGTGCTCGCGATACTGCTCCCAGGGCGCATGCGGGGCCACCAGCGGGGCGAAGATCGCCGCCAGGGCGACGACGACGATGATGACGAGGCCGGCCACGGCCCCGGCGTTCTCGCGGAAATAGTACCAGAACTCGGCCAGCGGGCCGCGTGGCGCCGCGCCCGTGACGCTGGTCGCCACGACCTCAGCGGGCGTGGCGAATTCGGGGATTGATGAGGCCATAGAGCAGATCGACGCCCAGGTTGACGAGCATGACGATGGCAGCCACCAGCACGACCCCGCCCTGCACGGCCGGGTAGTCGCGTCTGGCAATGGAATCGACGAGCCATTTGCCCACGCCGGGCCAGGCGAAGATGGTCTCGGTCAGGATCGCACCGGCAAACAGCAGGCCGACCTGCAGGCCGATCACCGTGACCACCGGGATGAGCGCGTTGCGCAGCGCGTGCAGGCCGATCACCCGCCGCGGCGGCAGGCCCTTGGCGCGCGCCGTCCGGACATAATCCTCGCTCAGCACCTCGAGCATGGCCGAGCGCGTCTGCCGCGCCACGACCGCCATGGGCACGGTGCCAAGCACGATCGCCGGCAGGATCAGGTGCTGCACGGCGGAGGAGAAGGCGCCGGGCTCGTCGGAGAACAGGCTGTCGATGAGCATGAAACCGGTGACCGGCTCGACGTAGTAGAGCAGGGACATCCGACCCGAGACCGGCGTCCATTGCAGGGTGCCGGAGAAGAGGATGATCAAGAGCAGCGCCCACCAGAAGATCGGCATCGAGTAACCGGTGAGCGAGACGGTCATCACCGTGTGGTCGAGTGCCGAGCCGCGCTTGACCGCGGCCAGGATGCCGGCCGGCAGGCCCACGACAACCGCGATCAGCATGGCGATCACGGAGAGCTCGACCGTGGCCGGGAACAGGCTCAGGAACTCGGAGAGGATCGGCTGGCGCGTGACCACCGACCTCCCGAGGTCGCCCTGCAGGAGGCCGCCCAGGAAATAGCCGTATTGCAGGACCAGCGGCCGGTCGAAGCCGAACTGGGCCGAGAGCTGCGCGTGGCGCTCCGGTGTCAGCCCCCGCTCGCCGGCCAGGAGCTCGATCGGATCGCCTGGCACCAGGCGGATGAGGACGAAGGCGATGAAGGTGATCCCGATGAAGGTCGGGATCAGGACGGCAAGACGGGCGAGGAGGAAGCGGACCATTCCGGTGACGACTTTCCCACCTCTGGCAGTCCGGCCCGGTCTGACGCGACCGGGCCGGACTGCGTGCTGGACCGACTACTCTTTCAGATCGACGCCATAGAAGATGTTCCCGCCGAACGGGTCGATCCGGTAGTCGACGACCTCCTTGCGCACCGGCTGGAAGACGATGGAGTGGGCCACCGTCACCCAGGGCGCTTCCTCCTTGAAGATCTCCTGCGCCTTTGCATAGAGCTTGGCACGCTCGCCCGTGTCCGTGATGCGCTTGGCCTGCTTGATCAGGTCGTCATAGGCCTTGTCGCACCAGCGGGCGCGGTTGGTGTTGCCGACCGCGTCGCAGCCCAGCAGCACGCCCAGGAAGTTGTCCGGATCGGCGATGTCGGCCGTCCAGCCCAGCATGAACGTGTCCTGCTCGCCGGCCTGGGTGCGCTTCAGATACTCGCCCCACTCGAAGGAGACGATCTCGGCATCCACGCCCACGGCCTTCCAGTCGGCCTGGACCAGCTCGGCCATGCGTCGCGCGTTGGGGTTGTAGGGCCGGGTCACCGGCATGGCCCACAGCGTGGTCTTGAAGCCCGAGCCCTGGCCCGCCTCGCCCAGCAGCTTCTTGGCCCCGTCCGGGTCGTAGGCCGTCGCCGTGATGTCCTTGTTGTAGCCCCAGACCGTAGGCGGCATCGGGTTCTTGGCCGCGACGCCCGCACCCTGATAGACCGAATCGATGATGGCCTGCTTGTTGATCGCCATGGTCAGCGCCTGGCGCACGCGCTTGTCGTCGAGCGGCTTCTTCTCGACGTTGAAGCCGAGATAGCCGACGTTCAGCCCCTCCCGCTGGAGGAGGTTGACGTTCGCGTCCTCCTTGATGGCGGGGATGTCGGCCGGGTTCGGCTGCAGGGTGACGTGGCACTCGCCGGCCTTCAGCTTCTGCCAGCGCACCGACGCGTCAGGCGTGATGGCGAAGACGAGAGTGTCGAGTGCTGCCTTGCCCTGCCAGTAGTCGGGGTTGGCCTTGTAGCGGATCACCGCGTCCTTCTGGTAGGTGACGAGCTGGAAGGGTCCGGTGCCGACCGGGTTCAGGTCCAGCTGCTCCGGCGTTCCCGCCTGCATCATCTTGTCGGCATACTCGGCCGAGAGGATCGAGGCGAAGTCCTGCGACATCAGCGGCAGGAAGGTGGCGTCGGGGTTGTTCAGCGTCACCTTGACCGTGCTGTCGTCGACCTTCTCGACCGACTTGATCAGCTGCGGCAGGCCCGAGCCTGCGAAGTATTCGTAGCTGCCGCCGGAAACCTTGTTATAAGGATGGTTGGCATCGCGCTGGCGCTCGATCGAGAACACGACGTCATCGGCGCCGAAGTTGCGCGACGGGGTGAAGTCCTTGGTGGTCTGGAACTTGACGTCCTTGCGCAGCTTGAAGGTGTAGACCGTGCCGTCGTCCGAGATCTCGACACCCTCGGCCAGCGCCGGCTTGGGCTCGGTCTCGCCGCGGTCCGGCTGATAGAGGCGATTGTAGACCTGCCGGGAGCTGGCATCGAAGGTGGTCCCGGCGGTGAAGAGCTGCGGGTTGAAGCCCTCCGGGCTGCCCTCGGAGCAGAATACCAGCGTCTTCGCCTCGGCACCGGCGGCCAGCACCACGAGCGAGGCGGCAGCGAGCAGGCCAGACCTCAAGAATCGCATCGACCGGACCTCCCAGGTTCGCGAAAGCGGTGCTGGACGGGCCCCGGCTTTGGCTCCCCGCCCGACCGCGCTTGCCGCAGCGAAGCATGCGCCCGAGGGGCTGTCAAACCGGCGCCGGGCCAAGGCTTTGATTCGTGAAGAGCGCTAGCGGTTCGTTAACCACCGCCATGCGAGAGTGGCTCGTCGCGGCCAAGCCCCGCCGCGCAGGCTCGGGACCCGGTCATGCTCCGTCTCGCCCTCCTTCTGCTCGTGCAGGCGCTGATCCTGATCGGGCCGCGGCAGGCAGCGGCCGATCCGGAGCGCCGGCTGCCCTGCGCCGACTATGCCGAGGTGCGCCGCCAGCTGGGCACCCGCTACGGCGAGGCGCCGGTGTCGATGGGCCTGCAGGCCGACGGCCGGCTGGTGCAGGTGTTCGCATCCCTGCAAAGCGGCAGCTGGACGATCGTGACCACGGCACCGAGCGGCCTCGCCTGCATCGTGGCCGCGGGCCGAAGCTGGGAGAGCCTGCCCGCCAAGACGGGCGACCCGACCGCCTGAGGCCTAGCAGCCTTCCTGCCAGGCGGCTGCGCGTGTGGTACGTGGCGAGCCCAAGCCGAAGGTCCGACCGCCATGCCGTCCAGCCTGCGCCAGCCATCGCCTGCACCAACGTCGGTCGTGCTCCAGCCGGTCGGCCCGGACGACGTCACGGAGCTGCTGACATTGGCGCGCGAGTTCCACCTCGAGGACGGGCATCCGCTCGACGCTGGCGGCGAGCGCGCGATCCGCCAGACCTGTGCCGGGCATCCGATGGTGCGCGGCTACCTCGTCCGCGAAGGCCCGGCGACGCTCGGCTACTGCGTGATCACCCTTGGCTTCGGGATCGAGTTCGGCGGCCCCGACATCTTCCTCGACGACCTCTACCTCGTGCCGGAAGCCCGTGGCCGCGGCGTGGGCGATGCCGTGATGGCTGCGATCGGCGCGGAGGCGCTCCGCCACAAGGCTCGTGCCATCCATCTTGTGGTGGCGCCGGGGAACGAGCGCGCCCAGCGCCTCTATCGGCGTAGCGGGTTCGCGCGCTCGGACTACGTTGTGATGAGCAAGCGCCTTTGACGATCGAAGGGGAGGCCCGATGGCATCGCTCACACTGACGCTGATCGGCCGCGACCGGCCGGGCCTCGTCGACGCCCTGGCGCTGCGCATCGCCGAGGCCGGCGGCAGCTGGCAGGAGAGCCGGATGGCCCGCCTCGCCGGCCAGTTCGCGGGCATCCTCCTGGTCGACGTGCCCGATGCCGCGGTCGACGGTCTGGCCGCCAGCCTGCGCGACCTCGAGGCCCAGGGCCTGCACGTCACCGCCGAGCGCGGTGCCGGGGAGCCCGCCGCGCCGCAGCACACGCTCACCCTGGAGCTCGTGGGCCACGACCGACCGGGCATCGTCCGCGAGATCGCGCACGCGCTGGCAGGCCGGAGTGTCAACATCGAGGAGCTGGAGACCGAGGTCACCCCCGGCTCGTTCTCCGGCGAGCCCCTATTCCGCGCCACGGCCCGGCTCTCCGCTCCGGTCGGGCTGGCAACCCACGAGCTCCGTGCAACGCTGGAGAAGATCGCCAATGAGCTGATGGTGGATATCGAGCTGGAGGAGGCAGTCGGCTGAGCGCGGTGATCGGCCCGACCAGGAAAGTCTGCGCGACGAACCTTTAACGTCAGCCTCAGAACAACACGCCGAGCGCACCGACAACCGCAACAGCGAGCGTGATCACCCCGCCAAGCTTGAGGATCAGGTCGCGCTCGATGCGCGCCAAGTCAGCTTTCAGCTCGGCCGACTGGCGCTCGAGCGCGAGATCGAGATAGGCCCTGGTCACCAGCTCCTCGCGGTCAGCCTCGTAGCGCCGCTTGAACTGGCGTGCGATTGCCTCGGCTTTGGACCTCCGGCACCCCAGCGTCGCGCAGCCGTGCCGAACGGGCGTCACGGCGCCCGAAGCTGCCGCAGCTCGTGTCTCATCCGGCGCTGAGGGCATATGTGCAAGAGCAGCTGTCGGGTGCCGTGACTGCTCCGAGCGTTGGCACGCGGCGCCCGAACCAGTGCTGCAGTGCAAGGGCCGTCAGCACGGGACGCAGCGACCACGGCTCTGGACGAGCGCCTGGAGCCCGCAGCACATCTCGCCGCGATGCTGCTGCTCCACTCGCCCAGCGCTGGTTGCCATGCGGGTCAGCCATGAGGCCATCTTCCACGAGCTCCACGTCCAGACCCGCGGCAACGCTGCGTCACGAGCTGCCGGCTTGCCTGCGCACCGTTCGGGCGCTGCGCGTGCCACGTGGCCCGGTACTCCAGGTCGGTGCGCGTCGCCTGTCGGCGCCGAGCTCGTGAACCGTGAGCGCCCGCCCCAGGCGTTTTACCGGGCAATCCCGCGGCCCTGCGAGCGCGATCTCATTCTCGCGCTCCGAAGCTCCGCGGTGCCTGGTCGGAATGATGGATCACGTCATGCGGCCGGCGCTGGCCCACCGCCATCTCGAGTGCGTCGAGCACCAGCTCGGCCCGCAGGTGGTTGGCCATCGACCAGCCGACGATGCGGCGGCTGAAGGCAGCCAGCACCACGGCCAGATAGAGGAACCCGGCTGCGGTCGGCACGTAGGTAATGTCGGCCACCCACAGCTGGTTCGGGCCGGCAGCGGTGAAGTCGCGATCGACCAAGTCCGGCGCCGAGCGAGCCTCCTGGTCCCGCCGCGTCGTCACCGGGCCACCACGCCGATGGCTGGCGCCGACGAGCCCGGCCTCGCGCATCAGCCGCGCGATGCGCTTGCGGCCGTGCCGCTCGCCCAAGCCACGCAGCTCAGCGTGAACGCGCGGCGAGCCGTAGGTCTTGCGCGAGCCCAGGTGGACGGTCCGGATCCGCTTCAGCAGCGCCGCATCCGCCACGGCACGCGCCGAGGGCTGCCGATCCGCCCAGGCGTAGTAGCCGGCCTTGGACAATTCGCCTCGGCCTGGACCTCTTGTACCCAATGTATCGATGACCGTCGCCATGCTGGGAGCTTACCGACCACCTTCGCCGATTGCCAGCGCCGCGTCGGACTCGCAGCTGAACCCTATCACGGGGATGATAATCTTCTATCTCTCTCTGCTGTAACTGCCGCCCGCGCCAGTACCGGCAAGTGCTGCGGTGGCTCGCCCACTGGCTGCTGATCGAGGAGCTGGCGCATGACGGACGGCCCGGACCCGGCCGACACGCCCAGGCCATTGTCGTCGCGCCTGCCACACCCCGCCCAGGGCCCGCCTCGGAGACGACTACCCTCCCCTTTCCTGCCACAGCCAGGCAGCCTGCGCCTTAAGCAGCTCGCTGGCCACAGGCCAGAAGGCCTGACCCCGCCGCAGCCCTCAGCCGATCGCCGCAGCGCTGCAATGGCAGGCCGCGCTCGTGCTCAGCAGCAAGTCGCGTGGCGCTCGATGCAGACCTGAACGACCTCGGCCGGATCGCGCCGCCACCAGTTCTCGCGCGAGAAGATCTCGACCTCGTGGCAGCCGGCATAGCCCTGCGCCTCGACCAGCCGGCGCAGATGCGGGATGTCGATGACGCCGTCGCCCATCATCCCGCGGTCCTCGAGCAGGTCCTTCGTCGGTACGAGCCAGTCGCAGATGTGGAAGGCGAGCAGGCGCTCGCGGCCGGCGCGGGCGATCTGGGCCTCGATCTCGGGATCCCACCAGACGTGGTAGACGTCGAGCGCCAGCCCGACCCCGCGATTGCCCAGACGGTCACAGAGGTCGAGCGCCTGGGCGGTGGTGTTCACGACCGACCGGTCCCCGGCATAGGCCGGGTGCAGCGGCTCGATCGCGAGCGGCACGCCCGCGGCCAAGGCCTCGTCCTGGACGGCGGCGATTCCGTCCTCGACCATCTGCCGCGCACCTCGAAGGTCCTTCGAGCCGGGCGGGAGCCCGCCCACCACGAGGACGAGGCACTCCGCCCCCAGCGTCCACGCCTCCTCGATCGCGCGCCGGTTGTCGTCGATCCGCGCCCGCCGCTCGGCCTTTTCCAGAGCCGGGAACATCCCACCACGGCAGAGGCCGGTCACCCGCATCCCGTGCCCCTTGAGAATGCGCGCGGCTTCCGCCAGGCCGATGGCCGCCACCTGATCGCGCCAGGGCGCGACGGCGCGGATGCCAGCGGCAGCGCAACCGGCAACCGCCTGACGCAGATCCCAGCGCTTGCGGACCGTGGCGAGGTTGATCGAGAGCCGGTCGAGCGCAGGCATCGTGGGTCAGTCGATGCCGTGCACCGCCAGGAGGTGCCGCATCCGGCTGGTCGCAAGCTCGGGGTCGCGCAGGAGCCCGGCCTTGTCGGCGAGCCGGAACAGCTCGGCGAAGTGCAGGATCGAGCGGGCGCTCTCCTGTCCCGCCAGCATGCTGAAATGCGGCTGGTGTCCGTTCAGCCAGGCCATGAAAACCACGCCCGTCTTGTAGAAGCGGGTCGGGGCCTGGAAGATGTGCCGCGAGAGCGGGACCGTGGGCTCCAGGATCTCGAAGAAGCGCTTCCTGTCCCCGGCCGCAAGCGCGGTGAAGGCGGCGCTGGCGGCGGGTGCGATGGCATCGAAGATGCCGAGCAGGGCGTGCGAATAGCCCTCCTCGTCGCCGGCGATCAGCTCCGCATAGTTGAAGTCATCGCCCGTATACATGCGCACGCCGGCCGGCAGCCGCCGGCGCATGACGATCTCCTTCTCGGCCGAGAGCAGCGAGATCTTGATGCCGTCGATCTTGGCGGCGTTGGCTTGCAGGACCTCGAGGCAGGTCTCCATGGCCTGCCAGTGGTCGGCGGTACCCCAGTAACCGGCCAGCGCCGGATCGAACATCTCGCCAAGCCAGTGGATCACCACGGGCTCGCGCACCTGCCCGAGGATCCGGCCGTAGACCTCGGCATAGTCCTCCGGACCCCGGGCCACGGCCGCCAGCGCCCGGCTCGCCATCAGGATGATGCGCCCGCCGGCATGTTCGACGGCGCTCACCTGCTCCTCGTAGGCGGCGATGACCTGCTCGAGCGTGACACCTGCGCCGACGGAGAGGTGATCCGTGCCGGCACCTGAATAGACCACCGCACCCGGGACGCCCTTGGCCTCGGCGACGGAGCGGCGGATCAGCTCCAGCGCATTGGCCCAGTCGAGCCCCATCCCGCGCTGGGCCGTGTCCATGGCCTCGGCGACGGCGAAGCCCAGGTCCCAGAGATGGCGGCGGAAGGCGAGCGTGCCCTCCCAGTCGATCGCCATGTCGAGCCAGGGGTCCTGCGGGGCGAGGTTGTCGTGGACCATGTGCGCCGCGGCGAACGCGATGCGGTTCCAGTTGCCCTGCTTGCGACCAGGGAAGTCCTTCGGAGCCGAGAGCTGAAAGAGCTCGAAGCTGCGATCGGCCTTCGGAAGACGGATGACGCTCATCCTGATCGGACCTCCCCGAGCCGCCGGCACACGGCAGCGGCGCTTGTAACCAGTCTAGTTACTTAGCTCGGCTTCTTCTGTCAAGGACGCAGGTAGCCCATGATCACCTCGACGATGTGCTCGGCACGCGCCGCCAGGGCCGCCTCGCTCTCCAGGTCCTGATCGAAGATCGTGCCCAATGTGAATCGGTTGGAAAGATAGAACCAGCCGAGGCTCGCGATCGAGATGTAGAGCTGGACCGGGTCGACCCCCGCGCGCAGCACGCCGGACCTGGCACCCCGGTCAAGGATGGTGCCGATCATCTCGACCAGCGGCGAGTGCAGCTCGCGCACCAGCCGTGACTTCCTGATGTACCTGGCCCGATGCAGGTTCTCGGTGACCAGCAGGCTCAGGAACTCGGGATGCTCGATGAAATGCCGCCAGGTGACGAGGACCAGCTCGCGCATCGCCAGGGCGGGCGGCAGATCTTCCAGGTGCAGCGCCCGCTCGCGGCTGCGGATCGCCACGTACACATGCTCCAGGGCCGCGAGGTAGAGGTCCTCCTTGTTGCCGAAATAGTGGTAGAGCATGCGCTTGTTGGCACCGGCGCGGGCCGCGATCGCGTCGACGCGAGCGCCCGAAAGCCCGTTCTCCGCGAACTCGGCGACGGCAGCCTCCAGGATCAGCCCCCGCGTGCGCTCAGGGTCGCGGACGCGGTCGGGCTCGGGGCCGGTCATGCCGGGCGCCAGCCGCGATAGCCCGGATGGTCGGCATCGACCGGAAGGCTCACCATCTCCCCCGTCTGGGCCGAGTGATAGGCTGCGGTCACCAGCTCCAGCGAGCTGCGCGCGTCCGCGAGCGTGACCGGCATCGGCCCGTCCGCGGTGAGCGCCGCATGCAGCCGGCTGAACTGGCCCTCGTAGTGCTCGAGCCCCGGCTCGAAGTCCGCAAGCGCCTCGTCGATCCTGGCCTTGGCCGCCTCGTCTGCCGGCCAGAGCTGCCATGGCTCGCCCTGCGGGCGGTAGGGCTCGTGGCAGCTCTCGCAGGTCAGCGCCTCGAAGCAGAGCCGCAGGCGCGAGATCTCGGCCGCCGAGCCCAGCGTGACCGAGAGGCTGACCAGGGCACCGTCCGCCATCTCCAGCGCCAGGACGGCACAGTCCTCGGTCTCGATTCCGTTCACGCGGGTGGCGGTGCGGGCGAAGACGCTGCGCACCGGTCCAAGCGCGGTGACCAGCAGGTCGTGGGCATGGATCGCGTGGGTGACGAGGCAGCCGCCGAGCTCGGTCTGCCAGCGCCCGCGCCAGGGCACCTCGTAGTAGGCGCTCCCGCGCTTCCAGTGGGTCTCGACCGTGCCGAGATAGGCTCGGCCGAGAACGCCTTTGGCCTTGAGGTGCAGGAGCTTCTGGAAGCCGTTGCCGAACCGGTACTGGAAGATCGGCGACACCCTGCACCCACTCTCCCGCTCGGCCGCGATGAGCGCGTCGACCTCGGCCAGCGAGCCTGCGACCGGCTTCTCGCAGACCACATGCTTCCCGGCCCGCAAGGCCGCCTGGGTCTGCACGAAGTGGAGGCTCGAGGGGGTGCAGATGTCGATCAGGTCGAGATCGTCGTGGCTCAGCAGCTCCTCGTAGCTCGCGAGCGTCACCGGGATCGCGAAGCGCCCGGCCACGCTCGCGGCCCGGCCCGGATCAATGTCGCAGAGGGCGCGGACCTCGTAGAGCTCGGGCAGCTTCCGGTAGGCCGCGACGTGCTGGGCGCCGATCCCGCCGCCCACGACGGCGACGCGCAGGCGCTGGCCCACTAGCGCGGGCCCTGGATCCAGGTAGCGGCCGCCTGCGCCCGGAGCGCCAGCTCGGTCGCGAGGAAGCAGTGCGCCTGGGGCATCGCGGTCTCGGTGCGGTTCAGCACGTCGTCGCGGAGCTGACGGCCATAGGGCAGCTCGGTCTTCGAGCAGTCGACGTGCCTGACGCCCTTGCCGTCGACGAGGAACAGATGGTCGGCACCGGGCCTGCCGGCGATGTCGATATACTTGCGCAGCTCGATATAGCCGTCGGTGCCGAGGACGGTCAGCCGGCCATCGCCCCAGACGCCGAGCCCGTCGGGCGTGAACCAGTCGAGGCGGATGTAGCCCGTGGCGGTCGGGCTGCGCAGGAGCATGTCGCCGAAGTCCTCGAGCTCGGGCGTCTCGGGATGGGCGAAGTTGCCGACCTGGCTCGTCACCAGCTCGGCCTCGGTGGCACCCGTGAAGAACAGGAACTGCTCGACCTGATGCGAGCCGATATCGCACAGGATGCCGCCATACTTGGCGCGCTCGTAGAACCAGGGCGGGCGTGGGTGGTTGCCCAGACGGTGCGGGCCGGTCCCGATCGTCTGGATGACGCGGCCGATCGCACCCGCCTGGACCAGCCTTCCGGCCTCGACGGTGGCCCGCTGGCGATAATGCTCGCTGTAGCAGATGGAGAGGATGCGCCCGGTCTCGGCCTGGACGCGGCGCAGCTCGGCCAGCTGCTCCAGGCTCGTGGCACCCGGCTTGTCGAGCATGACATCCTTGCCGGCCCGCATCGCACGGACGGCCATGGGCGCCCGCTCGCAGGGAATGCCGGCACCGAGGACGAGCAGGATCTCGGGGTCGTCGAGGATTTGGCGCTCGTCCTGGACCCGGCGCGCCTGCGGGTAGCGCTCGGCGTAGCGCTGGGCGAGATCGTCTTCCTGCGCATGGAAGGCAGCGAGCCGGCAGCCGGCCCCGAGCATGAGGTCGGTCTGCCCGTAGATATGGTCGTGGCTGATGCCCACGGCCGCAAAGGCGAAGCTCACGCCCGCTGCCCTCCGTCCCTGCCCGTGGCCGCTCAGCCGCGGCCGATATAGGGCATCTTGGTCGCCATCACGGTCATGAACTGGACGTTCGATTCGAGCGGCAGGCTGGCCATGAACACCACCGCCTTGGCGACGTGCTGCACGTCCATCCGCGGCTCGACCCTGCTCGAGCCATCGGCCTGCGGCACGCCGCCGGTCATGCGCTGGGTCATGTCGGTGGCGGCGTTGCCGATGTCGATCTGGCCGCAGGCGATGTCCCAGTTGCGGCCGTCGAGCGAGGTCGAGCGCGTCAGGCCGGTGATCGCGTGCTTGGTCGCGGTGTAGGGAGCCGAGTTGGGGCGCGGTGCGTGGGCCGAGATCGAGCCGTTGTTGATGATCCGCCCGCCCTGGGGATCCTGCGCCTTCATCATCCGCACCGCCTCCTGGGTGCACAGGAAGGGCCCGGTGAGGTTGACGTCGACCACGGCCTTCCACTGCTCGTAGGTGAGCTCCTCGATCGGGACCGGAGGCGTGCCGGTGCCGGCATTGTTGAACAAGAGGTCGAGCCGGCCGAACTCCTCCTTCACCTTCGCGAACAGCGCCTTCACCGCCGCAGGATCGCCGACGTCGGTGGGCACGGCCAGCGAGCGTGAGCCGGTGGCCTTGCCCAGCTCCGCCGTGGCGTCGAGCTGCTCCTGACGCCGGCCGACCAGCACCAAGGCATAGCCCTCGGCCATCAACGCCAGCGCCGTCGCCCGGCCGATCCCGCTGCCGGCACCCGTGACGAGCGCCACCTTGCCCTGCCCGCTCATGGCCTCTTCCCCCCTGGTTCGCATCCACTAGGCGGGCGCAGTGGTACCCGCAGAAGCGAGTGCGAGAGAAGAGGCGATCGAGCATGGGGGCCGGCGTGGCCGGCCGGCCACATGGACGGTTCCTTCGTCTCGTGTGCTGCAGGTCACGGCGGAAGGCCGCGAGTGCGGCCAGTATGCCTCTCACGGAACGATGATGGTTCACTTAGAACGATCTTTGTGTTCCAATTACTCAATTGTAAGATGAGAGAAGCCTGGGTAACCACCGGGCCAACAAGCCGGACGGGCGACCGTACCGGTGCCAAGGCAGAGAGGCGCGGCATGACTGCACGCGCCGACCGACCCCACGCCCGGGGCGGCCGGACACGACCTGCGGTCCGGACCAAAAAGGGTGATCAGGATGAGGCGAGAACAGAGAGAGCGACCAGGCCGGGAGCCGGCGTCGCGTACCCGTGAGGCGGCCCTTTGGCTGCCACCCTTCCAGCAGGATGTCGTGTCATGCTAGGCCGACTGGACGCCCCGCTAGCCGTGAGGCCACCTCTGATCGCGGAGCGCCACGCGCGCCCAGCACTGATCCTCTCCGGCCTGGCACTGCTGGCGACGAGCGTATGGCTCGCCATGCGGGCAGGACCGCTTGCGGCCGACCTCCTGGCGGGCCTTCTGGGCTCGATTGCGATAGCCTTGCAGGCCCGTGCCGGCACGGGCCGCTGGCCCTCGGCCATCCATGCGCTGATCGACGCCGCTCTCGTGGCCGGCTTGGCGGCGATGGCGACGCAGGCGGCCAAGGTATGGCAGCCGCCGGGCACCTGGCACGACCTCGCCACCCTGACGCCGCTCGGGGCCGCGACCTCGGTCGGGCTCTATCTCGCGGCAACGTCATGGCTCGCCGGACGGGGTAGTACGCACGCGCCCGTCTCGGCCAGGGTCCTGGTCGCGGCCGTGCCGCTGCTCGCCAACTGGCTCCTGCTCCTTGGCTCCGCACCGCTGACGCTGGAGCTGGGCCGCCTGGTCACGGCCGGCATGGGTGTGGGACCGGCGCTCGAGATCGGCCTTGGCCGCACGCTCGTCCTCGCCCTCTTCGACGTGGCCCTGATCATCGGCATCGGCCGCGCCATGGACGGGCGGGTGACGCGGGATGGCGCGTTTCTACGCCCTGGTCGCCGGCTCCTCGCTGCTTGCCGCCTTCACCCCCCAGATCGCCAGCCTGGCTTCGGCCTTGGGCAGCGTCCCCGGCCTCGTGCAGATCGCCGGCAACGTCGCCGCCGCCGCCGCCGCCCAGGCCGGCTTATGGGCGCAGGTGTTCCTGGTCACCGGCATCGCCCTCGACGCGCTGAAGGGCCGTAGGCCGACGCGCTACGCCGCGGTCGGGCACCTCACCTCCGGGATGACCAAGGGTGCCGTCTATGGCGGCCTCTTCATCCTCCTGGCCCAGGCTGCCGCCATGCTGGCCGCCCTCCCGGCGACCGTTGCCCTGTGGCAGGCAGCACCCCTGCTGACCGCGACGCTCGCTGGAGCCCTCCTCTTCCCGCTCGGCCGTACCCTGGTCGAGAGCTTCGACGGCAGTGCCCCCTTCTTCCGCCGCCTCGCCGCCAATGCCCGCGAGCCCTGGGACTATGCCCGCGGTGCCGTGATCGGCGCCGGCGTCGGCCTGGCGGTCGAGATCGCCCTGCCCACGGGCTCCGACGGTGCCCGCTTCGGCTACGGCCTCGCGCTGGGCATGCTGGCCTATGCCGGTGTCGACCTCGTCCGGGACGGCTGGCTGATGGTTCGCGGTCCCCGCGGCTGCCTGCAGTCCTGGCGCGTCTACCTGCTGGCGCTGCTGCTGGGCGGCGTGGTCGGCGGTGCCGTCGCCTGGTACCTCGACGCCTCCCAGCTCGACGTGCTGCGGCAGAAGCTCTGGGCCTACGCCACGGTCAGCAACCCGGGCTCGCAGGACTACGTCATCTACCCGCTGTTCAGCAAATACGGGGCCCTGAGCCTCGGGCCGGCGGATGGCGGCGTGCGTCTCTTCTTCAACGAGTCGCTCTCCGGCGTCATCAACTGGTCGCTGGCGGCCCCGCTGTTCAGCATCAACCTCGTGCTGCTCTCCGCTCTCGTCCATCGCAGCCTGTGGCCCCTGCGCGGCTTCCTCACCCCGGCCGGGCTCGTGGGCGTGGTCGAGCAGACCATCCGCGTGATGCGCTGGGGCCTGTGGATGGCGCCCGTCATCTACTCCGGCCTGCGCATGGCGCCCGATCCCACCTGGTACAACCAGGACGGTGCCGTGCGCACCGTGGTCGCCACCGCCGCCTCATGGTGGCTGCCGGCCGACCAGTTCCGCACCTGGAGCCTGCACGCCTTCCTGGGCCTCCTCGCCTACGACTGGCTGCGCGTGCTCATCTGGTTCGACCATATGGGCCTGCGGGTCGCCACGCTCGTGAACCTATCCTTCGTCGGCGGCGATGCTGCCGATGAGCGGGCGGCCCGGTTCCTGGGCCATCCCGGCCACACCAGGATCGTGCCGGAGGGCCTGCGCCGGTTCGCGACCTGGGCCCCGCTCCTCATCCCCTTCTACATCCCCCGCGGCTCGGAATGGGACTATGTCTGGGCGGAGGCCGAGCGGATGCAGGGGGCACCGCTTCCGGAGCCCGTCGGCAACCTGATGCTGGGCTACGCCGTGGCCGGCATCGCCATCGCGGTGGTGGCCGGCCTGATCTGGCGCCGCCTCGCCGCCCAGCCGGCCGCACCTGCCGCCACCCAGCCGGTCCGCATCGCCAACGGCCGCTGCTCGCTTGAGCTCTTGGCCGACGGCCGTGGCCACAGCCGTGCCTTCAGCCTCGTCTCCCGCGGCACCGAGATCGACCTGACCCGGCGCTCCGAGGACCGGCTCGACGGGCGCGGCAAGCACTTCTACCTGCGTGAGCGCCGCGTCGGCGCCCAGCCCTGGTCGCTCACCCGCGAGCCGGCCGGAGCTGAGGGTGCGCACCGCATCGAGCGCCTGAGCCCGACCAGCCTGCGGATCACGGCCTGCGAGGACGGGATCGAGGTCGAGGCGGTCGTCAAGCTCGCCAAGGAGGACGCGGTCGAGCTGTGGCGCCTGCGGGTCCGCGAGCTCGACGGCCGGCGCCGCCGGCTGGTGCTCGCGAGCTACCAGGAGCTGGCGCTCGAGTCGCCGGACGAGTACCGCCGCCATCCCGCCTACGCGGCACTGCATGTCGGTACCCGCTTCGTCCGCCCGCTGCGCGCCATCATCGCGCACAACCGCCGCCGGTCCGGCAAGGGGCACAAGCACGACACGGCCTTCCACGCGGTGCGGCCCGACCGCACCGGCCGGGTGCGCCTCCTGGGCTACCAGGACGCGCGGCAGATGTTCCTGGGCAACGGCACAATGCGCCAGCCGGCGGGAGTCACCGTCGCCGGCCGGCGCCGGGCCAAGGACGAGGGGCTGCTCTTCGGCTTCGACCCGATCGCCAGCCTGTCCTTGGAGATCGACCTCCAGCCGGGCAGCACGCAGGAGCTGCTCTTCGTCGACGGCTGTGCCGAGAGCGAGGAAGCGGCCGTGCGCCTGATCGCGCACCACACGGGCGTGGCCCAGCCCACCCCGCGGGAGCTCGAGCCCGCCTTCTCAAGGACCCGCGTGCATCCCGACGCGCTCCGCGCGCCGGCCGCCACCCCGCCCTTCAGCTTCTCCGAGGACGGGACCGAGCTGCGGCTCGGCATCGACACCCCGCGGCCCTGGCACCATGTGCTGGCCAACCCGCTGGGCCAGGGTGCCGTCGTCAGCAACCACGGCGACATCTTCTCCTTCTTCGGCAACGCGCAGCAGAACGCGCTCACCCCGTTCACCCACGACACCGTCGCAACCCAGGCTCCGGCCCAGGGCATCTACCTGGTCGATACCGCCACCGGCGAGATCGACAGCCCCACCTTCGTGCCGCACCGGCGTGCCGATGCGACCCACGGGATCGTCTTCGGCCGCGGCTACGCGACCTTCCGCAAGGTCCGGCCGGGCCTGGAGCAGGAGCTGACGGTGTTCGTGCCGCCGGAGGACCCGGTCGAGGTCCGGCTGCTCACCTTGCGCAACACGAGCGACCGGCCGGTGCGCCTGCGCGTGGTCCCCTATGCGCAGCTGGCCATGGCCGAGCTCGCCGCCGACAGCCGCCACCGCATCCATTGCTGGGGCGACTTGGGTGCCGGTGCCGTCTTCGCCCGTAACGACAGCAACGACTTCGAGGGCGGCACGGCGTTCGTCACGACGAGCCTCCATGTCGAGCGGCACGAGACCATCCGCTCCCGCTTCCTGGGCGGTGCCGAGCACGACATCGCCCGGCCCTACTTCGTCGACCGCGGCGAGGCCGATGCGGACCGGCCGGATGACGGCTACCGGGTGGCGGCCTTCGCCGGCACGGTGGTGCTCCAGCCCGGCCAGACCAACTGGGTGATCATGGCCATCGGCCAGGGCCGGAGTGATGAAGCCGCCCGCGAGCTTGCCGCTGCCTGGCGCGAGATCGGCCGTGCCGAGCGCGCGCTTGACGAGACGAAGCGCTGGTGGGCCGACACGCTCTCCACCTTGCGGATCGAGACCAACGACCCGGCCTTCGACCGCATGGTCAACGACTGGCTGCCCTACCAGGCGCTGACCGCCCGGCTGTGGGGCCGCTGCGGCCCGAGCCAGCGCGGCGGGGCCACCGGCTACCGCGACCAGCTCCAGGACGTGCTGCCGTTCCTCTTCACCCAGCCCGAGCTGGCGCGAAAGCAGATCCTGCTGCACGCGGCCCAGCAGTTCCCGGACGGCGACGTGCTGCAGTGGTGGCACCGCTCCCGCGAGGGTCTCACCGGAATCGCGGCGCGCAACCGGATCTACGACATCCAGCTCTGGCTGCCCTACCTCACCGCCCGCTACGTCAAGGCCACGGGCGACGAGGCGATCCTGCACGAGCATGTGCCCTTCCTCGAGGCACGGCCGATCCCGGCAGGGGCCGACGGCGTCGTCATCGTCCCGCGCCAGTCGCGCGAGGCCGCCAGCCTCTACGAGCATTGCCGCCGCGCCATCGAGGCGAGCCTGGCGCTCCTCGGCCCCAACGGCCTGCCGCTGATGGGGACGGGCGACTGGAACGACGGGCTCAACCGCGTCGGCCATAAGGGCCGCGGCGAGAGCGTGTGGCTGGGCTTCCTGCTCCACGACGTGCTGCGCGACTTCGCCGGCATCGCGCTCGTGCATGGCGGCGAAGAGGCACGGGACCGTTACGTCACGGCCGCCCGCAGGCTCAGGCGGCGCTGGACGGGATGTGGCGCCAGGACCGCTACCTGCGCGCAGTCGACGATGCCGGCAACGAGCTGGCCTTCGCCGACGCGCTGGCCGCTTCCTGGCCGACGCTCTCCGGGGCGGCCGACCTCGAGCGCGGCCAGGCTGCGCTGGAGGGTGCCTTACGCGAGCTCGAGCGGCCGGACATGGTCCTGGTCCTCACCCCGCCCTTCGGCCCGGACTCCAAGCCGGCCGCAGGCAAGATCGCGCACTATCCCGAGGGCGTGCGCGAGAATGGCGGGCAGTACTCGCACGGCTCGTCATGGCTGATCGATGCTGCGGCCCAGCTGGCCGGCATGGCGGAGGAGCAGGGCAAGCCGGAGCTTGCAGAGCATCTGCGTGCCCGTGCGGTCGAGCTCTGGATGAAGATCTCGCCCTTGCGCAAGACCGCACCCGACCGGCTCAACGCCTACGGCCTGCCGCCGCATCAGCAGCCGGCCGACATCTATGACGGGCCGGGCCGCGAGGGCCGCGGCGGCTGGAGCTGGTACACGGGCTCCGCTGCCCGGATGATCTCGGCGGCCTATGCCGTCCTGGGCCTGCGGATCGAGGGGGGCGAGCTCGTCCTCCCGGCTGATCCCACAAGCCCCAAGGGAGCGCTCCAGCTCCGCCGTCTGACCTTCCGCGGTCAGGATCTCCTGCCCTCAGCACCAACCGCAACAACCCGCATCACCGAGACGGCCGACCTCGGCCGCTGATGCCGGACCATCCCAGGAGACCTTCGATGGTGAAACTCCAGCGCCGCCGGGTGCTGCAGGCCGGAGCCGCTCTGGCCCTGGCACCGGCCCTGCTGCGCTCCACCCAGGCTTCGATGCCCGACGCCCTGCGCTACGGCGAGGCCCAGCCCTTCAGCTTCGACCACCTGATCGACCTCGCCCGCTCCATGGCAGCCAAGCCCTATGTGGCGCCGCCACGGCCGGATCCGGGGATCGTGCAGCAGATCGACTACGACGCCTACGGCAAGATCCGCTTCCGGCCGGAGCTCGCCCTCTACGGCCAGGGCGGCGGCGCCTACCCGATCACCTTCATGCATGTCGGCAACTTCTTCCCGAAGACGGTGCGCATGCACGCGGTCGAAGGCGGGATGGCGCGCGAGATCATCTACTCGCCCGACTACTTCTCGATGCCGGACGACCACGTGGCCCGCGGCCTCGGCCCCGAGCCCTCGGCCTTTGCCGGCTTCTGGGTCCGGGAGGGACGCTCGCGTTCCGATTGGGCCACGGCCGAGCCCTTCGCCACCTTCCTCGGCGCCTCGTACTACCGTACGGTGGGCGAGCACGGGCAGGTTGGCATGTCGGCGCGCGGCATCACCCTCTCGCCCGGCGGCGCCGAGCCCGAGGAGTTCCCGGACTTCACCCAGTACTGGTTCGAGCCGGCACAGGACGAGGCGAGTCCGCTCACCGTGATGGCGCTCCTCGACGGGCCCAGCATCGCCGGCGCCTACAAGATGCTGATCAGCCGCACCGGCTGCGTCACGCTGGAGATCGAGAAGCACCTCTTCCTGCGCCGCGACGTGGCCCGGCTCGGCATCGCCCCTCTCACCTCGATGTACTGGTTCGGCGAATCCAACCGGCCCTTCCAGGCCGACTGGCGCCCCGAGGTCCACGACTCGGACGGGCTCGCCTTGTGGACCGGCGGCGGTGAGCGGCTCTTCCGCCCGCTCAACAACCCCTCGAAGATCACCTTCTCCTCGTTCTGGGACGAGAACCCCAAGGGCTTCGGCCTCAGCCAGCGCGACCGCGACCTCGACCACTATCTGGACGGCGTGCGCTACGAGGACCGGCCCTCGACCTGGGTCGAGCCCCTGGAGCCCTGGGGCAAGGGCATCGTCCAGCTCCTGGAGATCCCGACCGACGACGAGATCCACGACAACATCAATGTATATTGGTTGCCGGAGAAGCCGGCCCGGGCTGGCGACGCCCTGAGCTTCCGCTATCGTCAGCACTGGCAGGGGCAGGAGCCGGGCTTCCCCGACTACCTCGCCCGCGGCGTGTCCGTCCGCGTCGGTCGTGGCGGCCAGCCCGGCAAGCCCCGGCCGCATGGGGTGGTGAAGTTCATGGTCGAGTTCGAAGGCAAGGTGCTGGAGGAGCTCTGGGGCTGGAACCTGAAGGCCGAGCCCGTGATCTCGCCCGCCCGCGGCACGGTCTCGATGGTGCAGATGGAGCCCTCGCCCGGCTCGCGCCGCTGGCGGGTCACCTTCGACCTCGAGGCCGACGGCAACGAGCCGTGCGACATCCGCATGTACCTGCGCGCCGGCGACCGTGCCCTCTCCGAGACCTGGCTCTACCAGCACCACTGGGTCCGCGAGTATTGAGCGAGACCATGACAGAGGCGCCGCTCACCGGCGACGCCCTCGTCTACGCGCAGATCCTGGCCGACATGCGCGACGGCGTGCTCACGCTCGACCTTGCCGGCCAGATCATCACCTTCAATGCCGCCGCGGGCCAGCTTCTGGGGCTGGACCCTGCGGCGGTCATCGGCCGGACCTATGCCGAGCTGTTCCTGACCGAGGCCGCCTACGAGCCTCTGAACGATCTGGTGCTCGAGGCGATCTACGACCCCAGCGCCACCCACACCCGCGAGATCGAGCTGCAGCTCGAGCATGCCTGCCCCACCATGCTGGTGCGCACCACGCTCCTGCGCGGACCGGTCGGGCCGCGCGGGGTGATCGTGGTCCTCTCCGACCTCTCCGAGCAGCGCAAGCGCCGCAAGCTGAAGCGCCTGTTCGGCGCCTATGTCGATCCGCGGATCGTGGCCCGCCTCCTCGAGCAGGCGGACCGGATCGGGGCCGGCACCTGGGAGACGGCGACGATCGCGTTCGTCGATCTCGTGGGCTTCACCCGGCTGTGCGAGCTGCTGGGCCCCAGCGACGTGGTCCGCTTCCTCAACGCCTACCTCGAGGAGATGGCCGGGCCCATCGACGCCCATGACGGTGTCACCGACAAGTACATGGGCGACGGCATCATGGCCTTCTGGACGCCGGGCTTCGCCCCCGGCGGCGACCCGGCGGTGCTTGCCTGCCGGGCAGCGCTCGACCAGCGCCGTGCCCTGGAGCGGCTCCGCTTCCGGATGCGCGAGGAGCTGGCCCTGCCGGCTGAGGCCGCCTCCGTCGAGATCCGCTGCGGCATCGCCACCGGCGAGGTGCTGGCCGGCAGCATCGGCTCGGCCCGCTCGCGCAGCTACACCGTGATCGGCGACGCGGTGAACGTCGCGGCCCGCCTCGAGTCCGCGAACAAGGTCCTGGGCACGCACATCCTGGTGGCGGAAGCCACCCGCGAGCGTGCCGGCGACGAGTTCCGCTTCCGCGCCCATGGCAAGGTCGAGCTGCCGGGGCGTGGCCGGCCCGAGTCCGTCTTCGAGCTTGAAGGCGAGCGCTGACCTTTCTGGCCGATTGTTTGCTTTCGTTTGAAAGTGCTTCGTGAGCGGGCCCGTTCCCGCGCAAGCGCCTTGGGCTTAAGCATCAGCGAGAGAACATGCGAGGCATGCACGAATGCGGGAGCTCAGGTCACGGGCTCGCGCCGCGCAGGGGAGGCCGACGCACGATGAGCAGGCAAGTGTTTCGCCGTAGCCATGCCGGCCTCCGTGGATGAGAATGAGCCACGGAGTGCAGGGCAATGCGTGAGGCACGGTTCCTCTTGGGCACCGAGGAGAGGCGGGTCGGCGAGATCGACCCGACCATGACGGTGCTGGACTGGCTGCGTCTGGACGAGCGCCGCACCGGCACCAAGGAAGGCTGTGCGGAGGGCGACTGCGGCGCCTGCACGGTGGCCGTGGGCCGGCTCCAGGACGGGGCGATCCGCTACCGTGCCGTCAACGCCTGCATCCAGTTCGTGGGCCAGCTCGACGGCTGCCAGCTCCTCACGGTCGAGGACCTGAAGGGCAAGGACGGCAGCCTGCACCCGGTGCAGCGGGCCATGGTCGACTGCCACGGCTCGCAGTGCGGCTTCTGCACCCCCGGCTTCGTCATGTCGCTCTTCGCCCTCTTCGAGGAGGGCAAGGCCGACCACAGCACCACCCAGCTCTCCGAGCAGCGCATCGACGACGCGCTGGCCGGCAATCTCTGCCGCTGCACCGGCTATGCCCCCATCGTCGCCGCTGCCCGCCGCATGGTGGAGATCGCCCGCGGCGAGCCCGACCGCTTCGCCCGCGAGCGCCCCGACACGCTGGCTCGGCTCCAGGCGCTGCAGGACGAGGAGACCGTGCGCGTCGAGGGTGCCGGCCGGGTCTTCTACGCGCCGGCGACCGTCGACGATCTCGCCCGCCTGCTCATCGAGCATCCCGAGGCCACGATCCTGGGCGGCGGCACCGACGTGGGCCTGTGGGTGACGAAGTTCCTGCGCGTGCTGAGCCCGGTGATCTGGACCGGCCGCGTGCGCGAGCTGCAGGCGATCACCGAGACCGACGAGGCGCTCGAGATCGGTGCTGCCGTCACCTACGCCGACGCCACCGAGCAGATGGCCGCCCTCTATCCCGACCTGGGCGAGCTGTTCCGCCGCCTCGGCGGCGAGCAGGTCCGCAACGTGGGCACGATCGGCGGCAACATCGCCAACGGCTCGCCGATCGGCGACAGCCCCCCTGCCCTGATCGCGGCCGGTGCTCGGATCGTGCTCCGGCGCGGCGACGAGCGGCGCGAGCTGCCGCTGGAGAGCTTCTTCATCGAGTACGGCAAGCAGGACCGCAAACCTTCCGAGTTCGTCGAGCGCATCATCCTGCCCAAGCCGGAGGCGGGTCTACGCTTTCGTGCCTACAAGGTGGCCAAGCGCTTCGACCAGGACATCTCGGCCGTGATGGGCGCCTTTGCCCTCAGGCTGGAGGCGGAGAAGGTCGCCCACATCCGAATCGCCTTTGGCGGCATGGCGGGCACGCCCAAGCGGGCGAAGGGCGCTGAGGAGGCGATCCTCGGCCAGCCCTGGAACGAGGCCACGCTCGCCGCCGCCTGCGAGGCGCTGGCACGAGACTACACGCCGCTGACCGACTGGCGCGCCTCGGCCGACTACCGCGCCCGGATCGCGGCCAACCTGCTGCGCCGGTTCCACCTCGAGACCACGGACGAGACCGTCGAGACCCGCCTCGTCGGCCTGCGGAGCCTGGCCCATGTCTGAGCGGATCAGCGGCGGCGTCCACAGCCCGCGCCGGCACGACAGTGCCGTCCGCCACGTCACCGGCGAGGCCGCCTACATCGACGACCTGCCCGAGCCCGCGGGCCTCCTGCACGTCTATCTCGGCATCAGCACCAAGGCGCACGCCCGCATCAGGAGCGTCGACCTCGAGCCCGTGCGCCGGGCGCCGGGCGTGGTGCTGGTGATCACGGCCGAGGACGTGCCGGGTGCCAACGATGTCAGCCCCACCCACCGCCACGACGAGCCGCTCTTCGCCACCGACATCGTCGAGTTCATGGGCCAGCCGCTGTTCGCGGTTGCCGCCCGCACCCGCGGCCAGGCCCGGCGTGCCGCAGGCCTGGCGAAGGTGGAGTACGAGGAGCTGGAGCCCGTCCTGGACGTGGCGTCGGCACGCCCGGTCGGTCGCCTGGTCACCGAGCCTTTGACCCTGCAGCGGGGAGACGCCGCCCAGGCCATCGCCGCGGCACCGCAAAAGCTCGCCGGCCGGATGGAGATCGGCGGTCAGGACCATTTCTACCTCGAAGGCCAGATCGCCATGGCCGTGCCGGGCGAGGACGACGAGGTGCTGGTCCATTCCTCGACCCAGCACCCGAGCGAGATCCAGCACATGGTGGCGATCGTGCTGGGCGTGCCGAACAACGCCGTCACGGTCGAGTGCCGGCGCATGGGCGGCGGCTTCGGCGGCAAGGAGACGCAAGGCAATCTCTTTGCCTGTGTCGCCGCCATCGTCGCCAAGAAGACGGGCCGGGCCGCCAAGATCAGGCCCGACCGCGACGACGACATGGTCATCACCGGCAAGCGGCACGATTTCGAGGTCGACTACGAGGTCGGCTTCGACGGCGAGGGCCGCATCCAGGGCGTGGACATGGTCTATGCCGCCCGCTGCGGCTTCTCGGCCGACCTGTCCGGGCCGGTGACCGACCGATCGCTGTTCCACGCCGACAACTGCTACTACTACGACAATGTCCGCCTGCGCTCGCTGCCGCTCAAGACCAACACCTGCTCGAACACCGCCTTTCGCGGCTTCGGCGGCCCGCAGGGGATGGTCGCGGGCGAGCGTCTCCTGGAGGAGATCGCCTACGCCGTCGGCAAGGACCCGCTCGAGGTCAGGAAGCTCAACCTCTACGGCACCAGCGACCGCAACGTGACGCCCTACCACCAGACGGTGGAGGACAACATCGCGGCCGAGATCATCGGCAAGCTGGAGCAGAGTGCGGACTATTGGGGCCGGCGCGAGGCGATCCGCGAGCACAACGCCAGGAGCCGCATCATCAAGCGCGGGCTGGCGCTGACGCCGGTCAAGTTCGGCATCTCCTTCACCGCCACGCAGTACAATCAGGCGGGCGCTCTCGTCCATGTCTACACGGACGGCAGCATCCACCTGAACCATGGCGGCACGGAGATGGGCCAGGGCCTCTACACCAAGGTGGCCCAGGTGGTGGCGGAGGAGTTCCAGACCGACATCGACAATATTCGGATCACCGCCACCACGACCGGCAAGGTCCCGAACACCTCGGCCACGGCCGCCTCCTCCGGCGCCGACCTCAACGGCATGGCGGCCCAGGCCGCGTGCCAGATCATCAAGGGGCGCCTGGTCGACTTTGCCGCCGAGCACTGGTCGGTGCCCAAGGAGCAGGTGGTGTTCCTGCCCGGCCGGGTCCGGGTGGGTAACCAGGAGATCCTGTTCAAGGAGCTGGTCTGGCAGGCCTACTTCAACCGCGTCTCGCTCTCGGCCACGGGCTACTACCGCACGCCCAAGATCCACTGGGACCGTGCGACCGGTCGCGGGCGCCCGTTCTACTACTACTCCTACGGCGCCTCGTGCAGCGAGGTGGCGGTCGACACGCTGACCGGCGAGTACCGGGTCGAGCGCGTCGACATCCTGCATGACGTCGGCAAGTCGCTGAACCCGGCGCTCGACAAGGGGCAGATCGAGGGCGGCTTCGTCCAGGGCATGGGCTGGCTCACCACCGAGGAGCTGTGGTGGGACAGGCAGGGCCGCCTGCGCACGCACGCGCCCTCGACCTACAAGATCCCCGCCTGCAGCGACCGGCCGCGCGTCTTCAACGTCGACCTCCTGGAGGAGAGCGAGAACCGCGAGCCCACCGTCTTCCGCAGCAAGGCCGTGGGCGAGCCGCCGCTGATGCTGGCGATCTCGGTCCTGCACGCACTCTCGGACGCCATCGCCAGCGTCGCCGACCACAAGCTCTGCCCGCGGCTCGACGCGCCGGCCACGCCCGAGCGGGTGCTGATGACGCTGGAGCGGCTCCGCCTGGAGCATGCCCGGCAGGACCTGGAGCAGGCGGCGTGACCTCGCTGGCCTCATCCTTGCGCGCTTCGCTGGCCCGCGGCGAGCCCACCGCCCTGGTCCAGGTCGCCGTGGCCAGAGGCTCGACGCCGCGCGAGGCCGGGGTGGCGATGCTGGTCACGGCTGCAAGCATGATCGGCACCATCGGCGGCGGCCGCCTGGAGTACGAGGCGATCGCCCGCGCCCGGGGCCTGCTGAGCGAAGGTGCCGACGCGGCCACCGTCGAGATGCCGCTGGGGCCCAGCGTCGGCCAGTGCTGCGGCGGCCACGTCACCCTCCGGCTCCGTCGTGCCGGGCCCGCCGAGCTTGCCGAGCTCGAGGCCGCCGAAGCGTCTGAGCGGCAAGCATTGCCGCTCGTGCTCCTCTTCGGTGCCGGCCATGTCGGCCGGGCGCTGGCCCGCGCACTCTCGCCGCTGCCCTTGCGGGTGCGCTGGGTCGACGCCCGCGCCCACGAGTTCCCGGACCCACCGGTCGAGGGTGTGGAGACCGTCGTCACCGACCGGCCGCTGCCCGCGATCGAGGCGGCCCCGGCCGGCAGTGCCGTGCTGGTCCTCACCCACAGCCATACGCTCGACTTCATCCTCACCGAGGCCGCCCTGCGCCGGCCCGACCTCGCCTATGTCGGCCTGATCGGCTCGCGCACGAAGCGGCGCCGGTTCGAGCGCGGCTTCCGCGACCTGGGCCTGGGCGAGGGCGATCTCGCCCGCCTCGTCTGCCCGATCGGCAGCGACCGGCTCAGGGACAAGCGGCCGGCCGTGATCGCAGCGCTCGTGGCAGCCGAGCTGCTGCACGCGTTCGCTGCCCACAACGCACTGGAGATGGGGGAAGCAGCATGACCGAGGCAGCGCCCACGGGCCTTCCTCCGCGCCTCGAGCTTCGAGGCATCACCAAGCGCTTCCCGGGCGTCGTCGCCAACTCCGGGGTCAGCTTCAAGGTCGGGGCCGGCGAGATCCACGCCCTCCTGGGCGAGAACGGGGCCGGCAAGTCGACCCTGGTCAAGATCATCTACGGCGTGCTCCACGCCGACGAGGGCGAGGTGGTCTGGGAGGGCCGGCCCATCCGCGTGGCCGACCCCAAGGCTGCCAGGGCACTCGGCATCGGCATGGTCTTCCAGCACTTCTCGCTCTTCGAGGCGATGACGGTGCTGGAGAACATCGCCCTCGGCGTCGACAATGCCGGCGACATGCGGGCTCTCGCGAAGAAGATCGTCGAGGTCTCGACCGCCTACGGCCTGCCGCTCGACCCCACCCGCGAGGTCCACACCCTCTCGGTCGGCGAGCGGCAGCGGATCGAGATCGTCCGCTGCCTCCTGCAGAACCCGAAGCTCCTGATCATGGACGAGCCGACCTCGGTGCTCACCCCGCAGGAGGTCGAGCGACTGTTCGAGACGCTGCGCCAGCTCGCGTCCGAGGGCTGCTCGATCCTCTACATCTCGCACAAGCTGCAGGAGATCAAAGCGCTCTGCGACGGGGCCACGATCCTGCGCGGCGGCAAGGTGGTGGCCACCTGCGATCCCCGGGCCGAGACCGCGAAGAGCATGGCCCAGCTCATGATCGGGGCCGAGATTCCGCACCCTCTCCCGGCGCAAGGGCGGTGCTGCCGGCAAGCCGAGGCTCGCCGTGCGCAACCTCCATCTAGAAGGCGACGGCCCGTTCGGCACCTCGCTCCGGGACATCTCGTTCGAGGTCCGGGCGGGCGAGCTGTTCGGCATCGCCGGGGTCGCCGGCAACGGCCAGAACGAGCTCTTCCAGGCGCTCTCGGGCGAGCGGCTGGTCCCCAGTGCCGACATGATCCACATCGACGGCCGGCAGGTCGGTCGCGAGGGCGTGTCGCTGCGCCGGAAGCTGGGCCTGTGCGCCGTGCCCGAGGAGCGCAACGGCCATGCCGCCGTGCCCGACATGTCGCTGATCGACAACGCCGTGCTCAGCGGCCGCCAGCGCAAGAGGCTCGTCACCGGCTCCTTCATCAAGGCCGGTGCGGCCCGCATTTTCGCCGAGAGCGTCATCCGCGAGTTCAACGTCAAGACGCCGTCGGCCGATGCCGCCGCGCGCAGCCTGTCGGGCGGAAACCTGCAGAAGTTCATCGTCGGCCGGGAGGTGATGCAGGATCCGGGCGTCTTGATGGTCTCGCAGCCCACCTGGGGCGTGGACGCCGGTGCGGCCGCCGCCATCCACCAGGCGCTCTTCAACCTGGTCCAGGCCGGTGCCGCCGTGCTCGTCATCTCCCAGGACCTGGACGAGCTCCTGACCATCACCGACCGCTTGGCGGTCATCAATGTCGGCGTGCTCTCAGGCTCGCTCGCCACCGCCACGGCCTCGCTCGACGAGGTCGGCCTCCTCATGGGCGGCCTGCACGGGATGGACGAGCAGGGCACCCCGCATGAAGGGAAGCTCGCCCATGTCGCTTAAGATCGAGCCCCGACGGGAGGTCAGCCAGACCCTGCTCTACGCCACGCCTGTCCTGGCCGTGGCGCTGACGGTGGTGAGCGGCTTCTTCATCTTCCTGTTCATGGGCTTCAACCCGTTCCTCGCGCTCTACCACTTCTTCATCTCGCCCATCACCAGCCTCTACGGCTGGTCGGAGCTTGCCCTCAAGGCGGCACCGCTCATCATGATCGCCGTCGGCCTCGCCATCGGCTTTCGGGCCAATGTCTGGAACATCGGCGCGGAGGGCCAGCTCACCATGGGTGCCATCGCCGGCGGCGGCGTGGCGCTCGCCTTCTGGGGCGAGACCGGCTGGTGGATCCTGCCCTTGATGGCGCTGGCCGGCATCCTGGGCGGCATGGCCTATGCCGCGATCCCGGCCTTCCTCAAGACGCGCTTCGACGTCAACGAGATCCTGACCAGCCTGATGCTGACCTACGTGGCCACGCTGTTCCTCAGCATCCTGGTCTATGGCCCCTGGCGCGACCCCGACGGCTTCAACTTCCCGCAGACGCGGATGTTCACCGAATTGGCGGTGCTGCCCGTGATCCTCGAAGGCACGCGGCTGCATGTCGGCGCGCTCTTGGCACTCCTCATCGCCGTGGCGGCCTGGGTGATCATGACCAGGACAGTGATCGGCTTCGAGATCAAGGTCGTGGGCCAGGCACCCGCGGCAGCGGCCTACGCCGGCTTCAGCCGCAACCGGATCATCTGGCTCACGCTGCTGGTGAGCGGCGGCCTTGCCGGCCTTGCCGGCCTCGTCGAGGCCGCGGGCCCGATCGGGCAGCTGATCCCGGTCCTCACTCCCGGCTACGGCTTCACCGCCATCATCGTGGCCTTCCTCGGCCGCCTGCACCCCTTGGGCATCATCGCCTCGGGCCTGATGATGGCGCTCTCCTACATCGGCGGCGAGAACGCCCAAGTCGAGGTGGGCCTGCCGCAGGCGGTCACCGGTGTGTTCCAGGGCCTCTTGCTCTTCTTCCTGCTCGCGACCGACTTCCTCACCAAGTACCGGGTCAGCTTCATCCAGGCGCACCGGGAGGTTGCCCCAGCATGAACATGGACGCGACCGTCCTGGTCCTGATCACCGTCATCGGTGCAGCGACCCCCCTCCTCTTCGCAGCACTGGGCGAGCTCGTGGTCGAGCGCGCCGGCGTCTTGAACCTCGGTGTCGAGGGGATGATGCTGGCGGGTGCGGTCGCTGCCTTCGCCGTCACCGTCACCACCGGCAGCGCCACGCTGGGCATCATCACGGCCGCGATCGCCGGTGCGGTGATGGCCCTGGCCTTCGGCGTGCTGACGCTCTCGCTCACCGCCAACCAGGTGGCGACCGGCCTGGCGCTCACGATCTTCGGCATCGGCCTCAGCGCGCTCGTGGGCTCGGGCTTCGTCGGCGTGCCGGTCGAGCGGCTGCCGAAGCTCAACTTCGCCGGCCTCTCCGACCTGCCCGTGGTCGGGCCGCTCCTCTTCAACCACGACGTGCTGGTCTATCTCTCGATCGCGGCCACCGTCGCCGTCGCCTGGTTCCTCAAGCGCAGCCATGGCGGCATGGTCCTGCGCGCGGTGGGCGAGAGCGACGTCTCCGCCCACTCGATCGGCTACGACGTGATCCGCGTGCGCTACATGGCGGTGCTGTTCGGCGGCGTCATGGCGGGCCTGGGCGGGGCCTATCTCTCCCTTGCCTACACGCCCATGTGGGCCGAGGAGATGACGGCCGGGCGCGGTTGGATCGCGCTGGCCCTGGTCGTCTTCTCCTCCTGGCGCCCGCTGCGGCTCCTGCTCGGCGCCTATCTATTCGGCGGCGTCACCATCCTCCAGCTTTACGCTCAAGGTGCCGGCGGGTTCGGCGTGCCGGCGCAGGTGATGTCGATGCTGCCCTACCTTGCGACCATCCTCGTCCTCGTGATCATCTCGGCCGGACCCTGGAAGGGCCGCCTCAACGCGCCGGCCTGCCTCGGCAAGCCGTTCCGGCCTGCCACCTGACCACCACCGACCGGACTTAGGGAGAAGAGACCGATGTCGTACCGTCTGAGCCGCCGCGGCTTTGCTGTTGCCGGCACCGCCGCCGGGGCCGCGATGATGCTGGGTTCCGGCCGGCTGCAGGCGCAGGACCCGGCCAAGATCGGCTTCGTCTATGTGGGCCCGGTCGGCGACTATGGCTGGACCCACGGGCACGACGTCGCCCGCAAGGCCATGGAGCAGGCGCTGGGCGACAAGGTGAAGAGCACCTTCGTCGAGAACGTGGCCGAGGGCCCGGACGCCGAGCGGGTGATCCGCCAGCTCGCGGCCTCGGGCAACCAGCTCATCTTCACCACCTCATTCGGCTTCATGAACCCCACCGTCCGGGTGGCCAAGGCCTTCCCGAAGGTGAAGTTCGAGCACGCGACCGGCTACCAGACCGCCCCCAACCTCGCCGTCTACAACGCCCGCTTCTACGAGGGCCGTGCGGTCTGCGGCGCGATCGCGGGCCATGTCTCGAAGTCCGGGGTCGTGGGCTACATCGCCTCGTTCCCGATCCCCGAGGTGGTGATGGGGATCAACGCCTTCGCGATCGCGATGCGCAAGATCAAGCCCGATGCGCAGGTGAAGGTGGTCTGGGTGAACAGCTGGTACGACCCGGGCAAGGAGGGCGATGCCGCCAAGGCGCTGATCGACCAGGGTGCCGACATCATCTGCCAGCATACCGACAGCCCCGCACCGCTCCAGGTGGCCCAGGAGCGCGGCGCGCACGGCTTCGGCCAGGCCTCCGACATGAAGGTCTACGCGCCCAAGGCCCAGCTCACCTCGATCCTCGACGACTGGTCGAGCTACTACACCACCCGCGCCCAGGAGCTGATCGCCGGCACCTGGAAGACGCACAATGTCTGGCACGGCCTGAAGGAGGGCATGGTGAAGATGGCGCCCTTCGGCGACGCCGTGCCGGAGGAGGCGCGCAAAGCCGCCACCGCTGTCGAGGAGGGCATCATCGCCGGCACGCTCCACCCCTTCACCGGCCCGATCAAGAACCAGGCCGGCGAGGTCAAGATCGCCGAGGGCGCACACGCATCGGACGCGGAGCTCTCGAAGATGGATTGGTACGTCGAGGGCGTGCAGGCCTAGAGCGGCGCCAATGCTGCGAGGCCGAGGCCCTGGGCCTCGGCCTCCAGGGCCTTCGGTCCCTCCTCGACCATGAAGTCGGCGAACGCCTTGACCCGCGCCGGGAGGAGGTTCCGGTGCGGGTACAGGACGGCGATGACGGCAGGTTCCGGGGGATAGTCGAGGAGCAGAGGTCGAAGACGGCCATCGCGCAGGTGCCGGGCGATCTCCCACAACGGCTTCAGGACGATGCCCTCGCCCATCAGCGCCCATTCGGTGAGGACGTCGCCTTCGTCGGCATCGAAGCGGCCGGCCACCGGCAGCGTGACCGGCCCGTCGGGCGTGCGCAGGGTCCAGCGATATTGCTGCGAGCCGGGGAAGCGCAGCAGCAGGCACTGGTGCTCCAGCAGCTCCTCGGGCGTGCCGGGTGTGCCGTGGGCCTCCAGATAGGCCGGTGCGGCGCACAGGAGACGCGGGCAGTCGGCGATCTTGCGGACGATGAGGCTCGAGTCCGGCAGGGGCGCCATGCGGACGGCAGCGTCGAGCTGATCCGCCAGGAGATCGAGGATGTGGTCGGAGAGGCGCAGGCGCACCTCGACCTGCGGATGCCGGGTGCGGAAGGCGGGGATCAGCGGGGCCAGGACCCGCCGGCCGAGGCCGAGCGGTGCCGTGACCCGCAGGTTGCCGCGCGGCATGCCGCCGGTGTCGCTGACCGCGGCCTCGGCCTGCTCGACCGCCTGGAGGACATCGTGGCAGGCAGCGTAGAAGGCGTGCCCCTGCTCGGTCGGCTGCACCTGCCGCGTGGTGCGGTGCAGGAGCCGGGCGCCGAGATGGCTCTCGAGCTGCTGCAGCCGGTGGCTGACCACGGCCGGCGACATGCGCAGGTGCCGCCCGGCAGCCGACAGGCTGCCCAGCTCCACCACCCGCACGAACACCCTGATGTTCTCGATCAGCGCCACCGACGCCCCCCTGTAGGCCTGAGAGTACCAGCGGTGCCGTGCGCTTACACCCTCCCTGACGGCCAGAGGTGACCCGATGCGCGCCGTGCGCGGCCGAGTGCTGACCTTCACCGACGACCCGGCGCAGGCCGGCGCCGACAAATGCTGCCACTACATCGAGGACGGGCTGGTCACGATGGAAGGCGGGCGCATCCGCGCCCTGGGCCCGGCTGCCGAGCTGCTGGCCGGCCTGCCGCCCGGCACGGCCGTCGACCACTATCCGGACTGCCTCGTCCTGCCCGGCCTCATCGACACCCACATCCACTATCCGCAGACGCGGGTGATCGGCTCCTACGGTGCCCAGCTCCTGGACTGGCTCCAGAAGTACACCTTCCCCGAGGAGCAGAAGTTCGCCGATTCAGACCATGCCGCCGCCGCGGCGCGGTTCTTTCTCGACGAGCTGCTGCGCAACGGCACCACCACGGCCGTGGTCTACTGCACCGTGCGGCCGGAATTGGTGGAGGCCTTCTTTACCGAGAGCCAGCGCCGCAACACGCGCATGATCGCTGGCAAGGTGATGATGGACCGCGGTGCGCCGCCGGGCCTGCTCGACACGCCCGAGCAGGGCTATCGCGAGAGCAAGGCGCTGCTCGAGCGCTGGCATGGAAGCGGCCGCCAGCTTTACGCCATCACCCCGCGCTTCGCGATCACCTCGACCGACGCCCAGCTCGAGGCCGCGGGCGCCCTCGCGCACGAGCATCCCGAAGCCTACGTCCAGACCCACCTGTGCGAGAACCACCGCGAGATCGCCACCGCACGCGAGCTGTTCCCCTGGTCCGAGAGCTACACCCAGGTCTACGGCCGCTACGGCCTGCTCGGGCCGCGCACGCTGCTGGGCCACTGCATCCACCTGGAGGAGAGCGAGGTCGACCTCCTCCACGGCAGCGGCTCCACCGCCGTCTTCTGCCCGACCTCCAACCTCTTCCTGGGCAGCGGCCTCTTCGACCTGGAGCGCCTGCGCGGGCGGGACGTTTCCGTAGCCCTCGCCACCGACGTCGGCGGCGGCACCAGCTACTCGATGCTCCGCACGGCCGCCGAAGGCTACAAGGTCCTCCAGCTCCGCGGCCAGAGCTGGCCGGCACTCGACGCGTTCTACCAGATGACCCTCGGCAACGCCCGCGCCCTCGGCCTCACGCACGAGATCGGCACGCTGGAGCCCGGCACCGAGGCCGACATCACCGTCCTCGACGCCCACGCCACGCCGGCGATGGCGCACCGCATGGAGGCCGTCGACGGCGACCTCGGCGAGGAGCTGTTCGTGCTGATGACGATGGGCGACGATCGGGCGGTGCGCGCGACCTATGTGGCGGGCGAGCGTCAGCCTGCTTCCGGCACGACCAGCGAACGCATGTAGGCGATCACGTCGCGCATCTGCTGACGGTCGACGCCGGGGACGGGCGGGTGGCCGCTGGCGGTCTTGGGCTGGTCCAGCAGACCCAGATCGTCGAGCCGGCCGAGCAGCCGCTGGTGGCTGGCATCGGAGTTCTCGGCCAGCGCCTTGAAAGGTGTCGCCTTGGCGACCTTGGAGCTGCCGCCATCGGGGCCGATCGCGTGGCAGCCGGCGCAGCTCTTCTCCGCGATCTGCCGGCCGCGCTCCTGGTCGCCCGGCTTCTCGTCCTGGGCCAGCGCCACGGCCGGCAGCACCAGCAACCCCAGAGCCGTCGCTATTGCGCGCATGTTCCCCTCCTGAGCTGAGCCCTCAAAACGGGGGATCGGGAGAGGCGTTCCCGAGCTTATGGACGTGCGCCTCAGCCGTGGCGGGCCAGCACGTCACCAGCGAGGTAGAGGGAGCCGCAGATCAGCGCGCGGCCGGGGAAACGCGGGAGCGCCGCGACCGCCGCCTCGGGACTGGGCTGGACCGAGGCCGCAAGACCGAGCTCCGCCGCAGCGGCGGCAACCTCCTCGGGCGGGCGTGCTGCCGGCTCGCCGGGGATCGGCACGGCAGTGAGGCTCGCGCGCGATGCTCGCGAGCGGGCTCAGGAAGGCGCGCAGATCCTTGGTGCCCAGCATGCCGACGATCAGGTGCAGGGGCCGCGGGTCGTTCTGGGCGGTCATGCTGGAGGCGAGAGCCTCGCCGGCGGCGGGGTTGTGGCCGCCGTCAAGCCACAGCTCGCTCCCGGCGGGGAGCGCGTCGACAGCCGGTCCCCGCGTCAGGCGCTGGAGGCGGGCGGGCCAGCGGGCGGTGCGCAGGCCCAGGATGATCTCGGCTTCCTCGATCCCGGCCTCGGCGAGGCTCAGGGCGGCCATGACCGCCAGGCCGCCATTGTCGATCTGGTGCACGCCGGGCAGCGCTGGCCGCGGCAGCTCGAGACGGCGGGTCGGGGCCTCGACGACGAGACGATCGCCCGACGCGTGGGCTTCCCAGTCGCGGCCGTGAAGCAGGAGGGGAGCGCCGATCTCGGCGGCACGGCGCTGGATTGCGGCCAGAGCTGGCGCTTCCTGCCGGCCGATGATGGCAGTAACGCCGGGCTTCAGGATGCCGGCCTTCTCGCCCGCGATGGCCTCCAGCGTGGTGCCGAGATAGGATTCATGATCCATCGACACGGTCGTGATCAGGACGAGGCGGGGGGAGGCAACCACGTTGGTGGCGTCGAGGCGGCCGCCGAGCCCCGTCTCCAGCAGGAGCCAGTCGGCCGGTCGGGCGGCGAAGGCGAGGAAGGCTGCGGCCGTGGTGATCTCGAAGAACGTGATCGGCGCGCCGTCATTGGCGCGCTCGCAGCGCTCGAGCAGGGCGGCCAGTGCCTCCTCCGCGATCGGCTCGCCATCCTGGAGGATGCGCTCGGCAAAGCGGACCAGATGCGGGGAGATGTAGCGGTCGACCCGGAGGCCCTTGGCCTGGAGCATCGCCGCCAGCATGGCGAGCGTGCTGCCCTTGCCGTTGGTGCCGGCGATGTGGACCACCGGCGGCAGGTGGCGTTCGGGGTTGCCGAGGGCGGCGAGGAGACGCTCGATGCGGCCGAGCGAGAGGTCGATGCTCTTCGGGTGCAGCGCCTTCAGCCGCTCCAGGATCAGGTCACTGCCGCTGCTCGTCATGGGCCAGCTCGGGCACGGGCTCGGCGAAGGAGAGAGGCAGCTCCGGGTGCGGCTCGTCGACCGGTTCGGGCACGATACGGGCATCCGCGGCTCGGTCGGGCCGCTGCAGCAGGTCGAGGAGGTGGGCCAGCGTCTCGCGCAGCTTGAAGCGGTGGACGACCTGATCCAGCACGCCGTGCGCCAGCAGGTACTCGGCCCGCTGGAAGCCCTGCGGCAGCTTCTCGCGGATGGTCTGCTCGATCACCCGGCTGCCGGCAAAGCCGATCACGGCCCCGGGCTCGGCCAGATGGATGTCGCCCAGCATGGCGAACGAGGCGGTGACACCGCCCGTGGTCGGGTCGGTGAGGATGACGATGTAAGGCAGGCCCGCCTCCTTCACCTCCTCGAGCGCTATCGTGGTGCGGGCCATCTGCATCAGCGAGATTGCACCCTCCTGCATCCGCGCCCCGCCCGAGGCGGTGACCACGACGAAGGCCGCCCGCCGGGCCACGGCCTCGCGGGCCGCGGTCAGGAAGCCGTCCCCCAGGCCCGCCCCCATCGAGCCTGCCATGAACTCGAAGTTCATGACCGCGATCACGGCCGGCAGGCCGTCGATGGTGCCCCAGGCGGCTTCCAGCGCATCGTTGGCCTTGGTCCGGCCTTGCGCCTCCTTCAGGCGGTCGATGTACTTCTTCTGGTCGCGGAAGCGCAGAGGGTCGATCGGCGCCTTGGGCAGCTCGATCCGGGACCAGCTGTCCTCGTCGAATAGCGTCCGGAACCGGTAGTCCGGCCCGACCCGCATGTGGAAGCTGCAGTGCGGGCAGACGCGCTGGTTCTGCTCCAGGTCGCGGTGGAAGATCATCCGCTCGCAGGAAGGGCACTGGTGCCAGAGATTCTCCGGGACGTCGGGCTTGCTGCTCGAATAGAGGGCCCGGATGCGCGGGCGGACATAGTTGGTGAGCCAGCTCACGCCCGAGCACCCCGTACGGCCTCGGCCAGGCCGGCCACCTTCTGGTGGACAGCGCCGACCAGCCCAGGCTCACCCTGGTGCTTGGCGACCAGCTCGACCAGGGCCGAGCCGACCACGACGGCATCGGCGATGCGGGCGATGGCCGCCGCCTGCTCGGGCTCGCGGATGCCGAAGCCCACGGCCACCGGCAGGTCGGTCTGGCGCTTGATCCGGGCCACCTCGGGCGCCACGCGATCGGCCACGGCCGTCTTCACGCCGGTGATGCCGGTGAGCGAGACATAGTAGAGAAAGCCGCTCGTGTTCTGCAGCACGGCGGGCAGACGGCGGTCGTCCGTGGTCGGGGTGGCGAGGCGGATGAAGCGCAGCCCGTGCTCGTGCGCCGGCAGGCACAGCTCATCGTCCTCCTCGGGCGGGAGGTCGACGATGATCAGGCCGTCCACGCCGGCGCTGCGGGCGTCCTTGAGGAACCGCTCGCGACCGTAGGCGTGGACCGGGTTGTAGTAGCCCATGAGGACTATGGGCGTCGTCTCGTCGTGCTGGCGGAAGGCGCGGACGAGATCCAGCGTGCGGGTCATCCGCATGCCTGCCGCAAGGGCACGAAGGGAGGCTGCCTGGATCGCCGGACCGTCGGCCATGGGGTCGGTGAACGGCATGCCGATCTCGATCAGGTCGGCCCCGGCTTCGGGCAGGCCCGAGATCAGCTTCAACGAGGTCGCGTAGTCGGGGTCGCCCGCGGTAAGGAAGCAGACCAACCCGGCGCGGCCCCCTGCCCGCAGCTCGGCGAAGCGGGCTTCGATGCGGCCGGTCACAGCCTCTCCCCCAGTGCCTTCGCCACCGTGAAGATATCCTTGTCGCCGCGGCCGCAGAGATTCATGACCAGCAGCTGGTCCTTGGGCAGAGTCGGCGCCAGCTTGGTCACCTGAGCCAGCGCGTGACTGGGCTCGAGCGCTGGCAGGATGCCCTCCAGGCGCGCGCACAGGCCGAAGGCTTCCAGGGCCTCGTCGTCGCGGATGGCCACAACCTCGATCCGGCCCACGTCCTTGAGCCAGGAGTGCTCGGGGCCGATGCCCGGGTAATCGAGGCCGGCCGAGATCGAGTGCGGCTCGACCACCTGGCCGTCATCGTCCTGGAGGAGGTAGGAGCGCGAGCCGTGCAGGATGCCGGGCTTGCCGGCGGTCATGGCGGCGGCGTGCTCGCCAGTCTCGACACCCCGGCCCGCCGCCTCGACGGCGACGATGCGGACGTCGGGGTCATCCAGGAAGGGATGGAACAGGCCCATGGCGTTGGAGCCACCGCCCGACGGCCGCCACCAGCACGTCGGGCAACCGGCCTTCCTTCTCCATGATCTGCTCGCGCGTCTCGTTGCCGATCACGGCCTGGAAGTCGCGCACCAGCATCGGGTAGGGGTGCGGGCCCGCTACCGAGCCGATGATGTAGAAGGTGTCGTCGACGTTCGTGACCCAATCGCGAAGGGCTTCGTTCATGGCGTCCTTGAGCGTCTTCGAGCCGCTCACGACCGGGCGGACCTCGGCACCCAGTAGGCGCATGCGGAACACGTTCGGCTGCTGCCGCTCCATGTCGTGCGCGCCCATGTAGATCACGCACTCGAGGCCGAAGCGGGCGGCCACCGTTGCGGTCGCGACGCCGTGCTGGCCGGCACCGGTCTCGGCGATGATCCGCTTCTTGCCCATGCGCTGGGCGAGCAGGATCTGGCCGATGCAGTTGTTGATCTTGTGCGCACCGGTATGGTTGAGCTCGTCGCGCTTGAAGTAGATCTTGCAGCCGCCGAGATGGTCCGTCAGCCGCGGGGCGAAGTAGAGCGGCGACGGGCGGCCGACATAGTCCTTGAGCAGATGGTCGAGCTCGGCCTGGAAGGTGGGGTCGCGGCGCGCTGCCTCGTAGGCGGCCTCGAGCTCCAGGATGTTGGGCATCAGGGTCTCGGCCACGAACCGGCCGCCATAGATGCCGAAGCGGCCGCGCTCGTCGGGCCCGGTGCGATAGCTGTTGAGCTGCTGCGTCATCATTTCCCTTCCGAGGCGAGACGATGGGCCTCGCGCAGGAATGCCTCCAGCCGGGCCGGGTCCTTGACCCCTGGCCGGCTCTCGATGCCGGAGCTCACGTCCACGATCGGCGGATGCACACGCTCGACCGCGGCCGCGAGATTGTCTGGGCCCAGCCCGCCCGCCAGCGCCCAGGGCTTGGCGAGCTCGACACCTTCAAGAAGGCGCCAATCGAAGCTGAGGCCGTTGCCGCCGGGCAATGCATCCGCCCGGCGCGGCGGCTTGGCGTCGAAGAGGATCAGGTCGGCAGCGTCGGCGTACTCGTCGAGCATGGCCAGATCGGCCGGCTCCTCGACCCGGATGGCCTTCATCACCTCGAGCCCGCTGAGGAGTGCCACCTGCGCTACGCGCTCCGGGGTCTCGTCGCCGTGAAGCTGGAGGATGTCGAGCGGGACGTAGCGCAAGGTGGCCTCGATCTCGCGATCGCTGGCGTCGACGAAGAGGCCGACGCTGCGGGCCGGCGGCTCGACCAGTTGGGCAAGCTCACGCGCGCGGGCGGGGTCGAGCGAGCGTGGCGAGGGCGGGAAGAAGACCAGGCCCACGAAGGCGGCACCGAGGCTCAGGGCCTCCTGCACGCGTGCGGGGTCCTTCATCCCGCAGACCTTGACCTGGAGCGGCATGTCAGGCGGCCTTCAGGAGCCCGGCAAGGATGGCACGCGCGGCCAGGGCCGGATCGGCCGCGGCGGTGATCGGCCGGCCGATCACCAGGAGGTCGGCGCCGGCTTCCAGTGCCTGTGCCGGGGTCATGACCCGCTTCTGGTCGCCCGCACTCGCACCGTCCGGGCGCAGCCCCGGCACCGCGATCAGCGCGTCGGGGCCGAGCGCGTCGCGCAAGGGCTCGATCTCGTGCGCCGAGCAGACGATGCCGTCGATGCCCTGCTCCAGCGCCAGCGTTCCCAGGAGCAGCGCCTGCTCCAGCGGATCGGAGCGCACGCCCACGCGGGCCAGATCATCGCGGTCGAGGCTGGTCAGGACGGTGATCGCCAGGAGCTGCGGCGGGCTCGGCAGCCTGGCCGCCGCTTCGGCCGCAGCCGCCAGCATGGCCGGGCCGCCGCAGCCGTGCAGCGTGAGGAAACTGGCGCCGAGACCGGCGGCCGAGCGGACCGCTCCCGCCACCGTGTTGGGGATGTCGTGCAGCTTCAGGTCGAGGAAGAGCGGCAACCCGCTCTCGGCGACGGCCCGCACGCCGGCGGGGCCTTGGGCGGTGAAGAACTCGAGGCCCAGCTTCAGGCCCCCGACCTCGCCCACGAGCGAACGGGCAAGTGTTACCGCACCCTCGAGGTCGGGGCGGTCGATGGCGCAGAAGACGGGATTGGCAGGAGCGGACACGACAGGGCTGAGCTCGGCGGGAGGCGTGGCGCAGGCTTATAGCAGAGCTGCGCGGGCTTGCCAAAGCCGTGACCCTTTGGGCAGACCGTCTGGCAGCCTGACCTGCGGGGAAAAGAAAAAGCCGCCCCCAACCAGGGGCGGCCAACGTGGAGTTAGGGAGTTACGCGGGAAGAACGGCCCCGAACCCCCGGCGGTTCCCCGTCATTTTGGCAGGCAGCCTTGCGTGGATGTGGGTGGTCGGCCGCAATGGTAGGCTTGGAGGTGAACTTGGTGTCCTTCACGGAAGCGATGTGGGCGGAGATCCGGCCGGTCTACGAGGGCATCCTGGCCCTGCCGTTCAATCGCGAGCTGGCGGCCGGCACGCTCACGCGCGAGCGCTTCACCTTCTACATGGTCCAGGACGCGCACTATCTGGGCGCCTTCGCCCGGGCGCTGGCAACCGCCGCCGCCAAGGCCACGACGCCGGACGCGCAGATCAAGTTCGCCAAGAGTGCGCATGATGCCATCGTGGTCGAGCGGGCACTGCACGAGGGGTTCTTCCGTGAGTTCGGGGTCGAGCCTGCGACCTTCGCGGCCACCCGCCCCTCGCCCACCTGTGCCGGCTACAGCGATTTCCTGCTCGCGACGTCGTTCCAGCACCCGTTCGCGGTCGCGATCGGGGCACTCCTGCCCTGCTTCCAGATCTACTACGAGGTCGGCAAGCACCTCTTCGGGATCGCCGCCGTGCCGAACCCTTACCAGCGCTGGATCGACACCTACCGCGACGAGGCGTTCGGGGAGTCGGTGCGCGAGGTCCTGGCGCTTACGGATGCGGCGCACGACGCCGCCAGCGCCGACGAGCGGGTTGCGATGCGCGAGGCCTACCTGAAGGCCGTGCGCTACGAGTGGATGTTCTGGGACAGCGCCTACAGGCTGGAAGCCTGGCCGGTGTGAGGTGGTCATGAACGAGGAGGTGATCGTCACCTGCGCCGTCACCGGTGCGGGCGACACGGTCGGCCGCCACCCGGCGATCCCGGTCACACCGGAAGAGATCGCCGCGGCCGCGATCGAGGCGGCACGGGCCGGGGCGGCGGTGGCGCACATCCATGTCCGCGACCCGTCAACCGGCAAGGCCGCGCGCGAGCCCGCCCTCTACCGCGAGGTGGTGGAGCGGATCCGTGCTTCCGGAACCGACGTCGTCATCAATCTCACGGCCGGCATGGGAGGCGACTTCGTCCCCGACCCCAGAGAACCCTGGCGTGGCGCTGCGGGAACCGACATGGCGACGGTCGAGGATCGCCTCGCGCATGTCGTGGAGCTGCGGCCCGAGATCTGCACCCTCGACTGCGGCTCGATGAACTATGCCGCCACCGCCTATGTCAGCACGCCCGACATGCTGCGCGGCATGGCGCGGATCATCCGCGAGGCCGGCGTGCGGCCCGAGATCGAGGTGTTCGAGCTGGGCCATGTCTGGCTGGCGAAGCAGCTCATTGCGGAAGGGCTGATCGAGACCCCTGCTTTGTTCCAGCTCTGCATGGGTATCCCGTTCGGCGCCGAGGCGGATCCGCGCGCCGTGCTTGCCATGCGCGACCTGTTGCCGGCCGGCTCCCATTTCTCCGCCTTCGGGATCGGCCGGATGCAGATGCCGATGGTGGCCCAGGCCGTGGTGCTGGGCGGCAACGTGCGGGTCGGGCTCGAGGACAATCTCTATCTGGGGCGGGGTGTGTTCGCCTCGAACGGCGAGCTGGTGGCCCGGGCCTGCGAGATCGTCCGGCTCCTGGGTGCCCGCGTGCTGGGGCCGGAGGAGACCAGGGACAAGCTCGGCCTGCGGAGGGGCCAGTGAGGGTCGCCATTGTCGGCACCGGCGTGATCGGCGCCGGCTGGGCGGCGCGCTGCCTCGCCCGTGGGCTGGACGTGACCGCCTGGGACCCCGCCCCGGATGCCGAGGCGAAGCTGCGCCGGGCCGTCGACGGCGCTTGGCCGGCACTTGCGCGCCTGGGCCTGGCGCCGGATGCCTCGCGCGAGCGGCTCGGGTTCGTTTCCGACCTGGAGCGCTGCGTGGCCGAGGCTGACTTCGTTCAGGAGAGTGCGCCTGAGCGCCAGGAGCTGAAGGTGGACCTCCTGGCGCGGATCAGCCGTGCCTGCCCGGGCGGGGCGCTGATCGGTTCCAGCACCTCGGGTCTCCTGCCCAGCCGCCTGCAGGCCGGGATGGTCGGGCCGGAGCGCTTCGTCGTCGGGCACCCGTTCAACCCGGTCTACCTCCTGCCGCTGGTCGAGGTGGTGGGCGGGAACCTCACCTCGGCCGACAGCGTCGCGCGCGCTTCCGAGACGTACCGCTCGCTCGGCATGCACCCGCTCGTGGTCCGCCACGAGATCGACGGCTTCATCGCCGACCGCCTGCTGGAGGCGCTGTGGCGCGAGGCGCTGCACCTCGTGAACGACGATGTCGCGACCGTTGACGAGATCGACCGTGCGGTCTGCATGGGCCCGGGCCTGCGCTGGGCCTTCATGGGCAGCTTCCTCACCTACCGCCTGGGCGGCGGGGAGGCGGGAATGCGCCACTTCATGGCCCAGTTCGGCCCGGCCCTGAAGCTGCCCTGGACGAAGCTCGTGGCACCCGAGCTGACCGACGAGCTGATCGACAAGGTGGCGGAGCAGTCCGATGCCCAGGCGGCCGGGCGCTCCATCGCCGAGCTGGAGCGGCTTCGGGACGACTGCCTCGTCGACATCATGCGCGCCTTGGAGAAGTACCGCGTGGGTGCTGGTGCCGTGCTGGCCGCGGACCCGCTGACCTCGGTCAGCCCTCGCCCAGCGGGATAGCCGTCTCGTACTTGATCCGGCTCAGATTGAAGCTGGTCCTGAAGCGTCGGATGTTGTGGTCGTTGGCGAGCACGCGGCGGCAGAAACGGTTGTAGCCCTCCATGTCGGCGCAGACGACCACCAGCAGGTAGTCGTTGTCGCCCGACACGAAGTAGCATTGCTGGACCTCCGGCTCGCGCAGCATCTTGGCCTCGAACCCGGAGAGCATGTCCTCGCGCTGCCGCTCGAGCTCGACGCCCACGAACGCGATCAGGCTGTGGCCGACCTTGGCCGGATCGATGATCGCGACGTCGCGCGCGATGACGCCGAGCGCAAGGCTGCGACCCGCACGCCTGGAGGACGGCCTTGGACGCCACTCACGCCACCAACCGGATCGAGGTCCACGACCGCGCGGTGCTGGCCGAAGCCCGCGCCCTTCTCGATGCCTGTGCCGACCCGGCCGCCATGGGCGAGCTGGTGAAGGATGCCGTCGCACGCAACGCCCGTTGGCGCGGGGAGCAGTGCATCAACCTCCTCGCCCCCGAGGCCCCGACCAGCCCGGGCGTGCGGGCGCTGCTCGCGGCCGAGATCGGGACCCGCGCCGCGGAAGGGCATATCGGCCGGGTCAACCGCTGGTTCGCCGGCACCCGCCATATCGACGAGGTCGAGGCACTCTGCGTCGAGCTGCTGAAGCGGTATTTCCGCTGCAGCTACGCCGACCACCGGATGTGTGCCAGCATGGTCGGCAACGCCGTGGCCTACACGGCCCTCTCGGCCCCGGGCGACGTGATCATGTCGGCGGCCCAGCCGCTGGGCGGCCACTCCTCCAACCGCCTGGACGGCCCCGCCGGCGTGATGGGGCGCAAGATCGTCGATATCCCGATGGATCCGACCGAGCTCGTGGTCGACGTCGACGCCTTCCGCACCGTCGCCAGGGCGTCCCGGCCGAAGCTGGTGGCACTCGGCCTGTCGATGACCCTGTTTCCGCAGCCGGTCCGGGCGATGAAGGAGGTCATCGCCGAGTGGGGCGGCCGGTTCTTCTTCGACGCGGCGCATCAGCTTGGCCTGATCGGCGGCCGGCAGTTCCAGGACCCGCTCGCGGAAGGGGCGGACCTGATGACCGGCTCGGCGGGCAAGACCTTCGCGGGCCCGCAGTCCGGCATCATCGTCTGGGACGATCCCGAGATCACCGAGGCCGTGACCCACGCCGTCTTCCCGGTCTGGGCCGCGACCCATCAGGTGAACCGGGTTGCTGCCCTGGCACTCGCCACGGCGGAGGCGATCGCCTTCGGCGAGGCGTTCATGGCCCAGATCGTCAGGAACGCCCAGGCACTGGCGGGAGCACTCCACGAGCGCGGCGTGCCGGTGCTGGGCGAGCACAAAGGCTTCACCCGAACCCACCAGGTGATCGCCGACGTGCGGCAGCACGGCCGCGGGCTGGCCGTGGCGCAGCAGCTCGAGCGCGCCAACATCATCGTCAACAAGAACCTGATCCCCGCCGACCGTCCGGAGGACTGGGACTATCCGGGCGGGATCAGGATCGGCACCATCGAGGTGACCCGGTTCGGGATGCGCGAGCCCGAGATGGAGGCCATCGCCGAGCTGATCGCCCGGATGGTGGTGCGCGGCGAGCATCCCGAGGCGGTCCTGCCGGATGTGCTGGCGCTGAGGTCGTCCTTCCCTACGCTCCACTACTGCTTCGAGGCGGGCCTGCCCGCCTGATGCGGCGGATCGACGTGCCGGGCGATTGACGCTGGCCCGCCCCCGGACCACGATGCGGGCCGGACGGGGCAGGAGGCAACAGACGTGAGCAATCGGCAGGTGCTGCACGCACTCTCCAGGCGGCAGCTACTCGAAGTCGCCAGTGCGGGTGCGGCCACCCTCGCCGTATCGGGCCGGGCGATGGCGCAGGATGCGGCACCGTTGAAGATCGGCGTGCAGGGGCCGTTCACCGGGCCGGCCAGCCGGACCGGGGCCGAGATGCGCAACGGCATCACGCTGGCGCTCGAGGACGCCAAGGCCGCGGGCGAGATTCCGCTCACGATCGACGGCAAGAAGCGGGACGTGGAGCTGGTCTGGGTCGACGGCCAGTCGAGCCCCGAGTTCGCGGTCCGCGCCTACACGGATGCCATCACCCGCGAGAAGGTCGAGTTCTTCATCGGCGGCTGGCACTCGTCGGTGGCGATGGCGCTGAGCGAGCTGAACTCGACCTACAAGATCGTCCACATCGGCGACCTCGGCGAGACGCAGTTCCTCTCCGAGAAGATGGCGGCGGATCCCGAGAAGTACAAAGGCTGGTTCAAGGGCTGGCCCGCCCCGCCGGTGCTTGCCGGCCTCTACGGGCCGCCGCTCAAGAGCTTCATCGACAGCGGCGTGTGGACGCCTGCCAACCGCCGGGCCGCGGTGCTGGTCGAGGACACGGACTTCGGCCGCGGCTGGGGCGAGGCCGCGATCAAGAGCCTGGGCGATGCGGGCTGGGAGGTCGAGCCCTACGACGTGACGGCACTCGACGAGAGCGAGTTCGGGCCTCTGCTCCTCAAGTACCGGGCACGGCAGGTCTCGCTGGTCGGCATGACCTCGACCGGCAGCACGGCCGTCTCCAACTTCGTCAAGCAGTTCCGCCAGCAGCAGATCAAGGCCCTCCTGATCGCGCACGGGCTGACCTGGTTCGCCGAGTGGCCGCAGCTCACGGGCGAGGCCTCGGACTACGCGGTGGCGATCGATTTACCCTATGCCGTGACACCCGACCAGACCGCCTGGATCGAGCACTACAAGCAGCGCTTCAACGTCGAGCCCAGCATCGCCGCTGGCGGCATCAGCTACGATTACGGGCGGCTCTCGCTCAAGGCGCTGGCCACGGCCGGCACGCTCGACTTCGACAAGCTGGTCCAGACCATCCGCGACATGCCCTACAAGGGGGTCTGGAACATGTACCGCTGGGCCAAGGAGCCCGGGCCCAACGCGATGGCGCCCAACGAGGTGATGACCGGCGGCTTCATGGAGGGCTTCTTCTTCCCCATGGCCCAGTTCATGGGCGGCAAGGCCAACGTGGTCTATCCCGACCAGTACAAGACCGCCGACTTCCAGGTGCCGCCCTGGGTCAAGGCGTGAGGTCGCCGGCCGCCATCAAGGCGAATGCCTGAGCCCATCCTCGCCGTCGAAGACTTGCGCAAGACCTTCGGCGGCATGGTCGTCCTGGACGGCGTCTCGCTCGCGGTTCTGCCGGGCCGGATCCATGGCGTGATCGGCCCCAACGGTGCCGGCAAGACCACGCTCTTCAACATCATCAACGGCATCTACACGGCGACGTCCGGGACGGTGACGCTGAAGGGCGAGCCGATCACCAACCGCAGCGTGACCCGGATCGCCCGCCGCGGGCTCGGCCGCACCTTTCAGGTGGCCCGCGTCTTCAACGAGCTGACCCTGCTCGACAACATGCTGGTGCCGGCCGTCCCGCAGCGCCTGCCGCACCGGGCGGTCGTCGAGAAGGCGCGGCATCTGCTCGACCTGGCAGGCCTTCTGCGGCTGCAGGATCATCTGGCGGCGGAGATCTCGGGCGGGCAGAAGAAGCTGCTCGAGTTCATGCGCACGACGATGGTCGAGCCCGACATCGTGCTGCTGGACGAGCCGTTCGGCGGCGTGAACCCGGCGCTCACCGACCGGCTCACCGAGCTCGTGCTCGATGCCAACGCCAAGGAGGGCCGCACCTTCCTCCTGATCAGCCACGAGATGCCGTCGGTGATGCGCCTCTGCGGCGACGTCACCGTGCTGGCGGCCGGGCGCACCATCGCCCGCGGCAGCCCGGCCGAGGTCCGGCGTGACCCGGCCGTGATCGAAGCCTATCTCGGGCACTGACGCCCATGGGCCTCGCCTGCCGCAACGTGACCTCGGGCTACAGCCGCGAAGTGCCCATCCTCAAAGCCGTCGACCTCGAGGCACGCAGCGGGCTCGTCACCGTCATCATCGGCCCCAACGGTGCCGGCAAGTCGACGCTGCTGCGCACGATCTACGGCTACATCCACCCGACGACGGGCGAGATCACGCACGACGACACCTCGCTGGTCGGCATCCCGCCCGCCCGGATGCTGGAGCAGGGCATCGCCTACCTCCTCCAGGGCCGCAGCACCTTCCCCTCGATGACGGTCGAGGAGAATCTCGAGCTGGGTGCCTGGACGATCCGCAAGGACAAGGGCCGCGTCGGCCAGGCGTTCGAGCGCATCTACGCCCGCTACCCGCAGCTCAAGGAGTTCCGCCGCCGTCCCGCAGGAGCACTCTCGGGCGGCCAGCAGCGGCTGCTCGAGGTGGCGCGCCTCACCATGACCGGCCCGCGGACGCTGCTCCTGGACGAGCCCTCGGTGGGCCTGATGCCCAAGCTGGTGGACGAAGTCTATGCCGAGATCGCAAGGCTGAAGGAGGACCGCTACACCATCCTGATCGTGGACCAGAACGTGAAGCAGGCGATCGAGATCGCCGACTGGGTCTATGTCCTGAACCTCGGCGAGAACAGCCACCAGGGACCGGTCGAGGGCTTCCGCGAGCGGCTCGACGAGATCGTGCGGGAGTGGCTCTGAGATATGGACCTGACCCTCCTCTCCGACCCGGCCATCCTCTCCGAGCTCGTCTTCCAGGGCCTGGTGCGCGGCTCGATGTACGCGCTCATGGGGGTGGGCCTGGCCCTGATCTTCGGCATCCTGGGCATCGTCAACTTCGCCCATGGCGAGCTCTTCATGCTCGGCACCTACGCCATGTTCTTCTGCGTGGCGGTGCTGGGCCTGCCGTTCATCGTCGGCGTGGCGGTGGCGGCGGCACTCCTGTTCCTGGTCGGCGTGCTGATCGAGCGCGGCCTGATCGAGCCGTTGCGACGGCGGGCCGGGCGCGACTGGCTGATCGATAGCTTCGTCCTCACCATCGGCCTCATGGTGATCCTGCAGAACCTGGCGCTGCTGACCTTCGGCAGCACCCGGCGCGGGGTGGCCACCCTGCTGCCCGGCAGCTTCGAGATCGGGCCCGCGGTCATCACCTACGAGCGGCTGATGATCCTGATGCTCTCCACGTTCCTCGTGCTGGCGCTGGGCGCCTTCGTGAAGTTCACCTCGCTGGGCAAGGCGATCCGCGCCACGGCGCAGAACCCCGAGGCCGCCCAGACGCTGGGGATCGACACGCCGCGCATCTACACGATCTCGTTCGGCATCGGTGCGGCCCTTGCCGGTGCCGCAGGTGCCCTCCTGATCTCGATCTTCCCGGCCTTCCCCACCGTCGGCTACCAGCCCTCGCTCAAGGCCTTCGCGGTGGTGATCCTGGGCGGCCTCGGCAACGTCACCGGGGCCATCGCCGGCGGGCTGCTGCTCGGCGTCGTCGAGGCCTACGCCGTCTTCTTCCTCTCCGCCGGCTGGCAGAACGTGCTCACCCCGATCATCATCATCCTGGTCCTGCTGCTCCGCCCGCAAGGCCTCTTCACCCGCCAGGGCGAGCGCCCGTGACCGGCTGGTGGCACAGCACGCCGGCGCGGGCGCTGAAGGTGGCCGTCCTGCTGGCCCTCCTGGTCCTGGTCCCGCTTTGGGCCGAGAACCCTTACGTCACCACGATCTTCATCTCGGCCCTGATGTTCGGTGTGCTGGGCGCCCTCTACGACCTGATGATCGGCTTCGCCGGCCTCACCAATTTCGGCTATGCGGGCTTCATCGGCTTCGGCGCCTACGCCTCGGCGCTGGCCACCTTCCACTACGCGGTGAGCCCCTGGCTCGGCCTCGCCATCGGCGGCCTCGCCGGTGCCCTTCTGGGCTTCTTCACCGGCGTGCTGACGCTCCGCCTGCGCGGCCTCTATCTCGGCCTCACCACCTGGTTCGTGGCCGAGGCCATCCGGCTCACCATCTCCAACTCGACCAGCTACACCCGCGGCATGATGGGCCTCACCGTGGTCCCCTTCCCCGATCTCTTCGGCATCAGCTTCGCCCGCGGCCAGCTCCTCTCCCACTACTACCTGCTGCTGATCCTGGGTGCCGGCATCCTGATCGCCTGCTGGCTGCTGCTGCGCTCCCGCATCGGCCTCGCCTTCCGCGCCATGCGCGAGGACGAGCTGGCGACCCAGAGCCTGGGCCTGGACACCGTCCGCCTCAAGCTCCTGAACTTCACGCTCGCCTCGGCCTTCACCGGCGTCATGGGTGCCTTCTACTGCCGCTATCTCGGCATCCTCACGCCCACGCCCGAGGAGTTCGGCGTACCCCGGACGGTCGAGGTGCTGACCATCGCCTATGTCGGCGGCCGCGGCACGCTCTGGGGCTCCCTCTTCGCGGCCTTCCTCCTCATCGGCTTCCAGGAGTATTTCCGCTCGCTGGAAGCCTGGCGGCTGGTCATCTACGGTGCGCTCCTGATCGGCGTGATCCTCTTCCTGCCCAAGGGCTTGGCCTCGCTTGCGCAAGTATGTGTGGTGAGCCTCGAGCCGCTCCGCACCGTCACCGACTTCCCGCGCGCGGTCCGCGAGATCGAGAACGCGTGGATCCCGCTCTCCGACGGCTGCCGGCTGGCGGCCCGGCTCTGGCTGCCCGAGGATGCCGAAGCCCAGCCGGTGCCGGCGATCCTGGAGTACCTGCCCTACCGCAAGCGCGACGGCACCGCCTGGCGCGACGCCCTCACCCACCCCTACCTCGCCGGCCACGGCTATGCCTGCGTGCGCGTCGACATGCGCGGCAACGGCGATTCCGACGGCCTGATGCTGGACGAGTACCTGCCGCAGGAGCAGGACGACGCGCTGGAGGTGATCGCCTGGCTGGCGGCGCAGCCCTGGTGCACCGGGGCCGTGGGCATGATGGGCATCTCCTGGGGCGGGTTCAACGCGCTCCAGGTGGCGATGCGGCGGCCGGCGGCACTGAAGGCGATCGTCACCTTGTGCTCGACCGTCGACCGCTACGCCGACGACATCCACTACAAGGGCGGCTGCCTCCTGGGCGAGAACCTGGGCTGGGCCGCCACCATGCTGGCATACTCCTCGCGCCCACCCGATCCGCTGCTGGTCGGCCAGCGCTGGCGCCCGATGTGGCTGAACCGGCTGGCGCACGAGCCGGTGCTGATCGACACCTGGCTCCGGCACCCGACCCGCGACGCCTACTGGCGGCACGGCTCGGTGTGCGAGAGCTGGGGCTCGGTCCAGGCGGCGACGCTGGCCGTGGGCGGCTGGAACGATGCCTACCGGAACGCGGTCCCTCGGCTGGTTCGGCATCTGACCTGCCCGGTGAAGGGTCTCACCGGCCCCTGGCTGCACAAGTACCCTCATTTCGCGGTTCCCGGGCCACGGATCGGCTTCCTGCAGGAGATGCTGCGCTGGTGGGACCGCTGGCTGAAGGGGATCGACACCGGCGTCGAGCGCGACCCTGCCTGGCGCACCTACTTGATGGAGAGCGAGCCGCCACGCGCCGCCTACGAGATGCGCGCGGGCCGCTGGGTGGCCGAGCCGGCCTGGCCCTCGCCGAATATCGAGCCGCGCATCCTGCACCTCAACCATGACGGCCTCGGCCCCTTCCCCGGCCGCGAGGTGCCACGCTCCGTCTGCTCGCCGCAGGACACCGGCCTGGCCGCCGGCGAGTACTGTGCCATCTGGCTCGGCCCCGAGCTGCCGCTGGACCAGCGGGGCGACGATGCGGGCTCACTCTGCTTCGACAGCGAGCCGTTCGAGGAGCCGCTGGAGCTGCTGGGTGCTCCCGCCGTCGAGCTCGAGCTCGCCTCCGATCGACCCTGGGCCCTGGTCGCCGTCCGCCTCAACGACCTCTTCCCCGACGGCACCTCGGCCCGGATCAGCTATGGCGTCCTCAATCTCTGCCACCGCGACGGCCACGAGGACCCCCAGCCGCTGGTACCCGGTCAATTGTACCGGGTCCGCGTCGAGCTGGACCATGCGGGCTATATGCCTTGCCGCCGGTCACCGCCTGCGCCTCGCCGTCTCCACCACCTACTGGCCGCTGCTCTGGCCTTCGCCCGAGCCCGTCACCCTCGCCGTCATGACGGGGCGAAGCCGCCTGGAGCTCCCCGTCCGCCACGGCGATCCGCTCCCGCCGCCCGCCTTCGCCCGGCCCGAAGCCGCCGCGGAGCAGCGCCGCCAGGAGCTGCGCCCCGCCAGCCACATCCGCCGGGTCGAGCGCGACCTCGGCACCGGCCGCACGCGCCTCGCCATCGTCGACGATTTCGGCCAGCAGCGCGACCTCGGCCATGGGCTGGTCACCGGCGAGGTCGGCCGCGAGGTCTGGAGCATCCGCGACGGTGACCCGCTCTCCGCCCGCGCCGAGACCCACTGGACCGAGACCCTCGCCCGCGACGGCTGGCAGGTCCGCACCGAGACCATGAGCGCCCTCACCTGCGACGCCCAGAGCTTCCGCATCCGTGCCCGGATCGAGGCCTACGAGGGCCTGCGGCTGGTCTACGAACGCGACCATGAGACGACGGTGCCGCGGGTGATGGTGTGAAGTCAAAGCGAAGGGTGAACCGAAGTTGCGCCAGCGCCAGCCCAACATCCTCCTCGTCATGGCGGACCAGCTCACCGCCCTGGCCCTGCCCTGCTACGGCCACCCCGTCGTCAAGGCGCCGAACCTCGGCCGGCTGGCGGACCGCGGCGTCGTGTTCGAGAACGCCTACTGCAACAGCCCTCTGTGCGCGCCATCCCGCTTCTCGATGATGTCGGGCCGGCTGCCGTCGCGGATCGGGGCCTACGACAATGCCTGCGAGTTCCCGGCCTCCGTGCCGACGCTGGCGCATGGGCTTCGTGCCCTGGGCTATCGGACCTGCCTCGCGGGCAAGATGCACTTCGTCGGGCCGGACCAGCTGCACGGGTTCGAGGAGCGGGTGACGACCGACATCTACCCGGCCGACTTCGCCTGGACGCCCAACTGGGACCAGCCGGAAGAGCGGATCGACTGGTGGTATCACAACATGTCGAGCGTGAAGGAGTCGGGCGTCGCCGAGGCCACCAACCAGCTCGACTATGACGACGAAGTAGGCTTCTTCGCCCAGCGGCAGCTGCGTGACTTCGCCCGTGAGGAGGACGGCAAACCTTTCTTCTTATGCGTGTCCTTCACCCACCCGCACGACCCTTATGTGATCCGTCAGGATTATTGGGATCGCTATGAAGGCGTGACGATCGACCTGCCACGGGTCGGGGCGCTGCCGGCGGAGGCGCTGGATGCGCACAGCCGGCGGCTGCAGCACGTCTCGGCCATGAGCGAGGTCACCATCACCGAGGAGGACGTGCGGCGGTCGCGGCGGGCCTATTACGGGGCGGTGAGCTACGTCGACGATTGGGTCGGCACGCTGGTGCGGACGCTCGAGGACCTGCGGCTGGCCGACGACACGATCGTCGTCGTCGCCGCCGACCATGGCGACATGCTGGGCGAGCGCGGGCTCTGGTACAAGATGGCCTTCTTCGAGTGGGCGCTCCGCATCCCGCTGATCGTGAACGCGCCATCCCGTTTCGGCGCCAGGCGCGTGGCGGCCCCGGTCTCGCTCGTCGACCTGCTGCCCACCTTCCTGGATCTCGGCCATACGGACCGTGTCTGGAACCCTGGCGTGGCCTTCGACGGCCGCAGCCTCGTGCCGCTGATCGAAGGTGGCAGCGAGGAGCGGGAGGTCCGGGCCGAGTATCTGGCCGAGGGTGCGCTGGCGCCGATCCTCATGCTGCGCCGCGACCGCTGGAAGTATGTCTGGAGCGAGCCGGATCCGCCGCAGCTCTATGACCTGGAGGCGGATCCGGACGAGCTGCACAACCTGGCGGCATTGCCCGAGCATGCGGAGACCGCCGCCGCGTTCGCGGCGGAGATAAGGCGGCGCTGGGACCCCGCCGCCCTGCGCGAGGCCGTCCTCGCCAGCCAGCGCAGCCGCCGGGCGCTCTGGCCGGCGTTGACGGCGGGGCACTACACCGCCTGGGACTTCCAGCCCCGCCGCGACGCCACGCGCGACTACATCCGCAACAACGCCGACCTCAACGATCGCGAGCTCAAGCGGCGCTATCCGCGCCCCTGAGGTCAGGTGGCCGGCTCGGCTGCGGCGAGATTCTCGTCGCTCACATGCTTCGGGCGGGTGAGCGCGTAGAGGCCGACGATGCAGACGATGATGCCGCCGGCAATGGCCGGCGCCCGCCAGTCGTCGCTCAGGAGGCGGTTGATCAGGAGCGAGACGCAGACCACGGCCCCGAGTGCCGGGACGATGATCGGCACCTCGAAGCCGCCGGGCTTCTCGTTGGGCTGCAGCTTGAGGACGACCAGGGCACCGTTGACGATCGTGAAGACGATCAGGAGCAGGAGCACGGTCGCGGAGGCGAGCTGGGCGATGTTGCCCAGGAGCACGAGGCCGGCGGCGATCGCCAGCAGGACGGCGATCGCCACGTGCGGCGTCCGGCGGCCTGCATGGACGCGGCCCAGCATCCGCGGCAGCAGGCCCTGGCGGGCCATGCCGTAGGCGAGGCGCGAGCCCATCACGTAGTTGAGGAGGGCCGTGTTCGCGACCGCGAAGATGGTGATGGCGACGAAGGCGATCTCCGGGAACCAGGGTGCGGCGCGCTCCATCACCTCGGCCAGCGGCCCGGGTGCGGCAGCGAGCTCGCGCCAGGGAACGACCGAGACGGCCGTGATCGCCACCGCGATGTAGATGACGGTGGCGGCCGCCATCGCCAGCATCAGGCCGATCGGCAGGTTGCGCTGCGGGTTCTTCACCTCCTCGGCGACGTTGAGCGTGTCCTCGAAGCCGATGAAGGAGAAGAAGGTGAGCACGGCCCCGTTCATCACCATGAGCAGGCCGATGCTGCTGCTGCCGTCCGGTCCCGGAGGCGTCTCCAGGAGGTTGGACGAGCCCCAGTAGCTCGCACCGACCGCGATGATCATGGCAAGGCCCAGCACCTCGATCGAGGTGCAGACGATGTTGAGCCACATGCACTCGCGGATGCCGCGAAAGACGATCGCGGCGAGCAGCAGCAGGAAGCCCAGCGACAGCACCAGGGGCGGCACGGCCTCGAGGCCCACCAGCCGCTGCGAGATTGTCGGCCACCACCCGCGACTGGGTGGCGATCGAGGTCAGGCCCGAGCACATCACGGCGAGCCCGACCACGTAGGTGAGCAGCGGCATGCCGTAGGCGCGGTGCGTGACGTAGGCGGCACCGCCGGCGCGCGGGTAGCGCGAGCCGATCGAGGCATAGGAGAGGCCGGTCAGGAGTGCGGCCACCATGCTCACGGCGAAGGCGAGCCAGATGGCATTGCCCATCTCGCCCGCAGCCTTGCCGATCAGTCCGTAGATCCCGGCACCGAGCATGCCGCCGAGGCCGTAGAACGCCATCTGCTTCCAGCCGATGGTCCGTTCCAGGGTAGGCTCACCGCCGCCGGACGTGGCGGCAACCGGCTCATGGGCCGCGTGGGCCATGGATGCCTCTCCCGCTGCATGAAGCTCCCCAGCTTCAACAACGCGCGAGAGGCGGGCTTTGTGCCTCGCTTCGATCGGAGGAGGCGCCGCCAGCCTTGCCGGCCGGCGGCGCCGGTCGCCTAGTTCCGGCTCTTGTCGACGAGCGCGCCCTGCCCGATCCAGGGCATCATCCCGCGCAGGCGCTGGCCCACCTCCTCGATATTGTGGGCGGCGTGGCGGGCGCGCATGGCCTTGAAGCTGACCTGGCCGGCCTTGTTCTCCAGCACCCAGTCGCGGGCGAAGCGGCCCTCCTGGATGTCGGTCAGCACGCGCTTCATCTCGGCCTTGACCCGGTCGTCGATGATGCGCGGCCCGGTCTTGTAGTCGCCGTACTCGGCCGTGTTGCTGATCGAGTAGCGCATGTTGGCGAGGCCGCCCTCGTAGATGAGGTCGACGATCAGCTTCACCTCGTGCAGGCACTCGAAATAGGCCATCTCGGGCGCGTAGCCGGCCTCGGTCAGGGTCTCGTAGCCGGCCTGGATCAGGGCGCACAGGCCGCCGCAGAGGACGGTCTGCTCGCCGAACAGGTCGGTCTCGCATTCCTCCTTGAAGCTGGTCTCGATGACACCGGCCCGGCCGCCGCCGATGGCGCTGGCGTAGGAGAGGCCGAGGTCGAGGGCACCGCCGCTGGCGTCCTGGTGGATGGCGACGAGGCAGGGGACACCGCCGCCCTTGACGTACTCGGAGCGGACGAGATGGCCGGGGCCCTTGGGGGCCACCATCAGCACGTCGAGGTCGGGGCGGGGCTCGATCAGGCGGAAATGGATGTTGAAGCCGTGCGCGAACATGAGGGCGGCACCGTCCTTCAGGTTCGCCGCCAGCTCGTCCTTGTAGAGGTCGGCCTGGAGCTCGTCGGGGACGAGGACCATCACCACGTCGGCCCAGCGCGCGGCCTCGGCCGGGGTCATGTTGCGCAGGCCCGCGGCCTCCACCTTCTTGCGGGTGGCGGACGTCTCCTTCAGTGCCACCGCGACCTCGGCGACGCCCGACTCCTTCAGGTTGTTGGAGTGGCCGAAGCCCTGGCTGCCATAGCCGATCACGGCGACCTTCTTCCCCTTGATCAGGTTCAGGTCCGCGTCGGCGTCGTAGTAGACGCGCATGGTGCTCTCCCCGCTTTCGCTAAGACTGGCGGCCGCCCGGCCGCCCCGATGATGGTGGTGGCCGGTCAGCCGGCCCTTGCTTCCAGGATGATGCTGCCGCGGCCGATCGCGACCACGCCGGCCCGGCTGACCTCGACCGGCTGGACCAGCTCGATGAAGGCGTCGAGCTCGTCCGAGGTGCCGGTGGCCTCGAGGACGAGGCTGCCGGGCGCGCTGTCGACGAGGCGGGCATGCATGTAGTCGGCGATGCGCAAGGCCCCGATCAGCCGCTCGCGGTCGCCGGTCACCTTCACCAGCGCCAGCTCGCGCTCGACATGCGGGCCCTCGATGGTGAGGTCCTGGACCTTGTGCACCGGCACCAGCTTGGCCAGCAGCGACTTGATCTGCTCGATCACGGCCTCGGTGCCGGTGGTGACGATGTTGATGCGCGAGAGGTGCCGCGTCTTGTCCACCTCGGCTACGGTCAGGCTCTCGATATTGTAGCCGCGGCCGGAGAAGAGGCCGATGACGCGGGCCAGCACACCGGGCTCATTGTCGACGAGCGCCGTGATGGTGTGCCGGCGGACGGGTTCTTCCTTCATGAGACGAGCAATCCAAAGGAGCGAGGGCGGCGACGGCGATGCTGGCTCAAGGCCGCATCATACCAGCACCATCCCCTCCTCCGAGATCGCCTCGTGGGCGCCGTCATCCTCGGGGCTGAGCTTGATCTCGTTGTGCGCGGCCCCGCCCGGGATCATCGGGTAGACGTTCTCGGCCCGGTCGACGACGATGTCGGCGATCACCGGCTTGTCGGTGGCGAGGGCCGCCGCGATCACGCTGTCCAGCTCGTCCACGCTCTCCGCCCGCAGGCCCACGCCCCCGAAGGCTTCGGCCAGCTTCACGAAGTCCGGCAGGGCATCCATGTAGCTTTCAGAGTGCCGGTTGCCGTGGAAGAAGTCCTGCCACTGCCGGACCATGCCCATGTAGCTGTTGTTGAGGATGAAGGTCTTGACCGGCAGCCGGTACTGCATGGCCGTCGACATCTCCTGCATGTTCATCACCCAGGAGGCGTCGCCGGAGATGCACAAGACCAGGGCGTCGGGGTGGGCCACCTGCACGCCGATCGCGGCCGGGAAGCCGTAGCCCATGGTGCCGAGACCGCCGGAGGTCATCCAGCGCAGCGGCTGCTCGAACTTGAAGTGCTGGGCCGCCCACATCTGGTGCTGGCCGACATCGGTCGTGACGTAGACGTCCCGGTCCCTGGTCGCCTCGTAGAGGCGGCGGACGGCGGTCTGCGGCTTGATGCCGGTGCGGCCCTGCCGGAAGCGCAGCGAATCGACCCGGCTCCAGTCCGCGATCTGGTTCCACCAGGGCAGGACCTTGTCGCGGCTGATGCTGTTCGAGCGCCGCTTCCAGGCTGCCAGCATGGCGCCCAGCGTGCGCTCGGCATCGCCCACGATCGCCACGTCGACGGGGATGTTCTTGTTGATCGAGGACGGGTCGATGTCGACGTGGATCTTGCGGCTCTTGGGCGAGAAGCCGTCGAGCCGCCCGGTCACGCGGTCGTCGAAGCGGGCGCCGATGCAGACCATCACGTCGCAGTCGTGCATGGCCATGTTGGCCTCGTAGGTCCCGTGCATGCCGAGCATGCCCAGGAACTGCGGGTCCGAGGCCGGATAGGCGCCGAGGCCCATCAGCGTCAGCGTGATCGGGTAGCCGGTCTCGCGCACGAGCTCGGTGAGGAGCGCGCAGGCGCGGGAGCCGGAGTTGATGACGCCGCCGCCGACATAGAAGATCGGCCGCTCGGCGCGGGCGAGCAGCTCCATCGCCTGCTCGACCCGCTCGGCGTTGGGCTCGCGGGCCGGGTTGTAGCTGCGGGGCCTGAACTGGGCCTTCGGCAGGTAGGGCGCCTTGCCCATCTGGATGTTCTTGGGCAGGTCGATCACGACCGGCCCGGGCCGGCCTGCCGCCGCCACGTGGAAGGCCTCGTGCATCACGCGGGCGAGGTCGCCCGGCTCCTTCACGAGATAGTTGTGCTTGGTGCAGGGCCGGGTGATGCCGACCGTGTCCGCCTCCTGGAAGGCGTCGTTGCCGATCATGTGCGTCGGCACCTGCCCGGTGAGGCAGACGATCGGCACCGAGTCCATGAGCGCGTCGGTGAGGCCGGTCACCGTGTTGGTGGCGCCGGGGCCCGAGGTGACGAGGACGACGCCCACCTTGCCGGTGCTGCGCGCATAACCTTCGGCGGCATGGACCGCGGCCTGCTCGTGACGGACGAGGATGTGCCGCAGCTTGTCCTGCTGGAACAGCGCATCATAGAGCGGCAGCACGGCACCGCCCGGATAGCCGAAGATTACCTCTACGCCCTGCTCCACCAGCGCCTTGATGACGACCTGCGCGCCCGTGAGCTGCGTGTCGTCGAGGGTCGCGGCGGCCTGCGTCGCGGCAGCAGTCATGGCAGGGGCTCCGGAAGAAGGTGCCTTGGAGTTCTGATTGGTCTTCTGAGGCCGCGGCAAAGCATCCCCGCCGCGGCGATCGGGGGTGGGATCACTAGCCGCTCGCTCCCGGAGGGTCAATGGCAAGCTGCCTGTGGCCCCAAGCCGCGGAGCAGGCTTTCACAGCCGCAGCAGGTGGAGTACCTTGGCCCATTGATACCGGGAGGTGCCAACTTGTCCCTCGCGCACGTCCAGAGCCTGATGGCCGAGATCGGCAGCCTTGCCGACCTCATGGCCGTGGCCGAGCACGAGGGCGAGGACGTCTGGAGCCTTCGGGTCGACGAGGACACGATCCTCTTCGCCGACCTGGACCATGAGCGCGGCTGCCTCGTCCTTTGGGGCGATGTCGGCACGCCGCAGCCGGGCGACCGGGCTCGCCTCTACGACCTCCTGCTGCGTTACGGCTTCCACTGGGACGAGACCGGCGGGGTGCGGATGGCGGTGGAAGGCCAGGACGGGCCGGTGATCCAGCTCGTGGACATACCCCTTGCGGGGCTCGACGGGCAGAGGCTGCAGGCCCTGGTGCGCGGGTTCGCCGCCAAGCTGCACGCGTGGCGCGCGATCCTGGGCGGCGGTGCCGGGGGCGATGGGGCAGCACCGGACTGGTCGGGGCAGGACGGCTCCTTCATGATCCGGGGCTGAGAGCGAGGGAGGAACCGACGATGCCGCAGATGGGGGTCAACGCGGGCACCACCTTCACCGACATCTACAATACCTTCCGGCCCACGGGCGGCGGCAGCGACTCGCAGCGGGTCCGTTTCGACAACGCCAAGGGCCTCTACACCAGCCAGAAGGGCTCGACCGCCAAGATCGAGGACATGTTCGGCGGCAACCGTCTCCAGCAGCGCGCACAGAAGCGGCAGGACGGGGCCGACGCGATCCAGCGAGCGATCGGCCGCGAGTACCCGCAGCATGCCCAGGCCATCCTCACCAAGCTGGGCCAGGACCATCCCGGCATCGACCTGACCCAGGATGTCCGGCGCCGCGACCTGACTGCCATCCAGAGCACGATCAACGCCGTGATCTACGAGCCGCTCACGAAGGCGACGGTGCCGCAGTCCGTGCAGCTCGGTGTCGGGGCTTACGGAGCCGCCCGGCTGAGCGGCGAAGACCAGGCGGCCTTCAACACGGCCGCGCAGCAGAAGACCAAGCAGTACATGGACGATAATCTGGGCGATATGGCCAACCCCAACAAACACAAGACGGTCAATGCCCACGGCATGCCGCCGGTGATCGAGCAGTTCATGCACGATGTCGACCGCTCGGAAATTCGGCTCGGCAAGAAGCTGCTGCAGGGCAACGCCGGACCTGACCCCCGCACCCAGCTCCGCAGCTTCACCGGGAACGACCAGGCAGCCTTCCATCTCTCGAAGATGGTCACGCAATACATGCCTACGGCCCTAACGGTCGGGGTGCGCGATGCCCTGCTGGCCGAGGACGGCACGAAGATCTTGCCCCGGATCGGAAACCCCCTCGAGGGCAACGCCAAGAACCAGTTCGTCACCGTGACCAAACAGGGCCACGACTATCTGATCGACTACGATGTGCGGGCCAAGCTCAACGGCTTCGCCAGGGGGACCACGTCGATCACCACCGACGAAGACCTGAGCTCGATCAGGATGAGCATGCAGATCCGCATCAGCGCCCAGGACCTGCAGCAAGGCAACGTCACGGCCTACCAGGTGAGCAGGCCGCCGAGCTACGATCTGCATGTGGCGATCGATCCGGGCACGATGGACCGCCAGATGACGGACAACGGTTTCTGAGCCTGGGCGTCTCCGACCAGGTCAGTGCAACGCCCACCGGCTGAGCAGCAGGGCCTCAGCCTCTCCGGCCGCAGGGAGCGGCGTGAGCTCAGGCAGGCGGTGGCGGAAGTAGGTCCGCTGCCGCTTCGCGTATTGGCGGACCTGGGCCGCGATCCGGGCTTCGGCTTCAGCGATCTGCAACCTGCCGTCATGAACGGCGATCAGCTCGCGGCAGCCGTGCAGCTTGGCGATCGGATACGTCGCGAGGTCGGGATGCGCTTGAAAAAGGGCTGCGACCTCCTGGATGGCCCCGCCTTGCAGCATCGCCCGTAAGCGCCCCTCGATCTTCGGTGCTACGACTTCTGCGGACGGGAGAAGGGCTACGCCTATAACCCGGGCCGGCAGGCATGCCCTCGCGCGAGGCTCCTGCTGCCAGTCGGCGAGAGAGCGGCCGGTCGATTCCACCACCTCGAGGGCGCGGAGAATGCGTTGCGTGTCGGTGGGCGCCAGACGCCCGGCCGCGAGCGGGTCGACGGCAGCGAGGCGCGCGTGCAGGTTGGGCGCCGGCGTCGTGACCGCTGCCTCGCGTAGCGTGCGGCGGACCTCCGGGTCGACAGGAGGAATCGCCGGCAGGCCGTGGAGGAGGGCTTCGATATAGAGGCCGGTGCCACCGGTGAGGATCAGCGTGTTGTCGGTGGCGATAGCATTCGCGAGGACGGGGGCGATCAGCTCCAGCCAGCGGCCAACCGAGGCCTGCTCGTCGGGGCCGAGGACGCCGTAGAGAAGGTGGGGTGCCGCCGCCTCGTCCTCGGGCGTCGGGCCGGGCGCTGAGGATGGGGAGGTCGCGGTAGAGCTGCTGGCTGTCGGCGTTGACGATGGTGCCGCCCCAGCGTTGGGCGAGCGTGAGCGCCAGGGCCGACTTGCCGCTGGCGGTGCTGCCCCCTATGACCACGAGCACGCCGATCCCTGCCCCCTGCCCTTCCGAGCTCCCGATGCCGGTCGTCTGCCTGATCGCCGATCCTGCTGTCCAGCCGCTCGCCCCGGCGCTGGTGCGCGAGGTGGCTCGGGCCACCGGCGGCGAGGCGCGCTGGCTGGCGGAGGAGACCGCGGCCGAAGTGACGGCGGAAGCCGTGGACGCGAACGCGATGGCGCGGATCGTGGCCGATACCCCCGTCGACCTCGCCGTGACCCAAGCGGCGGGCCGCCGCAAGAAGCTGCTCATCTCGGACATGGACAGCACGGTCATCACCATCGAGTGCATCGACGAGCTGGCCGACTTCGCGGGGCTGAAGGCGGAGGTGGCGGCGGTCACACGGCGGGCGATGAACGGGGAGCTGGACTTCGTGGCAGCGCTGGAGGCGCGGGTGGCGCTGCTGGCGGGGCTGCCGGAGGGCGTGATGGCCGAGGTGATCCGGGAGCGGCTGCGGTTCATGCCGGGGGCAGCGACGCTGGTGCGTACGATGCGGGCGGCAGGGGCACTGACGGTGCTGGTCTCGGGCGGGTTCACGGTCTTCACCCGCTATGTGCGCGAGGTGGTGGGCTTCCATCTCGACGAGGCGAACGCGCTCGAGGTCCAGGACGGGCGGCTCACCGGGCGGCTCTTGGGGCCGATCCGGGCAGCCGAGGCGAAGCGCGCCACGCTGGAGCGGCTGCGCGTGGAGCACGGGCTGGAGCGCGGCGAGACGCTGGCGGTTGGCGACGGGGCCAACGACCTGCCGATGATCAAGGCCGCTGGCCTGGGGGTTGCCTTCCGTGCCCATCCGCGGGTGCGGGCCGAGGCGCCGGTGCAGATCGGCCACGGCGACCTGACGGCACTGCTCTATCTCCAGGGCTACGCGCGGGACGAGTTCGTCACCGCCTGAGTCTCAGGAGGCGCGATGACCCGGTTCGAGCCCAAGACCGGCCTGCGCGGGATCGTCGCGAGCCTGCACACGCCCTTCACCGATGACGACGCGGTCGACACGGCGAGCGTGATCCGGCTGGTCGAGCACTGCGCCGGGGCGGGGTGCTGCGGTGTGCTGGTGGCGGCCGTTGCGGGCGAGGTTGGCTCTCTCGAGCCCGCCGAGCGACGCCGGCTGCTCGACGTCGTGGCGGAGCATGCCCACGGACGCCTCGCCGTCGTGGCGGGCGTGAGCGCTCCGGAGGTCGCGGTCAGCCGAGGCGCTTGCCCGTGACGCCAAGGCGGCAGGAGCGGCGATGGTGCTGTGGCAGCCTCCGGCGGGTCTGAACGAGCAGGCGCTCGAGACGGCCTTGCGGGCGCTTGGCGATGACGGTCCCGGTCAGGTGATGCTGCAGGACCTCGACTGGCACGGACCCGGTCTGGCGCCCGATCTGATCGCCGGACTCGCGGCGCGGGTGCCGGCGCTGACGGCGGTGAAGGTCGAGACCGTGCCGGCGGGCCCGAAATACTCGGCCGTGCAGGCAGCGACCGGCGGCCGGCTCCATCTTTCCGGTGGCTGGGCCGCGATGCAGATGCCGGACGGCCTCGCCCGAGGGCTCGACGCCTTCATCCCCTCGGGCCTGCTGCCGGCCTACACCCGGATCTGGGCGCTCTGGCAGGAGGGCCGACGCGAGGAGGCGCTGGCCCTGTTCGAGCGCTGCCTGCCGGTGCTGGCCTTCTCCAACCAGCACATCGAGACCAGCATCACGTTCTGGAAGCAGGTGCGGCAGCGGCAGGGCATCTTCGCCACCGCACGCTGCCGCCCACCCATCCGCCCCCTCGACCCTTTCCAGCAGGAGGAAGCCAACCGCCTAGCTGCCAGGGCGTTGGAGCTCGAGGCGGAAACCCGCTGAGCCCCAACAGACCCCTGGCCCGGGCCGGGCCTATTTCCAGCCGCACTCGTCCATGATCATGGCGGCATCGGCGCTGCGGGCGGCGTAGGCCGAGGCGTTGAGGGTGTCGTGGTTGAACTCGCCCCAGCTGGCCAGGACGGGGTGCGGCTCGACCTTGTCGTTGACGGGATACTCGAGGCTGACGTCGGCGAAGTAGCGCTGGGCCTCGGGCGAGACGAGGTACTCCAGCAGCTTGACCGCATTCTCCTTGTGCGGGGCGGTGCTCACCACGCCGGCACCGGAGATGTTGACGTGCGTGCCGCGGTCCTTCTGGTTCGGGAAGAAGACGGCGACCTTCTGGGCAACCTCCTTCTCGTCCGCCTTCTCGGAGGCGGCCATGCGGGCGAGATAGTAGGTGTTGCTGATCGCGACATCGCCCACGCCGGCCGCCACGGCCTTGATCTGATCGCTGTCGCCACCTTCGGGCGGGCGGGCCATGTTGGCGACCAGACCCTCGCACCAGGCCAGGGTCTTGTCGCGCCCGTTGGCCTCCAGGATCGAGCCCACGAGGCTCAGATTGTAGACGTTGGTGCTGCTGCGGACGAGGACCTTGCCCTTGAACGCGGGATCGGCCAGCGCCTCGTAGGTGCTGAGCTGGGACGGCTGGACGCGGTCCTTGGCGTAGATCAGCACCCGCGCGCGCATGGCGAGCCCGAACCAGCGGCCGTCCGGCTCGCGCAGATGCTCGGGCACGGTGCTCTCCAGCACCGCGGACTTCGTGGGCGCCAGCAGGTCCTTGCCGGCGGCGAAGGCGAGCCTGCCGGCATCGACGGTGATGAAGAGGTCGGCCGGGCTGTTGCGGCCCTCGCTCAGCATGCGCTGGATCAGCGCGTCGTGCGCACCGTCGATGACGTTGACCTCGATCCCGGTCTTGGCCTTGAACGCATCCCAGAGCTGCTGGTCCGTGCCGTAGTGGCGGGCGTTGTAGATGTTGACGGTCTCGGCCGCCGCTGCCGGCTTCAGGCCCAGGGCCGCCGCCACGACCGCCAGCAGGCCCGCACTGCTGCGCAGGATCGAACGCCGTCGCATAAACTTCTCCCCCTCCGTCGGGCCGGCGGACGTCGGGCCGGCCACTCGTGCTCGATTGCCGGCTAGGGTGGCGAGAGTGGCAGCCGCAAGCCGGAAGCGACGGGATCTGGACTTAGAATAGGTTCAAACAGGCTCCGCCGCCCGTGCCGGGCTCGGCAGGAGCGAGCGCAAGGCCGGTGCGAAGATCACCTCTCCGCCATTCACGTAGAGCTCGTGGTTGCGCTCGATCGTGCCCGGATCGTAGCGGTAGTTCACGAGCAGGCCGAACGATTCGCGCATCCCCTTCTCGGAGGTGTCGCCCAGCCAGTTCAGCCGCTCGAGCCGGGCCCCGTTGCCGAGATGGAAGCGGGCCACCGGGTCGCGCGGACGCCCTGCCCGCTTCTCGCGGATCAGGTAGCGGGCGCAGAGCCGCAGCAGCGGCTGGCGCAGGCGCTCGGCGAGCTCGGGCTCGTGCTGCCAGCCCGGCGTGTCCAAGTCGGCCAGAGCCTCGCGGTCGGCGGCACCGAGGAGGCTGCCGCCGTCGGCGGCTCGCTCCGCCCGGAGCCAGTCGCCGAAGCCCGGGATCGGCGACAGGGTGGCGAAGGTGGTGAGGTCGGGGAGCTGCTCCTGCAGGTCGGCCACCACGAGCTTGATCAGGAAGTTGCCGAGCGAGACGCCGCGCAGGCCCTCCTGGCAGTTGCTGATCGAGTAGAAGATGGCGCTGTCGGCAGCCTTCGGGTCCTCGACGGTGCCGTCGTTGGCGATCAGCGGCTGGACGGCGCTCGCCAAGCCGTCGACCAGCGCCACCTGGACGAAGATCAGCGGCTCGTCCGGCAGGGCCGGGTGGAAGAAGGCGAAGCAGCGGCGGTCGGCGGCGAGCCGGCGCTTCAGGTCCTCCAGATGGTCCATGCGGTGGACCTTCTCGTAGCGCAGGAACTTCTCCAGCAGCGAGGCCGGGCTGTTCCAGTCGATCCGGGCGAGCGACAGGAATCCCGGGTTGAACCAGCTGGTCAGCAGCGCGTGGAGGTCGGCATCGACGGTGCGCAGCTCCGGATGCGCCGGCAGATGACGGAGCAGCTCCTCGCGCAGGCGGACCAGCGAGCGGGTGCCGTCGGGCGCCATGTTCATCCGCCGGAACAGCTCGAGCCTGGGCGCCTCGGTGGCACGGCGCAGGGCCAGGAGCGTGTCCAGCCCGGGCTCGGCGCGGTAGGCCTCGGCGGCGGCAAGCAGGCGATCGTGGTCGACCGCGAAGCCGCTGGCCAGGAGCTCGAAGAAGGCCAGCCGGTCGGCTGCCGGCATGGCGCGCAGGGTCTGCACGACCTCGCGCGCCAGTGCTGCGCCGGAGGCCTCGCCCCGGGTCGAGAGCAGGTCGCGGCACAAGGCCTCGATCCCCCGCCTGCCGCGGCCGAGCCGGTTGCGCAGCAGCTCGCGGCCGGCATCGGCGATCGAGGTCAGGAGCTGGTCGACCATGCTCACGCGCATCGAGGGGACTCCACACTCGCTCAGCATCGACGTTAGCGCGGACACACCGTCCGATGCAAAGCGCTTCCGCATCGGCGCAGAGCATCGGGCGGCAGAGATCAGGCACTTGCAAATGATTTAGAATAGACTAAACTATGTCGGAATGGCTCATGAGCGAGGATGGTCGAAGATGGATGCAGCCAGGTTGGACCGCCGGCGTCTCGCAGGCCTTCTGATCGGCTCGGCCACCGCTGCCTCTCTGCCCTTCAGGGGCGGCAACGCCACGGAACCGCTCCGGATTCTGACCACGACCGGCATGGTCGGCGACCTCGCCCGCGGGGTGGCCGGCAACGGGGCGGAGGTGACCCAGCTCATGGGGGCCGGCGTCGATCCGCACCTCTACAAGCCGACCCGCTCGGACATCGCCCGCATGCTGGGTGCGGACATCGTGTTCTACAACGGCCTCCTGCTCGAGGGTAAGATGACGGACGCGCTGGTGCGCGTCGCCACCGCGGGCAAGCCGGTCTTTGCCGTGACCGAGCTGATCGACGAGGCCTATCTCCTGGCGCCGCCCGAATTCCAGGGCCATCACGACCCGCATGTGTGGATGGACCCTGGCGCCTGGGCCAAGGCGCTCGAGATTGTCCGCGACCGCCTGGCGGACCAGCAGCCGGCACGCCGGGCCGAGATCGCGGCCAATGCCGCCCGGATGGCGCAGGAGATCGCGGCGCTCGATGCCTATGCCGAGCGCGTGCTCGCGAGCGTGCCGTCCGAGCGCCGCGTGCTGGTGACCGCGCACGACGCCTTCAACTATTTCGGCCGCCGGTACAGCTTCGAGGTCCAGGGGATCCAGGGCCTGAGCACCGAATCCGAAGCCGGGCTGCGGCGGATCGAGGAGCTGGTCGAGCTGATCGTGGAGCGCGGCATCCCGGCCGTCTTCGTCGAGACCACGGTGCCCGACCGCACGGTGCAGGCGCTGGTCGCCGGTGCCGCCGCGCGCGGTAAGGAAGTGGCAATAGGTGGGGCGCTATTCTCCGACGCGATGGGAGCACCCGGCACCTACGAGGGCACCTATGTCGGCATGATCGACCACAACGTGACCACGATCGCCCGGGCCCTGGGCGGCCAGACCCCGCCCAGGGGGCTGAACGGCCTGCTGGCGAGCCTGGGCTAGGCGCATGGCCAGCCTGCTCGCCACCCACCGGCCCGACAGCCCGGGCGATCTGCGCAGCCGGCCCGAGCACAGTGCGGCTAGCCCGCTCTCGGTGCATGGGCTCACCGTGGCCTATCAGGGCAGGCCCGTGCTCTGGGACGTGGAGTACGAGGCGCCCGACCGGCAGCTGATCGCGATCGTGGGCCCCAACGGCGCCGGCAAGTCGTCGCTGATCAAGGCCTGTCTCGGGCTCGTGCCCAAGGCCTCGGGCACGGTCGAGGTGCATGGCCGGCCGGTGGAGCGGCAGCGGCGGCTGATCGGCTACGTGCCGCAGCGCAGCAGCGTGGACTGGGACTTTCCGGTCTCGGCCCTCGAGGTCGTGGCCATGGGCCGCTACGGCATGCTGGGCTGGTGCCGGCCGGTGACCCGCCGCCATCGCGAGGCGGCCCTTGCCTGCCTCGACCAGGTGGGGCTCGCGGACCTCGCCCAGCGGCAGATCAGCCAGCTCTCGGGCGGGCAGCAGCAGCGCGTGTTCCTGGCCCGGGCACTGGCCCAGGAGGCGCGGCTCTACTTCATGGACGAGCCCTTCGCCGGCGTGGACGCCGCGACCGAGGGGGCGATCGTGGACGTGCTGCGGCGCCTCAAGACCGAGGGACGCACGGTGATCGTCGTGCATCACGACCTGCAGACGGTGCGGGACTATTTCGACCATCTGCTCCTGCTCAACATGCGGGTGATCGCGGCCGGGCCGGTCGCCGCCACCTTCAACGCCGACAACCTGCGCCGCACCTACGGCGGCAGGCTGGCGCTGCTGGACGAGGCCGCGGCCGCCCTCGGGCGTGCGGGCGAGGTGGCGTGAACAGTCTCGCCACCCCCAATCCCGCCTGGCCCGGCTGGGGCGAGCTCTTCCGCGTCCTCACCCTCACGGGCGGCTACAACACCAGCCTCGCTCTGATCGGGGTGACGCTCCTGGGCATCGCCGCCGGCCTGGTCGGCACCTTCGCCCTCCTGCGCCGCCGGGCACTGATGAGCGACGTGCTGAGCCATGCCAGCCTGCCCGGCCTGTGCATCGCCTTCATCGTGGCGGTGAGCCTGGGTCACGCCGGCCGCAGCCTGCCCGTGCTGCTGGCGGGCGGCGCCATCTCGGGCATCCTGGGCGTGCTCGCGGTCCAGTATCTGAGCCGCCGGGCACGCCTGCCCGAGGACGCGGCCATGGGTGCCGTCCTCAGCGTGTTCTTCGGCCTGGGCTTCGTGCTGCTGAGCCACATCCAGACCCTGGGCACGGGCGAGGAAGGCGGCATCGCCAAGTTCATCTACGGCCAGACCGCGGCCATGAGCGTGGGCGACGCGCTGGCGATCGGGCTCACGGCCGTGGCCGCCACCATCGCGGTCCTGCTCCTGTTCAAGGAGTTCAGGCTCGTGGGCTTCGACCCGGAATTCGCGGCAGCCGAGGGCTTCGCGGTCGACCGGATCGACCTCGCGATGATGGCGCTGGTGGTGGCGGTGACGGTCGTGGGTCTGCGCGCGGTCGGCCTGATCCTGGTCGTGGCCCTGCTGATCATCCCGCCTGCCGCCGCCCGGTTCTGGACCGAGCGGCTCTCCCTGATGGCGATGCTGGCGGCCCTCTTCGGCGGGATCAGCGGCTATCTCGGTGCCGCGGCCTCGGCCCTGCTGCCCCGCTTCCCGGCCGGGGGTGTCATCGTCCTCGTCGCCGGTGCGATCTTCCTCGTGAGCCTGCTCGTCGCCCCTGCCCGCGGCATCCTCGCGGTGGCGGCCCGGCAGATGGCCATGCGCCTGCGCATTGCGGGCCAGCATGTGCTCCGTGCGACTCTCGAGGCCGGCGAGCGCATCGGGGCGGCGCACGGCCACGCCATCCCGCTGGCCGAGCTCGAGCTGCACCGCCGGTTCGGCCGGCCGCTGCTCGGGCTCGTGCTGTGGCAACTGCGCTGGCGCGGGCTGCTCGAGCACACGGCCGGCACGGTGACCCTGACCGGGCCCGGCCGCCACCAGGCCCTGCGCCTGACCCGCAACCACCGGCTGTGGGAGCAGTTCCTGGTCACCTATGCCGAGCTCGCGCCGTCGCACGTCGACCACTCGGCCGATCTGGTCGAGCACGTGCTCTCGCCCGACATGGTGGCCCAACTCGAGCGCGAGCTTGCGGCCGCGGGCCGGATGCCGCGTTACGTCGGCATACCGCCCAGCGTCCACCCGCTGGAGGCGGCCTGAGCCATGGCGATCGACCTCGCGAGCTTCCTGCAGATCGACCTGCCGGCCATGCTGGCGGCACTGCTCGCCACCTGCGCCTGCGCGCTCCTGGGCAACTTCCTGGTGCTGCGGCGGCAGAGCCTGATGGGCGACGCGATCTCGCATGCCGTGCTGCCGGGGCTCGTCGGCAGCTTCCTCATCCTCGGCACCCGGGCCAGCTGGGCCATGCTGCTCGGCGCCCTCCTGGCGGCCCTGCTGGCCTCGGCCCTGATCGAGCTCGTCCGCCGGCTGGGCCGGCTGGAGAGCGGGGCCGCCATGGGCGTCGTGTTCTCGATCTTCTTCGCCGCCGGCGTCGTGATGATGGAGCAGGCCGCCGCCCACAGCGTCGACCTCGATGCCGAGTGCGTGCTGTTCGGCCAGCTCGAGGACGTGCTCTGGCTGGCGGCCAAGGGTCCGGCCTCGCTGCTCGAGCCCGCCGTCTGGGCGCAGATGCCGCGCGAGGTGGTCACGCTGGCCCTGATGGCCCTGGCCACCGGCCTGGCCGTGCTGGTGTTCTACAAGGAGCTGAAGCTGGCCTCGTTCGATCCGGGTCTGGCCACGAGCCTGGGCTTCCCGGCTGGGCTCGTGAACCTGGGCCTGATGCTGTTCGTGGGTGCGGTCGCCGTCGCCGCCTTCGAGGCCGTGGGCTCCATCCTGGTGATCGCCATGTTCATCTGCCCGGCAGCCGCGGCCCGTCTGCTCACCCGCCGGCTGTCGCATCAAATCTGGCTGAGCCAGGCCTTCGCAGCACTTTCCGCGATAGCCGGCTACGTGCTCGCGGCCTTCGTCCCGCTCTGGCTCGGCAGCGACAGCTCGCTCGCGGCGAGCGGGATGGTGGCGGTCGTGGCCGGCGTCATCCTGGCGCTGGCAGCGCTCGCGAGCCCGCGTGCCGGCGGCTCGTCGCGGGCGGATGCACCGCCGCCCGATTTGCCGGCTCCCGTTCCGCTGCGCTAGGATCGTGCCAGCGGGAGGAAAGCGGACGTGGGTGCCAGCAGCACACGGCTCGCGCGCGCGGCCGACCAGGCGGCCGGCTTCGGACGCACGCGCGATGCCCATCGGGCCGAGATCGCGGAAGACTATGTCGAGCTGATCGCCGACCTGATCGACGCCACGGGCGAGGCGCGGGCCATAGACCTCGCCCATCGGCTGGGCGTCACCCCGGCCACGGTGAACAACACCATCGCCCGCCTGCAGCGCGAGGGCCTCGTCCGCTCCGAGCCCTACCGCGCCATCTTCCTCACCGACGATGGCCGCGCCCTGGCGCTGAGCTGCCGCCGCCGGCACCGGATCGTGATCGACTTCCTGCACGCGATCGGGGTCTGCGAGGAGACGGCCCGGCAGGATGCCGAGGGCATCGAGCATCATGTGAGCGAGGAGACGCTGACCGCCCTCGACCGGGTCACCCGGCGGCTGCAGGCCGGCTCCAAAGGCTGATGCAGCCAGGCAAATCGCGCATCCTTCGATAGGCCGAGCTCACCGATCACCCTTGCGTTGAGGGTGCAGCCGCGGTCAGCATGGCAGTCGATCAGGATCGGAGGACGCGATGATCCGGCCCACGTTCCTTGCGGCCCTTGCCCTCCTCACCTGCGTGGCAGGCGCAGCCCAGGCCGCGACCAAGCATGCCGGGGTCAACCTTGCCGGAGCCGAGTTCGGCGGATGGCGCGCTGCCCGGCACGCACGGGACGGACTACATCTATCCGAGCAAGGCCGAGGTGGATCACTTCCTTGCCCGCGGCCTGGGCACGATCCGCCTTCCGTTCCGCTGGGAGCGGCTGCAGCCCAACCTCTCCGCGCCCTTCGCTGCCGCCGAGCAGGCCCGCCTCGACGAGCTCGTCAAGTACATCACCGGCAAGGGCGGCTACGTCATCCTGGATCCGCACAACTATGCTCGCTACCGGGGTGCCACGGTCGGGTCGGCCCAGGTGCCGGTGAAGCACTTCGGCGATTTCTGGAAGCGGCTGGCCACCCGGTATCGTGGCAACGGCCGGGTCATCCTGGGCCTGATGAACGAGCCGCACGACATGCCGACCGAGCAGTGGCTCACGGCTGCCAACGCTGCGATCGCCGCCATCCGCAAGGCCAAGGCGAAGAACCTGATCCTGGTGCCGGGCAATGCCTGGACCGGTGCGCATAGCTGGCAGGACGGCTGGTACGGCACCCCCAACGGCACGGTGATGCCGCGCGTGAAGGACCCGCTGAACAAGTTCGCCTTCGAGGTCCACCAGTACATGGACGGCGACTCCTCCGGCACGAGCACGTCCTGTGCCGGCGCGTCGGCCGCCCTGGCCGGCGTGGCGCGGATGACGGAGTGGCTTCGGGCCCGCAAGTACAAGGGCTTCCTGGGAGAGATCGGGGCCGCCGCCACGGATGACTGCCTGCGCGGGCTCGACAACATCCTTGGGCACCTCGACGGCAACACGGATGTCTGGCTCGGCTGGACCTACTGGGCGGCGGGCCCGTGGTGGGGGGACTACCCCTTCAGTGTCGAGCCGGTCGGCGGGCAGGACCGTCCCCAGATGCAGGTCCTGCGCGCCCACGCCCCCCGTTAGCGGCCCGGGACCGCTGGCACCCGGCTTTGCAGCCATCGTTGCCGCGGCTAGGTTCCGCCCCCGGGCAGAAGGGGTGGTGGCAGGATGGCGGACGAGCGGCGCGTGCGCACCGTGATCTTCGATCTGGGCGGGGTGCTGATCGACTGGAACCCGCGCTACCTCTATCGCAAGCTGTTCGTCGACGACGAGCCCGGGATGGAGCGGTTCCTGGCCGAGGTGACGACGGCCGCCTGGAACCACAGCCTGGATGCCGGCAAGCCGTTCGCGGAAGGTGTCGCCGAGCTGATCGCCAAGCACCCGGCCGAGCGGGAGAGGATCGAGGCCTATCATAGCCGCTGGATCGAGACGATCAGCGGGCCGATCCTGGGGACGGTCGAGATCCTCGAGGACCTGGCCGAGCGGAAGGTGCCGCTCTACGCCATCACCAACTGGGCCGCGGAGACGTTCGACATCGTCCGCCGTGATCCGGCCTACGCGTTCCTCGACCTCTTCCGCGAGATCTACGTCTCGGGCAGCTTGCGGATGGCCAAGCCCGAGCCCGCGATCTTCCACCACGCGCTGGGCCGGATCGGCGGCGAGCCTTCGGACTGCCTCTTCATCGACGATGTCGAGAAGAACATCCGCGCCGCAGCGGCGCTCGGCATCACCGTCCACCACTTCACCTCGCCCGAAGGTCTGGCCGCCGACCTCCAGCAGCGCGGGCTCCTGGCCTAGCGGATGCGCCGGCTCCTGCGCTGGGCTGCGGCGCTGACGGCAGCCGTGCTGGCCATCGTGGTCGGCACGGTCGGCTGGCTGGGTTGGAGCTCCCTGCCGAAGCTGTCTGGCGAGCTGACCCTGCCGGTGCTGGCGGCACCGGTCGAGGTGGTGCGCGACCGCTGGGGCATCCCGCACGTGCGGGCCGAATCGGTCGAGGACGCCTATCGCGCCATGGGCTTCCTGCATGCGCAGGACCGGCTCTGGCAGATGGAGCTGAACCGGCTGGTGGGCCAGGGCCGGCTGGCCGAGGTCGTGGGCGCCGACGCCCTGCCCGTCGACCGCTTCATGCGGATGCTGGGGCTCGCCCGGGCGGCCGAGAGCTCGCTTGGTCATCTGGACGCCGGAGCGCGCCGCCTGCTCGAGGCCTATGCCGAAGGTGTCAACGGCTTCCTCGCCCTGGGTACCACCTTGCCGCCCGAGTTCCTGATCCTGCGCCACCGCCCGGAGCCGTGGCGGGCGGCGGACAGCGTGCTCTTCCTCAAGCTGATGGCCCTCGACCTCACCTCGAGCTGGCGCCAGGACCTCTACCAGGCCCGCCTCGCCGCCAGGCTGAGCCCCGAGCAGCTGGCCGACCTCTCGCCGGACGCGGCACCCACCGATCCCGTGACCTACGCCGCGTCCTCGCGGGCCGTGCAGGGGCTGGCACTGGCGGAGGATATCGGGCCCGGCCTGCCTGTGGGTGCCCTGGGCTCGAACGAGTGGGTGGTGGCCGGCAGCCGCACGAAGAGCGGCGCGCCGCTCCTCGCCAACGACCCGCATCTAGGGCTGACGGCACCCGGGATCTGGTACCTCGCCCACATCGAGGCGCCGGGTCTTTCGGTGATCGGCGCCACGCTGCCGGCGGTCCCGTTCGTGGTGCTGGGCCGCAACCGGGAGATCGCCTGGGGCTTCACCAACACCGGGTCCGACGTGCAGGATCTCTTCGTCGAGACGGTCGATCCAGCCGATCCGGGCCGGTATCTGGCACCGGGCGGCTCACTGCCCTTCATGGTCCGGGACGAAGCGATCCGGGTCCGAGACGCCGCACCCGTGACGCTGCGGGTGCGCGAGACCCGGCACGGGCCCGTGCTCTCCGACGTGGTGCCGGCGGCCGCCCTGCCCGACGGCCGCGTCATGGCCCTGGCCTGGACCGGGCTCGACCCGGCCGACCGTACCGCCGAGGCCGGCTTCAAGGTGGCGAGCGCTGCCGACTGGTCGGGCTTCGTCGCCGCCTTCGAGACCTACGCGGCCCCGCAGCAGAACATCGCCTATGCCGACCGCGCCGGCCATATCGGCATGCTGTCTCCCGGCCGGGTGCCGGTCCGGGCGCAGGGCGACGGCCGCCTGCCGGTGCCCGGGGACACGGGTGCGTTCGACTGGTCGGGAACCATCCCCTACCCCGAGCTGCCGCGCACGCTCGACCCGCCGCGCGGCTTCATCCTCAACGCCAACAACCGGTTGGTGGGCGAGGACTATCCGCACTTCCTGGCGGCGACTTGGGAGCCGCCCTACCGCGCCCGCCGGATCGAGGAAGTGCTGGAGGCGACGCGGCCGCTCGACCGGGCCGCGAGCCAGCGGCTCCAGCTCGACCAGCTCTCCGTCTTCTCCCGCGAGCTGACGCCGGGGCTGCTGGCCGAAGTGGCGACCGGCTCCTTGCGCGAGGCGCTGCTCGCCTGGGATGGCACGATGGCCGCGGACCGGCCGGAGCCTCTGGTGTTCGCCGCCTGGTACCGGGAGCTCGGGCCCCTGGTCTGGGCGGACGAGCTTGGCGCCGCTCGCGCAAGGAACCGCCGCCATCCGACCCGATGCGCTGGCTCGGATGCTGCGCGAGCGGCAGGTCTGGTGCGACGACACCGCGACCACGGCGGTCGAGAGCTGTGCGGACCGCTCGCGCCTGGCGCTGGAGCGGGCGCTGGCCTGGATCCGGGAACGGCACGGTGCGAACTGGGAGGCTTGGCGCTGGGACAGCGAGCATCAGGCCCTCATGGAGCATCGTGCGTTCGAGCGCGTGCCGGTGCTGCGGCTGCTGTTCTCGCTGCGCGTGCCCACAGGCGGGTCGGGGACGACGGTCAATGTCGGGGCCTACGGCCAGGCGGACCCGGAGCACCCCTTCCTCAGCGGCCACGGGCCCTCCTACCGGGCCCAGTACGATCTCGCGGATCCGGATGGGTCGGTGTTCATGGCGACCACCGGCCAGTCCGGGCACCCGCTCTCCCCGCACTATCGCGACATGGCGCGGTTGTGGCGGGACGGCCTCTACGTGCCGATGAGCATGGATCCGGCCGTCTACACCCCCGAGATGTCCGGCCGGCTTGTTCTTTCACCGGAGTCGCGCTAAGGGCAGAGCCCATAGGCGGCCGAGCCGTGCTAGAACTCGCTAGTCGAACTCGGCCCAGGAGAGAGCCGGTGCGAGCCCTCCATCGATCCAGCTTCGGCGCCAGGCTGCGCAGCCTGCGCATGGCCAAGGGGCTGAGCCAAGTCGACCTCGCCCGTCTGATCGGCCGCCACCAGACCGTGATCGGGCCTTACGAGCGGGACGAATACGAGCCGCCGCGCGACATCGTGCAGAAGCTGGCGCACGTGCTCGATACCAGTCCCGAATATCTCTATTTCGGCCGCAGCCCGGCACGCAGCACGATTCCGATGGGCGGCCGGTTCGGCATCATGGGTGTGCTCGAGCCTGCCAGCAACGAGGCCGAGGCGCCTCTCACCATGCGTGAGGACCAGCTCCTGGCCTTCCGGGTCGGGGACGACAGCATGGCGCCGGTGTTCCGGCCGGGGCAGATCGCCCTGATCGGTGCCCTGGAGGCCTCGGCGGATGACCTGCTCGGGCGAGACGCGCTGGTCGAGCTTGCCGACGGCAGGTCGCTCCTGCGGCGGCTGGCGCTGGGTGCGGACCGGCGCTGCTACGACCTTGCGGCCTACAACGCCCCCACCCTCGCCGGGGTTGAGGTGAGCAGTGCCCGGCCCATTCTGGGCGTGCTCTGGCCCGAGGCTTGCGGCGGCTCCGCCGCAGCCACAGGTTTCCAAGGGTGAACCCATCGCGGTTGATGAGTTTTTCTCTTTTCGCTGGTAACTTAAAAGACCAGGGGTATTTTAGGTAAATATGGTTTAGCAACCAGGTGGACGTGGCGGCCAGCATCGGCCTTCAGGAGCAGGATGGGCATGAATCAACTTGCCAGCAAGCCCGTCGGACGCGGGACAGGTGGAAGAAGCCGGGCCCTCGACGTCGACCACTTCGTCAGCCTGCGCATCCGTCAGCGCCGGATCATGCTGGGCCTGACCCAGCAGCAGATGGCCGAGCTGATCGGGGTGACCTACCAGCAGGCGCACAAGTACGAGACCGGCATCAACCGCATCTCCGCCGGCCGGCTCTACCAGATCGCCCAGGCGCTGGGGGTCGAGATCAGCTACTTCTTCGAGGAGATCGACCCGGAGAAGCGGACCCGGCCCAAGCCTTCCGAGATGATGCCGCAGCAGCGGATGCTCCTCGAGCTCGCCCGCAACTTCGCCGGCATCACCAACCGGAAGCATCAGGACGCCCTCTGCAATCTTGCCCGCGTGCTGGCGAACGCCGAGCCGCAGGAGGTCTGAGCAGGAGCTTGTCCTCCTTGCCTATCGGCCGCCGGCCTGCTTGAGGCTGCGCTTCTCGGCCGCAAGGGCGATGATCCGATCCGTCTCGGACCACAAGCCGAGCGCGCTAGCTTCGGCTTGCGTGAACCAGGCAACCTCGCTTGCATCGTCGCCCGGCACCGGCTCGCCCGGCAGCGCCTCGGCCATGAAGTCGACCAGCGTGTAGTGGTAGCGCACCCGGCCGGTCTCGTCCCGGTCGACCAGATCCACGACCGCCAGCAGCTCGACCGCCTCGATCTCGAGCCCGGTCTCCTCGCGCACCTCCCGCGTCAGCCCCTCGACCAGAGTCTCGCCCAGGTTCTGGCCGCCGCCGGGCAACGACCACTGCCCCAGTCGCGGGGCCTTGCCGCGGCGGATCAGCAGGACGCGGTCGCCCCGCCAGACCACACCGCCAATGCCGACGATCGGCCGGTCCGGATACTCGCGGCTCACGGCGTCTCCTTGGCCCCGAGCCGGCGGATGATGGCCGCAAGCTCGCTGTCGCCCGGCGCCGCCACCAGGAAGCGCAGGTCGATCCGCCGGTTCAGGCGCCGCTCCTCGGGCGTGTTGCCCGGGGCCACCGGCCGGCGCGCCTCGTAGCCGGCCACACCCAGGAGGGCCTCGCCGCGCGCGTTCTGGAGGGAGCTGAGCTCCGGCGCGTGGCCAGTGAGCGCCTTGTATGTGTTGACCCCGCGGGCCGCCGAAAGCGTCCAGTTGTCGGCGAACTGGCTGCTGCGGATCGGCACGTCGTCCGTGTGGCCCTCGATCAGCACGGCCTCGAGCAGGGGCTGCGGCGGCTGCGGGCAGGCACCCGTGCCAGAGGGCGAATGGCTGTAGCAGGGCAACGTGGCGGCCAACGTCTCGGCCACGACCGAGAGCGCATGCTCGCCCTCGGGACGCAGCTCCGCGGCACCGGAATCGAAGAGCAGGCTCTCGGGCAGGCGCAGCACCCCGTTGGCGGCATCGAGGGTGACGGGCACGTCGCGCTCCCCCAGCTCCGCCGTGACCGTCTGGAGCAGCTGTGCCCGCTGCGCCTCCAGCTCCACGAGCCTGGCACTCACCAGGCTCAGCGCCTCATGCCGCTGCAGGATCTCGTCCCGCTCGACCGCCAGCTCGTCCCGCTCCTCCGCCGCCGCAGCACGCGCGGTCTCGAGCTCCTCGCGGGTGCGCGTCGGCCTGCTCCTCCGCCGTACGCAGGTTCAGGGCGAAGGCCATCAGCATGATGATGAAGACGAACAGCAACCCCACCATCAGGTCGCTCACCGAGGCGAGATAGTTGTCCTCCTCATGCATCTGGCGGGTCGGCATGCGGGCTCAGCCGGCAGTGCTGCGCACGCGCAGATGGCTGCCGGCACCGGCGAGGCGCTCGGCTGCGGCCCCCGCCCCGCCCTCCAGGAGCTGGAGGGTCTGGCGCAGGTCCTGGTTCAGCGTGCCCAGCTCCTGCCGGAAGGCCTGCACCTCGGCGGCACCGCCCTTCCCCGCCGCCATTGCCTCGCCCTCGCGGGCGAGCTGATCCAGCCGCTGGCTCATCCGTGCCGACGCCGCCTTCGCCTGCTGCAGGCTCGACTGCGCCTCGAGCAGGAGACGGCTTGCGGACTCGAGGTCCGCCCGGCTCGGCTTGCGCTCCGACCCCAGCCGGCCCAGCAGGTCGCGGACCCGGAGCAGGGATTGGCCGAGACGGGTGTCCACGTTCCGCATCAGCTCCTTCGAGCTGCCCAGAAGCTCCGGCAGGTCCCGCGGCGCGGTGCCGCCCGCGGTGACCTCGATTGCTGCCGGCACCACGGCGCCGGGCGGCCCGCCCCGGCTCTCGCGGACGGCGGCCACGAGAGTGTCCAGCCGCTCCAGCACCGGCAGGGCCCGGCTCCCGGCCTTCTCGCCATCGGCCTCGGCCGCCTCGAGCACGAGGTCGAGCAGCCATTCGTCGATCCGGGCCAGCCGCTCGGCCGCCGCTGCGGTGCCACGCCGCAGCGGTGCCAGGGCGGCCACGAGCTCGGCCGTGAGCCGTTCCTCGACCGTGTCCGGGACCTTCACCAGCAGGCTGCGGCCCAGCTTCTGCAGCTCCTGCTGCTGCTGGCGCAGCTCCATGAGCTGGGCGATGCCGATGCTCTCGGCCGTGAGCGGCACCATCCTGGCCTCGAGTGCCGCACAGAGCCGGGAGAGCCGGCGCTGGATGCGGTGCAGCAGCGCCTTCTCGCGCCAGGAGAACAGCATCGAGCTGCCGAGGCCCGCGATCGAGGTCACGAACTTGAAGGTGGCGGCACCCAGAAGCTCGCGCAGTGCCCGCTGTGCCTCCTGGACCTCGGCCGCGGCCACGCCGCGGCTGGCGAAATAGAGGGCGGCCACGAGGCCGAGGAACGTGAAGAGAAGACCGGCACCCACGAGCAGGTTCGGCACCGCATTGTAGAAGCGGAGATTGATGCCGGCATTGGCGAGCAGGTTCTCGTTGAAGCTCTCGTGCGGCCGCCGCGTGTAGCCGAGCGCATCCTCCTGGCCCGGTGCCGGGGCGATGGTGGCGGCATAACCGCGCCAGACCTCGCCGATGACGGGGTTGGTGGCGAGGCGCTGGAAGACGGCCCCGAAGCGACGCCGGAACCCGCCCTGCCCTTCGCTCTCTTCAACCGCTGCGATAGCGTCGTCGAGGCCGCGCAGGACCGGCGCCACATGGCGGACGCGCAGGTCGACCCAGATCGCGATCGCGGCGCCGACGATCAGCGACGAGAGCAGCCAGGGTGTCCAGCCCTGGGCCAGGAGCTCGAAGAACGTGTCGATCACCGGTTCTGCCGCCGCAATCCAGGCTTGCCGCCCGCGCCGGCACCATACCAATAATCGAGCGGAGTACCACGGGTTGCACCGACGGGCGAGACGAAGGGCGGGCCGGAGCGTGCCTGCGGCCACAGAATGGACGCTGCCTCGCGTTCTGGGGTAAGCTCTCGGACAACGGCTATTCACCTATCACTTGATAGTGGCAGCCAACGCGGTAAGCTCGCGCAGCGGTGCACGCTGTCGAGCCTTGGCGGACATCCGGCTGCGGCGCAGGGGCGAATGACCAGAATAGTCGTCATCGACGACCGCGTCACCAACCGTAACATACTCACCCGCCTTGCACTGTCGGTCGAGGAAGGCCTGCAGGTCAGTGCCTATGCCAGCCCAGTCGAAGCCCTGGACGCCCTGGACGGCGGGCTCGCCTGCGACCTCATCATCACCGACTACAACATGCCGGAGATGGACGGCGCCAGCTTCGTGCGCACGCTGCGCCAGCGCGGCGAGCATCACGATGTCCCGATCATCGTCGTCACCGTCTATGAGGACCGCGAGTTCTGCTATCGGGCGCTGGAGGCCGGTGCCACCGACTTCCTTCTGAGCCCGGTCGACCATCTCGAGTTCCGCGCCCGTGCCCGCAACCTGCTGACCCTGCGCCGGCAGCAGCGCATGCTCGCCGACCGGGCGGCCGGCCTCGAGCAGGCGCTGAGCCGGCGCGAGACCACGGCCGGCGAGGACCTGCTGGGCCGGGTGCTGGACGCCATCCCGGCCGCGATCTCGATCGTCGACACGCAAGGCCGGCTGATCTTCGCCAACCACGCGCACGAGGAGCTGGTCGGGATCAAGCGCGGCGATGCGCTGGGCCGCCCGCTGGCCGAGACGCATGGCGAGGACTACGCGCTCCGCAATGCCGTGCGCGACGAGAAGATCCGCGAGACCGGCGTGCCGCTGACCCGGCCGCGCTACGAGACGCTGGAGACCGCGGGCGACCAGCGCTGCGTCGTCTCCGCCAAGGCACCGCTCGCCACCAGCACGGGCTGGGTGAAGCAGGTGCTCACCGTGGCCCTCGACGTCACCGAGCTGCGGCAGGCCGAAGCCGACAGCGTGCGTGCCGCCCGGCAGGACCAGCTCACCGGGCTGGCCAACGCCATGGCCTTCCAGGAGCGCTGCGAGGACGAGCTGGCGCGCGCACGCCGCGAGCACCGGATCGCCGCCCTGATCCACCTCGACCTCGATCGCTTCAAGGGTGTGAACGACGCCTTCGGCCAGGAGTTCGGCGACGGGCTGCTGCGCGCCGTGGCGGGCCGGCTCAAGGACCGGCTCGACGACAGCGACATCATCGCCCGGCTGCAGGGCGACGAGTTCGCGCTCCTGCGGATCGGCATCAAGCGCCCGGACGATGCGGCAGAGCTCGCCCGCCGGCTGGGCGAGGCCTTCGCCGAGCCGTTCCTGATCCACGGCCGCGAGGTCCACAGCAGCGTGAGCATCGGCATCACCCTGGCGCCTGCGGACGGCCGCACCATCGACGTGCTCTTGAAGAACGCCGAGCTCGCCATGTACCGGGCCAAGGCGTCGGGACGCGACACCTACCGTTTCTTCTCCGCCGAGATGAACCTCCAGGCCCGCCGTGCGCTGACGCTGGAGCGCGAGCTGCGCCAGGCGCTGGCAGGCGAGCAGTTCCTGGTCTACTACCAGCCGCAGCTCGATCTCCGCACCGACGAGATGGTCGGCGTCGAGGCGCTGATCCGCTGGAACCACCCGCGCCGCGGCCTGATCCGGCCCGGCGAGTTCATCGGGCTCGCCGAGGAGATCGGGCTGATCGCCCCGATCACCGCCTGGGTCCTGCGCACCGCCTGCCGCCAGCATCGCATATGGCGCGACAAAAGCTTCGGCGGTATGCAGATGTCGGTGAACCTGTCGCCCGTCCAGTTCCGGGAGCGCGGCGTGGAGCTGATGATCGAGCGTGTGCTGCGGGAGTGCGGACTCGCACCCCTCAGCCCTCGACATCGAGCTCACCGAGAACGCGGTGATCGAGAACAGCCAGACCGCGGCCCAGAGCCTGCGCTACCTGCACCAGCTGGGCGTCACCCTCTCGATCGACGATTTCGGCACCGGCTACTCCTCGCTGGCCTATATCAAGCGGCTGCCGGTGCAGCGGCTGAAGATCGACCAGAGCTTCGTCCAGCACCTGGAGCACAACCCGAACGACGACGTGATCGTGAAGGCGATCATCAATCTCGGCCACAGCCTGGGCCTCCGGGTGATCGCCGAGGGCGTGGAAACCGAGGGCCAGCTGCAGCGGCTGCGGCGTCTCGGGTGCGACGAAGTCCAGGGCAACCTGATCAGCCCGCCACTCGGTGCCGAGGCGCTGGAAGAGCGTTTCGCGGGCGACCGGGTCAAGATCGCTGCGAGCGGATGACATGGGTGCGGGCCTCCGGCGGCGGCAGCGGCACGGCGCGCCGGCTGGCACGACCGCGGATGGCCGGCAGTGTTGATCGGCGCCAGGCTCGCCTGGCTGCGCCAGCGCCTCGCCAGCCGGGCTGATTCCGAGCACGAGCAGGCCTTCACGCGCTTCGTCGTGGTGCCGGGCATGCTCGCCTACATGCTCTGGGCGCCGCAGCCGCCCGAGCGCTGGAGCTTCGTCCTCACCGCCACGATCCTGATCTTCGTGGCCGGCATGAGCGCCGCGTCGGCGATCATCGCCCACATCCTCTGGCGCCCGGGCGTGAGCCCGACCCGCCGCGTGCTCGGCATGGTGGTCGACGTTGGCGGCGTGGGCGCCTCGATGCTGGTGGGCGGGGTCAGCGCCTCCGCCTTCTTCCCGCTGCTCTTGTGGATCATCCTGGGCCACGGCTTCCGCTATGGCCGACCCTACCTGATCGCTGCCACCGGCACCTCGGTCGTCGCCTTCGCCCTCGTCCTCGCCTTCAGCCCGGAATGGCGGCAGATGCCCTATATCGGCGTCGGCCTCCTGCTCGCCCTGATCATGCTGCCGGCCTACTTCGCCGTGCTGCTGACCAAGCTCACCCACGCCATCCAGCGGGCGGAGGAGGCGAGCCGGGCCAAGAGCCACTTCGTGGCCGCCGTCTCCCACGAGTTCCGCACCCCGCTCAACGCCGTCATCGGCATGAGCGAGCTCCTGCGCACGACCCGCCTGAGCCCCGACCAGGGCGACATGGTGGCCACCATCCGGGCCGCGGCCACGGGCCTCCTGGGCCTCGTCAACAACGTGCTCGACCTGGCCAAGCTGGAGGCCCAGCGCTTCACCGTCGACGTGGCGCCCTACGACCTGCATCAGGTGCTGGCGACGGTCCGCCACATCCTTTTCCATCAGGCCAGGAGCAAGGGCCTCCATCTCCGCCTCCGCCTTGCCCCCGACCTCCCCTACCGCCTGCGCGGCGACGGCCGGGCCCTGCAGCAGGTGCTGCTCAACCTCGCCGGCAACGCCGTGAAGTTCACCGAGCAGGGCGGGATCGTCATCGAGGTCGGCCTGATCGGCGCCCGGCCGGGGCCCGGCCGGCTCCGCTTCGAGGTCCGCGATACCGGCCTCGGCCTCTCGCCGGCGGCCCAGGCCAGCATCTTCGAGCGCTTCGCCCAGGCCGACGAGACCCGGCGCAAGGTGATCGGCGGCACCGGGCTCGGGCTCAGCATCGCCCGCGAGCTGGTCGAGCTCATGGGGGGTACCATCGGCGTCACCAGCAAGCAGGGTGTCGGCTCCTGCTTCTCGTTCGAGCTGCCGCTGGCGGAAGCCGCCGAGGCGGACGGCTTCGAGGAGCCCGTGCGCAGCCAGGTGATCGTGCTCGGCAGCCGCACGCCCGCCACCGCCGTCGTCGGCCGGCTCGACCGCCTGGGCTTCAAGGGCCGGGCGGTGGCCTCGATCGAGACCGCCCTGCAGCTCCTGCGCAAGGACACGCCGGCCCGCGTGGTCGTGGTCACCGGGCACGAGCCGCCCGTCGATGTCGAGCACCTGGCAGGCGAGCTCGCCCGCACCGCCAGTGGCGAGCCGATCGACCTGATCACCCTGGGCTCGGCCCATGGCGACCTGCCCGACCTCACGCTGGCCGACCTCCCGGCCAACGTCGCCGATTCCGTCTTCCTCGCCTGCCTGCGCGCCGCCCTGCAGGTTCCGGCCGGCGCCCGCCCGGCCGATGCGGAGAGCACGCGCCTGCACGCGCCAGCACGGCGCCTCAGCATCCTGGTGGCGGAGGACAACCGCACCAACCAGAAGGTCATCACCCGGCTGCTCGAGCATGCGGGCCACGAGGTCCAGATCGCGTCGAACGGCCAGGGTGCCGTCGACGCGCTGGACGAAGGCCGCTTCGACATCGTGCTCATGGACATCAACATGCCGGACATGGACGGCATCGAGACGGTGAAGCTGCTGCGCTTCATCCATCCGGCCGAGAGCCTGCCGCCGATCGTGGCGCTCAGCGCCGATGCCACGCCCGAGACCCAGGCCGCCTGCCGCGAGATCGGCTTCTCCGGCTACCTCCTGAAGCCGATCGACACCAACGCCCTCCTGCGCAAGCTCGACGAGCTGACCGGCGGCACGGTGGCGGCGGCACCGTCACCTGCCGCAGAGCCGGCACCGCGCTCCATCCGCTCGCCGCAGGCCGACGCGGAACCGCCGGTGCTGGAGCAGGCGAAGCTCGCCAGCATCGCCCGCCTCGACACCGGCGACGGTTTCCTTGCCCTGGTGATCGACGACTTCCTGGTCGACGCCGCCGCCATCATCGACCGCATCGAGGTGGCGATCCTGAGCGGCGATGCCCGCTCGGTGCGCGACGAGGCCCATGCGCTGCGCAGCAGTGCCGGCTATGTCGGCGCGTCGGCCCTCTTCAGCCTCTGCCTCGCCTGGCGCGGCCTCGACGACGACGCACTGATCCTGCGCGGCCGCGCCGAGATCGCCCGCCTGCGCCACGAGTTCGACCGGCTGGCGACCGCCCTGACGGCAGCCCGCACCGCCGGCGCCCGCGCCACGGCCGCCGGCCAGACCGGCTCCGCCTAGCGCATGGCATGCAATCGATCGACGGCCAGAGGGTAGTGCCGAAACCGGTTCGGCCCGACCTGCCAGCCTACCGGGCGGCCAGCACGTCCGCGAAGAAGTCGGGGTCGACGTTGCCGCCCGAGACGACGATCCCCACCACGCCCGCGAGCGGCAGCTTGCGGGTGAGTGCCGCCGCCAGCGCCACCGCACCGCCGGGCTCAACCACCAGCTTCAGGTGGCGAAAGGCCTGGCGCATGGCCTCGCGCGTCTCGTCGTCCGTCACCGCCACCCCGTCCTGCACGAGCAGGCGGTTGACGGCGAAGGTGAGCTCGCCCGGGATCGGCGCCTGGAGCGCGTCGCAGATCGTGGGCTGGGAGGCTTCGTGCGGCAGCCGCGTGCCGGCCGCGAGCGAGCGCCCGGTATCGTCATAGTTCGTGGGCTCGACCGCGTGGACCATCGTCCCCGGGCTGCTCGCATGGAGGGCGATGGCGCACCCCGCTGTCAGGCCGCCGCCGCCGCAGGGGATCAGCACGGAATTGAGGTGCAGACCGCGCGCGGCCGCTTCCTCGGCGAGCTCGAGCCCGACCGTACCCTGCCCTGCCATCACCAGCGGCTCGTCATAGGGGCGGATCAGCGCCGCCCCGGTCTCTCCGGCTATACGCGCGGCGATCTCCTCGCGCGCCTCCCGATAGCGCTCGTAGGCCACGACCTCGGCCCCCAGCGCCCGGGTGTTGTCGAGCTTGATCCGCGGGGCATCGGCCGGCATCACGATCGTGGCCGGGATGCCCAGGAGCCCCGCCGCCGCCGCGACGCCCTGGGCGTGGTTGCCCGAAGAGAAGGCGACGGCAGCGGGCGGGCGCAAGGTGGCCAGGGTGTTGTAGGCACCCCGGAACTTGAAGGAGCCGGTGCGCTGGAGGGGCTCGGCCTTGATCAGAAGCCGGGCCCCGGCCAGCCGGTTCAACGCCTCGCTTTCCAGCACCGGGGTGCGGACGGCCAGGCCGTGCAGCCGCTGGGCGGCGGCGCGCACATCCTCGATGCCGACCGGCAGCACGGCGGCGGTCATCGGCTCACGGGTCCAACAAGCTCTGGCACGGTCGACAAATCCCCCATCTCGCGGACGATCGAGCCCGGCAGCCGCTCCGGCGCAGCACCCAGGCGGTTGACCCAGAAGGTGCGAAAGCCGAACGACGCCGCCCCATGCGCGTCCCAGGCATTGGAGGAGAAGAACGCGATGCCTTCGGCCGGCAGCCCCAGCGCCCGGGTCGCCAGCATATAGGCCTCGGGTGCCGGCTTGAAGATGCCGGCATCCTCGACCGAGATCAGAGGGTCGACGAGATCGTCGAGGCCGGCAGCGGCGAAGCTCTGGGCCAGCATCGCCGGACTGCCGTTCGACAGCACGGCGGCCTGGACCCCTTGCTCGACCAGGCGCCGGAGCATCGGCACCACCTCGGGGTAGGCGTCGAGCGATCGATAAGCGTCGAGCAGCGGAGCCCGCAGCCGGCCCGGGTCGAGCCGCAGCGCTTCCAGGCTGTGATCCAGCGCATCCTGCGTCAGCTGCCAGAAGTCAGCCCGCCGCCGCATCAGCGACCGGAGCCACGAATATTCGAGCTGCTTGCGCCGCCACAGGGCCGCGAGCTCGGCCGCCTGCGGCCCTACGGCCTCCGCCTGCCGGGCAACCGCGGAGCCGACATCGAGGAGGGTACCGTAGGCATCGAAGACGCAGGCGCGCACCGTGTCCTCAGGAGTTGGGCTCGCGGGGCGCTGGCGAGGCGTCGGCCTGACGGACGCTGCCATTCTCGCGGCGCAGCAGCACGTCGTAGATTCTCGCGCGCCTCCAGCACCCGCTGCACATAGTTGCGGGTCTCGCCGAAGGGAATGCGCTCGATCCAGTCGACCAGCGTCTCGACCGATTTGCCGCGCGGGTCGCCGTGCTCGCCCAGCCACGTGTTCACCCGGCTGGGCCCGGCATTGTAGGCGGCCAGTGCCAGGGCCGGCGCGTCGTCGAACCGGGCCAGCTGCTGGCGGAGGTAGAAGCTGCCGATCCTCGCATTGTACTCGGGGTCGCGGGTGAGCCGCGGCTTCGAGTAGGGCAGCTTCAGCCGGGCCGCCATCGCCTGGGCCGTCGCCGGCATGAGCTGCATCAGCCCCAGGGCACCGGCCGGGCTCGCGACACGCGGATCGAACTGGCTCTCCTGGCGGGCCACGGCCAGGCGCAAGGGTGGCTCGGCCAGCGCCACGTCGGGGGTGCGGAGGTTGCGCAGCGCCGGGGTCGGGAAGGAACCGTGCGGATCGGCGTCGGAGCCGCCCTCACGCACGGCCGCCTTGGTCGCGATGACCATCAGGTCCGGTCGCCGGCACTCCTCGCCAAGCTCGACCACGGCCCGCAGCGCATCGGCATTCCGGGCTGCGGCGTGGCCCAGATGGCGGAAAAAGGGCTGGGCCAGGGTCCTGTCGCCCAACGTGCAGAGTGCGCGTGCCACGGCGGCGGGCTCGCGCCGCCTGAGCTGCTCCTTGGCCGCGGCCGAGGCCCGCGTCCGAGGTGCGAGCAGCGCCCCCAGCTTGAGGTCCAGCTTGTCCGCCGCGAGCTGGCCATAGAAGCTCGTGGGATAGCGGGCGGCACGGCCATACCATTCGCGCGCCCCGGCCTTGTTGCCGGCAGCCTCATAAGCCCGCCCCGCCCAGTAGCCGGCACGGCCGCGGCTGATCGGGCTCGAGACCCCCTCCCACAGCCGCTCGAAATGCTTGGCCGCGTCGCCCGGCTGCTTCAGGAAGCGCAAGGCCAGCCAGCCGGCCAGCCACTCGCCCTCGGCGAACGCCGTCCCGTCATCCTGCCGGTGCGCCCGGGCGATCCGGTAGGCGGGGACGAACTCGCCATCGTCGATCAGCTCGCGGATCGCGGTGTTCTGCTCGCTCCACCACAGCTCCGGGCGGACGAGGTCGGCCGGCGGCCGGGCCAGCAGCGCGTTGGCCTGGGCGTGCTTGCCGCGCCGGCGATAGAAGCGGACTTCGTCGTACAGCACGCCGGGATCGACCCGTGCACCCTTGGGCAGGCCCGCCACCGTGGCCTCGGCCTTCTTCTCCAGGCCCTGGAGCCGGATTCGGGCCACCGCCACCGTGTCACGCTCGGCGCGGGTGAACGGCAGCATGCGCTGTGCCGCGCCGATCTCCCGGTCCCAGAGCAGGCGGTCGAGCCGGGCCTCGTGGTCCTCCGGGCGGAGATAGTCGCCGTAGAGGCTCAGGAAGTAGCGCTCCTCGGCCAGCGGCACGTCGTCCTCGGCCCAGGATCGGCGCAGGACCGCGATCGCCTCGTTCCGCTTGCCGGTGCCGAGCAGGGCCTGGGCGTAGCGGACCCGGCCTTGGCGCGTGCTGGGCTTCAGACGCGCGAAGAAGGCCAGCCGCTCCTCGTGGCTCACCGCCTCGTCGATCTGCTCCTCGGCGCGCGCCTGGATGGTGCCCAGACTGGGCCAGTCGGGATGCTCGCGCAGGAAGGCGGCGTAGGTCCGGAACGATGGCTTGTCGGCCGATTCCAGCAGCTCGCGCCAGCGGGCATAGAGGCTGAGCTGCCGGTTGCCCAACCGGTCGATGGTGCGTTTGGCCCACTGCCAGTCGCCCTTGCCCATCGAACGCAGCGCATCGGTCAGCTGCTGCTCGCTGTCGTCGGCGGCCAGCGCCGGCCCGCCCGCCAGCAGCATGAGGCCGGCCACGCACACGAGCGCACGCTTGAGCCACCTGTTGGCAGCCTGCTCTGGGATCATTCGCCCGACCCGCTCCGCCGATCCGGTTGACGCCGACGCAAACCGCCACCCAACGGCCCGCACCCGCCTTGCGGGCACCGGCCGGCGACCTTATGGTTCACCTTTACATGTAGACCGAGGTCGTTCGGAAGGCGGAACAAGATGTTCCATGGGTCGATTGTGGCGCTGGTCACGCCTTTTCGCAACGGTGTACTCGACGAGGACGCTTTCCAGCGTCTGGTTGAGAAGCACCTGGTGGAAGGGACGCACGGATTCGTGCCGGTGGGGACCACCGGCGAGAGCCCGACGCTGAGCCACGCCGAGCACGAGCGTGTGGTCGAGCTCTGTGTCGAGGCCGTGGCCGGGCGCCGCCCGGTCATCGCCGGCACCGGCTCGAACGCCACCGAGGAGGCGATCAGCCTCACCCGGCACGCGAAGAAGGCAGGCGCGGATGCGGCACTGGTCGTCACCCCCTACTACAACCGGCCGACGCAGGAGGGCCTCTACGCCCACTATAAGGCGATCCAGGACGCGGTGGACCTGCCGATCATCATCTACAACATCCCGGGACGCTCGGCGGTGGAGATGACGGTCGAGACCATGGCGCGGCTGGCGAGGCTGCCGAACATCATCGGTGTCAAGGATTCCACCGCCGACATCATGCGCCCGCTCCTGACCCATGCCGCCTGCGGGGCCGAGTTCTGCCAGCTCTCGGGCGAGGACGGGAACGCCGTGGCATTCCTGGCGCATGGCGGCCACGGCTGCATCTCGGTCACCGCCAACGTGGCGCCGAAGCTCTGTGCGGAGATGCAGGATGCCTGGCGGGCCGGCCGGTCGGAGGAGGCCCTGGCGATCCATCGCCGGCTCCTGCCGCTGCACAAGGCGCTCTTCTGCGAGACCAGCCCGGCACCCGCCAAGTACGCGCTGAGCCGGCTGGGCTACTGCTCGCCGGAGCTGCGCCTGCCGATGGTCGAGATGGGCGAGCGCAGCCGCCAGCAGGTCGATGCCGCGCTGTCGCAAGTGGGCCTCGTCTGACCGGCCATGTCGGAGCGCGAGAAGGCCAAGAAGGCGGTCGCCCAGAACAGGCGCGCCTTCCACGACTATTTCATCGACGAGCGCGTCGAGGCCGGGCTGATCCTGACCGGCACCGAGGTGAAGTCGCTGCGCGAGGGCCGGGCCGCGATCGCCGAGGCCTATGCCGGCGAGATGGGCGGCGAGATCTACCTCTTCAACGCCTATATCCCCGAGTTCCACGGTGGCAACCGGTTCAACCACGAGACGAAGCGGCCGCGGAAGCTGCTGCTGCGCCGGCGTGAGGTCGAGAAGCTGTCCGGTGCTGTGCGCCGCGAGGGGATGACCCTGATCCCGCTCCAGCTCTATTTCACGCCCCGCGGCTGGGCCAAGGTCGAGCTGGGCCTCGCCCGCGGCAAGAAGGCCCATGACAAGCGCGCCACGCTCAAGGAGCGCGACTGGCAGCGCGAGAAGCAGCGCATCATGCGCCACGATGGCCGCTGAACGGGCGGTTGCGGGCGGACGGTGGGCGTTAACCTCGGGTTAGGCAACATCGTGTAGACCCAGGCTCGGACTCGAGGCGGGTCACTGGATGCTTGCGCTCATCGGCATGGTCGTCGTCGTGGTGATGGTGTTCGGCGGCTACATGCTGGCCGGCGGCAAGCTGGCCATCGTCCTCCACTCGCTGCCGTTCGAGATGATGATCATCGGCGGGTCCGCCGCCGGCACGTTCCTGATCGCCAACGGCACCGAGATCGTGAAGGGCGCGCTGGGCGATATCCGCCGCGTCGTCCACGGCCCGCAATGGAAGCAGGAGGACTACCGGGACCTGCTCTCGCTCATGTACCTCATCGTCAAGCTGCTCAAGACCAGGGGCGTGCTGGCGCTCGAGCCGCATGTGGACCGGCCGATGGAGAGCAGCCTTTTCTCCAAGTTCCCGACCATCCAGAAGGACCATTTCGCGCTCGACTTCATCGCCGACACGCTGCGGATGATGACGATGAGCATGGACGACCCCTACCAGGTCGAAGAATGCATGCAGCGGCAGCTCCGCAAGCATCATGCCGAGCTGCACGCGCGCGCCGCCGCCCTGCAGACCACAGCGGATGCCCTGCCGGCGCTGGGGATCGTGGCGGCCGTGCTGGGCGTCATCAAGACCATGGCGTCGATCAATGCCCCGGTCGAGGTGCTGGGAGCGATGATCGGCGGTGCGCTCGTCGGCACGTTCCTGGGCGTGTTCCTCTCCTATGGCTTCGTCGGCCCGATCGCGGCCCGGCTCGGCCAGACCTACGACCAGGACGGCCAGTTCTACACCATCATCCGCGACTGCCTCGTCGCCTACCTCCAGGGCCACTCGGCGCCGATCGCGGTGGAGCTGGCACGCGGCAACGCGCCCACCGTGCTGCAGCCCAGCTTCCAGGAGATGGACGAGCTGATCGGGCGCCTGCCGGCCGACCCGCTGGCGGCGGTCTGAGCCGTGACCCGGCGTGAGCGGCCCCTGATCATCCGGCGGACGATCCAACCGCGCCATGTCCTGCATCACGGTGGGGCCTGGAAGGTGGCCTATGCCGACTTCGTCACGGCGATGATGGCCTTCTTCCTCCTGCTCTGGCTGATCAGCAGCGCCAGCGACGACACGCTGAGGGGCTTGGCCGAGTATTTCAGCGAGGCCAAGGCCAATAGCGGCGTCCCCGGTGGCAGCTCGGGCCTGCTCGCTGGGCGCACGCTGCTGCCGACGGCGTCGCCCAGCACGCTGCCCCTTCCGACCTCACCCATGCACGCTGCGGCCGGCACCTTCGACAATCCGGACGAGGCCGACCCCGGTTCCCGCCCACCCGGCGAGATGGAGCTGAGCGACGACGCGTTCGAGGCCGAGCGCGAGCGCCGGGAGCAGGAGCTGTTCGAGCAGGCCGAGGAGGCGATGGAAGAGGCGATCGAGGCCTCGCCCGAGCTGCGGCAGTACCGCGAGAACCTCATGGTCGAGCGGACCCCGGAAGGCCTCCGGGTGCAGATTTTGGACCAGGACCGCTCGCCCATGTTCCCGCTCGGCAGCGACCGGATGTATCCCGCACATGCGCAAGCTGCTGGCGGTGGTGGTGGAGGCGATCAGGGACCTGCCGAACCGGGTCTCGATCCGCGGCCATACCGACGCGCTGCCGTTCGCCGCCGATGCGGGCTACGATAACTGGCGTCTGTCGTCCGACCGCGCCAACGTCACCCGCCGCGCCATGGTCGAGCTGGGCCTCCAGCCCGGCCGGGTGGCCGACGTCACGGGCAAGGGCGATTCCGAGAACCTGATCACGGACGACGCCAAGGACCCCCGCAACCGGCGCATCTCCCTGGTGCTCCTGCATCAGCCCCCTGCCGAGCCGCACCCGGTGCGTGCCGCCGCAGTGGCAGGGCCCGCACCGCCCCTGCATCCGTAGACCGGCGTCGAGGCTTACGGACGCGAGTCCCGGCTGTCCCGGCCTACGGCATCGGCCAGAGTAGCGAAGCCGTCCCGTGCTAGACACGCCTCGAGCTCATCCAGGACCGTGCGGACGATACCCAGCCCGCGATAGACCAGTCCCGTATAGATCTGCACGACCGAAGCGCCTGCCCTGACTTTCTCGTACGCGTCGGCACCGCTGCTCACACCGCCCGCCGCTACCAGGGTCACGCCCTGGCCCAGTCGTGCCGTGAATCGGGCAAGCAGGCGGGTGGAGAGGAGAAAGAGCGGCCGCCCGCTCAGACCGCCCGTCTCGGCTAGGTGACGGGAGCGCAGGCCCGAAGGGCGCGAGACGGTCGTGTTGCCGACGATCAGCCCGTCGATCCGGAAATCGTCGACGACCGAGGCGATCGCCTCCTCCCCCGCCTCGTCGAGGTCGGGCGACACCTTGAGCAGGATCGGCCGCCGGCCAGCCGCACCGGCCAGCCGCTCCCGCTCGGTCAGCAGGGCATCGAGCAGCGGGCGCAGCCGCTCCTCCTGCTGCAGGGCGCGCAGCCCCGGCGTGTTCGGGGAGGAGACGTTGACGGTGATGTAGTCCACCAGCGGATAAACTCGGCGGAGGCAGGCCTGGTAGTCGGCGACCGGATCGGCGGCGTCCCGGTTCATCCCGATATTGGCGCCAACGACGCCAAGCCTGGGCCCCAGCCGCTCCAGCCGTGCCGCCATGGCGTCTAGGCCGGCATTGTTGAAGCCCATGCGATTGATCAGCGCCTCGTCGGCCGAGAGCCGGAACAGCCGGGGTCGCGGATTGCCGACCTGTGGCCTGGGCGTGACGGTACCGACCTCGACGGTGGAAAACCCCTGGCGCAGCAGGGCGAGCGGTGCTTCCGCGTCCTTGTCGAAGCCCGCCGCCAGGCCCAGCGGGTGGGCCAGCTCGAGGCCGGCCAGCCTCGTTCTCAGCCGTGGGTAGGCGGGCAGAGCCGCAGCCGGAAGGAGCGGCAGCAGCCGGATCGCCGCCCGGTGCGCCCGCTCCGGCGGCAGCAGCCGGAGCAGCCTGGCGCCGAGCGCCCCAGCGCCCAGAATGTCGGCCGTCAGCCGCCCTCGGCGATGAAGCCGGGGTTCTTGAACCCGGGCTTGGCATAGCGGAAGGGCTCGCCAGCCACGGTCGACACCCGCCCACCGGCCGCCAGCAGCACGGCGTGGCCGGCCGCCGTGTCCCACTCCATGGTGGTCCCGAAGCGTGGGTAGGCGTCGGCCTTGCCCTCGGCCACCAGGCAGAACTTCAAGGAGCTGCCGGCCGAAACCGTATCGGTGATGCCCTGGGCCGCGAGCCAGGCGTCGGTGGCGGCATCGCGGTGCGACCGGCTGGCCACCGCCACCACTCCGCTCGCGGGCCGGGCACGCACGCGGATGTCGCCGACGTCGCTCCCCTCGCGGCGGCAGGAGCCCTGCCCGCGTGCACCCCACCAGGCGAGGTTCTTGGCCGGCGCCGTGACCACGCCCATGATCGGCACCCCGTCGTCGACGAGGCCGATATTGACCGTGAACTCGCCGTTCTTCGACAGGAACTCGCGCGTCCCGTCGAGCGGATCGACCAGCCAGAAGCGCCCGCTGCGCAGCTCCGGCAGGCCGCCTTTCGCGACCGCTTCCTCGGCCACGACCGGGATGTCGGGTGTGAGTTCCGCCAGGCCCGCCAGGATCACCCGCTCCGCTGCCTCGTCGGCCTCGGTCACGGGCGAGCGGTCGGCCTTGGTCGCGGCCACGATCTCGCCCGCATAGTGCTCCAGGATCACGGCACCGGCCCGATCGGCGAGGGCCAGGATCTTGGGCAGGAGGAGGATCGGTGCGAGCATCCGCAGGTTCGCCTGATGCAGGAGGAGCAGGAGCCGGACGCTTCCCGTCCGGAGCCGCGGGCCGCTATCAGCTTACATCGGGCCTGTAAAGCCGCGGCGACTCCGCGTCCACGGTCGGCATCTTTGCGGTCCGTTAACCTTTTTGGGCTACCACCGCGTGACGAGGCCCGCGCGAGGAACATCACGGTCCGCCCATGCTGCTCGGTCAGACCCCGCTACTCAGCGAGCTGGCGCGCGGACGCGCTGCCGGGCCGGAGGCGACACCACCGCCGTTCAGCCTCTACCCGCCCCGCACGCGCGCCGGCCTCGATCCCTCAAAGCATGCCGAGTTCCCGGACCGGATGCTGGGCCTGCGCCGCGCTCATCTGGCGCACGGCCCGGGCACGTCCCTGGGCAGCCTGCAGCTGCTCGACCTCGACCAGATCCGGGTCCGGTTCGCACGCCGCTGGCCGCAGGTCCGCGAGAAGGCCATGGGCATCGTCGAGGCGGCCCTGCAGCGGGAGCTCGGCCGCGACGACGCCTATGTCGCGGTGTCCGACACCCTGTTCTACCTCTTCCGCATCGGCCTGAAGCGCCCGGACGCCGAGCGTCGCGGCCGCCTGCTCGCAGCCGACATCACCGAGCGCCTGTGCGGTGCCATCCCGGGCGGCGTCGCCGTCAGGATGCGTACGGCACCCTTCGACTTCGACCGCGGCTTCGCCGGCGTGCTGAGCTTCGAGCAGCTCCGGACCCGCATCGACGCCTTCGGCAAGGCCGTGGACGACCACGAGCTGCGCCTGTTCCTCGACAATGTGCCCCGGCTGGAGGCGTGGTTCCGGCCCACCATCCAGCTCCGCAAGGGCCTGATCTCGATCTATCATCTGGCACCAGGCGTCGGTGGCGGCGACAGCACCCCCCGCCCCGTCTCGACCTTGTGCCCGACCAGCTTCAACGGCGTCTTCGATGCCGAGATCGATGGCTGGGCCGTGCAGGAGGCGGCCTCGATCCTGGCGGCGGCACCGGTGTCACGCGGCCGCGGAGCCACGCTGATTGTTCCGGTGCGCTACGAGACCCTGGCCGCGGACCGCTTCCGGGACGGGTTCCTGGGTCAGTGCCGGCACCTGCCGGAAAATTCGCGGCGCCGCCTGCTCATCGAGATCCTGGGCCTGCCGCCGACCCTGCCCCAGGCCGACACGCGCGAGCTGCTGGCCGGTCTCAGACCCCACGTCCTGGGCCTGCTCGCACGCCTGCCGCATGATGCGGTCTATGCCGAGCATCTGGTCAACACAGGAATCCTCGGCCTCTCGCTCGACCTCGGCAAGCTCGACCCCGATGCCATCGCGACCCAGGAGATCGTGCACATGCTGGTCGAAGCCGCGCGCGCCCAGCGCATGCGCAGCTTCCTGGTCGGTGCCGCTTCCGTCAGGCTCTGCCACCATGCGCACAAGGCCGGCGTCGACTACCTCAATGGCGACGGCTTCATGCCCTCCGCCCGCCAACCCGGCCGCGTCTTCCTGGCCCACCGTCACGACTGACCGCCTCATGCCGACAGGCCCACCCAGACCCGGAACCGTGCAGGACACGACCTGCCGCTACGGACCGGCCCGCAGCCGATCCTGTTCCGCACCGTCGGGTCCGGGACCTCTCGCCCCTTGCCGTGGCATCGCCCACAGGCGAAGCAGGCCTTCCCGGCCCCGGAGCTGGCGGGTGGGCAGGGGCTCGAAGCCCGCCAGCAGCGCCGCAGCACCGGCCTCGCGCACCTGGTCGACCACCGCGTCCGAGACGAGGATGGCGGCTCCGACCTCGCGGGTGAGCGCCTCGAGCCGGCTGGCCACGTTCACCGTGTCGCCCACCACCGTGAACTGGAACTGCCGCTCGCCCCCGATATCGCCCATGAGGACCGGCCCGTAATGGATGCCCACGGCCACGCCCAAGGGCGGGCTCCCGCCGGCGACACGTTCCACGTTCCAATCCGCGATGGCTGCGTGCAGGTGGGTGGCCGCACGGAGTGCGTCGGCTGCAGCCGAAGGGCTGACGTCGGGCACGCCGAAGCAGGCGAGCGCACCGTCGCCGATGAACTTGTCGACCATGCCGCCGTGGGCGAAGACCGCCCGCTCGACCCGGCCGTGAAAGGCCCGGAGCAGGCTCATGGCCTGGGCCGGCGCCAGCTCCTCGCTCGCCTGGGTGAAGCCGATCATGTCCACGAACATCACCGCCGCCTCCTGGGTCCGCTCCAGGCCCGAGGGCTGATCGCTGGCAGCCAGGCGGTCGACGACGGCGGGCGGGAAGTACCGCGCCAGGTTCAGCCGCTGGCGCTCCAGCCGCCGGCGACGGCGCTGCTCCATGCCGGCTCGAAGAGCTTCCAGCGTGCCGCCGGCGACCAGCACGGCAAGGCTGGGCACCACGAGGCTCAGCCACAGATGGGCGGCAAAGCCCGCTAATGTGATCACGCCCCAGACGGCCGCCAGTCCGAGCGTGACCGCCAGCGAGAGCATCAATGACCAGCGACCCGCGAGCAGCGCGGCTGTCAGCGCCAGCGCCAGGGTGGCAAGGCTGCTCGTCGTGTGGATGGCCCCGTCCTGGCGCAGGACCCGTCCATGCAGGATGTTGTCGATCGCGGTCGCGATATGTTCGCTGCCCGAGAGGCGGCCGCCGAAGGGGGTGGTGAACCGGTCACCCGTGGCCGCGGCCGAGCCGCCGATGATGACGAGGCGGTCCTCGACCAGGGCGGGGTCGAGCCGGCCCTGCAGCAGGTTGACGAAGCTCACCGTCGTGAAGGTGCCCTGCGGCCCGTAATGGTCGACGAGCAGCCTGGTGCGGCGGTCGGTCGGCAGCCACCTCTGGCCAAGCGCCACCCCCTCACCGAGCCACAGTACCAGCTGCTCCCGCGCCAGGCCCAGATAGAGGCGGGCCGCCTCGATCGCGAGCGAGGGATACTGCTCCTCGCCATAATGGATGGCCGGCAGGTCGAAGCGGAGCGCGCCGTCGGAATCGACGAAGAGATTGACATGGCCTTGGCCGCTGCCCAGCGCCGCAAGCCCGGCTGCGAGGGTGAGAAGCCCGCGCGGCTCAGGCACTGGTCCCCCGGCCGCCTGCTCGCGATGCAGGACGGTGCGGTAGGCCGTGGCGGCGATCCAGGGCGGCACGCCCCCGATGTTGGCGCTCGCCGGATCGAACACGAAGGCATAAGGCAGGATCACGCGATCGGCCTCGGCGATCGCCGTGCCGAGCCGCGTGTCCGTGAGGTCCTGTGCCAGCAGGGCCTCCGCGTCGCGCAGGCGCTTTGAGCGGGCGGGCAGGAGCGGAAGGGCCTCCAGGAGTGCCTCTCGAGCGGCGGGCGGGAGGCTCGGCGCCGGCTCGGCGAGGAGCAGGTTGAGCACGACCAGCCGGGCCCCGGCCGCGGTCAGCCGGTTCAGGCCATCGGTGATCGCGTCCCGGGGCGGCGGCCACTTTCCCAACGCCTCGACGCTGGCATCGTCGATCATCACCAGCAGGACCTCGGGCCCGGGTGCGCGCGGACCGCGCAGCTGGAACCGCCAGTCGAGCGTGAGGAGCTCCAGCCGGCGCAGGGCCGGAACCCCATCCCCCAACTGGTCCAGGAGAAGGCCTGCCAGCCCGATCAGCGCCCCCACCAGGAGCCGGACCCGAAGGCGCGGACCCGTGCGGGCGGCCGGTGGCTCAGAGCGTCGTGCGGGCCAGAGCCTCATCGCGCCGCGTGTCTCCCCACCGCCGCGGCGGCGTCGGCGGTGTCCCCAGCGCCACGTCCGTGCCTTCGCCCGCTTCGAGGAACACCGTGCCGCCGGCGACGCCGCTCACCTCCACCCGTCCCTCGCGCGAGAACACGCCGGTGCCGGTGGGGGTGAGAGTGACGAGCCAGTCGGTCGAGCGCACCGAGGCCAGGGCCGAGCGGGTCAGCACGTCGACCCGGCGCGGTGCGGCTTGCGCCGGGCCTACGAGGCGCACGATCCCGGCCAGAAGCTCAAGCATCAGCTCGACGCTGTAGAGCCCCCGCCCGCGCGAGAAGTCGCTGATCCTGACCTCGCTCTCGGGGCCGACGACGACGACGAGGCCATCCGGGCAGTCGATCTGCACCTTGGCGGCCAACCCGGTCCGTACGACGTCGCCCAGAAAGAGGGCAGCACCCTCGGCGAGCGGCTGGCTCCCACCGCCGCGGAGCAGGAGCCCGCTGCCGACCAGCCGGGCCACATGGCCTGCCGCCTCCTGCGTCATCCCGGCCCGAGGTGCCGCAAGGGCGGCCACGGCCGAGGCAATCAACGTCCGTCGTCGCGGCATACGCCGCCTCCTGTGCTCGCGGCCGCGCACTCCGGTAGAGCCCAGGGGCTCATTCCCGGCGCTATTGGCCACGGCAACGCTAGAGTTCCTGTATGCTAGGGCTAGAGGCGCTTCAGCACCATCCGCTTGCCACGGGCCTGCTTCTCGCGACCCTCGCCGGCTGTGCGCGCCCTCCGGTCGAGCAGCCCGCACGCCCACTCGCACCTGTCTACTGCTACCAGACCCTTGCGGATGTGAGCTGTTACACAGAGCCCGATCGCGGCCGGGCGGCTCAGCTCGTCAACATCTATCTGCGCGATCTCTCGGACCCGGCCTGGCCCGATCTCTGGCTCAAGCCCGCCGCAGCGTTGCCGTGAGCACGCCCATGCCCATGAGCGAGACAGCACCCATTCGATGCACCACACGCCGCGCCGCCGCGTCCAGCACCCGCGCCAGGCCGCCCGACAGCATGGCGTAGGCTGCGGCGTTGCATCCGCTCAAGACCAGGAAGGTAGCGCCCATCAGCAGGAGCTGCGGTGCCATGGGCAGGTCGGGCTGCATGAAATGCGGCATGAACGCCACGAAGAAGAGCAGGCTCTTCGGATTGAGAAGTGTGACCAGGAACGCCTTGGCCGGGAGCTGGCCCGGCAGTTCGGCAGTCACGGCCAGCAGGTGCCGCGCCTCTCGCCACATCCGCACGCCCAGCCAGACCAGGTAGGCGGCCCCCGCCCACTTCACCAGCGTGAACAGAGCGGCGGACGCGGTCAGCAGGGCGCCCACACCAGCGAGCGACAGGGTCATCGCAACCAGATCGCCCAGCACCACCCCCGGCACCAGCCGCAGTGCCGCACCCCTGCCCTCGCCCAGCCCGGTCGCCAGCACGAGCGTGGTGGTCGGCCCCGGCACGATCAGGATCACCGCCGACGCGGTGACGAAGGCGAGCCAGAGCTCCAGTGGCATGAGCGTGCTCCAGGGGTACGCGTGAGGAAGTCCGTCGAATGTGCCGAGCGCGCTCGAGCTTCACCCCTGCATCCGCATCCATGGCGTGGACCAGCACCCCCGAGTCAAGGCCGAACCGTTGGCGCTCGGTGATCATGGAGCTCATCGCGGCTCAGGCGCTCGCCACCAAGGTGGATCGTCTCCCAGCACCTCCTCCAGCGCGGGCCGTCACAGGCGGCACACCGGCGCTGATCTGTCCTCCGGGATGCCCCACCGGACGCTAGGACAGCATGACCAGCTCACCAAACCGTAACATGCAGCCTCTCCCAAGGCGCACCATATAGGCTATCGTCTGCATGGGCTGCGCCGGAAGCACCGGCGCTCGGGTAGCGGGCGGTGCTGAGCAGGGTGCGGCAGTCGAAACAGCTCTTGCCGGTGCGGCCGGTTCCTGAGGACGAGCCCTGGGCCGAGCCCGCGCCCCGGCACCCCTCGCCCGTCGGCCGGGGCCGGCGCTGGCTCCTGGCAGCATTGATTGCCCTGGCGCTTGCGGTCGCTGCCTGGCTTGGCTGGGAGCGCTGGGGTGCGGCCGAGCCGCCGGCGGATTACGCGACCGCCGTGGTCCGCCGCGGCACCGTCGAGGACGTGGTCAGTGCCTTGGGCAACATCCAGCCGCGCGACTATGTCGATGTCGGTACCCAGGTCTCGGGCCAGCTCCGCCGGATCCACGTCGCCGTCGGCGACCGCGTCGCCTCGGGCGACCTCCTGGCCGAGCTCGATCCCACGGTCTATCAGGCCCGCGTCGATGCCGGCCGGGCGCAGCGCGACAATCTCCGCGCCCAGCTCGAGGAGCGGCAGGCCCGCCTCACGCTCGCCGAGCAGGCGCTCCGTCGGCAGGAGAACCTGCGCCGGGCCAACGCCACGAGCCAGGAGCTGCTGGAGCAGGCGCAGGCCGAGCTCAGGGTGACCACGGCCCAGATCGCAGCGCTGCGGGCCCAGATCGGCCAGACCGAGAGCGATCTGCGCGCGAACGAGGCCAATCTCGGCTACACGCGCATCTACGCGCCCATGACCGGCACCGTGGTCTCGATCACCGCCCGCCAGGGCCAGACCCTCAACGCCAACCAGAGCGCGCCCATCATCCTGCGCCTGGCCGACCTCTCGGTCATGACCGTGCAGACCCAGGTCTCCGAGGCCGACGTCTCCCGGCTGCGGGTCGGGCAGGAGACCTATTTCTCGACCCTGGGCGACCCCGACCGGCGCTATGTCGGTGCGCTGCGGCAGATCATGCCTACGCCCGAGGTGGTGAACAACGTCGTCCTCTACCCGGCATTGTTCGACGTGCCCAACGAGGAAGGCCGGCTGATGACGCAGATGACGGCACAGGTCTTCTTCGTCGTCGCCAGGGCCCTGAACGTGCTCACCGTCCCGGCCAGCGCGCTTCGCCCCGAGCCCGGCAGCTCCCGCGACGCCGCTGCCGTGCTGGTGCCGAAGGCGGATGGCACGCTGGAGCGCCGCCCGGTCGAGACCGGCATCTCGACCCGGACCGCGGTCGAGATCCGCAGTGGCCTGGCTGAGGGCGAGGTGGTGGTGACCGGGCCCCTGCCAGCTTCCGGGAATGGCGGCCGCCCGTCCGAGACCCGGCCCGTGCCCAGGGCCCGCCTCGGATGAGCGCCATCCAGGAGCTGCCTGAGGCCATCGTGGGCGACCAGCCGCTGATCGAGCTCACCCGCGTGGGCAAGATGTTCAGCCAGGGCTCGAGCCGGGTGCGGGCACTGGCCGGGGTCTCGCTCAGGATCCGGGCCGGCGAGTTCGTCGCCATCGTCGGCGCCTCGGGCTCCGGCAAGTCGACGCTCATGAACATCCTGGGCTGCCTCGACCGGCCCAGCAGCGGCACCTACCGCTTCGCCGGCCGCGACATCGCCCAGCTCACGCCCGAGGACCGGGCCGCCCTGCGCCGGCGCTCCTTCGGCTTCGTCTTCCAGCAGTACAACCTGATCCCCAGCGCCACCGCTCTGGAGAATGTCGAGCTGCCCGCGGTCTATCTCGGGCTCGACCCCGACCTTCGCCGCGAGCGGGCACTGGCGCTCCTGGGCCAGCTCGGCACGGCCGAGCGCGCCGACCACCGCCCGAGCCAGCTCTCGGGCGGGCAGCAGCAGCGCGTGTCGCTGGCGCGCGCCCTGATGAACGGCGGGCAGGTGATCCTGGCCGACGAGCCCACCGGTGCCCTCGACTCCCGCACCGGTGCCGAGGTGATGGCGCTGCTGAAGGAGCTGAACGCGCAAGGGCATACCGTCATCCTCATCACCCACGACCGCGAGATCGCCGCCAACGCGCCGCGCGTGATCGAGCTTCACGACGGCAGGGTCGTGGCCGAGTCCGGGCCGCGGCACGGCCGGCTCGGTCAGGCGACCGCGACAGCCAGGAGTCACCACGAAGGCAGGCGCGCGGTGCTCCCCGTCCTCGGGATGACGCTCCTCCTGGCGCTGCGCTCGATGCGGGCGCATCTCCTGCGCACGCTGCTCACCCTCCTGGGCATCGTGGTCGGTGTCGGTGCGGTGGTCACCATGCTGGCCGTCGGCGACGGTGCGCGCAAATCGGTGATGGACCAGATCAGCGGCCTCGGCACCAACCTCCTGGTCGTGCGCCCGGGCGCCCCGGGCCAGCGTGGTGCCCGCGGGGTCAACACGCTGGTGGCCGACGATGCGCGAGCGATGGCCGAGCTGCCCAACGTGCTGGCAGCACTGCCCGAGAACCAGGGCGGGGTCACGCTTCGCGCCGGCCCCGTCAGCTACCAGAGCCAGGTGCTGGCGACCACGCCGGACCTGCCGCTCGTGCGCAACTGGCCCGTCGCCGCCGGCACCTTCCTCACCCCGGCCGACCAGCGCAGCTATGCCTCGGTGGCGGTGCTCGGCCGCACCGTGGCCGACCTCCTCTTCCCCGACCAGCCGGACCCGGTGGGCCAGTACCTTCTGCTCAACAACGTGCCGTTCCAGGTCGTGGGCGTGATGGCGCCCAAGGGGGCCAGCACCTGGGGCAGCGACCAGGACGACATCGTCATGGTCCCGCTCTCGACCGGCAGCCTGCGGCTCCTGGGCAACCGCAACCTGCGCTCGATCACGGTGGCCGTGGGTGACGTGGCCGCGGTGGATGCCACCCAGACGGCCATCACCCGTCTGCTCGCCGAGCGGCACGGAACCGAGGATTTCCAGATCCGCAACATGGCGTCCTACATCGAGACCCAGATGCAGACCCAGGACACGCTCACCATCCTCCTGGGCTCGGTGGCCGCGATCTCGCTGCTCGTGGGCGGGATCGGGGTCATGAACATCATGCTGGTGAGCGTCACCGAGCGCACGCGCGAGATCGGCATCCGCCTCGCCATCGGCGCCCGGGCCGCCGACATCAGGCGGCAGTTCCTCTCCGAGGCCACGCTGGTCTCCTCGCTGGGCGGTGCCATCGGCGTGCTGGGCGGCATCGGGATGGCCTGGCTCCTGGCCTGGCTCGGCACGCCGATCGTGCTCGCCCCCACCCCGGCGGTCCTGGCCTTCGCCTGCGCGCTCCTTACCGGCCTCGTCTTCGGCTACGCCCCTGCCCGCAAGGCCTCGCAGCTCGATCCGATCGTCGCCCTCGCCTCGGAATGAGGTTCCTGCTCGTCCTGCTGCTGCTCGGCGCTTGTGCCCTTCGGCCGCCCGACCGCGGGCCGGGGCCGGCCACGCCCGGCCGGTTTGCCGAGAACGGCGAGGCTGCAGCCGGCTGGCCCGATGCCGGTTGGTGGGAGGGCTTCGGCTCGGCCGAGCTCGACCGCTTCGTGAAGAGCGCCCTGGCCGCCAATACCGATCTTGCCGCCGCGGCCGCCCGCCTCCGTCAGGCGGACGCGCAGGTACGAGTTGCGGGTGCCGGCCTCCTGCCCACTCTCGAGGCCGACGCCGGTACGGGGGCCACCCGCACCAGCTCCGAGGCAAGGGCCCAGGGCGGCGGGCCCAGCATCAGCAACAGCTACGATGCCGGGCTCCGGGCCGCCTGGGAGCTCGACCTCTGGGGCCGCAACCGCGCCGCCCTGGCCGCCGCGCGTGCCTCGGCCGCGGCCGACCTGTTCGACCGCGACGGCGTGGCGCTCACCGTCGCATCGAGTGTCGCCGACACCTACTTCCAGGTGCTCTCCGCCCGCGACCGGCTGCGGATCGCACAAGCCAATCTCGACAATGCCCGCCGCGTGCTCGAGCTGGTCGAGGTCCGCGTCGCCAACGGTGCCGCCACCCCGCTCGAGCTGGCCCAGCAGCGCACCCAGGTGGCGACCCAGTCCGCCACCATCCCCAGCCTCCGGCAGCAGGAACGCCAGGCGGTCAACGCGCTGGCCCTGCTGCTCGCCCGTCCGCTCGTGGGCTTCGAGGTCGAGGCCCAGTCCTTGCGCGACCTGCGCCCGGTGCCGGTCCTGGCCGGGCTGCCGAGCGAGCTGCTCCAGCGCCGCCCCGACATCGCCGCCGCCGAGGCCCGCCTCGATGCCGCCGCGGCCGACGTGACCGCCGCCCGGGCCGCCCTCTACCCCTCGCTCAACCTGACCGCCAATGCCGGCGTGGAGAGCGACGCGCTCCTTGCCATCCTGAGCCGCGGCAACGTGATCTCGATCGGCCTCTCCGCCCTGGCCCCGATCTTCGAGGGCGGCCGCCTGCGCGCCCAGGTCGAGCTCTCCGAAGCCCAGCGCCTGGAGCTGATCGAGGCCTACCGGGGGGCTGTCCTCGAAGCCCTGGCCGACGTCGAGGACGCCCTCAACGCCGTGCGCCGCACCCGCGAGCGCGAGGCGGCCCTCGCCACCGCCGCCACCGAGGCCCGCCGCGCCTTCGCCCTGGCCGAAGCCCAGTACCGCGCCGGTGCGATCGGCCTGCTCGAGCTCCTGGACGCCCAGCGCACCCTGTTCTCGACCGAGGACTCCCTGGCCTCCGCCCGCTTCGACCGCCTCTCCGGCCTGGCCGACCTCTACCGCGCGCTGGGCGGCGGCTGGTCGGAGGAGAGCGCCCGCCCCGGCCCATGAACTTCCGACGCCAGAACCGGTTTTACACGGGGCTACATACGGGCCGGAGGCGAGCATGGGCACAACGGCGAAGAAGAAGGACCCGAAGCTCTGGGAGAAGGTGAAGGCCGAGGTCACGAAGAGCGACAAGGGCGGCAACCCCGGCCAGTGGTCCGCCCGCAAGGCCCAGCTCGCCACCCAGGACTACAAGAAGCAGGGCGGTGAGTACGCGGGGCCGAAGCGCAGCGACAACAGTCTCGAGCAGTGGACCGAGGAGGACTGGGGCACCAAGTCCGGCAGGAAGAGCACCGAGACGGGCGAGCGCTACCTGCCGGCGAAAGCACGGGAGCACCTCTCGGACGAGGAATATCGGCGGACGACCGCCAAGAAGCGGGCCGACAGCCGCAAGGGAAAGCAATTCTCGGGGCAGCCGGCGGACATAGCCCGGAAGACTGCCGAGGACCGGAAGACCGGCAAGCGCGCGAGCGGCGAGCCGACGCGGGCGGAGCTTTACGAGCGAGCGAAGCAGAAGCACGTGCCGGGAAGGTCGAAGATGAGCAAGGAGGAGCTTCGGAGGGCTCTGGAGGCATAGGACGAGGGCCTGCGCCGAGCGCTATGGCTGGCCGACGATGCCGCAAGTACCACCGGACGAGAGCCGGCGGCCCATCTTGCTGGTGATCCTGGCGACCCGGACGGGCTGAGGGGAATGGCCGAGTGCCCGACCTACGGGGCTCCGGCCCTCGGGGTCGGCGGCTCATCGGGAGGTGCGGACCTCAGGAGGCGCATGGCCTCGATGGCGCGGGCCTGCTCGTAGCTCGGCAAGGTGCTGGAATGTGGCCGCGGCGAGCGGCGGCTCCGGTGACGCCCCACTCCCTCGGCAACTGCCCGGTCGGGCTCCGCGTCCGCGCCTCTCCTGGCAGGCCTCCTGGTCACTGAGGTCGTCGGCGGCCGTCTCGTCCGCGGCCACGGCCGCGTGCACCACCGCATGCTCATGCGCCAGCTCGCCACAGAGCCGGTCCTCCACACGCTGCATGGCGCGAAGGTCGGGATCGTCCGACGGGTAGGCCGGACGCGGCGAGGTGCTGGGGCTGCGTAGCGCGGGCGGTGGGGCAGGCCGGGGCTCGCGCCCGGCGGCGGCGATGACACCGTCGGCCAGGGTCCGGGCCGGGTCCTTGCCCATGCGCTCCTGGAGCAGGATGTAGGTGGCCACGCGCACGTCACCCAGCGCCGTCGCCTCCATGAGGAGGTGGCGGGCGAGCTGGGTCAGGATGCGGCGCTGCTCCTCCTGCGGCATGGCGTGGAGCGCCCGGTAGCCTTCGGCGAGGGCAGCGAAGTCGGAATCGGCGAGGAGGCTCTCGACGTCCGCCGCGGGCAGGCCCTCGAGGCGGGCGACCTGCATGGGCGTGAGGCCGATGGAGAGCTTGTGGCCCATGCGGCGGTCGCGGGCCGTGACCCGGGCGAAGGGGCGCGTGAGGCCACGGCGGTGGGCGTAGTGGGCGGAGGCGAGCATGGGCCGACGGATAGCGGAGAAGAGAGGCTATGTCAAGGTTTTCTGTCCTATCTCCTGCCTCTCCTGCTACGCCCGCCTTCGATCTTACAAGCCACCGAGAATTTGAGTAACTGAAAACCCTCTACTTGGAAGAAAGGCTCTGCTGAAACTCAGGATCCATTGTTGAGGCTCATCGGTCGCATGCCGCCAGGGGGAAGTCCGAAACGTGCTCTGACCCAATTCAGAAAGGCGCCATAAGGGCGGCCCAGTGCCAGCATCATCATCGTGGCGCCAAGGATTCCCAGCAACAGCCCTCGCCCAGACGCACCACTTATGGCGATGATCGCCGCGTAGATCGGAACCTGAAAGCTTACTAGAGCAAGGCTGTCCCAAAGCAGTTGCGACAGGCCGTCCGGTCGAGCGCGCTGCATGAGCCAGTCATGCCAAATGCCATACGGACGCCCGACGGGAACCATAAGGACCGCGCCCAGCAACCGAGCGTGGAATACCTGCTCCCAGGTCATGCCCGCGATGAAACGCTCGTTGATGATCCCGGTCGTCGTAAAGAACAGGATCAGGGCTGTGGTGTCAGCGATGAAGGCGCGACGTGGGCGGTTTGCTCGCTCTTGGCCAGCCTGAGCGGAGAGCAGGCTCATAGCTATGAGCCGCTCGGGCTTGCGAGCCGAGTCGGACCGGGCACGGGCGGTGCTGTGGTCGCTTGCTGGCGAGAGCAACGCTGTGAGTGGCCAGCGCCTGGGCGTACGAGCGGAGCAGGTGCGGCGCTCGCGAGGGGCGGTGGCACGGGGCGAGGTGGCAGCGCTGCGCTCCCGGCCCCGGCCGCAGCGGACACCGCTCAAGCGTGAGGCGGCACTCGCCGTGGCACTGGAGGTGCTGAGCTGCCCCGCTGCGGAAGGGCCGCTCTACACGCTAACTCGACTGGCCCGCCAGATCCAGGTGCGCAGCGGCGAGACGATCTCGCCATGCCACCTGAGCGTGGTGCTGCGAAAGCGGGCCATCGCTGGCGCCGGCCGCGCCATAGCCTCATAGGCCTACATGACGCCAGCGCGGTCGACCGTGCCGGCTTGCGGCTCCGGCTCTTGAAGCAGCACGCCGCTGCTTGCTACATCCGCCTCCTGTTCGGCGACGTGTCTGAAGATCAGGGCTGGCCTGCCGGCTTTGGTGCCGCGTCCCTCTGCAGCTTGCGCCACTTGGCGACGTTGCGGTTGTGCTCATCGAGGGTGGTGGCGAAGGCGTGGCCGCCCGTGCCGTCGGCGACGAAGTAGAGGATAGTCGGTGGTGGCGGGCTTGAGGGCGGCGGCCAGCGCGGCGCGGCCGGGGTTGGCGATCGGTGAGGGTGGGAGGCCGGTGACGCGGTAGGTGTTCCAGGCGTGGTCGGCGTCGAGGTCGGCGGTGGTGAGGTCGCGGCCGAGGGCGCCGGCACCCTGGGTGAGGCCGTAGATGACGGTGGGGTCGGTCTGGAGCTTCATGCCGCGGCGCAGGCGGTTGACCATGACGCTGGCGACCAGGGGGTATTCGGCCGGGAGGGCGGTTTCCTTCTCGACGATGGAGGCCAGGGTGAGGCCTTCCTCGGGGCCGGTGAGCGGCAGGTCGGGGGCGCGGGCGGGCCAGAGCTCGTCCAGGGCCTTGCGCATGCCGGCCTGCATCCGCTCGACCACCTTGGCCGCGGGGCTCGCCGCGGGGGACGAGGTAGGTCTCGGGCAGGAGCGAGCCTTCGGGCGGGGGTGCCGGGAGGTCGCCGGTGAGCATGTCGGCGGCCTCGAGGATGGCGTAGACCTCGCGCACCGTGCGGCCCTCGGGGACGGCGATCCGGTGCAGGAGGATGTCGCCGCGGACGAGGCGGTCGATGATGGCGGCGGGGCTCATCTGCGGGTCGAGCGCGTACTCGCCGGCCCGGAGCCGGCGCTCCTGGCCCAGGCGGCGCACGGCGAGCTGGAAGAGGAGCGGACTGTCGACCGCACCTGTCTCGGCGAGGCGCTTTGCAATTCCGGACACGCCAGTGCCGGTCGGGAATTCAACCGTCGCCGCTGTCGCGAGCGGGCCTGGCTGCTTCAGCCAGTAATCGAGGTAAAACCACCCCCCGGCCGCGGCGGCGGCCACCAGCAGCAGCAGGAAGAGGAGGGAGCGGACGAGCCCGCGCAGCAAGGCCAGGCCCGTTCCGGCTCAGAAGGCGTCGGGCTGGACCAGGATCAGGGACGCGTTGGTGCCGCCGAAGCCGAAGGAGTTGGAGAGGGCGGCGCGCACCGGCCGCTCCTTTGCCTTGTGCGGCACGAGGTCGACGTCGCCGCAGCCGTCCGACGGGTTGTCGAGGTTGAGGGTGGGCGGGACGATCTGGTCGCGGATGGCGAGGATGGAGAAGATCGCCTCGACGGCACCGGCGGCTCCCAGGAGATGGCCGATCGCGGACTTGGTCGAGGACATGGAGAGCTTGGCGATCGAGTTGCCGAAGAGGCGCTTGACCGCACCCAGCTCGAGCTCGTCGCCGAGTGGCGTGCTGGTGCCGTGCGCGTTGACGTAGTCGATGTCGTCCGGGGTCATGCCGGCCCGGGCCAGTGCTGCCTTCATCGAGCGGTAGCCGCCCTCGCCTTCGGGTGCGGGGGCGGTGACGTGATGCGCGTCGCCGGAGAGGCCGTAACCCTTGACCTCGGCGTAGATCTTGGCCCCGCGGCGCTTGGCGTGCTCGTACTCCTCGAGCACGACGGCACCGGCACCCTCGGCCATGACGAAGCCGTCCCGGTCCCGGTCCCAGGGGCGGGACGCCTTCTCGGGCGTGTCGTTGAAGTTCGTGGAGAGTGCTCGCGCGGCGGCGAAGCCGGCCATGCCGAGCCGGCCGATGGCGGCCTCGCAGCCGCCGGCCACCATCACGTCGGCATCGCCCAGCTGGATCAGCCGGGAGGCGTCACCGATCGCGTGCGCCCCGGTCGAGCAGGCGGTGACCACGGCATGGTTCGGGCCCTTGAGGCCGTAGCGGATCGAGACCTGGCCGCTGGCGAGGTTGATGAGGGCCGAGGGGATGAAGAAGGGGCTGACCCGGCGGGGGCCGCCCTTCTCCAGGATCAGCGTGGTCTCGGCGATGGCGTTGAGGCCGCCGATGCCGGAGCCGATCATCACCCCGGCCCGCTCGCGCTCCTCCTCGGTCTCAAGGCTGATGCCCGAGTCCGCGATCGCCTCGGCGGCGGCTCCCATGCCGTAGACGATGAACTCGTCGTTGCGGCGGAGCTCCTTCGCTTCCATGAAGTCGGTGGCGCGGAACAGGCCCTCGCCATCGCCCTTGGGAACGAGACCCGCCACCTTGGACGGCAGGTCACCGACCTCGAAATGCTCGATCCTGCGCAGCCCGGAACGCCCGGCGAGGAGCCGGGACCATACCGTCTCGACGCCGCACCCCAGCGGGGTGACGAGGCCCAATCCGGTGACGACCACGCGCCTCATGGCGTGCCCGCCCCGCTGCGTGCGAGAGAGAGCCTCAGCTCGCATGCTCCTTGATGTAGGTGATCGCGTCCTTGACGGTCACGATCTTCTCGGCCGCATCGTCGGGGATCTCGACCCCGAACTCCTCCTCGAAGGCCATCACCAGCTCGACCGTGTCGAGACTGTCGGCACCGAGGTCGTCGACGAAGCTCGCCGTCTCGGTCACCTTCGACTCGTCGACGCCGAGGTGCTCGATGACGATCTTCTTCACCCGCTCGGAGATGTCGCTCATTGCTATGTGGTCTCCGCCACTCCAGGGGGCGCGCCGGGATGATCCGGCGCAGGACGCTCGACGATGCCGGGGCTTCGCGGCCGCGGCGGCTTTTACACGATGGGTCTCATATTGGCTAGGCAAAGGCCGCCCGCCAGGGCTGGCAACGCGGCCACAGGCCTCAGATCATCGCCATCCCGCCATTGACGTGCAGGGTCTGGCCCGTCATCCACCCGGCCTCCTCGCTGGCGAGGAAGACCACGGCGGCGGCAACGTCGGCCCCGGCACCCAGCCGGCCGGCCGGGATGCGACCCAAGCAGGGCCGTGCGCTGCTTCTCGTCCAGCGCCTGGGTCATGGCGGTGTCGATGAAGCCCGGGGCCACGCAGTTCACGGTGATCCCGCGCGCCGCCACCTCCTGGGCCAGGGCCTTGCTCATCCCGATCAGGCCCGCCTTGGCCGCCGCGTAGTTCGCCTGCCCCGCATTGCCGGTCACGCCGACGATCGAGGTGATGTTCACGATGCGCCCGCGGCGCCGCTTCAGCATGCCTTTGAGGGCGGCGCGGCTTAGCCGGAAAGCGCCGGTGAGGTTCGTCTCGAGCACGGCGTCCCAGTCGGCGTCCTTCAGCCGCAGGGCCAGCATGTCGCGGGTGATGCCTGCGTTGTTGACCAGGATGTCGACCGGGTCGGCGGCTTCGATCAGCCGCTCGGCGGAGGCCGCGTCGGTGAGCTCGGCGACCTCGACGCGGGTGCCTTCGCCCAGCTCCGCCGCCAGCGCTTCCAGCGCCTCGCGCCGGCGTCCGGTAAGGACGACCTCGGCACCCTGGGCGTGCAGGGCCCGCGCGATGGCGCTGCCGATCCCGCCCGAGGCGCCGGTGACCAGGGCACGGCGGCCGGCGAGCGTGAACATCGCGCTCACGCGGCAGCTCCGAGGGGGCCCAGCGCCTGGACGAAGGCCGCCACGTCCGCCGGGTCCTGGATGTTGTGCAGGGTCGCGCCCGGCAGCGAGCGGCGGGCCAGGCCGGTCAGGACCTTGCCGGCGCCGAACTCCACCACCGCGTCCACCCCCAAGTCCCGCATCGAGGCCATGCTCTCGCGCCAACGGACGCGGGCGGTCACCTGCCGGGCCAGGAGCTCGCGGATCGCGGCCGGGTCCTGGGTCGCCTCGGCCGTGACGTTGGCGATCACCGGCACGGCCGGACGCTCGATCCGGACCTCTGCCAGCGCCTGCGTCAGCCGCTCGGCTGCGGGGGCCATCAGCGCGCAGTGGAAGGGGGCGCTCACCTGGAGCAGCACGGCGCGGCGTGCGCCTTTGGCCTTGGCGATCTCGAGCGCGCGCTCCACGGCTGCCTTGTGGCCCGAGAGCACCGCCTGGCCATCGCCATTGTCGTTGGCGAGCTCGCACACCAGGCCCTGGCCGGCCTCAGCCGCCACCGCCTCGGCGGTCGCCGCCTCGACGCCCAGCAGGGCCGCCATCGCACCCTCGCCCGCCGGCACCGCCGCCTGCATCGCCTCGCCGCGCAGCCGCAGGAGGCGGGCCGCATCGGCGATGCCGATCGCACCTGCCGCAGCCAGCGCCGAGTACTCGCCCAGGGAATGGCCGGCGACGAAGCTCGCGATCTGCGGCAGCCGGCGCCCGCTCACGGCCTCGACCGCGCGCAGGGCCGCGAGCGAGGTCGCCATCAGGGCCGGCTGGGCGTTGGCGGTGAGGGTCAGGCGCTCGGCCGGGCCTTCGAAGACCAGGGCGGACAGCCGCTCGCCGAGGGCGGCGTCGACCTCCTCGAACACGGCACGCGCCTCGGGGAAGGCGTCGTGCAGCGCCTTGCCCATGCCGGGCTGCTGGGCCCCCTGGCCCGGAAACACTGCCACCCTCGCCATGCCGGAACTGTGCCCTGCCCGAGATTTGAGGCGCCCTCATAGCCGCCGTCATCGGGCTGTCAAGAAGGGCGCCGGCACAGACGGGCCGCCGAGCAGCCGTGGCTGTCGATTTAGAGATTGCGCATGCCGTACTGCGCCAGGAGAGGCAGGAGAGCATCGCGGGCGCGGACACGGTGTGCCCTGGCCGCAGCCTCCGCTTCTACCGCGTCGCCAGCTCGGATGGCGGCCGTGATCCGGCGGTGCTCGGCAGCCGAGGCCGTTGGCAGCGGTCTCAGATGCAGCGTGAAGAGGCGCGCGCGATGGGACTGGTCGCGCACCGTGGCGGCGATGCGGGCCAGCCGCCGGTTGCCGCAGCGGTCGGTCAGGAGCTCGTGGAAGCGCTCGTCAGCAGCGGCCCATTCCCGCAGATTGCCGCGCTCGAGAGCCTGCTCCATCCGCGCCGTCTCCTGCTCGAGCGCGGCCGCGGCCGAGCCTGCAGCCTCGCCCGGCAGGCCCGCCACAAGTGCTGCCGCCATGCCCTCGACGGCGATCAGCACGTCGTAGATCTCGCGCATGTCGTCGGCCGAGATCGGGCAGATCAGGATGCCGCGGCGCGGCAGGACCTGAACCAACCCCTCCTCCTGCAGCCGGATGATCGCCTCGTGCACGGGCGTGCGGCTCATGCCGAGCTGGCGCGCAATCTCGGGCTCGGCTGCCTGATGGCCGGGCGGGAACACGTTCTCGCGGATCGCCGTCTTCAGCGCCTGATAGGCCTCGTCGACCAGTGAGATCGCTTCGACCTGCTCCGCCTCGGGCCGGGACCGCAGGGCCAGGACCTTGCTCATCGCTTTCACCACTCGCCAGAGGCACCAGTCGCTCGGCTCGTACATGCTGGTATAGCCTCTTGCATGCAAGAGTGCTTTTTAGGCTTGACAAGCGAACCTCGCCGCCGGTAAACAGCCGTTCAAGCTTGCATACCAGATGATGTGGAAGATGCAGGCGACAGATGGCTGCCGCGGACGGCAGCCCCGATGAGAGGAGGAGCCACACTTTGCGTACCCATAAGATCGCAGCCATCCCGGGCGACGGGATCGGGCCCGAGGTGATCGCGGCCGGGCTTGAGGTGCTTGAGGCCTGTGCCGCACGTGACGGCGGGTTCGAGCTCGAGGTCGAGCATTTCGACTGGGGCTCGGACTACTACAAGCGGCACGGGGTGATGATGCCGCCCGGCGGGCACGAGCAGCTGCGCCGGTTCGATGCGCTCTACTTCGGTGCCGTGGGTGCGCCGGACGTGCCGGACCACATCACGCTGTGGGGCCTGCGGCTCGCGATCTGCCAGCCGCTCGACCAGTATGCCAATGTCCGCCCGACCCGCATCCTGCCCGGGATCACCAGCCCCTTGCGCAAGGTCAAGGGCCCGGAGCTGGACTGGGTGATCGTGCGCGAGAACTCGGAAGGCGAGTATGCGGGCCAGGGTGGCCGCTCGCATCGCGGGCTGCCGCACGAGGTCGCGACCGAGGTCACGATCTTCACCCGCGCCGGTGTCACCCGGATCATGCGCTACGCTTTCGAGCTTGCCCGCTCCCGGCCGCGCAAGCTCCTGACGGTGGTGACCAAGTCCAACGCCCAGCGCTACGGCATGGTGATGTGGGACGAGATCGCGGCCGAGGTGGCGAAGGAGTTTCCGGACGTCACCTGGGACAAGATGCTGGTCGACGCCATGACCATGCGGATGACGCTCAAGCCCGAGACGCTGGACACGATCGTCGCCACCAACCTGCACGCCGACATCCTCTCCGACCTCGCGGCAGCACTGGCAGGCTCGCTGGGCATCGCCCCTACGGCCAACATCAACCCCGAGCGCACCACGCCCTCGATGTTCGAGCCGATCCACGGCTCGGCCTTCGACATCACCGGCAAGGGTGTCGCCAACCCGGTGGCGACCTTCTGGACGGGTGCGATGATGCTGGAGCATCTGGGCGAGACGAAGGCCGCCGCACGGCTGATGCGGGCGGTCGAGCGGGTCACGGCCGATCCGGCCCTGCACACGCCCGATCTGGGTGGGCCTGCCAACACCAGGAAGGTCACCGACGCCGTCCTCGAGGCCATCCGCGCCGACAATCTCTAGCCCGGGAGCGGCCGCCCAGGCCGCCCTTCCTTCGCCCAGAACTCAGGCGAGCCGGTCCGACCGGCTCGTGCCTCCATCAGCAAGACCAGGGAGCCCAGGTCCATGCATCGCTACACGCCCTTTCTCATCTCGCTGCTCGTGGCCGGTGGGGCTGCGAACGCCGCCACCGATTATCCGGCGCGCGCCGTCACGGTGATCGTCCCGCACGCCGCCGGCGGGCCCACCGACACGGTCTCGCGGCTGGTCGCCGAATCGATGACGCAGAGCCTCGGCCAACCGGTGATCGTCGAGAATGCCGGCGGTGCCGGCAGCACGGTGGGCACGGCCCGCGCCGCCAGGGCCGAGCCGGACGGCTACACGCTGCTCATCAACCACGTCGCCCAAGCCACGAGCTCCACGCTCTACCGCAAGCTCGCCTACGACCCGGACGGTGCCTTCGACGGCATCGGCCTGATCACCGACGTGCCGATGACCCTCGTTGCCAAGGCGGACTTCGCGCCGAACACGGTCGGCGAGCTGCTCGACTATATCCGCCGCGAGAAGGACAACGTCACCTACGCCCACGCCGGCGTCGGATCCGCCTCGCATCTCTGCGGCATGCTGCTGATGGACGCGCTCGACGCGTCGATGACGACCGTGTCCTACAAGGGCACCGGGCCGGCGATGACCGACCTTCTGGGCGGCCAGGTCGACATGATGTGCGATCAGACCACCAACACGGTCAACCAGATCAACGCCGGCAAGATCAAGGGCTACGCGGTGACGACGAAGGAGCGGCTGCCGGTGCTGCCCAACCTGCCGACCCTGGACGAAGCCGGCCTTGCAGGGCTTCGAGATGACCGTCTGGCACGGGCTCTTTGCACCGGCCGGAACGCCCAAGGAGATCATCGAGAAGCTGGCCGGGGCGCTCCAGGTGGCGCTGAAGGACCCGAAGGTGGTGGACCGCTTCGCCCAGCTCGGCACGGCACCCGTCGCCCCCGAGCAGGCCTCTCCCGCCGCGCTTGACCAGCACCTCGCGGCCGAGATCGGAAAGTGGAAGCCGATCATCCAGGCGGCGGGCGTGTACGCGGACTGACCTGCGGCACTGCTGCAGCGAAGATGCGACGCCCTGATCGGGAACCCGGTGCAGCAGTCCGTACCGCGCGGCGCCGCGCCGAATCGACCGGGAGTGGCGGTTACCCGCGCTCCCGGCCGGCCCGGTGCGTCAAGGCAGGGGCGGACTCGGCCCCGGGGCCGGGTCCGCGCACCGCTCAGAGGACGAAGTCCGAGTTGTTGAGAAGGGGCAGTCCCTCGATCTCGAAGGCCCCCTCGGCCGCGACGTCGGCATCGGTGTTCAGATAGACGTAGGTGCTGCTTGCAGCCTGGGCCACCATGAGCTGTCCAGGCTGAGTGAACGACCCACCCACGAGAACGAACGCCTGATTGCCGCCGACGCCGGGCTTCGCGTCGATCCCGCTGACGTCGATCTTGTCAACATCGTCGAAAAAGTCCCCGATCACGTCGCCGAAGGGGATGCAGTCGCTGATTTTCTCGAAGACGAAGGTGTCGGCCCCAGTGCCGCCGAACATGAAGTCGTCGCCTTCGCCGCCGACCAGCCAGTCGTTGCCACTGAGGCCGGTCAGGTGATCGTCGTGCTTGCCGCCGTAGAGCTCGTCGTTGCCGCCCCAGCCGTCCAGATAGTCCTCGCCCTGGCCGCCACGGAGCTCGTCGTTGCCATCCCGTCCGAACAAGTCGTCGTCACCACCCTCGCCGTAGATCTCGTCGTCGCCGGTCGCGCCGCCAACCGAATCGCCGTCCAGGAAGTCGTTCCCGCCTCGGCCATAGATCTCGTCGTCCCCGCCGAGGCCTTCGATGTTGTTCGGGTTGGCGTTCCCGATCAGGAGGTCGTTACCGTTGGTCGCAGGCATGATCGTAGTCCTTTAGGTTTGGTCAAAATCCTTGCCGCGGCGGGGGACGGTTCACATTTCCTCCCCGCGTTCGCGACGAGCCCTTCTCGCATCGTCCTGTTTCCCGTCTTTTTCTGGTTGCGTGGAAAAGTGTGTCAGTTGTTTCCGGCGCTGCCGTGCTGATTTCTGCGTGCGGCCGCTTCGGTCCTGGCTTAACCTCGGTCCGGCGCTGACTGCCGGCGGACGAAGCCGGCCATGCCGGCCTGGGAGGGTCGCCGCGTCGTGGAAGCCGGGGCGCATGTTCTGGTCGTCGACGACGAGGTCGAGGTCCGCGACGCGTTGCGCGAGTATCTCCTGCGCCACCGGCTGGACGTCAGCACGGCCGACGGCGGCCCGGCGATGCGCGCCATCCTGGAAGCGGCCGCGGCCACGCCGCGACCTGTCGATCTCGTGATCCTCGACATCCGGATGCCCGGTGAGGACGGGCTGAGCCTTGCCCGGGAGCTCAGGGCCAAGGGCGGGGTCGGCATCCTCATGCTCACGGCCGAGGGCGAGGTCGTCGACCGGGTGGTCGGCCTCGAGGTCGGAGCCGACGACTATCTGGCCAAGCCCTTCGACCCGCGCGAGCTCCTGGCCCGCGTGCGCAGCGTCCTGCGCCGCGTCCGGCCCGTCCCACCGCCGTCCGCAGGCCCGGCCCCGGACGGCCATGCCCCCGACGCCCAGCCACCCGCCCTGCCCCGCCGTGAGGTCCGGTTCGGGCGCTGCATTCTCGACCTCGACGCCCGGCGGCTGCGGACCTGCGAGGACGGTGAGGACGTGCCGATCACCGCCATGGAGTTCGACCTGCTCGAGGTCTTCGCGGCGAACCCGGACCGGGTGCTCACCCGCGACCGGCTGCTCGACCTCGCCCATCATCGGGACGAGGAGCCGTTCGAGCGCAGCATCGACGTCCGGGTCTCGCGCCTGCGCCGCAAGGTCGAGCTGGACCCCTCCAAGCCCGCGGTCATCAAGACCGTGCGCGGCGGCGGCTACATGTTCGTGCCGACCCGTGCCGCCGGGATCCCGGGGTGACCGTCGGGTCCGATCCCGAGGCGGACGGCGGCGACGCCCTCACTCGGGCCATCGTCGAGGTGGCACTCGACTGCGTGATCGTGATGGACGAGCACGGCGCCTGCCGCGAGTTCAACCCAGCGGCCGAGCGCGTCTTCGGCCACCGGCGCGAGGCGGTGATCGGCCGCCAGCTCGGCGAGGTCATCGTGCCGCCACACCTGCGGGCGGCGCACGCGGCGGGGCTCGCCCGCCTCCTCGCCACAGGGGAAAGCCGCATGGTCGGCCGGCGCATCGAGACGGTCGGGCTGCGCTCCGACGGCTCGACCTTCCCCGTCGAGCTGGCGATCGTGGCAGCATCGGCCGGCGGCGAGCGGCTGTTCGTCGCCTACCTGCGGGACCTGACCGAGCGCGTCCGGGCTGCCGAGGCGCTGCAGGCCAGCGAGGCGCGGCTGGCCGCGTTCACGCAGCACGCCCCACTCGGCATGTACCTCAAGGATCTCGGTGGCCGCTACGTCATGCTCAACCCGGAGATGGAGAAGGTCCTGGGCCGGCCGGCCGGCGAGATGCTGGGCAAGGAGCCGGCGGCAGCCTTCGGGCCTGAGGAAGTGGCGATGATCCGGGCCTACGACGGTCAGGTAGTCGAGACCGGCCGGCCGACCCGGCACGAGGAGCACCTGCCCGGGCTCGACGCTTATGAGTGGAGCATGGTGATCCGCTTCCCCGTCAAGGACGCTGCGGGCATCATCACCCATGTCGGCGGCTTCGACGTCGACATCACGGCCCAGAAGCGGGCTCAGGCTCTGCTCGAGGCCAGCGAGCAGCGCTTCAGGGCCGTTGTCGAGGACCAGACCGAGCTGATCTGCCGTCACAGCCCCGACCTCCGGCTCACCTTCTCGAACGCCGCCCACGCACGCATCTTCGGCAAGCGGCCGGAGGAACTCCTGGGCCAGCACATGTTGGAGGACGCCAGCATCCCGGAGCACATCCGCCCGCTGCTGCGCGCGGAGTTGGAAGCGCTTACGCCCGAGAACCCGATCGTGCGCGGCGAGAACGAGAAGGTCCTCCCGGACGGCGAGGTGCGCTGGTACGAGTGGCTCAACCGGGCGCTGTTCGACGCCGACGGCCGGCTGACGGGCTACCAGTCCGTCGGCCGCGACACGACCGAGCGGCGCCGGGCCGAGGAGGAGATCGCGCGCCAGCGCGAGGCGCTGCACCAGCAGGAGAAACTCTCCGCCCTGGGCTCGCTGCTGGCCGGCGTCGCCCACGAGCTCAACAACCCCTTGGCCGTGATCATCGCCCGCGCGGTCATGCTGGAAGAGGACGTCCGGGAGCCTGCGCTCGCCGTCTCGGTCGCCCGGCTGCGCACCGCGGCCGAGCGCTGCGCCAAGATCGTCAAGACCTTTCTCGCCATGGCCCGGCAGAAGCCCCGGGAGCGCCGCCCGGTCCAGCTCGAGGCGGTGATCGAGGCCGGGCTGGACATGCTGAGCTACGGACTGAGGGCGGACGGGGTCGAGGTGACACGTGACATGGCACCGGACCTGCCGGCCGTGTCGGCCGACGAGGACCAGCTCCACCAGGTGTTTCTCAACCTGCTCGTCAACGCCCAGCAGGCGCTGCGCGAGGCGCCGCCGCCGCGGCGGATTATGGTCACGGCCACAAGAGAGGCCGGCCTTGTCCGGGTCGACGTCGCCGATACCGGCCCCGGCGTGCCCGCGGCCCTTCGCGCACGGATCTTCGAGCCGTTCTTCACCACCAAGCCGGTGGGCTCGGGCACCGGGCTGGGCCTCTCCGTCTGTCACGGCATCGTTACCGCCTATGACGGGACGATCGAGGCCGGCCTGCGCCCAGGCGGCGGTGCCCTCTTCACCGTCCGCCTGCCGGCAGCGCCCGAGGGGGCGACCCCGGCGGCTCCGGCGCCCGCTGCCGACGCCGGTCCCCCGCCGGCGCGGATTCTCGTCGTCGATGACGAGCCCGAGGTCCTGGCGGCCGTGGAGGAGGTCCTCGGCCGCGACGGTCACGTCGTCGAGCTGGCGTCCGGCGGCCGCGAGGCGCTGCGCCTCCTGGAGGACCGGGCCTTCGATCTCGTCATCAGCGACCTCCGCATGCCGGAAGGCGACGGGCGGGAGCTCCACCGCGAGCTGGCGTCTCGCCACCCGGACCTGGCGCGGCGCATGCTGTTCTTCACCGGCGACACCCTGGGCGTCGCCGCCTCCGAGCTGGCCGACGTCGACCGCGACGCCCTGATCGAGAAGCCGGTCGAGCCCGCCGCCTTGCGCCGTGCCGTGCGGCGACGGCTGGATGAAGCCCGAGATCTGGTACTACAACCGAGCTTGCCGGGCCGGCTTGTCCGGCATGGTGGCTAAGGCGTGGTTTTCAGAACGCGCTAAGTGGTTCATCCGGCAAGTTGCTCCATTTCAGAGCTGTCCCAAGCTGGAGGAGCCCTGATGCGACGGCTACGACTGCGCGCGCTGAGCGAGGCGGAGCGGACGGCGGTTGAGAAGCTGGCCCATTCGCGCACTGCCCCGGCGCGGCAGGTCGAGCGGGCGCGCATCGTCTGGCAGGCGAGCCAGGATCAGATGGCGCCGGCGATCGCGGCGGCGCTGCGCCTGACCGCCTACACGGTGCGCGACTGGGTCAAGCGCTTCAACGCTCAAGGCTTGGCCGGGCTGGAGGACCAGCCCCGCGCCGGTCGTCCGCCGACCTATACGCCCGAGCAGGTGGCGACGGTGATCGCCACCGCGCTGACCGATCCCAAGCGCTTGGACCTGCCGTTCGGGTCATGGACGCTGGACCGGCTGGCGGCCTACCTGAGCGAGCACAAAGGGATCGCGATCAAGCGCAGCCGGATCGACGAGATCCTGCTCAAGGAAGGCTTGCGCTGGCGGCGGCACGAGACGTCGTTCGGGGAGCGGGTCGATCCTGCGTTCGCGGAAAAAAGGGGCGGATCGAGAGCCTCTACACTGCCCCGCCTCCAGGCAGCGTAGTCGTCTGCCTGGATGAGATGGGGCCGGAGAGCGCCAAGACCTTCCCCGGCCAAACCCTGGTGGAGACCAGCGGGCTGACCGCCGGACGAGCCAAGCAGGAGATTGATTATGGCCGGCGCGGCAAGGGCTACATCTTCGGTGCGTTCCGCCCCGCCACCGGCGAGGCTTTTACCCGACCTTACCTCAGCCGCAGCACCGCCTGTTGGGTGGCCTTCCTGGAGGAGGTCGAGCTTTGGCTGCCGGCCGAGAGCGAGCGGGTCTACGCCATCCTCGACAACCTGAGCGCGCACCGGGCCACAGACGTGCTGCTGTTCATGCTGGCGCACCCGCGCTGGGAGATGGTCTTCCAGCCTAAGTACGCCGCCTATCTCAACCTGATCGAGCCGTGGTGGAAGGTGTTGCGCTCGCTGGCCCTGAAGGGCCGGCGCTTCGAGACCTGGGAGGAGATCGTTCAGGCCGTGGCGCGCGCGACAACCTACTGGAACGCCCACCGGCACCCCTTCGTCTGGGGTCGCCGGCGTCGCCACAAGGCACGCCGCCAACCTGGCATCGCCCTCGTCCCAAAAGCTGCCTGACTTGCCGGATGAACCACTAAGGCGGTTGGCGATGATGAAGATGCAGGCCGCGGTCAGGAGGGCCAGGATGATGCGGCCCAGCCTGTCCTGCCGGCGGTCCAGCCGCTTGTTGGCCAGCAACCATGCGCAGTCGTGCTCGACCACGCAGCGGACCGCGCCGAGGCCCGAGCCGTGCGGCTCGCCCACCTCGCGGATGAAGGGCTGGATGCCGTCCTGCCGGCAGAGTCTGCGGTTGTCCGCGCTGGCGTAGGCCGCATCGGCGTAGAGCCTGCCGATCGCAGCACAAACGGCCAGGGCCAAGCGCAGCAAGTGCGGGAAGAGCCGCGTGTCGTGGACGTTGGCGGCCGAGGGGACGGCGGCCAGCGGGAGGCCGTCGGTCGAGGCCACGATATGGTACTTGGTCCCGGCCTTGCCGCGGTCGGTGGGATTAGGCCCGGTCAGCTCGCCGCCACGTTTGGCGCGGACCGAACAACTGTCGACCACGACGTCCCAAGAGGCGGCCTCAGGCCCCGAGCGCACCATCCGGATCAGGGCGACATGGACCTGGTGCAGCAAGGCCGTAGCGCTCCAGCCGTCCAGGCGGCGGCGCAGGGTGGAGCCGCACGCGCGCCCGGCCGCAGCCCGCAGCTCCCGCCACTGCACGCCCTCGCGGACGAAGAAGCGCAGCGTCTCGACGACCTCGATAGTCGGTAAGGGTGGCCGCCCGGTCCCGTACCGCCGGTCCTCGATCCGGTCGATGATCTCCGCCACCAACGCCGCCGCCCTCGACACCATGCTCGCCTCCCTGTGCCCGAAGCACGGAAAACGAGCGCCAGGGACGTCGGATGCCGAGAGGCTGACGAGCTACAGGGTTCTGGAAACCGCCCCTAAGGTGCAGTTTTCGGACCGCGCTTCGGGCGATGCTGGAGCGGGCCTTCGCGGCCGGCGTGTCCTGCGCGTGGGTGACCGCGGACAGAGTCAATGGCGCCGACCATGCCTTGCGCGGTGCGGCCGAGCAGAGCGGACGCGGTTACGGGCTGGCAGTGATCAGTGCCCAGCATCTGGGGCTGAAGCCGGTGGCGGACTGGCTCGAGGACGTGCCGGCCCGGGCCTGCAAGCGGCCCAGCGCCGAGGATGGGGCCAAGAGCCCGAGGCTCTATGACTGGGCTTGGCTGCCCTACCGGTCCGACACCGCACGGGCTGGTAGAAGGCCTTCTTGATCCGGTGCCGGATCGTCAGGTCTGACGAGTTCACCTTCTATCCGACGCTCTCTCATCAGGAGAGCACCCTGGCTGATCTCGTCCGGGTGGCCGGAACGCGCTGGACCATTCAGGCTTGCTTTGAGGCAGCCAAGGCGAGTCCGGCCTCGACCAGTACGAGGTCCGCTCCTGGACCGGCTGGCACCGGCACATCACCTTCGCCATCCTGGCACAGGCCAATCTCGCCGTCCTGCGCCGGGAGGCCGTCGGGGGGAGAGGCGAGCCTCGATCTTGCGGCCGATCTCCTGCTCCTCACCGCGCCTGCTGCTCTGGCTGCTGGCATGGGCGCGACCGCCTGATCCGCATCGAGTTCTGGCTTGGTCAACCTGGCGCCGCCGTCATCAGCAGCGGGCCCGACGCTGTCATTGGCGGCGGCGCACGGGAGGCAGCGATGCTCGACTGCAGTATCAGGGCACGGCCGCCAGCCCTTCCTCCTCCACAACCAGCTGGGACAGGAGCTCGAAGAGCTGGTCTCCGGTGAGCCGGGCGGGGTCGAAGCCGCTCTGCCCGGCGATCCCGCCATAGTGTCTCGAGCCTTCGGCGGAGTGGCCGACAAAGGCCATCGACCAGCCCGGGAAGGCCCGCTCCTGGATGGGCTCGAACCGGAGAAGCAGGACGTCCTCGTGCCGCGGGTCGCGCTGGATACGCTCGAAGGTACGCTCCACGGCCGCGCGCGGGCCTTCCAGCACCTGCGCGAAGCAGCCCCGGTTGAAGAGGAGGGCACCCGTGATTCCGTCGGCCGCATTGTTGCGCCGCGAGCTCGCGAGCACCTGCTGGATCTCGTGGCCAATCGCCTGCTCGGAGCCCGAGAGGCTGTTCCGGCTGTAATAGACCAACCTGTGCAGGCCATCGCTCATCCCGGTAACCCTCACGCTGCGGCAGCGGGCGCGCCCTGGTCCCATTGTCCGGTCGGCAGGCTCGCCACGATCAGCCGCTCGACCTCAGAGGCCGGAACCGGCCTGCTGAACAGATAGCCCTGAGCCTCCGTGCAACCCTCCTCGCGGATTCGGCCCATCTGCTCCGCCGTCTCCACACCCTCGGCGGTCGTCGAAATCCCGAGACTGGCACCGAGTGCTGCCACGGCGCGCACGATCGCGGCACAATCGGCGCTGCTGAAAAGGCCGCGCACGAAGCTCTTGTCGATCTTCAGCTTGTCGAACGGGAAGCTCCGCAGATAGCTCAAGGACGAATAGCCGGTCCCGAAATCGTCCATGGCGATCCGGACACCCAGCCGCCGCAGCGCGTGCAGGATCGCCAGGGTGGTCCCACTCTCCTGGAGCAGCACACCCTCGGTGATCTCCAGCTCCAGACGTGCGGGGTTGAGTCCCGACTGGGCCAGCGCGTCGCGGACGGCGTCGAGGAGCCGCTGGCTCTTGAACTGCACGGGCGACAGGTTCACCGCGAGGGAGAGCTCGCCAGGCCAGCGGGCGGCCTCGCGGCAGGCGGCCCTCAGGACCCACTCACCGATGCGCACGATCAGCCCGGTCTCTTCCGCCAGCGGCACGAACTCGCTCGGTGGGACGAGGCCCCGCTCGGGGTGCTGCCAGCGCAGGAGGGCCTCGAAGCCGGTCAGGCGACCCGTCTCGACGCTGACCTGCGGCTGGTAGTGCAGCTCGAGCTCGCGCATGGCCAGGGCCTTACGCAGGTCGAGCTCGAGCCGGCGGCGCTCCTGCATCCGCCTGTCCATCGCGGGCTCGAAGAAGCAGAACCGGCCCCGGCCACCGGCCTTCGCCTCATAGAGGGCGAGATCGGCATTCCTCAGCAGCTGGTCGGGATCGGCAGCGTCGTCCGGGCCCAGAGCCACGCCGACGCTGACGCCGGTGTTCACCAGATGACCATCGAGGACATAGGAGCGGCCGATCAGGTCGACCAGACGCTGCGCCAGGGCGGTAGCTGCCCCGGGCTGCCCCACCCCGGCCTGCAGGATCGCGAACTCGTCGCCGCCCAGGCGGGCGATCGTGTCGGCCTGGCGGACGACCGAGCGGATGCGCTCCGCCACCGTTCGCAGCAGCGTGTCCCCGAAGGCGTGGCCAAGAGTGTCGTTGACGGACTTGAACCGGTCGAGGTCGAGGCAGAGCACGGCGACGGACCTTCCAGCCCGCTCCGACTGTGCCAGCGCGGCCGCCAGCCGGTCACCGAACACACGACGGTTCGCCAAACCGGTCAGGGCATCCTGGTGGGCCAGCGCCTCGGCCCGGCGCTCGACGGCGCGCCGGCTCGTCACGTCCTCGAGGCTCAGGGCCCATTCTCCGGCCGCGAGCTGCCATCCTTGCAAGGCCAGGATCTGCCCATTGCCCAGAACCAGCTCCACCGGCTCCGGGCAGCGAGGTGCGGATCGCAGTCCCGCGAGGTAGCCGGACGCCGCATCGACCGCCTCCTCACCGGCGAGATTGCCGTCGAGCAGCAGGTCCGTGAGCTGGCGGCCCTCGGGCGGGTCTCCCGAATCCGTCTGCCACGTCGCGCGGAAGCGGTCGTTCGACAGCAGAATGCGGCCGTCGACATCGACCACGGCAAGCGCCTGGGGCAAGCTGCGGAGGAGGGCCGAGGCCCGGGCAGTGTCCATGCCCGGAGAATGGACCAGGAGTTGCGAAGGAACGGTTAACGCGGCCGCCCGCCATCGCGCGCGTGCTGGCGGCCGGCAGCCTGCATGCCCAGATGAGCATCGACGATGCCTGGGCGAGTACCTTGGAGCTGACGAACCTTCTCTGGCTGAAGTCCGCGCTGGTGCTCGCGGCCTTCCTCCTCTTCGGCCTCTGGGAACGGCTGCGCCCGGCCGAGGGTGGTGCCCTCCTGGTCAGGCTCGGGCACGCGACCCGGGCCGGAATGCGCCGGCTCGGCCGGAACCTCAGCCTGTTCGGGTTCAATGCCCTGCTCTCGCCGCTGATCGTGCTGCCCGTGACGGGCTGGGCTTCCTCGTTCGGTACCGGGCTGCGGCCGGCCTTCTGGTCAGGTGCGCCAGGTCTCCTTGTCGATATCCTCCTGCTCGACCTGTGGCTCTACTGGTGGCACCGGGCGAACCACGAGTGGCCGCTCCTCTGGCGTTTCCACGAGGTGCATCACCTGGACGAGACCCTCGACACCACCAGTGCGGTCCGCTTCCATTTCGGGGAGGTCGTACTCTCGGCCCTGGTGCGGGTGCTGCCCATCATCGTCCTCGACATCCCACTCGCCTCGGTGGTGCTGTTCGAGGGCTTGGTGCTGGCGGCGACACTGTTCCACCATTCGGATGCGCGGCTGCCGGCACCGCTCGAGCAGGCGCTCGCCCGCGTGGTCATCACCCCGGGCATCCATTGGGTGCATCACCATGCCCGGCGCGCGGACACCGACAGCAATTACGGCACGCTGCTCAGCATCTGGGATCCGCTGTTCGGCTCGCGGAGCCGTACCGCCCGCTGGCGCGGCATGCCGATCGGGGTCGAGCGCCGGCGCGACCGGGCGCTGCTCCAGCTCCTGGTGGCACCGTTCCGGTCTCAGCCGCGGGCGAAGGCCACGGCCCCCTCCGCACGCCAGTAGATCAGGGCCAGGATGAGCCCACGTGCTCCCAGGAAGATGAGGAACGCGAGCCAGAGGCCGTGATTGCCCAGCGCGGGCAGCAGGATGGAGGCGGCGAGGCCGAAGCACAGGGTTGCCGCCAGCATGCCATTGCGCAGCTCGGTCGTGCGGGTGGCGCCGAAGAACAGGCCGTCATAGAGAAAGGCCCACACCGCCACCATCGGCACGAGGGCGGCATAGGGCAGGAATTCCCGGGCGGTGGACCGCACTTCGGGCAGGCCGGTGAGGAGGTCGACCAGCAGCGGCCCGAGCAGCGCGAAGCCGAGGCTCATCACCACCGCGAGCAGGGCAGCGCTGGCAAACCCGGCCTTCACGGCCGCCCGCAACCCCGGAACCGAGCGCTCGCCCACGGCCCGGCCGACCAGCGCCTCGGTCGCGTGCGCGAAGCCGTCCAGGCCATAGGCCGAGACCGTGAACAGGGTCATCAGCACGGCGTTGGCGGCCAGCGTCACCTCGCCCAGCCGCGAGCCCAGGCCCGCCATGGCGAGGAACACGGCCTCCAGGAGCAGGCTGCGCAGGAAGAGGTCGCGGTTCACCAGGAGGAGGCGGCGGAACCGGCTGCCGACCAGGATCGCCTGCCGTTCCGGCATCCCGCCCAGACGCCGCCAATGCCGGCGGACCAGGGCCAGCCCGAGCCCGAGGCCGGCCCATTCGGCCACGGCGGTGGCCAGCGCCACGCCGGCCGCCTCCATCTTGAGCCCGAAGACGAGAAGGATGGCGAGCCCGGCATTGAGGACGTTGGTCAGGACCATGAGGGCCAGCGGCCGGCGTGCATCCTGCAGTCCCAGGAACCAGCCCAGCAGCACGAACGTGCCGAGTGCTGCCGGGGCGCCGCAGAGCCGGACCGCGATGTAGGCGGCAAGGCCCGGCTCGGCGGCAGGCGTGGGCGCCAGCAGCGTACGCGCTGCCCCGATCGTGAGGGGCACCGAGACCAGGAGAAGCAACCCCAGCACCATCGATACGAGGAGTCCGCGGACCAGCGTCGCGCGCACTTCCACCTGGTCGCCGGCCCCCAGCGCCTGCGCGGTGAGGCCGGTGGTACCCATGCGCAGGAAGCCGAAGAGGAAATAGAGGACGCTCAGCACCGTGGCACCCAGCGCGACGGCCGCCAGGTGATGTGCCTGCGGCAGGTGGCCGACCACCGCGGTGTCGACCATCCCGAGCAGGGGAACGGACAGGTTGGAGAGGATCAGCGGCCAGGCAAGCCGCCAGCACTGGCGAAACGACTGCATGGGGAACCCAAAAGCGCGGCGGGCAGACCGGCCATAGGGTCAGGGCGACCAGCTTGCAAGGTCGGGCGCCGCTCACACCAGCAGCCGCCAGCCGACGGCAATCGCACACCAGGCCGCCAGCGACATCGCCACGATCAGCGCCGCGGCGCGGGGGAAGGCAAGACGCTGGTCCGCCTCGGCACCACTGACTGCCATGTCCGCTGCCTTCGCTGAGGCACGCTGTACCTCGAACATCCGCTTCGCCTCCGCACGGACACCCTGCGGCGGGCCGACGCCCTCGTTCTAGGCTGGAATTCTTAAGCTCGACTTAATGGAACCGGGATCGCGTCGCTGGCGCCCGGGCTCGTGCCTGGTGCGCAACACGCACCCCCTAATCGCCCAGCCACGCGCAGGCATCCGGCCGGAGGGCCGGGGTCGGCCGGCGCCGCCATCTTGCACTCATTCACGGAAGTGCCACAGTATGGCTACAGAGTTATCGACGCGCGTTCATAGGCTCGGGCCGGCGAAGGAAACCTGGTCGCAGGGTGCTCACGGCACTGGCCGGCCGCAGCTTGGAGCCACGATGGTCGACAGCACCGGCGCCAATCAGCTCGATCTCCGCCTCGTCCGCGCGGGGCCCGAGCTTGAGGCCGCGCAGGCCTTGCGCTTCGAGGTCTTCTATCGGGAGATGGGCGCCCACCCGACGCCGGAGATGCTGTCGCTGGGGCGCGACTTCGACCGCTACGACACCATCGCCGATCATCTGGTGGTGGTCGATCTCGACCGCTCGCCCGACAGGACGCGGCCGTGCGTGGTCGGCTGCTACCGCATGCTGCGCGGGTCGGTCGCGACCCGGCACGGCGGCTTCTATACGTCGGGCGAGTTCGACCTGGCCGGGGTGCGGGCGCCCTATGGCGAGATCATGGAGCTGGGCCGCTCCTGCGTGCATGCCGACTACCGCAGCGGCGCCGTGATGCAGCTCCTCTGGCGCGGCATCGCCGATTATCTCGAGGCCTTCGATGTCGGCCTCATGCTGGGCTGCGCCAGCCTGCCCGGGACCGAACCCGAGCCCCTGGCCGAGGTGCTGAGCTATCTGCACCACTACCATCTGGCACCGCCGGAGGTCCGGCCACGGGCGGTGCCAAGCCGGTTCGTCCGCACCAACCGCCTGCCGCGCGAGCAGATCAACGAGCGGCAGGTTTTCCGCAACCTGCCGCCGCTGCTGCGCGGCTATCTCAGCATCGGCGGGATGATCGGCGAAGGTGCGGTCGTCGACCACGAGTTCAACACGACGGATGTCTGCCTCGTGCTGCCCACGCCCGTGGTCCAGGCCCGCTCGCAGCGCCTGTTCCGTCATCTCCGGCCGGCCGTCGCCGCCGCCGCCTGAGCGCCTGGCTGCCATGCTGACCGGCAACTTCCGGGCCGCGCGCCGCGCCACGGCGTTCGTGACCGTCATCCTGCTCCTGGTCGCCATCTACCCGCTCGCCAGCGCCTTCGGGCAGCGGGCGCGTTTCGCCGTGCGCCGGTTCTGGAGCCGGTATACGTGCTGGCTCCTGGGGATCCGGGTGAAGGTCCGCGGCGCCGTCTGCAACGAATACCCGACCCTCCTCGTCCCGAACCATGTCTCCTATTTCGACGTGGTGGCGCTGGGTGTCGTCACCGACGCCACCTTCATCGCCAAGTCGGAGGTGGATGGCTGGCCGCTCTTCGGCTACATCGCCCGCCGCGTCGGCACCCTCTTCATCCGCCGCCACTGGCGCCAGGCGCTGATCCAGCGCAACCAGATCGCCGGGCGGATGAAAGGAGGCGAGAGCTTCGTCCTCTTCGCCGAGGGAACCAGCAGCAACGGCCTGTCGACCAAGCCGTTCAAGACCTCGCTCCTGTCCGTGGCCGAGCCTTGGGTGCTGGACCGGCCGGTGGCGGCCCAGGGTGTCACGCTGAGCTACCTGCGTCTCGCCGACGGGCGCCCGTTCACCGCCGAAACCTGCGATCTCTACGCCTGGTACGACGACATGGCGTTCACGCCTCATCTTTGGGAGGCGCTGAAGCTGCCTGGCGTCGAGATCGAGATCGACTTCCACCCGCCGGTGCTCTCGCCGGCCATCGCCAGCCGCAAGGTGCTGGGGCCCGAGCTCAGGGCCATGATCCACGCCCGCCTCGCGCAGTTGCGCGCACGGGAGGCGGCCAAGCCGGCTATGTCCCTGCCGGAGCCGGTCACGCCTTCGTGTGAAGAGTTGCCGGAGCCGGTTGCGCAATAAAAAAATAAGGAGGCCTGAAGCCTCCTCTCAGATCGGACCTGCGTGTGTGGGCTTGCGCCTCGTTATGCAGCGCATTCTAAACCCCTGTTAATATTCGCCAAGACCTGATTTGCGTTAGTTGATCAGGAAAAGAATCAACCAGGGATTATGCGCGGCCGCTTGCTCTCTAGCCCTGCCCTAACCATTGCGGCAGGGTGCCGGCCGGCGTGGACGCCGGTCCGGGCCATGGTGACGACACAACACACACGAGGGGAGTACCCGCACGATGCTCGAGCTTCTGACCAGCTATGAGGTTTGGATCAGTCTGCTGACGCTCACAGCGCTCGAGATCGTGCTCGGCATCGACAATCTGATCTTCCTCTCGATCGTCTCCGGGCGACTTCCCAAGCATCAGCAGCAGCTCGCACGCCGCATCGGCCTGGCGCTCGCCCTCCTGGGCCGCATCGTCCTCCTGTTCTCGCTCACCTGGATCATCGGGCTCACAGCGCCTGTGTTCACCGTCATGGCCCATGAGGTCTCCTGGCGCGATATGGTGCTGATCCTGGGCGGCGCCTTCCTCATGGTCAAAGGGACCATGGAGACCCATCACATGCTGGAGGGTCATGAGGAGGAGTCCACGGTCGGCAGCATCACCTTCTTCGCGGCCACGCTCCAGATCATCGTGCTCGACGTGGTCTTCGCGCTCGATTCCATCATCACCGCGGTCGGCATGTCGGATCACCTGCCGGTGATGATCACGGCGGTGGTCATCGCCATGATCGTGATGCTGGTGGCGGCCGACCCGGTCGGCAATTTCGTCAACGAGCATCCGACCGTGAAGATGCTGGCGCTCACCTTCCTCCTGCTGGTGGGCATGGCGCTGATCGCGGACGGGCTGCACTTCCACATCCCGCGCGGCTACCTCTACTTCGCGATCGCCTTCTCGGCCTCGGTCGAGGCGCTCAACCTCCTGGCGGCCAAGGCCCGCAAGCGGCGGCTGCGCCTCACCGCGTCGGGTGCGATCGTCGAGGACAAGCACTGAGCGACGGACGTGGCCGGCCGGCCGCGGGCACGCTCGTGCTCACGGCCGGCTGGGTGCTCCTCACCCTGGGCCTGGGGACGGCAGGCGGCTGGGCCTCGGCCTTGCTGGGCCTGCCGGCCCCCTGGCTCGCCGGGTCGATGATGGCGGTGGCGGCCGCAGCCCTGGCCGGCGTCCCGGTCAGCATCCCTGCACCCATGCGCAACGCCGCCTTCGCGCTGCTTGGCGCCTCGATGGGAGCGGCGGTCACTCCCGAGACCGTGGCGCAGATGCGGGCATGGCCGCTCAGCATCGCCATCCTCGCAGGCTCGGTGGTGGCGACGATGCTCGTCGCCAGCTCCTATCTCGAGCGCGTGCACGGCTGGGACCGGCCCACGGCCCGCTTCTCCTCCGTGCCGGGGGCGCTCACCTCGGTACTGATCCTGGCCGCCACGAGCTCGGCCGACCTGCCGCGCGTGGCGGTCGCTCAGAGCATCCGCCTCTTCACGCTGGTGGCGCTGATGCCTTCCATCCTGAACTACTGGGGCGGCAGCGACCACACGGCAGCGGTCGCCGCCCCCATGGTCGCCAGCGCCCCGGACGTGATCGCGACGCTCGTCGCCAGTGCCGGCGGTGCGGCCGCGTTGGCTTGGCTGCGGGTGCCGGGCGGCGTCCTGCTCGGTGCCATGGTGGCGAGTGCTGTCCTGCACGGCAGCGGCCTGGCCGGCGGGCGCCTGCCCTTGTGGCTGATGGTGATGGGCTTCATCGCGACGGGTGCCGTGATCGGCACCCGGTTCCGCGGTACCCGGCTCGGGATCCTGCGCAGCACGCTTCCCGGCGCCTTCGCCAGCGTGCTCCTGGCGCTGGTGGTCTCGGCACTGTTCGCGGCGGGAGGGTACGCCCTGCTGGGCCTGCCCTTCGGCCAGCTCTGGCTCGCCCTGGCTCCAGGTGGAGTCGAGGCCATGGCGGTGATGGCGCTGGCCCTCCAGCTCGACCCCGCCTTCGTCGGTGCCCACCACGTGCTCCGCATCCTGGGCCTGAACGTGACCAGCCCGATCTGGGGCCGCAGCCCGCGCCCGCGACCCGGCAGCTGAGGCTTGACCAGAGTCGCAGCCTGGTAGATAACCGTTGGGTTAAGTACGAGTTCGTCCTGATTTGCACCTTCCAGGTGATGCTCTGGCCACACCCGGCATCCTGCAACGCTGGACGCTAGGCTCGCCCGGCCTGTTCCCTACAGCTCGAAGCAGGTCCGCGACGGCGGTCGCACAAGTGGAATGGAGAAGGAAAACTCGATGAACTACGACCGACTCGACGATCTTCTGACGGCCGGAGCACTCTCATGAGCAGCACAGTGACCGGCGGCTGCCATTGCGGCGTCGTCCGCTTCGAGGCCGAGGCCGACCTGGGCCGCACGATGCAGTGCAACTGCTCCATCTGCCAGAACAAGGGCCTGATCCTGACCTTCGCGCCGCGTGAGCAGTTCCGCCTCCTCTCGGGCGAGGACCAGCTCGCCGAGTACCGCTTCAACAAGCACGTCATCGCCCACCGCTTCTGCACGGTCTGCGGCGTCCAGCCCTTCGCCTACGCCACCTCACCCGACGGCAAGGCGATGGCCGCGATCAATGTCCGCTGTGTCGACGGGGTCGACCTCGAGACGCTGACACCGCAGAGGTTTGACGGGCGCAGCCTCTGAGCGCTCAGGCCCGCTGCGCCCGAGCCACTCGCCATAGAGATGCGCGGAGCCGAGGGCCAGGATCAGCACCACGACGAAGACCACCACCACGATGATCGCCGCCTTGACGAGGCTGCGCGCCGGGCGCCCTGGCTCGCACAAGGGGACGAGGTTGAAGGCGAGGCCGCCCAGGACGACGAGGCCCATGCCGATGCCGGAGAGGAGCTTGCTGAAGGGCTGGAAGACAAAGACGAGGGCGGCGATGCAGAGGCCGATGATGGCGTTCTCCACCGTGCGCGCGGTCCGGGCCGACATCCCGCCCCGGACGGGCATCGCGGTCTCGGTCATGCGCTGACCCGCCTTCCGCTCTCGTCGAAGAGATGGAGCTGGCCCGCCTTGGGGCGGAGGTGGAGGCGGGTGCCGGTCCGGACCCGAAGGCTGCGCGGGACCACGACCCGGATGTCGCGGCCAGCCTCGACGCCGTGCACCAGAGTTTCCGCTCCCATAGGCTCGATCAGGTCGGCTTCCGCGGTCAGCGTGTCGGGCAAGGCCTCGGAGACGAGGTCGAAGGCGCGCGGGCGGATGCCGAGCGTGAGCCTTGCGCCCGGCGCCATCCACCCGGCAGCACCGTTCACCGGCAGGCGGATCTCCTGCTGGTCGACCCGGAAACGGCCCAGATCGCCATCTTGCCCGACATAGTGGGCGTCGAGCAGGTTCATGGCCGGGGTGCCGATGAAGCCGGCGACGAACAGATTGGTGGGCCTGGTGAAGATGTCGTGCGGGCTGGCCACCTGCTCGATCCGGCCGGCGCGCATGACCGCGATCCGATCGGCCATGGTGAGTGCTTCGAGCTGGTCGTGGGTGACGATCACCGTTGCCTTGGACAGCCCGGTCAGCACCTCCTTGATCTTGCCGCGCATCTCCTGGCGCAGCTCGACGTCGAGGCGGGAGAGCGGCTCGTCGAAGAGGAAGCAGTTGGGATCGCGGACGATGGCGCGGCCGACGGCGACCCGCTGCTTCTCGCCCTCGGCGAGCCGGCCGGGGATGCGGTCCAGCACCGGCACGAGGTCGAGCGTGCGGGCGGTGCGCATCACCCTGGCCTCGATCTCGGCAGCCGGCAGGCCATCGGAGCGCAGGGGAAAGGCCAGGTTCTCCTTGACCGTGAGGCTCGGATAGAGGGCGTAGAACTGGAACACCATGGCGATGTCCCGTTCCGATGGCGCCAGGTCATTGACCCGCCGTCCGGCCACCATGATGTCGCCGGAGGTTGCGGTCTCGAGGCCTGCGATCATCCGCAAGGTGGTGGTCTTGCCGCAGCCCGACGGACCAAGGAGGCAGACGGTCTCGCCCGCCCCCACGTCCAGGCTCACCGCGTCGGCGGCCTTGAGGCTGCCGAACAGCTTGGTCACGTTGCGCAGGGAGATCGTGGACATGGCCCCTAGCGCTTGATCGTGCCGAAGGTGACGCCGCGCAGCAGGTGGTTCTGCAGCACGAAGACGAAGACGATCACCGGGACGAGGAAGAGCGTCTCGATGGCGGCCAGGAGCCCCCACCGCACGCCGATGTCGCCGCCGATGGTCTGCGCCATGGCCACAGGGATGGTGCGGGTCTCCACGCCGGTGAGCAGAAGGGCGAAGAGGAACTCGTTCCAGGTAAGGATCAGGCCGAACACGGCAGTGGCGGCGATCCCGGCCAGCACCTGCGGCAGGCAGATCCTGAAGAAGACCTTGATCTCCGAGCTGCCATCCATGCGCGCGGCGTCCTCGACGTCGGGCGAGAGCTCATCGAAGAAGCTCTTCATCATCCAGACGGTGAAGGGCAGGTTGAAGGCGGTGTAGAGCAGGATGATGCCGGTGTAGCTCCCGGCCAGGCCGATCACCTGGAACATGAGGAAGATCGGGATGATGACGACGATCGCCGGCATCATCCGGGTGGTCAGGATAACGAAGAGATAGGTGTCGTTGCCCTTGAGCGGGAAGCGGGAAAAGCCGTAGGCCGCTGCCGTGCCGAGCACGAGCGCAATGACGACGCTGGCGCTGGAGACGAAGACCGAGTTGAAGAAGAAGAGATCGAAGCCCGTGCTGACCGCCTCGGCTCCGGCACTGTAGGAGCGAAAGAACACCTCGCGGAAATTGTCGAGCGTCGGCGTGAAGAACCAGACCGGCGGAATGGCCAGGGCGTCCTGGTTCTGCTTGAACGCAGTCAGGATGATCCATAAGACCGGGAAGAAGTAGATGAAGCTGACGATCCCGGCCCCCAACGTCCAGCCCCAGCCGGCCTCACCGATCGGGCGTCGTGCGCCCGCTGCCATCGCTCAGGCCTCCTGCGCGCGACGGTTGACGAAGTAGAGGTAAAGGTTGGTCAGCACGATCACGATGAACAGCAGGATGTAGGCGAGCGCCGCACTCTGGCTGGTGCGGAAATACTGGAAAGCCAGGCGATAGACGTAGACCGCGATGGTCTCGGTCGCCGTGCCGGGTCCGCCATTGGTGATCAGGAAGACGATGTCGAACAGCTTGAAGGCCTCGATCGTCCTGAACAGCAGCGCCAGCAGCAGCAGGCCCTTGATGTAGGGGAAGGTGATGGTGCGGAACCGTCGCCACCACGAGGCGCGGTCGATCTCGGCCGCCTCGTAGAGGTATTTCGGCACCGAGACGAGACCGGCCAGCACCAGGAGCATGACGAACGGCGACCACATCCAGGCATCGGCGAAGACGATCCCGGCCAGCGCTCCTGCCGGCGTCTCGAGCAGGATGAAGGGACTGCCGGTGAAGGCACGGACGGCCTGGCTCAGCAGGCCGAACGTGGGCTCGTAGTAGTAGCGGAAGAAGGCGCCCACCGCGACGTAGGAGAGCATCATCGGGGTCAGGACCAGGATCAGAAGATAGCGCCGGCCAGGAAACTGGCGCTCGAAAAGAAGCGCCAGCAGGAAGCCGATGATCATCTGCAGGGCGACGGTAAGTGTAACGGCAAGGGCCGTCGTCTGCAGCCGCTCCCAGATCACGGGATCGTTCAATGCCCAGACATAGTTGTCGAGGCCGATGAAGGTCGGTGGCGCCAGACGGTTCGCCCGGTAGGCGAAGAAGCTGAGCCCGAACGACCACATCAGCGGAAAGATGTTCATGACGAACAGCAGCGCCAGCGCCGGCGCCACCAGCAGCCCGCCCGTGTGGCGACCCCACGCGTTCACCGTGGCCGTGAAAGCCACGGCGGCCGCTGCCGCCAGCGCCACCCAGAACGAGATCGCCGGCGGCAGCAGCAGGATCGCCGCCGGGATGAGGACGGCCGCGACCAGCAGGGCCAACCGCCAGTTCGCCCAGTTCGGCTGCAGGAGCCGGACCGGCGGCTCAAGTGATGTGCCGGCCACGGCCGTCATCCTGATAATGCCTCCCTTGTTCGATGGCAGGGCGGAACTCTGCGGCTCCGCTCCCGCCTGTAGTCAGCTCAGCCTACTTGATGAGGCCGGCCTGGGTCAGCAGGTCCTGCTGGAAGGCGGCGATGTTGTCCATCGTGGTCTTCGCATCCTGCTGGCCGGTGATCGCCTTGACCAGCTCCTCCTGCGACTGGACCAGCATCTCATAGAAGTCTGGCACGTGCCAGACGTCCTTCTGCCAGTCGAGGCTGGGCGCCCAGGTGCGGTTCCAGGGCCGGAACGTGTTGTAGTCGGGCTGGCTGTAGACGCTCTTCAGGCCGCTCTGGCCGCCGCGGCGGGCGTACTCGGTCTGGATCTCCTTGGACAGCCACCACTTGCAGAAGTCGAGCGACTCCTGGGTGATCTCCTCGCTGTTCCAGGTGGTGAGCACGAAGGGCTGGCCGCCGATGTTCTGCCAGCGGATGATCTTGCCGTCGGACCCGCGCAGGCCGGGCGGCTGGGCGAAGGCGATCTTGCCCACGACCTTCGAGGTCTGCGGGCTGATGGCGCTCTCGGCGAAGCCGATCCAGTTCACGTTGAGGGCGACCTTGCCCTCGCGGAACAGCTCGTCGGTCTTGAAGATGTCCATGGTGCCGGTCTTGGCGATCGGCGGCATGTACTTGATGTACGAGAGGTACTGCTCCACCGCCTTCAAGGCCTCGGGCGAGTTCACCACGCCCTCCGCCTGTCCCTCCGGCGCCTTGGTCTCGTCCCAGATGCTCCCGCCATGCTGCCAGATGAAGCCGTTCGCCTGCATGATGGCGAAGTCGTAGTCCTTGCCGGCCTGGTAGGCGACACCGTAGAAGTCGTCGTCCAGCGGCTTGCCCATCAGGTTCTCACCGCGGGCGCGCTGGAAGAACTCGCCGATCTGCCCGAACGTGTCCCAGTCGAGATCGTCCATTTCCTCGGGCGTGCAGGGCAGCTTCTTGCCGTATTTGGCCTGGAACGCCTGTTGCTCGCTCTGGTCGCAGAACGCGTCACTGCGGTAGTAGGTGACGAGCACGTCCGGGAACTGCGGGAAACCGTAGTAGTTCTCGGTCTTGTGCGGGTAGGTGGAGTAGGAGGCGACCAGGTTCGGGTGCAGGTCCTTGAAGATGGCCTGCCATTCCGGGTCAGCGTCGATGAACTGGTTGATCTTCATGTAGTAGCCGCCTTCGACGAAGGCGCCCAGCCATTGGCTGTCGGAGACGGCCATCTGGTACTTCTTCTCACCCGAGGTGAGGGAGGCGGCGAGCCGCTCGTAATAAACTCCCCACGGGATGAAGTCGGCCTCGAGCCGGACACTGTTGCCGGACTTGGCCTTGTAGCGTTCGTTGGCGAGGTCCTGCATGATCCGGGTCGGCGGCCAGTCCGGCACCGCCATCTTGAGGACGATGTCCTTGGCCTGGACCGGACTCGTGCCGGTGAGTGCCGCCGTACCGGCGAGGACGCCGAAGGCCGCAGCAAGCGCGCCACGCATTCTCTTAACCCCCTGATCCGGACTGCTGGTGCCCGCCATCCGTGCGGCGGCCATTCTAGCCGGGCTTCGTTATCGAATCGCCGTGCCGGTGTCCATCGCGAAGAGATGGCTGTGCTCGGCCGACAGCTCGACCGTGAGATCATCGCCCTGCCGGTACCGCACCGCGCGCTCCTCGGGCAGCACCATGCGGAATACGGCCCCCGGCACCTCGAGGTCGAGCACGGTGATGTCGCCCAAGGGCTCCGTGAGATGGACTCGCGCCGGGAACCGCGGTCCCCGCGCGTCGCCCTCGGCCGGACGGACATCGTGCGGCCGAAAGCCGAACAGGAGTGCCGTGCCGGACGGGAACGCGCCAAGTGCCGACGCCCAGGGCCCACCTGCGACCTCGCCGAAAGTGAGGCGGATGGCGCCGCCATCGCTGGTGGCGGGCAGGAGGTTCATGGGCGGGGAGCCGACCTTGGCGGCGACGAAGCTGTCGACAGGCTGGTCGAAGAGCTCGTCGGGCGTGCCGGTCTGGACGATCCGACCCTGCCGGATGACGGCAATCCGCTGCCCCATGCTCAAGGCCTCGAGCTCGTCGGGCGTGGCGTAGAGCATGGTCATGCCGAGCTCGCGATGCAGCCGCTTGAACTCGGCCCGGGTGTCGTGTCGGAGCTTGGCGTCGAGGTTGGTGAGCGGCTCGTCGAGCAGCAGCAGCTTCGGGCGCCGGATCAGCGCCCGGCCGATCGCGATGCGCTGCTGCTCGCCGCCCGAGGCTGTCGTGGGCTTGCGCCCCAGCGTATGAGAGATGCGCAGGAGCTCGGCCATCTCCCGTACGCGGCGCTCGATCTCGGCCCGGTCGACCCCGGCCTCGCGCAAGGGATAGGCCAGGTTCGCGCGGACGCTGAGATGCGGGTAGAGGGCGAAGGTCTGGAAGATCATCGCCATACCGCGCCCCTGGACGGGAGCGTCGGTGATGTCGCGGCCGGCGAACAGAACCCGGCCCGCGTTCAGCTTCTCGAGCCCGGCGACGGCGCGCAGCGTCGTGGTCTTCCCGGCCGCACTGGGTCCCAGCAGGGCCACGAACTCGCCCGCCTCCACCGTGAACGAGACGCCGTCCAGCGCCTGGACCTTGCCGTAGCTCTTGGCAAGGCCCTCGAGCCTGAGGTCGGTCATGGGATCAGCGGTGGACGATCTCGGTGCCCAGCACCTTCAGGCACTCGCGCATGAACGCGGCGAGGCCCGGCCAGCCCTTGGCCGAGACCAGCCGGCCATCGACACAGGCTCCGGTGGGCTCGACGTCGACATAGATGCCGCCGGCCAGCCTGACCTCGGGTTCGCAGTACTGGAGGGCAGCCACGCGCTTGCCGGTCACCACGCCCTCGACCGCGATCAGCACCTGCACGCCGTGGCAGATGGTGAAGATCGGCTTCTCGGCCTCATGGAAGTGGCGGACGATCCGCTGCACGCGCGGGTCGATGCGGATATATTCCGGGCCCCGTCCGCCTGCCACGTAGACCGCGTCGTAGTCGGCCGGATCGGCGTCGCTGAAGGTCTTGTTCAGCGTGTAGAAGTGCCCGGGCTTCTCGGTGTAGGTCTGGTCGCCCTCGAAATCGTGCAGGCTGGTCTTGATGTTCTCGCCCGCCTTCTTGTCGGGGCAGATGACATGCACCGTGTGCCCGACCGCGTGCATCGCCTGCTCGAAGACGAAGATCTCGTATTCCTCGCTGAACTCGCCCACGAGCATCAAGATCTTCTTGCCGGCCATGTGAGGCCTCCCTGTTGCATTGTCCGCTCGGCCGGATCGCAGCGATCGGCCGATGTTGGCCGGAGACTAGGCGGCCCAGCCCGGCCGCGCAATGCCGCAGCACGGCGAAGCAGCGTCAGCAGGGTTCCGCGGATACGCCGCGTAGAAACCTGCAATCAAGCGAGCGGGCGCGCAGGTGATGATGTTCTCGAACATGTCCACCACGCGCCCGAGCGAGTGCCCGGGCGTCGGCTGTCCAGGCATCGTCCTCATACCGGCACGTCGCTTGCAATTGTAAAGCAGGCCGGACCCGATTCCTCTGGGTAATGGCGCGGGTCCGGGCTGAGCGTGAGGTCTGCCCGGCCCGGGCAGGCGGCCATAATCGGCGCTGGTGTCTGGGGAGTGCTCACCATCACAGCGCCACCCGCGCAAATCGGCAGGATGGGCGGCGAACAGATTGCCGGGCCGGGGCCACGCACCGCCCGCCCACCCTGAGGAGAGACCCGATGACCGCCACCCGCACCATCCTGAGCCTGGGCCTCCTGGCCGGGCTCCTCGCCGGCACCGCTTCCGCCCGGGCCGGCGAGGCCGTGCTGTTCAAGAACGGCGCCCCCCAGGCGGCCGATCTCGCCCGCATCCTCTGGCCCGCGAAGAAGCAGGCCCAGGGTGCCATGGGCGCCACCCGCAGCATCCGCATCAACCCCGACCTGGCGCCCGAGACCGCCGCCGCCAGCCCGGCAGCGCATGTCGAGTATGCCGAGGCGGAGCCCACCACCGCCACCGACGTCGGCCCGAGCTCGGTCCCGGTCGCCGACAGCTTCGGCTTCCTGATCCACTTCGCCTACAACTCGACCGAGATCCTGCCGGCCTCGCGCCCCTATCTCGACAGCGTGGGTGCCATGCTCCGCCTGCCCCAGGCGCAGGGCAGGAAGGTGACCATCGTCGGCCACACCGACGCCAAGGGCTCCGAGCAGTACAACCAGGTCCTCTCCGAGCGCCGCGCCAAGGCGGTCCGCGCCTACCTCGCCAGCGAGTTCGGCGTCACCGCCGACCAGCTCCAGGTCATGGGCGAGGGCGAGAGCGACCCCGTCGCCGGTGCCGACCCCTACGACGCCGACAACCGGCGGGTCGAGTTCAGGGCGGGCTAGTGGACCGCAGGCCGAAGCAGTGTCTCGACACGAAGCGGCCTGGGCGCCCACAATCGGCCGCAGAGGGAGGGCCAGTCATGCATGACGCTCGCGCCCGGCTCGCAGGGGCGACGATTCTGGCACTGGCTGCGGTGGCGGTGCCGCAGGGGGCCGCCAGGGCCGAGGCCGTGGTCGTCGCCGCCACGGCACCCGGCTTCACGGCCGGGCAGCAGCTCGGCAATGACCCGATCAGCGTACCCGATGGTGCCAGCCTCGTCTTCCTGCTGAAGACCGGCCAGGTCGTGACGGTCAAGGGACCCTATGAGGGTCCGCCGCCAGCCCCCGGTGCCGCGGGTGGCAGCAGGTTCGACCGGCTGGCGCGGATCGGCGGGACCGACCAGAGCGAGATCGGGGGCACGCGCTCGCTGCCGGTCATTACCGACCTTGCCCGCAACCTGCCGCTCGACCTCTATCTCGCCACCGATCGCGGCCGTTACCCCGTGTACCGGCCGGGCGAGCCGATCCGTCTCGTGCTGCAGACGAGCCGCGACGCCTACACCTATTGCTGGCTCCGAGGCGCACGCCAGCGGGTTGTGCCTCTTTACCCGAGCACGGCCGCCGAGGCGCAGCCGCTTCCGGGCGGGCTGACCGTCCGGTTGCCCGGCTCCGGCCGGGCCGGCGTCATGGCCGAGCCGGCGTTGGATGAAGCCGAGCTGCGCTGCATGGCCGGGACCACGCCCCTGGACCAGGACCTCGTCGAGAGCTTCATCGCCGCTGGCGGGCAGGCCCTGCCCCGACCCGTCGCCGAGCGCCTGGATGCCGCCATGGTGGGTCTCGGAGGCGGCGAGACACGGGGTGTCGTGCTGGCGCAACTCGTGCTGAAGGTGGCGCCACAATGATCGTGGCCGCCGCCGGCGCTGGTGCCTGGCGGTGCGCCCATGACTGGAGGGAGGGGTTGGCATGCGAAAACTCGTGCAGCCGGTCATCGCCGGGCTCGTGCTCGGCTGGCCGTTGGTGGCCGGGGCGGCGGACCGGGAGCCGGCACCGCCGGATGCCAGGATCCGCATCATCTGGCCCTCCGACGGTCAGGTGATCAAGGGCGGCAAGTTCTGGCTGCGCATGGGTGCTTCCAACATCGGCGTGGCCCCCGCCGGCGTGCAGAAGGCCAAGACCGGCCACTTCCATGTCATCATCGACGCCGAGCCGCCGCCGCTGGACGAGCCGATCCCCAACAACGAGCACTACCTGCACTTCGGCGGCGGGCAGACCGAGGTCCGGCTGGAGCTGCCCCCGGGCAAGCACACCCTTCAGCTGCTGCTGGGCGATGCAGCCCACGTGCCGAACGATCCGCCGCTGATGTCGAAGAAGATCACGGTGACCGTCCCCTGATCAGCCCAGCTCGCCCGCGCAAGAAGGAGCATCCGATGCGCCGCTCGGCCTTCCTGATCCTCGCAGCCCTGGCCGGAGCCCACGCAGCTCCGGACCCGGCCAGAGCGCAAGGCGCCTCGCCGGACGCGCAGGGCCAGGGCCTCCCCCCGGTCGGGGAGGCTCAGAACGCGCAAGGGACCAACCTCACGGCGGCCCCGCCCGACAGTTATCTCTATATCGGCTGGCCGAACAACGGCGAGACGGTGAAGAGCCCGTTCAAGGTCTGGTTCGGCCTGCGCAACATGGGCGTGGCCCCGGCAGGCGTGACCAAGGCCAATACCGGCCATCATCACCTGCTGATCGACACCGACCTTCCGCCCATGGACGAGCCGATCCCCAACAACGCGCAGCATCTGCACTTCGGCGGCGGGCAGACCGAGACCGTGCTCGACCTGCCGCCCGGGAAGCACACGCTTCAGCTGCTGCTGGGCGACGCCAACCACATCCCCTTCAACCCGCCGGTAATGTCGAAGAAGATCACCGTCTCCGTGAAGTGAGGCCGCCCGGTCCCCGGGCTTCCGGGTGGCGCGCGGTCACTCCAGGTCGCGCGCCACCCGGAAGCCGTTCACGAGGTAGGGCACTTCGGCGTCGTAGAAGCCGCGGGCCGTGACCCGAAGGTCCGCCGGCTCATCCAGCCAGGATCCGCCCCTGGTGACATGCTGCTGGCAGCTCCTGACCAGGCGCGGGCGGGCGTCGGCCGGGGCCTTGTCGTAGTTGCGGATCCAGCAGTCGGCGAGCCATTCGCGCACACCTCCGCTCATCCCGACCAGGCCCCACGGGTTGGGGGGCTGGCTTGCCACCGCCGGCGGAGTGGCGGCAGCAAAGCCCTGGCTGCCGCACTTGCGGCAGACGACCCGGCTACCGTCCAGCTTGTCGCCCCACCAGTAGGCGGTCGTGGTTCCGGCCCGGGCGGCGTACTCCCACTCCGCCTCGGAGGGCAGCCGGTATGGCTGCCCGGTCTTGCGGGCGAGCCACCCCACATAGGCGGTGGCATCGCTGAAGGTCAGGTTGTGAACGGGCGTCTCGTCCGTGCCACCGCGCATGGCCGGCATCTCGGCACAACCGCCGCCGTCGATGCAGGCCTGCCACTGGCCCACGGTGACCTCGTAGCGGCCGAGCCCGAAGGGCTTGGCGATCGTCACCTTGCGCGCCGGCCGCTCGCCGCGGTCGCCGCTGTCGCTACCCATGGTGAAGCTGCCGGCGGCGACCCGCACAATGACCGGACAATCGGGGCAATCCTGGAAGCTGTTGCCATCCCCGCTGGTCCGGGCAGCGGCAGTCTCGGCACGGGCCGCCTGCGGCGCTGCCTTTGCCGGCGGTGCCGCGGGTTTGGCCGCCGGCTCCGGTGCCGCGATCGCAACGGGAGGCGCTGCTGTGGGCGCCGGGGCTGGCGCCGCAGCCGGCGCCGGTGCTCTTGCGGGTGCCGCGGCCACGGCTGCCGGCGCTGCCGGAGACGGTGCCGCTGCCAGTCGGCGCCTGGCCTCGACCGCATGCGGACTCTGCGGGAAGAGCTGGAGGAAGGCCTGCAGGTCGGCCTGACCGGGTTCGGCACCGAGACGACGCCAGAGCGCGGTGTCGAGGCTCGCCGCCGGCAGTGCGGCACCGGGGCCGGCGACCTCGACATCGATGCTCCCGCTGGCCTCGCCGCCACGGCCGTCATCGACCGAGAACACGAGCTTGCCCGCGGGCCCGGGAGGCGAGTCCTCGGGATCGAAGGTCAGGGGCTCCGATCCAGTGAGCTCCAGGCGGTCGCCGGGCTCGAGCACCGCCTTGCCCTTCCGCAGCCTGCCGCGGTCGGGCACCGTCTTGATGCGCAAGGTCACCGGGTCGCCGTCAGGGTCGCTGACGGCGGGCAAAGTGAGCCTGTTGGCGGCCACCGAGATGCCCGGAGAGGCGGCGACGGTGGGCGGCCGGTTGGAAGCCACCACCGTGATTGCCACGGCTCCCTTCACCGATCCGCCGCGGCCGTCGCTGACCGAATAGTCGAAGCTGCCGGCATCGCCGTGACGAGTTCCGTCCGGCCTGAAGCCCGCGGCCTTCAGCTGCTCGACGGTGAGATAGTCGCCCATCAGGAGCGCCCGGTTGCCGACGGTCACCGTCCCGCCCTGGGGCAGGCCGATCACCTGGACCACGAGCTGGTCCTGGTCGGGATCGGTGGGTGTCGGCACCTGGAGCGGGGCCGGACCGGCATTGTCGGCCACCTGCAGCGGCCTCGCCACGCCGGCCACGGGCGGCCGGTTCACGGGCTGCGGGTTCAGATAGACCGGCGTCGCCCCGAAGGAGCCGAAGTTGAACGGCTCCTGCCGCCCGTTCGTGGCCTGGATGACGCGGTCGCGCACGCGGCGGAAGAAGAGGCCCAGCTCCAGGCCCGGGACCTTGAGCTCCTCCAGCAACGCCTCGGTGTAGGGGCTGTGGTTGCTGCCCGCATCGTCCTCGGCCACGGCGTTGGCGCGCGTGGCCAGCGCCACGACGGTATCCGACGGCGTGTCGTCGATCCGGCTCAGCCCCGCCTTGACCCCGACCGGACGACCGCTGCCGCTGCCGAGCCGGTCGGCGAACGGATTGTCGCGACAGGCATCGAGAATCATGATGCCCAGCTTCTTCGCCTGCCCGACCTCGCCCAGGAAAAGGTTGAGCGCCAGGGCCTCGTAGATCAGGTCGCGCTCGCGCTCGAGCTGGGCATCGGCCGGGATCAGGAAGTTCTGGCCCTCGACCTGCACGCCGTGGCCGGCGAAGAAGACCACCGCCAGGTCGGATTCGGGCACCTTGCGGCCGAACTCGCGCAACGCTGTGCTGAGAGCGCGATAATCGGGATCGAGGACAAGGTCGACGGAGAAGCCGAGCCCGCCCAGGGTCTGGCCCATGGCCTTGGCATCACGGGTCGGGTTGGCCAGCGGCGGGGCGTGCGCATAGCCGCCGATGCCGACGATGAGGGCAATGCGCGTCTCCTCGGCAGCCGATCCCGGGATTGCCGGAAGAGCCAGCCAAGGCAGCAGCAGGAGCAGCAGGGCACGAACGCAGCGCAAGGGCAACACTCACTTTCCCAGCCTATGGTACCGGGCCGAGCGGCCCCTGGCTATGACAGGACTCACACGTTGGGCGTGTGTTGCACCGCAAAATCGGCGTTCACGAGCACCTCGAACGCACTCACGGACGCCTCCTTGCCTCTGAGTTCGAGAGAGCCCACCGGCCGCAGAGGCGTCGCGGGCTCCAGCCGGCGCGCGGTGGCACCGCCGATCACGATCGTGCAAGGCGGCGAGCCGGGGCCGCGCAGCGTCTTGGTGAACGCCTCGAGGCGCGCCGCCGTGTTCACGCTGTCGCCCATGATGGCATATTCCAGGTGCTCGGAGCGCCCGACGCTGCCGGCGGTCATCTCTCCGGTCTGGATGCCGATGCGGATGCGTACGGGCGGCAAGCCGCGCTCGGCCAGCTCCCGGTCGAGGTCGGGCAGCGCCTGGGCCATCGCCACCGCGCAGGAGACGGCGCGCCGGGCGTCCAGGGCAACCGCGTCCTCACTATGGCGTGGCACGGGCACGCCGAACGCGGCAAGGATGCCGTCGCCGATGAAGCGCAGGACCACGCCTTCGTGCCGGTCGACGATCGCCACCATGCGGTCGAGATAGATCTCGAGCCACGTCATCAGGGCCTCGGGCTCCAGTGCCTCCGCGATGCTGGTGGAGCCCTCGATGTCGGAGAAGAGCACGGTGGCCGTGAGCGTCTGCGGCTTGGGGCGGCCGCCGATCAAGGAACGTGTCGCGTGCCGCCCAGACCTGACGGGCGATCGGGGCCGAGAGGTGATGCGCGAAGAGCCGCATCAGGATCCTGCGGTCGGCACGCTCGCGCATGACGATCTGCAGGGTCGTGAGCCCCTGGGCGGCGAGCCAGGCGAGCAAGGGCGGCAGCGGCCAGGCGAGCGGCCCGCCGAGGCTGTAGGCACCAGCGGCGGCAGCAAGGATCGCCAGCGGCGCCAGGAAGGCGAGCCCCAGCTGGGCGGCAAGCCCGAGATTGGAGGCGGCGACCAGGAGGCCGCCTGCCGCTGCGAGGACCGGCAGGGCCAGAACGGCCCAGCCCGGCAGGCGGGGCATGGCGGTGCCGTCCAGGAGCTGGGCCAGGATATGGGCCTGGATCTCCACCCCCGACGTGCTGCCGTCCAGGACCGAGAACGGGGTGCGATGCCGGTCCGTGCTGCCGAGGTCGGTGCCGATGAGGACCACCCGCCCGGCGAGCCAGGCCGGCGGCAGCAGGCCTATGAGCTGCGCCGAATAGACCGGGAAGGGCGGCGTGTCCGGTGCCGGCCGGCCGTGCCAGGCGATCTCGGCACCGGCCGGCGGTACCGTCGTGCCCACGGCAAGGGCCAGAGCTGCCGGCAGGCTCGGGTGGCCGTCGCCGTCGAACGGCTGCTGGCGCCGGACGGTGCTGTCGAGCCGGTCCTTGATCAGGTTGGCGAAGCCCTGGCGGACACCGGCCAGATAGTCCGCGTGCCAGGCACGCTGCCTGTCGGTCATCGCGGTGCCGGCCTGGGCCGTGATGACGACGACCGGCGCGACGGTCGAGTGCATGACCTGGGCCAGACGTGCGTCGGCGGCCGCGAAGGTCGGCTGGTCCAGCAGCAGGTCGAGGCCGATCGCCCGCACCCCGATGCGATCGAGCTGCTCGATCAGGCCGGCCAGCAGGTTCCGGTCGAGGGGCGAGCGGCAGACGGCACCCTCGAGGCTGTCCTCCTCGATCGTGACCAGCGCCACGCCGGGATGCTGGGGTTCCGCCGGCGCGAGCAGGGCCAGCTGGAGATCGTCGAGCGCCAGCGACAGCCCGCGCAGGAGCGGCAGCTGGAAGAGCAGCTGCGCCAGCACGGCCGCGCCAAGAATGATGGCGGTGACGGTGCGGAGCGTCAGCCCCGTCCCTTCGCGCATCCGATGGTGCCACCCCCTGTCCGGCAGGCTGTGCGAGATCGCCCCGCTGACGTACAGCACCTCCGAGCGGAAGTTGCGTCCTTCCTTGCCGCCATGCTGTGTTCCCGGTCACGGCCGGGCCTGGGATCGGCGGTGTAGTCGTCCGGTCACGACGATGCCGGGGCAGCCCGTCGCGGGCAGCAGGCACGTCCCACGCGGAGATCAGGGATGACCAAGGTACGGAAGGTTGTGTTCCCGGTGGCGGGTCTGGGGACGCGGATGCTGCCGGCGACGAAGGTGCTGCCGAAGGAGATGCTGCCGGTGGTGGACCGGCCGGTGATCCAGTACGCGCTGGAGGAGGCGGCGGCGGCGGGGATCGAGGAGTTCATCTTCGTCTCGGGCCGCGGCAAGACGATCATGGAGGACCATTTCGACCGGGCGCCGGAGCTGTTCGAGACCCTGGCGCGCAAGGGGAAGACGGCCGAGCTGGAAGCGCTGACCGGGGCCGTGCCGCAGGCGGGCAGCGTGGTCTACACCCGGCAGCAGGAGCCCAAGGGCCTGGGGCACGCGGTCTGGTGTGCGCGCCACCTGGTGGGCGACGAGCCGTTCGCGGTCTGCCTGGTCGACGACCTGATCCACGGGCCGGTGCCGTGCCTGAAGCAGATGATCGAGGCGCACGAGCGCACAGGGCGGCAACATCGTGGCGGTGATGGAGGTGCCGGAGGAGCACACCGGCCGCTACGGGGTGATCACGCCGGGTGCGGTGGACGGGCGGCTGGTCGAGGTCAAGGGGCTGGTGGAGAAGCCGAAGCCGGCGGACGCACCCTCGCGCCTGGCGGTGATCGGGCGCTACATCCTGCTGCCACAAGTGATGGGGCACCTCTCGGAGCAGCGGGTGGGGGCCGGGGGCGAGATCCAGCTCACCGACGCCATGGCGGAGCTGATCGGGACGACGCCGTTCCATGGGCTCAGGTTCGAGGGCCGGCGCTTCGACTGCGGCGACAAGCTGGGGTATCTGGAGGCGATCGTGGCCATGGCCATGGCCAGGCCCGAGCTGCAGGCGGGGATGCAGGAGATGCTGAAGCGGTATGCGGGGTGAGGTGCGCGGCGCTGCGCCTCGCCGAGCCACCGTATGGCTGGCCGCGGCCGCCCTGGCCCTTGTCGGCTCGTCGGCGGCAGCGGCAGCGGCATGCGAGGGACTGCCGCCGCCGCATGGCACGGTCGACCTGATCGTCGAGCCGCCGGACAAGCCAGCCGTCAAGGAGGTGGCAACGGAGGCCATCACGCGTGCCGCACGGCGCTCGGGCGCCACGACGCGTGACCCGAAGGCGGTGACGCGTGGCCTCACCATGAGCGAGATCAGGGGCAACGCGCGCTACGAGGTGCGCGAGGTCACCCTGCCGAGCCGACGCAAGTGCATCGCCCTGAGCACGGTGTCGGTGCGCTTCAGGGTGGCGGAGACGACGATCCTCGTCGACCGGCGCTACCGGCCCGGCAGCTGCGAGCGTGCGGCCGTGCTGAAGCACGAGCGCCAGCATGTGCGGATCACCGCCGAGGGGCTGCGGCGCTGGGAAGGCCGTATCCGCCAGCGGCTGGAGCGCGCGACGGCCCGCTGGCGCGACGGATGGTCTGAACCCGCGGCGCTGGCCCGGATAGAAGCCGCGGTGAACGAGACGGTCGGCGACCTGATCGAGGAGATCCAGGCCGACATGGACCGGCAGCACGCGGCGATCGACACGCCCGCCTCCTACGAGGCCGTGCAGCAGCAGTGCGACCGCTGGTGATCAGGGTCCAGACGGCCGTTCAGGCAACGACGAGAGCCAGCTCGTAGCGCTCCGGAAGGTCCTGGGTCATGCGACCGAGCCGGCCCGCGAGCCAGTCGCGGAACGGGCCCGGCAGCCGGCCACTCGCCTCATAGCGCACGAGCGCCTCAGGTTCAGGCGCGTCGCTGCCGCAGTAATCACGGAAGAGTGCCGCCGCGTCGTCCTTGCAGAGCATGAGCATCGCGTGCTGGATCAGCCTGCGGTCGTCTTTCTCGTCCATCGATCAGCTCCACCGGCATTTTGTGCGCCAATGGTAATGCGAGAGGTCAGATCGGGCGGTGCTGTGGAGCACATCCGGCAAGGCCTTGTGCCGGGCGGCACACCCGTGCAGCGCGAGCCCAGGGGCATCCCAGCCGGTGTGTTCTGGGACATAGCTCGGAGCACCCCCAGCGCTGCACATGGAGCCGCCGCGCCTGGCGCGAGCCTTCCAACATCACCAGGGAGACGCCCGTGGCACAGACCCGCAAGTCCGCCAGGATGCCCGCCGGACTGACCGGGACCATGCACGGCATGGGCGATCTCGCGGAACGTGCCACCGGTGCCGTGGCCGCCCTCACGCGCATGGCCGAGCAGCGCGCCTCCGGACACCCGAGAGCCGTGGGCCAGCTGGCGGTCGAGCTGATCGCGGAGCATGTCAGGCATGGCCGGGCAGTCGCCATCCTGATCGACCGTGACCCCGAGCGCGACGGGGCGCGCCAGATCCAGGAGGACTTCGTCCGCACCAGCCTCGAGCGGATGAACCAGTTCGCACTCTGCTGCGTCGAGCTTCTCCAGGCGGCGGGTGCAGGTGTTGAGGATAAGGCCGGGGAGCCGGACCCGATCGGCGCGCTGCCGCCCCATTGACGACGACCCGAACAGGTCGGCGGCTCACCCCAGCGGCAGAGAGAGCACCAGCGGCAAGGTCAGCACCGCCCCCAAGGTCGTCGCCGTGACGATGGCCGCCATCAGCTCGGCATCGCCACCCAGGAGGCGGGCCAGGATGTAGGCGGAGGTGGCCGTAGGGGCGCCGAGCGCCAGGAGGGTGACGCCCAAGGCGGGACCTTGCAGGCCCAGGAGGTGTGCCAGGGCATAGGCGGAAACGGGCATCACCAGGAGCTTGGCGGCACAGGTGGCGAGGAGGAGGCCCGGCCAGCGGATGGCGGCGCCCAGCCTGAGGCCGGCGCCGACGGTGAGCAGGCCCAGGGCGATCGTGGCCTGGGCCAGCATTCGAAGCGGCTCGGATAGGACCGGCGGAAGCGGCAGGCCGGCAGTGTTCCAGGCGATGCCGGCCAGGCAGGCCAGGATCAGGGGGTTGGTGGCGACGGCGCGGGGCAGCATGGCCAAGCCACCCCTCCCTCGCCCATGGCGGGCAAGTGCGGTGACGCTCATCAGGTTGGCGACGGGGACCAGCAGTGCGATCGCGATCGCACCCAGCGGCAGGGCTGCGGGGCCGAACAAGGGCGGGATGAGCGAGAGGGCGACGTAGCTGTTCCAGCGCACCACGCCCTGGAGCACGCTGGTGTAGCTCGGGCCGGAAAGGCGCCAGATGAGGCGCAGGCCGATGGCGACGAGGGCCATGATGGCCTGCGCGCCAAGCAGGGTCGCTGCCATGGCGAGGAGCGGCTGGCCGGCGAAGGGTGCGGTCGCCAGCTCGCGAAAGAGGAGCGCCGGGAACAGCAGATAGTAGACCAGCCGCTCGACCGCGGCCCACCCCGCGGCGTCCATGATCCCGGACCGGCGCAGGCCGTAGCCAAGGGCGATCACGGCCGTGACCGGGACGAGGGCCTCGAGAAGACCGGTCATGCCGGTGACGTAGGTCAGCCCTCGATGAACGCCACCGCATAGGGCCCGAGGGTCAGGCCATCGTCAGCGGTTGGAGCAACCTCTTTGGGCTCGGGCCCTTCGAGCAGCATCAGGCGGCTCGGGCGCAGGCCGGCCAGCCGGACCGTCTGCGGCGCGGCGGTGAGGTTGGCGATCCAGGCGAAGCGGCGGCCGTCCTTCAGGCAGGCGCAGGCAAGGACACGCTGCGGGTCGCTGGAGGCGCTGGCGAGCGTCGAGGCGCCCGCGGCCGCGGCGAAGGAGCTGACGACGTGGAAGGCCGGGCGGCGGCCGTCCGGGCCGGCCACGCCGAAGGGTCCGCCGGGGCCCATCAGGGTGACACCGGCAAGGCTGCCCGCGGCGGCGCGGGCGAGATAGCCGGCGGCCCAGGCGGCACCGAAAAGGGCGCCGGCGCGCGGATCCTCCTTCGCCATGGCGCGGCGGATCAGGTCGGGGTTAGGTGCCGGGCTCGGGCCGTTGGCGTTGAGGACCATGCCGATATTGGCGGGGCCCAGCCGGTAGGGGCGGTCGCCGAAGAAGGTGCGGACCGAGCGGATGACATGCGGCAGGCTCTCCAGCGTCTCCATCACCGAGCGGTCGTCGGCCGCGTGCATGACCGAGGTCGTGGCGTGCTGGACGAAGTCGAGGAGATGGGCCGGGACGCGCCGGCGGTTCAGCTCGGTGAAGAAGGTGAACATGCCCCCGCCCAGCGGCAGGCCCGGGAAGGCAGCACGGGCGGCGGCATAGAGCTCGGCCAGAGGCGGGCTCGGCGGGCGGTCGACCGAGGGCGGGTAGGATTTGAGGTCGACGCCCGGCGAGACGGCGACGCTGGCGGGCCTGAAGCCGGCCGAGGCAGCGGCAGTGGCGACGAGGTCGAGCTCGGCCGCGGCTGGGTGTGCCAGCGGCAGGACGATCTCGAGCCGTGGTTGCGCGCCTAGTGCTGCGGCCAGAGCGCCGTAGCGGCGGAGCAGGCCCGGCAGGTCCTTGTCGGCTGCGCTGACGCGGACGGCCAGCGACTGGACGCCCAGGCCCTCCAGGTGCGGCAGCGCCGCCTCGGCTGCATCGAGCTCGTCCGACGTGCAGGCGAGCCCGATCTCCGGCATGGCACCGCCGGTGCGATCGCCGATCACGACGGTGAGGGGACCGGGCTCCGGCACCGGGCCCAAGCTCTCGAGCGAAGGCTCGAAGGTGAGCCGCACGGTCTGGTCGATCACCGCACCGGCCGGGATCGTGTAGGGCCAGGGCAGCGCCAGCGGCCGGAAGTAGGTCTTGAAGGAGGCATCGAGCCAGTTGCGGTGGTCCTCGGCCTCCCAGGCGGCGTCGCCCTCCATCCGGCAGGTGGCACGGAGGCCGGGCAACGGCTCGTGGGTAATGGCGCGGATGTCGAGGAAGGGCTGGATCGGGTCGACGAGATCGGGGAACCGGGCGTGCTCCAGCCGGCCGCCGCTGTGCTCGACAGTCGCCGGCGCCCCTACCACCCCTTCCAGGGGATGCAGGATGGTGAACCCCGTCCGCGCCGTCGGAAAGTCGGTCTCCGGCGTCCCGTGGCAGCGATAAGTGAGGCCCCGGCTCGCCGAGCCGTCGATCCGGCCCTGCCAGCGCAGCTCGCTGCCCTCGCAGGAGGCGACGGCGGTGAAGGTGACCGTGAAGCTGTCAGGACCTTCCTCGACCTGGACGTCGGACAGCTGCGGGACCGGCGTGCCCCAGCCGCGGTCGCGGACGACGAAGGCGATGCCGCGGATCACCTCCGTGCCCTGGACGCTGATGCCACGCAGCTCGGCCCCGGTCAGGATGGCGCTGAGCGGACCGGCGCGGAGCAGCCGCTCCTCGGGCACAGGCTGGGTCGTGCCGTAGAGCCGCAGCGCGTCCGCGCTCATCCCTTGCCTCCCCCGATCGATCGTTTGTGGCCTCGCCCCGGCCGTCCCGCATCCTGGGTGCGCGAGGGCCGGGGCGAGAGCCTAGCGCTCCCGGAACGACTTGCGGACGGAATCGTAGAGCGGGCGGAGGAGATAGTCGAGGAAGGTGCGCTCGCCGGTGATGATCATCACCTCGGCCGGCATGCCGCTCATCAGCGCCACCTCGCCGTCGAGCCCGGCAAGCTCGCCGGCATCGACGGCGACCTGGGCCTCGAAATAGGGCTGGCCCGTACGAGGGTCGGTGAGCCGGTCGGCCGAGACCTCGCGCACCACGCCGTGGATGATCGGCAGGTTGCGCTGCGGGTAGGCGGTGAGCACGACCCGGGCCGGCAGGCCGCGGCGCACGTCCTTGATCGCGGTGGGCTGGAGATGGGCCTCGATCACCAGCTCGGCGCGGGCGGGCAGGATGTCGAGGATGGGCTCGCCGGGCTTCACCACGCCGCCGATCGTGGTCGCCTGGAGATCGACCACCTCGCCCTCGACGGGAGCGCGGAGGACGGTGCGGGCCAGGGCGTCCTCGCTCGACGGCAGCCGGTTGCGGACCTCGTCGAGCAGCTTCCTCGTCTCGTCGAGCTGGTGGCTCGCCACCTGACGCTCCTGCTGCTCGGTGGTGAGGTTCTCGAGTCGCGCCTGGGCGATGGCTTCGGTGTTGCTGGCGATCCGGCCGCGCAGGGCTGCGTTCTCGCCCCGGATCTGGGCCTCGGTGCGCTGCAGGGAGAGGAGCCTGGGCATCCGCTCCAGTCCCTTGCCCACCAGTTTCTGCACGGCCGCGATCTCGGTCCCGATCAGCTCGAGTTGGGTCGTGCCGGCATCGATCTGCTGCTGCAGGCTCTCGTTCTCCGCCTCGAGCTGGACCATGCGCTGGGTGGTGATCTGCCGCCGGCCCGCGCGGACGGTGTGGTGGGCCTGGAACAGCCCTTCCTGGTCGGCAAGGAGCCGCGCCACTGTCGGCTGGCCGCGGAGTGCATCGAGCTCGGCCGGGAAGACGAGCCGGTCCCTCCCCGCCTGCTCGGCCTCGAGCCTGGCGATGCTCGCCTGGAGGGCATGGAGCTGGTCCTGGAGGACCGCGTACTCGGTGCGGGCGCGGACATCCTCCAGGGTCACCAGCGGATCGCCGGCGCGCACCGTGCTGCCCGGCTGGACGTGGATGGCGCGGATGATCCCGCCTTCGAGGTGCTGGACGGTCTTGCGCTTGCCTTCCGGGCTGACCACGCCGGGTGCGACGGCAGCGCTGGCGAGCGGGACCAGCCAGGCCCAGGTGCCGCCGCCGCCGAAGAACAGGAGAATCACCGCCCAGCCGAGCAGCCGCTGGCGTCGCGTCGCCTCCCGCAAGCCGAGGTCCCGCCGCCCGTCCTGGAGATCGTGCCGCGGGCGACGGCCGAAGAGGAGGCAGGGGAGTGCCAGCATCGCCGCCAGGGCCGCCAGGCTCAGCAGCCGCTCGCTCGCGGCGAAGTCGAAGACGGCGCTCACGAGGCTTCCTCCGCGAAGTCGGCGGCCGAGGCGATCGCGGGCCTGCCACCCTCCAGCGGCTTGCCTTGCAGCGGCACCACGTTGGCGCGCCGGGCGGCAAGGACTGCCTCGACCTCGTCGCGCGGACCGAAGGCCACGACCTCGCCGTTCCGCAGCATGAGCAGGCGATCCATCAGCCGCAGGGCGGCGACATCGTGGGTGATCACCACGAGCGTGGTGCCGCGCTGCCGGAGTGCCACGATCGTGCGCTGGAGGAGCTGTGCTGCCAGCGCGTCGGCATGGGAGTCCGGCTCGTCGAGCACCACGAGCGCCGGTTCGCCGTAGAGGGCACGGGCGAGTGCCACGCGCTGCTGCTCGCCGCCGGAGAGGCCGGCACCGCCGAAGCCCACCCGGGTGTCGTAGCCGTGCGGCAAGCGAAGGATCATCTCGTGGGCGCCGGCGAGCCTGGCCGCAGCCACCACCGCCTCGTCATCGGGCTCGCCCATGCGGGCGATGTTCTGGGCCAGCGTGCCGGTGAGCAGGCTCGGATATTGCGGCAGGTAGCCGATATGGGGGCCGAGCTCGTCATCGTCCCACTGGTCCAGGGTCGCGTGGTCGAGCCGGATGGCACCTCGCTGCGGCTTCCAGGCGCCGACCATCAGATTGGCCAGGGTCGACTTGCCGGCACCGGATAGGCCCAGGATGCCCAGCAACTCGCCGGGCTTCAGGGCGAGGCTGACATTCCGCAGGAGCGGTGCCTCCGCACCCGGCAGCGTGTGGGTGATGTTCTCGACCACCAACCGCCCTTCGGGCCGCGGCAGGCGCTGCTTCGGCGGCAGGGCCGGCGCCTGCTGGAAGGTCGCTTCCAGTGTGCGGGCGCCAGTGCGCGCAGCGACGAAGGTCTTCCAGGCCGGGAGCGCCCGGTCGGCCGGCGCCAGTGCCCGCGACAGGAGCACGGAGGCCGCGATCATGCCGCCCGAGGTGATGGCCCCTTCGAGCACGAGCCAGGCGCCGAGGCCCAGGATGCCGAGCTGGAGCCCGAGACGGAGGAACTGGGCGCCGCTGACGAGAAGTGCGCTGCGATCGCCTAGCGCGAGCCCGAGCTCGCCCGCCCGGCGCTGCGCTGCGTGCCAGCGGCGCAGAAGCGTCGTCCGCATGCCCAGCGCCGTGGCGGTTTCCGCAACGGCTGCGGCCTCCTCGGCCATGCGCTGGGCCCGCCTCGCCGCCAGAGCCGCAGCATCGGCCGGCTCCCGCGTCAGCCCCTCGTTCAGGAGCGCCAGGAGCACCAGGAGAAGTGCCGCCGCCAGCGCGTACAGGCCAAGAAGCGGATGCAGGGCCGCGATCACGAGGATGAAGACCGGCGCCCAGGGGGCATCGAGGAAGGCGACCACGCCCTCGTTGGCGATGAAGGCCTTGATGTCGGCGAGGGCGCGCGAGGCGGCGGCACCGTCCCGGCCACCGCCCGCCAGGCGAAGGCTCATCGTGGCGTCGATGGCAGGCGCACCCAGCTCGCGCTCGAGCCAGTCGCCGATCCGGATCAGGATGCGGCGCCGCACGCTGCCCAGGAAGCCGAACACTGCCGTGGCAGCTATCGCGAGCACGGTCAGCCAGAGCAGGGTGCCGTAGGAGCCGCTGGTCAGCACACGGTCGAAGAGCTCCATCAGGTAGATGGAGCTCACGAGTGCCAAGAGGTTGATGGCGAGGCTGAAGCCCGCGACCGGCCAGAGCTCGCGCCGGATTGCGCCACGGGTGCGGCGCATGAGCGTGGCCGGCTCACCGGGCCGCAGCTTCTCCCGCGGCGGATCGGCGGCGACCGGCCGCTGGGCATCCAGCACCCCGCCGTCGCTCGTGGCCCGGGCGGCTTTCATGATGACAGGCGCTCCCCCCGACTTTGTCGGCGGTTGCACTCTGCCACGCCCGCCTGACGCGCCGGAGAGGTACCCGGGCGTCAGCCGATCAACTTTCGGTTGTCAGCCGCTCAGTCTGCTCGGATGTTGCCCGTGCGCCACATCCTTGTGGCCGGCGGCGCCTAGCTGGGCGTCAGGTGCAGATCGTACTCGATCGGCTGCGTGATCCGGAACATCGGGTTCTCGCCGGGCCGAATCTCGCCTGTGATCTTGGTGTAGAGACTGCTCCGCGCCGCATCGAGATATTGCATCTGGGGCATGCCGTCGTCGCCCATGGTCCCGCAGCTCTGAAGCTGGGTGCGATCCTCGATCGTCACCTTCAGGACGCCCTCTTTGGTGCGCTCGAGACTGTAGGTCGAGCTTTTGCCGGGTATCTTTGCGCCCTCGCTGTCCAGCAGAAATCCGCCCCTCTCGTTCAAGGTGAAAGCTTGGCCGCTCTCGTCGGTTGAGGTGGGTGCCGCGCCCAGCTGGCCCTGGATGGGGCCGGTATCGGTGAAGATGAGCTGCTCGATCACCGCCAGCGAGGCACCCTGGTGCAGCATGCCGGTGACGGCCTGCAGCTCCTCCTCGCTCAGCGCCTCGCGGAAGGCCTCGGCCACCGCCTCCTTGCTCTTGGGAAGCGTCGTTCCGTTGAGACTGTAGCTGGCACGGTTGGAGTCGGCCTTGAACTGCACATGGATCCCGCCCTCGAACTTCTTCGGCTGCGAGAGATCACCCTCGGGGCCGAACTTGTCGTTGATCGAGTCCTGCACCGCCCGGCCGAATGCCAGGCTGGCATCGCCCTCGAGATGCTTCCTGCTGGCTACCACCTCGGCGATCGTGGACTTGATCCGGCCGAGATCGCCGCGCAGCAGCTCCTTGTTGAGGTCGCGGCCGGTGTCACCAAGGATCTTCTTGAACACCTGCTCGCCAACACCGTCGCCGTACTGCTGACTGATCGCCTGCTTCACATGGTCGGCACCGGCAGCCCATTTCGCCTGACGCCGCTCGGCTGCTTGCGCGCCGGAGCCGCTGATGGAGAACGCCGAGTGGGTGTAGAGCTTCGTTCCCCCCAGATCGCCGCGCAGATGCTCGCTGGAGCCCCGGCCCAGCATACCGGGCTTGAACTGATCATAGATCTGCGAGAATGCGCGATTGCCGACTTCCACGACACCACCTCCCTGACCAGACGCCCTGCCCTCAGCCTCTGAGAGCCCCCAGCAGCATCGGATCGAGACCGCCAGCGCCCCGACCGGCCGTCTGACCGCTGGCGGCGACGATCTTACGCCAACCATCCAGCGTGTCGCGGAAGTTCCGGATCACCGTCTGCAGGCGCGGAAGGTCGAGGCCGGCCAAGGGCATGTCATAGGCAAGGACGACGCTGCCTTCCGGACCATCCAGGGCGAGCCGGACGCCCCCGGTCTCCTTCCAGCGCGCGTTGTACTGGAGGATGAGCTCATAGAGGGCGAGCCGCTCACCGGGCGGCTCGCAGACCTCGGTGGAAAGCCAGAGGCGCCCGTCGTCGGGCTGATGCTCGGCGAACAGGACCACACCGTCGCCAGCCGTGAGAACCCAGAGGTTCTCCCGCTCGAACTCCTCGACCTCGGCAAGCTCCAGCGCCGGGCCGATCTCGGTCATCAGCGCATGCAGATGCGCTCTTTCCTGCATCGCGTAACTCCCCCGGCCGCTTTTGGTGGATGCTGCGCTTTGGCCGTACACAGGTCAACAGCGGCCCTGCCCGGCGCCGGGCTCTTGCCCCACCAACCGAGCCGGACGCGGATACATCCTGCCACCGCCTCTGGTTCCAATACAAGAGCTTAATGTAGAAACCTGAGCGGTTGGGGAGTGACAATGTCTGGCAGAGCATCATTGATGCTCGTCGCCGTCGTTGGCGCTACTGCTGGCTGCGGCGGGAATGCAGGACGAGAAGCTTGCGAGCGCGGCCTCATAAGCTGTCTGGCAGCTGCAGGAGGCCCTTGCCCCGCGATGGATCCGGGCTGATCTCACCCGGCTGGTCCATGGCCGAGGCCCGGGAGAGCTGCGATCTCGCCGACACTGCATGCCGCCCTCTGGATGGGCGGTGCCATCCTCTCCTTCTGCGCCATGGCGGTGAGCGTCCGCGAGCTGTCGGGCGCGCACGACCCTTTCCAGATCCTCTTCTTCCGCAGCATCCTGGGCGTGGCCGTGCTTGGCCTCGTCGTGGTCCGGCTGGGCCCGGGCCTGCTGCGCACGCCACAGTGGGGCTGGCACGCGATCCGGCACAGCGTGCATTTCGCAGCCCAGGCCGGCTGGGTCTACAGCCTGGCGCTGCTGCCGTTGGCGCAGGTCTTCGCCATCGAGTTCACCTCGCCAGTCTGGGGCTCCATCCTGGCCGTGCTGCTGCTGGGCGAGCGCCTCGGTCGCGGCCGGCTGCTGGCTCTCATCGCCGGGTTCGCCGGCATCCTGGTCATCCTCCGGCCGGGGCTGGATGCGCTGCCGCCGGCAGCGCTGGTCATGCTGGTCTCGGCGGTCGGGTTCGGCTTCATCAACGTGCTCACCAAGCGGCTGACCCGCACGGATGCGCCGGTCACCATCCTGTTCTGGATGTGCACGGCACAGGCCATGCTGGCCCTGCCGCTCAGCCTGCCCAACTGGTCGGCTCCAGCCCTGGCCGACACGCCATGGCTGATCCTGGTCGGGCTGTGCGGCCTGAGCGCCCATTACTGCCTGAACAAGGCGCTCTCGCTCGCCGACGCGATGGTCGTGCTGCCGATGGAGTTCCTGCGCCTGCCGGTGATCGCCCTGGCCGGCCTCGTGCTCTATCGCGAGCCGCTCGATCCGTGGGTACTGGCCGGTGGCGGCATCATCGCCGCCGGCATCTGGCTCAACCTGCGTGGTGAAGCGCAAAGGCAGGGATAACAGCAGCTCCCTCAACCCTCTTTGGTCTCTTTATGGTTGTTCGTCGATGGGCACTTGCCGCATGAGTGGATGGCGGGCTGGAGGCGGCTCGCGCGTGGCTGCACCAGGAAGGGGCAGCTTCTTTCCGGAGACGCGTCGTAATGGGCGGTGCTGAGCTGATCCTGGGTCCGGTGGTCCTGCTCACCGGCGTGCTGGCCGGTGTCATACTGGGCGTCGATACCGTCAACGTGCTGGAGCCGGTGGCCGTCACTGCTTCCATGGAGCAGCGGGGCTCCCTCCTTCCTTTTTTTTTTCTTTCCTTTTTTTCTTATCTTTATTTATCTATTTCTTTCTTACTCATCTTTTCTTATTATATTTATCTTCTCCTCTCTCTACTATTTCTATCTTGCTTCATCTCTCGGCAGCTCTGCGGGCGCCTCCCTCAGCCTCGAGCTGCGGCTCTATCTGCTGCCCAAGGGTGGCTATCTGCCTGCCCACCCGATGCTGCTACCTCGAGCGCCTCCAGCTGCCGGCGCTTGTGGAGCGTGACACCAAGCTCGCCGCTTCTCCGCGAGCTCTTTGAGGGTTGGACACCCGAGCAGATCCCCCGCGTCGCGCGGCGTGGCTGCGCACCTCTCCACCACCATCTCCTCTCACCCCTGGCAGAAGCGAGAAGCTCTGAAGCTGCTGCCGCTGGCGCCAGCGGCTCTCGGTCGGCAGCCGAGCGTCATTGCCGAGCGTCGCTCCATCCACGACGCCCGAGGCCGTCCAGAGCGCAAAAGCCGCACTGAAGCACCTCCTATCTGCAAGCACCCCCCGTGCTGTCTAAAAGCGCAAACCCTTCTCCTCCCCCAAGCTTCCGCAATCGCCGCGAACCGTGCCATCATATGGGTGTTCCGCCTCCCGCCCTGCGCGCTCCATCACCTTCACAACATACCCCTTTGCCCGCACCCTTCTCCCAGCCCTGCCCATGCACCTTCTTACTAGTCTGGCAGAGCGCCTCTCCAGCGAGGTGGTCACACACCGCCTGATCACCCGCTTGGCCCAGATCGCCGACCTCGAAAGCGAGTTCCACGAGATCGGCGGCAAGGACATGGCCGGCGAGGGCTTCACCGAGAGCCTGGCAGAGGCGGTCGGGATGGGTGAGATCGTGCTTGCCGCGCGCCGGCTGCCGGGCAGCGTCGAAGCCGAGTTCAGGCCGGAGTTCGTCGAGCGCGGCGACGGCACGATCCTCCGCCTCCGCATCCTTCGCCCGCAAACGGGCGTGCACCTGGTGCACGAATTCAAGGTCGAGGGCTACCCCATCGAGCCCGCGTTGCGCGAGGCGAGCCGCGCCATCTTCGTCATGGTCGACCCGGTGGCGCTGGCGATGGATGATCTGTGGCGCGGGGACCTGGTCGCCGCCCGGCAGAGCGTCGAGCGGGCGCTCCACATGAGCGGCGGCCGCGAGCGGCAGGTGGCGGAGATGCTGCGGGGCATCCAGCAGCTAGCAGAGGATGATGCCGCAGCCGCCGAGAGGACCCTGCGCACCGCCCTCCTGCATCGCCAGGACTTCGCCCCGGCCCGCCTGGCGCTCGCCATGGCGCTGGCCAGGACCCGTGGCGCCAGCGCTGCCAGGGCCGAACTGGACGTGCTCGAACGGCACGCAGCCGAAGCCACATGGTCGCAGCTGGCGGTCAAGGAAGTCGCAGTCGCCGTTGCCTATGTCCGTGCCCGGCTGGCGGCGGCAGAAGGAAATTGGGCAGAAGCGGTAAAGGAGCTGCGCTGGGCTACGGAGGCCGAACCCAACTTCGCGGCCGCTCACGAGGCGCTCGCCGGGGCCTACCTGGCGCTTCGGCAGGCTCCGTTCGCCGAGTACCACGCGGATATGGCGCTCCGGCTGACCGCACCCGACATACCCCGTCTCGACGACCATCTCGATCACCTGCTCCAGCTCGCGGTGACACCGATTCGGCCGAGGATCGGTTAGCCGGCCGCCCACCACGACGCCACGGCCGAAGTCCGGCAGCGGGCGGCACAGATGAGTTCCGCGCAGCTGGATGGCGCCTTCCACCGCGCGATCACCTGCGAGGCGTTCAGCAGCGAACCCCCTTCTTGAGCTCCTGCACGACTGCTTCCGTGGTCGGGTTGCTCGGGCACAGGCCCACTGCTCGCTTGTCGTCCGTGTTGAGGTGCTCGCAGCACTCGGTCCTCACGAACTCATCCCTGCCCTTGAGCTGGCATCGAAGATAGAGCTGAACCCGGTGCTCGCGGGTGGTCGCGAGCAGTCTCCTGTCGCTTTCGGGGAGTTGATCCAGGGAGCAAATCCGGCCATCCAGCGCCGCGACCATCGCCGCAAGCTCCTCCGCGCGGGCCGGAGCGGCGAGCAGCAGCAGCGCCAGCGTGAGGATCCGACCAATCTTCCGGCGCGCCATCTCGTCTCCTCCCCGCTGCTCCAGCCTGGGAGCTGGCAGTGTTCGCACCCTCGGCGCTGCCACAGTGGCGGCACGTGCCGGGTCCTGTCACGTCTGGCGCTGCGGCCCGGTCATGCTCTCGACTTCCAGAGTGCCGGCGCTGGTCTTGCCGAAGGTGAACCGGCGCTCGCCCCAGCCGTCGCAACCGGGCTTGCTGCCCCCCTGCTGGTCGATCGAGGCGCCCTCGTCCCTGAAGTGGTAGCGCAGGTCCATCACCACCTTCTGTGCGCTCTCCTCCACCACTTTCGACTCGGTGATGGCCGTCATCTGCGGCTGCGGGCACATCGCGTTCGCCTCGATCGCGCGTGCACCGTAGTAGCTCTGGACCTGCCACTGCAGGCCCGGATGCCCGTCGAGCGCGGGCCCCTGCCATGCACATCCTGCAAGGAGTGCACCGGTCAGCAGGATGAGGCTGCGCACAGGCCTGCCGAACATCTCCATCGTCTCCACAACCCTGTTGGGACTGCAAGGCTCGCAGAACGCGAAGGGCGGAGGACGGTTCCCAAGAGGTTGGATCCTGAGGAGAGCACCATTATCGTGGATCGGCCTCATCCCGGCTGAGCAGCAAGGGTCGCTTCCAAGTAGCGGACGACCTTACCGCTTGGGAGAGCCGCCTCGCCCACCTCCACGAAACCGAGCGCACGGTGGAAGATATCGGAGCCCGGGTTCGGCGGTGTCCTGTTCACCTCACACACGATCCTGGTGTGCCCCGCTCCCTCGCGCTGCCTCGAACAGGTCGGCATAGAGCCTGCGCCCATGCCCGCGTCCTCGCGCATGCACGGCCGTGACCACTCGGTCCACGTAGACGAAGGTGGAGTAGCGCGACTTGAACCAGGCGAAGTTGGGGTTGTCGTAGGCGGCACGATGATCGAGGGCGATCATGAAGGCCTCGATCCGCCCGCCATTCTCGATCCCAATGGTATGCCAAGCCAAATCGAGAAGCATGCTCAGGCCCGACCCATCCAGAAGAGAGGTCTCGACGGCACTCGCGTTGTTGAGCGGCAGAACTTCCGCGAGCCGTTCGGGAGTAGCGAGGTCATGGATCAGCACCACCCCGTCGCAGCCCTTCACGGTCTCTCCCGCCGTTCGCCCCTGAATCTGCGGCCGCTGCCCGGACATGGTGGGCGCTCTGGGACTCGAACCCAGAACCCGCGGATTAAAAGTCCGCTGCTCTACCGATTGAGCTAAGCGCCCGCGTGGAGCAGCCGCATCTTGGGCCGGGTGACGCTGCCGTCAAGGATCGGATAGAGGCGGGATGTCGCCCTGGGCCTGCTCCTCGGCAAAGGCAACGGCGAAGTCGGCGAGCCCGCCGGCGGCGATGGCGCCGCGCAGGCCCCGCATCAGGTCTTGGTAGTACCAGATGTTGTTCCAGGTCAGGAGCATGGCCCCCAGGATCTCGTCCGACTTGATCAGGTGATGGAGGTAGGCGCGGCTGTAGTCGCGCGTGGCCGGGCAGTCGGAGGACTCGTCCAGCGGACGCGGGTCGTCGGCGTGGCGGGCGTTGCGCAGGTTCACCGTGCCGCGGCGGGTGAAAGCCTGGCCGGTGCGGCCGGAGCGGGTGGGCAGCACGCAGTCGAACATGTCGATCCCGCGGACCACGGCACCCACGATGTCGGCGGGCTTGCCGACACCCATGAGGTAGCGCGGGCGATCCGGCGGGAATAGCGGGCAGACGGCCTCGAGGGTGCGGAACATCAGGTCCTGCGGCTCGCCGACGGCAAGGCCGCCGACGGCATAGCCGTCGAAGCCGATCGCGGTGAGACCTTGGGCGGAGCGGGCGCGCAGGGCGGGGTCGGTGCCGCCTTGCGCGATACCGAACAGGCCGTAGCCCTCGCGCGGGACGAAGGCGGCCTTGGAGCGCAGGGCCCAGCGCAGCGAGAGCTCCATGGCGCGCTCGACTTCGGCGGGCTCGGCCGGGAGCTTCAGGCACTCGTCGAGCTGCATCGTGATGGTGGCGTCCAGCAGGTGCTGGATCTCGATGCTGCGCTCCGGCGTCAGCTCGTGACGGCTGCCGTCGAGATGGGAGCTGAAGACGACGCCGTGCTCGCCCAGCCGGCGCAGCTTGGCCAGCGACATCACCTGGAAGCCGCCCGAGTCGGTGAGGATCGGACCCGGCCAGCCCATGAAGCGGTGCAGCCCGCCCTGGCGGGCGATACGTTCGGCGCCGGGGCGGAGCATGAGGTGATAGGTGTTGCAGAGCACGATCTCGGCACCGGTGGCGCGCACCATCTCGTTGGTGAGCGCCTTCACCGTGGCGGCGGTGCCGACCGGCATGAAAGCCGGAGTCTCGATCGTGCCGAACGCGGTTCCGAGACGGCCGCGCCGGGCGGCACCGTCCTGCGCCAGGAGCTCGAAGCGCAAGGCTCAAGCGGTGGGCTCCGCGCGGTCGATCAGGCAGGCATCGCCATAGCTGAAGAAGCGGAAGCGCTGCCCGATCGCGTGGGCGTAGGCGGCCTTGATCCGCTCCAGCCCCGCGAACGCGGCCACGAGCATGAAGAGCGTGCTGCGCGGCAGGTGGAAGTTGGTGAGCAGGCGGTCGACGACGCGGAAGGAGAAACCCGGGGTGACGAAGAGACGGGTCTCGCCGCTGCCCGGGCGTAGCAGGCCATCGGCGGCCGCAACGGTTTCCAGGACGCGCAGCACGGTCGTGCCTACGGCGACGATGCGGCGGCCGGCAGCGCGGGCCTCGCCGATAGCGGCAACGGTGGCTTCAGGCAGATCGTAAGCCTCGGCGTGCATCCGATGCTGGCTCACGTCCTCCACCTTCACGGGTGCAAAGGTGCCCTGCCCGACATGGAGGGTGACGAAGCAGCGCCCGATGCCGCGCGCGGCCAGTCGGTCCAGCATCTCGGGCGTGAAGTGGAGCGATGCCGTCGGGGCGGCGACGGAGCCTTCACGGCTCGCGAACACCGGCTGGTAGTCGAGCCGGTCTCGCGCGTCGCCGCCACGCTCGCGGCGGATATAGGGCGGAAGCGGCATGGCGCCGTGCTCGCGGATCGCGGTCCGCAGCGCCTCGCCGGCGAGGTCGAAGCCGAGCCGCACCCTCCCCTCCCCGTCCTTCTCTTCGACCGTGGCCTGGAGACCGGGGGCGAGCTCGACCCGGTCGCCCGGCCGCAGCCGCTTGCCGGGCCGCGCCAACGCCCACCAGCCTCCGGGGCCGGCGGGCTCGACCAGGGTAACCTCGACCGGCACCTCGCCACGACGGCCGAAGAAGCGGGTCGGCAGGACGCGGGTGTCGTTGAGGACGAGGAGGTCGCCGGGCTCCAGCAAGTCGGGCAGGTCGCGCATGATGGCTTCCGCCAGATGGTCGCCCACCAGGAGGAGCCGTGCCGTGTCGCGCGGGCTGGCCGGCCGCTGGGCCACGAGCTCGGGCGGGAGATCGAAGTCGAAAAGGTCGGTACGCATCAAGGGGCGGCTAGGGCCTTCCGCGCTTCGCGTCCAGCCGTTGCACCACCTGGGCCGAGACGAAGCTCGAGACGTCGCCCTCCAGCGCGTGGATTTCCTTGACGAAGCGCGAGCTGATGAACTGGTTGGTCTCGGACGACATCAGGAACACGGTCTCGATCCGCGGATAGAGCCGCTTGTTGTTGGCCGCCATCTGGAACTCGTACTCGAAGTCGGAGACCGCGCGCAGGCCGCGGACCACGACCTCGGCCCGGTTCTCGGCCGCGAAATGCATCAGCAGCGTCTTGAACGCCTGGACCTCGATCCGGGTGCCGTTGCTCCCGTTCGCACCCAGAATGGCCGCCACCTCGGCCTCGACCATGGCCGCCCGCTCCTCGAGCGCGAAGAGCGGCTCCTTGCCGGCATTGATCGCCACCGCCACCACCAGCCGGTCGACCAGCACGGTGGCCCGGCGGATGATGTCGACGTGACCATTGTGGATGGGATCGAAGGTGCCGGGATAGATCCCAGTCCGCTCGCGCACCATGCCGCCGTTCCGTCCTGCCAGCGGTTCGCCGGGAGAGCTACCGCGCTATCGTTCTAGGCCGCGGGTCCCAGCCTGCCCATGGGGTGCGACGCCGCTGTAACCGCACCGGGCCCCGCCGTAGCCGGCCATGGTTACGGCATTGCCCTATCCGGGAGCAAACTAGCGCAGGCCAGTGACGACGATCTCGACCCGCCGGTTCTTCTGCCGCCCTTCCGGATCATCGCTGCCGTCGGGCTTCTCGTTGGGAGCCACCGGCTGCTTCTCACCCAGGCCCACGGCAGCCACACTCTTCGCCGCCAGCTTGCCCTGCTGCACGAGCCACCCCCTCACGCTCGCCGAGCGACGTTGGGAGAGGTCCTGATTGTACGCGTCGGTACCTTTGGCATCAGTGTGACCCTCGACCCGCACGGCGGGGCGCTTCGCCTTGGCCTTGATCTGGGCCACGACGTCGCGGAGCACGCCCTCGGCTTCCGGCCTGAGGTCGGCCTTGTCGAAGTCGAAAAGCAGGTCGGCCGTGAGCTCGAACCGCAGCTCGCTGCCTGACTGCTGCGCCGGCTGGGCGACGGTGCCGGTCGGGAAGGAGACCGTGCCGTCGGTAAGGTTCACGCTGCCGTCCAGGAAGCTCACGCTGCCTTCCGTGAGGCTCACCGAGCCCGTGGTAAGGCTCGGGTTGCGCACGTCCGACGGCGACGGCGGCTCCTGGGCGGCAACCGGGCCTGCTGCCACCAGCGCCAGCAGAACGACCCTAGCGGCCGAGAGCGACATCGAACATGGGCGGAACGCCGGGGACGAAGATGGCGAGCTTGCTGACGCCGGCGGGCGGTGCGCCGAACCAGGCCCAGAACTGCTGGCGCTCTCCTGGCCCAACCGGCGCCCCATCCTCAAAGGTGCTGCAGAGACAGCTGCCACCGGTCGAGCCGATCCAGTAGTCCTTGCCGCCCTGGAAATCGATCAGCTTCAGGTCGGTCACGCGCTGGCCATTGTCGCTCATGCCCAGATCGGTGAGCGTCGTGCTTTCCGCGGACTGGTTGTCGATCGCGAACTTGAGCCCGACCATGTTCTTGTCGAGCCGCTTCAGCTCGGCAACCTCGAACCAGATGCCGGGCCGCACCTCGAGCCTCGCTGGCGAGGCGGTCTGAGCCTGGGCGACCGCGAGCGGCCACAGGACTGCCAGTGCAGCGATCGCACTCTTCCACACGGCCGGTCATCCTCCACGAATTCCCGCCCGCAGCGAACACCGCGCCGCCTTGAACGTCAAGCCGGCGGGCCGACCTCATCGCCGGCCGGCTCGCCGTTCGCCTCGTCGGCCTCGAGCCTCGCCACCGAGACCACGTGCTCGCTTTCGCCGGTCTGGAAGAGCTTCACGCCCTGGGTATTGCGGCCCGTGATGCGGATGCCGTCCACCGGGATCCGGATCGTCTGGCCGGCATCGGTCACCAGCATCAGCTGGTCGTTGTCGCCGACCGGGAAGGTGGCGGCGACGCGGCCGTTGCGGGCCGAGGTCTCGATGTTGATGATCCCCTGGGCGCCGCGCGCGGTGACACGGTACTCGTAGGCCGAGGTGCGCTTGCCGAAGCCGTTGGCGGTGACGGTGAGGAGGAGCTGCTCGTGCCGGGCGAGCTCGGCATAGCGCTCGGGCGTCAGCACACGCAGCTCGAGGGCGCTGTCATCGTCCCCGTTCTCGCCCGCCTGCCGCCGGCGCCGGGCACTGCTGACGCGCAGGTACTCGTCGCGCTCCTCGATGGCGAGGTCGACATGGTCGACCACCGACATGGAGATCACCTCCTCGCCCTCGGCGAGGTCCATGCCGTTCACGCCCTCGGAGCTGCGCGACTTGAACACCCGCACGTTGGCGACGGGGAAGCGGATCGCCTTGCCGCCGGCCGCGGCCAGGATGATGTCGTGGCCGTCATTGCAGACCTCGGCCCCCACCAGCCGGTCGCCTTCCTCCAGGCCCATGGCGATCTTGCCGGCCGTGGGCACGCGGATGAAGTCGGCGAGCTCGTTGCGCCGGACCCGGCCGCGGGAGGTCGCGAAGAAGACGCTCATCGTCTGCCACCACGATTCGTCCTCGGGCAGAGGCATGATCGCGGTGATGGTCTCGCCCTCGGCAAGCGACGGGAACAGGTTGACCATCGCCCGCCCTCGCGCCTGCGGGTTGCCGAGCGGGAGCTTGTAGACCTTGAGCTTGTAGACCCGCCCGAGCGAGCTGAAGAACAGCACCGGCGTGTGGGTGTTGGCGACGAAGAGCCGGGCGACGAAGTCGTCATCGTGGGTGCGCATGCCGGCCCGGCCCTTCCCGCCGCGGCGCTGGGCGCGGAAGGTCGAGAGCGGGACCCGCTTGATCCAGCCCAGGTGGGTCACCGTGACCACCATGTCCTCGCGCTGGATCAGCTCCTCGATGTCGACGTCGGGCTCGGACTCGAGATCGATCTCGGTCCGCCGCGGGGTGTCGAACTGCTCCTTTAGCGCCAGCAGCTCCTCCTTCATCACCTCGAGCAGGCGCTCGCGGGAGCGGAGGATGAGGAGCAGCTCGGCGATGCGCTGGCCGATCTCCTCGAGCTCGGCTGCCAGCTTCTCGCGCTCGAGGCCGGTGAGGCGGGAGAGCTGGAGGGCCAGGATGGCGCGGGCCTGGGCGTCGCTCAGCCGATAGCCCTCGGCCCCGATCTCCTCCTCCGATCCCTGCTCCTGCGCCACCCGGAGGAGGGGCAGGATGTCGGCCACCGGCCAGGGCCGGCCCATGAGGCCGGCGCGCGCGGCAGCGGGGTCCGGGGCGGCGCGGATGAGGGCGATCACCTCGTCGATGTTGGCGACGGCGACGACGAGACCGACCAGGATGTGGGCCCGCTCGCGCGCCTTGGCGAGGTCGAAGGCGGTGCGGCGGGTGATGGTCTCCTCGCGGAAGGCGAGGAAGGCGTCCAGCACCTCCTTGAGGGTGAGCTGCTCCGGCCGGCCGCCGCGCAGGGCCACCATGTTGACGCCGTAGCTCTGCTGCAGCGTCGTGAACTTGTAGAGCTGGTTGAGGACGATGTCGGGGTCGGCCTCGCGCTTGACCTCGACCACGACGCGGATGCCGTGCCGGTCGCTCTCGTCGCGGACCTCGGCAATCCCCTCGACCCGCTTCTCGCGCACCACCTCGGCGATGCGCTCGACCATCTTCGCCTTGTTCACGAGGTAGGGCACCTCGGTGACGATGATGGCGGTACGGTTGCGCACCTCCTCGAACTCGCAGCGCCCGCGCACGATCAGTCCGCCGCGGCCGGTGGTATAGGCCTGGAGGATGCCGTTGCGGCCGAGGATGATGCCGCCGGTCGGGAAGTCCGGGCCCTTCACGATCTCGACCAGTGCCTCGAGCCCCAGGCCCGGCTCGTCGATCAGCGCCACGCAGGCGTCGATGATCTCGCCCATGTTGTGGGGCGGGATGTTGGTCGCCATGCCGACGGCGATGCCGCCGGCCCCGTTGACCAGCAGGTTCGGGAACTGGGCCGGGAGGACGACCGGCTCCTGGGAGCTCTCGTCGTAGTTGGGCCGCCAGTCGACCGTGTCCTTGTCGATGTCGGCGAGAAGGGCGTCGGCGGATCTGGCGAGGCGGGCCTCGGTGTAGCGCATGGCCGCCGGAGCGTCGCCGTCCATCGAGCCGAAATTGCCCTGCCCGTCGATCAGCGGCAGGCGCATCACCCAGGGCTGGGCCATGCGGACCATGGCGTCGTAGATGGCGCTGTCGCCGTGCGGGTGATACTTGCCCATCACCTCGCCGGTGATGCGGGCCGACTTCCGGGGCGGCCGGTTGAAGTCGAAGCCGCTCTCGCGCATGGCATAGAGGATGCGCCGCTGCACCGGCTTGAGCCCGTCGCGCACGTCGGGCAACGCCCGGCTCACGATCACGCTCATGGCGTAATCGAGATACGAGCGCTTCATCTCCTCCTCGATCGGCACGATCTCGAAGGCGCGCGGCGGTAGGTTGCTGGCCACGAGCGGAAACTTCCGGTGCTGTGCTAGGCGTTAGCGGCGGTGCTCTCGCAAGGCGAGATGTAGCAAGCCGGGCGCATTTTCACAAGTTTTCGCAGCTCCGCGACGATGCCCGTGGCCGTGCCAGCGTTGCAGCTCGCGGCATCGTTTCTGGAGCATCCTGCCACGGCGAGCGCTGATGGCGCAGGCGAATACTCGCCCGCACTGATCTCTCGACCTGAGGCCGGCTCTTCCTCGTCTAGCGTAAACAAGCCCCTCCGAACGTCCTCTTCATCGATGGGACCGGCTGGATCGCGCGGAACGCTGGCCACGAAGTCGGCCCCGTCATAGCCTACCGGAAAGTAAACGCGTCGCTTGGTGCACAGCCCGAACTCAGAACCGCGTCATCGTTCTCACCGCGCCTTCGTCTCATCGAGCGTCGCCGCACCGTAAAGATGCCACAGGAACACCGCACCCGCACCCCTGAACGGGCGCCAGGGCTCGACCAGCTCGCGTAGCGCCTTTGCCTTGGGCCGGACCGGCAGGGCCTTCAGGCGCTGGTAGGCGATCTGGACGGCAAGGTCGTCGGCAGGGAAAACGTCGGCGCGGCCGAGGGCGAAGAGGAGGTAGATCTCCGCACTCCAGCGGCCGAAGCCCTTGAGGGCCGTGAGGGCCGCCACCGCTTCCTCCTCGTCCATCCGGGCCAGCGCCTCGAGGTCGAGGCTGCCGTCGAGAACGGCCGTGGCTAGGCCTTGCCCGTAGCGCAGCTTGGGGCCGCTGAAGCCGCAAGAGCGCAAGCCCGGCTCGCCCAGTGCGAGAAGGCCTGCGGGCGTGACCTCGCCGCCCAGGGCCGCCTCCAGCTTGCGCATGATGGCGGCGGCCGAGGCCGTGGAGACCTGCTGGGCCGCGATCACGCGGAGCAGGGTCGCGAAGCCGGGGGCGCGCACGCGGGGCTCGGGATAGCCGATGCGGGCGAGGGCCGCGGCGAGGTCGGGGTCGCGCGTCGCAAGCTCGTCCAGGGCTGCCGCGAGCCGGACCTCGTCCAGGGGTCGGACCGTCATCCTCTCCTCTCGCGGCACGACGCCATCCCGCCTTTATCCCCGCCCGGTGCGTGCTACCTGCCCCTCCACCAAGGGCGCCGCGGAGGGAAGCAGGGCATGGAACGCGAGTCGATGGCCTACGACGTCGTGATCGTCGGCGCCGGCCCTGCCGGCCTGGCGGCGGCGATCCGGCTGCGCCAGCTCGCGGCGGAGAAGGGCCGGGAAATCACCGTCTGCGTGCTCGAGAAGGGCTCGGAGGTGGGGGCGCACATCCTCTCCGGTGCGGTGATCGAGCCGCGCTCGCTCTCCGAGCTGATCCCGGACTGGAAGGAGAAGGGCGCCCCGCTCGAGACCCCGGCCAGGCAGGACCAGTTCCTCTATCTCACCCAGTCCCGCGCCATCCGCCTGCCCACGCCGCCGCAGATGCACAACGAGGGCAACTACATCGTCAGCCTCGGCAATGTCTGCCGCTGGCTGGCGCAGCAGGCGGAGGCGCTGGGGGTCGACATCCTGCCCGAGACGGCGGGCGCGCAGCTCCTCGACGACGGCGAGGGCGGCATCCGCGGCGTGATCACCGACGACAAGGGCATCGAGCGCAACGGCGAGCCCGGCCCCAACTTCCAGCCCGGCGTCGAGCTCGTGGGCCGGATCACGCTGCTGGCGGAAGGCTGCCGCGGCTCGCTCACCAAGCGCGCCTTCGAGCGCTTCAAGCTCCGCGACGGCGTCGCCCCCCAGACCTACGGGCTCGGGGTCAAGGAGCTCTGGGAGGTCCAGCCCGGCAAGCACGAGGCCGGCCGGATCGTCCACACCATCGGCTGGCCGCTCGACCGCAAGACCTATGGCGGCTCCTGGCTCTACCATTTCGGCGACAACCTGGTCTCGGTCGGCTTCGTCGTCGGCCTCGACTACTGGAACCCCTATCTCTCGCCCTTCGAGGAGATGCAGCGCTACAAGACCCACCCCGCCGTCCGCCCCCTCTTCGAGGGCGGCCGCCGGATCGCCTACGGTGCCCGCGCCCTCTCCGAAGGCGGCTTCCAGTCGATCCCCAGGCTCACCTTCCCGGGCGGGGCCATCATCGGCGACGCCGCGGGCTTCCTCAACCTGCCCAAGATCAAGGGCACCCACACCGCCATGAAGTCCGGCATGGTGGCCGCCGAGGCCGCCTTCGAGGCGCTCGGCCACGGGCGCCGAGCAGCCCTCGATGGACGCCTATCCCCTGCGCCTGAAGCAGAGCTGGCTCTGGGACGAGCTCCATCGGGTGCGCAACATCAGAGGCTCCTTCCGCTGGGGCCTCCTCCCCGCCCTCGCCTACTCGGCGCTGGACACCTACGTGCTGCGCGGCAAGGCGCCCTGGACCCTCCCCGTCCACGCCGACAACGAGACCTTGGTCAAGGCCAAGGACGCCCCGCGCATCGACTATCCACGGCCCGACGGCAAGCTCACCTTCGACCGCCTCTCCTCGGTCTTCCTCAGCAACACCAACCACGAGGAGGACCAGCCCGGCCACCTCGTGCTCAAGGACCCGGGCATCCCGGAGCGGGTCAACCTGCCGGAGTATGACGGGCCGGAGCAGCGTTACTGTCCGGCGGGGGTATATGAGTATGTGGAGGAGGCGGGGAAGAAGAGGTTGCAGATCAACGCGCAGAACTGCGTGCATTGCAAGACGTGCGACATCAAGGATCCGCTGCAGAACATCGACTGGGTGACCCCGCAGGGGGGTGGGGGGCCGAATTATATTGGGGGGATGTAACGGTCAGCACGATAACTGCTTGTCTAGTCCGGCAGCCTCCTTAGCCAAGCTCAAGCGCCGTGGCACGGGCGAGGCAGTGAGGATATGAGCCGGTTCGGCAGCCACGGCGGCCATCAACCAAGCATCTGTAGAGACACGTTTTTCACATTCCTGGGTTCGCTCGGGTACGACGTGTGCCCGGGCTCGGCAAGCCGCCGCTCAAGAGCCTCTCTCCACTCGCTGCAACCTGTTGTTCATCAACTCATTTTCCTCGTGCTGGGTTCGTTCGGGACGAGACCCTGCGCGGCTTGCTGCTTCCAGGCGCATCATCCTAACACAAACGCGCGCGCCGGTGACCCAGTCAAAGGGCACTATGGCTGATCCCTCTCCCGGCGCAGCTTCTCCAGCTCCTGCTCCAGCCAGTCGGCCCACGTCGGCGCGCCCGGCATCGAGGCGGTCCGCCTTGGCCAGGGAGCGGAGCAAGGGCAGCAGCTCGGCCATGGAGGCCGCCAGCTCTGCCCTGGCCGCCCGGTCGTCCCCTGCGAGGTTCCGTGCCGCTCCCGCGAGATGCACGACGGGCGTCGTGACCAGGTCGACGCTGTCCCGATACGCTGTTGCCATCGGCAGGCTGATGGCGAGCGCACGCCGCCACGCGTCAAGGGCAGCCGCGCGCTCTCCCTGCTTCTCGCGAGCAGACGCGATCCGCTCCCAGCTTAGAGCCAAGTCGCGCTGCCACTCCGTGTTGCCCGGGTCCGACGCCGCCAGACGCTCGGCGATGGCGAGGGCGCGCCTCGTAGGCCGCGAGCGCCCCCGCAAGGTCGCCCTGCGCCTGCCGCACGTCGCCGAGCTTCTCCCAGCTCACCGACAGGTCGCGCTGCCACTGGCGTTTTCCGGGTCCGCGGCCGCCAGCCTTCGGCGAGCGCTTGCCCGCTCGTAGGCCTCGAGCGCGCCGGCGAGGTCGCCCTGCGCCTCCGCCTTGCCGAGTTTGGCCCAGCTCACCGACAGGTCGTGCTGCCACCCGGCATTGTCCGAGTCCGCAGCCGCCAACTCCTCGGCAATGGCATGGGATTCATCGTAGGCCTGGCGCGCGCCCGCAAGGTCGCCCTGCGCCTGCCGCACATCGCCGAGTTTGGCCCAGCTCACCGACAAGGCGCGCTGCCACTCCGCGTTGCCAGGCTCGGCCGCCGTCAGCTGGCGGGCTATCTTATTGGCCTGGTCAGCAGCCAGCCCTGCCGCGGTCAGGTCCCCTTGCGCGAGATAAGTGTCCACGAACCGCAGCAAGGCCCAGGCGCGGGTGTGACGCAGCTGCGCTGGAGCTGTCTCGCCGCCGGCAAGCCGGTCAAGGAGGTCGTCCGCATGGCCGAGCATGCGGCGGATGGTGTCCATCGAGACGCCTGACAGCTCACTCAGTCCCCGGCGAGATCGAAGACCAGACCGTCCGCCGCACGTGTTGCCAGAGCTAGATTCTCGCTCTGCCCGGTCGCGCTCGGAGGCGGCGATGCGCGCGTGCTCGCGGGCCTGGAGCCACTGCCATGTCGCGACACCAGCGCCGCCGGCGAGGAGCAGAAAGACCGCGAAGGCGAGCAGGTTGCGGCGCCGCAGACGGCGTCGGTCGGAGGCGATCGAGGCCTCGATGTAGGGCAGCACGCCACCGACGAGCACGTCGCCGGGCTCGTCGCGGAGCTTGCGGCCCTCCTCCAGCGGCAGGCCGGGCGGCAGGAGAAGGGTGGGGTCTTTCCGGCTGTCCTCCCACTGCTGCATGCGGGCACGGACATGCTCGCGGCGGCGGAGGGCCTCGCGGTTGGCCTTGATCCAGTCCTTGAGCTTGTCCCATTCGCGGATCAGGGCCTCGTGGCTGATCTCGACCGTCGCGCGCTGGCGGCGGCCTCGTCGCCGGTCACGAGGAGGCGGGCGCCGGCGTGGCTGAAGGCCTCGACGGCGGCACGGATGGCCTCCTCGGCTTCGGGGTAGGTGACGCGCGCACGGGTGTCCTCGCGGCCTTCGCCGGGGGTGACGAGGCTGACGAACAGGCGGCGGGCGGCTGCCTGCTGGGTCTCGCTGAGGCGGTCGTAGATGTCGTTGGCACGTTTGGCGATCGCACCGTCGATGCCGCCGGCCTTGCCGTAGGCGTTGAGGGTGAGGCGGCCGGGCTCGCGCTGCTGCCAGGTTTCCTTCAGCGCGTATTCGAGGAGGGGGAGCTTGCCGAGATCGCCGGTGACCTCGTCCAGAAGCTCGTCCACCAGCGGCTGGTCGACGGTGAGGCGCACGGCTTCGGCCGGCTTGCGGATGGCGGCTTCGAGGTCGGCCCGGTTCCATCGGGCCGAGATTGACCACGGTCTGGACCAGCGGCGGGTGCTTGAGGAGGTCGCCGTAGAAGTCGGCGCGGGCGGAGAGGACGACGGTGCAGGGGCTGGTGCGGGTGGCGTCGAGGAGGAGGCCGATGAAGCGCTCGACATCGGCCGCGGCCTGCTTCGGGTCGGGCGTGGGGTGGCGCAGGGCCTGGGTGTAGAGCTCCTCCCACTGGTCGACATAGAGGAGGAGGCGGTCGGTGCCCTTCTCCTGCGGGTCGGCGAGGAGGGCGCGGATGCGGCGGCCGAGAGCACCGGTGTTCTGGCGCAGCACCTCGACCTGCTGCTCGAGCTCGTCGTCGCCCTCGAACGGGGTCAGTCCGCTAACTGCGGCATGAAGGTGCGCACGAGCGTGTGCAGCGGCTCGGGACCGGGGCGCAGAGTGTGGATCGCCCAGGTGCGGCCGTCGGCGCGGCGGCGGAGCTGCGGGATCAGGCCGGCCTGGACGACCGACGACTTGCCGCTGCCGGAGCGGCCGACGAGCGTGACTAGCGGCTCGCCCCGGACCTTGGCCGACGAAGCTCGCTCCGTCGCGGCATCGCGGCCGAAGAAGAGGCCGGCATCCTCCTCGCGGAAGGCAAGGAGGCCACGATAGGGGCAGATGGCCTCGCGCAAGGTGCGCGGCCCCGGCGGGGGCCTTGCCGCGGATGCCGGCCACGAGGAACTGGAGCTGGGCCGGGTCGTCGGGATCGGCGCGGAGGTCGACCCAGGTGTTGAGGCGGAGGAAGCCGCCGGGCGGGTCGGTGTCGCGGGCCAGGAGGACGGGGATGACCGGGAAGGTGGCGCCCCTGCCGCTCCTCCTCGGCCTGGCGGTCGAGGGCGAGCTGGACCTCGCGCTGCTGCCAGGTGCCGAGCCCGGTGGGGCCGAGGAAGACGGCGACGGCGGCGGAACGCGCGATGCCCTGCTCCAGGGCCGGGAGCCAGCCCTGGCCTGCGGCGAGCTGGTCGCGGTCGAGGAAGGTCTGGAGGCCGGCGTCCTTGAGTTGCGCCTGCACGCGCAGCACGACAGCCGTGTCGGCACGGCTGTAGCTCAGGAAGACATCGGCAACGTCCGCGCCCACCCGGCCCGGGTGCGGCCGGTGCTTGCAGATCGGCCACGGGCAACTCCTCATCGTCTCGTGCCGAGGGCGCGCTTAAGTTGCGGGAAGTGTGCGTCAGGGTGGTGCGGCTGTCCAGTCGCTCAGGCTACCGCCACACGACGAGCCGCAAGGCTTCGTGCCGCCCACATCCAAGCAGCCCGGCCCCAGCGCCCCGCTGGCTCTGGCGTTGCTGGTCCGCTAGGGTCCGCGGCCACCAGGGTGGGAGGATGCGGATGCGGCGGGCGGTGGTGGTGGCGGGCTTGCTGGCCGCGTGCTGGATGGGGGTGGCCGAGGCCGATGTGCTGGGCCGGGCCAAGGAGACGGGGCAGCTGCGGCTGGGGTACCGGACGGATGCGGTGCCGTTCTCGTTCAACGATGCCACGGGCCTGCCGGCGGGATATTCGATCGAGCTCTGCAAGTCGGTCGCGGAGGCGGTGCGCGGGGCCACGGGTCGGGCCGATCTGCAGGTGGAATGGAAGCAGGTCGGGGCCGAGGACCGGTTCGATGTGCTGGCGAGGGGCGAGGCCGACCTCCTGTGCAGTGCGGACAGCGTCACGCTTGGCCGGCGCGAGCAGACCGACTTCTCGCTCCTGACCTTCGTCTCCGGCCAGAGCCTCCTCTATCGCGCCGATGGTCCCAGCACCTTCGAGGCCTTGAGCGGGCAGAAGGTGGGCGTGCGGGCCGGGACCACGACCGAGGCCGACCTCCGCCGCGGTCTCGAGGTGGCGCGGATCACGGCCGAGATCGTGCCGGTGCAGAGCCATGAGGAAGGGGTGCAGCGCCTGGCTTCGGGCGAGCTCGCGGCCTATTTCGGCGACGGCGCCATCCTGCTCTTCCAGCTGCTGCGGAGCCCGGATCGGGCGCGGCTGAAGATGGCCGAGCGGCCGCTCGGGATCGAGCTCTACGCCCTGCCGCTGCCCAAGGGGGACGAGGCGTTCCGGCTCCTGGTCGACCGTACGCTGGCGCGGCTCTACCGGTCGCGCGAGATCGAGCGGGTGTTCATCGCCGCGTTCGGCACCGAAGCCAAGCCGAGCGAGCTCCTGAGAGCGCTCTACATCCTGGGAGCCCTGCCGGACTGATGCCGACCATCGCCACCTGGAACGTCAACTCGGTAGGGGCGAGGCTCGAGAACGTCCTTGCCTGGCTGCGCGCCGTCGGGCCGGACATCGTGCTGCTGCAGGAGATCAAGTGCCCGTCCGAGGCCTTTCCGCGCCTGGCCTTCGTCGAGCTCGGCTACGAGGCGCTGGCACACGGGCAGAAGAGCTATAACGGCGTCGCGATCCTGGCCAAAGCGCCGATCCTGGACCCGGTGCAGGGCCTGCCCGGCGAGCCCGAGGACGCGCAGGCCCGCTATCTCGAGGCCACGGTGATGGGATTGCGCGTCGCTTCCATCTACCTGCCCAACGGCAACCCGGTCGGCACCGACAAATTCCCCTACAAGCTGCGCTGGCTGGAGCGGCTGCGGCTGCATGCCGCGCACCTGCTGGAGGGAGACGAGCCGCTCGTCCTGGGCGGTGACTACAACGTCATCCCCGACCCGCACGACTGCCACGACCCGGCTGCTTGGGAGGGCGATGCACTGTTCCGCCCGGAGAGCCGTCGGGCGTATCGAGCTCTCCTCAACCTCGGCCTTGTGGACGCGGTGCGATCGCTGCACCCGAAGGAGAAGCTCTACAGCTTCTGGGATTACCAGCAGGGCGCCTTTCAGCTCGACCACGGCATCCGCATCGACCATCTCCTCCTCTCCGCCCAGGCCGCCGACCGGCTCGAGGCCGCCTGGATCGACAAGGACCCGCGCGGGCGCCCCAAGGCATCGGACCACACGCCCGTGCTCGTGCGATTGAAGGAGAAGAGTGCATGACCGTCCGCGAGGGGGGCTGCCTGTGCGGTGCCGTGCGCTACCGCATCGAGGCCCTGCCCACCGACATCGCCTACTGCCATTGCCGCATGTGCCAGAAGGCGTCGGGCGCCCCGGCGATGGCCTGGGCGACGGTACCGGCCAGTGCCTTCGCCTGGACCAGGGGTCGGCCCAGCCCCTACCGCTCCAGCGACCGCGCCGGCCGCCTCTTCTGCCGGGAATGCGGCAGCCAGCTGGTGTTCAGGGTCGTGTCCGAGCCCGACCGCCTCGACATCACCGTGGCCTCGCTCGACGACCCGACCGGGGTCACACCCGAATACCACATCTGGACCTCGAGCCGCCTCCCCTGGTTCGACACGACCGACCAGCTCCCGCGGCACGTGGAGGAGCGGGAGCAGGGATGACTTCGCCTACCCCCTCGGCTCGGGCGGCCATTAGTCTGGGATAGCACAGCCCGGCGAATGTCAGGCTCGTCGAGCCGCACCGATCACATGCCAGATGGTCGAGCGCGGAGTGCGGTCGCCAAGCCTTATACACCGCCTTGAGAAGCAACGCAGCCGGCGACTGCGGGCTGAAGGTCGTAGCCGATCAGATGCATGCTCCCGTGCTTGAGCGCCGTCACGAAGCTCTACGCCTCGGCGTCGTCATACCGGCCCGCTCAGTCTAGGCCCTGTCGCATCAGCCGATCTCGTCAACCTCGGGCTGTTCCAACCAGATGCTCTTCTGTTTGGCCCAGAGTTCTGTCAGCGATGATGCGATGAGCGCTGCTGCGCCGTTGTTCTGCCGGGGACCAGCGGGAAACGACGGGTGAAGCACTACCGGGTGACGTTAAAGAACGAGAAACGCGAGGAGCTTGGGCGGCTGCTTGCACGGGGCAAGGCCGGCGTCCGTAAGCTCAAGCATGCGCAGGTTCTGCTCAGAACTTGTTTGAGTTAGATCACTGGGCGCGAACCGGATTCGGGTTGAGCAGCGCCTCGAAGCCGGAGAGGACGCAGGCGCAGGTGAGACGCGCGACGTCGAGCCGGCCGGCGCGATCGCGGGCGAGGCCGCCCCAGTGGAACAGCCAGCCGAAGCTCCGCTCCACCACCCGGTGGCCATGCCGTGCGGTTCGACCACGGCAGCGCCAAGCACGCGGACGCCCTCAGCCGCGAGCGCTGGGCCACCCATGCCCGGCCAGCGCCCAGGTTCCGGTCTGCACGGAAGCCGGCACGACGGCGACCGCAGCCAGTGGCCGCTCGCGTCGACCAGCGCCACCCGCCATGCGCCCGACCGCGCCCTTGGCCGCGTCGTCCCCGCGGGCACCGGCGGCACTTCATCGTTGCGTGTCGATGATGTTCGCCAGGTGCCGCCCCGCGTGCCTGCCGACTGCGGCGACGGCGCGCCAGTCCCCCAGTACCTCAAACCAGCGCCCAGCGTCGAGCCAGCGCCAAACCAGATCAGACGGTCGCGCCGGCGGAAGCCCTGAGCAGGATCGGGCTCGGTCAGCCAGCGCTTGGGCCGCTTCCACCCAAGTTCCATGCGGAGCGCGCCTGGCGGCTGGTCGCGATGGACAGCACCGCGGCGCTCAGCCCGGCCGCCTCCGCAATCTCCGCCAGAGCGGCCAGTGTGCCAGCGTGCTTCGAACGCGGCCGTGCCGCGCGCGGCGCCTCGTGCAGGATGCCGCGCAGCCGCTCCAGCTCTACCTCGCCTCAGCACAGGGCCAGCACTCTTCGGCCGCGATGAGCCGGCCATCAAGCTCGCCAGCCCTTGTCGCTGAAGGCGCGATGCCTACGCACCGTCTTCAGCGCGCAACGCAGATCGGCGATATCCCGTGGGCGAAGACCCTCGCATTCGGATCACGATCTGAGCGCGCCGTGTCGGTGAAGGCATCGACGCGCGTAGGCCCGCTTCAGCCGGTCGCGCACCTCCCTCGGCTTCCGGGCGTAGTATGGGCGGATGCATCCGGCCGATGCCGGCCGGCACCCCTCGCACAAGTCCGATGAGGATGCACTAGGCCATTGTACCAGGGTGTCGAGGTCTCGAAGCTGGACGTGCCCAAGGCCTCGAGCATCGCTCGATCGAAACGCGCCGTCTCCCCGTCGTTGGTGACGGAGATCCGGCCGGTGATCGAGAGGATCGGCTTGTCGTTCGGCTTGGTCAGCGTGCCCGCAATCGCAGACGGAACAGTCGGGGCGCCCGCCATGCAGGTGGCTGCCCAAAGGAGAGAGCGTCCGAGAAAGCGCCGTGTGAGCATCCTGTTTGCCTTTCCGCCGCTCCCTCGCGGCTCCTGGGCATCGGATTGTCGGTGAAGAGTGTTAATCCCAGGTAAATCCGAGCGGCTGCCGGCATCTGCAACGGTCCGGGCCGCGCTGCCTGATCCCGCAGGTTAACCTTCCGTTAAGGAAAGCGCGCGAGAGTGGGCCTAGCAGGAACCTGCCTGCAGATCCGCCTGTGCGCAGAGGAGGCCGCCTCGGCCATGAGTGTGACTGTTCATCGCCTGCGCCCCAAGGCGCGCCTGTGCAACCAGGCCGTCGAGGACGCGCTGCTGCAGGCTGACAGGTCGCCCATGAGGGACGCGGTCGCCCGCAAGATCGAGGAAATCTTCGAGATCCTGTATATCGACCATGCGAATGACCACAATACCCGGGAAACTCCACAGCGCGTGGCCAGGGTCATTGTCGATGAGATGATGCGTGGCCGCTTCGAGCCGCCACCAGAGATCACCGAGTTCGACAATGCACTGGGATTCGATCAGCTGATGGTGACGGGTCCAATTGATTTGCGATCGACCTGCGCACATCATCTGCTGCCCATCTATGGCTACGCCTACATAGGTGTACTACCATCAGCGAGCGGGAAGATCATCGGGCTCTCGAAGTACGATCGAATCGTGGATCATTTCAGTGCCCGACCGCAGATCCAGGAGGAGCTGGTCAAGCAGATCGGTCAACATATCGTGGACATGACGAAACCTCGCGGTCTTGCAGTCCGGATCAGCGCCGTGCATATGTGCAAGACCCACAGGGGCGTGCGCGCCAGTCATCGCAGCCGGATGATCAATAGCGCCTATTACGGCGAGCTGGCGCTCGATCCGCACCTCAAGGCCCAGTTCCTTCAGGAGTGTGCCGGACTTGAGGCTGGGGTTCCCCGTGCGGCGGATGACTCTCTGCCAGCTCCTTGAGCAGGGCCTGAGCGGTGTGAGGAGCCGAGGCCTTCCTCGGCGTCGGTGTGGCCGAGGACGATCTCCTGCAGCTCGGCGTCGCCGAGCGCGTCGAGGTCGAGGTCCCGGGCAGGTCGCGGCGCGCCGGCCGTTGGCGTTCTCGACCGCCCCTTTCTGCCACGACGCTACGCGTCGCAGAACCACGTCGTCATCGCGCCGGCGCTCGCGAGCAGCCCATGCCCGGCGAACGCGGTGTCGTTGTCGAAGTGATCGAGGCGCGCAGTCGCGGGTCGAGCCGTCGGACACCGCCTCATCACCGCCACGGTCTCGCCGCCGCTTGCCGTCGAGGCCGCGGCCAGCCCAACCGCGTCTTGCGCTCCTGCGCACCAGCACCGCCGCGTCCGCTTGCAGTCGGGTCGCCTTCCCAGTGCCTCCTCGCCGCCTCGGCCACCGCCAGGGCCGGTCGTGGATGGAACTCGCTCGGCGATCGTGGTGTGCGGCTGCCAGCCCGTCTTCGGCCGCGCCTCGTGCGCCCGCGCAGCAGCAGCTTCCAGAGCTTCTCGGCCTTCTGCCCGGCGCGTGATGAAGGCGTAGATGGTCTCGAGGCAGATCGCGCGGAGCCCACGCTCCTCGCCGCGCTTGAGCCAGCCGGCGATCTGCTCGGCGTCCACCCCTCCAGCAGCGCTCGCGGCAAGCGGCCGAGCTCGGCGTCACGCTCGAGAATGGCCGGCGCTCCGGCGCTCGAGGTAGCAGCCCTCGGCGTCGACCGGCAGGTAGCCGCCCCTGGGCAGCGCGTTGCGGCGCAGCTCGCGGCTGATCGTCGAGGCAGCCCGGCCGAGCCGCTCCGCGATCGCCCGCAGGCTCAGGCCCTCCGCCTTGAGGGCCGCCAGCCGTTCCCTTTCCGCCAAGATCAGATGCGTCCCACCCGACATCGCGCCATCCCGGAGTTCGGTTCACCGGCAGGGCGTTACCACAACGCCCCGGGATGTTGCACCTTCACGCCTGACTCCGCCTGGGTCCGCTTGTTGACGGTGCCGTCTTTTGATCCTCCGGCTGTCTGCTCCGGTGCTGGGGAAGTGCGACGAAGGCTGTAGGGATGGAGCGTGGCGCTATCTCCGGCTGGTGAGCCTACCTGGCAGTGCGACGAGGTCGATCGTGCTCTCGGCTGGCTCCTCGGTTAGCGTCGCCGGCTGTCGACCACCGATCGGGGTCGGGGCAGGCGGCACGGCTTTGGCCCTGATCCGGTCCTTGAACTGCTCCGTGGAGCCGCTCGATGGCTTTAGTCGGCCATGCCGGCTTCGACTGCACCGGGGGCAACAGCGCGAATGCGAACAGGCGATCCCCGCTTCCGCCAGGCGGCCGGCCACCGCACGGCGTTTCGGCCGCCACTTTCGCAGGACGGGGCGACGGCGCTGCTCGATCTACCTCGGGGCCGTGGCATGGATCATGACCAATCGGGCGGCCGAGACCTCTTCACGCCGCGGCTGGACGCGTGGGCCGGGCAGGTTGCGGTGCATGCGGACCAGTGCACCGCGGCGTCGGGACGGCGAGCTACGGCGCGACCAGTCTGCAGCCCGGCCATGCCAATGACGATGGGGAATGTCGCCGCTCGCAGGCCGCACAATCAAGTCATCGCGCATAACCTGCCAGGCCGGCTCGCTCTCGCTGCCCATGTTCTCGACCGTGAGCAGGAACCTTTTGCCGGTCGCGGCGGACGCCGAGCACTGCGGGCAACGAGATCGCAGTGGCCTTTCGGTCCACGCGCACCCGCATCACCGCCCTGTCCAGGATGAGGCAGGCCGCGCCGTCGCTGGCGGGGTCACGCCGGCACCAGGCCTTCAAGACGGCCCCACAATTCGCCGCGTCCGGCTGACGACGCCTCTGCCGACCGCCCAGCACCAGACAAGGTCGGCCAGGCCGGACTGCGCCCGGCACATGTCGCTGTCCGCGAGCTGGGCGCCGGCGATCGGGGCTCCGACCTTGCGGATCGCCGCGCGTGGCGCAGCGGCGCGGTACTGTGCCACGCGCGGGTGCAGCATTCTCAGCTTGCAGCCGGGCTCGTGGCAGGTCCGGTCGCCACCGGCCGGAAGGAGCCCGATCAGTCGCCGCCATAGGCGGCCGCGCCGGTGCCCCGAGGAGCGAACATCGCCGGCCACGATCAGTCGCCTCAGGACTTCGCTCAGCGCCTACTCGCGAATTCGCCGGCGATGCCGCGGCTCCGCTCCCGCAGCCCGGCCTCAATTGGGTCGAACCAGCCTTCCATACGCGGCGGCTGGTCGCTGAACGCCTGCCGCTCGAGTTCGGGGTGCCTCGGAATTGGGTTTCGCGGGCCCGACTCTGTCCACCGACTATGTTTGAAGACGGTGGTACCGCACGACGGGTCAGGCTTCTGCACTCACGCGCGTCCCCTCGGCCGCCTGACGGTGCCAGAGGTGGGCGTAGAGGCCGTTCCGGCGCAGGAGGTCGGGGTGGGTGCCGCGCTCGACCACGCGGCCGTGGTCGAGGACCAGGATCTCCGCCGCGTCCACGATGGTGGAGAGGCGGTGGGCGATCACGAGGGTGGTGGTGCCGCGGCAGATCTCGGCGAGGGCAGCCTGGACACGGCGCTCGGTGGCGCTGTCGAGAGCACTGGTGGCCTCATCCAGGATGATGATGCGGGGGCGCTTGAGGACCGCGCGGGCGAGGGCCACGCGCTGTTTCTCGCCGCCCGAGAGCTTGAGGCCGCGCTCGCCCACCAGCGTGCCGTAGCCGTCGGGGAGGGAGGCGATGAAGTCGTGGAGGGCGGCGGCACGGGCAGCGGCCTCGATCTCGACCGGCGGAGCGTCGGGGCGACCGAAGGCGATGTTGTAGCCGATGGTGTCGTTGAAGAGGACCGTGTCCTGCGGGACCACGGCCATCGCGGCCCGCAGCGATGCCTGGGTGAGGTCCCGCACATCGTGGCCGTCGACCAGCACGCGCCCGGCGTCCGGGTCGTAGAAGCGGAAGAGCAGGCGCGCGACGGTGGATTTGCCGGCACCGGTGGGGCCGACCAGGGCGAGCTTCTTGCCGGGCGGGATGCGGAAGGTGACGCCATCGAGGATGGTGCGGCCGGGGCCGTAGGCGAAGCCGACATGCTCGAAGGTAACCTCGCCGGGGCCGGGAGGGAGCGGGCGCGCACCGGGGCGGTCCTGCACCTCGGGCTCCTCGTCCAGGAGGTCGAGCAGGTGCTCGAGGTCGGTGAAGGCCTGCTTGATCGAGCGATAGAGCTGGCCCAGGCGCTCCATCGGGCGGATGAGCTGGAGCAGGTAGGTGTTGACGAGGACGAGCTCGCCCACGGTCATGGTGCCGGCAGCGACACCGCGGGCGGAGAGGAGAAGGATCGTGGCCATGCCGGCGGCCAGGATGGTGACCAGGACGACGCCGGTGGTGCTGCGGAAGGCCAGGGCCTTGACGGTCAGGCGCTCGACCTCGGCGAGGCTGCGATCATAGCGGCCGGCGATATGCTCCTCGTTGTTGAAGTATTTGACGGTCTCGTAGTTGAGCAGGCTGTCGATCGCCTGGCCGTGTGCCACCGCACCCTCGGCCACGGCCCGGCGCTGGTGCGCGCGGAGCCATTCCGAGCCGGCGACCAGGGCAACGCCGTAGACGACAAGCGTGGTAGCCAAGATGGCGGCGAACACCGGCTCGACCCGGAACGAGCAGGATCGAGGTGACGAAGACCATCTCGGCCATGAGCGGCAGGATCAGGAAGACGGAATCGAAGAGCAGCTCGCGCAGGCCCGAGAGGCCCTCGTCCATGATCCGGCTGATGGCACCGGTGCGGCGGGAGAGATGGAAGCCCAGCGAGAGCCCGTGCAGATGCTCCAGGGCGCGCAATGCCGTGCGGCGGCGCAGGCGCTGCTCGATGGGCCCGTAAAGTGCCCAACGCAGCTCGTTGAAGATGCGGGCCAGCCATTGCAGACCGACATAGCCGACGAGGAGGGCCACAGGGGCGGTCAGGGCCGCAGGTGCGGCGGCGAACTGGTCGACGGCACGGGCGAAGAGGAGCGGGACGCAGGCGTTGACGAGGGCCGCGAAGGCCAGGAGGCCGATGGTGAGGCCGAGCCGCAGGCGGAAGCCCGGCTCGTCACGTGGCCAGATCAGGGTGAGAAGGCGGAGGAAGGCCTGGCGGTTGAAGGGCGGCGTGCCGGTGGTGCGGGAAAGCGCGTCGAGATCGCGGGGCATGATGCGCGAGAGGTCGGGCCGGGGTGGCGGGAGTCAAGGACGGTCAGGCTTCCCTCTCGACAGAGCCGCACCAGAATTGTACACGGTCCTGATTGATGTACAACTTGAGACCGATCATGGCCCTTCACATCGCCTCCGAGCGCGTTGACCGGCTTGCCCGTGAGCTGGCGAGCGTCACCGGCGAGCGGCTGACCACGGCGGTCGAGCGGGCACTGGAGCAGCGGCTGGAGCGGGTGCATGCGGCCGCTACGGATCCGGAACGGGCCGAGCGTGTGGCCCGGCTGCGGGAGACGCTGCTCGCCTGGCGCGAGAGGGCCGGTGTGGATGGATCGGCGGCGCCCACGAAGCAGGAGTATGACGAGCTGTGGGGTCTGTGAGGTCCGGAGATGGTCGTCGATAGCTCGGCTTTCGTCGCCATCCTCGATGAGCCGGATGGCCCCGATTACCTGGACGTGCTGACCGCCGCGCGCCGCATCGCGGTCTCGGCGCTCACGCTTTACGAGACACGGATCGTGCTGAGCGGCCGACGCGACGGGCGAAGACGGTTCACGGAGGGTGCCGAGGACCAGCTGTCAGCCCTGCTCACCGGACTCGCGGTCGAGATAGTGCCCTTCACCAGAATCACAGGCCGTGCTTGCGCATCAAGCCTATCTCAGGTTCGGCCGAGGCTTCCATCCAGCTGGGCTGAACCTTGGCGACTGCGCCGCCTATGCCCTCGCCCGAAACCGTGGTGAAGCACTCCTGTTCAAGGGCGAGGATTTCGCACAGACGGACGTGGAGCGGGCGCTGACTGGGCCCGGTCAGGTCCCGTAAGGCGGCTTCTCGTACCCCGCCGGCGAGAGGGTGAACACCTCCACCCCCTCCTCCGTCACCCCCACGGTGTGCTCGAACTGGGCCGAGAGGCTGCGGTCCTTGGTCACCGTGGTCCAGCCGTCCTTCAGGATCTTCACCTCCGCCCGGCCGGCGTTGATCATGGGCTCGATGGTGAACAGCATGCCGGGCTTGAGGACGAGGCTGAGCTTGCGTTTGGCGGGGTCGGGGTCGCGGTAGTGGCGGACTTCGGGGGCGTCGTGGAAGTTGCGGCCCAGCCCGTGGCCGACGAAGTCGCGCACGACGGAGAAACGGACGCCGGCGCGGGAGTCCTCGGCGACGCGCTGGATGGCCCAGCCGACCTCGTCGAGGGTGGCGCCGGGGCGGACGGCGTGGATGCCGGCCCACATCGCCTCGTAGGTGCGCTCGGTGAGGAGGCGGCCTTTCACCGGCACGCGGTCGCCGGCGTAGTACATGCGGCTGGAGTTGCCGTGCCAGCCGTCGAGGATGACGGTGACGTCGATGTTGAGGATGTCGCCGTCGCGCAGGCGCTCCCGCTCGTCGGGGATGCCGTGGTTGACGACGTGGTTGACCGAGATGCAGCTGCTCTTCGGGTATCCCTTGTAGTTGAGGGTAGCGGGCAGGCCGCCATGCTCGCGCATGAAGCGCTCGATCAGGTGATCGAGCTCGGCCGTGCTGACGCCGACACGCACGTAAGGTGTCACGTGATCGAGAGTCAGGGCCGCGAGCTGGCCGGCCCGACGCATGGCGGCGAACGCGGCCGCGTCGTGGATGGGGACAGGCTTGCCCGTCCCGGCCTTGTCGAGAACGAGAGAGCCGGTCATTGCGGTCTGTAGGCTGGGGACACCGCACCCATATGGGCAGCGCGAGGCTGCGCCGGTAGCACCGCCGCGGCAGGGCTGTCAAACTTCCGGCGGGCCGCCGGGGGCTTCAGGTGATGACGGTTGGGCGGTCTCGGCCGGTGCGCGTGCCGATCTCGGCCAGGTCGCCGGCGATGCGGATGAGGTCGGCCAGCGCCTCCTGCGGGTCCCGGCCCTGGCGGGCGGGGTCGGGTTCGAAGCGCTCGATGTAGACGCGCAAGGTGGCGCCGGCCGTGCCGGTGCCGGAGAGACGGTAGACGATCCGGGAACCGTCCTTGAACATGACCCGGATGCCCTGGCGCTCGCTGCGCGAGCCGTCGACCGGGTCGGTGTAGGCGAAGTCGTCGGCGGCAGCGACCTCGAAGCCGCCCAGCCGCTTGCCGGGAAGGGTTGCGAGCTGCGAGCGGAGGTGGGCCATGAGGCCGTTCGCGGCGTCGCTGTCGATCTCCTCGTAGTCGTGCCGCGAGTAGTAGTTCTGGCCGTGGGTTCGCCAGTGCTCGCGGACGATGTCGAGGACGGGCTCCTGGCGGACGGCCAGGATGTTGAGCCAGAGCAGCACGGCCCAGAGGCCGTCCTTCTCGCGGACATGGTCGGAGCCGGTGCCGGCACTTTCCTCGCCGCAGATGGTGGCCTTGCCGGCATCGAGCAGGTTGCCGAAGAACTTCCAGCCGGTGGGCGTCTCGAAGCAGGGCACGCCCAGGCGCTCGGCGACGCGGTCGGCGGCACCGCTGGTCGGCATCGAGCGGGCGATGCCCTTGATGCCGTCCTTGTAGCCGGGGGCGAGATGGGCGTTGGCGGCGAGGACGGCCAGGCTGTCGGAGGGGGTGACGAAGATCCCGCGGCCGATGATCAGGTTGCGGTCGCCGTCGCCATCCGAGGCGGCCCCGATATCGGGTGCCCCGGGGCCCATCATCAGGTCGTAGAGCTCCTTGGCGTGGACGAGGTTCGGGTCCGGGTGGTGCCCGCCGAAATCGGGTTCGGGCGTGCCGTTGATCACCGTGCCGGCGGGTGCCCCCAAGGTACCCTCGATGATCGCCCTGGCGTAGGGACCGGTGACGGCGTGCATGGCATCGAAGCGCATGCGGAAGCCGTGGGCGAAGCTGGCGCGGATGGCGTCGAAGTCGAACAGCCGCGCCATCAAGGCGGCGTAGTCCGCGACCGGGTCGATCACCTCGACCGTGCCATCGCCCAGCCTGTGGCTGCCGATGCGCTCGAGATCGACGTCGGGAGCGTCCAGGATGCGGTACTCGCGGATGGACTGCGTGCGGGCGAAGATCGCCTCGGTCACCTTCTCCGGGGCCGGGCCGCCATTGCCGATATTGTACTTGATACCGAAGTCGCCGTCGGGGCCGCCGGGATTGTGCGAGGCGGAGAGGATGATGCCGCCGAAGGTCTTGTGCTCCCGGATCACGCAGGATGCGGCGGGCGTGGACAGGAGGCCGCCCTGCCCGACCAGCACCCGGCCGAAGCCGTTGGCGACCGCCATCTTGAGGATGGTCTGGATCGCCTCGCGATTGTAGTAGCGGCCGTCGCCGCCGACCACGAGCGTCGTGCCCGCGAAGCCCTCGAGGCTGTCGAAGATCGACTGGACGAAGTTCTCGACGTAGCGGGGCTGCTGGAAAACCGGCACCTTCTTGCGCAGGCCGGAGGTGCCGGGCTTCTGCCCCTCGAACGGTGTCGTCTCGACCACCCGGACGCTCATCGACGACCTCCCCTTCGCCTTGACGCTCGCTCGACTGGAGACTAACGCCCTCCCTCCGGACTTGTCGCGCCGGCCCTGGGCTTCCAGGTCAACCCGCCGCAGGAACGGCTGGCATATGCTTTGCTTCGCTCTGCCGAACGCCGCCCCTCAGGCGGTGAAGGGCACGCTCGGGCGCGGGGTTCGTCGAATGCACTACCATACCTACGAGATGGCCCACGCGGCCCTCGCACCTGTCCGCTTCCAGAGCAAGCTGGTGCGTCAGGCTGTGACCAACCCGTTCAACCCCATGGCCTACACCAAGGCCGGGCGGATGGTGGCCGCCGCCTGCGAGGTGCTGGACGGTGTCACCAAGCGCTACGGCAAGCCGTCCTGGGGCATCAGCGAGACCCGGATCCACGGCCTCGAGGTGCCGGTCCAGGAGGAGGTGGTCTACCGCAAGCCGTTCGCCGACCTGCTCCACTTCGACCGCGACGAGCGGGTCTGCGGCAAGCGCTACGACCCCAAGGTGCTGCTGGTGGCGCCCATGTCCGGCCACTACGCCACGCTCCTGCGCGGCACCGTGCAGGCGATGATCCAGGAGCACAATCTCTACATCACCGACTGGCGCGACGCGCGCGGCGATTCCGCTGGCCCTGGGGCCGTTCGCGCTCGACGACTACATCGACTACATCATCGACTTCATCCGCTTCGTCGGCACCAACACCCACGTGGTCGCGGTCTGCCAGCCGTCGGTGCCGGTGCTGGCGGCCGCGGCCGTCATGGCGGCGCGCAACGACCCTTGCCGGCCGCTCTCGCTCACGCTGATGGGCGGGCCGATCGACACGCGCCGCAACCCGACCGTGGTCAACGAGCACGCGAAGAAGCGCAGCATCGACTGGTTCGAGCGCAACGTGATCTCGCCCGTACCCTGGCCCAATCCGGGCTTCATGCGCCGGGTCTATCCGGGCTTCATCCAGCTCACCGGCTTCATGACCATGAACCTCGAGCGGCACCTCGAGGCCCATGGCGAGCTGTTCAAGAACCTGGTCAAGGGCGACTGCGATTCGGCGCAGGCGCATCGCGCGTTCTATGACGAGTACCTGGCCGTGATGGACCTGCCGGCCGAGTTCTATCTCCAGACGGTGCAGCGCGTCTTCCAGGAGCATGCGCTGCCGGACGGCAAGCTGGAGCATCGCGGCCAGCGGATCGACTGCGGGGCCATCCGCGACACCGCGCTGATGACGGTCGAGGGCGAGCGGGACGATATCTGCGGGGTCGGCCAGACGGCGGCGGCGCACGATCTCTGCGCCAACATCCGTCCCGAGCAGCGCTTCCACTATGTCCAGCCGGGCGTGGGCCATTATGGCGTCTTCAACGGCACCCGCTGGCGCACCGAGATCCAGCCGCGCATCCGCGAGATGATCCGCACGGCCCAGTTCTGGCGCCGCACCGGGGTCCATGCCGCGGCCGCCTGACGGGCTCAGGACGCCAGCAGCGCCTCGACCGCCTGCCGCAGCACCGCGTCGATCTCGGGCATGTGGTACAGCCCGTTATGGGTGCTGCCCGGGACGGTGACCGTGAAGACCGACCGGCGCAGCGCCTGGGTCAAAGCCTTGCTGTGTCCCTCGGGCACCACCAAATCGTCGCTGGCCGCGATCACCGCCGCCGGGATGTCGAGCCCGGCGAGGTGGAGGTCACTGCGGAACCGGTGCCGGAGCAGGAGGCTCACCGGCACCCAGGGATACTGGGCGCGGGCGACCGCCTCGATCGAATCGAACGGCGTGACGAGCAGGAGCCCGTCGGCACCACGATCGTGGGCCAGGGCCGCCGCCACGCCCGAGCCGAGGCTGAAGCCTGCGAGCAGGACCCGGCGCGGCCGCAGGTCCTGGACCAGTCGGTCGCGGATCATCGCCGCATCGGCGCGCAGGGCCGCCTCGCTGGGCCGCCCCTCGCTGGGCGCGTAGCCGCGATAGTGGAAGGCGGCGATGTCGAGATCGGGCAGGCGACGGGCCAGGAAGCCGGTGAAGTCGTCGGTGTTCCAGGCATTGCCGGCGAAGCCCAGCAACAGCCCGCGGCTGGCGCTCCTCGCCCGGACCAGATTGCCGACGAGGCGCACGCCCTCGGGCGTGTGCAGCTCCAGCCGTTCGGTCCCCGCCGGCAGGGGATCGGTCGAGGGCCGGACCATGTAGCGGGGAAAGATGAGGCTGTCCTGGGCGAGATACAGCCCGGCCACGGCGGCAGCGTAGAGGCCGGCCGCCACCAGAAGTGCGGTGAGCACGGTCATGAGCGCTCGGCCGCACTCCTCGCCCAAGGTCGGCGCGAACCCCAGCCGCCGCCAACCGTTGCTTGCCAAGTGTCGCGCTTATGGTGCCCCTGGCCGGACTCGAACCAGCACGCCCTTGCGGGCAACAGATTTTGAGTCTGCCGCGTCTACCGGTTTCGCCACAGGGGCACGGCGGCGGATGATAGAGGCGGGCGGAGGACGGTCAAGCGGTGCTGCCGAGTGCTCCACGCAACCGCGAAAGGACTTCGCTTTTGCGTGAATGTGCGGCTAAGATTCCGTCGTCGCGCGCGGGAGGGACGCCGGGAGCAGCGTTGGGCTGTAGGCCGGGAATTCCTCTGCCGCGCATCACGTCGCGGGGAGAGCCGGTGGTCCGAGCGCTGACCGCGCCCTGGTCCAGGCGACACATGCTTGGTGCCGGCGCGGCATTACTGCCCTTCGCGAATGCGGCATGGGCCGCCAACGGTGCTGTGAGCCTGGGCGAGCCACAGCCGTTCTCGTTCGAGCGGCTGATCGAGGAGGCGCGCGCGCTGGCGGCGCAGCCCTGGGCGCCACCGCCGCAGGCGCCGGAATGGCTGGGCCAGCTCACGCTGGAGCAGCAGCGGGCGATCCGCGTGCTGCCGGAGCGTGCCATCCAGCTGGGGCCGACGCCGTTCCAGCTCCGTCCGGTGCATCTGGGCAGCTTCTTTCGCGAGCAGGTGCGCATCCACCTCGTCCAGGGCGGCTCGGCCAGTGAGCTGCGCTACGATCCGGCCATGTTCGACCTTGGCGGGGTGCAGCCGCCAGAACCCCTGCCGGCCGAGACCGGCTTCGCGGGCTTCCGCATCTTCTATCCGTCGGGGACCAGCGGCGCGCTCGAGGAGCTCCTGGTCTTCCAAGGCGCCAGCTACTTCCGTGCCGTCGGGCGCGGGACCCGCTACGGCATCTCGGCCCGCGGGCTGGCCCTGGAGACGGGCCTTGGCAAGCCCGAGGAGTTCCCGAGCTTCACCCAGTTCTGGATCGTCCAGCCGGCGGACCAGTTCGACCCGCTCACCATCTGCGCCCTGCTCCACAGCCGCAGCGTCACCGGTGCCTACCGCTTCGTCGTGGTACCGCGCGAATCGACGGCGATGCAGGTCGACGCCAGCCTCTTCTTCCGCAGCGATGTCGAGCAGGTCGGCATCGCCCCGCTCACCAGCATGTTCTACTTCGGCCCCAACGATCGGATCGGCATCGACGACTATCGCGGCCGGGTCCACAACTCGGGCGGCCTGTCGATGTGGCGGGGCGGCGGCGAGGTGCTGTGGCGGCCGCTGGTCGACCCGGCCACCTTGCGGGTGAGCGTGTTCGAGGACGAGAACCCGCGCGGGTTCGGCCTGCTCCAGCGCGAGCGCGACCTCGCCGACTTTGGCGATCTCGACGCCCGGTTCGACCTGCGGCCGAACCTGTGGGTGGAGCCCAAGGGGGCGTGGGGCAAGGGCTCGGTACGCGTCATCGAGATCCCGACCGGGGACGAGGTCCACGACAATATCGTCGCTTTCTGGACCCCGGCCGAGCCCGTGCGCGCCGGCAGCGAGTTGCGCCTGGCGTACAGCCTCGTCTTCTCGCTCGACCCGCCGTTGCAGACCGGCCTCGTGCCGGTGATCAACACCGCGGTCGGCCGCGGCGGGCGGGCTGGCGATCCCGACCGGCCTCCGGAGCTGAGGCGGGTGGCTCTCGACTTCGCCCCGCTCGCAGGCCAGGGGCCGGGCACGCCCGCACCCGAGGTCAACCTCGCCTGTGCCAACGCTGAATGCACCCAGCCAATATTGCAGCCCAATCCTGGAACCGGAGGCTGGCGCGTGCTGTTTGATTCGCGTTTGGGTGGGGGTGCGGTCGAGCTTCGGTGCTTTCTGACGCAAGGCGGGCGGCCGGTCTCCGAGACCTGGCTCTACCGCCTGGATAACAACTGACCGTTCTCCCGGCCCAGGAGGCAACCTTTTCGATGCCGACCGAGTCGCTGCCCCTCGAGCCGGGCGCGCCCGCTTTCTGGGTGCTCGCCCGCGAGCGGGTGCTTGCCTATTTCGAGGCAGCCGGGCTCGACGAGCCTGCGGCCGCGAGCCTGACCCAGCGTGTGCTCGCGGAAGCCGGAGCCAGCCAGGCCGGCGGTTCGGCAGAGGATGCGGCCCTCGTCGCACTGCGACTCGCCAAGCGGGCACTGGCGGGCCATGCCGGGCTGGCCGAAGGGCCCACCACCCCGTCCTTGCGCTCGATCGCACCGGCCGTGCAGCCGCTGGCCATGCCCCGGCGCAGCTTCCGCTCGGTGATGGACTGGAGGCTTGCCACGGCACGGCTGCGGCGGCTTCTGCCGGCCAAGGCGCCGCGCGGGTTCCGCCGCTACGGCAACCCGCGCCTCGAGGCACCGACACGGGTTTCGGGCCAGGCCAAGCGCCGCCGCCTTGGCTTCACGGTCCTGATCCTCCTGACCACGATCTGGGTCACCGCCAGCTTCGTCCAGATCCTGGGTGTCGACGGGCTGAGCCCGCTCGATCTCGCCCACACCGCGGTCTTCGTCGTCCTCCTGGTCTGGCTGGCCCAGTCCTTCTGGACGCTCACCGCCGGTGCCGCCGTGCTGGCGATGCGGCTGCTCAGGCATTGGAACCCGATCACCCCGCCCTCGGACGAGACCGCCGCGCCACTGCCCCGGGCGGCCATCGTGGTGCCGATCTACAACGAGGATACGCATCGGGTCTTTGCCGGGCTGCAGGCGATCTGGACCGAGCTCGCGGCCGAGGCCGAGGCCTCGCGCTGCGACCTGTTCATCCTCAGCGACACGACCGATCCCGACATCTGGCTGGCCGAGCTCGACGCCTGGCAGGCCTTCCTGCAGGCCGCACCGGGTGCGGAGCGCGTCTTCTACCGCCGGCGCCTGCGCAACGTGCAGCGCAAGAGCGGCAATATCGAGGACTTCGTCACCCGCTGGGGCGGGGCCTACGGCTACATGGTGGTCCTCGATGCCGACTCGCTGATGACCGGTCAGGCGATCGCCGAGCTGGTCCGGAGGATGGACGTCAACCCGGCCGTGGGCCTGATCCAGGCCCCGCCCAAGCTGGTGCGCGGCCACTCGCTCTTCGCCCGCCTGCTCCAGTTCTCGGGCGAGCTCTACGGGCCGCTCTCCGCCACCGGCATCAGCTACTGGGCGCTGGGCGAGGGCAATTACTGGGGTCACAACGCGATCATCCGTGTGGCCCCCTTCGCCGAGCTGTGCAGCCTGCCGCTCCTGCCCGGGCGCGCTCCGCTCGGCGGCGAGATCATGAGCCACGATTTCGTCGAGGCCGCCCTCCTGCGCCGTGGCGGCTGGCAGGTGTGGATCGCCGACGACGTGCCGGGCTCCTACGAGGAGCCTCCGCCCACCGTCGCCGACTTCGCCACCCGCGACCGCCGCTGGTGCCAGGGCAACCTGCAGCACATGAAGGTGCTGTTCACCCGCAACCTGCACTGGGTGAGCCGGCTGCATCTCGGTATCGGCATCATGTCGTACTTCACCTCGCCTTTGTGGCTGATCTTCCTGCTTCTCTCGGCAGCCCAGGCCTGGGAGCTCACCTACACGCGACCGGTCTACTTCACCGAGGGGTTGCCCTTCCCCATGCTGCCGGTCTCGGTCGAGGCCGAGGCGACGTTCCTGCTCGTGGTGACTCTGGGGCTCCTGTTCGTGCCGAAGCTCTGGGGCTTGATCCTGGGGCTCGCCAGCCGGCGCCGCCGCCGGGCGCTGGGCGGTGCTGCGCGCCTGACGCTGAGTGCCGTCATCGAGACGGTGCTCTCGGCCCTGGTCGCCCCGGTGATGATGGTGATGCACACCACCTTCGTCTTCCAGATCCTGCTCGGGGCCGCCATCGACTGGACGCCGCAGCGGCGCAATGCCGGCTCCAGCGCACTGCTCGAGACCGCGCGACGGTTCGGCTGGGTGACCGTGCTCGGCATTGCAGCCTCGTTCGCCACCTGGTGGGCGACGCCGACCCTGTTCTTCTGGCTGACGCCGGTGCTGGCGGGCCTCGTCTTCGCGATCCCGCTCTCGCTCCTGCTCGGCAGCGAATGGGTCGGCCAGAAGCTGCGCCAGTGGCGGCTCCTGCTGATCGTCGAGGAAAGCGAGCCGCCGGCGGTGATGCACGCCCTCGACGCGGAGCTGGCGAAGCCCGAGGAAGAGGTGGATCGCTTCGCCGAGGTGGTGCTCGATCCCGGCTTCAACGCGCTGCACATCGCCATGCTGCGGGCCGCGGGCGAGATCCCGACCGTGCCCGCGGCCGCCCTCAAGCCTCTGGAGCGCAAGGCCGTCTATCTCGGGCCCGCAGCGCTGGACAAGAAGGAGCGCCGGGCCCTGCTCGAGCACCCGGGCTCGATGGCCCGCCTGCACCTGGCGGCGTGGCTGCACTGGCGCTCGGAGCGCCCGCTGGCCTGGGAGCGCGACGAGCCTCTGCCGCCACCGCCGGCAGCCCCGCGCGGCCAGAAGGACGAGGTTCGGAGCGCCGCCTGACCGCGACCGTCGCAGCCCCGATCCGGGCAGGGCCGGGAAGCCGGGCGTCACCCCTGATCGCCTTCGTGCTCCCGGACCTGCGGGGCGGCGGGGTCCAGCACATCGTGCTCACTTTGGCTGCGGCCATGCTGGCGCGCGGCCTGCGCGTCGACCTCGTGGTCTATGATGCCGAGGGCCACCTGGCCCAGCTCGTGCCGCCGGACGTTCGCCTGGTACCGCTGCGGCGGGCAGGAGGCCTGGCCGGCCGTCTGGCCGCCATCAAGGCCGATCCGGGCGGGCTGCCCGTGCTCGCCCGCCCGCTTGCGGCACTGCGCAAGCGGGCGTGGAAGACGGTCCCCTACCTGCCGGCCCTTGCCGCTTATCTGGCCGAGGCCCGGCCCACCTCCGTCTTCGCTGCCTCGCCCTACATCAACATCGAGGCGGTGCTGGCGCGGCGCCTGGCCGGCGTGCCGACGCGCCTGATCTTGAGCGAGCGCACCCACTTCTCGACCGGCAAGGCGAAGAAGGAGTGGCGCAAGAGGATATTGGGGCCGCTGATGGCGCGGGCCTACGCCGAAGCCGACGCGATCGTGGCCGTCTCGCAGGGCGTGGCGGACGATCTGGCCCGGAGCCTCAAGCTGCCGGCAGAGGCGATCACCGTCCTCCACAACCCGACCCTGGCCAAAGGCTTTGCCCTGAAGGCGGGAGAGCCGGTGGATCATCCCTGGTTCACGGGCGACACCGAGGTCCTTATCAATGTCGGCCGGCTGGCGCCGCAGAAGGATCACGAGACACTGCTGCGCGCGTTTGCGCTCGTGCACGCCAGGCGGCCGGGGCTGCGGCTCGCGGTCATCGGCGGTGGCAACGAGAATGCGCTGGCCCGGCTGCAGGCCCTGGCGGGCGAGCTCGGCATTGGCCAGGCCGTCGCGTTCCTGGGCTACCAGCCCAACCCTCTGCGCTACGTCGCCCGCGCCCGGCTCTTCGTCCTCTCCTCGCGCTTCGAGGGCTTCCCTAACGTGCTCCTGGAGGCGCTGGCCTGCGGCACGCCGGTGGTGAGCACCGACTGCCCGAGCGGGCCGCGCGAGATCCTGGACGAGGGTGCCTACGGCGAGCTGGTGCCGGTCGGTGATCCGGCAGCGATGGCAGAGGCGATCGGACGAACGCTGGAGGCACCCCTGCCCTCGTCGACGCTGAAGGCGCGGGCGGCGGTGTTCGACTATGACACCGCGGTGGAGCGCTACGCGCAGGTGCTCCTGGGGACGGCACCGCGATGAGGGTCTCGGCGCACACCTACGTCACGAACCCGCTCTCGACCGGCTACCTGATCTACCTGCCGGCGGTGCAGAGCTTTCTCGACTTCGCGGACGAGGTCGTGGTCGTCGATGGCGGCAGCACGGACGGCAGCCTGGAGGCGCTGGCCCGGCTGCGCGGCCATGAGCGGCTGGTGGTCGTCAGCAATGAGCAGACCCGCTGGGGTGCCGGCGACGCCTGGGAGCGCCCGCAGTTCGGCATCCAGCGCCAGACCGGGTTCGAGCGCTGCACCGGCGACTGGGCGATCGCCTTCGATGCCGATCATGTCCTGCCCGACGCCGAGCACGGTTCGCTCCGGCACCAGCTGGAGCAGCGGACCCAGCGGGACGTGCTGCTGGGCTTCAAGCTGATCGAGTGCCAGGACGGCCACTGTCGGCCGATCGGCAAGCGGAAATGGTGGTGCATCAACAAGCGCCTGGCCGAGACCAGGAGCGCTGGGATCGGCTACGGCATCAAGGAGGACACGGGCGGCAACGAGCGGCCGATCCGGCTCGCCAGGCGCAAGAGCTTCGTCGATCCGGTGACCGGGATCGACAAGCACTATTTTGCCGGGCCGGCCTTCCCGGAGGACGGCGTGCTCGATGCCCATCTCTACAAGTACGACCACTTCTTCTTCACGCCGGATCAGCTCCTGACGAAGCTGCGGCGCTTCGAGAGCATGCGGGCGCGCTGGGAAGGCCGGCCGGTCAGGGAGGTCGAGGCCGACCCGCGGCCGTTCGAACGGATCGAGCCCCAGCGCTATCTTGCCGAGAGATCGCATCCGAGGGCGTTCCACGAGTTCCTCGCCAGCTGGGAGCTGACGACGAGCGAAGCCGACCGGGACATTGTCGGCCTGCGCCGTCGCGCGGAAGAGCCCGCCCCCGGGCTCCGTGGCACCATCCGCCGCCTGCTCGGGCGCAGCCGGGCGTGAGCCCGGAGCCCCTGCTGATCTCGCTGCTGCTCACGGACCTCCAGGGTGGCGGTGCGGAGATCGCGATGGTGGAGACGGCCGGGCGACTGCGCGAGCTCGGCTATGCCGTCGACATCGTCGTCTGCGAGCGCAAGGGGCCGTTGCTGGAGCAGATCCCTGCGGGAGTTTCCGTCGTCGAGCTCGAGGCGGCACCTGTGCTCCTGGCCCGGGCGGCCGTGGTCCGAGCCGATCCCGGCGGGGTGGCGGCCTATCTCCGCCCTCTCCTCCTGGCCCGGCCGCCGCCGCACCGGCTGCCCTATCTGCCCTCGCTTGCCCGCTACCTGCGCCGGCGCCGGCCGGCCGGGCTGATCGCCGCCACGCCGGTCCCGAACATGCTGGCGTCCCTGGCGCGCCGGCTGGCGGGTGTGAGCACGCGCATCGCGCTCAGTCAGCGCAACACGCTCTCCGTCACGCTGGGCAGCGACCGCAAATGGCGCAAGCGCTATCTCCGGCCCGCCCTGCGGCGCGCGTACGAGATGGCGGACGTGATCATCGCCGTCTCGGCCGGCGTCGCGGACGATCTGGCTGCTGCAGCCGATCTGCCCCGGGAGCGGATCGCGGTCGTCTACAACCCGGTCGTCACGCCGCAGGTCCTGGCCGCCGCCGAGCAGCCGCTCGACCATCCCTGGTTCGGGCCGGGCGAGCCGCCCGTGGTGCTGGGCGTGGGCCGGCTCGTGCCGCAGAAGGACTTTCCGACCCTGATCCGCGCGTTCGCCAGCTTGCGCGGCCGACGGCCGGCGCGGCTGATGATCCTGGGCTCGGGCAGGAACGAGGCACAGACGGCTTCCGAGCGGGAAGTCTCTGATGGCGCTTGCGGCCGAGCTGGGGGTCGCCTCGGACGTGGCACTTCCCGGCTTCATCGCGAATCCCTATCCCTACATGAAGCGGGCCGGGGTGTTCGTCCTCTCATCCCGGTATGAGGGCCTTTCCAACGTGCTGATCCAGGCGCTCGCCTGCGGCTGCCCCGTGGTGAGCACCGACTGCCCGCACGGGCCGGCGGAGATCGTGGAGGGCGGGGCCTATGGCCGCCTCGTCCCCGTCGGTGACGCCCAGGCCATGGCGGCTGCCATCCAGGCCACGCTGGACGAGCCGCCCGACCGGAACCGGCTGCGCCAGCGCGGCGCCTACTTCACCGTGGAGCGGGCGGTCGACGCCTATTTGGCGCTGCTGCTTCCCGGCGGGCCATAAAGGTAGAAGAAGAGCCGGCTCGCGTAGAGGCGCTTCTCACGCAGGAGCTTGCGGCCCTGCGACGTCAGCAGTCCATGCACCAGCCGGTGCTCGTCATAACGCTCACCGCGATAGGCAACGAGCCAGACCCGACCCTCGGCCGGCAAGGCCGGGCGCAGCGCCTCGACGTCCTGCGGGGTGAGCCTCTCCAGATCCATGATCGCGTGCGGCCCGACGATGCCGGGCTCCGGGAAATGGACCGGGACCGGCAGCTCGAACACCGGCAGGACCCTGTCCTGCTTGGCGGCGTAGTAGTCGATCAGGACCTTCTGGAACTCGGGCATCGTGACGACGAGATCGTTCGGCTGCCACTCGCGGACGATGCGCTTGGCGAGGTCGCGCCAGGGCTCCTTGTCGAATTCAGTGTAGTAGTTGACAGCACCAGTGGCGAACACGGCTGCGACCACGGCCACGGCGGCCCCACGCAGCCATGTGCGGCTGGCCGGCAGGAGCAGGAGCGAGGATGCGACCAGCAGGTAGAACGGCACACTGGTGAAGAGGAGCGTGCGGCCAAGGAAGATGGGCCGGACGGTGACGCTCGCGAGAAGCGAGAGCAGGATCGGGAGGACCATTGTGGCCGCGAGCAGGATGCCCGCGGCCGGCCGCCCGTACCGGGCCAGCGCAACTAGCCCAAGTACGGCAAGCGCCAGCAGTGGCCAGAAGGTCGGGAGGTCGCCCACGTAGGGGACCTCGAACAGGAAGCGGAGGATCTGGTCGAGCCGGGCGGCGTCGACCTCCGGGATCCACAAATCCTGCGAGAACCTCTCCGATTGGGCCAGGAAGCGGAGCGCGAACGGCGACCAGATCAGGACGATCAGGGCCAGGACGATCAGGCCGTTGGTGAGCGCATGCCGGTCCCAGCGCAGGTCACGCCAGACCCAGACGAGTCCGGCAGCACCAAGGGCCATGCTGAGGAACGGCCCCAGATTGTGCAGCCAGCAGACCAGCCCGGCACCGGCCACGAGCCCGGCCCACGCCAGCCTTGCATGACGTTCGCTGGCGTCACCGGTCCGGGCACCGCCCCAGCCCAGGAGCGGGCGGCGCGCCGCCTCGGGGTGGGTAGCGAGCCAGAGGGCACTCGCGATGGCGCAGGCGGTGGCGAGGTTCAAGATCGCGTAGGAGCGGGCTTCCTGGGCGTAGCGGATTTGGACCGGCGCCAGGGCGTAGAGGAGGGCCTGCGGCGAGCCCGACCCAGCGCCCATGCTCCGGTCCCCCCAGGATCCGGCCGGCCAGCCACATCACCGGCACGGTGGCGACGCTGGCGATCACGGAAGGTCCGCGCAGCGCCTCCTCGCTGATGCCGAAGATCGCCGTCCAGCCTTTGAGGAAGGTGTAGTAGAAGGGCGGATGGCTGTCGAAGGTGGGGATGAACTGCCAGATATAGGCGAGGTTCTGGCGCGTGGCCCACAAGGTGAAGCCTTCGTCGATCCACAGCGAGAGCTCGCTCAGGCGGTAGATGCGCAAGGCCGCCGCGACCGCCATGATGGCCAGCAGCGCCGCCGTGGCAGAGACCGCCCATTCGCCCGGCCGCCGGAGGGACCTCACCAGGCCCGGTCTGCTATCGTCCGCAATCATCGCGCACCGTTCGTGGCAAGACTGGCAAGCTCCGGCGACGTGGCCATGGCCTTGCCGAAGAGAGCTTTGAGATAGGCATCGGCCGAGCGCTCAACGCTGAACATCGCTGCACGCTGGCGCAGGATGTCCGGATCGGGCGGCGCATCGAGCATGCGCGCCATCGCGTGTGCCAGGGCGGCATCGTCGCCGATCGGGACCATAGGCCCGTAGCGGCCGCGGTCCAGGATTTCGGCCGGACCGCTCGGGCAGTCGGTCGATACCACCGGGCAGCCGCAGGCCATGGCCTCGACCAGCGCATTCCCGAACCCTTCCCAGGCGGAGGACAGGGCGAACACCCCAGAGCGCGCCATGTAGGGATAGGGATTGGCGACGTAGCCCGGGAGATCGAAGTCGCTCTCCACGCCCAGCGAGCGGGCAAGCTCGCGCAGCTCGGCCTGCGCCACTTCCGTCTTCTGCCGGTTCGGGCCGCGGCCGAGGATCACGAGCCGGAGCGGCCGGGTGGCATGCAGCTGAGCGAAGGCGCGGATGAGGGTTGGGAAGTCCTTCTGCTCCTGCAGCCGCCCTACGCCGAGGACGACCGGCGGCTGGCCGGGCTGGAACCAGGGATGGCGAAGCCGGACTGCGGCATTGGCCCTGAGATCGCGACCAACCACCGGGTTGTAGATCGTGGTGACGCGCTCCCGCGGCAGGCCGGTCACCAGGGCGAGGCTGTCGGCCAGCCCGCGCGAGACGGTGACGATCGCGTCCGCCATCAGGTACTGGCGCCGGGCCAGGGCCGGCAACGCCCACCGCTTCAGCGAGTGCCGATCCCGGGTCAGGGCGTTGTCCGTGCTGTGCTCGCTGACGATGACCCTGGTCTTCCCGCCGGCCACGCGGCTGGCGGCGATCGCCAGGAGGTTCTGGTGTGCCAGTGCCGAGATCAGGCCATCGGGCTTGGTCTGCTCGAGATAGCGGACCAGGGCTGGCAGCCGCCGGTAGGAGCCCACGGGCTCGCGCGGGATGATGACCGAGGGCAGCAGATAGAGGAACGCCCATGGGTCGGCGCGCAGGGTCAGGCGCTTGGCCTCCCAGGGCGATCCCTCTTCCAGGACCACGATGCGAGCACCCTTTGGAACCAGCTTCCGCAGTGGCCCGCGCTCATGCTTGACCACGAAGTCCACGGCCACGCCGCGATCCATCAGGCCACGCGCGAGCTGCAGCGCGTTGCGGCCGACCCCGCCGACGCCGAGGTCGCGGATCAGCAGCGCCACCCGCCTCCGGCGGGCCTTGGCGCGCTTGCCCGGCCCAACCCGATCAGGCAGCAGCGTTGCCGAAAAGAGCGTCGAGATAGGCATCGGCTGCCCTCTCGACGGTGAACGTGCTGCCGCGCCGACGGAGGAAATCGCGGTCGGGTGGCGCATCGAGCATCCGTGCCATCGCCTCCGCCATCGCAGCGTCGTCGCCCACGGGCACGAGTGGCCCGTAGCGGCCATAGTCCAGGATTTCGGCCGGGCCGCTCGGGCAGTCGGTCGACACCACCGGGCAGCCGCAGGCCAGCGCCTCGGCCAGAGCGTTGCCGAAGCCCTCCCAGGCGGACGAGAGGACGAACACGCCGGCCCGCGCCATGTAGGCGTAGGGATTGTCGGCGTAGCCCGGCACGTCCACGTCGGCACCGACGCCAAGCTCGTTGGCAAGTTTGTGCAGCTCGGCTTGGGCAAGAGCCGTGCGGTCCGGTTTCGGACCCTGGCCCAGGATGAGGAGCCGTACCGGCCGGGTGGCGCGCAGCCGGGCGAAGGCCCGCACCAGGGTCGGGTAGTCCTTCTGCTCCTGCAGCCGGCCGACGCCCAGCACCACCGGGGGCTCGCCGGGCTGGAACCAGGGATGGTCGACCGGTGCTGCCGCACTCCTGAAGAGATCGGGCCCGACCACCGGGTTGTAGATCGTGACGATCCGGTCCCGCGGCAGGCTCACCTGCCGGGCCAGGTGATCGGCGACGCCATCGGACACCGCCACGATCGCGTCCGCTATCATATACTGGCGGTGCACGATCAGCGGCAGCAGCTTCGCCTTCTTCTTGCCCAGACGCTGCTTCGCGATCTCGTTGACGGTGGTCCGCTCGCTGATCAGGACCCTGGTCCCGGTCCGGGCGGCCCGGCAGGCCGCGACCGCAAGAAGGTTCTGGTAGGTCAGTGCCGAGATCAGCGCGTCCGGCTTGGCCCGGCGGAGATATTGAACCAGGGCTGGCAGCCGCGGGTAGGAGCCCAACGGCCGATGCGGCCGAATCACGGCCGGAATGAGATGGGCCAAGCCCCCCGGATCGGAGCGCAGCATCATCAGTTTCGTGCGCCAGTAGGGCTCGCCTGAGCCCAACACGGTGACTTCCGCGCCCTCGGGAATGAGGCTCCGCAACGGACCCTTATCTTTCTCAAGAACAAGGTCGACTGCAACGCCCCGCTCCAGGAAATGCCGGGCCAGCCGCAATGTGCTGCGACCCACACCGCCGAGGCCAAGGTCACGGACCAGGAAAGCCAGCCGCCCCGGGGTCGGCTGCGCCGGCCGCGGCATCTCGACCGTCATGCGACGGTCTAGGGGCTTGCTGACCAGGGTATCGCTGGTCGGATGACCAGTGCGAAGGAGCATGGCGTCGCCTCTCCATGTTGGACGGCACCGTGCAGGAAAGACTTAGCGGCCGGCACGGGCGACGCCCGGAAATCGTTTGTTCTGGCACTCGATGAGCTTGCTTCAGGCTGACTCCCTTGTTCTACCCCAAACCGCGTCTCCGGGCTAACTGGAACGCCATCTCTGATGGTGGAAACCGCCTTATTCATCTCAAGCACCAAGTTTGCCACAATTCTCCTGTGCGGACCATGCGCGGTCAAGACACAGTGGGACGCCGGCTGCGCGGGTGGATGTGCAACGTGGCAGGATCCATGATCAGGTCGTGCCCACACGCCAGTAGCTTCCCATCTCCCGATCGAACTCCGGCGGATTGAACCTGCCGCTGCCTGCGGCGGGATAGTGGGTCAGCTCACCAAAGAACACGTTGTTATCCACGGAATAAAGATCCACTCTGACAAAGTCGAACTCCTTACTGAGTATCCGACAAACGCAAAGCATGTCATCCAGATTGGCAGGCCGTGGCACATCCGGCCCATTGTCATGATTATACTTTACGGGAAGCAGATGCCAATTCAAGTCGTATATGTTCTTACGGTGGTCGGTAAAACGATCCATGTCGACCTGGCAGAAGCGTGGCTGCCCATGGAAGCAAAAGAACTTGTAGTCTGGGCACACCTCGTCTCCAGGGCAACTTATGAACTCCTCGACAAGGATGCGAGGCTCAATGTTCTGATATGCCCACTCAAGCGCCCTGGAGTGGTACTTGGCCGCCATCCATGCTTCTGCTTGTGCCTGGATGAAGTCAGTGTCAGCAGCTCTCCCCTGCCGCACGATGATGACCGCACCGCTCAAGTGGTTCGGCTTCACAACGAAGCGCTCCGGTAGCTGCTCGAACGGAATGGCTTTGGGATCTGTGCCGTGCCAGAGAAGTGGAATAAGGATCCGCTCAAGACCATTCGCCCGCACATAGTCTCGGACTGCGAACTTGTCTGCAGTTTGAACGAGAAGCTCTCTCCTGTCATACAGCTTCTTCCACTGAAGCTTCTCGTTGAAGGTGCTCGGCCGCCGCAAGTTGGGCAAGTAGCCGAAGGATTTCAGATGAAACAAAGCAAGTGTCAGCTCCAGTGAAACATGTGGTAGCAAGCTCTCACGAGCGCATTTGAAGGCGTTCTTGATCACCGGCAGTCTGGAGAACCTGTAGAACCGGGTTTCCTGGATCGGAAACAGCTCGTCCTTGAGCTTTCCTGGCTTGCTCGGGGCCGCCGTTGCAGTGGTAGTAGGCGAACAGCGCCATGGTGGCGTCGACCATCGCGACCGAGCGCGAGACCACGCAGGTACGGCGTCGGCAGCGGGCGAACCAGTGCCGTTGTCGGGCATTGTTGCTCTCGCTGCGCTGAGTCTGGTCCTTGCCGAGATAGTGCCGGCCGGCGGGCAGCGCTGTGGCGTAGGGCGCCCAGTCGTCGGTGCAGAACAGCCGGACGCCCCAGCGCTCCAGGCGCTTGAGCAGACGCTGCAACGTGGCCTGGTCGCGGTCGCCGCATTCCCAGTCGATCAGCCGGCCGGTGCCGCGCTCGAACGCCTTCCAGATCCAGAGCTTGCAGGATTTTTTTCGACGAAGTGCCAGACCTCGTCGAGCTCCACGACGGCCGTGCTCCCGGTCGGCTCGGTCGTGGGGCAGTGCTGCCGGGCCTGATCCCGGTCTCAGCGCAGCATGCTCTGGGCCGAGACGCCGACCCGCTTGGCCACCGCGTTCATCGGCTGGGCCGAGCAGTAGAGCTCGATCGCCTGGCGGTTCAGGGCCGCCGGCTTGTCGCGTGGCACGGTCCGCCTGAACTGCCGGCCACAACCGTTGCACCGCCAACGCTGTCGGCCGCAGGCACGACCCGACCGCACAAGCACCACGCCACCGCGCGCTGGGCAGCCAGACGGGCGTTCGTCCATCACTCCCTCCCACCATGCCTAGACGCCCAAAGCTCGGCTGCTCGGGTATGGCCGGGCGTTGCTCCTTAGTGACATCAGAAATCTCTTCGTGGACCCAAGCGACGTGGTGTTCGAAGCCTCCGACGACCCCACGACATGTCCCGCCTCCGGCACTGCGTGGCCCCCAGCAGCTAACACTGCATGATCGTCGCACTCAGGCATGGACCGCGGTCGCTGGGGCAGGATCCCTTCAGGGTTGGCGCGCTTGCACATCTCGCGAGCAGGCCAGACCGGTCAAGCCCATCCTTCGCCAGACATGATCCGCGGGACTGCTCTGGGAGCCCGCCTAGCTGGGCTGGCGCTAGCCCGATCCGATGCGACCGGCTACCACCACGCCGTTGTCCCACCTCGCCAGAAGGCCCGAACACCATGCGCCTGTACACCAATCCGGCCTCGCCGTTCGGGCGCAAGGTCAAGGTCCTGGCGCACGAGACCGGGCTGTTCGAGCACCTGGAGCTGCTGGACGAGGTGCTGACGCCGGTGGCCCCCAGCGACGCGGTCTCGGCTGCCAACCCGCTGGGCAAGATCCCCTGCCTCGTCACCAAGGACGGCATGGCTCTCTACGACTCACGGGTGATCTGCGAGTACCTGGACGGTCTGCATGGCGGCCGCCCCATGTTCCCGGCCGAGGGCGGCGCGCGCTGGCGGGCGCTGACCTTGCAGGCACTGGGCGACGGCATCATGGATGCGGGCGTTGCTACCCGCTACGAGACCTTCCTCCGGCCCGAGGCCCTACGCTGGCCGGACTGGGTCCAGGCCCAGAAGCTCAAGATCGGGCGTGCCCTCGACCGGCTGGAGGGTGAGGCAGCAAACCGGGGCGACGAGCCCGATATCGGGCTCCTCACCATTGGCTGCGCGCTCGGCTATCTCGACTTCCGCTACGCCGCCGACGCGTGGCGGAACGGGCGGCCGCAGCTCGCCGCCTGGTTCGAGCGTTTCGACGCCCGCCCTTCGATGCAGGCGACCCGTCCGCGCCAGGTCTGAGCCGCTCAGAGCGGAGTCCGGTCGGTCGAGGCCAAGGTGTAACCCTGCGTCAGGCCCGGCCGCTCCCCGGGTTGATGGCTGGCGATGTTCCACCAGTAGTAGCGGACCAGATGGCGGTCGGCGCCGGTGCCGAGGGTGGTCACCAGGCCGCCGCCGATGAGACCGAGCGTCAGCCCGGCGATCAGCGCCACGCGTCGTAGTCGGGTCATTGCGTGAAGTCCGCCTGAATCGGCACGCTCAAATTCGTGCCGAACTGAACCACGGCGCCGATGGCGCCATAAAGCGTCATGATGGCAAGCACCCAGAACATGCTGGAGCCGCGTGTCGGGCCGAGCGAGCGGCTCGATCGGCGTCGCGTTCGGGTGCCGGAAACATCTCGAAATCGTGCCATCGCAAAGCCTCACCATGATGGCGGCAGCGCCATGCCCTTAACGGGATTTTGCCGGCAGGCAGAGGCACTTCGGGCCGGCAGCTCCCCTTAGATCGGAAGAAGCAGCGACCACGTCCTCATCTGCACAGAGGCTTTTCTAACCCTATCACTCTATCGAATCAATAGAGATTATATGTTACGGCCAGCTATCGCCTGTAGTTAATCAACGGAGCCCATATTCAACTCTAGGTCGTCGACGGAACCCTGATGTTGCGGGCACTTATCTTCGCTTTTTTCCATCAACCCTCAGGAACGCGGCCGCCTTGGCTGCTTCAGACCCGCTTGTCTAGTTGGGGCTTCAGCAGGGCCAGATAGGCCGTGCCTGCCGCGACCACGATGACGAGGAAGGCGAAGCTCAGGGCACTCGTGTAACCGAGGTTGAACTTCTTCAGGCCCTCCTGATAGGCGTAGAGGGTCAGGGTCTCGGTCGAGATGCCGGGGCCGCCGCCGGTGAGGACGAAGACGGTGTCGACGATCTTCATGGCCTCGATCAGGCGGATGAAGACCACGGCGACCGACAGCGGAAGAAGAAGCGGGAAGGTGATGGTCCAGAACTGGGTCCAGCCGCTGGCGTCCTCGAGCCGGGCTGCCTCGTAGATGTCCTGCGGCAGGGACTGGAGCCCGGCCAGCATCAGGAGGACGACGAAGGGCGTCCACTGCCAGACCTCGACGATGATCAGCGCGGCCCTGGCCCAGGTGGAATCGGTGAGGAATGGCAGGTTGGGCAGGCCCAATGCGGTGAAGAAGTCGTTGATCGGCCCGAGCGTGGAGTGGAACAGCATCCGCCAGATCAGCGCCACGGCCACCGGCGCCATCAGCATCGGCATCAGGAAGCCGATCCGGAACAGGCGCTCGCCCGGCACCTTGGCGAAGAGGGCCAGGGCCAGGGCGAATCCCACCACGTACTGGATGGCGACCGAGACAACCGCGAGGAAGGCCGTGTTGCCCAGCACCTGCCAGAAGCGTGCCTGGCTCAGGAGCGTGGTGTAGTTGGCGAGGCCCACGAACCGCGGCGGCGAGGGCGGCACCAGGCGCACCTGCTGGAAGCTGATCGAGAGCGAATAGACGAGCGGGAACAGGGTCACGGCCAGCACCAGGAGCACGGCCGGCCAGATGAAGGCGTGCTTGATCCTGTCCCCGCCAGCACCCATCGGCCCTGCCCTGCTCCTCTGACGATCAAACCCTAGCCGCGCGCCGCAGGTCACGGCAAGCTGGGGTCGCTGGCGAGAGCACAACCTCAGGGCGCATGATCGGAACCGAGGAGTTCGGGCAGGCCACCGTGGCGCCACCGCGCGTGCGCTGGTGGCTGATCGGCTGCGTGGCCGGGCTCTGCAGCGCTCTTCCTGCTGCTCGTGTTCTGGATCGACCGCAGCCTGCCGACGATCGGCCAGATGCGCGAGATGATCCGCCGGCCGTCGGTCGAGGTGGAGCTGAAGCCGGATGGGGCGCTCGAGTTCCGTGCCGAGCAGTTCCCGATCCCGATCGACCTGGCCTCGCTGCCGGACTTTGTCGGCCAGACCCTGGTGGAGATGGAGGACCGCCGCTTCCGCTGGCATCCGGGCTTCGATCCCATCACGCTGGCACGGGCTGCGGCCGGCTACGCGCACGGGCTGGTCGGCGGCAGCCGTGCCGGCGGCGGGAGCACGCTCACCCAGCAGGTTGCCCGTGCCGTGTTCCTGAGCCAGGATCGCACGCTCGCCCGCAAGGCCCGCGAGATAGCGCTGGCGATCAAGCTCGAGCTGGTGCTGAGCAAGGACCAGATCCTCGAGCTCTATCTGAACCGGATCCATTTCGGCCAAGGCCTCACCGGCATCGAGCAGGCGGCCCGCCACTATTTCGGCGTGCGTGCCCGGGACCTGAACCGCTACCAGGCCGCCATGCTGGTGGGGATGATCCCCCGACCGCGCGAGTGGAACCCGGTCAGCGACGTCGGAGCGGCCCACCGGCGTGCCCGCCTCGTGCTGGACACGCTGCGGAACCGCGAGCTGCTTCTGCCCGCCATGCACGACCGGCTGGTGCGAACCTGGCGCAGCCGGCCGCTGACGAAGCTGCGCACGGGCGACCGCAACGTTCCGCGCGTGGCGCCCGGCTATCTGCGCGACTGGCTCAGGGCCGAGATCCTGGCCCTCCACCTTCCCCCCGGCGAGCCGCGCCGGCTGATCTTGACCCTCGACCCGCTGGCCCAGGTCTATGCCCAGCTCGCAGCCGCCCGGCTGGTCGAGGCCGGACGGACCTTGGGTGCCACCGAGGCGGCGATCCTGGTGCTCGGCACCGACGGTGCCGTCCGGGCGATGGTGGGCGGCGTGAACTATCAGCAGAGCCAGTTCAACCGCGCGGCCCAGGCCCGGCGCCAGCCGGCCTCGGCCTTCAAGCCGATCGTCTACGCGGCGGCTCTGGAGGCGGGGAACACCCCCGACACCCTGATCGAGGACACCCCGATCCGGATCGACGGGAAGCCCTGGCCGCGCAACTTCGACGACCGTTATCGGGGCCGCATCCCGCTGGTCACGGCCCTGGCCGAGTCGCGGAACGCGGCCACCGTCCGTCTCGCCGGCAAGATCGGCCAGGACCGGATCATCGACGTGGCCCGGAGCATGGGGATCAGCTCACCGCTCTTCGACCGGCCGAGCCTGCCGCTGGGTGTGGATCTCGTGACCCCGATCGAGCTGTCCCGGGCCTATGCGGTCCTCGCCAATGGCGGCTACGCGGTCGAGCCGTTCGGCCTCGTGGCGGTCCAGGACCGCTCCGCCCGCGTCCTCTACTGGCGCCCGCCGCCGCCGCAGCGGCGGGTGCTGAGCAGCAGGACCGTGCGCTCGCTCAACGGCATGCTGCGCGAGGCCATGCGCCGCGGCACGGCCGAGCGCGCCGCCTTCGACCGCCGCGCCGCCGGCAAGACCGGCACCAGCCAGGACAGCCGCGATGCCTGGTTCGCGGGCTACACGGGCGAGCTCGTGGGCGTGATCTGGGTCGGCCAGGACGCCAACCGGCCGATGCGCGGCGTCACCGGCGGCTCGCTCCCGGCGGAGCAATGGCGCCATCTCATGGCCAACATCCACAGTGACCGTCGGCCGCGGCCGCCCCCAGGTGTCGACGACTGAGCTGGTCAGGCTTCGGCGATGGTCCGGGATGCAAGCGGCGGCTCGCCGGCAGAACCCTGGCTGGTGCGGCGCTGGAGCCAGAGGAGCAGAACCAGGGCCGGCACGGCGGCGGCGGTGGTGAAGACGAAGAACTGCGGTCCAGCCGACCTCCTGCTGGATCACCCCGGCGAAGCCCGCGAGGAGTGTCCTCGCCTGTGCCATGAAGGAGGAGAGCAGCGCGTACTGGGTCGCCGTGTAGTTGAGGTTGCAGAGGCGAGCTCAGGTAGGCCACGAACGCTGCCGTACCCATGCCCCCGGTCAGGTTCTCGACCGTGATGGTCAGCGTCGAGCATCACCGGGTCGTGGCCCGCCTGCACCTGGGCGATGTAGATCAGGTTCGACAGCATCTGTGCTATGCCGCAGACCCACAAGCCCCGCAGAAGTCCGACCGCGCGCACGACCGCACCGCCGGCAAGCACGCCGGCCAGGGTCGCGGCGAGACCGTAGGTCTTCACGATGGTCGCCACCTCCGGCTTCGCGAAGCCGAGGCTCACATAGAACGGGCTGGTGATGGCGCCCAGGAGCGCATCGCCGACCTTGTAGAGAACGATGAAGAGAAGGATCAGGACGGCGGTGCCGGCACCGTTGCGGGCAAAGAATTCGGCGAAGGGCTCGACCACCGCCTGCTTCAGCCAGCCTGCCGGGTCGCGACGCGTGCCGGCCACCGCCGCGGCCGAACCGGCGGGCTCGCCGTAGAGAAGGACGGCCGCGGCACCGACCGCGAGCAGGGCCGCCATCACGGCGTAGGCGGCGAGCCAGCCATACTGGTCGGCCAGGACGAGGGCGCCCGCACCCGAGGCCAGCATCGCCACGCGATAGCCCACCGTGACGGCGGCGGCCCCCGCACCCTGCTGCCGCTCCTCCAGGATCTCGACCCGGTAGGCGTCGATCACGATGTCCTGGCTGGCCGAGAGGAACGCCACCACGACGGCCCAGAACACGGTGGCCCCGAGATCGATGCCGGGGTCCGAACGGCCCAGCGCCAAGATGGCCAGAGCCAGCAGCACCTGGATCAGGATCAGCCAGCCCCGCCGGCGACCGAGTGCGCTGGTGATGAACGGAAGGCTCAGCCGGTCCAGGACCGGCGCCCAGAGGAACTTCCAGCCATAGGCGATGCCGACCCAGGCGAAGAAGCCGATGACGCTGATCTCGACCCCGGCTTCCGCAAGCCAGAAGGTCAGCGTGGCCCCGGTCAGCGCCAGCGGCAGGCCGCTCGCGAAACCCAGGGCCAGGACCACGAGGACCGGCTTCTCGGTATAGACCCGGAGCGCCTTGAGCCAGCCGGGCAAGGGGCTCAGCCCATGCCGAGGACGGAACAGCCGCTCAGAAGAACCGCTCCTGCACCGTCACGATGTCACCGGGCAGCAGGGACTGCGAGCCGTTCACCGTCACCGCCTCGCTGTTGGAGCCGCCGCGCTGGAGCATGAACGCGTTCTGCTTGGCCCGGTAGGTGAAGCCGCCCGCGAGGGCCACGGCGTTGAGGATGTTCATGTTGTCGACGTAGGGATAGGAGCCCGGCGTCTTCACTTCGCCCAGGATGTAGAACGGCCGGTAGTTCATCACCTCGATGCTGACCTGCGGGTCGATCAGGTAGCCATCCTTGAGACGGTCCTGGATGCGCTGCTCCAGCTCGCGGCTGGTGAGCCCGCCCCCCTGCACTTCGCCGATCAGCGGCAGGGCGAAGTTGCCGGCACCGTCGAGGCTGAACTCGCCCGACAGGTCGGTGTGGTTGAAGACGGTGATCTTGATCCGGTCGGCCGGCCCCAGCTTGTAGACCGAGGCCACCACCTCTGGCGTCTCGACACTGCCTGCTCCCGTGGCGCCGGCCGACAGCGGTGACGGCGCGGTGCCCGCACCGCTGCCGCAGCCGACCAGGCTCAGGCTGAGAACGAACGTGAAGAAGAGCGCACGCGCCCTGGACCCGATCATTGACACGCGGTCTCCATTCAACCGACAGCCGAGTTGGGGCCGGCCTCGCCAGCGCCGACCCGCCTAACTCATGCCAGTGACGAACCTTGGGAGCAAGCAGCAGCCTCGATTTCGGCCAGCACCTTGCGTCACAGCTTGCCGGTTATGCCGACGAGGAAACGGTTGCGGGTGTACTCCTCGTCGTTCTCGTCCGAGTCGCGCGTGCTGAAGTCGTACGTTGCATCGAGCGAAAGATGGCGGTTCAGCAGGTAAGATACGCCGGCCCCCGCTCGCAGCGTGTTGTCGGTGCGGTCGATACCCTCGAAGTCGTCGCGGATATAGCCGACGTTGCCGTTCAGCAGAACATTGCGCAGAAGCTCGTGATTGACGTCCAGAATCACCTTCTTCTGGAAGTTGGCGCTGGCCTCGTTGTTACCTTCACCGACCGTGGTCTCCTGGATCTCGCCTTCGGCATCGAGCCCGATGGTCGTAAGAGGCGTCACGTTCCAGGTGAGCTTGCCGCCGAAGCCGAAGCCATTGACCGAATCGAGGTCGTCGTCGTCATAGGTCCGGCTGGTGTAGCCGAAGCCGACTTCGCCGAAGAGGATGCTGGTGATGTCGATCTCGGTGCCGGCCCGAAACGAGTAGCCTTCCGAGTCGCGATCCCGGCCCTGATCGTCCGGCGTCTCGTCGTAGCGCCGGATGTCGTAGAGGCCCTGCACGAACGCTGCCAGCCGCGGCGAGATCTCGTAACCGACCCGGAGCCGACCGGCATACTGGTTGCGGTCGCGATCGTCTTCGTTGGTGTCGTCCGTGTCCTCGAAGTCGTAGCGAGCGAAATCGCCGCCCAGGACCGTGAAGAAGCGAGCGAAGTTCTTACGATAGCTCAAACTGGCAGTGTCCTGCCAGAATTTGGTCACATCATCGTCGCCGTCACTGGCATCCGGATCGGACGGATCCTCGTGCAGCCGCTTCACGCCGAGATCGGCACTGAGAATGTCCTCGCGCGTGATGTCAAGCCGACCACCGGTCAGAGCGTAGAAGTCTTCGTAGTCCAGCTCGTCATTGTCCTGGTAACGGGCAAGCTCGGCGCCGACATCCAAGGTGAGCGAATGACGGCTGAAGTCCGACGCCGCTCGAAGCCGCGGCGAGAGGAGGGCGGCGAGATCGCTCTCCTCGTCGTCGTCGGCAGCGAACACGTTGTCGTCGTAGAGGCCCGAGAGCGTCAGCTCCGGATAGAAGAAGAAGCTGCCTGCGCGCAGGCCGATCGGATCGTAGTCGGGCCGCGGCCGGTTCTGGACCGCAACGTTGGGGTTGGGGTCCGCCGACTGCGCGAACGCAAGCCCCGGGAGCGCGAGCGCGCTCGTCAGCAACAAGAGACTCGCGATCCGGCTGGAATTCGCGCGCATTCTTCCTCCACGTAAAGCTAGCCCGGGCAGCACGGCTTCCGGCCACGAGAGCGGTGCTCGACGCTGACCCGGTCCGCGGGCCCGCCGAACCGTCATGGACGGCCGGCCTCCTCAAGTTGCGGTTTTGTCTAGAGGCCGGGATCACACGTGACAACCGGATGTGCGGCCGAACCTCCCGGCCGGGTGGTGACGGGTCCAGTTCCGGCGCATATGTCTCCGGCATGCAACAGACACCCCGGCCTGCCCGGTGCCAAGGGTCGCCTGCTGCTTTGGTACCCTGGAGACGACCTGCCGATGCTGAAGCGCCTGTTCCAGCGTGGACGGGAAGCCGCTGCCACCGGGCCACTGGTGAACGGCCACACGCCGCGGCTCCCGGTCGGAGTCCGCGTCTACAGCATCGGCGACATCCACGGCCGGATCGACCTCCTGCAGGCGATCGAGCGGCAGATCAGCGCCGATGCCGCCGCGACCGGCCAGGGCCTGGAGCACGTGGTGGTCTATCTCGGCGACTATGTCGACCGCGGCTTCGAGAGCCGGCGGGTGATCGAGCATCTGCTGACCGCACCGCTGCCCGGCTTCACCCCGGTCTATCTGCTGGGGAACCACGACATCTGGCTGCGCGCCTTCGCCCGCGGCGACGACGTGGCCGAGAGCTGGATCCGGTTCGGCGGCGACGCCACGCTCCTCAGCTACGGGGTCAAGCTCGACCTGCAGAAGCCCGAGGCCGAGCGCTTCAAGGACGCGCAGCGGATCCTCCGGGACCGCCTGCCGCCGGCCCACGACGCCTTCCTGCACCGGCTGGAGCTTGCCTTCGGGCTCGGCGACTATTTCTTCTGCCACGCCGGCATCCGGCCCGACGTCCCGCTGGACCAGCAGAGCGAGCACGATCTTTGCTGGATCCGCGAACCGTTCCTGAGCTGGACCGGCAATGCCGGCAAGGTGGTCGTGCATGGACACACGGTGGACGAGCGGCCCGTCATCCGCCCGAACCGGATCGGGATCGACACCGGTGCCTGCTGGACCAACAATCTGACCTGCCTCGTCCTCGAAGGGGAGAGCAGGCGCTTCCTGTCCACGCTGCCGCAGCGGCAGCCCTCCGACCGGCGCGAGCCGGGCTGAGGACGGCATTCCAACAACGAGGGGACGAGACGAGGTGCCAGGCGAGATCGCGACCCCCGGCCGCGGGCGGGGCCTCAAGGTGCTGGTCACCGGCGGCTGCGGCTATGTCGGCAGCTTCGTCATCCGCCATCTGCTCGACGCTGGGCACACGCCCGTGGCCCTCGACAACCTCGCGGCCGGGCATCGCTGGGCGGCGCAGGAGGCCGAGCTGGTGGTGGCCGACCTTGCCGACCAGGCGGGCATGGAGGCCCTCCTTGCCGCCCATAGGTTCGACGCCTGCATCCACTGCGCCGCCAGCATCTGGGTCGGGCAGTCGGTCCGCGATCCGGCGCGGTACTATCTCAACAATGCGGGCAACGCGTTCCGCCTCTGGGGCCTGTGCGCCCAGCATGGCGTCCGGCACGTCGTGCTCTCATCGACCGCGGCCGTCTATGGCGAGCCCGATCTCGAGCTGATCCCGGAGACCGCGCCGCTGGCGCCGATCAACCCCTATGGCGCCTCCAAGATGATGGCCGAGCGGGCGCTGGCCGACACCGCGGCGGCCGCCGGCATGGGCCACGCCATCCTGCGCTACTTCAACGTCGCCGGTGCCGACGCCGACGCCCGGATCGGCGAGGCGACGCCCGACAACTCGCATTTGATCAAGGTCGCCTGCGAGACCGCCATCGGCCTGCGCCCGTCGATGCGGATCAACGGCACCGACTACCCGACGCCGGACGGCACCTGCATCCGCGACTATGTGCATGTCGACGACCTCGCCCGGGCGCATCTCCTCGCACTGGAGCGTCTGGCCGCGGGCGAGCGGCGGATCGTCGCCAATTGCGGCTACGGCCACGGCTTCTCGGTGCGCGAGGTGCTGGACACGGCACGCCGGGTGAGCGGGATCGACTTCCCGATCGAGGAGGGCCCGCGCCGGCCCGGCGACCCGCCGGTGCTCGTGGCCGAGACCAGCCGCATCCGCACGGAGCTGGGCTGGGCGCCGCGGCACGACGACCTGGAGTACATCGTGGCCACTGCCTGGCGCTGGGAGCAGCGGCTGCGCACGATCCGCGCCGGTGCGCCCGGTCACTGACGGCCAGCTTCGCATGCGGCGGCTCCTCGCTCACCTCCTGATCGGCCTCGTCCTGCTCGGCGCCGGCCTGGCCCAGGCGCAGGCTCCGGCCGGCCTGCCGATCCCCGCGGCTGGTCCTGCCAAGGCGGCACCCCTCGATCCCGCAGCCCAGCGGGCGCAGCTCGAGGCCCTGATCCAGACGCTGCAGAACGATCAGGCGCGCGCCCAGCTGGTCGACCAGCTGAAGGCGCTCTCCACCAGCCAGGCCCAGCACGCGGCCGAGCCGGACACGGCGATCAAGCAGTTGCAGCAGGCCGCCTCCGAGCGGGCGCAGAATGCCGTGGAGGCGGTGGTCGGGCTGGGCGCTTCGGTCGAGGCCGTGCCGGAGCTCGCGGCCTGGCTGCGCAGCCAGCTCACCGACGAGGTCAGCCGGGTCGTCTGGTGGACGGTGCTTTCCCAGACCGGCCTGGCGATCCTCCTGGGCGTGGCCGCCAGCCTCTCCTTGCGTTTCCTGCTCCGCGGCTGGCGCGAGCAGCACACCCGTGTCCATGGCGCTGCCACGTCGAGAGAAAAGCTGACCGTGGCCGGCGCCCAGCTGCTGGTCGACCTGCTGGGGCTGCTCGCCTTCCTGGGCGTCACCTACGCCGCGCTCCAGCTGCTCGACGTCACCTATCTGGCCCGGGCGGTGGCCATGGACCTGCTGAGCGCCGCCGCGATCGCCCGGATGATCACGGCCGCGAGCCGGGCGCTGCTCGCAACCCGCAACCCGCGCGCCCGCCTCGTGTCGCTATCCGACGCCCAGGCTCGGACGACCAGGCGCTGGATCAGCATCCTCTCGGGCGTGGCGATCTATGGGCACGCCTATCTCACGGCAGCTCTCCGGGTCGGCCTGCCCTGGACCGTCCACGCGTTCCTGCAGCATCTCCTCTTCCTGGTCGTGACCGTGCTCGTGGTGCTGACGATCTTCCGCGTGCGCGGCCAGATGGCGGCCCTGATCCGCACGCTGGGCCAGGACAGCGACGACTGGCTGCAGCGGCTCCTGCCCTGGGACACGCTGGCCACCGTCGTCCCCTACGTCATCGCCCTCTGGGTGGTGCTCCAGTACCTGGTCTGGGCGCTGCGCATCCCGCAGGGCACGGCACTCCTGACCCGGGGTGCGATCGGCACGATCCTGGCGATCGGCCTCCTGCGCGTGCTCAACATGAGCCTCGACCGCCGGCTCAGGCGCACGCCGGAGCGGCCGAGCGAGGACGCGGCGGAGGAGCAGGAGCAGGAGCAGGCACCAGCCTCGACCGGGCGAACTCTCCTGGTCACCGGTCTGCGCATGCTGGGCGCCATTGCGGCTGCCGCCGTGGTGCTCCAGGCCTGGGGCTTCAGCATCACCGACTGGCTGGCGACCGACGGCGGGCAGGAGGTCATGGGCCGGACGCTCGGCGTGCTGGTCGTGTCAGCCCTGGCGGGCCTGGCCTGGTATACCGTCGACCATGTGGCCCAGCGCTACATCACGGCCCAGGATGCCGAAGGCAACCTGATCCACGACAACCGGACGCGAACCCTCGCCAACATCGTCCGCAACCTGGCACTCACCGTCGCCCTCTTCGTCGTCATCGGCCACCTGCTGACCGAGCTCGGCGTCAACACGGCGGCCATCCTGGCCGGTGCCGGGGTGGTCGGTTTCGCCATCGGCTTCGGCTCGCAGAAACTGGTTCAGGACCTGACCACGGGCCTCTTCATCCTGCTGGGCGACACGGTGCGGGTCGGCGACGTGGTGCAGCTGGGCGACCGGGGCGGCGTGGTCGAGGCCGTGTCGATGCGCACGGTCACGTTGCGGGATTACAACGGTGTGGTGCATACGATCCCCTACAGCTCGATCAGCATCGTCGCCAACATGACGAAGGACTACGCCTTCGCCGTCTTCCGGATCACCGTGGGCTATCGCGAGGACGTGGACCGGGTGATGGACGTGCTGCGCGAGATCGACAGCCAGCTCCGCCGGGAGTGGCCCTACCGGCGGATCATGCTCGAGCCGCTTCAGGTCGATGGCGTGGACGCCTTTACGGAGACCGGGGTGGTCGTCTTGGCGCGCAGCAGGACGAGGGCAGGCGAGCAGTGGAAGGTCGGGCGGGAGTTCAACCGGCGGCTCAAGAACCGCTTCGACGAGCTGGGGATCGAGTTCCCCGTCCCGCAGCAGACCGTGCATGTGGTCGAGCAGCTCAAGGAGCCGGTGCGCCGCTCCTTTACCCGGCCCGAGGTGGTCCGCGCGGAGGCACGCGGCGGCGAAGCCTGAGCCTCCGCCCGGCCACCCTCCTCCTGCTGGCCATCGTCGCTCTCGCCGCGTCGGCTTGCGGCCGCCGACCCTTCGAAGGCCTTATCCCGGGCCGAACGATCCAGCAGGGCCCGCCTCTACCCTACCGGGTCGAGCTCGAGGGCGACTTCCCGGCCGCTGTCCGCGATCTGCTCCGGCAGACCTCCCGTACCGAGCAGCAGGTGCGGGAGCCACCCTCCACCGAGCTCGCGATCAGGCGCAGGGCGCAGGAAGATGTGCCGCGCCTGGAGTCGGCGTTGCGCTCGCTGGGCTATTATGAGGGCGTCGTCGAGACCGACCTCGTGCCCCCGGCACCGGCCGCCGGTGGGGGCAAACCCGGACCCTACCTGGTCCGCTTCCAGGTGACGCCGGGACCGCTCTACAGCTTGGCCGAGCTGCGGCTCGAGCTGAGCGACAACCCGAACGGCTTCGTGGCCCCCTCGCTCGAGCGGCTCGGCCTCAAGGCGCGGCGAGCCGGCCAGGGCACAGGCCGTGCTCGATGCCGAGCAGAAGCTGCAGGCACGGGCGCGCAAGGAAGGCTACGCCCTGGCGGCCCTGGGCCGGCGCTCGACCGTGATCGACGGCGAGCGGCACACGATGGACGTGGTGCTCCGCCTGGCACCCGGCCGCAAGGCCACCTTCGCCGAGCCCACCTTCACCGGCAACGACGGCGTGAGGACCCGCTTCCTGCGCAATCGCCTGGGCTTCCGGGCCGGCGACCCGTTCGACCCGGACCGGCTGGAGGAGGGCCGCCGCGCCCTCTACGACAGCGGCCTGTTCAGCACGGTGACGGTGGAGGAGGGCAAGGAGCTCACCGCCGACGGCCAGCTCCCGATTTCCGTCGCCGTCACCCCGCGGGCTCCACGCTCGGTCGGTGCCAGCCTCGGCTACCAGACGGACACGGGCCCCAGCGGCAACCTGTTCTGGGAGCACCGGAACCTGCTGGGTGCCGGCGAGCGCCTGCGGGTCGAGACCGAGCTCGGCCTGAAGCTTCAGCGCCTGCAGACGACGTTCCGCAAGCCCGACTTCTTTTCCAGAAAGCAGAGCCTGCTCGGCGATGCCGAGGCCAAGAAGGAGAACACCGACAGCTACGACAGCCAGTCGGCAAGCACCGGGCTCGGTGTCGAGCGCCAGCTCGCACCGGGGCTGACCGGCAGCCTGGGCCTGGCCTACCGCTACGCCAGGATCCAGGAGGAGGACGAGCCCGAGCAGAACTATGGCCTGGTCTCGATCCCGGCGAAGCTCGACTGGGACTTCTCCAACGATCTCCTCAACCCGAGCCGTGGCGGCAGGCTCGCTCTGAGTGCCGCACCCTACCAGGACACGTTGGGCGCCGAGCGCCGGTTCCTGAAGAGCAGGATCACGCACTCGCGCTACATCCAGCTTCTCGATCGGCCCCGCACCGTGCTGGCCCTGCGCGGCTCGCTCGGCAGCCTGGTCGGCACCAGCCGCGAGGAGGTCCCGGCCGACGAGCGCTTCTATGCCGGCGGCGGCGGCTCGGTGCGCGGCATCCCCTACCAGCTGGCAGGCCCGCTCGACGACGACGACAAGCCCGAGGGCGGCCGCTCGCTGATCGAGCTCAGCACCGAATTGCGCTTCCGGATCACCGAGAGCTTCGGTGCCGTGGCCTTCCTCGACGGCGGGACGGTCTCCTCCTCGTCGCTGCCCAGCCTGGACGAGGAGCTGCACTGGGGCTTCGGCCCGGGCCTGCGCTATTTCACCCCGATCGGCCCCTTGCGCCTCGATGTCGGCTTCCCCCTCAGCCGCCGCGACGGTGTCGATGACCTCTTCCAGCTCTATCTAAGCATCGGGCAGGCGTTCTAGTATCGCTGCGGGAGGCGTCGTTGGGGGCCATCGTGGGCAGGGTCGGCATCGCGGTGCTGGCGGTGATCGTGGTCGCCGTCGGTCTGCTTGCTGGCGCCTTCGCCGTTGCCCAGACGAGCCCGGCCAAGGACCAGATCTCCGGCTATGTCGCCGATACGCTGACCACGCCGCAGCAGCAGGCGGAGGTCGAGCAGCTGGGCGGCCTCCTCCCCTTCGACGTGCGGATCGGCCGCTTCGCGCTGCGCGATGAGCAGGGTGCCTGGCTCGAGGTCAACGACGCCCGGGTGAAGCTCTCGCCTGCGGCCCTGCTGAGAGGCCAGGTGCATGTCGAGGATGCCGGTGCGCGCCGGGTCGCCATCAACCATCTCCCGCCACCCGCACCCGAGACACCATCCACCGAGCCCTTCCGCCTGCCGGAGCCGCCGCAGCTGCCGGAACTCGCTCCCGGTCGTCCAGCTCGACCGGCTGCATCTCGACAGCATCGAGGTAGCCCAGCCCGTGCTGGGGCAGGCCGCCACCTTCAGCCTCGAAGGCACCGGCGGCACGGGCGACGCCGGCAAGGCACCGCAGGCCAAGCTGACGCTGCGCCGCACCGACCAGCCCACGGCCTCGCTCGACCTCGACGCCCGCCTCGATCTCGCCGCCCGCCGCCTGGGCATCAAGCTGGAGGGCAGCGAGACCGGCGGGCTGGTTGCTGCCGCCACCGGCCAGCCCCAGGCCGGCCCGGTCCGTCTCTCGCTCGAAGGCGATGGCCCGCTCGACGACTGGCGCGGCCGCCTGCTGGCCGATGCCGAGCGCCTGGCCCGGCTCGAGACCACGCTCGACCTCGCCTACGCCTCGACCCGCCGGGTGCGGATCGACGGCACGTTCACCGCCGCACCGGGCGTGCTCCCGGCCACCATCGCTCCCGTCGTCGGCGACCGGGTCACCCTGGCGCTGCATGCCGGCGAGACCTCACCCGGCGTCTTCGCACTGGACGAGCTCCTGCTCCAGGCCGGGGCCGTCAGCCTGACCGGCACCGGCACCGCGGACGTGAACGCCGACCGGCTCGACGGCCGCGCGGAGCTCCAGGTCCCCGCCCTTGCCGACCTGAGCGGCCTTGCCGGCATCCCGCTCACCGGCGACGCGCGGCTGACGCTGGGTGCCACGGGCCGGGTCGCCGAGCCCGCCTTGCGCGTCGAGCTCGCCGGCAACGGCATCGCCGCCGACCGCATGGCGTTGGCCCGCCTCGGCGGCGGCTTCGACGTCACACTCCTCCGCTCGGCCGAGGGTGCCATCGCCGGTGCCCGCGTGGATGGTACGGCCGACGCCGATGGTCTCTCCGTCGCGGGCCGGCAGCTGGGCGACGGACGTGCCACGCTGGTGCTGCAGGCCGAAGCCCCGCCGGCGGGCCAGGTGCAGGTCCGGCGACTGGCGCTCGCCAGCGGCCTTGCCCGGCTCGACCTCAACGGTGCCGTCGACCGGCAGACGCTTGTCGGGCAGGTCAAGCTGGATGGCGGCGTCCCGGACCTCGCGGCCATCCTGGCCCTCCTGCCGCCGGAGACGGCAAGCGGTCTTCCTCCGCTGGCCGGGGCACTCGCTCTCAAGGGCGAGGCCGTGCTGGGTGAGCAGGCGAACCGGATCGACACGAGCCTGACGCTCACCGGTGATCGTCTGGCAGGCCTTCCGCCAGGAGCCATGGAGCTGCTGGGGCCGGCACCCAGGATCGAGGCCAAGGCGCTGATCGAGCAGAAGAAGGCGGTGAAGGTCGAGCAGCTTCGCCTCGATGGTGCGGGCGTGACCGTCACCGGCAATCCGAGCCTCGGCCTCGAGCGCCAGCTCGGTGGTCGCGTCACGGTCGAGCTGCCGGACCTCGCCCGTCTCGAGCCGCTGGTGAAGCAGCCGATCGGTGGCAAGGTCGCGGCCACGGCCGACCTCGGTGGGACCGTCGAGGCCCCATCCGTGGCGCTCGATGCCACGGGCGAGACGATCCGCTTCGCCGACCAGACCGTCGATCGCCTGGGCTTGCGCGGCAACGTGGCAGGCCCGGTTCAAGCGCCCGCCGGCAACCTCAACCTCACGGCGAGCCGCGGCGGCCAGGACCTTGCTCTGGCAGCCGATTATGCGCTCGAAGGCAAACGGCTGCGGCTGCCGAAGCTGGAGCTGACCGGCCCACAGACCCGCCTTGGCGGCGACGCCGACATCGACCTCGAACGCACGCTCGTGGCCGGCCGTCTCTCCGGTGCCGTGGGCGATCTCGCCGCCCTCTCCGCGTGGCACCAGCAGCAGCTCGCCGGTGCGGTCGACCTCGAAGCCGCCTTCGCCACCCCCGGCGGCAAGCAGGACGGCAACCTCAAGCTGACGGTGCGCGGCATCGCCGGCGACTTCGGCCGCCTGCAGCAGGCCAGCCTCACCGCCGCGGTGCGCGACGCGCTGGGCCAGCCTGCGCTCGACGCCGACGCCACCCTCAACGGTTTCGCTCAGCCCGACCTGGAGGTGAAGGAAGCCTCGCTCAGCGCCAACGGACCTCTGAGCGGTCTCGACCTTCGGGTCAGCGCCGCCGGCACGCAGGCGCAGCAGCCGTTCGACATCCGGACCACGGCACAGGTCGCGGCGTTGGGCGAGCGCAAGAGCCTCGTGGTCGAGACCCTGGGCGGGAAGTTCGCCGGCCAGCGCATCGACCTCATGAGCCCCGCCCGCCTCAGCCTCGACCGCGGCGTGCTCGATCTCGACCAGCTCGACCTGAAGGTCGGCCCCGCCCAGATCGAGGGCAAGCTGCGCTACGGCAACGGCAAGGCCGCGGGCGAGGTTCGCCTCGCCTCCCTGCCGCTGCGGCTCCTGTCCAGCTTCGGCGCACCTGCTCTCCAAGGCACGGCCGAAGGTCGCCTCAGCCTGACCGGCACCACCAGGGCACCCGAGCTGACGCTCGATCTGGCCGTGCGGAAGCTGAAGCCCGGCGGCGCCGGCCCGCGCACGCCCACGACCGACCTCGACCTCGCCTCCTCCGTGCAGGACGGCCGCCTCGACACCCGCCTGTCGGCGACCGGTCTCGGCGCCCAGCCCCTGGTGGCCGAGGCGAGCCTGCCGGTGCGCTTCAGCCTTGAGCCCTTCGCCTTCGCCGTGCCCGATGGCGCCCCGCTCGCCGGCAGCATCGTCGGTGCTGTCGACCTTGCACGGGCTGCCAACATCGCCGCCCTCGACGGGCAGGCGGTGACCGGCACCCTCGCGTCCGACCTCCGCCTCTCCGGGACCCTGGCGCAGCCAGCACTCGCTGGCGACCTCACCGTCCGCGGCGGTCGCGTCGATGACGTCACCACCGGCGCCTCGTTCCGCGACATCGGCCTCACCGCCCGCGCCGAGGGCCGGAGCGTCGAGATCGCCGAGCTGACTGCCACCGATCGCTATGGCGGCCGCATCGCCGGCAAGGGCACGGTCGGGCTCGACGCGAGCTTGCGGCCGCAGATGGACGTGGCCCTGAACCTCGCCCGCGCCCGTGTCCTCGACGGCGACTACGGTGCTGCCGTGCTCTCCGGCGATGCCAGCCTCAAGGGCGACGGCGACAGCGCACAAATGGAGGCCAGGCTGACCGTCAACGATGCCGACATCCACATCCCCGACCGCGCCGGCGGGCCCAGCATTCCTGAGCTCGATATCGCGGTGAAAGGCGCCCCACCGCCGAAGGCTCCGGCAGCCAAGGCCGCAGCCTACCCGATCGGGCTCGATGTGAGAGTGGATGCCCCGGCACGGCTCTTCGTCCGCGGACGCGGGCTCGAACTCCGAGTGGGGCGGGTCCGTGCAGGCCAAGGGCACCTTGCAGGAGCCGGACGTTCGCGGCCAGCTTCGCTTCCGCCGCGGCTTTCTCGACCTGCTCGACCGCCGCTTTGCCATCCGCGAAGGTGTCGTCGCCTTCGACGGCAGCCGCCCTCCCATCCCGCAGGTGAGCCTGGAGGCCGCGGCCACTGCCGAGGAGGTCCAGGCCGTCGTCCGCCTGCGCGGGCCTGCCACCGACCCCAAGCTCGAGCTGACCAGCGAGCCCCCGCTGCCGCAGGACGAGGTGCTGGCACGGGTGCTGTTCGGGCGCTCCACCGACCGGATCACCCCGGTCCAGGGCATCCGCCTTGCCGCCGCCGTGCGCGAGCTGCAGGGCGGCAGGGGCGGAGTGAACGGTGTCCTCGATGCCATCCGCAATGCCACCGGCCTCGACACGCTGAGCGTGGAGAGCGGTGCCACCGCCGGCGAGTCGGCCGCCAGTGCTGGCAAGTACATCAACGACCGGGTCTATCTCCAGGTCCAGCGCGGCATCCAGCCGGGCTCGGGCAAGGCCCGGGTCGAGGTCGAGCTGACGCCCAACCTTTCGGTCGGCACCAGCGTCACCGAGCAGTCCCAGACCGGCGTCGATCTCCAGTGGCGCTACGACTACTAGGGCCGGCCCGGCCCGGGCCCAGCTCCGCCGCCGACCTGCCCTATCGCCTGCCGGCGGACGACAGCACGTTCGGCACGCCGCTCGACGTCAACCTGATCGGGCTCAAGACCCTCTACCTCAAGGAGGTACGGCGCTTCTTCAAGGTCTGGACCCAGACCCTGCTGGCGCCGATGATCACGACGCTGGTCTTCCTCGCCATCTTCGCGCTCGCCATGCACCGGGCCGAGACCCGGATCGGCGACCTCTCGTTCCTCCAGTTCCTGGCGCCCGGCCTGATCATGATGTCGGTGGTCCAGAACGCCTTCTCCAACACCTCGAGCTCGCTCGTCATCGCCAAGATCCAGGGCAACATCGTCGATTACCTGATGCCCCCTCTCGGTTCCGGCGAGCTGCTCGTCGGCATCACCGCCGGCGGCGTCACCCGCGGCCTCTTCGTGGGCCTGGCGGTCTATGTCTGCATGCTCCCCTTCGTCGCCCTGCCCTTCCTCCACCCGCTCCTCGCCCTCTACTACGTGCTGGCCGCCTCCCTGATGCTGTCGCTGCTGGGCATCCTGGGCGGGCTCTGGTCGGAGAAGTTCGACCAGGTGGCGGCGGTCACCAACTTCGTCATCACCCCGCTCTCCTTCCTCTCCGGCACCTTCTACAGCGTGGAGGCCCTGCCCGAGGCCTTCCGCTGGCTCGCCTACGCCAACCCTTTCTTCTACATGATCGACGGCATCCGCTATGCCTTCACCGACCACGCCGACGGCTCGATCCTGCTCGGCGCCATGCTCCTGGCGGTCGTGAACGTGGGCTTATGGTGGTGGTCGCTCGCACTCTTCCGCCGCGGCTACAAGCTGAAGGCCTGAGCCCGCCGCTCGGAACCAGGAAGCAACAGGCCGCGCAAATCCTGGATCCGCCGCCGGTGACGCCTTCCGATTGCCCAGCAACCGGGGGACAAGCAGCACTTCGTATGCCGGGCGAGCATGTGCGCCGAAGGTCGGCTCGGACGTGAGGCAACAATGCGCAAGTTGATCGCCCTGTCGCTCCTCCTCGGTCTGGCACTATCCCCGCCGGCCGGCGCCGCGACGGTGCCTCCGATCGATCCGTTGACCTACACGGTGGTCCGGACGCCTCCCGCGCTGCAAGTCGAGTTTCCGCCTCTCGACCGGGATTCGAGCGTGGTGATCGACCAGGTGAAGCCGTTCCCGGATCGCCGCGTACCACCTGTCTTCTGGTTCGAGGGGGAGGGCCTGCGTTTCGGCCTGGTCCGGCAGGACCGGCCAGCGCCGCTCGTGTTCCTGATTGCCGGCACGGGTGCCAGCTTCGACTCGGACACCAATCGCCTGCTGGCACGGGCCCTGCATCGCGCCGGCATGCATGTGCTCGGCCTGCCATCGCCGACCCATCCGAACTTCATCGTCAACGCTTCCTCCACCGGCGTGCCCGGCCGCATGGAGGATGACGCGCGCGACCTCTACCGGGCGATGCGCCTCGCCTACGATCGGATCAAGGACCGGATCGAGGTCACCGACTTCCGTCTCACCGGCTACAGCCTTGGCGCCACCAACGCAGCCTGGGTCGCCCGCCACGACGAGGGCGAGCAGGCATTCCGCTTCCGCAAGGTGCTGCTCCTGAATCCCTCCGTCAGCCTGTTCAACTCGGTCCAAATCCTCGACGGCATGTACGATCGCTACGTCGGCGACGATCCGGAGTCGGCGCAGCGGATCATCGACCGCGTCTTTGCGGCCTTCGCGGACGTCTACACCCGGGAGCAGGGGACGAACTTCGACGGCGAGTTCCTCTACCATGCCTACCAGCAGATGCGACCCGGGCCCGAGGCTCTCGAAACGCTGATCGGCACCTCGTTCCGTTTTTCCGCCGCCAACATGGCCTTCGCGAGCGACGCGATGAGCCGGGGCGGATACATGCTGGCACGCGGATGCCGAGCTCGATGGCGCGGTCTCACTTACCAACATATTCAAGCATGCGACCCGTCACAGCTTCAACGATTATATCGATGGCTTATTCCTGCCCTACTTCCAGGCGCGCGACCCTTCCTACACGAAGGAGCGGGCGATCGCCGATGCCGGGCTGCACCCGATCGAGACTTACCTGCGCAGCACGCAGAAGATCACACTGATCACAAACCAGGATGACATCATCCTCGCACCGACGGAACTCGCTTGGCTCCGCCAAGTCTTCCAAGATCGTTCCGTCATCTTTGACGATGGCGGGCACTGCGGCAACTACCAGAGGGCCGATGTTCTGGCCGCCATCTCGCGGCTGCTCGCGGAATGATGCCCGCCATGACTTGGCCAAATTGCCTGCGTGCGGTGCTCATCCTCCTCGCTCCGGCACTCGTTCTCGGCTGTGCGGCGGTTCCGGCGGAGCGGCTGGGCAGCGTGCCGCCCCGAAGCCCCGTGACCGCGCAGGAGCAGGAGAAGGTTTTTGCCATCGACGTTTATGATCCGTTCGAAGGCCTCAATCGGCGTGTCTACAACTTCAACGCCCGCTTCGATCGCTACGTCTTCCTCCCGGCGGTCGGCATCTACAATCGGGCGACCCCCGACTTCGTCGAAGACCGGATCTCAAGCTTCTTCAACAATCTGAGCGAGTTCAGGAACGGCCTGAACGGTGCCTTGCAGGGCCGGGCGGATGTCGCCGGCACGGCGCTGTCGCGCCTCCTCGTCAATTCGACCGTCGGTATCGTCGGCCTGTTCGACGTGGCAACCGAGTTCGGCATCCCCGAGCACGAGGAAGACTTCGGCCAGACCCTTGGCCGGTGGGGTGTGCGCTCCGGTCCCTACATCGTGCTGCCGATCCTGGGCCCGTCCAACCTGCGCGACGCCGGCGGGTTTGCGGCGGACACTGCCGCTACCAACTTCCTGCCCGTGATTCAGGACATCAATGACAGCGTTTATTTCAACCCGGCGATTTACGCCATCTACTTCCTGGACGCCAGGCACAGTGTAGGATTCCGCTATTACCGTAGCGGCTCAGCATTCGAGTATGACATCGTGCGCTTCATCTATAAGAAGAAAAGAGAGCTTGATATCATCAAGTGATGCCACGCCATGCGGGGGGCGCCCCAGACTAGCGAATCACGACGTCGGCCAGCTGGCCGTCGATCAGGCGCTGCATCTCCTGGACCGCATCGACGCAGGCCTGGTCTGTGGGGCCCGCAGCCTGGGCGCAGGCGTCGGCGGCACGCGCCTCCTGCTCCTGCACGGTCTTGCGGGTGTCGCCGTCGAGCAGCAGGCCCAGGCTCGTGGCGGCGGTGGAGATCTCGCCCAGGGCACCGCTCAGCGCGTCACCATCGCCTCGGCGCGCCGCACGACCGGCATCGGCCACCGCCTTGCTGAGGGCCGCGTATTTGTCGAGGCGGGTCTGGTGGTCGATCGTGAGGCGGGCGTTCTCGGCCGGGTTGCCCTGGTAGGCCGTGTTGATGATCGGAGCGGTGAGCGCCACGAACGATCCGAACGCGACACCCGCCGATGCCGGTGGTGAGGGCGATCACGTTCTGCCGCACCTCGGCCCGACCTCGCCGCAGCCGCTCGATGTGCTCCAGCCCCCAGTTGACGGTGGCGAGGTCGCTGGGCTCGGCCTCGAGGTCGCGGTCGAGCCGGAACTGGCTGCGGAACACCACGTCGTCGACGACGAACCGGTCGTCGGCAAACCTCTCCAGCGCCTGCTGCGACGAGCCGATCGCCTTGTCGCCCAGCCATTCGCGCACACGGTCCTGCGCCTCCGCCGGCGCTTCGTCGTCGAACACCTGCAGCCAGTCCGGCAGCAGGTATTTCTGCGGCTTGGGCTGGGCCTTCTCGCCCTCGGCCGGCGGCTGGGGCTGCTCCTTGGGTGCTGACTGGGCCTCCTTGTAGCGGTTCTTCCAGTTCCGGCTCTGCGCCCGGGTCAGCCCGACGCGGAACAGCTCGCCCCGGCTCTTGACCAGCTCGATCACCTCCTTGGGGTTGGTGCCGCCCAGGCGATAGGAGACGCTGAACGAGGTCAGGACCGGCGATTCGTCCCGGCACGCCATGACCCAGATCGAGGACAGCGTGTCGGCATCGAATGGAGGCTTGCGCGAGAACCCGAACATCTCAGGCGATACGGTCGCTGCGGCCGGACGCGCGTGTCCGGCATGGACCGCAAGGGCGAGCCCCAGCTCCAGGCGAACCGCCCGAGCTGCCGCAAGGCGTAGCCTATGGTGGCGGCACCGTAGACCAGGCCTGCCGTGACGAGAGACCAGAAGTACCAGAAGAACTGATCACCGAACCCCTCGGTGATCCCGTACCAGCCGACGTAGAGGGCAAGACCGCCGAACACCGCACCCGACATCGCCAAATAGAGGGCGGGGCCGGCCTCGCCGGCGATGCGCCAGGCGAGGGCAGCCGCGGCTTCGACATCGTCGCGACCGAATCCGCCGCGAAACTGCCGGGCCGGTGGTGCGGGCACGGCCGGCGCCTCGTCCTCCTCGGTGAGATCGAGCGTGGCCGCCACCTGTGCCGGCAGGGCGATCAGGCCGTTGATCCAGTCCCGATAGGCCGGCAGCCACTGCTCCATGGGCTGGAACAGGCGCCACATCTGGCAGCGCCAGCGCATGCCGGGCAGCGCCACCAGCAGATGCTCGCCGCGGAAAGCGCAGGAGAATCCGCGCGCGTGGGCGAAATCGTCCAGCACCTTCAACCGCTCCAGCATGGTGGTGGTGAGGATCACGCGGCTCTGCACCTGGTCGGTGCCGTAGGCCTCGAAGATGTCCTCGAAGTGGACATCCTCAAGCGTCACCGGGTCGAGTGCGCCGCCGGTGCGGCTCAGGAGGTTCCCGAGCATGCCCCGGTCGCGGGTGACGATCGTCAGGCCGGGCCGCGGCCGCCGCAGCCTGAAGCTGCCCAGCACGCCGCCGAAGACGCGCAGGTTCTTCTGATCGTAGAGGCTGAGGTCGGCCAGCGTGAACGGCACGCCGCGCGACTGGCCGGTAAGCGCGTTGAAGAGCTTCGTGCTGTAGAACGTCTCGACGAGACCGCTGCCCTGGAACAGGCCGGGCGACATGGTCTCGGTACGGATGTCGCTCCGGCTGCGCTCGCCGTCGATGCGGTGGACGCCGGGCGTCGCCTTGACCGCGGCGTCGAGCAGCCCGGCCGTCACCGAGCGCCGCCAGTCGGCCACGAACATCGGGCCGGCGAAGAGGCTGAGAAGAGCCAGGAGCCACAGGCCCTCGGCCACGATGATGGCGGCATCGGTCCCGATCCCGGCGCCGATCAGGGCACCCAGGGGGAAGCCGCCAACCGCCAGCAGCGCCGCGATGCCCACCTTCTTGAGCGTGCGCCGGCGCTGCTGCTCCAGCACCGCGATATCGGCGCTCACGGCCGCCGGCTCCCGAGAATGCTGTCGACGTCGGGAGCAATGCGCGCCTGGGCCGGCGCCTCGAAGAACGGCATGGCGGTGACACCCGCCATGCCGGCGAGCACGCTGCCGGGAAAGATCTGGATCGCGTTGTTGAGCTGGTTCACCGCGGCATTGTAGAAGCGGCGGCTGGCCGTGATCTGCGCTTCGACCTCGGTCCAGGTGCGCTGCGTCTCCAGCACGGTCGTGTCCGACTTCAACTGGGGATAGTTCTCCATCGTCACCATGAGCTGGCCCATGCGCTGTGCCAGCTCGCCCTCGAGCTTGAAGCGCTGCGCCACCTCGCCGGCACTGCCGCCCGCGACCTGCCCCACCTGCCCTCGCAGGCGCGTCACCTCCTCGATGAGGCCGCGCTCATGCTGCATGAAACGGTCGGCGAGCTTGACGATGTTGGGGATCAGGTCGTGACGCTGGTTGAGATGGACGTCGACCGAGCTCAGCGCTTCCTGGACCTTGTTCCGCCGCGCCACGATCGTGGCGTACCAGAGATAGAGGCCCGCCAGCACGGCGAGGATCACGAGTAGCCACACCCAGCCCATCTGCCCCTCCTATGGTCAGGCCCGCATCTTCGGCCGACGGCAGCGCCGGTCAGTGCCGGATATCACTTGCCGCGAGCTGCTCCCTCAGCTCCCGCTTCAGCACCTTGCCGTAGGCGTTTTTGGGCAACGCCTCGACCATCCGGTAGCGCCGCGGCCGCTTGAAGCGGGCGATGGCGGCAAGGCAGTGCCGGTCCAGCTCGGCTTCTGCCGGCGGGCGTTCCGGATCGCCGACGACGAACGCCACCACGGTCTCGCCCCACTCGGGATGCGGCGCCCCGATCACCGCCACCTCGCGCACGCCCGGATGGGTGAGCAGCACCTCCTCGACCTCGCGCGGGTAGATGTTGGAGCCGCCGGAGATGATCAGGTCCTTGGACCGGTCGCGTAAGGTCAGGAAGCCGTCCTCGTCCAGCACGCCCACGTCGCCCGTGTGCAGCCAGCCGTGCCTGAGGGCGGCAGCGGTCGCAGCCTCGTCGCCCCAGTAGCCGAGCATCACCGGATCGCCGCGGGCGCAGACCTCACCCGGCTCGCCGGTCGGCACCGGCCGGCCGTCCTCATCGACCAGCATGACCTCGATCGCCGCATAGGGCACGCCCGCCGAGGCCAGCCGCTCCAGGTAGCGCGGGTGGCCGGTATCGCCGTGCCGGGCCTTGCTCAGGGCGGTGATGGTCATCGGGCTCTCGCCCTGGCCGTAGATCTGGGCCAGGCGCGGCCCCAGGAGCGCCAGCGCCCGCTGGCAGTCGGCGAGGTACATGGGCGCCCCGCCATAGACGATCGTCTTCAGGTGCCGCAGGTCGGCGTCGCGGAAGCCCGGATCGTCGATCAGCCGGACGACCATGGTCGGTGCGGCGAACATGGTGGTGCCGGGCCAGGCCCCGATCAGCCGCGCGGTCTCCGCCGGATCGAGCCCGCCGCTCTCCGGCACGACCTGCACCGCCGCCCCGGCCACGTGCGGCAGGATGTAGAGGCCCGAGCCGTGCGACATGGGGGCCGCGTGGATGATCGCGTCGCCCGGATCGATCCGGTCCACGTCGGCGAAGTAGCAGAGCGTCATCGCCATCAGGTTGCGATGGCTCAGCATGGCACCCTTCGGCCGGCCGGTGGTGCCGCTGGTGTAGAAGAGCCAGGCGACATCGTCCGGCAGGCGCTCGGCGCAAGCCACCGGCTCGGCCGCAGCCAGACGCTTCCAGCTCCGGACTGCCGACCGTCATAACCCGCGCACCGATGCCCGGCAGATCGGCGATGTCCGCCGTCACCAGCACCAGCCGGGCGCCGCAATGCTCGATGATGTAGGCGAGCTCGCGCGGGTGGAGCTTCGCATTGACCGGCACCACCGTGAGCCCGGCCCACCAGCCGGCGAACATCAAGGGCACGTAGTCCGCACAGTTGCGCATGACGAGGGCGATCCGGTCGCCCGGCGCCAGACCGGCCGCCAGCATGCCGCCCGCGATCCGTGCCGTCCGCTGGGCGAGCTGGCGATAGGTCCAGACCGTGCGCGCACCCACTGCCACCGCCGGCAGCTCACCGCTGCTCGAACCGGCACGGGCCAGAAGCCGGGCGATGTTCATGTCCGCCTCCCCGACGCTGCCGTTGCCGGGTTGACACGGCCCCGCCCCGGCAGCAATCGTCCGCGCCTATCTCGCACAGGCACGACCCATGCAGAACCAGGCGATCCCCTCTCTCCTGCCGGTCTACCAGCGCCCCGACCTCGCCTTCGAGCGTGGCGAGGGCTCGTGGCTCTATCGACCGCGACGGGCGACGCTGGCTCGACATGGCGAGCGGGATCGCGGTGACGTTGCTGGGCCATGCCCACCCTCACCTCGTGAAGGCGGTGCAGGAGCAGTCGCAGAAGCTCTGGCACGTCTCCAACATCGTCCGCATCCCCGAGCTCGAGCGGCTGGCCGACCGCCTCGTGGCCGCCACCTTCGCCGACACCTGCTTCGTCTGCAACTCGGGTGCCGAGGCGCTGGAATGCGCCATCAAGATGGCGCGCCGCTACTGGTTCAGCCTGGGCGAGCCCGAGCGGCACCGGATCATCACCTTCGAGGGCGCCTTCCACGGCCGCACCATGGCCACGATCTCGGCCACCGGCACGTCCAAGAAGATGATCGAGGGCTTCGCACCCCTCCTGCCCGGCTTCGACGTCGTGCCCTTCGGCGACGATGCGGCGCTCGAGGCCGCGATCGGGCCCGAGACCGCGGCCATCCTGGTCGAGCCGATCCAGGGCGAAGGCGGCATCCGCGCCCTCTCCGACGAGCAGCTCCGCCGGATGCGGGCCTTGTGCGACGAGCACGGCATCCTCCTGATCCTGGACGAGGTCCAGACCGGGATGGGCCGCACCGGCACGCTCTTCTACCACGAGCAGGTCGGCATCACGCCCGACATCATGACCAGTGCCAAGGGCCTGGGCGGCGGCTTCCCGGTGGGTGCGTGCCTCGCCACGGCGCGTGCCGCCTCGGGCATGACCATCGGCACCCATGGCTCCACCTTCGGCGGCAACCCGCTGGCCTGTGCGGTCGCCGGTGCGGTGCTCGACGTGGTGCTGGAGAGCGGCTTCATGGCCACGCGTCCGCGACCGCGGCCGGCAGCTCCATGAAGGCCTCATCGCCCTGCAGGAACAGCTATCCCGGGCGTGATCAAGGAGGTCCGTGGCCGTGGGCTCCTCGTGGGCATCCGCACCGAGCAGCCCAACACCGACGTGGTGAAGGCCTTGCGCGAGCACGGCGTCCATACCGTCGGTGCGAGCGAGAACGTGATCCGCCTCCTGCCACCGCTCACGATCAGCGAGGAGGAGGTGGCCTTCGCGCTCGAGGGCATCGAGCAGGTCTGCCGGGAACTCGCGGGGTGACGGCCCGGCACTTCCTCGACCTCGACCAGATCGAGACCGCTGACCTCCGCTCCATCCTGGACCGGGCCAGCTCCTTCAAGAAGGGCGACGGTGCGAAGCCCATGGCCGGGCGCACGCTCGCCATGATCTTCGAGAAGCCCTCGACCCGCACCCGGGTCTCGTTCGAGGTGGCGGCCCACCAGCTGGGCGGCCACGCGCTGGTGCTCTCCGCACGCGACATGCAGCTCGGCCGCGGCGAGAGCGTGGCCGACACCGCCCGCGTGCTCTCGCGCTATGTCGATGCGATCATGATCCGCACCGACGGGCACGAGAAGCTCCTGGAGCTGGCGCAGCACGCCACCGTCCCGGTCGTGAACGGCCTCACCGACCACTCCCATCCCTGCCAGGCGATGGCCGACGTGCTGACGGTGGAGGAGCATAAAGGTCCGATCCGCGGCCGCCAGCTCGCCTGGATCGGCGACGGCAACAACATGCTGACCTCGCTCGTCCATGCCGCCGTGCGCTTCGACTTCCAGCTCACCATCGCCTGCCCGCCCGAGCTGGCCCCTGAGCCCGCGCTCCTCGCCTGGGCGCAGGAACGCCAGGCTCGGGTCCAGGTCACCGACGATCCGCGCGAGGCCGTGCGCGGAGCCGAGGCCGTCTTCGCCGATACCTGGGTCTCGATGGGCCAGGCCGATGCGGACCGCCGGCTCCAGCTGCTCGAGCCCTACCGTGTCGATGCGCCCCTCTTCGATCTTGCCCGTCCCGATGCCATCTTCCTCCATTGCCTGCCTGCGCATCGGGGCGAGGAGGTGACCCCGGAGGTCATCGACGGGCCCCGCTCGGTGGTGTTCGACGAGGCCGAGAACCGTCTGCACGCGCAGAAGGCGATCCTGGAATGGTGCCTCGACCAGGGATGACTGCCTGATGACGATGCAGAGCGGGGCTGCGGACCTGCTGCGCCCCTTCCATCTCGAACGCTCGCAGCTGCGCGGGCGTGCCATCCGCCTTGCCAGCACGGTGGACTACGTGCTCCGCGCGCACGAGTACCCGCGCGCCGTCTCCGAGCTGCTGGGCGAGCTTCTGACGTTGGCCGGTGCCCTTGCCGGCGGCCTCAAGTTCGACGGCAAGTTCAGCCTCCAGGTGCGGGGCGACGGCCCCGTCCGCCTGCTGACCGCCGACTGCACCAACGATGGCCAGATGCGCGGCTATGCCGGCTACGATGCCGACGCCATCACGGGGCACCGTGACGAGCCGCCGCTCTCGCTCGTCGGCCGCGGCCTCCTGGCGCTCACGGTCGACCAGCGCGACACCGGCGGCGAGGCCTACCAGGGCGTGGTCGAGCTCGCGGGCGACACGCTTTCGGACTGCATGCGCGCCTATTTCGAGCGCTCCGAGCAGCTGCCGACCGCGATCCGCATCGCCGTCGACCGCGAGCCGCAGACGGGGCGCTGGCAGGCGGGTGCGATCGTCGTCCAGGCCATGCCCGGCAGCCAGCCCGGCGACAGTGCCGAGGCGCACGACCACTGGCGCCGCACACTCTTGCTCCTGGGCACCGCCACCGATGCCGAGCTGCTCGATCCGGCCCTGTCGCTGGACGACCTCCTCTTCCGCCTCTTCCACGAGGACGGCGTGCGCGTCTTCCGCCCGCTCCAGCTCTCCTTCGGCTGCTCCTGCGACGAGGAGCGCGTGCACACGATCCTCCAGAGCTTCACGCCCGGTGAGATCGAGGAGATGCGGCTCGAGGACGGCCGCATCACCGTGACCTGCCAGTTCTGCAGCCGTCAATACGAGCTCGACCGTGCGGCGGTCGACGCGCTTTCCACCCGCCGCCTGCATTAGAGGAACCTTGATGCCCGCATATCGGCGCCGCCTGCTGCTCGCAGCTGCCCTGGCCCTGTCCGCCGCCTGCACCCGCTCGCCCGACCCGGGCCCGATCGAGGCGCCGCCGGTCACCCCGCTGCAGCTCACCATCTCGAACCTGGAGGTCGTCGACCAGGTCCAGAGCCTGCCGCTCAACTTCATCGACCGCCGCCGCACCGACGAGATGCTGGCCGCCACCCGCACCTACCTCACCCAGCGCCTCCACGCCGGCGGCGGCAGCGAGTTCGGCCGTGCGGTGATCGAGGAAGCCAGCATGGTCGAGCAGGCGATTCCCCGGGGCGGCATCACCGGCGCCATCACCGGACCAACGCGTGAGCTCGTGGGCTCGCTGGCCGTCCGCGTCGCCATCGTGGATGGGCTGGGGATTGAGAAGGCTTATGCGCGGGCGAAGGTGGAACGGAAGCGGCCGGTGCGGGATGCGTCCTCGGTGATGGAGAGGGACAGGCTAGCGCGGGACCTCGTGAATGAGCTGCTGAAGGGACTGGATACGTCGCTCCAGTCAGCGGTGAGAGAAAATTTGGGGACATACCTGACGACGTCCTAGTACATAGCGAGCAGAAGCTATCTCCGGGTAGAGACGGACTGGTGCCCACTCAGCAGCAGCCAGAACTCTATCCGATCAAAGCTTCCACCGCACTTCTTCGCATCCACAATGCCGATATTTTCCATCAACAAAGGAGTTCCAGAAGAACTCTTTGCAGGACCCACATCTACACACTGCCCAAGCCCGCTCACAAGCGTCGATCAAGTCTCTCGCCTCCTGCATCGATATGTACCTGCCATGCGACGCTGGATTGGCCCAAGCCCGTATCTGCTCCTCTGTTCTGCCTCTCCATGCCTCTGAGCCTGCCTGAAACTAACCTGCTGACTGGTATGGCTTTTCTCGTGAACGCAACGGCCGTCCACGCCGTTGGTCGTCGATCCCTGGCAAAGGACGACGATGATGGCATGGACGGCCGAGGATCGGCGCCGCTACGCGCCGGCGATCCAGGAGATGGTGCGGCAGGGCATGCTCGTCCGTCTCGCCGCGACGATCGACACGATCCATCCACCCTCGCGGGTCGGCCGGCCACGGGTCTGGTCGACCCTGATCATGCTGCAGGCCCTGTGGCACATGGCACGGGACGACCGCGCCTGGCGGCGGCTGCCGTCGGGTTCGCCGCCGCACCAGAGCGTGTGGAGCCGCCTGATGACTTGGCAGCAGCGTGCGGTGCTGGACCGGGCGCTTGGTGTCCTGGTGGCCTGCCGCCGCCTCGCGTCCGGCCGCAAGCGGCGGCCGACGGCGGCCATCATCGACACCAAGAGTGTGCGGACCGGACCCCAGCGGGGCCCGAGGGGGTACGACGCCGGCAAGAAGGTCAAGGGCAGGAAACGGGTGCTGATGGTCGACACGCAAGGCGATCCGCTCGGCGTGCAGGTGGTGCCGGCCAACACCCAGGACCGCGACGCCCTGCATGCCCCCGAACCCGGATCTGGAGGCGCATGCCTCCCTCCTCCTCGTCTGGCTGGACCGCGGCTTTGTCGGCGATGATCCGGCCGCATTTCTGCACGCCCGGGGCATCATCAGCGAAGTGGTCGGCACCCCTTGTGAGCGCCGATCGTATCCTCCGCAAATGTGCCGACTGAAAACTCCGCAGTCTTGAGCGCCGCCGGCTGGCGACGGCCGACAGGCCCACCTTGGCCCCGACGAACGGCAGGGGCGTGCAGGTGTCACACTGGGGGCGATCGTCTTGATCCACGACTTGAAGCGGCAGGGGCTCAGTGTCTCCGCCATCGCGCGAAGGTCGGGCTCGACCGCAAGACCGTGCGCCGGCATCTCGCGCGTGGGATGGAGCCGCCGGTCTACGGGTCCCGTCCGCCACGGCCGCGCGAGCTTGCGCCCTACGAGGCCTATTGCGCGAGCGGATCGCCGCCTGGCCCGAGCTGACCGGCAAGCGCCTGCTGCGCGAGATCCGCGAGCTCGGCTATGCGGGCTGCTACAGCCTGCTCACCGACTTCCTGCGCGAGGCGCGCCCGCCCAGGCCCAAGCCCTTCGAGCGCCGCTTCGAGACCGCACCCGGCCGCCAGGGGCAGGTCGACTTCGCCCAGTTCAAGACCGTGTTCACCGACGAGCCCGAGGTGGAGCGCATCCTCTGGCTGTTCACCATGATCCTCGGCCACAGAAGCTGGCTCTGGGGCCGCTTCTGCGCCACCCAGGACCTGCAGACCGTCCTGCGCTGCCACATCGACGCCTTTGCCGCGATGGGCGGTGCCCCCTCCGAGCTGCTCTACGACCGCATGAAGACTGCCGTCATCGGCGAGAGTGCGGAGGGTGTGGTCGCCTACAACCCTTCCCTGGTCGGCCTGCTCAACCACTATGGTGCTGTGCCGCGCGCCTGCCGGCCCTACCGGGCCCAGACCAAGGGCAAGATCGAGCGGCCCTACCGCTACGTCCGCGAGGACTTCTTCCTGGCGCGGAGCTTCCGCGACCTCGACGACCTCAACGCCCAGTTCGAGGCCTGGCGCACGACCGTCGCCAACGCCCGGGTGCACGCCACCACCCGGCAGGTCGTCCAGGAGCACTTCGCCCAAGAGCGGCCGGCGCTGATCGCCCACCCGGTCTCAATGAACAGCCTCACCCACGGCCTGCGCGGCCCGGGCCCACGTCACCGTCGCGGCGCTGGGCGAGACCGAGCAGGCCAACCAAACCCACTTCGCCGCCATCTGCGCCGAACTCGTGGCCGTTGGCCCCGTCGCCCGCCACCTGGCCGAGACCATCGGCGCCGGCATCCTCCGCGCCGGCATCGACATCGGCAAGGCGCGGCTCGACGCCTACTGCCTCAAGCGCCAGCAGCATCGCGGATTCGATCACGACAGCGCCGGGATCAAGCGCCTGCTTGCCTGGCTGGAGCCGGGCAGCCTGCTGGTCATGGAGGCCTCGGGCGGTTACGAGCGAAGGCTGCATCGTCACGTGACCGAGCGGGGGATCAAGGCCGCCATCGTCAACCCGGCGCGGGTCCGCCGTTTCGCCAAGGCCTCGGGCCTGCTGGCCAAGCCTGTCCTCCGGCAGCGCACGGCGCTGACCGGGGGGACCGACCGGCTCGACGCGGCGGCCATCGCCCGCTATGGCGCCTTCGCCAGGCCGGCGCCCACGCCGGTCCTGGCCGGCTCGCGCCAGGCCCTGGCCGAGCTGCTCGGCTACCGCCGCCAGCTCCTGGCCGAGATCACCGCCCGCAGCCAGCAGCTCGGCCATCTGCGTCTGCCGGCGCTGATCGCCCGCGCCCGTGGCGCCCTCGACCGGCTGCGGCAGGAGAAGGCCGAGTTCGACGTGCTCCTGCGCCGGACCATCGCCGACGACCCGCAGCTCAAGGCCGCGGCCGACCTGCTGGCCGGCACGCCGGGCATCGGCCCGGTCCTGGTCGCCACCCTGCTGGCCGAGCTCGGCACACTCGGTCGCCGCCAGATCGCCAGCCTGGCAGGCCTGGCACCCGTGGCCGAGGACAGCGGCCAGAAACGCGGCCGGCGCGAGAATCCGAGGCGGCCGAGCCGCGGTCCGCCAGGCGCTCTCCATGGCGGTCCTCAGCGCCAGCCCCGGCAGCTCCCGCTTTGCCCTCGCCTACCGGGCCCTGGTCGCCAGGGGAAAACCGCGCAAGCTCGCCCTTGCCGCCATCATGCGAAAGCTCCTCGTCAGCCTCAACGCCATCCTCCGCAGCCGCACACCCTGGCGCGACGCCAAGCCGCCCGAGGCCACATGAGCCAACACCAGAAACAACGGGTTGCTAGGACGCCGAAGATCGAGCCCGTGCAGCCACTTGCCGCCAGCCCAGCGAACCGCAACGCCCCCGACCCGCCCCCGCCCGACGGCAAGGAGCTGCTGCGGCGCTACTACTGGGAGCAGAGCTGGGGCCATGAGCGGGCCCGGGTCTGGCGGGCCCGGCTGCTGCCGGCGGAGCAGCGGGCTCTCGATGCCGCCCTGGAGCACGAGCGGGTGCACGGCTCGAGGCCCCACCCACCCGCCTGGTACACCCGGAAGCCGCCGCTGCCGGTGCCGGCGTGAACGCAAGCCCGTGGCGGCCCGCCACCCGCCGGAGGCAACCTTTAGAGCAGAGCCGGCTCTATGCCTGCGGGAGCGGTGGCGCGGACTCCGCCCGCCGCTCCGCGTCGGCGGCGTTGAGGTTCTGCATTGCCTTCTGCAGCTTCTCGAAGGCGCGGACCTCGATCTGGCGCACCCGCTCGCGGCTGATCCCGTACTGGACCGAGAGGTCCTCGAGCGTGGTGGGCTCCTCCTTGAGGCGGCGCTCGGTCAGGATGTGGCGCTCGCGCTCGTTGAGCACGTGCATGGCCTCGCCCAGGAGACCCTTCCTGTGACTGAGCTCGTCATCCTCGGCAACCTGGATCTCCTGGCTGGCGCTGCTGTCCACCAGCCAGTCCTGCCACTCGGTGTCGCCGTCCGAGCGCAGCATGGCGTTGAGCGAATGGTCCGGCCCCTCCAGGCGCCGGTTCATGTCGATCACGTCCTGCTCGGTGACCTCGAGGGTCGTGGCGATCTCGCGCACGGTCTCGGGGTGCAGGTCGCCCTCCTCGATCGCCTGCATCTGGCTCTTCAGCCGGCGCAGGTTGAAGAAGAGCTTCTTCTGTGCGGCCGTGGTGCCGAGCTTCACCAGGGACCAGGAATGAAGTATATATTCCTGGATCGCCGCCCGGATCCACCACATGGCGTAGGTGGCGAGGCGGAAGCCGCGCTCGGGGTCGAAGCGCTTCACGGCCTGCATCAGGCCGATATTGCCCTCGGAGATGATCTCGTTCATGGGCAGGCCGTAGCCGCGATAGCCCATGGCGATCTTGGCAACGAGGCGGAGATGGCTCGTGACCAGCTGGTGGGCGGCATTGACGTCGTCATGCTCCCGCCAGCGCTTGGCGAGCATGTACTCCTGCTCCGGCTCCAGCATCGGGAAGCGCCGGATCTCGTCGAGATACCGCGCCAGCCCGCTGCCTTCGGCTGGGACGGTGGGTAGACTGGCCATAGGCTCCTTGCCCTGAGGTCTGGAATCGGCGATGGGCCGGACGTGCCTTCCCGGCCATCGCTACCTAACTGCCGAGCCCGGCAGTCGGTGCCGCACCTAGCTTAGTGGGGGCACGCAGGAGCGCAAGGATGGCCGCGAACTCGGGCGGCGGCGGGCTCTCGAACCGCAGGTGCTCGCCGGTGACCGGATGGACAAACCCGAGAAGCCGGGCATGCAGCAGGATGCGGTCGAGACGGACCGGCAGCGCCGGTCGCTTGCCGCCATAGAGTCGGTCTCCAACCAGCGGGTGACCAAGGTGCGCCAGATGGACGCGGATTCTGGTGCGTACGCCCGGTCTCCAGCCTGACCTCCATCCTTGCCGCCCGAGTCCCGGCCGTCTCCACCCGCCGCCAGTGGGTGACCGCCCGCTTGCCGCCCGTGCGCAGCACCGCGTTCCGCAGCCGGTCCTGCGGGTGCCGCCCGATCGCCGCGTCGACGGTCCCTTCCGCGGCCCGCGGCACGCCCCAGACGATCCCTTCATAAACCCGGTCGACGCTGTGCACGCTGAACTGTCCGGCGAGGCCGATATGCGCCCGGTCGTGCTTGGCCACGACCAGGACCCCGCTCACCTCCTTGTCCAGCCGGTGCACGATGCCCGGCCGTTCCACCCCGCCGATCCCCGAGAGGCTGCCCCGGCAATGCGCCAGCAGCGCGTTGACCAGGGTGCCGTCCGCATGCCCGGCCGAAGGATGCACCACGACACCTGCCGGCTTGACCAGCACGAGGAGATGCTCGTCCTCGAACAGGACCTCCAGCGCCCGGTCCTCCGGGGCCGGATCGGCCGCCACCGGCGGCGGCACGGTGAGCCGGTAGCGCTCGCCCGGTCGCACCCGCCTTGACGCGTCGCGCACGGGCCGGCCACCCTCCGCGAGGTGGCCTTCGCGTAACAGTGCCTGGATCCGCGCTCGGGAGAGCTCGGGCAGGCCCGCGGCCAGGAACCGGTCGAGGCGGAAGCCGGCCCGTTCCTCGGGCACCTCGAGCTCGACCTCCCGGACCCCCGGCGCCAGGATGGCAGGATTGGACGAGAAGCTCATCCGCAGTCTCAAGCTGGTGGTGGTGTCGGGGGCGGTGCTGATCGCGGCCGTAGCCACGCTCCTGGTCTGGCTTCTCCTCCAGCGCCAGCGCACCGCCGCCGAGGTGCCGCCCAGCACGCTGGCGCTGCCGGCCGATGCGCGGATAGGCCAGATGGTCGGGGCCGGCAACCAGCTGGCGATCCTGGGCGAGGCCGCCGACGGCCGCCGCTTCCTTGCCACCATCGATCTCACCACCGGCCGACGGCGCCACCTGCTGTGGCTGGTCCCCGAGCCGCCATGACCAGCGCCCAGCCGGTCGAGGTCACGATCGAGAGCCTGGGTGCCGCCGGCGATGGGATCGCCCGCCATGGCGGCGAGCGCCTGTTCGTTCCGCTGACCCTGCCGGGCGAACACTGGCGCGTGCTCCCAGGCCGCCGCGTCGGCGAGGGCAGGCAGGCCCTGCCGCTCGAGCGCCTCACAGGCGGCGCGCGCGCCGACCCGCCCTGCCCGTGGTTCGGACGATGTGGTGGCTGCCGCCTGCAGCATCTGCCGGCCGCCGCCTACACCGGCTTCAAGGTGGAGCGCATCCGCACGGCACTCGCCCGCCAGGGCCTGGGCCAGGTTCCGATCGAGCCCGTCCGCACGGCACCGCTGGCCTCCCGGCGCCGGATCCGCCTTGCCCTGAGCATGGAAGGCCGCCAGCTCCGTCTGGGTTTCCGCGCCCGCGCCAGCCACGCCGTCGTCCCGATCGACCAATGTCCGATCTCCGTCCCGGAGCTGCAATCGCTCCTGCGGCCCCTCGCCGTCGCCCTCGGCCGCGCGCTCTCCCGACCGCCGCCGCCCGAGCTCTCCCTCACCGCCACCACGAACGGCATCGACCTGCTCCTGCACGCCAGCCGCGCGCCCACGCTCGACGAGCGCCAGGATCTCGCTGCGCTGGCCGCCGATCTCGACCTCGCCCGCCTCACCTGGTCCGACGAGCCGATCGCCGAGCGTCGGCGCCCGATGGTCCGTCTGGCCGGAATCGAGGTCCCGCTGCCAGCGGGCGGCTTCCTTCAGGCCACGGCCTTCGCCGACGCCGAACTCGCCCTGGCGCTCCAGGAATGGGCTGGCCCGGCCAGCAATGCCGCGGATCTCCATGCCGGTTTGGGCACCCTCTCCCTTCCCCTTGCCACCGCGGGCATCCGCGTCCACGCCGTCGATACGGCCACCGATGCGCTCCTCTCGTTGCGCGCCGCGGCAGCCGGGCACCGTCTCCCCGTTACCACGGAAGCCCGCGACCTCGCCCGCCGGCCGCTCGGCCCCGCCGAGCTTGCCCGCTTCGATCTCGTCGTGCTCGACCCGCCGCGTGCGGGCGCTGCGGAACAGGCCCGTGCCCTGGCCGCGAGCCAGGTACCGCGCCTCATCCACGCCGCCTGCGACCCCGCCACGTTCGCCCGCGACGCCCGCATTCTGACCGAGGGAGGTTACCAGCTCCTTACCGTCCGTCCGCTGGACCAGTTCCTGTTCTCGGCCGAGATCGAGCTGGTGGCGCTCTTCGTCCGGGGCGCCTGACCCAGCTTCTCTGTCACCAGGATGTCGCCGACCCGTGGCCTGAAGGGGCCGAGAAGGATCGGAATGCCGATCCGTGGGCATGGTGCTGGCGATGGCCGGAATGATGGCTCGATCCCGAAGGCTCGGCGTGGCTGCCCTGAGCTATGCGGCACCCGAGGATACGCGCTCGAAGCAGGCCGTGATCCGGCTGGTCGAGCGGCTGAGCGGGCAGGCGCGCGTGGAGCGGATCTACCGCCAAGTCCGCGCCAGCCTGCGGCCGGAGGACGATGTCTGGGCTCAGGCAATGCGCGGCCTCGACATCACCGTTCGGCATGATCCCTGCCGCCTCGCCGACGTGCCTCGGCAAGGGCCGCTCGTGGTCGTTGCCAACCACCCGTTCGGCGTCGTCGACGGCCTGGCCTTGTGCCACCTCGTGGCCAAGATACGGCAGGACTTCCGCGTCGTCGCCATGAGCACCCTGTGCCGGATGCCGGAAGTCCGCGCCCACGTGCTGCCGATCAACTTCGCCAATACCCGCGACGCCGTCGCCACCAGCGCCCGCTCGCGTGCCGCCGCCCGGGCGCTGCTCGTCGCCGGCGGCTGCCTGCTGATCTTCCCGGCCGGTGCCGTCTCCACCTCCCGCCGGCCCTTCGGCCTGGCGGAGGACGCCCCCTGGCATCCCTTCGTCGGCCGCCTCGTCCAGAGCAGCCGTGCAGCGGTGCTGCCGGTCCGCTTCGAGGGCCAGAACAGCCGCCTCTTCCAGCTCGTCAGCCAGGTCAGCCCGACGCTGCGCCTGTCTCTCCTGCTGCGCGAGGCGGTGAGCCGGATCGGCACCGAGATCGAGGCCCATGTCGGCCGGGTGTTGCCGTTCGAGAGCCTGGCCGCGTTCGACGACCCGAAGGCGCTGGTCGAGCATCTGCGGGAGGTCACCTACGGGCTCGAGGCCAGCTTGCCGGCCCGTCCTATCTCACCCCGGCGCCGGCTTGGATGGCCGCGCCATTCGATCCAGTAGCGCAGCGGCGGCCGCGATCCGCTCGGCCGGCGAGGAGGTCTCGCGGCGGTAGACCAGCCGTTCGCCGTTCCAGGCGAGCGGGTCCGCGGCACTCGCGCAGCGGCGCGCGGCCGCGGCAGGATCGCGGAAGGTCGCGGCCACCGCCTTCGGGCCCGCCTCCAGCCTGGCGATGCCCAGCTCCCGGCAGCGCAGCCGCAGCCGGGCCAAGTCCATCAGCTCCTGGGCCGGCGGGGGCGGGGCGCCGAAGCGGTCGGCGATCTCGTCCGCGAGCTCGTCCGCCTCGCCCTCGCTGCCGAGGCGGGCGAGACGGGCATAGAGGTCGAGCCGCAGCTCGGGTTCCGGCACGTAGTCGGCCGGCAGGATGTACCCAGTGCCGAGCTCCAGCTCGGGCGACCAGTCCTCCTCGACCGTCTGGCCACGCGCCTGCCTGAGGGCCCGCTCCAGGAGGTGGCGGTAGAGCTCGGTCCCGATCAGGCGCACATGGCCTGCCTGGTCCTCGCCCACGAGGTCGCCGGCGCCGCGCAGGTCGAGGTCCTGGGCCGCGATGGCGAAGCCGGCACCCAGGCCCTCGAAGGTCTCGAGCGCGCGCAGGCGCCGTTCGGTCGCTGCGGGCAGCTTCTGCGCCGGGTCGTGCAGCAGGTAGGCGGCCCCGCGCTCGCGGCCGCGCCCGACCCGGCCGCGGAGCTGGTGCAGCTGCGCCATGCCGAAGCTCTCGGGCCGCCAGACGATGATCGTGTCGGCACCGGGGATGTCGAGCCCGGTCTCGATGATGGCGGTGGTGAGGAGGACGTCGTGCGCACCCTCGGCGAAAGCCAGCACCGCCTCGTCGAGCGCCTCCGCCTTCATCCGGCCGTGGGCGCTGATGATGTCGAGCTCGGGCACGATCTCCCGGAGCTGCTGCGCCATGGGCTCGATGTCGGCGATGCGCGGGCAGACGAAGAAGCTCCGGCCGCCGCGCGCCCGCTCGCGCAAAGTGGCCTCGCGGACCACCGTGGGGTCGAACGGCAGGAGGTAGGTCCGGACCGGCTGGCGGCGCACGGGCGGGGTGGCGATGACGCTCAGGTCCTGGATGCCGGCCAGCGCCCCGCCCAGCGTGCGCGGGATCGGCGTCGCCGTCATGGTGAGCACGTGGACGCCTGAGCGCAGCCGGCGCAGGGCTGCCTTCTGCCTGGTGCCGAACCGTTGCTCCTCGTCGATGACGACGAGGCCCAGCTCCTTGAACCTGACCTCTGGCGAGGCTAGCGCGTGGGTGCCGATGACGATGCGGACCGAGCCATCGGCCAGGCCCTCGCGGACCGCCCGGGCCTCGCCCGTCCGGGCCAGCCTGGAAAGCTGCTCGATCCGGAAGGGAAGCCCGGCGAAGCGGCGGCGGAAGGTGTGCAGGTGCTGGCGGACGAGGATCGTGGTCGGGGCCAGGACGGCCACCTGCCGGCCGGCCATGGCCGCCACCGCGGCCGCCCGCAGCGCCACCTCGGTCTTGCCGTAGCCGACATCGCCGCAGACCAGCCGGTCCATCGGCGGCGAGCCGCGGGCGAGGTCGGCAAGCGTGGCGTCGATCGCCTGGGCCTGGTCCTCGGTCAGCGGGAACGGAAAGTGGCCGACGAAGCGGGCGTACTGCCCGCCCGTCACCTTGCAGGCGGGTGCCTCGACACGGGCCCGCTCCCGGGCCAACGCCGTCAGCGCCCCTGCCGTCTCGGCGAGCTCGGTCTCGACCTCCGCCCGCCGCTTGCGCCACGCATCGCTTTCCAGCCGGTCGAGGCTCACCTCGCTCTCGGCCGATCCGTAGCGCCAGAGCCGGTCCATGGCCGATGCCGGCACCAGCATCCGGTCCTCGCCCGCGAACTCGAGGGCCAGGTAGTCGCCGGCGAGCCCATCCTGCTCCACCTTGTCCAGCGAGCGGAGCACGGCCACGCCGTGGTCCGCATGCACGACGCGGTCGCCGAGCCGGAAGGCGGCCGGCTGGAACGCGGCCTGCGCCGGGCCTGAAGGCCTGGCGCTTACACGACGGCCGAGCAGGTCGCCCGCGGTCAGCACCGTCAGCCCGGGTACCGTGAAGCCGGCTGGCAGCTCGGCCGGTGCCACAGCGACCTGACCCGGCTTGACGCTGCAGGCCTCGGACCAGCCCGGCGCCTTCACCGGTGCCGCACCGGTCTCGCGCTCGATCGCCTGAACGAGACGCCGGCCGCCCTCACCCGCCACCACGACCCGGTCGCCCGCGGCGAGCCGCTCGCTCAGCAGCTGGAGATAGGGCCGGCCAGGAGACAGCCGTGGTAGCGCAGGCCCGTCGTCGGCAGCGCCCAGCTGCACCACGGGCCGCCGGGCCGTCCGCTCCTCCCACTCGCCGGGGCGGAGATGGAGCTGGGCCGGGTCCAGCGGGCTGCCGATCTCGGCCGCCACGCGCGCCAGCGAGCGGCGCGTCTCGAACGCTTCCTGCACGGCCTCCAGGAAGCCTTCGCTGCGGTCCGTGTGCTCGGCATCCAGCAGGTAGTGGCCGTCCGGCAGGTAGTCGGCCAGGGTCTCCAGCCCGTCATAAACGAGCGGCAGCAGCTGCTCGCTGCCGGGCCGACGATGACCCGTCTTCTCGTCCAGGACCCGGGACAGCCACTCGGGCCGCTCCTGGGCAGGCTCCTCGACAGGGAGCAGCAGCTCGGAGGCGGGCTCCACGAGCAGCGAGTCGACCTCGGCGATGCTGCGCTGGCTCAAGGGGTCGTAGCGGCGGATCGCGGCGACGACGTCACCGTCCAGCTCGAGCCGGAACGGCTCCGGGGAGGCTGCCGGGAAGATATCCACGACGGTGCCCCGGAAGGCGGCTTCGCCCGGCTCATCCACCCGATCGTCGACGACATAGCCTGCACCGAGGAGGAACGCCTGGAAGCCGGCGAGATCGAGCCGCTGCGCGACCTCCAGCCGCCAGACGGCATCCCGCACGGCGGACCGGGGCGGCATGCGCTGGAGGACGGCTTCCGCGACCGTCAGCACGAGGCGGGCCTGCCGTGCCGGGGCAGCCAGCCGCCGGAACGCGGCCATGCGCCGGCCCATCGCCGCCCTGGAGGGCGAGCCGCGGTCGTAGGGCAGGCAGTCCCAGGCCGGGATGGTGACGAGGTCGAGATCCGGCCTGATGCCCGCCACCGCACGGGCCAGGCGCTGCATCCTGGTCTCGCTGCGCCCGACATGGACCAGCGTGCGCCCGGGCTCCCGCCCAGCCGGCGAGCCACACCGCGAGCAGGCCCTCGGGCGGTGTCGGCAGCTCCTTGCCGGGACTTGGCAGGGGCGGTCTCAGCGGATCCTGTGCCTCGTCCCGTTCCAGCACCGCCGCCTTGGCGCCACGCCCCATGCCCCTGCTCCGCCCGTCGAATGCGGGCTACTAACCGGGACCGGCCGGGAAGGTTGCCCTCAGACCTTGCGCCCGCCTTTGCGGCGCTCGGCTTCGGCCAGGATGGTACGGCGCAGCGTCTCGTCGCCGGCGAGGAGGCGGTGGAAGTCGCCGGCACCCAGCTCCAGGAGGCGGCAGGTGGTGAGCGTGGTCACGGTGGCCTTGCGCGGCCGGCCCTCGAGCAGCGCCAGCTCACCGACGAAGGAGCCGGGCCCCAGCACGCTGCGATGGGAGCGGGTCTGCACCGCCACCTCGCCTTCGTCGATGAAGTACATGGCGTCACCCTGCTCGCCCTGGCGCATGATGATGTAGCGGGGCGGCAGCATGCGCGGGCGCAGGAGAGCCGTGAGCTCCGCCAGCTGCGGCGGGTCGAGGTGGCTGAACATCGGGGCGCGCGAGACCATGGCGGCCGCTGCCGCGAAGTTCCGCTTCTGGATCTCCTGCAGGAAGCCGGCACCCAGGATCGCCGTCGGCAGGGCGAACATGAAGATGCCGATCATCGCCACGCCCCCGGCGATGACCCGCCCCAGCGCCGTGACCGGCGCCACATCGCCGTAGCCCACCGTGGTCAGCGTCGCGATCGCCCACCACATGGCGGCGGGAATCGAGCCGAACGCCTCGGGCTGCGCGTCGCGCTCGACATGGTACATGATGCCCGAGGCCACGAGCAGGGCCACGGCCAGGACCCCCATGGCCGCCACCAATGAGCGGCGCTCGTTCACCACCACGAGCTCGATCGTGGCAATCGCCGGCGAGTAGCGGGTGAGCTTCAGCACCCGCAGAATCCGGAGCGAGCGGAGGAGAAGGAGGTCGAAGGGGAGGATGACGGCCAGGTAGTAGGGCAGGATCGCCGCCAGATCGATCAGCGCCAGCGGGGTCAGCATGAAGCGCAGGCGGCCCCAGAGCGGGTGATTGTAACGGCCGGCCCGGTCCTCGACCGCGGACCAGACGCGGGCGGCATATTCGACCGTGAACAGGGCGACGCAGACGAACTCGATGCCAAGCAGAAGCGGCCGCCATGCCCGATGCAGCGATTCGACCGTGTCGAGCACGGCGGCGGCGGTGCTGAGCAGGATCAGGAAGGTGAGGAGCCGGGCTGCAAGGCGGCCGGCCAGCGACGGTGCCTCTTCCGCCTCCAGCAGCTCGTAGACCTTCCGCCGCAGGCGCCGGCCGGCAGGGCGGGAAGGATGGGTGGGTGGCAGGTCCATGGTGGCCACAGACTAGCCCAGGACGGAACCGCGCACCCCATTGTCGGAGCGCAGGTCGCGACGCATAGCACAGGCCAGACCATCGTCTGCGGGGAGGAATGGCATGCCGGCTTATGTAGCCCTCGTGAGCTACACCGACCGCGGCATCCAGGCCGTGCGGGAATCGCCGAAGCGGCTCGACGGCGCCAAGGCGTTGCTGGAGGAGATGGGCGGCCATATGCGCCACGTCTTCATGACCATGGGCGAGTACGACCTGCTCTTCATCTACGACGCGGTCGACGACGCCACAGCGGCCCGGTTCACCCTCAGCCTTGGCATGCTGGGGAATGTCCGTACCAGGACCATGAAGGCCTTTCCTGAGGCCGCCTACCGCGAGATCATCGCCTCGCTGGGGTGATCCGGGCTCATAGGCCGGTGTTTCGGTAGAGCCGGTCGAGCGCCACCGGCTCGCCGCCTAGAGACGGACTGTCGAAAGTGGCGGAGCCGGTGAGCGGCAGGCGTACGATCCAGCGGTCCTCGGCACTGCGCCACCACTGCTCGACATGGCGGCGCCGACTGTCGATGAGCCAGATCTCCTGCACAGACGCCAGCGCGGCATAATCGTGCACCTTGATAAGCGCCCACCGGTCGGGATCAGCTTCGGACAGGATCTCGACCACCAGACACGGATCGGCGACGTGAGCCTCCGATGACGGCGGCGCGCAAGTAGCGACGACGTCGGCCAGGTAGAAGTCCTGCTCTCCGAGCCGGACGCCGCTCCTGACCGCAGCGGCGCATGACGGCCGGACCGCGAGCCGGCGGTCGATCTCGCCGGCGGCGTTGCCGATCATCAGGCCTCGCCTGGCGTGAACCAGTGGCTGCTTGACCGCGCGGCCGCCGACGAGCTCGTAGCGCGCATCCGTCCCGTCATCCCACGACAGGAACTCGGCCAGCGACATCCTCATGCCCTGAGCCGATCCTTCCACTGGCCCAGTCCTACGCCGCCTTCAGGGGCTTGTACTTGATCCGGTGCGGCTGGTCGGCGGCGGTGCCGAGGCGGCGATGGCGGTCGGCCTCGTAGTCCTGGTAGTTGCCCTCGAACCAGACCACCCGGCTGTCGCCCTCGAAGGCCAGGATGTGGGTGCAGATGCGGTCCAGGAACCAGCGGTCGTGGCTGATGATCACCGCACAGCCGGCGAAGTCGAGGAGCGCGTCCTCAAGGGCGCGCAGCGTGTCGACGTCGAGGTCGTTGCTGGGCTCGTCGAGCAGGATGACGTTGGCGCCGGACTTCAGGAGCTTGGCCATGTGGACCCGGTTGCGCTCGCCGCCGGAGAGCTGGCCCACGCGCTTCTGCTGGTCGGAGCCCTTGAAGTTGAAGGCCGAGACATAGGCCCGCGACGGGATCCCGCGCTTGCCGAGCTCGATCGTGTCCAGGCCGCCCGAGATCTCCTCCCAGACCGTCTTGCCGGCTTCCAGGGAGTCGCGGCTCTGGTCGACATGGCCCAGCTTCACCGTCTCGCCGACGCGGATGGTGCCGCCGTCGGGGCGCTCCTGGCCGACGATCATGCGGAACAGCGTGGTCTTGCCGGCCCCATTGGGCCCGATCACGCCGACGATCCCGCCCGGCGGCAGCTTGAAGGAGAGGTCGTCCACCAGCAGCCGGTCGCCATAGCCCTTCTGCAGATGGTCGGTCTCGATCACGAGGTCACCGAGCCTGGGACCGGCCGGGATGACGATCTGGGCACCGCCCGGCGCCCGGTCGCGCGACTGGGCCAGCATCTCCTCATAAGATGCGATGCGCGCCTTGGACTTGACCCGGCGGGCCTGCGGGCTCTGCCCGATCCATTCCTGCTCGCGGGCGAGCGCGCGCTGCCGGCTCTGGTCCTCGCGCTCCTCCTGCTCCAGGCGCTTGCGCTTCTGCTCGAGCCAGCCCGTATAGTTGCCCTCGTAGGGGATGCCGCGGCCGCGATCGAGCTCCAGGATCCAGCCCGCCACGTTGTCGAGGAAGTAGCGATCGTGGGTCACGGCCACGACCGTGCCCTTGTAGTCCTTGAGGAAGCGCTCGAGCCAGGCCACCGATTCGGCGTCCAGGTGGTTCGTGGGCTCGTCCAGCAGCAGCATGTCGGGCTGGGAGAGGAGGAGCTTGCACAAGGCCACCCGCCGGCGCTCGCCGCCCGAGAGGGTGGAGACCTCCGCATCGCCAGGCGGGCAGCGCAGCGCGTCCATGGCGATGTCGATCGTGCGCTGGATCTCCCAGCCGTTGCAGGCGTCGATCTGCTCCTGGAGGTGGCCCTGCTCCTCCATGAGCGCGTTCATCTCGTCGTCGTCCAGAGGCTCGGCGAACTTGGCCGAGACCTCGTCGAACCGGTCGAGCAGCGCCTTGGTCTCGCCCACCCCCTCCATGACGTTGCCCATCACGTCCTTCTCGGGGTTGAGCTGCGGCTCCTGCGGGAGGAAGCCCACCTTCACGCCCTCCGCCGCCCAGGCCTCGCCCGAGAAGTCCGGATCGAGCCCGGCCATGATCCGGAGCAGCGTCGACTTGCCGGCACCGTTCGCACCCAGCACGCCGATCTTGGCGCCGGGGAGGAAGGCCAGCGTGATGTTCTTCATGACCTCCCGGCCGCCGGGATAGATCTTGGAGAGATTGCGCATCACGTAGATGTACTGATAGGCGGCCATCGGGCGGCAGGTCTCGATCGTTTCGGGTTGGGTAGGGGGCAGGCGGAATGCCGTGCCGTTTAGCACATGGTCCGAGGAGCCGTCACGCCCGCGGACTGCTTGACGTGCCTCGGGCACCTGCTTAGGCGCCCGGCATGGACGAGACGGTGGTCGAGGAACGGATCAGGGCTGGGAGCTGTGGGCCTGCGCTTCGCGCACGCGCGGCCGGCCTCGGCCCGGGCCACGGTGGTCGTGCTGCCGGGGCGCGGCGAGTTCATCGAGAAGTATGCCGAGACCACGGGCGACCTGCTCGCCCGCGGGTTCGCCACCGCCCATGTCGAGTGGCGCGGCCAGGGCCTGTCGGACCGGCTGCTGCCGCTGCGCGATCCCGGGCACATCAACGACTACCGCGAGTATCTGGAGGACCTCCGCGCGGCGCTCGACCGGTGCAAAGAGCTGGAGCTGCCGCGGCCCTTCATCATGCTGGCCCACTCGATGGGCGGGCAGATCGGGCTGCGCTTCCTGCACGATGCGCCGGGCGAGTTCGCGGCCGCGGTGATGACGGCACCGATGTGGGGCATCCGGCTGAAGCCGCTGCCCTTCCTGGTGGCACGGATGATCGCCGCTGCCGCCGTTCGGCTCGGCGCCCACTCGAAATATGCGCCGGGCCAGGGCGCATGGCAGATCGCCCGCTGCGTCTTCGAGGGCAATCCGCTGACCGGCTGCCCGGACCGGTTCGAGCTCTACCGAGCACTCCTGGAGACCCGGCCCGAGCTGGCGCTGGGCGGCGTCACCTACGGCTGGCTGGCCGCCAGCCTGCGCTCGATCGCGCTGACGCGACGGCCCGGCTACCTCGAGGCGATCGGGACGCCCGTCCTGGTCTGCCAGGCCGCTCTGGAGCGGATCGTCTGCAACCGCAGCCAGACCGAGCTTGTCCGCCGATTGCCGAAAGGACGGCTGGTCGTGTTCCCCGACGCCCAGCACGAGATCCTGATCGAGCGCCCGCCGGTCCGCGCGCACTTCTTCCGCGAGCTAGAGGGCTTCCTCGCGGAGACGGGCGCGCTGGGGCCGCAGCAGACGTCAGTGCCTCCCGGCAGGCTGCTGGCCGCTGCCGGCTAGGCTGGCCCTCCACCGAAGCAGGCCGTGATCTCGGCCGCCGCCCGGTCCGGATCCTCACGGTGCGGGAAGTGGCCGACACCGTCGAGCGGAGCGGCGTCGAGGTCGGTGAAGGTCTCGCCCAAGCGGTCGATCCACTCGACCTTCAGCACCGGATCGAGGGCACCCCAGCGCACCACGGCCGGGACTGCGATCGGCGGCAGGCGCGGCGCCTCGCCCCGCATCGCGGCCAGACGGGCGGCGTTGGCGCTGATGTACCAGTCGAAGCCGCCCTGCAGGTTGCCGGGCTTCAGGAAATTGTCGACCCAGGCCTCGAGCACCTCGCCGTCGAAGGCAGCCGGGTTTCCGGCCGCCCAGTGGCGGAGCTGGTTGCCGAAATAGATCCGGCAGGCCTCGCGCGAGGAGCCGATCAGCGCCGCGGCCCAGGGCTTCTGGTGGAAGGACTGGTACCAGATCTCCTTCAGATGCAGGGGCTCCGCCCAGCGGGCGCCGATGCCGGGGTGCGGGCAGTCGAAGAAGAACAGGCGGGTGAGGCGCTGCGGATGGGCGCGGGCGAATGCCTGGGCCACGTAGGCGCCGACATCGTGGCTGACGAGCCCGACGCGGGCGAGGCCCAGATGGTCCAGGAGTGCCAGGAGATCTGCCGCATGGACCTCGGGCCCGGCGCGGTCGGAAGGGCCCTCGTCGGGCTTCGGGCTGTCGCCGAAGCCGCGCAGGTCGGGGGCGATCAGGTCGAAGCGGCCGGCCAGCCGGGCCATGACCGGCTCCCAGGTGAGCCAGAACTCGGGCCAGCCGTGGAGCAGGACCAGCGGCGGGCCGGAGCCCGTGCGGGCGTAGTGCAGCCTCGCACCATTCGCCTCGAGCGTTGCGTGCCGGATGGCGTGCTGCATTCGTCTAGTCCCGGTAGCGCGCCGGCGCCTGCGGGTTGTTGGCGGGATTGGTGTCGTGCTTGGCCAGGCGGGTGATCAGGCCCTGGTCGAGCAGCGGCCGCAACTCGGCCTCCAGCGAGTCCGCCTCCGCCTTGCCGTAGACTTCCTGACCGTGGACGTAGAGGGTGAAGGACTTGAGGTACTTGGCCTTCTTCGCCGGGTCCTCGATCGTGGCCCTGGTCCAGCGATAGAGCGGGTAGGCCTCGACCCCTTCCCGCTCGGCTTCGGCGACATAGCCGGCGAAGGCATCGTACTGACACATCAGGGCGGCGTCGTGCCGGTCGAGGATGCTCTTCAACGGCGCCAGCGCCGGATCGCCCGGATCGCGGCGGGCGAGTGCCGCCAGCTCCTGGCTCAAATCTACCCGCACCTGGTACTGCCATACGTCGCTCATGCCCCGGACCCTAGCTGCCGGAGCCGAAGATAGGATGCTCGACGCGATCGCCGACCCCTATGCCCAGACGCTGGGCCGTGCCGGCGTTGAGCTCGAGCACGGCGCGGATCGGCCCCGGCGAGGGGATGGTGGTCTCGGACTGGGGCTCGGCGCCGGCGGCGATGCCGGTGATCTCGCCCTGCGAGCCGATGAACAGCATGTCGAGCGGGATGAAGGTGTTCTTCATCCACATCGCGATCGGCTGCTCCTCGCCGAAATCGAACAGCATGCCGGCCTGGGGGTCCATCTCCTTGCGGAACATCAGCCCCTGCGCGCGCTCGTCGGGCGTGCGGGCGAGCTCGATCATGAAGTTGTGGACGGTGCCGTCATGGCTGTGGATCGCCAGCGTGCCGGGCTCGAAGGCCAGAGCCGGCAGTGCGAAAGCCGCAGCCGCGAGGAGGAGCAGGGCCAGCACTTGGCGCCGGACCGGCCGCATGCGATCAACGCCCGCGACCCGGGGGGGCCGTGACAGGAGCTCGCGGATGGATCTCAAGGCGCACATCAGGCAAATCCCCGACTTCCCGAAGCCGGGCATCCTTTTCTACGACATCTCGACACTCCTCAACCACCCCGAGGCGTGGCGGGCCACGGTCGAGCAGATGGCCGAGGCCGCTACGGCCTATCGCCCCGCCCTGCTGGCCGCGATCGAGAGCCGCGGCTTCATCTTCGCGGCCCCCCTCGCCTACCGGCTGGGCCTGGGCTTCGTCATGATCCGCAAGATGGGCAAGCTGCCCGGCGCCGTGATCAGCCACGCCTACGACCTGGAATATGGCAGCGACACGCTCCAGGTGGCCGAAGGCGTGATCCGCCCGGGCACGCGGGTCGTGCTGATCGACGACCTGATGGCAACCGGCGGCACCGCCAAAGCCTCGGTGCAGCTCCTCAACAAGGTAGGTGCGGAGGTTGCCGGGGCCGTGTTCCTGATCGAGCTCCTGGGCCTCAAGGGACGGGAGGGCCTGGGCGTGCCCTCGACCACGCTCCTGGCCTACGAGGGCGGCTGACGCCCGCTCGCCCGCTCCCGCAGCCACTCGGCCGCGCGCTCCTTGAAGCGCTCGGCCCCCATGCTGGGGAAGTGGCCGCCATGCACGACCCTGACCGGAAGCGCCAGCAGCCGCTCCAGGCTGCGGGCGTAGGCCAACGGGTCCGAGCCCGGCAGATCGTCGAGCAGCGGACCGTCATAGACGATGTCGCCCGAGATCAGGATGCCCGTCTCGGCCTCGAACAAGGCGATACCGCCCGGCGAGTGGCCCGGCGTATGGATGACCTGGAACGTCCGGTTGCCGAGGTCGATCACGTCGCCGTCCTCGATCAGCCGGGTCGCAGGGGCGGCCCGCGGGACATAGGTGGCGGAGCTGTAGGGCTCGGGCGGCAGCTGGTCGAAGATCGTGTCCTCGACACAGCCCTGCGCCAGGGTGTTGACGCGGTCCGGGCTGGTCAGGATGTCCGCCTCGGCCGGATGGGCCAGCCGCTCCGGGAACTCCCAGTGGCCGCCGATATGGTCGAAATGGGTGTGGCTGGCGACGGCAACCAGCGGCTTCTCGGAGACGAGCGGGATGTGCCGCCGCAGGCTCAGCACACCCATGCCGCTGTCGACCAGCATGTCGCGGTCGCTGCCGCGCACATGCCAGACATTGCAGCGGAAGAATTCCTTGATGAACGGCTCGTCGATCAGCGTCACCCCGTCGCCGACATGGCGCACGCGGTACCAGGCCCAGGGCGGCACGCGCTCCATTCAGGCGCTCCCGGCCAGCAGCGGGTGGAGCAGCAGCCGCTCGCCCGGCCGCTCGTCGGCGACCACGATCCGCTCCTCCTCCACACGCGCCCGGCCCGACGCCACGAGCGCCAACGCCGCCGGATAGCAGCGATGCTCCAGCTCGAGGACGCGTGCGGCCAGCACATCGGCGTCGTCCCCGTCCAGCACCGGCACCAGGCCCTGGACGATGATCGGCCCCAGATCGAGCTCGGCGCGGACCAGATGCACCGTGCAGCCATGCGCCTGCACCCCGGCCGCAAGGGCGCGCGCGTGGGTGTGCAGGCCGCGGAAGGCCGGCAGGAGCGAGGGATGGACGTTCAGCATCCGGTCGCGCCAGGCCTCGACGAAGGCCGCGGTCAGGATGCGCATGAAGCCGGCGAGGCAGATCAGCTCGACCTCGGCCTCGCGCAGGGCAGCGTCGATGGCGGCGTCGAAGGTGGCGCGGTCGGGAAAGGCCCGGTGATCGATGGTGCGGGTCGGGATCCCGGCGCGCGTGGCGCGCTGGAGGCCGTAGGCGTCGGCGCGGTTGCTGATGACCAGCACGATCCGGGCGGGATGGCCTGGTGCCGCGCAGCCGTCGATCAGCGCCTGGAGGTTGGAGCCGCTGCCCGAGATCAGGACCGCGACGCGCCGTTGGGCCATGCCGTCTCGACGCCGCTCAGCTCCACCCGCGCCCGGCCCGCCGAGCGCAGCACCGTGCCGATCCTCAGCACGGTCTCGCCGCTGGCGCGCAGCCGCTCCGCCACCGGCTGGGCCTGTGCCGGATCGACCACCAGCACCATGCCCACCCCGCAGTTGAAGGTGCGGGCCAGCTCCAGCCGGTCGAGGCGGCCGGCCCGGGCCAGCCAGGCGAAGACCGGCGGCAGCTCCCAGGCGCCGAGGTCGAGCCGGGCGACGTGGCCCTCGGGCAGGACGCGCGGCAGGTTCTCGACCAGCCCGCCGCCGGTGATGTGCGCCAGCGCCTTCACCCCACCGACGTTGATCGCGGCAAGGCAGCTCTCGACATAGATCCGGGTGGGCTCGAGGAGGATGTCTGCCACGGACTTGCCGGGCGCGAACGGTGCCTCGTCCCCGATCCGCAGGCCCTGCTCGCGCAGGATCAGGCGGACCAGCGTGTAGCCGTTCGCATGCACGCCCGAGGAGGCGAGCCCGAGCAGCACGTCGCCATCCTCGATGTCGGCCACCCGCGGCAGCAGCCGCTCGCGCTCGACGGCGCCCACGGCGAAGCCCGCGAGGTCGAACTCGCCCGGCCCGTAGAGGCCCGGCATCTCCGCCGTCTCGCCGCCGATCAGGGCACAGCCGGCCTGCCGGCAGCCCATGCTCACGCCCTCGATCACCTCGGCCGCGACCTCGCCGCGCAGCCGGCCGGTGGCAAGATAGTCGAGGAAGAAGAGCGGCGTGGCGCCCTGCACCACCACGTCGTTGACCGACATGGCGACCAGATCGATCCCGATCCCGCGATGGCGCCGGGCCTCGATCGCGAGCAGGATCTTGGTCCCGCATCCGTCAGTGGAAGCCACCAGCAAGGGGTCGCGGAAGCCGCAGGCCTTGAGATCGAAGAGGGCGCCGAAGCCGCCGAGCGGCCCCATCCAGCCGGGCCTGCGCGTGCTCCGGGCCATGGGCCCGATCCGTTCGACCAGGGCATTGCCGGCGTCGATGTCGACGCCGGCTTCGGCGTAGCGGCCAGCCGGCTCCATCCTTGGGCCTACCTTGCTCTCGACGGGGCGGATGCCATTGTTAACCGGCTTCTGATAAGGCAGAGGCAGGTACGCCAGTCGGAACTGCAATGCAATGCGCCTGATGTTTCTGGGTGCGCTCCTGTGCGCGCTCACCCTCTTCGCACCTGCACACGTCCGCGCCCAGGCGCAGGCCGACCTCTTCCGGGTGGCCGGCATACCGGTGGACGCCACGGCCGCCAGCGCCGTCGCCGCGCGGGAGCAGGCGCTCCTGGCCGGCCAGCGCGAGGGGCTGCGCCGCCTGCTGGCCCGGCTGACCCTGCCCGAGGATGCGGCCCGCCTGCCGTCCCTGGATGGCCTGTCGATCGAGCCCTTTGTCGAAAGCTTCCAGATCGCCGACGAGCGGCTGAGCGCGACCCGTTATCTCGCCACCCTGAGCGTGGCCTATGTGCCGGCCCAGGTGCGCGCGCTTTTGCGCGATTCCGGCACGCCCCATCTCGACCGCCGGGCCGAGCCCGTGCTGGTCCTGCCGGTGCTCGACACCGGCCAGGGCCTCGACCTCTGGGGCGACCCGAATCCGTGGCGGGCCGCCTGGAACGAGGGGGCAGCGAGCCCGCTCGCTGAGATCCGCCTGCCGCTGGGCGATGCCGGCGACGCGACGACCGTGACACCCGAGACGTTGAACGACACCGCCAGCCTGCAGGCCCTGGCCGGCCGCTACGGTGCCGTGGCCACGCTGCTGGCGCAGGCACGCATCCCCGAGCCAGCGGCAACACCCGCCACCGTCGAGATCGAGGTCCGCTCGGGCGAGAGACCCGGCGAGCCGCTGCTGCGCGACACCCTGACCGCAGCGGCGGACGAGGACGAGCCGGCCCTCCTGGCCCGGGCCGTGGCGCGGGCGGTCGAGGGGGTGGAGCTCGGCGTCAAGCGCCGGCTCATCGTACGCGAGGAGGATCTGACCGAGCTGCGTGCCTCGGTGCCACTTGCCGACCTCGCGAGCTGGGTGCAGATAAAAGACGCCCTCGGCACGCTTACGGAGGTACGGAACCTGCGCGTCGAGAGCTTCGCCCGCTCCGGTGCCGTGGTCACCATCGCCTACGCGGGCGGTCTCGATGCGCTGGCAGGGGCCATGCAGCGTGTCGGGCTCGTCTTGGCTGAGGAGAACGGGCAATGGCACTTGCGACAAGCGGGCGGCCTCGGGGGCTACCAGCCGCCGTCACCCGTATTGCCTGCTACGCCCTGAGCGCCACCTGGCACAACACCGCCAACCTGATCACGATCGGCCGGCTCGCCTCCATCCCGCTCCTCCTGCTGCTCCTGGAAGAGGGTGCCTATGCCAGCGCCTTCTATCTCTTCCTGGCTGCCGCGGTCAGCGACGGGCTGGACGGCTTCCTGGCCAAGCGCTTCACCGGTGTGACCAGGGTCGGCGTGATCCTCGACCCGATCGCCGACAAGCTGCTCATGGTGGGGCTCCTGGCCGCCCTGGCCCATCTGGCCGTGCTGCCGGCCTGGCTCTTCTTCCTCACCCTCGTGCGCGACGTGCTGATCGTGGTGGGCGTGATCCTGCTCCGCTCGCTGGTGCCGGGCTACCGGATCGCACCCAACCTGGTCGGCAAGCTCTGCACCTTCCTCCAGCTCGTGCTGGGCGGGACGGCGCTGGCCAGCCTGGAGCTGGTCCCGGCAACCGCCACCTTCGTGCCGCCGCTGATCGGGCTCACCGCTTTCGTCACCGTCCTCTCGGGTGCGATCTACCTGGTCCTGGCGGTCCGCCTGACCGCGCGGCCGGCTGCCGGCGGGACCTCCTGACGCAGGTGGCCGACCGCGTGCAGCCATCGCCCGCGGCACCGCACCAGCTGGCGCTCGAGCTGCCGTATGTCACGGGCCGGGGTCTCGCCGACTTCCTGCGCTCTCCCTGCAATGCCGCGGCCCTCGATGCCGTGCTGCGCTGGCCCGACTGGCCGTCGCCGGTCATGGCCCTGACGGGGCCCCACGCTTCCGGCAAAACCCATCTGGCACGTATCTGGGCCGCGCGGACGAAGGCCGCCGTGCTCGACGGCCTGGAGATCGAGGATGCGGCGGAAGCGGTCCGGCGTGCGGCGGAAGCTCCTGCCTGCCTGCTCGACGATGCCGACCGGGTCGCGGACGAGACGCTCCTCTTCCACCTCCACAACGCCGTGCTGGGCCGCGGCGGGACCCTGCTGCTGACGGCGCTGGAGCCACCCGCCGCCTGGCATCTGCGCCTGCCCGACCTGCGCTCGCGCCTGCTGGCAGCATCGCTCGTGCGGATCGAGCCGCCGGACGACGCGCTCCTTCGTGCCCTGCTGGTCAAGCAGTTCGCCGACCGCCAGCTCCGGGTCGAGCCCGCCGTGATCGAGTATCTCGTACCCCGCCTCGAGCGCTCGTTCGCCAGCATGCGGGCGGCGGTGGACCTGCTCGACCGTGCCGCCTTGCGCACGCAGCGGCCGGTCACCCTGCCGCTGGCCCGCAAGGTCCTGATCGAGGCCGACCTGCCGCCATGAGCCGCCTCGACCTCGACGTTGTGCGCGCCCAGCCCTCGCGCATCGTGGCCGGCCTGATGACCGGCACCTCGCTCGACGGCATCGACGTGGCGGTGTGCCGGATCACGGCCGGGCAGCCCCGCCTGGTGGCCCTGCTCGCAGCCGAGACGTTTCCGCTGGCTGCGGACCTCCGCGCTCGCCTGCTCACGGCTGGCAGTGCCGATGCCGCGGAGCTGGCACGCCTCAGCCGCACGCTCGGGCAGGCCTATGCCGAGGCGGTGGAGGCGCTGGCCGCACGCGAGGGGCTGCGGATCGAGCTCGTCGGCAGCCACGGCCAGACCGTCTATCACGAGCATGGGGTGACCACCCTGCAGATCGGCGAGGCGGCCGAGCTCGCCTGCCGGCTCGGCTGCCCGGTCGTGGCCGACTTCCGGCAGAACGACATCGCTGCCGGCGGCTGCGGCGCGCCGCTGGTCCCGATCGTCGACCACTGGCTGCTGCGCCGGCCCGGCATGGCCGTCCTCGCTCTCAACCTCGGCGGCATCTCGAACTTCACCGTGCTGCCGCCGGCCGAGAGCACGGAGGACGTGATCGGCTTCGACTGCGGCCCGGCCAACATGGTCCTGGACGGCCTGGTCGAGCGGTTCACCGGCGGTCGGGAGCATTTCGACCGCGACGGCCAGCTCGCGGCGGCGGGCCGGGCCGACGCCGCGCTCCTGACCGAGCTGCTGGCCGACCCGCTCTTCCGTCAGCCGCCGCCGCGCTCCTTCGGCCGCGAGCAGTTCGGCGCTCCTTATGTCGATCGCCTCCTCGCCCGTGCGGCGCCGGCCTCGGACCAGGACTGGACCGACCTGCTGGCCACTGCGACCGAGCTTTCCGCCCGTGCGGTCGCCGATGCGTTCACGATCTTTGCGGGGCGGCTGGACTTGGGGGAGGTCGTCGCCAGCGGCGGCGGGGCCCGCAACCCGGAGCTGATGCGTCGGCTTGGCGTGGCCTTCGCTCCGGTGCCGGTACGCACGACCGACGAGCACGGCCTGCCCGGCGACTTCAAGGAGGCGATCGCCTTCGCACTCCTGGCCTCGGCCCGGATCGACGGGATCCCGGGCAACCTGCCTTCGGTCACCGGGGCTTCACGCCCGGTGCTGCTGGGCAAGATCTGCGAATGCTGAGCGTGGCGTTAACCGATCCATAAAGGGTTTCCTGGATAGTGCCCGGGTGCAAGCTGCGCCTGGAGCCCGTCTCTTATGCTGGTCCGCCCGCACCACAGCCTCGCCCGCGGGATGGCAGCCCTGTTCCTGATGCTCGTGGCTGCCTGCGCGCCGCCTCTGGAGCAGAGCCGTCTGCCCGGCGATGGCGGCCTGCGCACGGTCGAGCAGATGCACAGCCAGTCGCAGCAATATGCCCGCATGGGGCGCACCGCGCTGGACGCCGGCGACGTCAACTCGGCCGCCGGCCTGTTCGAGCAGGCCATGCTCCTCGACGGCGACAATGCCGAGGCGGCCCTCGGGCTCGGCGATGCCCTGCTGCGACAGAACCGGCCACAGGAAGCGAGCGAGGTCTATGGCCGGGCCTTCTTCCAGGGCGGTGCCCGGGCGCATTACGGCTACGGTCGGGCAATGGTGGCGCTCGGCCGGCCCGAGACCGCGATCGAGCACCTGAAGCAGGCCTACGATCTGGCACCGACGGACCCAACGGTGCTCAACGCGCTTGGGGTCGCCTACGATCTGGCGGGCCAGCACGACGCGGCGGCGCGGGCCTATCGCGAGGGGCTGGCCATGGCACCCGACGATCGTGGGCTGAAGAGCAATCTCGGCCTCTCACAGGCGCTGGCGGGCGACACCGAGGCGGCGATCGCCACCTTGCGGCCCCTGGCCGAAGGTGCCGATTCCGACAAGCGCGCCCGGCAGAACCTTGCCCTCGCCTATGGCCTGAAGGGCGATGTGCTGGCGGCCGACCGGCTGAGCCGGGTCGACCTCAACGAGGACGAGGTCCGCCGCAATCTCGCCATCTTCGCGGCCCTGCGCGGGACCGACGGTGCAATTGCGGCCATGACGCTCGCGCCGGACCTGACGGCCCCCTTACCGCCTCCGAAGCGAGAGCCGCGGCAGCTCAAGCCCATGGCGGCAATCACCTCAGCGACACAGGCGCCGGTCACCGCACCGCCGCCCACGCCGGCATTTGAGCCAGCGGCGGCGCCCATATCGACACCGTTGTCCGAGCCGGTGCCGGCACCCGAGGCACCGCCGCCGCGTGGACCTATCCCGCTCACCACACTGGCGCTGGATGCGGGCAATCTCTCCGTTGCCGCGCTTGAGGTGGGGAGCTGGTTCATTCGCCTCGGGTATTTCGAGACACCTGCGGCCGCGACGGAGCACTGGCTGCAGCTGCGTCGCGGCAACCCGCAGGCCCTGGGCACGCTCTCCAAGCTTGCCGGCGCCGGCAACGGCCCGGAGCCGCTTCTGGCGGGCCCGCTCGCCGACGAGCTTGCCGCCCGCACCACCTGCGCCCAGCTCCGCCAGGCCGCCCCGGATTGCGCACCGGTACAGCTGTGAGAATCGGCCGCGCTTTCTGCTGGCCTCACCGGAGCACCCTAAGCGGCTGCTGGCCCGCGAAGCCGCGGGCTTCCTTCACGAGCCTGGAAGCCACCTCTCCCTGCCGGCGACCGGGCGCCGCGGCGCTTCGTCGTGGCCGGTCCGGGCGCTTGACGGCCCGAAGCACCACTCCTACCCCGCGAGTCAGAGCGGTCGGGCCGGTCGGGCCGACCGAGGCTGAGGGGGGTGGCGATGTCCGGGCGGCTTGCAGGCAAGAGGGCGGTGATCACGGCGGCGGCGGCGGGGATCGGGCGGTCGAGTGCGGAGATGTTCGCGGCCGAAGGGGCCGAGGTCATCGCCACCGACGTCGACGAGGCCAAGCTCGCCGGGTTGATGGGCTGCATCACGCGCCGGCTCGACGTCATGGACGGCGAAGCCATCACCCGGTTCGTGGCCGAGATCGGGCCTGTGGACGTGCTCTTCAACTGCGCGGGCTTCGTGCATAACGGCACGATCCTGGAGTGCGAGGAGCAGGACTGGGACTTCTCCTTCGGGCTCAACGTCCGGCCGATGTACCGGCTGATCAAGGGCTTCCTGCCGGGCATGCTGGAGCGCGGCGGCGGCTCGATCGTCAACATGAGTTCCGTCTCGTCGAGCGTGAAGGGCGTGCCCAACCGGTTCGTCTATGGTGCCAGCAAGGCCGCGGTGATCGGGCTCACCAAGTCGGTGGCCGCCGACTTCGCGGGCCGCAACATCCGCTGCAATGCGATCTGCCCGGGCACGGTCGAGACGCCTTCCCTCGACGATCGGATGCGCGCACAAGGTGACTATGAGACCGCGCGCCGTGCCTTCATCGCCCGGCAGCCGATGGGCCGTCTGGGCCGGCCGGAGGAGATCGCCTATCTTGCCCTCTATCTGGCCTCGGACGAGAGCGCCTACACCACCGGCACCATCCATGTGATCGATGGCGCCATGACCTGCTGAGGTGAGGGGATCTTGCCGCGACGTGCTCTGGCCCAGGCCCTGATCCCGTTTCTGCTCGCCGGCTGCGCCGGTCTCTCCGGGCCGGCATCGGAGCCCCCGGCCCTGCCGGGCTGGAGCATCGAGCTGGCGGAGCTGCTGCCTGCCATCAATGCCTGCATGGTCAAGGCCGACGGTACCGCCAGCGGCGTCACCCGGGCCTGGTCGATGGCGCGCAGCCTTGCCGGTGTACGTGTCTTGCGCGAGGACGGCAGCCGGGTCGATTGCGTCGCCTCGGGCAAGGGCGACCAGGTGGTCCTGGTGCAGCCGGTTCTCGCCGGCTCCCGCCTGAGCGACGAAGCGGCTCCCCTCTATACCCCGCCCGACCATTCCCCGCCCGAGGGCCGCTGCATCGCCACTGTCCCGGCCGTGGTGAGCGCGCGCCAGGTCGGCTGGCTCAGCTATGGGACCTGTCACGCCTCCGGCCAGCCTCAGGCGCCGGCGCAGAGGCCCCGCTCCGCGCCGCTCCCACCCTCGGTCTGACCATAACAACGGCCGGATCATGGCGGCCGTCGGCAGCAAAGAAATGGCCCGCCTCCTTGCGGAGGGCGGGCCTAGCTTGCGGGGGAAACCCATGGGCCAGGAAAGCTCTTCCCTGTCCCAAGGTCTCTTACGTGGCGACCGATCTCGCGGATCACCCGGGAGCGTCGCGGCCCCAGCCCTGCAGGCCCCGGGCCCAGCGATGGATCGAGGCAACCCAGCCCGTCGGCATGATGTGCTCGCCGCCGTGCAGGCAAAGCCGCAGCTCCCGGCCACTGCTGCAGCGGTCCCAGATCTCGCAGACCAGGCCTGCGGGCTCGTCTCCGACACGATCGGGCGCCTCGGCGCAGCCGTCGGCCCGGCGCAGGATCGCGAGGCTCTGGAGGACATCGCCCTGGTGGAAACGCCCTGCGATGGGCCGGCCGGCCATCGGCACCGTCCTGTCGCTGGTGCCGTGGACGTGGCGGAGATCGATCGGCCCGCCGGGACAGCTTGCCGGCAGTGGCTCCCAGAAGGCGCCGGCGATCGGGGCGAAGGCGGTGTAGTCGCGGCCGCGATAGCAGGCGAGCTCCCAGACCATCGAGCCGCCTTGCGAGAAGCCGGTGACCAGGAGGCGGTGGGTGTCGATCGGGAAGCGGTCGAGCAGGTCGGCACGGACGGCGTCCATGAACGCCAGCTCGTCGCGCGCCTGGCTGGGCGAGCCGTGATGGGCCCAGGTGTCGTTGATGCCGACGGGCAGGACGAGCAGCACGCCCTCGGCCGCGAACGCGGCACGGAACGGCTCGTCCCGGGCGAAGCCGGCGGCCGGGGCCTTGTAGCCGTGGAAGAAGATCGTGGCCGGCAGCGGGGAGCTGCCGTCCCAGCCGGGCGGCGGCAAGGCGTAGTAGGCGCCGCCCTCCACCGTGCAGGGGTCGAGGCCGGGACAGGCGGTGGCACCGCCGGCCATGAGCACCCAGGCAAGGAGCACGGCCGCCAGCCTCATGCCAGGGCAGCGTCCTCGATCTGGAAGCAGGGCTGCTCGCGGCCGTTGTAGCGGTCGAGCCGCAGCCGGCCGGCAAGGCTGAGGCTGCCGCCGCCGCTGCCCAGGAGAGCCTGGGCCAGCGGCGTGCCGCCGGCACGGAAGGCGATCGCCTTGGTCTGGCCACCGACGGCCCCCGCGATCCGGCAGCTCACATGGCCGTCGCCCACCGGGCGCGTATCGATCAGCCGCGCTTCGGCCAGGGCGAAGCGCGGCTCGCGGTTGCCGGGCCCGAACGGCGCCATCCGCTCCAGCTCCCACGCCAGCGGGCCGGCCATGGCGCCGACGCTCAGCGCCGCGTCCAGGTCCAGCGGCTCGAGCTGGGGCAGCCCCTGGCCGAGGGCGACAGCGCAGCGGTCGCGGACGAAGTCGGCGAAGGTCTCGAGACGGCACGGATCGACCGTGAGCCCGGCCGCCATCACGTGCCCGCCACCCTTCAGCAAGAGGCCGCGGCGTCGGGCCTCGATCACCGCAGCCCCGATGTCGAAGCCGGGGATCGAGCGCGCCGAGCCCTTGCCCAGCCCGCCATCGAGCCCGATCACGAAGGCCGGCCGGTGGTAGCGCTCGACCAGCCGGGCGGCGACGATGCCCACCACGCCCTGGTGCCAGCCGTCGCCCGCCACCACCAGCACCGGTGCCTCCTCACGGAGCTGCCGTGCCACGGCCTGCTCCGCCAGCAGCAGCACCTGCTGCTCGATCCCCTGCCGCTCGCGGTTGAGCTCGTCCAGCCGCTGGGCGAGCCCGGCTGCCTCCTCCGCGCTCTCGGTCAGGAGCAGGCGGGCGCCCAGAGCGGAACGGCCGGTGCGGCCGCCGGCATTGATGCGGGGGCCGATCACGAAGCCCAGCTGGCGCGCATCGCTGATCGCAGCGAGCCGGGCCGCGCGCGCAAGCTCGCGCAGGCCCAGATTGGCCTCGCCCCTGGCGACACGCAGACCCTGATAGACGAACGCCCGATTGAGGCCGGTGAGTGGGACGACATCGCAGACCGTGCCCAGCGCCACGAGATCGAGCCAGGTGAGCAGCGAGGGCTCGGGGCGGTCCGCGAAGTGTCCGTTCTCGCGCAAGGCACGGCTCACCGCCACCAGCAGCACGAACGCCACGCCGACCGCGGCCAGGTGCTTGAGGCCGCTCGCCTGGTCCTGCCGGTTCGGGTTCACCAGCGCATAGGCCGCCGGCAGCTCGGCCTCGGCGGCATGGTGGTCGACCACCACGACCTCGAGCTCAAGCCCCTGCGCATGGGCCAGCGCCTCGAAGGCGGTGGTGCCGCTGTCCAAGGTCAGCACGAGCCGGCAGCCGGCGGCGGCCAGACGATCGAAGGCCGCCGGGTTGGGGCCGTAGCCGTCGGCCAGGCGGTCCGGGATCTCGACCTCGAAGCCAGCACCCAGGCTCGCGAGATAGCGCCCGACCAGGGCCGTCGCGGTGGCACCGTCGACATCGTAGTCGCCGATCAGGCCCACCCGCTCGCCGGCACCGATGGCCGCCGCCAGCCGATCCGCGGCACGGTCGAGATCGACGAGGTGCGACGGATCGGGCAACCAGTCGCGAAGCCGGGGTGCCAGATAGGGCTCGACCTCGTCCAGCCCCAGGCCGCGGCCCGCCAACACCCGTCCGGTGATGTCGGCGAGACCCAGCCGCTGGCAGATCGCAAGCGCAGCGTTTTCGTCGCAGGGCCGCAGCCGCCAGGCTCGCCCGAGCACGCTGCACTCGACTTCCATGCCCGGGGCTCAGGCGTGGAAGTGCGGCACCACGCCCGACTTCAGCGGCAGGTTGTGCTCGCTCTCGATGATCCGCACCGTGCCGGTCTTGGAGCGCATCACGATCGATTCGGTGAACACCTTGTCGCCGACCCGGCGCACGCCCTTGAGCATGGCCCCGTCGGTGACGCCCGTGGCCGTGAACATCACGTCGCCCTGGGCCAAGTCCTCGAGATGGTAGATCCGGTTGAAGTCGGTGACACCCCATTTGCGGGCACGGGAGCGCTCGGCGTCGTTGCGGAACATCAGCCGGCCCTGGAACTGGCCGCCGATGCAGCGCAGTGCCGCCGCCGCCAGGACGCCCTCGGGCGCACCGCCGCTGCCCATGTAGATGTCGATGCCTGCACCTGCGCGCGCCGTGGCGATCACGCCGGCCACGTCGCCGTCGCTGATCAGCCGGATGCGGGCACCGGCATCGCGCACGGCCTGGATCAGCTGCTCGTGCCGCGGACGATCGAGGATCATCACGGCGACCTCCTCGACCGGGATGCCCTTGGCCTCGGCGATCCGGCGCAGGTTCTCGGCCGGCGGAGCGTCGATGGCGATGATGCCGGCCGGCAGGCCGCCGCCGACCGCGATCTTGTCCATGTAGACGTCGGGAGCGTTGAGGAAGCCGCCGGCCGGCGCCATGGCGATGCAGGAGATGGCGTTGGGACCGCCCTTGGCGGTGATCGTGGTGCCCTCCAGGGGATCGAGGGCGATGTCGACCTTGGGGCCCTTGCCCGTCCCCACCCGCTCGCCGATGAACAGCATCGGCGCCTCGTCGCGCTCGCCCTCGCCGATCACGACCGTGCCGTCGATGTCGAGGACGTTGAGCGCCTGACGCATGGCGTCGACGGCGGCCTGGTCGGCAGCCTTCTCGTCGCCGCGGCCCATAAGCCTGGCACTCGCGAGGGCGGCCGCCTCGGTGACCCGGACGCTGTCCAGCGCCAGGTTGCGGTCCTCGCTCTGATACTCCCTCATTCCCCTCCACCCCTCTCCTGATCTGGCCGGCTCACGGGCGCTCGATGCGGATCATCCGTGGCGGCTCCAACACAGCGGCAAGCTGCGCGATGCGGTCGAGCGCGCCGCGCATCGCCGCCTCGCTGGTATCGTGGCTCGTCAGCACGATCGGCACCGGCTGGTCCGGGTTGCGCCCGCGCTGGATCAAGGATTCGATCGAGACCTCCTGGTCGCGGAGCACGGCCGAGATGTCCGCCAGCACGCCCGGGCGGTCGAGGACCATGAGGCGGATGTAGTAGCGGCCCTCGTGCGCGGCCATCGGCGAGACGGCATGCTCCCTCAGCCGGGCGCTGGGGACGCCGAAAGGCGGCAGCCGCAGGCCGCGGGCAAGGTCCATGATGTCGGCCACCACCGCCGAGGCGGTGGGCCCGGCCCCTGCCCCGCGGCCCTCGAACATCACCGTGCCGACCCGATCGCCCTCGACCACGACCCCGTTGAAGACACCCTCGACCTGGCCGATCGGCGAGTCGACCGGCACCATGCAGGGGTGCAGCCGCTGTTCCAGCCCGTGCGGCGTCATCCGGGCCACACCCAGGAGCTTGATCCGGTAGCCGAGCTCGTCCGCGAACGCGATGTCCATGGCCCCGACATGGCGGATGCCTTCGATGTGGATGGCGTCGAAGCGGGGCCGTCCGCCGAAGGCGAGCGAGGCCAGGATGGCCAGCTTGTGCGCGGCGTCGATGCCGTCGACGTCCACGCCCGGGTCGGCCTCGGCATAGCCCAGCCCTTGCGCCTCGGCGAGGACGGCCGCGAAGTCACGGCCGGTCTCGCGCATCTGGGTGAGGATGTAGTTGCAGGTGCCGTTGAGGATCCCATAGACGCGCAGGATCCGGTTACCGGCTAGCCCTTCCCGCAGGGCTTTGACGATCGGGATGCCGCCCGCGACCGCGGCCTCGAAGGCGAGCGGTGCCCCGCCGGCCTCGGCCAGGGCCGCCAGTTCGCCGCCATGCAGCGCCAGCATCGCCTTGTTGGCTGTGACCAAGCCCCGGCCCCGGCGCAGCGTGGCGCGGGCCAGATCGAGGGCCGGCCCCGCCTCGCCGCCGATCAGCTCGCAGACGAGATCGACCTCGGGATCCTCTGCCAGGCTGCGCGGGTCGGCGTGCCAGCGCAGGCCTGCCAGGTCGAGATCACGCCGTTTTGCCGGGTCGCGTGCGGAAACCGCCACGACCTCGAGCTGCGTGCCGGTACGGGCCTCGAGCAGGTCGGGGTTGGCCCGGAGCAGGGCCAGCACCCCGCCGCCTACGGTGCCGAGGCCGGCCAAGCCGATCCGCAGCTGCGAGGCCATGCGCCTCAGGCCACCGCCAGCTCGCGGCGCGGTGCCGAGTTCCACCGCACCATGGCGCTGCATGAACAGCCTGATGCTGCGCACGGCCTGGCGGAGGCGGTGCTTGTTCTCCACCACGGCCATGCGGACGAACCCGTCGCCATACTCGCCAAAGCCGATGCCGGGGCTCACGGCCACGTCGGCCTCCTCCAGGAGCAGCTTGGAGAACGCCAGAGAGCCCTTGGCGCGCAAAGGTTCCGGAATGGGGGCCCAGCAGAACATGGTGGCGGCAGGCCGTGGCACTGCCCAGCCTGCCTTGGCCAGCCCATCCACCAGCACGTCACGCCGCTCGCGATAGATCCGGCGGACCTCGTCGACGCAGTCCTGCGGGCCGTTGAGGGCGGTGGTCGCCGCCACCTGGATGGGCGTGAAGGCACCGTAGTCGAGGTAGGACTTGATCCGGGTGAGCGCCCCGATCAGGCGCTCGTTGCCGGCGGCGAAGCCGATCCGCCAGCCAGGCATGGAATAGGTCTTGGAGAGGGAGCCGAACTCCACCGCCACGTCGAAAGCACCCGGCACCTCGAGGATCGAGGGCGGAGGTGCGTCGAAATAGAGCTCGGCATAGGCGATGTCGGACAGGAGATAGATCTCCTGCCGACGGGCCCAGGCCACCACCTCGCGGTAGAAGTCGAGGTCGCACACCAATGCGGTGGGGTTGGAAGGGAAGTTCAGCACCACGGCCGTGGGAGCAGGCACCGAGTGCTCGGCGGCATGCGCCAGCTCGCGCATCAGGTCGATGCCCGGCCCGAAGGGCACGTGGCGGATGGCGGCCCCGGCGATGATGAAGCCGTAAGGGTGGATCGGGTAGCTCGGGTTGGGCGTCAGGATCGTGTCGCCCGGGGCGGTGATCGCCTGCGCCAGGTTGGCCAGCCCCTCCTTCGAGCCCAGCGTGACGCAGACCTGGGTCTCGGGGTCGACGCGGACGCCGAAGCGCCTTGCATAGTAGCCGGACCAGGCGCGACGCAGGCCCGGGATGCCACGTGAGGCGGAGTAGCGGTGCGTCTTGCCGTCCCGCACCGTCTCCACGAGCTTGTCCACAATGTGCGGCGGCGTGGGCAGGTCGGGGTTGCCCATGCCGAGATCGATGATGTCGCGGCCGGCAGCTCGGGCCTGCGCCTTCAGCCGGTTGACCTCGGCGAAAACATAAGGCGGCAGACGCCTGATGCGGTGAAATTCCAGATCGGACATGCCCGGACCCTGATGCGCCGGCCCAGCACCGGCAGTGGCCGACGCTGTCTAGCACAGCCCGGTATGGTCGGGCACCCTCGGCTCAGGCGCCGCGACGAGGCGTCAGGGTCAGGCGCACGTCCTCACCCTCCCCGCCGGGTGCGACATCGAGCTGCCCTGGTGCCGCGCCGAGCCTCGTCAGCGCCTCGGCCACGGCCCGCGTACGGGCTTCCGCGAGGCTGCCGCCGCCCGTGATCCGCAAGCTCGCCGCGGCGTCGCGGGCCTTGGCCAGCGCCCGCGCCAGCTCGTCGTCCGCCCCGGCGGGCAGGCTCTGCGACGCCGGCGCGAAGGCGACATGCCCGACCACGGTCCCCCCGGCAGGCTGCGGGTCGGCAGGTGCCGCCGTGCCCAGGAGGCCGCCCAGGAAGCCGCCGAACCGTTGCAGGCCCGAGCTCCCCGACGGGCTGCCCGAGGTACCGGCGGCCGGCTCGGCAGCCAGGCCCAGGGCAGCAGCCATGCTGTCCCCTTCCCTGCGCCCGGGGACCGGCCGCTCCAGCTTGCGGATGAAGTCCTTGAGCTCGCCGTCGTCGCGATCGCGCTCGAGCGCGTCCGCGACGAATTCCTCGACCTCGGGACTGTCGCCGGGCCCGCGCACGCGCTCCTTGGCCGCCGAGGGTGCCTTCGGCTTGGTCTCGGCCCGGCTCGAGGCCGGAGGCGGCGGCGGTGGGGTGCTGGTGCGGCCGGTCTCGTAGTCGAGGACCGCCTCCATGTAGGCGGCGTGCTCGCGGTCGCCGGCCAGCTGGCCCTCGATCGCACGGCGCTGCTCCAGGCTGTAGCCGAGCTGCGGGCGCGGAGGCACCGTGTCGAGCGTAGGGTATGGCGCGCCGGACACATCGGCGGAGGCGGGTTGCGTCGGCGCCGGGGCCTGCCTGCAGGCCGTCGCGAGCAGGAAGAGGAGAGCGGCCGCCGCCGGCGCGCGACCTCGTGTCCGCCGGAACCCGGTCGAGCCGGGAAAGTTGCAGAGCTGCTGCGGCATGCGTGCAGGTGGCCGGGCGTTGGCGGTTGCGGACCTGTTGTCTAGAAGCGTGATCTTACAGACGGTCCGACGATCTGAGGAAGCAAAGAACGTGACCGGCGGCAGCGCCGGCCACGGGGCCAATCACGTGAACGGTGCCCGATGCGAGGGCCGGCGGGCGTCCCGCTGGGGATGATAGGGGTATGAGCATGGCCGAGCAACAACCGGCGATGGCGGCCTCGGCCGAGCAGGCCGAGCAGGTGATGAAGATCCTGGGCGAGATCGCCGGGAAGAGCCGGAGCCTGGTTGAGGATTTCCTGGCGCGCCACCACGAGCTCGCGAACGGCAATGGCGGGCCCGGGATGGACGGGCGCCAGCTCGGCAACACGTTCCTGGAGCTGCTGCAGCGCTGGGTCAGCCAACCGGGCGATCTCTTCAATCACCAGTTCGAGCTCTGGCACGACTATATGCGGCTGTGGCAGGGCACGGCGCAGCGCATGATGGGCCAGGAGGTCGAGCCGGTGATCGCACCGGACCGGGCCGACCGCCGCTTCAAGGACCCGGCCTGGAACGAGAACCCCCTCTTCGACTTCATCAAGCAGTCCTACCTGCTCAGCGCCCGCTTCATGCTGAAGGCCGCCAGCGACAATGGCGGCGTGCCCGACAGGCAGCAGCAGAAGGTCGAGTTCTACACCCGCCAGTTCGTCGATGCGCTGGCCCCCTCCAACTTCGTGATGACGAACCCCGAGGTGCTGCGCGCCACGGTCGAGACCCGGGGCGAGAACCTGCTCCGCGGCCTCAAGAACATGCTGGAGGATCTCGAGGCCGGCAAAGGCCGCCTCAAGATCAAGATGACGGACACCGACGCCTTCGAGCTTGGCCGGAACATCGCCACTACGCCGGGCAAGGTGGTTTACCAGAACGAGCTTATGCAGCTCCTGCAGTATGAACCCACGACCGAGCAGGTCTACAAGCGGCCACTGATGATCGTGCCGCCATGGATCAACAAGTTCTACATTCTGGATCTGCAGCCAAAGAACAGCTTCATCAAGTTCTGCACGGACCAGGGCTTCACGACCTTCGTCCTGTCCTGGGTCAACCCGGACAAGCAGCTCGCGCACAAATCCTTCGAAGACTACATGCTGGAAGGGCCGCTGGCGGCGCTGGACGCGATCGAAGAGGCGACGGGCGAGAAGGAGATCACCGGCATCGGCTACTGCCTGGGCGGGACGCTGATGGCCTCCACGCTGGCCTACATGGCGACCAAGCGTGACAACCGGATCAAGGCCTGCACCTTCTTCACCACCCTGGTCGATTTCAGCGACCCGGGCGAGCTTGGCATCTTCATGGACGAGGAGCAGCTCAGGAGCCTCGAGGAGCAGATGACGAAGCGAGGCTATCTCGAGGGGGCCGAGATGGCGAGCACCTTCAACCTGCTCCGCGCCAACGACCTGATCTGGTCGTTCGTCATCAACAACTACCTGCTCGGGAAGGAGCCATTCCCGTTCGATCTTCTCTACTGGAACTCCGACAACACGCGCATGCCGGCCACCATGCACAGCTTCTACCTGCGCAAGTGCTACCACGAGAACAAGCTGATCGAGCCGAATGCGGTAACACTCGCCGGCGTGCCGATCGACCTGCGCAAGATCAAGGTCCCGGTCTACTGGGTCAGCACCCGCGAGGACCACATCGCACCCTGGACCAGCACCTACGCCGCCACGCAGGTCTACCAGGGCCCGAAGCGGTTCGTGCTCGCGGGCTCGGGTCACATCGCGGGCGTGGTCAACCCGCCGGGCGCCAACAAGTACGGCTTCTGGACCAACGACGAGCTGCCGGCCACGCCCGATGCCTTCCTCGAGGGTGCCACCCAGCATCCCGGCTCGTGGTGGCCCGACTGGTCGGCCTGGAACGTCCCCTACAGCGGCCCCAAGGTCCCGGCCCGCAAGCCCGGCGACGGCAAGCTGCCGGTGATCGAGGATGCCCCGGGCTCGTACGTGAAGATCAAGGCGCGCTGAGTGCCGTTGACGATCGTCATGCCCCACGGGCGGGTATGACGGGCGAGGCTGGTGCAGCGGCCCGAAGGGCTCTCAGGCCAAGGGCAGCCGGCGATAACGGCCGGGCCGGTCGGGATCGTGGAAGTGGTCCAGCGGTCCGTGCTCGACGAAATGCTCGTGCCAGCGGGCCAGCGCCTCCCGATCGAGCATCACGCCGAGTCCCGGTCCTTCCGGCACCGGCACGACATTGTCCTTCTGCCAGAACGGCCCGCCCTCGATCACATCGCCCGCCTGCCAGCGGAAGAGCGACTGGCTGGGCTCGGTGATCCAGGGCATGGCGGCCGAGACATGGAGATACGGCGCGGTGCAGATGCCGGCATCGCCCGAGTAGCACCAGAAGCCCACCCCCATCGCCTCGCAGGCGCCGATGAAGCGTACGGCACGCCCGATGCCGCCTAGCATGGCGAAGTTGGTGACGAGGAAGTCGGGGACGCCCAGAGCCACGGCGCGCCTGAGGTCCGGGATGTGCGAAGAGAACGGGATCCCCGAGTGCCGGCGCAGGGCCTGCATCTCCTCGAAGCTTGCAACCGGGTCCTCGTCGTTGCGGACGTCGTAGGGCTGATCTCGCGCAGGATCCGGCGGTGCCGTCGGCAGCGACCACTGCATGTTGGAGTTGAGCCGCAGCATCGCTTCCGGCCCAAGCGCCTCGCGCAGGAGCCGCACCGTGCGGATTCTCGAGCAGCGGATCGCCACCGCCGAGGCATCGTCGGTGTTCTGCACGATCTGCCACGGCGGCACGCACAGGGCCTCGCAGGCCGCAATAACGAGTGGGTCCCGGCCCACGAGCCGCTCGCCCATGGCCTCGACGGTCCGCAGCACCTCGGTCGAGGGCGCCTCGCCAAGGCCCACCAGCCCCTGATCGGTCTCAATCTCGATGGCGATCTTCGAGGTGCCCGGGTAGAGCCCACCCGTCCACCACATCGGCGCCACGAGCGGGATGTTAACGGGTGTCGCCCGCAGATGGATGATGCGCACGTGATTGACACCCGCTAGTTTTAATCCACACACTTGCATTGGCCTACTATATGTTGCCCCTGTGAAAACGACCGAACGCTCCGGCGACGCGACGTGAGTTGGGCGCCGGAACGACGACAAAGGCGTGGATAGGGGAGGAAATCATGCGCCTCACGGCTCCGTTGGTGGCCGGCATCGTGCTGGGTCAGGTTTCGGCCCAGGCCGCAACCTTCAACGTCAACGATCTGACCGATAGGGTGGACGCGGCACCGGGCAACGGCGTCTGTGCCACCGCGCGGCACCTGCACGCTGCGCGCCGCCGTGCAGGAGACGAACGCGCTGGCGGGATCCGACGTGATCAACCTCGCCGCCGGTGTGCACGAGCTTTCCATCCCCGGTGTTGGCGAGGATGACTTGGCGACCGGCGACCTCGACATCACGCGGAACCTGACGATCAGGGCCGTGAACGCCTACCTCTCGATCATCGACGCGAACGGCATCGACCGGGTCCTCGACCAGGTGACCACAGCCGCCAACCCGCGCACCCTCATCCTAGAGGACCTGACCATCACCGGCGGCGACTTCTGGACGATGATGGCGGCGGCCTGCGCTTTGCCAGTGCCGTTACCGCCAGACGGATCATCGTGACCCGAAACCAAGCCTTCGGCGACGGCGCTGGTCTGAGTGCCGCGAGCGGGATCGGCATCGAGGCCGGCCCGCTGGAGCTCCGGTCATCCATCGTGAGCCTGAACGTCTCGGATGGCTTCGACGGCGGTGGCCTGGATGCCGGAGCCTCGGAGCGAGGCGTTCTGATCGAGCGCAGCATCATCATCACCAACTCGGCGGAGATACTGGGTGGAGGCATCGCCCTGCCCTCCTTCACGAGCGGCGATCGCCCTCGCCTTGACGAGGTGATCGTCTATGGCAATGCCGCGACGGGACCGGGCGCGCCCAGGGGCGCTGGGGTTTATGCCAGCGCCGGTGCGGATGTGGACCAGAGCTGGATCGGCCATAACCTCGCAGGCAGTTGGGGTGCGGAGTTCTCCCGCTCTTGGCGGTATCGGCGGCGGGGCCTGGCTGGGCGTTGGCGATCACGTGGTCACGAACACCACGATCGAGGGCAACCTGGCGCAGGACGGGGGTGGCGTGGGTTCCTCGAGCCTGAACGGCGTGTCGATGACGCATGTCACGATTGCCCGCAACCGCGCCACTAACGACGGGGGAGGGATCTTCCTCTTCGGCGACCCAGAGGTGGAGCTGGAGAACGTGATCCTCGCCGAGAACGAGCCTTCGAACTGTGGCGGCTTCAACCTGCCGGAGTCGGCAAGCGAGAACCTCGCCGACGACAAGAGCTGCCAGATCTCTGGTTTCGGCGACGTCGAGGACACCGACGCCCAGCTCGGTACTCTGGGCTATTATGGCGGCTTCACGCGCTCCATTCCGCCGCTGCCCGGGAGCCCGGCCATCGAGACCGGCGGCAATGCCGGGATCAATGTCGACCAGCGCGGCGTGGCCCGTCCACAGCAGGCGCAGTTCGACAAGGGGGCGCTCGAGCTGGTGGGCGGACGCGCCAAGGAGAAATACAAGGGTGGCCTCGTCAAGAAGCCCAAGAGCTGCGACCTCGACCGCAACGGCCGGATCGACTTCGCCGATCTGGACCGGCTGATCGCGACCTTCCCGGTGGCAGGTGGGCGGTTCCGAGGCAATGCGGACCGACGGCTGAAGGACTGCGTGGAGAGCTGCACCCACGCCGGCTGCCCCGCCGTGGCACTGATCCCTCAGCCGCGCCAGCGGGACTGACCGGTGGGGCCGGGACCCCGACCGCCGTGACCGAGATCGCCCTGATCCTCGACTTCCTGGCCTTCGCCGAGAGGCTGAAGCGCGAGCTGCGCCATTCCTGGCTCTCCGACGGCCGGCAGGAGAGCGTGGCCGAGCACACGTTCCAGATGGCGCTCATGGCGCTCCTGATGAGCCCCCATCTCGAGCACCCGGTCGACCTCGCGCGGACCTTGAAGCTCGTCCTCGCTCACGACCTGGTCGAGGCCGAAGCGGGCGATGTCCCCTACTTCGAGACCGGTGCGCGCAAGGAGGGGAAGGCCGGGCCGAGCAGGCCGCGATCGAGCGGATCAGGGCCATGCTGCCTGACCCGACGGGCGTCGAGCTGCATGCCCTCTGGCACGAGTTCGAAGCCGGCCACACGCCCGAGGCGCGATTCGCCCGCGCCCTCGACCATCTCGAGGTCCAGGTCCAGCACAACCTCGCCCCTCTCGAGACGTGGCTGCCCCTGGAGCACGAGCTGGTCTACACCAAGATGGACGCAAGCTGCGGCCACGACCGCTTCCTGCGGGCCTTCTGCGCCGCCGTCCGCAGCCAGGCCGAGAGCAAGCTCCAGGCCGGCGGCGTCGATGTCATCGCTCTCCGCACCCGCCTGGGCCTGGGCGCTCCCGCCTGAAAGCCGGCCGGCAGTTCCTCTGCGCCGGCGTCTCGGGGTGGTGCTCACTCATCGTCGCTCGCATGGAAGCTGACGAGCGGAGGTTACGGCGGGAACGCTTAAGCGGAACTTAACCCCAAGGACTCGACCGCCCCCACGGACCACCCCGCCGGACCGCTGCCGGCCGGCTGCCTTCCAGCTCCAGCAGCGCTTCGATCCGCCTCTCGGTCGCGGGGTGGGTGCGGAACAGGCCGTCCACGCCGCCCATGCGCAGCGGGTTGACGATGAAGAGGTGCGCGCTGGCCGGGTTGGCCTCCGCACTCGGCATCACGCGGCCCGCGGCCAGCTGCTCGATCTTGGCGAGGGCCCGGGCGAGCCAGCGCGGGTGGCCGCAGATCTCGGCCCCCAGCCGGTCGGCCGAGTACTCGCGCGTGCGCGAGATGGCGAGCTGGACCAGCATGGCCGCGAGCGGCGCCAGGATCATGACCAGGATGGCGCCGATCGGACCCAGCGGGTTCTGCCGGTTGTCCGACGAGCCGGCGAAGAAGAAGCCGAAGTTCGCGAGGAAGCCGATCGCACCGGCGATCGTGGCCGCCATCGTCATCGTCAGGGTGTCGCGGTTGCGGATGTGGGCCAGCTCGTGCGCGATCACCCCGGCCAGCTCCTCGCGGTCGAGAGCCCGGAGAATGCCGGTCGTGACGGCGACGGCACTGCGCTCGGGGCTGCGCCCGGTCGCGAACGCGTTCGGCTGGTCGCTGTGGATGAGGTAGATGGCGGGCGTGGGCAGGCCGGCATTGGCAGCCAGCTGCTGCACCAGCGCGTAGAGGTCGGGGGCGCTGGCCGGGGTCACGGGCTGCGCACCGTGCATGCGCAGGACCATCGTGTCCGAGCTCCACCAGGCGAAGAAGTTCATCGCCAGGGCGATCAGGAACGCGATCGTCGCCCCGCCGCTGCCGCCGAGCAGGTAGCCCGCGGCCAGGAACAGGCCGGTCAGCGCTGCCAGCAGCAGACCGGTCCGCACCATGTTCATCGTTCGGATCCAACTCCGGGTTTGTTACCCGTAACAGGTGGGCATGTCACAAGGTGACGCCAAGGTGCCCCTTCCGCTTGCCGCATCCGGAGAGCGCCCTAAAACGACCCGACCGGCCGCGCTCGGGGAGCGGCAGGGAGGCGGGATCGAACGATGAACGGGCTGGAGGAAGGCGCCGGCTTCAAGCTGCGCGCCGGCGAGGAGCAGAAGGTCACGGCGGAGGAGGCGCTGGAGCTGCATGCCCGCGGCCGGCCCGGCAAGCTCGAGATCACGCCGACCAAGCCGCTCGCCACCGCCCGCGACCTCTCGCTCGCCTACTCGCCTGGCGTGGCCGTGCCGTGCCTCGCCATCAAGCGCGACCCGGCTGCCGCCTACGACTACACCGCCAAGGGCAACCTCGTGGCCGTGATCTCGAACGGCACCGCGGTCCTGGGCCTGGGTGACCTCGGTGCCCTCGCCTCCAAGCCCGTGATGGAAGGCAAGGCCGTCCTCTTCAAGCGCTTCGCCGACATCGACTCGATCGACCTCGAGGTCGACACCCGCGACGTCGACGAGTTCGTCGACTGCGTGCGCCTTCTCGGGCCCACCTTCGGCGGCATCAACCTCGAGGACATCAAGGCGCCGGAGTGCTTCATCATCGAGCAGCGCCTGCGCGAGCTGCTCGACATCCCGGTCTTCCACGACGACCAGCACGGCACCGCCATCATCGCCGCCGCCGGCCTCATCAATGCGATCGAGATCACCGGGCGCAGGCTGCACCAGTGCCGGCTGATCATCAACGGGGCGGGGGCCGCCGGCGTCGCCTGTGCCGAGCTGATCAAGGCCATGGGCATGCCGCACGACAACGTCACCGTCTGCGACACCCAGGGCGTCATCTACCAGGGCCGCGAGCGCGGCATGAACCAGTGGAAGTCCGCGCACGCGGTCGACACCGACGCCCGCACGCTCGCCGACGCCTTCCGCGGCGCCGACGCCGTCCTGGGCCTCTCCGCCAGGGGCGCCTTCACCCCCGACATGATCCGCTCGATGGCGGACAAGCCGATCATCTTCGCCATGGCCAACCCCGATCCCGAGGTGACACCCGAGGAGGTCCGTACGATCCGCGCCGACGCCCTGATCGCCACCGGGCGCAGCGACTACCCGAACCAGGTCAACAATGTCCTGGGCTTCCCCTACATCTTCCGCGGGGCGCTGGACGTCCGGGCCTCCACCATCAACGACGCCATGAAGATCGCCGCGGCCTACGCGATCGCGGCGCTGGCGCGCGAGGAGGTCCCGGACGAGGTCGTGGCCGCCTATCGCGGCCGCAAGCTGCGCTATGGCCCCGATTACCTGATCCCGACCCCGTTCGATCCGCGCCTGATCACGGCCGTGCCCGCCGCCGTCGCCAAGGCTGCGATCGAGACCGGCGTCGCGCGCAAGCCCATCGTCAGCATCGAGAAGTACCGCCAGGAGCTGCGCTCGCGCCTCGACCCCACGGCCAGCCGCATGCAGCTCATCATGGAGCGGGTGCAGAGCCATCCCAAGCGGGTCGTCTTCGCCGAGGGCGAGGAGGAGAAGTCCATCTCGGCGGCCCTGGCCTGGCGCAACTCCGGCATGGGTACCCCGGTCCTGATCGGACGCGAGGAGCGGGTGCTGCAGGCGATGCAGACCATGGGCCTCGCCCGCCCCGACGGGATCGAGATCCACAACGCCCGGCTCTCCGAGCACAACCGCCGCTACGCCGATTTCCTCTACGCCCGCCAGCAGCGCAACGGGATGCTGTTCCGCGACTGCCAGCGCCTCGTGAACCTCGACCGCAACGTGTTCGGCGCCTGCATGGTCGCCAACGGCCACGCGGACGCCATGATCACCGGCCTCACCCGCAACTACCGCGACGTGCTGGAGGACGTGCTCAAGGTCGTCGACCCCAAGGAGGGCCAGCGCGTCTTCGGCCTCACCGTGATGATGGCCCGCGGCCGCACCGTCTTCATCGCCGACACCACGGTCCACGAGCTGCCCGACACCAACGAGCTTGCCGACATCGCGATCCAGACGGCTTCCATGGCCCGCGCGATGGGCTTCACTCCAAGGGTGGCCCTCCTGTCGTTCGCCACCTTCGGCAATCCGCCGATCTCGAAGGCTGCCCGAATCCGCGACGTGGTGATGGAGCTCGATCGCCGCGAGGTCGACTTCGAGTATGACGGCGAGATGTCGGCCGATGTAGCCCTCGACCCCGAGCTGATGCGCCTCTACCCGTTCTGCCGCCTCTCCGGGCCTGCCAACGTCCTCATCATGCCGGCCCTGCACAGCGCCCACATCTCCAGCGGCCTCCTCCAGCAGCTGGGCGGCGGCACGGTGATCGGCCCCCTGCTGGTGGGCGTCGCCAAGCCGATCCAGATCGTGCCGATGAACGCTACCGTTTCGGACATGCTGAACATCGCGGCGATCGCGGCGCACGACGCGATGCGGGAGGAGGTGGTGGGCATGGGCGCGGGTTGAGGAACCCGAGCGAGGGACTCTCGTTGGAATGATCGGCGGACTGATGCGTCTGCTTGTTATCGTGGCGCCCGGGCCCGGACCCGACTGATCGGCCGGCGCGGCGCTATCGGTTCAGCAGCTCGCACGTGCTCCTGTGTTGAATGTTTGTAACGGGTTGCCCAGAAGAGTCTCTTCCATGCGAGGCAAGACGATCTCAAGCCAGCTTCGTCAGTGCCAGATACTCGGCATCCTTGCCTTTCGTGCTCTCCGCCGTCGGGTCCGTAGGGCGCGGCAGAACGGCATGCGGCCCATAGCGAGCCCGCCTTAGCCTTTCCCAGCTGTCCTCTCTTGCGACCTCATCCCTCGACGCAGCGCGGCGTCGGCCATGTGCCGCGTCCGTGGCGGCAATCAAAATCGAAGGAGCCCACAGCTTGCCGAACTGGCGTCGGCCCGTGCTGCGCATGGGCCTTCGGGCGAGCAGCCCCACCGCGGCACGCGAATTGGCCCTGTTACGGGGCATGCAGTTCGACGCGGCGGCGATCCAGCGCCTGCACGAGGAGCGCTTGACCGCACTCCTGGGCCATGCCTGGAGCACCACCGAGTACTACCGCCAGGTGCTGAGTGAGGCCGGTGCCGTGCGCAACGGCGTGGTCGACCTCGCCCGCTTCCAGGACATCCCCTTCCTCACCCGCGACATCATCCGCGACCAGTTCGACCGCCTCACCTCCCGCAGCCTGCCCGAGGGCCGCCGCTCCTACCGCAATGCCACCGGCGGCTCCACCGGGCAGCCGGCCCAGTTCCTGCAGGACAATGTTTACTGGGACGTGAACGTCGCCACCAAGCTCTTCCACTTCGAGTGGTTCGGCAAACAGCCGGGCGACCGCGAGCTCAAGATCTGGGGGCCGAGCACGACCTCCTCAAGGGCCGCGAGGGCCTGGGCTCGAGGCTCAAGAACTGGCTCTACAACCGCCGCTCCGAGCAGTGCTTCTTCCTGCCGGAGGAGCGGGTGCAGGCGATCATCGCCCACATCAACCGCTTCCGCCCGGACCTGATCTGGTCCTATCGCGACGGCATCGACGTCATCGCCCAGGCGATCAACCGCCAGGGGCTCAAGGTGCACCGGCCCAAGGCCGTGTTCCTGGGCGGCGGCACCATCTACCCGCACATCGTGGAGGCGGTGGAGAAGGCCTTCGGCGCCCCGGCGATCAACATCTATGGCGGCCGCGAGACCGGCGACGTCGCCTGCCAGTGCCCCGAGCGTGGCGGCCTGCACGTCTCCATGAACTCGCATGAAGTGGAGGTGGTCGACCAGGAGGGCCGGGCCGTGGCCGACGGGGAAGAGGGCGAGCTCGCCATCACGCCGTTGCAAAACTACGCGATGCCGCTGATCCGCTACCGGGTCGGCGACCGCGCCGCGCCCACCTCCAAACCCTGCCCTTGCGGCCGCCCCTTCCCGCTCCTGAAGGCCGTCTACGGCAGGGTAATGGACCGCCTGGTCAACGCGCGCGGCGACAGCGTGGACCCGATGTTCTTCACCGCCTTCATCGGCCGGATCACCAATGACGGCTTCATCCGCCGCTTCCAGGTGGTCCAGGAGGAGGCCGACCGGCTCACGGTCAAGATCATCCTGGAGGGCGGCATCCGCCCCGAGCAGGTCCTGCCCCGGCTGGAGGCCGCGAGCGACAAGATTCGCCTCGTCATGGGCCCCAACTGCCGGATCGACTACCAGTTCGTCGACGACATCCCGCTCACCGCCACCGGCAAGCACGCCTATGTCGTGCGCATGCCCGCACTGGGCGCCTCAAGCTCGGCCAGTGCCGCAGCCTGAGCAGGCTGGCCTCCGCGGTCGACAAGCCGCATGGCGGTGATATCATTCGAATCATTCGCCTTCGATCGTGAAAACCAGCTACCGCCCGGTGCTGCCCTTACGGATGAGCGCTGTCGAACGGACATTCGTTGGATAGCCCGGCCGCGGGGCTCGGCGGAGAGCATGTGCCGAACCGGGCGCTACCGTCAGCCCTCAAGGGAGAGAGCCTTGGCCAACGAACCCGTCAAGCCCGCCTCGGGCGACCCGAATGCCGAACGCGTCCTGACCAACCGGCAGGGCCATCCGATCGTCAACAACCAGTCGCAGCGCACGGTCGGCAGCCGCGGGCCGGCGACGCTCGAGAACTATCACTTCCTGGAGAAGATCACCCATTTCGACCGCGAGCGCATTCCCGAGCGGGTCGTGCATGCGCGCGGCTTCGTCTGCTATGGCGAGTTCGAGGCCACCGGCAAGATCGGCGACGAGCCGGCCTCCAGGTACACCCGCGCCAAGCTGTTCCAGCAGGCCGGCAAGAAGACCCCGCTCGCCATCCGCTTCTCGACCGTGATCGGCGGCCGCGACTCCTCCGAGGTCGCCCGCGACCCGCGCGGCTTCGCGGTCAAGTTCTACACCGAGGACGGCAACTGGGACCTTGTCGGCAACAATCTGGCGGTCTTCTTCATCCGCGACGCGATCAAGTTCCCGGATGTGATCCACTCCTTGAAGCCGGACCCGATCACCTTCCGGCAGGAGCCGAACCGCATCTTCGACTTCATGAGCCAGACGCCCGAATCCATGCACATGCTGACGCACCTGTTCAGCCCGCGTGGGATCCCGGCCAACTATCGGCACATGGAGGGCTTCGGCGTCAACACCTACAAGATGGTGAACGCGGAAGGTCAGACCGTCCTCGTCAAGTACCACTTCCACCCGCGCTGTGGTCTGGCCAGCCTGACCGCCGATGAAGCCGCCAAGGTGCAGGGCCTGGAACTGGGTTCCGCCTCCAAGGACCTCTACGAGGCCATTGACCGCGGCGAGTACCCGCAGTGGGACATGTACGTCCAGGTCATGGAGGACCATGACCACCCCGAGCTGGACTGGGATCCGCTGGACGACACCAAGATCTGGCCGGAGAAGGACTTCCCGCTGCGGCATGTCGGCGTGATGACGCTGAACCGCAACGTCGATGACTTCTTCAACGAGAACGAGCAGATCGCCATGGGTACCGGTGTGCTCGTGGATGGGCTCGACTTCTCCGACGACAAGATGCTGGTAGGGCGGACCTTCTCCTACTCCGATACCCAGCGCCACCGGGTCGGCACCAACTACCTGCAGCTCCCGGTCAACCAGGCCAAGAACGCCGCGGTGGCCACGAACCTCTCCGGCGGGCAGATGTCCTTCGCCCGGGACTTGGCACCGGGCCAGAACCCGCACGTGAACTTCGAGCCCTCGATCCACAACGGCCTGCGCGAGGCGCCCTACGAGCAGCCGAACAACGCGCCCGAAATCCGCGGGCGGCTGACCCGCAGCGTGCTCGAGCGCCGCAACGACTACGTCCAGGCGCGTGGTCGCTTCTGCACCATGATGGACTGGGAGCGCGACGACCTCGTCCTCAACATGGGCACGCTCCTGGGCCAGTGCGAGCGCGACGTGCAGGAGCGGATGCTCTGGCACTTCTTCCTGGTCCACGACGACTATGGCAGCCGTGTCGGCCAGATGCTGGGCCTGACGGCCGACGACGTCCGCCATCTCCAGCCCCTGCCGAAGCAGGTGCTGACCGAGGAGGACCAGCGCCGGCTGCAGAATCTCGGCCGGAACGGCGACAAGATCGACCCCACCGTCTGGGGCCAGTGGACCAGCTCGGTGAAGAACCACAAGGCGAGCGCCGAGGAGGTGCTCAGCGGCATGCGCGGCGACTCGCCGATGATGAAGGCGGCAGAGTAGGACTTCGAGCGTGGGGCGGCGGGCATACCGTCGCCCCACGGCATGCCTTGGGTAGCATCCGGCGCGCATTTGCCGTTATCGTGGGATCCTCTCGGACAGGCTGCAGGGCAAGCGGCGGGTAACGATGAACGTCTCAGAGAGCGCAGCGATTGGAAGAGTTCGGGGGAGGTCGTGAGCTCCGGCCGCTATGCACGTGGCGGTGAGCGGACGGATGAGCAGGTCGCCGAGCGCTTGGCCAAGGAATTGAGAAAGCGAAGATGCAGGGAAGGAGAAGATGATCTTGCTCTATTTTCTGGTACATAGCCTACGAGAGCAGCAGCGCCGACATCGCCTTCCGCTTTGTTGAGCAGCTCCGTACCAAATGATGTGATACGGCCACTCCGTTGATCGAGCCGTGCCCGGCCGGAACTTCGGAGGCCTGCGTAGCTTCCTGTACCGCGACTGTGATCTTCTACGAGGTGCGGGCGGAAGCTGTTCGGATCCTCCGTGTGCTCCACGCCCGTCGCGACATCGAGCATCTCGATTTCGGCCAAGTCACCTGACAGGCTGAGGCCAGGCTGCTCCGCCTTCCGATCTCGGGTGTGCGGAGTTGGTTCGGCCCACCTCGCACCCAACATAACCCTCATGCCGAACAAGGACCTGACCGAGCAGGGGCGCGCCGACATCGCCGCCTTCGTCGACGAGCTCCGGCGCATGCCGGCGCGTGCCGATGCCGGTGCTTCGCGCGGCCGTCTGATCTTCGCCCTCGACGCCACGGCCTCGCGCGAGCGGACCTGGGACCAGGCCTGCGACGTGCAGGCCTCCATGTTCATGGAGGCGGAGCGGCTGGGCGGGCTCGACGTGCAGCTCGTCTACTATCGCGGTTTCGGCGAGTGCCGGGCCAGCCGTTGGGTCGGCAAGCCCGCCGAGCTCGTGCGGCTGATGCAGTCCGTGCGCTGCGTCGCTGGCCGGACCCAGATCGGCCGCGTGCTGCGCCATGCCCGCAACGAGACCCAGAAGGAGCGTATCCACGCGCTGGTCTTCGTCGGCGACGCCATGGAGGAGAGTGTCGACGAGCTGGGCCACCTCGCGGGCGAGCTGGCCTTGCGCGGCGTGCGTGCCTTCCTCTTCCATGAGGGCAGCGACCCCGCGGCGGCCAGCGCCTTCCAGCAGATCGCGAAGCTCACGGGCGGCGCCTGCTGCCGGTTCGATGCCAGCTCCCCGGCCCAGCTGCGCGAGCTTCTGCGCGCGGTCGCGGCCTATGCCGCCGGCGGCGTGCGCGCACTCCAGGATCTGGGCCGGCGGGATGGGGGCCTCGTCCGGCTGATCGCGGGCCAGGTCGGCTAGGCGGGCCATGCTGGCCTGGATCGGCGGCGGGGCGCTCGTCCTGGTTCTGCTCTACGCAGGCCTGCGCTGGTTCATCACCGCAAGGCCGGGCGACCTCGCCACCGCGGCCCGCACCTTCCTCGCTGTCTTCAGCGTGCTCGCCAGCACCGGCCTCATCTTCACCGGACGCTTCGGGCTCGCCTTCATCACCATCGCCGCCACGGTCATGGCGGTCCGCGCCCTGGTCCTCTCCCGCCGCGGCGCCGACCCGATCGGCGAGCCCGGCGAGACCGACGGCGACCAGGCCGCCGTCGAGACCACGATGCTGGCGATGCAGCTTGATCGCCGCACCGGCCGGATCGAGGGCAGTGTGCGCACCGGCATCCATCGCGGCAAATCGCTGTCCCGGCTGGGCCTGCCCGCCCTGCTCGAGCTGCTGGAGGAGGCCAGGCGCGACGATCCGCCCTCGGTGGACCTGCTCGAGGCCTATCTCGACCGCCGGGAGCCCTCCTGGCGCTCCGGCCGCACCGCCAGCTCCGCACCGCAGGCGCCGACCGCCATGGACGAGGCCACGGCCCTGCAGATCCTGGGCCTGGCTGCCGGCGCCACGCCGGACGAGATCAAGGCCGCGCATCGCCGCCTGATGGCCCGGCTGCACCCCGACCATGGCGGCACCACCTGGCTTGCGAGCCAGCTCAACCAGGCCAAGGACCTGCTGCTCCGCCGCGGCCGCGCCGGCTGAGCAGTGACGGCCGCCGTAGTTGCAAGATCGCCGCCCGCATCGCAAAAGGAGCCAGAGCACTCCAGGCGCAGTCTGCTGCCGTGCGGAAGGAACCGATGACCAAGGTACGGAAGGTTGTGTTCCCGGTGGCGGGTCTGGGGACGCGGATGCTGCCGGCGACGAAGGTGCTGCCGAAGGAGATGCTGCCGGTGGTGGACCGGCCGGTGATCCAGTACGCGCTGGAGGAGGCGGCGGCGGCGGGGATCGAGGAGTTCATCTTCGTCTCGGGCCGCGGCAAGACGATCATGGAGGACCATTTCGACCGGGCGCCGGAGCTGTTCGAGACCCTGGCGCGCAAGGGGAAGACGGCCGAGCTGGAAGCGCTGACCGGGGCCGTGCCGCAGGCGGGCAGCGTGGTCTACACCCGGCAGCAGGAGCCCAAGGGCCTGGGGCACGCGGTCTGGTGTGCGCGCCACCTGGTGGGCGATGAGCCGTTCGCGGTCTGCCTGGTCGACGACCTGATCCACGGGCCGGTGCCGTGCCTGAAGCAGATGATCGAGGCGCACGAGCGCACGGGCGGCAACATCGTGGCGGTGATGGAGGTGCCGGAGGAGCACACCGGCCGCTACGGGGTGATCACGCCGGGTGCGGTGGACGGGCGGCTGGTCGAGGTCAGGGGGCTGGTGGAGAAGCCGAAGCCGGCGGACGCACCCTCGCGCCTGGCGGTGATCGGGCGCTACATCCTGCTGCCAGAAGTGATGCGGCACCTCTCGGAGCAGCGGGTGGGGGCCGGGGGCGAGATCCAGCTCACCGACGCCATGGCGGAGCTGATCGGGACGACGCCGTTCCATGGGCTCAGGTTCGAGGGCCGGCGCTTCGACTGCGGCGACAAGCTGGGGTATCTGGAGGCGATCGTGGCCATGGCCATGGCCAGGCCCGAGCTGCAGGCGGGGATGCAGGAGATGCTGAAGCGGTATGCGGGGTGAGGTGCGCGGCGCTGCGCCTTGCCGAGCGCCTCCCTTTTCCACCTAATGCGAGAGCGATAGCATGACCCTCGGTACGCTCGCCCGGCCGCTAGGGGCCGCCTTTACCCGACCTGCGTTCTGAGGAGTTCTCGTCCATGCGAATCGCGATGATCGGCACGGGCTATGTCGGGCTCGTCTCCGGCGCCTGCTTTGCCGAGTTCGGGCTCGACGTGGTCTGCGTCGACAAGGACGAGAGCAAGATCGCCATGCTCCGCGAGGGCCGGATCCCGATCTACGAGCCCGGCCTCGAGGCCCTGGTCGAGCGCCACCATGCCGGCGGCAGGCTCTCCTTCACGACGAGCCTGGCCGAGGCCGTGAGCGACGCCGAAGCCGTCTTCATCGCCGTCGGCACACCCACCCGCCGCGGCGACGGCCACGCCGACCTCACCTATGTCTTCGCCGCCGCCGAGGAGATCGCGTCCCACCTGAAGCAGCGGACGCTGGTCGTCACCAAATCCACCGTCCCCGTCGGCACCGGCCGCAAGCTGGAGCGCCTGTTCCGCAACCAGCGCCCGGACCTCGAGATCGACGTCGCCTCCAACCCCGAGTTCCTGCGCGAAGGCTCCGCGATCGAGGACTTCCTCCACCCCGACCGCGTCGTGTGCGGCGCCGAGACCGACTTCGCCCGCGACGTGCTCTCCCGCGCCTATCGCCCGCTGAACCTGATCCAGACCCCGATCCTGTTCACGAGCCTGGAGACTGCCGAGCTGATCAAGTACGCCACCAACAGCTTCCTCGCGACCAAGATCACCTTCATCAACGAGCTGGCCGACTTGTGCGAGCAGGTGGGTGCCGACGTGCAGCAGGTGGCGCGCGGCATGGGAATGGACGGCCGGATCGGCGGCAAGTTCCTGCATGCCGGCCCCGGTTATGGTGGCTCCTGCTTCCCCAAGGACACGCTGGCTCTCCTGCGCACGGGCGAGCACCACGATGCGCCCCTGCGCATCGTCGAGACCGTGGTCGCGGTGAACGAGGGCCGCAAGCGGCGCATGGTGCGCAAGATCGTGGAGGCCTGCGGCGGCAGCGTCGCGGGGAAGACGGTGGCCATCCTGGGCGTCACCTT